>JAEPQH010000026.1 GCA_017640605.1 Balneolaceae bacterium | reverse complement strand
TCCTAGCTTACCAGACTCTACTTCTCGGACCACTTGCTTGCGTAAGGTAGGGCAAAACGTGCGGCGTTGCTTTAAATACTTCTTCGACATATGTTCACCATTTTAATGATAATTTATGTCAACCTATTCTAGGCACCTACATCTCGAAAGCACTAAGATAATAAGACACAGAGGAACAGACTATTTAAAGTTTATTTAGCCTTTCGTATCTCCAGTCATGAATATTGATTATTCCTTGTTGAATATTGAATGTTGCTGAGTGGTTCGCTTCAAAAGCACTAATCCTCAAAAGCGTTCTCTTAACAAGTCATTCCCACGAAGCATGCAATCCGAAGCTATATGCGCAGGATTGGTGGGAATCTTGAGCGTTCTAAAAACTCAACACCTTTTTCACTCTCTAGATCCCTGTTTTCGCAGGGATGACTCCAAAAACTGGTAAAGCCCCTATTGCGAGCAGCCTGCGACGAAGCAATCTCTGTTAAACCGATGGGTTCGACAAGCTCACCCACCTACATTGTTTCCATAAAGAACAAATAAACAGTGCATGAGCCAGCCAAAGGCATTATCAACTTTCCTGTCATCACTTTACCGAAATATTGTCGAAATTGTGAATTGAGTAGATGCTCCTCCATCTGTCGGGAATAAAGCCCGGCTGATGGATTCAAGTTACAGGCCATTCTTTAGATCAGCACTTCCATCACCCCGACTTCGTCGAAATGATGGAGTAGTTGTTTATAAAGTTAATCTCACGATGCAATCTCTAAATCACAAATACTGAGATCACTTCTCCCGACCGCTGTAGGAAACGCGAATCATTCCAAATTCTTAATTGATCATTGATAATTGATAAATGTAAAATTGAAAATTGGAGATTGTCGATGGATTTAAATTTGGCTATCTACCTGCGGTTAAACTAAATGGAGTCGAAGTTTACACGTGATCACACCGAAGAAAAAAATGAAGCGCTCAAAAGCGCTCGACATCTATAAAGCACTGCTGTTACCAAGACGAATTGAAGAGCGCATGCTCAAATTGCTACGTCAAAATCGCATTTCTAAGTGGTTTTCGGGAATTGGACAAGAAGCTGTAGCCGTTGGTGTTACGCTCGCCAGCGAAAAACATGATTACATCCTGCCGATGCATCGTAACCTAGGAGTTTTTACCACTCGAGGTGTTCCGTTTTATGAATTATTTTGCCAGCTTTTTGGCAAAGCAGACGGTTTTTCGAAAGGACGTGAACGTTCTTTTCACTTCGGTACATTAGATCACAACATCGTGGGAATGATCTCACATCTTGGAGCAATGATGCCGGTTGCCGATGGTCTTGCTTTGGCTAAAAAACTTCAGGGTGAACAAGCAGTTGCATTTTCTTTTTGTGGGGATGGAGCCACCAGCGAGGGCGACTTCCACGAAGCCATTAATCTGGCTGCCGTCTGGAAACTTCCGGTGGTGTTTATCATCGAGAATAACGGGTACGGACTTTCCACTCCTTCCAGCGAGCAATATGCCTGCGAACACCTCTCTGATCGAGCAAAAGGCTATGGAATCCACGGCTATCATATCGATGGGAATAATGTGTTGGAAGTTATTGACACCATGAAAAATGCGCGTAAACGAGCTTTACAAGAAGGTCCGGTGCTCATCGAAGCCAAAACCTTTCGCATGCGAGGACATGAAGAAGCCTCCGGCACGGCTTATGTCCCCGATGATATGTTCGATGAGTGGTCGAAGAAGGATCCGATTATGCGCTTCGAAAAGTACATGGAAACGCATCACATGCACACCCGTGAAGAATTTGATCAGATTCAGGACGAAGTGGACGCTATGTTTATGCCGGATTTAGAGCGAGCTTTAAATGCCGCTGAACCGGAATTCGATCTTCAGACTGAAATGGATGCGGTGTATTCGAACGAAACGCCTGTGATTCCAAAGGCTTCCAAATCCAAAGGTAGCAGTTCCGAAAAACGCTTTGTGGATGTGATTCAATCCTCCCTCAGACAGGCATTTGCCGAAGATGAACAGTTCATCATTATGGGTCAGGATATCGCCGGATATGGCGGCGTGTTTAAAATCACCGAAGGATTTCTGGACCGATTTGGGGCAGATCGAATCCGAAATACACCCATCATTGAATCTGGAGTGTTGGGTGCAGCGGTTGGACTTGCCCTCGAAGGTTTTAAACCCGTGGTAGAAATGCAGTTTTCCGATTTTGTAAGCTGCGGGATAAATCAGATCATTCAGAATATTGCTAAATCGAAGTATCGTTGGTCGCCAGCGTTGAATATCACCATACGGATGCCTCACGGTGCCGGAGTGGGTGCCGGACCGTTTCACTCCCAATCGCCCGAAGGTTGGTTTATGCCGCATGCCGGACTAAAAATCGTGGTTCCCGGAACGGTAGAAGATGCTCAGAATTTACTTTACGCTTCCCTATTCGATCCTAATCCGGTGCTGTTTTTCGAGCACAAAAAGTTGTACCGAAGTTTGCGAGCCGTGACTCCCGATCACGCCGTGTACGAGCCATTAGGGAAAGCAAAAATCCAACGAGAAGGTACCGATGCCACTATCATCACTTATGGATTTGGCGTACAATGGGCCTTAGAAATCGCCGATCAATTTGAAAAAGAAGGAGTAAATCTTGAAATCCTCGATCTTCGATGTTTAGCCCCTCTAGATAAAGAAGCCATTTACCAATCGGTACAAAAAACCGGTCGGGTGTTACTGCTACAAGAACCTTCAATAACCATGGGACCAATGAGTGAAATCTCAGCACTCATCAACGAGCATTGTTTTGAATATCTGGACGCTCCCGTCCTTCGCGCCGCCCCGATTGACACACCCATCCCCTTCAACAAAAAACTGGAAGAAGGTTATTTGAACCTTGAACAATTGAACGTCCAACTTCGAAGGCTGCTGGAGTACTAGTTAAGTATTTGGTTATTAATGGTAAGGGTTTATATTGGGACGAAGTGAACCAGTGTGGTTTGCTTGAATGAATGTTAGGCAAAAATGGGAACGAATTTCAAAGATATGCGACAATCTGACCAGGAATTACAAAATTTCATTTTTACTGCAAATGAAGAAACAGTATCTACCATTATCCAATTAATGGATACTATTTGGTCTATAAAAAGTAGAAAACTTAAAAATATTTACGATCAAGAGAGAATACCAGAAAGTGGTAGCGAGAAAAGATTTGAACTTGCAGAAGATTTAGTTATTCATCTTAAATATTTTGGCTCAAACGGAATAGCGTACGGTTTTAGAAAAATTACTGGCCAAGAATCTGGAGTTTCGTATTTAAAAATGCTTCGTGAAGTAGCGATTTTTTTCAATAAAATGCTTAAACCAAATCTTGATTTTCCTTATTTAGGTAAACCATTAGGTTGGGTTGGAATTAAAGGTAAGAAACCTTTTAACGTACCTAGAATTGCAACAGTAGCAGAATACGAAGCATTGATTGTTGAAATGTTAGTATCTGAACATATAAGAAATAAAAGTGAAGATGAATTATCAGCTGCATTTCAAGAAGCAGGTCTAGATAAGGAAGCTGCAAATCAAGCTGCATTTGATATTTTAAAAATAGGCTCGAGTGGTAGTGTTTTAATTTTTCTCGTTCAAATACTTGGAAAAAAGGCAGTTAAAGAAATTATACTTAGTATTCTTATTAAATTAATTGAAAAACAAGTTGGGAAAGAAGCAGCTAAAAAAATAGCCCAAACTTTGTCAAAAAAAATAACCCAAAAAACTTTTGCGAGATTGGTAAGTGGGGTTGGGTGGATCTTAATAGCATATGATGGTTTAAAACTCGCATCACCTGCAACTAGAATAACTGTACCAACCCTTGTTTATATCTCTACAATGAGATATATCACCGTAGAAGAAGAGACTGTTTTTGCCTAATAAGCGTTTCACTCGGACTCGGACGCGATTCGGGTCTTTAATTTCAAACTCCAGACTCGCCGCTTAAACGTCGGGTCTTTTGAGTAAATAATTCTTATGCAAGGAAATTACATCAAACTTGATAAGGTATATGTTGCTGAATCACTTTTTGAAGGGGATTATAATACTACTTCTGATATTTTTGATTCCATCCTGTATTCAAGGGATAAACCAAATTGGTTTGAAATTTCTGATTTCAGTATCGAAGATAGAAAAGACTTACAAGGCTTCTTTTCAAAAATTAAGGAAGAGATTAAGACAACTAATAAATTCCCGATAGTTCACTTAGAACTGCATGGTCACAGAAATGAAAACTCTGTCATACTACGAAATGGCGATGAAGTTGATTGGGATTATTTGATTCAGCAATTTGAAGATATAAACTACATAAGTGATCTAAATTTGGTCGTATTCTTAGGCGCTTGTTTTTGCATAAATATTTTGAAAGCCATAATCCCGTCTAATAAAGCTCCATTTTATGGACTTTTAGCGCCCAATTATGAAGTGAGATATCAAGAATTAACAACTGCCTATAAAACTTTTTATGAATCACTTTTCCACTGGTTCATTTTTAATTGAGTACTGTGACCTTGTTCGCCCTCTACAATCAAATTCAACTCAAGAAAATCCATCAGACGGGTTTAAACCGTCAGATGGATGGGGCAGAAATAATTATTTTTATGGACTGAGTTCGGTGGATTCAACAGGCTCACCCACCTAGGATAATTTCCACAATGTAATTAGAAGACGATGCCTGAGCTTGCCGAAGGCACATTCTGTAGTTTGACCAAGGGATGTCATGCTGATCAGCCAGCTGGCGGAGAAGCATCGCTTCCCCTCGTCACGAACCGGTCAGCCTGTGTAAAAATTAAGGGATTAATGCGTTATTAATTTGCTATATAAGTAATTGATTATTAATGTAGTGTAACCAAATTGTACTGCATATGGATTACATTCGACCTGCGAATCGTTCACAGGCAACGCTCTTTCCTGAAGTCCTTGATGATTACATCGATGCGGAGCACACTGTTCGTTTTATTGATGCCTATATCGAGAGTTTGAACCTATATGAACTGGGCTTTACTCATACTCAACTGGCTTCCACAGGCCGCCCTCCCTATCGAGCCGAAGACCTACTTAAGTTGTATGTATATGGGTATTTGCACGGGCTACGTAGTAGCCGGGTTCTTGAACGCGAAACTCGGCGCAACCTTGAACTCATGTGGTTACTGGGTAAATTGCAGCCAGACTTTAAAACCATTGCTAATTTCCGCAAAGACAATACGAAGCCATTACAGGCTGTATGTGTGGAGTTTATACTCTTATGTAAACGCATGGGCGTATTTGGTGGACAACTTATTGCCATTGATGGCAGTAAGTTTGAGGCCGTAAATCATTCCTCACGCAGTTACTCTCGCAAAAGCATCGAACAAGCCATCAGCGAGCTTAATGAGCAACTGGCTGAGTGGCTTGGGCAGATGGATCGAGCGGACGAAGAAGAGCTCGCCATGCAAGCAGAGGATTCTATGGGGGAGAAAATTAAAGCTCTGCAGGCGCAAAAAAGCGAATTAGAAGCCCTGCGAGATCGTATGCACGATGAGGAGCTGCCCGGAGGCTCCTTGACGGACCCAGACAGTCGCACGATGCGCACTGGACATAAAGGGCGAGATGTATGCTACAATGTGCAAATTGCCGTTGATAGCAAACACAAATTGATCGTTGCGCACCACGTCACCTCCGAGCATACCGACCTACATCAACTCTTACCAATGACGCGTCAGGCTAAGAAGGTGTTAGGCGTAGACTCTATAGAAGTCGTAGCGGACAAAGGCTATTATAATGAGCAGCAGATTGTGGCTTGTGAGCGCATGGGCGCCTCGTGCTATGTACCTGCGGCAAAAGTAAACGGTGGGCAAGCCCCCGGAATGTACCCCAAGAGTGCCTTTGTCTATGACTCCGCCCGCGATAGTTTCCTATGTCCGGCCGGGCAGTATCTGCGGTATAACTTCACGGCTACAAAACACGGAAAACAAACCCGTTTTTATGAAACTTCTGCGTGTCAGCGCTGTCACCTACGCCCACATTGTACCCGAGCCAAACGAGGAAATCGGCGTATGCACCGTTGGAAGTATTCCCAGGTCATAGATGCTGTGAAAGCCCGGCTAAAGGCCCATCCGGAAAAGATGGCGCTGCGAGCTCAACTTGCTGAACATCCGTTTGGCACATTAAAACGTACCATGGGGCATGGATACTTTTTAAGCAAAGGCTTGGAACATGTATCTACAGAGATGAGTTTGAGTGTGCTCACTTATAACCTTAAGAGAATGCTAACTATCGTGGGTAGTAAAGGGTTGATTGAGGCCGTAATGATGGCTACACCTATTCAACAAAAAATACAGGGGTATTTAAGTCAGCGTTCAATTCTTACGGGCTAATACTTCTGAAAATCCCCAAAAAACAAATCTAGAGTTTTTACACAGGCTGACTGGTTCGTGATGCCTAGCCTGAACCACCGGTTTCTTTATTATATAGAATTAAGACCGCTGAACGATCTCAACAATCAAATTCAACCCTATCAATAATCCATCGGACGGGTTTAAACCGTCAAATGGATTGGTCAGTAACAATTATTTTTTATGGACAGGGCTCGGTGGGTTTGACAGGCTCACCCACCGGATTTCTTCCAAGAATAACTATCGAGAGATGCCTGAGCCTGCCGAAGGCACATTTTGTTGTTTGACCCCGAGATGTCAAACTGATCCCGACGGCGGTCGGAATCGTGAATGGCGGAGGTGCTTCTCCATCTGTCGGGCAATAGCACGGCTGATGGATTACATTTAAGGGTCAGTACCAATTTCTACAAATCCATCACCCCGACTTCGTCGAAATGATGGTGGTGATGTTCAAAGTTCTGTTGACCCTTCGCTACCACTCAGGATGACCCATTTTTTACACAATTTAGAAACACAAAGGAACCTCCCTCTCCTATTGTAGGAGAGGGAACAAGGGTGAGATCGGTTTTATCCACCCAATATTTCCGGTTGCACTTTAGCCTTAGGATATATTTTTTGAAGTGAATTTTTTAACGCATCTATATGGCGGAGCAATCCGGATTTAAACGAAATATTGGTCTGTTTATGGCCGTGATGATTGGTATCGGAGCCATGATGGGGCCCGGTATTTTCGCGCTGCCCAGTTTAGTGGCAGAGTCGGCCGGACCGCTTGGAATCATCGCTTACCTGGCGATGGGATTGCTCACTTTATTTACCGCACTTAGCTACAGCGAACTCGGAGCAGCCTTGCCCATTGCGGGCGGTGGATATTCGTTTACCAGTCGCACCCTGCCCCGCCCCGTTGCTTTTTTAACCGGTTGGTTTTTCTGGATCGGAAACACGTTGGCCTGTTCGCTTTACGTGGTGATTTTTGCTTATACCATCAAAAATTATTTCTTCCCCGAGATTAGTGTCATTGCAATCGTACTTATCACTACTGTGTTTTTTACGCTCACGAATTTACGAGGTCAAGCTGAAGCACTGGTTGTAATCACCATCATGAACATCGTAGAATTGATTGTGTTGGTTGGCGTAGGACTTTTAGGCGCTTTTTATGTGGAACCGGCCAATCTCGATCCCATAGCTCCTTACGGCTGGGGACCGCTTATACCAACCATGGGCCTCATTTATATTTCGTATGTAGGATTCGATCTGATCACCGTTGCCGCCGAGGAAATCGTTGATCCAGCAAAAAATATTCCCCGGGCCATTTTAATCACACTTTTGGTGGGAATGGTTATTTATGTATTGCTGCTTTGGGTGATGATGGGCGTGGTTAATTATACCGAATTGGCCAATACAAGCACGCCGTTTATTTATGTTGCTGATTTACTATTTGGGGATTGGGGTCGCTGGGCGGGAATTATCGCCACGATAATGGCAAGTTTATCTGCATTTAGCGTAACTCTGGGAGCAAGTTCGCGGGT
Organism: Balneolaceae bacterium; assembly: GCA_017640605.1. GTDB lineage: Bacteria > Bacteroidota > Rhodothermia > Balneolales > Balneolaceae > HXMU1420-13. Next base: position 24,522 of record JAEPQH010000026.1, on the reverse strand, counting down.
GCTGTTTGCTTTGGGTCGAGATGGACACTTTCCGGAGGTCTTTGCGCGACTTCATACCAAATTTAAAACCCCACATATTGCGTTATTCGTTTGTGCAGCCTTGGTTGCCGTGCTTGGGGCATCCGGTGTGGTTCGGGTGCTTGCATCAGCCAGTAGTTTTGGCTATCTGATTGCAATTGGTATCGTGAATTATACGGTAATCGCGCTGCATCGGAATATGCCGAATCTTCGGCGACCCTATAAAATCATTTTATATCCATTTATTCCCATTTTAGGGATTATTTCCTGCTGGTTCTTTGTCCCCATGCTTGATCCACAAAGTCTGATTCTGGGACTCGGATTAACCCTTGTTGGAATCGTACTCTACTTCCTGATCCCCAACAATCGCAAGGTATTGGATCGACTACCGGAATATCTGGAACGCATTAAAATTAAACTACAATCTTACTGGAGGCCACGAATGAACGTGTTAATAATTGGAGGCGGAAACTTAGGAGGCAATATTGCCGATCGCCTGATGAAACAAGATGAATTCCGAATGGTATTTCGTTCGTCGGTATATCAGATCACCTTTATCGAAAAAGATAAAGAGCGAAGCGAACAGCTGGGTGAACGCTATAATGTGCCGGTTTTTACAGGTGATGGCACCAAGCAGGAGCTCCTGGAACAGGTTGAACCGCGTAAAATGGATGTAGCTATCGCAGCTACTAATGATGACGAACGTAATTCCATCATGGCGCTACAAGCCAAGCGTTTGGGCGTTAAACGGGTGATTGCGATTGCGCGGGATCCCTCCTACATCTCGTTGCTTGAGGATAACGGCATTATATGCATCAGTGCCCCGCTGGCAACTGCTTCGATGGTTGAAAATTATCTGGATCGTCCTGGTGTGGCCGATCTATTCGAAATTGAAAATGGCGTGGCAAGCTTAATCGACATGAAAGTGCCGGCTAAAGCCAAAGTAGTTGGTAAGGTGATTGAAAAGATCAACATTCCGCAGGAGTGTGTTGTGGCAGCGTTGATCCGAAATAAAGAATTTGTAGTGCCCAGAGGTAAAACCGAGATCATGGCCGAAGATCATGTGGTGTTTGTTGGTACCAACGAAGCCATTCAAGAGGTGAATGATATTTTTACTGAAGTTGAGGAGTGATTTGGTTAATTGTAGATTGTTATTCGTTAGTCGTTAATCGTTATTCGAACATCTCCTTGATCCTTTCTCCTGATTCCTTTGTCGTTGCTATTATCGAATCGAAAGCACGCTATAGTCGAAAACATATCGCTAAGGCTGAAGCCTTTTCTTGCTTATGATCGTGGAAGAACCAAAACCATAAGCAAGTAGGGAGTTCACTCCCGGGTATTAAGCTCGAGTTTGGAGAATTGCCACGTATAAGCTTATCACCTCAAAATCTGTCAGACGGACTCAAGCCGTCAGACAGAAAACTCGTTCGTCGTACGTCCTTGATCCTTTCTCCTATTTCCTTTTTCCTGATTCTAGAGTTTATCGAGAAATCCTATCTAATGATTTATTTTCGCTACAAAAACACACAATCGTCACTAACCAATTCGCTAAGGCTAAAGCCTTTGCTTGGATATGATCGTGGAAGAACCAAAACCATAAGCAAGTAGGGAGTACACTCCCGGGTATTTAGCTCAAGTTTTATTGGATTGCCTAGAGTAAAGTTATTCACCTCAAACATCTGTCAGACGGGCTCAAGCCGTCTGACAGAAATCCTTCGTCGTTCGTCGGCCATAATTCGTCACTCGTCAACAAACAATGTTCACTGTATATTCCTTATTGCTTATTGAATATTGATCCTCACCTTCCTTGATAGGTTTCCCCGGAAATAATCCATTTCGGTTCGCCCTCTCCTTTCAGGTAGTAATCGAAATATTCTTTCATGCGAATGGCATAATCTAGTTTGTTTTCGAAGCGCTGCAGGTGATGTGGCTCGCCGTGGTATTGCAAGAAAATCACATCTTTGTCGTAACGACGCATTGCTAAATACATTTCGATACTTTGATACCAAGGCACCGCGCCATCGTCATCGCCGTGTTGGATGAGCATGGGCGTGGTGATTTGATCAGCGTAAAAGACCGGAGAGTTCTCAACATATTTAAGTGGAGCTTCAACTAAGCTCTCCCCGATTCGACTTTGCGTTTTTTCGTACTGAAAACTTCGTGCGAGTCCTGAAGCCCAACGGATACCGCCATAAGCACTGGTCATGTTACTAACCGGAGCACCAGAAACGGCTGCATCAAAAATATCGGTTTGGGTAACTATAAACGCCGTTTGATATCCACTCCACGAATGCCCGTGAAGCCCCAATTTATCCGGATCAGCAATGCCAAGTTCTACCAATTTCTGGATGCCGGGAACCACACTTTTGGTAGCGGCAAAACCCGGTCGACCAATTTCAAATCGTACATCCGGTAAGAAAACCACATATTCATCACTGACATACTGTGCAAAAACGGGTCGGTGATTGGTTCTTGGTTCGTTAAAATCGTGCAAACGATTGGTGAAGAATCGATAATAGTAGGTCATAATCGGGTAGCGTTTATTCGGATCGTAATTATCCGGCTTTATTACTACTCCCTGCATGTAAGTGCCATCAGTGCTTAGCCAATCTACGAGTTCTGCCTTTCCCCAATTCCACTTTTCCGATAAATCCAAATGGAGGTTTGTGTGTTGATCAACTTCTTTAAATGTGTGGTCGCTTGCTATCCATAGGTTTGGAAATTCATCATAAGCTTCGCGCTTGTATAGGATAGCATCAGAATTCTCGGCCTTTTCGACAAAGGTGAATTTCTTGTCTTCTTCCAACAACGGCTTCACAGCAGAATCGTTAATTCGCGTTGAATAGAATCCGAAGTTCTTATTCAAATCGTGATATGAGGTAAGTAATAGTTCTTCATTTGCTGAAAAAGCATCCCAATTATTCTCTAAGTGCTCTATTCGGAAAATTCGATTTTCTGCTCTACCCTTTCCTCCCGTAATGTTAGTTGCATTACCTGATTTTGTATCAAATTTCCAGATGTCAAACTTGTCGTAGATCAACACAGACGCATCTTTTGCTGTCCACCCCGCAACTCCGTATCCGGGCACATCACTTGGGTAATCGTGGTCTTCGTTATAGAAAGGATTATCTATACTTTCGGTAAGATTTAAGAATTTATCGCTCTTTATATCATATAACCTCCAGTGCTTATCCTGATATACCGTAGCATATTTTCCACCCGGCGAAAGTTGAACAAACGAACCAAGCTTTGTTAAGAATTGTTTTTTATTTCCGGTTTTTAAATCAATTACATACCAGTCGCGATAGGTTCCATCCCACGTACGTTCGACTTGATACGGCAAATTACTGTAGCCCAAAATTACGCTAGCATTATGCGAAATACTTACATCAGGCACGGTTTTATCCGCTAACTGCACCCAATTTGCTCTACGTCCGAAATGATAAACAGCAGTGTAAAGGTGATTTTTTCGACGATTCCATGTCTGAATTTCATGCGTTTTAATTAAGGGATCATCACCGTGCCAAATATCTAATCCACGACCGTCAACGATGGTTTCGATATCATATATATCGATTTCCTCTTCATCTTTACTCTCCTCCTCTTTTTGATCTAGTGCTACCATGTCTTTATCCATCAATCCAAAGAACAACCGGTTGCCATCGTGAGTGAATGTCAATCGATTTCGAGAACGAAGTACGAATTCATTACCGGTATCATCAGCTGATACCAGTGTTTCTAGTTTTTGATTGCGTGAAGTCCACAGCATCAAGTCTGCATCTGTTTCTTGAAAGGATGAATCATACGATGCCGAAGTAAATGCAAGTTTTGAGGATTTCGGCTCCCACGTGATGTTGCCAAATAATCCGGATTCTGTTTGCTGAATAGTTATCATTTCTTTGCCATTAAGATCAAAAGCATACAATCCATTGGCGGCATTCGATGTATCAATCACAGAAAAAGCAATAAAGTTGGAAAGGCTATCAAACTCGAAGCCAGTCACAAAATCGAAAGAATACTCTTGTTCGGTATTAAGTTCACGTAACACAAATTCGGAACCGAGTCGCTTATTTTTCGATTTTAAATCTTCGATCTCTTTGGTTTGTAAACGATGATAAGCGAGCCACTCCCCATTATTCGAAAACTCAAAGCTACGAACACTATCAAATTGTGCAATAGTACCATCGGATGTTGAAAGTAGACTCATTCCTGGTTTCGGGGCTTTTTTCTTGTCCTTCAACTGAACGGCTAATGGCACATTTCTTCGAGCGGCTACCCATTGTTCATTGGAGGAAATCTTAGGATTATCGCCTAAATCGATTCGATACTCTTGATTACCATTTACCGATTGCACTATAACATGACCGTCGCCCCTGTCCGGCCAGACACCATAAACCAACCAATTTCCATTGTCGGATATATCAGAGGAAGTGATGTTTTCAAATTTCATCACATCTTCGAAAGTGAGCACTCCTTGTGCTAAAGATAAGGTTGGGAAACTAACCAAAAGTGCAAGAGCGAGAACGAATCTAGATTTCATGTAGGCTATAAATATTTTGAGTTTGCCAAGAAGTAACTCAAAAATAAAATTCATTGAAAGTGAAGCTTTGCAAAAGAAGTGAATTTTATGCTAGTAGCATAATCGCGGGATGGATTCTTAAGGGCTTGGTTGATTGGAATCGTTGTTCGTTGTTCGTTACTCGTTAAACGTAATTCGAAAATCGGCTTTTTCCTTTCTCTTGATCCTTTTTCGCCACAAAAGCAGGAAAACACGGAATGGTGGACCTTCAACTCAAATCGCTAGGCTAACGCCTTTGCTTGCTTATGATCGTTGAAGAATCGTAGAAATAAACAAGCAGAGAGTTCACTCCCGGGTATTTAGCTCGAATATTTGTTGGATTGCCTACAAAAATGCTTTTCTCCTCACATCTGTCGGACGGACTCAAGCCGTCAGACAGAGAAATCGGTCGTAATTCGTTATTCGCCCCCCGTTGCTCTGATTCTCGAGCTTGTCGAGAGACCTTCTCACAATTTTTTTCGCCACAAATGCATTAAAATACTAATTAAAAGAACTCAAATCGCTAGGCTAAAGCCTTTGCTTGATTATGATCGTGGAAAAATCGTAGACATAAACAAGCAGGGAGTTCACTCCCGGATTTTTAGCTAGTGATTATTAGATTGCCTACAATAGAACTTTTCTCCTCACATCTGTCAGACTGACGCTAGCCGTCAGACAGAAATTCTTCGTCGGTCGTCAATCGTACGATATTCGTTAATCGTTATTCGAAATTCAAAACTCACCTTTCTCCTTCCTCCTGATTCCTTCCTCCTGATTCCTTTCTCCTGATTCCTTTCTCCTTATTCCTTTCTCCTAACCCTTTTCTGATAAATACTTATTAACGATCTGATCACCGGCTTTAATAGTCTGCTTTATCCATTGATATCGGATTTCTTCCTTGAACTCTTCATCTAATGCAATTGTTTTTTCTGAGTTTCTAAGTCGTGTTGTTAACTCATACAAACAAACAGCCGCACTCACTGAAATATTGAAACTCTCACTGAATCCATACATTGGAATTTTCACAAAACCATCTGCCTGTTCTTTTACGTGTTCACTAACCCCGTTCAATTCTGTTCCAAAAACCAGTGCGATTTTATTATCCAGATTGAGCTCATTAATATTTGAGTCCTTCTCATGAGGGGTAGTTGCAATAATCTTGTAACCTTCTTTTCTAAGTTTCGAGAAACATTCTCCAAGGTTATCGTGCTTAGGTGTATTGTACCGATGCAAGGTAAGCCATTGATGCGCACCAATCGAAACAGTTCCTGCTTCGTCAAACTCATTTTCATTTTCTATGATATGAATGTCTTGCACTCCAAATCCTTCGCAACTTCTCAGCACAGCGTTGGCATTGTGTGCTTTGTGTAAATCTTCGAGTACTACGGTTACATAATTTGTCCGTTTCTCCAGAATTTCATCTATTCTTTGTAAACGTTGATCAGAAATAAAATCCGTTAAATAAGTGGTGAGTTCTCTTACTAATTCTTGATTCATCTTATTGAAATAAAAAAGGCTGCATCGTTAAACGATACAGCCTAAGTGTGTTTAATTTCTTTCGATCATTCGCAGCGGAAAGTAAAGCCTTTCTTACGAATCGTTTCGATATAATCTACTTCAGTATGTTCACGGATTTTCTTTCGTAAATAACTGATATACACATTGATATAATTAGTTTGAGTATCGAAATGAATATCCCATACTTTTTCTGCTAATTCTTCTTGAGTAATAATCTTGTTTTTATGCTTAATAAAATATACAAGTAAATTAAACTCATTATTGGTTAGCTGTACTTTTTCTGAGTTGATCATAAATTCTCTTTTTAGTAAATCAACTTTGAGTTCACCACAAGATAACACCTGATCACCGGATGCTTCGGTTCGACGCTGAATAGCCTCTAAGCGCGCAATTAATTCCTCGGTATTAAACGGCTTGGTGAGATAGTCATCAGCACCAACTCTTAAACACTTCACCTTCACATCGGCTTCTTGTTCGCCAGAAAGGATGAGTACAGGTGTTATTACGTTTTTATCGCGGATGTTTTTACACAATTCGTACCCATCGCCATCGGGTAAACCTAAATCAAGAATAATCATATCAAAATTACCCTCAACAGCTGCTTTTTCGCCTGAAGCAACAGTATCCTCGGTAGACACGGTATTTCCGTTATGTTCAAGAACCGCTTTAACAAGTGTTCTTACCGAAGGATCATCTTCAACAACTAAAATATTCATACAAGCAAGATAATAGTGAATGTGAGTGGTGGTTGAATCGTAAGGATTTAAATCATCTCAAGCAATACAACGATTAGAAGAAATTAACAAACATTAGAAAACGATCAAAACATACAATCTTATATGTTTACATAACTTTTCTACGATCAATAATTAAGACTTTTAAGGTGATTATACCCATTTTTTACATTTTCAATTGGGCTATCAGTGCGTTCATCTTCAACAAATACATATTGTATACCTGTTGTTTTGTTCTCCTTTAAAATGGATTCAAAATCAATGATGCCCTCACCTACCGTTGTTTGATCTAAATTTATATCTGCATCCTTCACATGATATGAACAAAATCTACCAGGGTATTTTTTTACAAATCCAAGAGGGTCTACTCCGGCTTTTTTTATCCAATACAAATCAGCTTGAAAATGCACTAAATCCGGGTCGGTATTTTCAATCATGATTTCAAGAGGAATCTCTCCTTCTTCTGTTTCAAAAAACTCGAATTCGTGATTGTGATACCCAAATCCGATTCCGGCTGCCTTAAACTGCTCACCGATTTTATTCATATTTTCGGCATGCTGATAATAGCCTGTCCGTTGCTCTTCAGCCAACCAGGCAATTACCACCCAATCGGTTTCTAAACGCTTAGCGGCTTCAATAATAGTAGGCGCATCTTCGGGGGTAAAATAGCTACTATGGCACGATGCAATTCGCATACCGGCCGATTTCACAACATGCTCGTATTGATTCGGAGTTATTAGGCCCGGAAAAATACCCGAATTGCTCAATCCAAAGGCTTCCACATGATCAAACCCAATGGCCGCTATTTCGCCAATAGTTTTTTCGAAATCAGCTTCTAATTGATTCCTAACCGACCATAGTTGAACTCCAATTTCTTTTTCTACAGTTTGCTCTGACGATGAACAAGCAGCTCCAAGTACCGGTAAACTCGCAGCTCCAGCCGTCAAATAGGCTGCTTTCTTTAGAAAATCCCTTCTAGTTTCGATGATTATACCCGTTAATTAATATTGACCGTGGATATTATCGAAAGCAAGTAACTGAATCAATAGAATGATATTGGCATTTGCCTGTATTCACCTTACTTTCACAAAAATTTAAGCATCAATATTAGTTTTTATGTCAGCAGATATTCGTCATAATTGGACCAAAGAAGAGATTAGCGAAATTTACCACACTCCATTAATGGAATTGATATACCGCGCTGCTACCGTGCATCGCGAATTTCATGAAACAGGGGAAGTTCAAGTATGCACGCTATTGTCGATTAAAACCGGCGGATGCTCGGAAGATTGCTCTTACTGCCCGCAATCAGCACGTTATAACACAGGTGTAGATAGCCAAAAATTAATGCCTAAAGAAATGATTCTGGCCTCTGCTGAGCGAGCTAAAGCAGCCGGATCTACGCGATTCTGTATGGGAGCAGCATGGCGTAGCGCGCGACAAAATAAAGATTTTGACCAGGTATTGGATGTTGTTTCGGAAGTTGCCGATTTAGGATTGGAAGTTTGCGCAACGTTAGGAATGTTAACCGATGAACAAGCCGCTAAATTAAAGGAAGCCGGTTTGTATGCCTACAATCACAATCTTGATTCGAGTGAAGATTTCTATAAAAAAATCATCACCACACGTACGTATGATGATCGTTTAGATACTATCAAAAAAGTGCAGGATAACAATATTTCGGTGTGCTCTGGCGGGATTATTGGGATGGGTGAAACGCATGAGGACCGCATTGGTTTACTCTATACGCTATCGAATCTTGAAACTCACCCAGAATCGGTTCCTGTGAATGCTTTGATCGCAGTTGAAGGCACTCCTATGGAGAACCAACCAAAAGTTCCAAGTTGGGATATGGCGCGTATGATTGCAACCGCACGAATTTTAATGCCAGAGTCGATGGTTCGACTTTCTGCCGGTCGTGTTCGCATGACCTTCGAAGAACAAGCCCTCTGCTTTATGGCGGGTGCAAATTCCATCTTTACGGGCGAAAAGTTACTAACAACCGACAACAACGAGCTGGATGAAGACATGCACATGTTTGAGTTGTTCGGTCTAAAACCACGTCCTGCTTACAAAGATGCTAAGCCTGAGCATGTACCGGAAGTTGTTTGATAGTTTTGATCAACTACGCAAAGAGCTTCGTTGATTGAAAGTGCTGAGTTTTGAGTTTTGAGTGGTCAGTTTTAACTCAAACCTCATTCCTATTTCACTACCCAAGTTTCTTTTCCTTGTATCAAGCATTCAAGTCTTTCAAATTTGAGCATTTACCGGAAGTTGTTTAGTTTATGACGTTATGAAAACAGACTTTAATACTTTTAAAAATACTGCGCTTCAATTAAGTGAATATGAACGAGCTGAGTTAGCAAAATCACTACTTGAAAGTCTCGATAACTCAAGTGTGTTGTTTGAGGATGAATGGATGAGCGTAGTTCGGGAAAGAAAGCAAAAGTATTTAGCAGGTGAATCTTCTTCAAGATCATGGACTGCAGTTAAAAAAGAGGCTGAAAATCGTTTGAAAAGCTAAAATGGCTTGGCGATTTGAATTCGAATCTGAAGCCGAGAAAGACTTATGGAAAACATTTGAATTCTATGCTAACATTGATCCAGCTTTAGTGGATAGATTCATTCAAAATTTTGATCAGGCAGTTGATCAAATCTGTCATTTTCCTGAATCTTCACCTGTTATCGAAGATATATCTAGAAAAAATACTGCTAGATAAATTCCCTCATTACATCGTATTTAATTTGATTGAACCTGATTTGATACTTTGTCTAGCCGTTGGACATACTAGAAGAAGACCTTTCTACTGGATGGAGAAATAAGTAATTGATATTCAACAATTAATAATATCGATTTGTTAAAGAAATCTATTCATAATTCCTCATTCCCTATTCCACTCTACTACTTCACCACCCAGGTTTCTTTTCCTCTAAGAAGTACATCCAAATCAGCATCGCCGTGGTGCACTTTGGCATATTCTACTTGTGCATTTACGCCTTCATCATAAGTAGGACGATCATCCGCATAAAGTACTCCAAATGGGCGTGGAAATCGTAATTCCCCTTCTCCATCGGTTTGTGGTTGATCAAAAAATCGGGATAAGATGTACGCTTTTACTTTGTCGTTTTCGTCGTGAATCCACAGATCGTCTTTGCTGAAATTATCTCCAAGCTCCACTACTTCAGGAGTAAAACCTTCAAGTCGGACTCCCTTGTTCTTGTCTTTCCCAAAAACCAACGGCTGTCCATGTTCCAGATAAATGGCTTCCTGTGGACGTGATTTCTTATCCGTAAAAAGCTCGAAGGCCGCATCGTTAAACACAATGCAATTTTGGTAGATTTCGAGCATTGAAGTGCCTTTATGTTGATGAGAGCGCAAAATCATCTCTTTCAAATGCTTTGGATCGCGGTCCATAGCACGAGCAACAAAAGTGCCATCGGCTCCCAAACTAAGTGCAAGCGGGTTAAACGGATGATCGATACTACCGTAAGGAGTAGATTTTGTAACCGAACCTGTTGGTGAAGCCGGTGAATATTGCCCTTTAGTCAACCCATAAATCTGATTGTTGAATAACAAAAGATTCACATTCACATTTCGGCGAAGCAACTGAACAAAGTGATTGGCTCCTATCGATAAAGAATCTCCATCACCGGTAATAATCCAAACTGATAAATCAGGTCGTGATACTTTTAGTCCGGTAGCAATAGCCGGGGCCCGACCATGGATAGAATGCATACCAAAAGTATCCATGTAATAGGGAAAGCGCGATGAGCAACCAATCCCTGAAATAAATACGATGTCTTTTTTGGCTAAGCCTAATTCCGGCATTGCGTTTTGTACTTGCTTTAGGATGGTATAATCGCCACATCCCGGGCACCAACGCACATCCTGATCGGAAGAAAAATCTTTGCCGCTGTATTTTGGAAGCGTATTTAAATCGGCTTCGTGCTCTTTTATAAAATTGTCGATTAATGTCTCCACCATAATGTTCCTCTATAATATTTCTGCAGCAAGTTTCGATTCTATTGCTTCTTTGAGTTCTGCAACACCGAACGGGCGACCTTTCACCTTGTTGATGGGAATTGCCGGAATATTAAACTCAGAGCGAATCAGACGCACAAGTTGGCCATCGTTGATTTCAGGCACAATCACTCTGTCGAACCCTTTCAAAAGAGCTTCAAAATTCTTTGGAAAAGGATTGATATATCGTAAATGAGCGTGCGAAACATCATGTCCTTCTTTTCTTAGTTGATGTACCACCGTACGAATAGAACCATAGGTTCCTCCCCATCCCAATACTAACGTATCGCCAGAGGTTACACCTTGATCGATGGTCTGCTCAGGAATATTGAATGCCACGTTATCACGCTTTTGGCGACGAATATTTGTCATTTTTTGATGGTTATCCGGATCGTAAGAAACATTTCCGGTTCCATCTTCTTTTTCTAGTCCACCAACGCGATGCTCAATTCCTTCTGTACCGGGAATCGCCCATTTTCGAACTAAACGTTCATCTCTTGAATACGGCATAAATGTTGCGGAATCCTCATCAGTACGAGGTCCTTCGAAAGCAACGTTTATTTCCGCTAAATCATCTGATTTTGGGAACTTCCAAGGCTCAGAACCATTGGCGATATATCCATCCGATAAAAACATAACCGGAATCATGTGTTCCAGTGAAATCCGTACTGCTTCAAAAGCCATTTCGAAACAATCCGCGGGGGATTTCGGAGCTAGTACTACTAATGGACTTTCTCCATTTCGTCCATACACCGCCTGCATTAAATCTGCTTGCTCAGTTTTGGTAGGCATTCCGGTAGACGGACCTGCACGTTGAACATTCAACACTATAAGAGGTAGCTCAAGCATTACAGCTAAGCCAATCGCTTCGCCTTTTAGCGCGATTCCTGGACCTGATGAACTCGTCACACCAATACTTCCACCAAAAGAAGCACCAATTGCTGAAGAAACAGCAGCAATTTCATCTTCTGCCTGAAAAGTAGTAATTCCGAATTTTTTATGAGCCGCTAGACCATGCAGTACATCCGATGCCGGTGTAATTGGATAGCTTCCAAAAAACAAGGGCATGTTTGATTTTCTGGCAGCAGCAACCAATCCTAACACAAGAGCTTCATTACCGGTAATGTTGCGATATTCACCGGGCTGTAACTCAGCTTGCTTAACAGTTACCCTTGAATTGAATAACTCAACCGTTTCGCCGTAGAAAAAACCTGCCTTAAGCACATTGATATTTGCCGCCGCAATCTCCGGTTTCTTTTTCCCAAATTTTTGCTGCAAAAAATCTATCGTTGAGTCCAATGGTCGATTGTACATCCAATACAGCAAACCAAGCACAAACATGTTTTTGGATCGCTCGATGTCTTTATAGCCAAGATCAGTATCTGATAAGGCTTCCTTCACCAACTTGCTAACATCAATTTTTATGACTTCGTACTCACTCAACGATCCATCTTCCAACGGATTTACTCCATCGGGGTATTTGGCTAGGCTAAGATTTTTCTTATCGAAACCGGCGGTATTTGCGATGATGGTGCCGCCTTTCTTCAGCAGTGATAAATTTGCTTTGAGAGCCGCGGAGTTCATAACAACAAGTGCGTCGCATTCATCTCCGGGTGTCAAAATCTCTCGGCTACCAAATTGTAATTGAAAGGATGATACTCCGGGAACTGTACCTTGCGGAGCCCGGATCTCAGCCGGAAATTCCGGTAGCGTTCTTAAATCATTTCCTAAAAGTGCAGTAGTATTGGTGAACAGTGAGCCTGTTAGCTGCATGCCATCGCCGGAGTCACCTGCAAAACGTATGGTAACGTCCTCGCGAATTTGGTCTTTTGTACTCATAATTTGGATGAGGTGAGTATTAAAATTCGTACGTCCAAAGTTGACTTTTTTTACCATTAAATGAAAGTCTGATTCCTTTAATGAATGAATTGATGACGATCTTTATTCGAACTGTGAACTATGTAATTAGTGTGGGCTTGAAAGTTCTACTGGTTGGTTTTCTAAAGATACTTTGCTCTAATTCTAACTGATTCTGGGTGGACTTATTCCTATTCCTAATTGATTACATTTCAATTCATAGTGCTAGAAAACAAAATAACTGTTAATGATTTCGTTATTAATATCAATTAAAAGAAATCATTTAATAAACGGTTAACCCTTCGTTCTTAAAGATACTTTTGACATGATCGAGTAGTTCAGCAGTTGGTTCTTCTGTATCGAACAATTCGTAGTCCATCTCGTCCATGGCTTCCCATTTGTATTCGCCCATTTTGTGGAAAGGAAGCACTTCTAACCTCTCAACATTTCCAAGATTTTTTGCGAATTTGGCCATTTTTTTGATGGCTTGCATATCGTCGGTGTAGCCCGGAACCAGCACAAAGCGTAACCAAACCGGTTTATTGAGTTTGGCGAGTCGTTTAGCGAAATCTAAGGTAGGCTGTAAATCAACGCCTGTTACACGTTTGTACCCTTCAGGATCAAAGTGTTTGATGTCGAGCAACACCAAATCAGTATAAGATAGTAATTCATCATCGGCGCGGTGACCAACAAACCCTGAAGTATCTAAGGCGGTATGAATTCCCATCAATTTGCACCCTTCAAAAACTGCTTTCACAAAAGCGGGCTGTGAAAGTGGTTCACCACCAGAAAGAGTTACTCCTCCTTTCATTGAGAGTAGCATTTCTTTTTGTTTGGCTATGGTGCGAAGTTCCGAAAAGGCGTCTGTTTTGATGCCCTGTTTAAATTTTCGGGTATCCGGATTATGGCAATACACACATTTTAGCGGACATCCATTAAGGAAAAGAATACGGCGAATACCGGGGCCATCAACGGTGCCCGCTGTTTCAACCGAGTGTAGATATCCGGTTACATTTTCCATTTTTTCACCTCTATTCTCTAAAAAAACGGGAGTACTGCTTACCGGGCAAGTACCCCCTTTTATCATCACTAAGAAGTCATCTATGATTAGATAAACTCATCAATTTCTCTCATGGAATGTTCTTGAAATCACATCCATTTGCTGCTCTTTGGTTAACTTATTGAAGTTTACCGCATAGCCTGATACACGTACAGTTAGCTGTGGATATCTTTCAGGGTGATCCATGGCATCAATCAAAGTTTCACGATTGAAAACGTTCACATTAATGTGGTGACCACCTTCAGCAAAATATCCATCCAACAGATTGATCATATTCTCTTTACGATCGTCTTCGGTGCGACCTAGCGCGCCGGGTACGATTGAGAATGTGTAAGAAATACCATCCTGTGCATACTCATAAGGTAGTTTTGCAACCGAACGCATACTTGCAACTGCACCATTTTTATCACGACCGTGCATTGGGTTTGCTCCAGGACCGAATGGTTCGCCTTTCTTACGTCCATCCGGTGTGTTACCGGTTTTGTTACCATACACCACATTTGAGGTAATGGTTAGGATCGATTGAGTTGGAACTGAATTTCTATATGAAGGCTGCTTTTTAAGCTTGTTCATAAAGATTTTAACAAGATCTCTGGCGATTTCATCCACACGATCATCATCGTTTCCGAATACAGGGAATTCCCCTTCGGTTTCAAAGTCGGTAGCAAGACCGCGATCATCACGAAGGATGCGAACTTTCGCAAATTTTACCGCACTAAGTGAATCTGCAACTACCGACAAACCAGCGATTCCACAAGCCATAGTTCTGAATACATCACGATCATGAAGTGCCATTTCTAGTCGCTCGTAATAATACTTGTCGTGCATGAAGTGAATTACATTCAATGCATTCATGTAAGTTGCAGCCAGCCAATCCATCATAGTATCGAATTTTGGCATCAACTCTTCGTAAGTCAGAAACTCGCTATTGATAGGTGCAAATTCCGGTCCAATTTGTTCGCCCGAAATCTCATCTTTACCACCATTAATAGCATAAAGTAAAGTTTTAGCGAGGTTTGCACGTGCACCAAAGAACTGCATCTGCTTTCCGATTTTCATTGCTGATACACAGCATGCGATTCCGTAATCGTCGCCCCAATAAGAGCGCATCATATCGTCGTTCTCATACTGCAGAGAAGAAGTCTCAATGGATGTGTTTACACAGAAATCTTTAAAGCCTTCGGGTAAATTTTGTGACCACAACACAGTTAGGTTCGGCTCAGGAGCAGGCCCTAAGTTGTGTAAGGTTTGCAAGAATCTAAAAGAAGTTTTAGAAACCATGGTACGTCCATCTACGCCCATACCACCAATTACTTCGGTAACCCAAGTTGGATCGCCGGAGAAAAGTGCATCATACTCTGGTGGACGCATAAAACGAACCATACGAAGCTTCATCACTAAATGATCAATTAGCTCCTGGGCAGTATCTTCGGTGAGTGTACCTTCCTCCAAATCACGCTGGATATAAATATCCAAGAAGGTAGAAACTCGTCCGAACGACATTGCTGCACCATTTTGCTCTTTAACAGCGGCTAGATATCCGAAATAGGTCCATTGCACCGCTTCGGTAGCATTAGTAGCAGGTTTAGAAATGTCGAAGCCGTAGCTTGCAGCCATTTCTTTAAGCTCTTTAAGCGAGCGAATTTGTTCGTTCATTTCTTCGCGGAGACGAATAGTTTCCTCAGATAGATTCGTTAGCTCAAGCGAATTTAATTGCTCAATTTTATCCTCAATCAGCCGATCCATACCATACAAGGCAACACGACGATAATCACCGATAATTCGTCCACGAGCATAAGCATCCGGTAAACCGGTTACGATACCAGATGAACGTGCTTTTCTAATTTCTTCGGTATAGGCATCAAATACACCATCATTATGGGTTTTTCGAATGGCTGCAAAAGCTTCTTTCGTTTTGTCTGAGAAGCTAAATCCATTGCTTTCTAATGCTTTTTGTGCCATTCTAACGCCACCAAAAGGCATCATAGAACGTTTTAAAGGAGCATCGGTTTGTAAGCCAACAACTCGCTCTAATTCTTCATCGATATAACCAGGACCGTGAGAAACAATGGATGAAACTAATTCGGAATCGGCATCGATTACCCCTTCTTTTTGCTCCTTAACCATCAAGTTTAACACTTGTTGCCAAAGTAATTTGGTAGTGTCGGTAGGTGTACTTAGAAAAGAAGCATCACCTTCATAAGGTGTGTAATTTTTTTGGATGAAATCTCTTACTTCAATTTCGTTATTCCATATACCCGAAGTAAACCCACGATACTCGTAAGGTGTTTCATCGTTTAAGAACGGAAGAGTTGTGTTTTGATCGGTCGCTTTCATGACGCTCTAAGATTAGTAATGATTTTTGGACACGTTGCTGAATATAACTTCAGATTAAAGGTAAATGTCCGTTTTTTTGTTTACTCAAAACTAACTTTGAATTATGAAGACTGTATAAATTCCATAAAAAAAATTTAGAATAATTAATTAGTTAGCTTTAGATCATGGAAGCGATTCCACGTTGTGTTTTAGATACTTAGACGACGGACGAGAAACGGCAAATGATAAACGACAACCAATAACCAATAATCAGTTATCAGTTATCAAGCTATTAAATTATTGCTGTCAAAAGAGAACGATCAACTCTTCATTCCTTCCACTTTTCTTACTTCGAATTTCATTAGCAACGAAACGATTAAGGCAAGAACAAATGCACCACCAAAAATGTACAGACTTTGCTGATAGCTTTGAGTTTGCTCGTACACATACGCATTGATCATTGGACCAACTATCCCGGCCAGCGACCATGCTGTAAGTATGAATCCGTGAATGGTTGGCATTTCTTTCAGTCCAAATAAATCGCTTATATAAGCAGGAATACTAGCAAATCCACCTCCGTAGCAGGTAAGGATCACAAAAGTTACGATCATAAATAAAATGGGCGATGCAGTTAAATTGGCAAGCAATGGAAACGCGATCATTTGAATTGCAAAGAAAGCGACATAGGTATTTGAGCGTCCGATATAATCAGATAATGAAGCCCAAAGAATACGACCAATTCCATTAAATAATGAAATCCCCATCACCAACAGGCTCGACATCTCTACTGATAGCCGAACCATTTCGTAGCCCATTTTTTTGGCGGTAGCAATTACTGCGATACCACACGAAACGTTGATGAAGAGCATGATCCAAAGTCCGTAAAAGCCCGGTGTTTTCAGTGCCTCGAACGCAGTTTTTTCGGGGACATTAAGCATTGACGTCGCAGTTCCAGAGTTTTCAATCATAAACTGTTCCGCGTAGCCCGGAGGCGGTGGTGCTATATATAAAGCACTTGGAAGCATCACGATTAAGTAGATAATACCAAGCGCCACAAATGCAATTACAATAGAGGATTTCTCATAAAGTACGGCCGTTTTGTAGCCTTCTATACCCGACAGTAAACGTGCATGGGCTTCTGATCCGGTTTCCTCATTTTGCTCCAGTTCTACGAGATTTCGTTCAATTTCTTTAAACTCTTGAATAGACGGAGCAGCAGATATTAATTCTTGAGCTTTAGTTGGATTCGATTCCGTAAGTTTTGCGTATTCAAGAACTTTTAAATCTGCGGGTACCACAATTTCGGCACTTGGAGGATTGAATACATCGATTAGATGCGCAGCTACTAATCCACCAAAACCAAAACCCATAATGGCTAAGCCGGTAGCCAATCCTCTCCGATCGGGAAACCATTTAACTAATGTAGAAACCGGTGAAATGTATCCAAGGCCTAATCCAATTCCGCTGATTACGCCAAAAAACAGATAAAAGAGCCATATACTTTCTAAATAAACAGCTAATGCAGAACCAAATAATCCTATCGAGAAAAATCCGGCCGATAACAGTCCACCTTTGGAGGGACCGTGTTTTTCGATGATTCTGCCCAGTATTGCAGCCGACAATCCTAAAAAGAAAATGGCAATGCTAAATGCCAGCGAAGTATTGGTTGCAGTCCAACCAAGCATATTTTCCAATGGCATTTTCCAGGCACTGTACGCATATACCGAGCCAATCGAAATATGTACCCCAACTGCTGAAGCTGCTATTAACCAACGATTTTTCATCCTATCCTCCAATTAACCTGTTTTATAAGGACTTTAAATAAGTTCGAGGCATAGATACCGCAATTCTATGAATGTTTGATGAAGCGCTGTTTATGATTTGAAAAACTATTTCATTTTTGAAGTACAAAAAAGAGATTAAGCTTATACTTAGGCAATTAAATCAAATTCATGAAACAAAGTATATCTGTAATTTTTGGTCTGGCTTTTATAGGAATTGGGGTACTTCACTTTCTACGACCAGATAGTTTTTTAGCCATTATGCCCGAATGGATTCCTTTTCATCTTTTTGGGGTATATGCAAGTGGAGTTGTTGAAATCGTCGGTGGGATCGGGTTACTTATTCCGCGCTATCGAAAAATTGCCGGTTGGACACTCCTCGCATTATTGATTGTTGTTTTTCCCGCTAATATCAATATGGCGATTAACGAAATACAACTTCCGGGAAGAGATCCATTTCCAACATGGGCATTGTGGGCACGATTACCTTTCCAGTTTGTACTGATGTATATCGTATGGTGGGCAGCTATTAAGAAGTCTTAAAGGCTAAACTATGTCTCTAAATTTTGAGCGATGATTCACCGAGTACTTGGAACCTTATTTGGCTTTTTTTTAACTATTGTGCTTCTAATCGTAATGCTAAAAGTAAATACGAGTCAAGAAGATTCTGTTCCGATAAGTGGAACGGTATTATCGGTTTCTGAAGGACCATCATTCGATATAATTATCAGTTTAAATAATAATCCTACCGCATATTATATCAATCGTGGGACAGAACGTGGACTTATCATCGACTCCCTCGCCACTCGGTTAGTTGGTGAGAAAATCACTTTTTGGGTTGGTGATCAGCTTATCGGCACACCGCGCCATATTACTCACCTAGAACATGATTCGGTGATTTATTCAGAATGGTAAATGAGAGTTAGTACCGCACACTAATGTTTCAATATTAATGAAACAATAACAAAATTAATTCTTATACTTATTCATGCAAAATAATTATTCCATACTAATGGCTGATGTAAATGGTAGCTCTAAAATGGAAGGCAAAAAAGTACAAAAGTCATTGACTTTATTGGTTGAGAAAACCAACAAAGATTTATTTAAACATATCTTAACTCCACTGACAATTACTTTGGGTGACGAATTTCAATGTTTAGCCAAATCAGATTATGACGGAATATTGTTGTTAATTGGAATTGAAAAAAAAATTTTGGAATTAAATCTCCCAATAAATCTACATTATGTTTTATTGAATGGAGAAATAACAACTAAAATTGACACAAGTACTTCATATGGTATGCTCGGTAATGGTTTAACTGAAGCAAGAAAACTATTAAGTTCTAAAAAACGCGATAGAGCAAATTTTCAATTTAAACTATGTGATGAACTAAAAAACAAAGAATTAACGCTACTTTTTAAAATATATCACCAAATCTCTTCTAAATGGAATACTAAAGATTATAGTTTGATATATGAGATGCTTGACAATAAAAATAACCAAGTAGTTGCAGATAACCATAAGAAGAGTAGATCTCAAATATGGAAAAGACGTAAAACACTCCATATTGAATCTATTGATTCCGTTTTTACACTTGCAAAATTAATATCTCTGAATTAAATGATTCTAAAATATTTAATATTATGGGTGATACTCGAATCTACACTCACATTGGTTTTCTTTTCAATTGAAAAACTAATACTTAAAAAGGGGATTACTTTAAATCTTTCATCTATTTCAAAGGGAATGCTAGAAAGATTAATGTTAATACTAGGTTTAATAAACGGATACCCACAAATAATTACTGCATTTGTGGCACTAAAAATTGCTCACAAGATATCTTCAAACAAAGTGAAATCCTTTGACGATTTCTTCCTTCTTGGAAATATAATTTCAGTATCATCCGCAATAATCTTTGTATGGTTAATAAACTAGAATTGAGAACGATTATTTTTTAATCGGCAACCTACTCTCTCTCTTGGCGGCTATCAGTTTTGTACTTATCGCTCAATAACGCACTGAAATAGCCCTTCACTAAATCTTCACAAAGAACCTCTAGGTTGATCAGATATATTATCAAATCTTAGAGGTACAATGAGTTTTACTAGTCCCCACACTTTTCATATTCCTGTTATGGGAACAGGATATACTATCGATACGCCCATTAGAGTAGCCCATTACGGAATCAGTTCGGTTATTTCGATTATCGATCATCGTTTGACTGAGCAAATGCGTGAATTTTACAGCAAAAAGTTCAATTTCGAATTTACTCCCATTAAGGAGAAAGAAGCAGATTGCCGAGCTCGCAGAATCACGGCATATCTGAACTTGGTTAAACAGATTGTTGATCAGAATACAGAGGCTTTGCGCAATTCACCGTTCGAAGAAGGATCTGAAATCACCAAATATTTCGAAATGCTTCCGGAGACTTCACCGCTGAGAGTTCAGTATCTGAAAATGCTGAATCTAATCGGAAAAGAAAGACATCAAGCTGAAGAAGAACTTCGAAAAAATATGCGAGCCGGTGCTATTGATGTAAATATCATGACAAAAATTGATGGAGGTGGTATCAAACGAGTGAAAGATGAAGATTCGGTAGAGTTCAATGATGCCCACGCTGCGCTTCGTGGTTTCGCGAATAGTGAGTTAGCGTCATCGGTTGTGTTCTCTGCGGGATTGAATCCTCGTTTATATGGCTATTTATCGCAATTTGAAGATTTTCTTCCCGATGCAAATGGCTTCATCAAAAAGAAGGTGATTCTTAAAATCAGCGATTATCGCTCGGCGCTGATTCAAGGTAAGTTTTTGGCAAAGAAAGGTATTTGGGTTTCTGAATATCGATTAGAATCGGGTTTAAACTGTGGTGGTCATGCGTTTGCTACTGATGGCTATTTAATGGGACCGATTTTAAAGGAGTTCAATCAGAACAAACATGAATTGAAAGAAGCGTTACTCCCATTAATCACCGATGCTTTAGCAGATTCGAAACATTTGGTAGATGCGAACAAGCTCAACGTTCAATTAACTGTTCAAGGTGGTGTGGGTACCTCTAAAGAACATGAGTTTTTGCTAAACACAGAGCAGGCTCATTCTGTAGGTTGGGGCTCTCCTTTCCTTCTGGTTCCAGAAGCGGTTTCTATCGATGATCAATCGTTACAATTACTTACCAACGCTAAAGAAGAAGATTATTACCTGAGCGAAGTCTCGCCGTTAGGAGTTTCTTTTAATACGATTAAAGGAAATTCTGCCGAAGTTGAGCGTGAGGCTAAAATCGAATCCGGCAAGCCCGGAGCACCTTGTGTAAAAAAGCATTTAGCATTTAATAACGAAATAAGCGAAGAGTTGCTTTGCACAGCATCGGTCAAATATCAGAAAGCAAAAATTGACGAACTATTAACCAAAAACCTTGCTCCCGTTGAGATGAAAAAGGAATTCAAAAAAATTGTGGAGAAAGTTTGTTTATGCGTTGGATTAGCAAATGGAGCCTTACTCGAAATTGGCGAAAAAGTGAATAAAGGTACTCAGGGCGTGGCTATCTGTCCGGGACCAAACACCGCATATTTTAATAATGTAGTTAGCCTCAAAGATATGGTAGATCATATCTACGGCCGTGTTGATCTACTTGCACTTCGAGAGCGCCCCAATATGTTTATTAAGGAACTGGAATTGTATGTTAAGTACATCAAAAATTTAAAGGAGGAACTCACCGAGCATACAGGAAAACAGTTTAACTATGTGAAAAAATTTCTTCGCAATCTCGATGATGGAATTACTTTCTATGATGCATTTTTCGAGGAAACAAAATCTCAACTTGGTGAAATCAGTGAGCAGGCTAAAAAAGAATTGCAGCGCTTAAAAACGGAGCTCACATCTCTTGAACTCACGCTTACGTAATACAATGTAACCCATACAGTTATTAGGAATGGAAATTACTCCTCAATAATCTGAAATTGAAGAGTAATTTCTGTTCCTTTTTTCATATCTCTAATTGCTAATTTTACTTACCTTAGCATTTGAACTTATTTTAGCTCATGAGACTCTTCTTTTTCTTTCTTCCACTCCTTATCACCTCTCCACTATACGCTCAATCTGTTTCTATCACTTTTGAAGTGAATATGAGCTACCAAATTGATATCGGTGAATTCGATCCGTTGACAGAAACCGTTGATATTGCCGGTAGTTTTAACGGCTGGGGATCTCCCGAAGCTCAACTTTTTGACGAAGACGGAGATTCGACCTACACAATTACCTTATCGGGATTTTCAACAGGAACTGAGATCGCATTTAAATTTCGCCAGAATTTTGCCTGGGATGGCACCGAAGAATTCCCAGGGGGCGGTCCCAATCGAACGTACTCCGTTCCAGATTCCAACAGTACAGTCAGCGTTTGGTATAATGATGAAACTTCTCCAACAGGACCACCGGTTGCCGATTTTTCTGCACTTTCAACAGAAACCTTTTTAGGTAGCGCGGTACTGTTCATTAACCAATCATCAGGCAGAATAACAGAATTTTATTGGAGTTTTGAGGGAGGAAGTCCGGCCTCATCAACAGAAGCAGAACCGAGTGTTCGTTATTCAGATATCGGAACCTATGATGTACAATTAATCGCGTCGAATGAAACTCAATCAGACACCCTTCTTTTAGAGGATTATATCACAATTTCTGAACGCGAGCTTGGTGAGCCTAAGTGGTGGAATGAAGTGGTTTGGTATGAAATTTTTGTACGCTCTTTTTACGATTCAGATGGTGACGGTATCGGGGATTTCAACGGACTTACACAAAAACTGGATTACTTAAACGATGGTGATCCTAACACCGATTCCGATCTAGGGATTGGAGGAATTTGGCTGATGCCCATTCATCCGTCTCCCTCCTATCACGGCTATGACGTAACCGATTACAGAGCTATTCATCCCGATTACGGCACTATGGATGATTTCAAAAACTTTCTGGCTGCAGCTCACGAGCGAGGAATCAAAGTAATTATCGATTATGTAATGAATCACACTTCCACAGAACACCCGTGGTTTGAAGCTTCGGCTAATGGAGATGAACATTTTCGGGATTTCTACCGCTGGGAAGATTCGAAGCCGAATTATACCGGTCCGTGGGGACAGCAAGTATGGCATCAGCGAAACGGCGATTATTACTACGGCTTATTTTGGGGAGGAATGCCGGATCTTAATTATGAAAACCCTGCCGTGAAAGATTCTATGTTTGCTATTTCTGATTTCTGGATCAAAGAAATTGGCATTGATGGCTTTCGTCAGGATGCCGTGCTGTACATTGATGAAGATGGAGACAAGCTCAAAAATACGCCCGAAACCTTTCAATTCTGGCAGGATTTCACCGCGAACTTAAAAGCCGCCAATCCTGATGCTTTTTCTGTTGGTGAAGCCTGGGAACCCACTGAAACTGTGCTGCAATACATCTCCAACGATCGACTTGATTACGCCTTTGAGTTTGATCTGGCCGGTGCCATTTTGAATGGAGTAATTAATGGAGATGCAACCGGTATTATCCGTCAGATGCAGAAAGTATATGACAATTATCCATTTCTGCAGTATGGTACTTTTCTGACCAATCATGATATGAATCGAGTGATGAATATGCTTGGAAGCGACGTGAATAAAGCAAAAGTAGCGGCCTCGCTGTACCTCACCTTGCCGGGAATTCCTTACCTGTATTATGGGGAAGAAGTGGGAATGTTAGGACAAAAACCTGATGAAGATATACGTCTCCCCATGCAATGGAGCTATGAAGTTAATGCCGGATTTACCAGCGGACATCCGTGGCGTCAACCGAATGCAAACTTCAGAGAATTCAATGTAGAAGTGATGCAGAATGATTCTAGTTCATTATTGAATCACTATAAAAGATTGATCCAATTACGCTCGTCCCGTGGAAATCGCGGTTACCTAAGATACCCGAGTCTATCAACCGGACAGTTTGAGGCAGGCTTGTCATCTAATTCTGAAATTCTGAGTTTCATCAGAATGGACTCTCCGGGAGGTGAAGGAACATTGGTCATTCAAAATGTTTCCGGAACTCCAATTACCGATGCTGAAATTGAGTTTACAAATACCTTATTATCGAATAATTACTGTATCACAGGACCATCAAGCAACAATTTGCTATCAGGCAACGATCCATCTTTTGACTGGGATTCCTATAACGGGCCAGGTACAATTAGTATCCAAAATCTCGAAATAAATAGTCATGAGACTCAAATTTTTTCTCTAGCAACTTATTGTACTTCCAATGAAAATGTGGAGTCACCTGAAACTTTCAAACTCCATCAAAACTACCCAAATCCCTTTAATCCAAGTACAAATATCAGTTTCTATTTGCCGCAAAGTGCAGAAGTGAAAGTTACCGTTTTTGATGTTACAGGTCGGTTGGTTGCTACATTGTCAGATGGGCTTAGAAATGCGGGTGCCCATCAAATTACATTTGATGCGTCTGCCCTTTCAAGCGGAATTTATTTTTACCGACTTGAGGCAGGTGAGCTTACCGAGACGAGAAAAATGATGTTGATTAAGTGATCTGATTATCAGTTTTCAGTTATCAGTTATCAGTTATCAGTTATCAGTTATCAGTTATCAGTTATCAGTTATCAGTTATCAGTTATCAGTTATCAGTTATCAGTTAAAGT
>JAEPQH010000031.1 GCA_017640605.1 Balneolaceae bacterium | reverse complement strand
GTTCGTCCTGAGCCAGGATCAAACTCTCCATTGTAAATTATAAAATATATATACTCTGTGAGCTCGACCCTACGCTTCCTCAATCTTCAAAAGAATATCAAGCTTATTTAAGCTCGCACAAACAATCTGTTTTATGCTTCATTATTTCAAAAAACATTTCCTGCTGGAGATAAAAAAAGCTGATCTAAAACTTTGTTTTTGATCAGCGATTTCGTTCCGTTGACAGGATTAAAAAGGTACGAACATGCGCCCCTTAATGGCAAGCCTTTTTTCTAAATTTTTTTCTTTTTCTTTAAAACAGTTTCCATTAATTCTGACAAAGCAATTAATCCCATTTACTTAGCCTAATTACCAGATCTTTATGATTATTCCACATTGCATTCAAGATAGCCTAATTAACCTTTTGTACAACCGGATCTTCTTCAAAATCTTTGAACAATCTAACCCCTAAGTACATCAATGGCGTATCTATGAGCGCGAAGGCAAATTTGAAGAGGTAAGAATTAATGATGAGGATGATCACCGCACCAACCGAATCTATTTCGGGACCAAAGTTATTCGCCAAATATAGTATGGTAATGATGGCTGTTGAATCTACTAATTGACTCACCGTTGTTGAAGCATTATTGCGAAGCCATAAATGTTTTCCGTTTGTGAGTTTCTTCCAAAAATGGAATAACCGAACATCCACACTTTGAGCAATTAGATACGCAATCATACTAGCAATCACATTGCCAACCATAAACTCGTAAACTCCATCGAACAATTGGAGCCCACCACTTACGCCGGAAGCATTAGGTAAGTGGAAATTGATGGTCATCAGCATCAACATAAAACAGTTCATTGCAAAGCCGATCCAAACAACAAGCTGTGCTTTTTTACGCCCAAACAACTCTGATATAAGATCGGTTGCTAAAAAGGTAAATGGATATGCAATCAGGCCGGCTGGCACAATCATTGAATACACGGAGCCATCACGTACAAGTTCAGGGGTAATCGCCAGCATCCAATTAGGCAAATTGAGACTAAATATGGTAACAAACTTTGTGGTACCGATTACATTACCCAGTACTAATGAAGTAAGAAAAATCCCAGCAAGTGTTAAGAATAAAGCGTCGCGCTTATGATTCATTTTATTTTTTGAAACGAGTTTACAAATTGAACCGAATGAAACAAAATATGGTTACATCAGTCGAACGAACTGCAATTTGCAGGTGTTAGTTCAATTCTAAATTATTCAAACTATGGACGCAGATCACATCAACAAGAAAATAGAGATTACCTGGGCAGCGGTTGACATATATCAGGAGAAAGGAAGAGTATCTATTCCTGATCTGGTACAAGCCACCAAACTTTCTGCCACAGAGATTTATGAGCTATTTCCTAACAAGAAGGCAATTCTGGCTTATTTCTATCCCGCATTAGTGATGCAATATTGGGCCATGATTGATGAAATTGAAGACTTTGAAAATTATTCGATCAGCGAAAAGTTTTCGAACTTCATTTACACCATGTTCGATTTGATGGCAGAACGCCAACACTTTGTGAAGGATACGTTTGACAAACTAGTATTTCGAAAAGGATCGTCGTCAGATTTCCACGAAGAGACCACTACTTTGTTCAAAGAATTTCTTACCACCGATGGAAATATCGCCGTAAGTGCCGGCTTCTTTATGGGTGATACGTACTATAAAATTCTCGCCTCACAGTATTTATTTCTGATCAAATATTGGTTGAATGATACCTCTGACAATAAAGAGCGTACACTTGCTTTGTCTGATAAGCTTGCTTCACTTTTTGAAGAGATTGTTTATAATAAATCGCTCGATAAAGGCTTCGACCTCATCAAATTTATATTTGGTGGGAAAGATTTCGAGAGTTGGCTGCCGAAACTAGATGATTGGAACTGTTCCTCATCCAAAAAAAAGAAAAAAGATAACACCGAAACTAACATAGAAATAGAGAGTGAAGATGAGTGATTTCCCATCATCAAAGTTTGAGAGAAGTAAGATAATTGCGAAAACAGGTTTAAAAGTAGGCACCAATTATGCCCAGCGATATCTAAAGAAAAAAGTGCTTGGCAAAAATGGGGATGACAAGAATTTCCATAAAGAGAATGCCAACGAAGTATTTAAAGAGTTTACCAAGTTAAGAGGAACGGCGTTAAAAATTGCCCAGGGGATGAGCATGGATCAGGGGTTCTTGCCTGAAGAATTTGCAGAAGTAATGACTCAGGCTCAATATTCAGTACCTCCTATCAACAAGGCATTGGTACGAACTATTATTAAAAGAGAACTGGGCGATTATCCTGAAAAGATATTTGCGAAATTTGATGCTGAGGCGTTTGCAGCCGCATCTATTGGTCAGGTGCACAAGGCAGAACTAAAAGACGGCCGAAAAGTGGCGGTTAAAATACAGTATCCTAATGTTCGTGAAACTATAGACTCTGATATGGCTGTAGCCAAACAATTGGCTAAGCGAATTATCAAAAAAGGATCTGATATTGACCCATATTTCAATGAAATCAGAGATACTCTACTCGAGGAAACCGACTATATAAATGAGGGCGCTCAAATTGATGAATTCCGAAAACGTTTTGGATCGGATACGATTATAATTCCGGAGTGGATACAAGAGTATAGTACAGAGAAAGTCCTCACCATGACTTTTATCGAAGGCAGGCACATGGGTGATTTCTTGAAAGAAGATCCAAGCCAAGAAGAGCGCAATCATTTTGGTCAACTTATCTGGAATTTCTTCCACGAAGAGATACGAGTTGGCGGAGCCGTTCATGCCGACACGCATCCAGGAAACTTTTTATTCACCTACGACGGCAAACTTGGCGTGATTGATTTCGGTTGCGTGAAACTGTTCCCTGACGAGTTTTTCAAAAACTATCTGAAATTGTTACCTACTCACCTTGCCGACGACCAAAATGCTATTCGCGATTTATACATCAAGTTGGATGTGATAAATCCATCCGCCAAAGAACAAGAGCGTGAATTGGAGTATTATCATTTTGCCAAAAACTACGGCATTATGTTTTCGAAACCCTATCGTTACGACAGCTTTAATTTCGATAATCCTGCTTATGATGCCGAAATCCGACATTTTACAAAAGAAGCTCCATTATCAAACGAATTGCGCGGTTCGAAGCACTTTCTTTACACCAGCCGAGTACATACAGGTTTATACAGCATCTTAATTAAGATGGGCGCCAAAATTGACACCACCTGGGCGAAAGACGTTCTTTCGGAGTTACTTGATATGGAATTTGAGCAATTCAAAGAGCCGGTAGCTATTTACGAATAGTCGCGTAGTTATTTACGTTCTTTGATACCCAATTAATTTGCTCAAGCCTTAGGCTTTGCCTACTATGGCAACTTCCATGAACTAGCAATACAGTGAGCAATTTCAGAGCGTTAATTTTTATTATTTGTTTGATCGGGGCTTCGATTTCTGCTGCATTTCTGTACGGACAGGAACAAGAGAAAAGGATACTTCAAGCTGAACTGGTTGAACTTTCGATGGTAAAGTACGGCATTTTCAGTGTTGATGAATGGGAGCAGCAAATATCAGAGATTATAGTAAAGCGGCTGAATGAGTTTAAGCTTGAAGAGAACAAAGAAAGCGAGCTGCGCGATCAAATTGAAGACTTTCTGCATCAGGCAATCGATAAGCTTGAGGAAAGTTTTAACGATAAAAACTCCGGCAGCATCGGCGGTGTTTTTAAACGAGGGGTTGCCAATTTAACGGACGTTTTTGGTGTGATGCGCGAAGACATCCCACTTATCACCGAAAGCATCATCGCATTTATCAAGGATCCACAGAATAAAGAGCTCGCAAGAGAATTTTTGCTCGAAAAATTGGACGAGTATTCTGAAGCAACCTTTTCTGAAATTGATTATTCCGTATTCAATACCATTTTAGAGAAGCATGGTGCAGTAGAAAAAAACGAGGCAAGAGAGATTATTTCCTCAAAAATTGAAACACTTGAAGACAGGCAGACAGTGTTTATTTTTACGGTTTTTGGATGCGCGCTGTTGGTGTTTTTAACTGTCATGTTCTCCGGATCATTTGCCAATTTCGAGTTCATGATACTCACAATATTTTGCTCAGTTTTTCTAGCGGTGGGTTTGCTTTTACCGATGATTAATATCGATGCACGAATAGCAAGCATGGAAATTATGCTGATGGGAGAAACAATTCGCTTTACAGATCAGATTTTATACTTCAAAAGCAAAAGTATTCTTGAAGTGGTTTGGGTAATGCTTCAGGATGGCAAACCCGATGTGATGGCGGTGGGAATACTGGTTTTCTCTTTTAGTGTTTTGTTTCCGGTTTCAAAATTGAGTACCTCCTTAATTTATGTGTACTCAGAAAAACTTCGCTCTAATTCTGTGATCAAATTTTTGGTATTTAAAACCGCGAAATGGTCGATGGCGGATGTGATGGTGGTCGCCATTTTTATGGCATACATTGGTTTTTCGGGCATAATCTCATCTCAATTACAGGATTTAGAAAACATCACCGAATACGTGGAACTTGTCACGACTAATGCTTCGAGTCTACAAATTGGCTTTTACTTGTTTACTACTTTTGCTCTGCTAAGCTTATTGGTTTCTCATAAAATGCAGTTCTCGAAGAGATAAGGTTAAACACTAGCATTTATTTTTTCGCTATTCATAATCACTTTTTCCCAAAGGGATGAGTAAGAATTTCGTTTTACCGATAAAAAGTTTGTAAGGAATTACTTTTTCAAGGTTCTTACCTAATAAAAAAGTTTATGCACCAGCTAAACGATACAATTCAAATAAACGCTACAAAGATACAACCCAAAAAAATTCTAAAAGAAGTTTTCGGCTACTCGGAATTCCGTTCACTCCAAAAAGAGATTATTCATCAGGTACTGCAAAAAAGAGATACCCTTGCCATTATGCCCACAGGTGGCGGTAAATCGCTCTGCTATCAGATTCCTGCTCTTATTTTTGATGGGCTAACTGTTGTGATCTCTCCCCTAATCTCGCTTATGAAGGATCAGGTAGATCAGCTTAAGGCATATGGAGTATCTGCCGCTTATTTAAATAGTTCTTTACCTCCCAAAGACTATGAAACAGCATTGGATCAAATCCGGCTAAATAACCTAGACTTATTGTATTTAGCACCGGAAACGTTACTTAAAGATCGGGTTCTGAAGATTTTACTTCATTCGGATGTAGATTGTATCGCCATTGATGAAGCACATTGTATTTCGGAATGGGGGCACGATTTCAGACCGGAATACCGACAACTATCAGCAGTAACAAAACGATTCGAGAATGCCGTAACGTTGGCATTAACCGCTACTGCCACTCCTCGGGTACAAAAAGATATTGCTCAATCGCTAGAACTGTCCGATGCGCAAACATTTGTTGCCAGTTTCAATAGAAAAAATCTGTATTTAGATATAGTTTCCAAAAGCAATCCTCTGCAACAAACCATTGATTTTATAAATCTTCATAAAAATGAATCAGGGGTTATTTATTGCTTCTCCAGAAAACAAGTCGATGAGCTTTATCAGGATTTAAATGCTAACGGGTTTAATGCACTCCCTTATCACGCGGGGCTTTCAGAAACCGAGCGTACAAAAAATCAGGAAGCTTTCATTAAAGATGAAGTAGACATTATAGTAGCTACCATCGCTTTCGGTATGGGCATCGATAAACCGGATGTTCGATTTGTGGTGCATTATGATATGCCCAAAAATATAGAGTCATATTATCAACAAATCGGGCGCGCCGGACGTGACGGCTTACAAGCACATTGCTTATTTCTTTTTGGATACGGTGATGCTAACAAAATCCGGTATTTTATAGGTCAAAAAGAGGGTAAAGAAAGGCAAATTGCAGAAGATCACTTACAGCAGCTAATTGCTTTTGCGGAATCCTATCAATGTAGAAGAATCAAGTTATTGGAATACTTTGGTGAACAACACCGTGATCAAAATTGTGGAATGTGTGATGTTTGTACGGGAGATATCCCTCAGAAGTCTGACATCACGATTTCGGCACAAAAATTTCTTTCTACTATTGTTCGAACAGATCAGCGATTCGGATATCATCACATCATACACATTCTTCGGGGTTCACGGCGTAAACAAGTGCTGGCACTTAACCATAATAAACTTTCCACCTTTGGGATTGGAAAAGCAGTTAGTACACAAGAATGGAAACAGATTTATCGCGAGTTGTTAAAACGACAAGTAATTGTTCGGGATACGGAATTTAAAAGCCTAAAACTAACCCCAAAGGCTAAAGAGATTTTAGTTGGTGATCAAAAAATCTATGGCATAATCGATGAGCCAACAGTTAATGAGAGAGTTAAAGCCTCTAGATCGGAGATCGAATCGTTGAATTTCAACCGCGATTTATTCCAACTCTTAAGAGATAAACGATCAGAATTAGCACGATCTGAAGGGGTGGCTCCTTTTATCATTTTTGGTGATAGTACTCTGATCGAGATGGCTTACTATTATCCGCAAAGCATGCAAAGTGTGCTTACTATACATGGAGTAGGCAGAGCAAAAGCCGAGAAATATGGAGAAGCATTTCTCAACGTGATCGTTGATTTTTGTGAGCAACATTCCTTGGAGGAACGCTCAAGGTCTACGGCTGCTAAAAAGGTTAGAGTAAAAAAAGCTTTAAGTAAAAATAGCCGACCCTATGAAATTGGGCGATTATTCAATAAAGGCACTTCCATAAAAGCTATTGCCTCACAATATAGAATTAAGGAGGGTACGGTTATTAGTAATCTGCTTAAATTTGTGAGAGCAGGTGAGAGTATTTCTCCAACTCAACTTTTGAACCACTCCAAGCTTAGCGAACAAACCATTTCTGATGTTGAACTAGCATTTCAAAAGCATGGCTATGATTTACTCCGGCCGGTATTTGATGCCTTGAATGAACAAGTTTCTTACGATGAATTACGCCTGATTCAGTTGTATAATCTGGCAAAAAATAACTGCTTCTTTCTAGTTCATAACTCAAAAAAAGGCTCGCAGAATTAACTGCAAGCCTTCTTTAGTTTAAGAATCTACTAATTATTATCAGTCATCGATCGAGTTCAGATACTTATAGAATTCACTGTTCGTAGAAATAATCAGTGATGTTTCGGTATCGATGGTTTTGGTGTATGCTTCCATACTTTTTGTGAAACTGTATAGATCACGTGCGGCAGAATTACGATTGTATGCTGCGTTATAAATTGCAGCAGCCTCGGCATCAGCACGACCACGAATGGTTTCCGCTTCTCGGAAAGCTTCCGATTGAATTCTCAACAATTCACGCTCTTTCTCACCATTAATTCGAGATGCTTCACCCTGACCTTCTGATCGGAATTTATCTGCAATTCGGTTTCGCTCAGAAATCATACGCTCATACACGGTACGACGTACTTCTTCGGCATAGTTGATACGCTTGAATCTGAAATCTAGGATTTCAATCCCTAAATCTGAAGCGCGTTGGTTTGCTAAATCAACGATTTGCTCTTGTATTGCTCCACGACCAACCGATATCGATTGCAATGAATCTTCTGCAATATCCACCAATACAGCTTCCTGATTGGCTTCCCGGTTTGTACTTCTGATCAATTCTACCAAATCATGACCGGCTACCGCGTTTCTGGTTTCACCATCTAAAATATCATCTAAACGTGACTGAGCTCCTCGTTCGTTACCCAAGCGCTCGAAATATTTAAGCGGATCGGTGATTTGCCAGCGTGCGTAAGTATCCACAAAGATGAATACTTTGTCTTTAGTTGGCACTTGGTTTGGATCGCCATCCCATTCCAAATAACGCTTTTCAAAGTAATTGGCTCTTTGTAAAAACGGTACTTTAAAGTGTAATCCTGGTGTGGTGATGGCTTCACCTTGAGGCTCACCAAACTGAGTGATGATAACCTGCTGTTTCTCGTTCACTATATATAGTGCCTGCGATGCAACCAAGGCAATCGCTCCTAAAATGATCAGTAAAAATATTCCTTTAACTTCTTTCATTGTATTCGCCTCTTATTAATTGCTTCCGGTTGTTCTGCGTGCGCCATCCATCTGCAACTGCAATAATGGTATCACTGAGTTTCCTTCTTCATCGGTGATGATTTTCTGCCCCATTTGAGGTAGAATTTCTTCCATCGTTTCCAAGAAAATTCGACGTTTGGTTACTTCCGGAGCCTTGATGTACTCCTCATACAAATCATTAAATCTTGAAACCTCACCTTGTGCAGTATTCACACGATTCAGTGCATAACCCTCAGCTTGTTGAATAGTTTGTTCGGCTTCACCGGCTGCACGTGGAATTACACGGTTGTAATCGGCACGGGCCTGGTTAATAAGCGTTTCACGTTGCTGTTCAGCTTCGTTTACACCATTGTATGAAGGTTTAACGGGATCTGGCGGATTTGCATCCTGCAATACAACTTGTTCAATTTTGATGCCCATTTCATATTCGTTGGCAATATCCTGCAGGATAATTTCAACTTCTGATGCAACTTCGGCACGGCCTACGGTGAGCACTTCGTCTACCGTTCTATCGCCTACAATTTGCCTCATGGTTGCTTCCGAAATATCTCTTAGTGTTTCTTCAACATTTCGAACTTTGAATAAGAAATTATAGGGGTTATCGATTCGAAACTGAATTACCCATTCTACATCTGCAAGATTTAAGTCGCCGGTTAACATCAGCGATTCATCTTCATATCCTGCTTTGCGGTAGGTTGTATTTACACCGGCAGAGGTTGTTCGATATCCGAACTCTTGCTTTAACTGACGTTGAACAGGCACAAATTCTACCTGATCGATGAAGGGAAATTTAAAGTTTAGTCCCGGCCGGGCTTCACTAACATACTCCCCAAAACGCGTGATTACGCCTACTTCTTCAGTTTCAACCGTAAAAACGGACGAAAAAGCGGCAGCAACCACAACAAACCCGACAATAACCAGCCGGATATTTTGTGTAATCTTCTCAAACTGCGGTGGCAGGTTGAACTCTATATTTGGTTCTTGAGCCATAATTGATTGTTTATGTGTTGGTTGATAATGCCTGACCTTTGTAACCCAAAGATCACGCCAAAAAAATCCCTTAATGTTAAACTGACAGTAGTATTACACTTTTAAACAGATTACCGTTGTATCGTCGGCCAATTTAAAACTACTGTACGTCTGCACCGTTCGTTTTATCTCTTGTGCTATTTCTTGTGCACTCAATAATTCGGTGTCGATTTGTTCGAGCAATCGAGGTACAGCATCAAAACCATAACGCTCGCCTTGTTCGTTCTCTGCTTCGGGTAATCCATCAGAATAAAGTAGAAAAACATCGCCCTTCTTTAATTTAAAAGTATGCTCACCATAAACGGTATCCGGTTTGAAGCCGAGTGGTAATTTTGGGTCCGGTGTTTGTATAAAATCAGCAACTCCGTTTCTCTTCAATAAAGGTTTACAATGACCTGCATTTGCAACAATCATTGTACCTGTATTCAATTCGTATCGGGCAATAGCGCAAGTGATGAAGGTTCGCTTATCGGTTCGATTGTAAATGGGTTCAGCAACTTCGGTTAAAATACGATCAGGCATTTCGTTTTTCATTTTAGCAAGCAGCAAACCGCTGGTAAATACTGCAGGCATTGCAGCCCTCATGGCTTTCCCCGACACATCCACAACTGCCATAGTTAATGCCGTTGGTTGTCCTTGATCGTTATTTGCTAGCACATAATCGAAATAATCACCGCCCACTTCTTGTGAAGGCAAAAAGAATCCGTACACATCCAAACCTTCAGCTTTAGGTGGATATAAGGGCATCAACTGATATTGACTTTCCCGAGCGATCTCAATCTCTTTTTCTACCCGAAGTTGTTGCGCCAGCCTCGCTTGATATTCCGGAATGTAATCCCCAATCTCGGAAACAGAAACTCCGTATTTGTAGGCAGCAAATCCAAAAAACAAAATGGCTAGATGCACTCCACCTTGTATCCAGCTTACCAATGCATGGCTGATACTGCTTGAATTCAGATACGGCATCACCAAAATAACCGTGACAAATAACCACCAAGCTGTGTTTGAAGTAATAATTCCAAATTGTTGATAGCTGTACATCAACACTACGGAAAGCAGTAAGTAGATGAGAAAATCATCGAAAAAAGTACCCGGTGTACCAACAAGGCGACCCATTACAGTTATAAAAACCGCTGAAAAGAATATCGCAAAAGCCAGCGAGCCCCAGTGATGCTTAATCCAATGTTTACAAAACCCGTAAACAAAGCCAACCTGTGCAAACCCGATGAGCCAAGTGGTTGTCCATGCCGACATATTTATAGAAAGTAACTTAGCTTTAATGACGGGCTCAGCTACTCCGAATTGACTGTCAGCTTGCAGAAAGAATGTATTCTGCAGATAAATCATCAGCGCAAACACCCCTAATAAGATTCCACCAAATCCAAACCCATGAATAACTGCAAGACCGGTTTCTCTCACAAAAAACTTTCGCTGCCATAATGTATCCACCAATTCAACTTGTCCATTGCGTTGTGTTCGCGCGAATGCCTCCCAGCTTATGTATGCCATGGCGCCATATACACCCACCAACAAACCCGAAATTAAATTATTTAGGTTGATTTGAAGGGATGCAGTGGAGCTCATAAACTCGCCATAGGCACTGTAGTAGTAGAGAGTCCGCCAGCCGATATATCCTAATGTAATAGAGATTAATATGAGCAAGGCACGTCGCCATTCAACTTTGCCTTTGAAAATATTCCGTGTACCAACGGTAAAAATTAAAATGGATAGAATGATAACGGCGCCAATAAATACAATGGCAAAGGTTGTTAGCGACTCTGGTTCATCTGTTGTTAGCGATTCCGGTTCCAGCTCATATTTCGCCGTGAAATCGACTAACTCATAGCCAAACTGGGTACGTAGCTCTCCGTTTTCTTCGATTTCCCGAACTTTTTGCCGCAGTACAATATTTAAAAGGTCAGGTCCGCTAGTACCCGTTTTTGATTTCCATGAATACTGAAATTCGGGAGCTTCAACATCTTCATCCTCCGTTTGTATGGTGTTTCCTGTAGAAACTTCAATCTCCAGATTTGGCGCCACCAAACTAAGATCATCCATCGAGTATTCTTCCAGATCATAACCAAACATTTCACCGGCGATGGATGCCGCAACTTCTTGAGCCGAGCTCCCTTGAATAAAAGTAGGATTGTATTCGTCTTCTTTTGCATCAAATCGAATAACTTTACCGGCATTTGAAGTTCTAAGCCTTATTTTCCCCATCACCTCGTACGCACTCGATGGCGTTATTACAATAGCAGACATGCCTTCTGGAGCTCCAATAATTCCTACCCAACTTTGAATGTGTCCACCATTTTCGTTCAAATCGGCAGGAGTAAGATCACTGTTTACTGAGTCTTTGAGTTCATTTAAATATCGTGCATGCTGTTCGTACATCACCGAAAGTGCTAACGAATCTAAAGAAAACCCAAGTTGCTGAGAAAGCATCTTATATTCTGCTCGCATTTCATCCACATCTTTTTCGATAGGCCCACCTCCACCTGCATTCATATCTATTGATGAGCGCAATAATGCAAACACAGCAACCCCTATAATGCCGGCAATAAGTATAATTTTAGTGATGTTTTGCATGGTTATAGTCTGCCCAAAAGTTGTATAGAAATACCAAAGCGCCTACGTGAAATCCAAATTTAAGTTGCCAATTTTTGCATTCAACAGCGAACGATAATTTTGTCTAACTCTTTATTTAAATTCTACCATCACAAAACAATCAGATAGATGTTTGCGTAGCAGATTACGTTTAATATCCCGATTAATTTCCGTGTATGCATTCGAAACTTACTTTACTGCTTTTTTTAGCCTTAGCCTGCACCCACACACTATTTGCACAAACCCATGCAGTAAAAAATGAAGCTCTTGACAAAATCTCCGAAGAAGCCTCAGCCATTGCTTCCTTACGATCTCTTATCATTCAACAACATGGGGTATTACTGCACGAAGAATACAATACCGGAAGAACTGCCACTAAAGATTTTAACATCAAATCGGCATCGAAAAGTATTATTGGCTTATTAACAGGCATTGCAGTGGAAGAAGGTTTTATCCCAACTATCGATGAACCCATTAGCCGTTATTTTGATGATTATTTTGAAGAAAATCCTAATCCTAAAAAAGAGAATATCACAATTAGAAACCTACTTTCAATGCAAGCCGGGCTACGCTCTACCAGTTCGGGAAATTATGGAGCGTGGGTAATTTCAAACAATTGGGTAGAATTTGCTCTCGATCAGGATTTTGTATCCGAAATTGATGGCAGAATGGTTTACAGCACTGGAACTTCACATTTATTGTCGGTGATAATTACTAAAGCCACCGGTATGAGCACCAAAGCATTTGCCGAGAAATATTTATTCGAGCCTTTGAATATTCGAGTTGGAGGTTGGGATAGAGACCCCCAAGGATTTTACATGGGCGGAAACAATATGGCACTTTCTCCCAAAGATCTATTGAAAATTGGCCAGATGCTGCTGGATGATGGTCGATGGGAAGGCAAACAAATAATCGCACCGGATTGGATAAAAGATTCTTTCAAAACCTATACCTACAGTAATTACAATCCCTATGGGTATGGCTATCAATGGTGGAATAAGGAAACGGCGGGCTACACTACGTTTTTTGCCTGGGGACATGGCGGGCAATACATCATGATGATCCCCGAACTTGATGCGGTTGTGATAATGACTTCATCAGTTACAAACGCAAGCCGACGCAGAACGTATAAACGTCCGGTATTTATTCTGCTTGAAGAACACATTATTCCCTTTTTAGAAAACCAAGCAAATTCAAAAAGTTGATTTACTTTTGGATAAAGTTCATTCTTAATCTTTATCACTGCTTTTGCTTTCCTTAAGTTTGGGCAAAAATCCATTTCGATTATGCAAGTACAGCGCCTAATACTCTTTGTTCTATTATTTGCCAGTATTTTCAGTACTTCGGCAATTGCATTTCAAAACCCAACGGCCAATACCGACGGCTATTTATCTAACCCTCGGCGCGCAGTGCATACCTTTTTACATTGGCAGCAGCAAGGTCATCAAAATCTCGATCGTGTGATTTTGCCCATGCAGTTGAGCGATGGTAACAAAGAAGAAAAAGTTGAACTTGCGACCGAACTTCGCAAAGTGTTAGATGCTCGTGGGTTGTTGGTTGTGTATGAAAACGTCCCCAATAACCCAGCCTATACCGACAGTCTGTCCGGGCTTAATCAATATATTTTATTTGATGAGCTCCCGGAGGTATATCTGGTAAAACGCGATAATAAATGGGTGTTCTCGGAAGCTACCATCGAACAGATTCCAATCCTTTACCGCGATACCTTTAACTCTCTGGTTGAAGCATTACTAGATAAACTCCCTGAATGGGCGAATAACGAATGGTTTGGTGTCGAAATCTGGCAATATTTAGCGGTTTTGATGTGGCTGTTAATCGGTATGGTGTTGCGAAAAATCTTTGAGTTTGTACTCGATAATTACATCCGCCGAATCACTAAAAAAACCAAATTCACTTGGGATGAT
Source organism: Balneolaceae bacterium (assembly GCA_017640605.1). Classification (GTDB taxonomy): domain Bacteria; phylum Bacteroidota; class Rhodothermia; order Balneolales; family Balneolaceae; genus HXMU1420-13. Next base: position 3,516 of record JAEPQH010000031.1, on the reverse strand, counting down.
GATCTCCTAGACGGCATTGAACGGCCTTCCGGGTTTATCTTTTTGATGGGCTTTTTCCTGATCAGTTACACCAACCTGCAGCTTTCGGTTACAGTAAATCTGTATTTATCTACCATTTTGGAAATCGCCTTGATGGTTGGCTTTGTGTGGCTTTTTTACAACCTCGCCGATGTTTTCGCAAAGTATATGACGGTAATAACCTCCCGCACCGAAAACACTCTCGATGATCAACTGGTGCCACTCATCCGAAAAACACTACGCTTTTTTATTGTGGTGATGGGAGTGATTCTTATCCTACAAAACAACGGATATAACGTTGCATCGTTAATTGCGGGTTTGGGGATTGGTGGTTTAGCGGTAGCCCTTGCTGCAAAAGATACCCTCGCTAATTTCTTTGGCTCCGTGACTATTTTTGTAGATAAACCTTTTCGTATTGGTGATTGGATAAAAGTTGGAAATGTTGAAGGTACTGTTGAGGAAGTGGGCTTTAGAACTACGCGTGTTCGTACTTTTTATAATTCACTCATTTCTGTTCCAAACTCCAACATTGCAACAACCGATATCGACAATCTGGGAATGCGAAAATACCGCCGTTTCAGAACTATGCTTAACCTTACTTATTCTACCACACCTCTCCAAATGGAGGCGTTCGTGGAAGGGATTAAAGCCATCGTGAAAGCGAACTCACATTTTCGCCAAGATTATTTTGAAGTGCACTTTAACAATATGGGTGCCCATTCTTTGGATGTATTAGTGTATGTGTTTTTTGATGTGCCGGATTGGAGTACCGAATTACAACAGCGCCACAATTTCTTACTCGAGATTTTACGTTTGGCGGATGAAGTGGGCGTTGAATTTGCGTTCCCAACTCAAACTCTACATGTCGATTCCGTGCATAGTAATGAACCGCGTAAAGTAGGTGAAGATAGAACTGAGGAAGAGCTCGCTGCCGGAGTAACAGCTTTTGGTCCGGGAGGTGAAAAAGGCAACCCTCAAGGGATGCGAATTTTCAAGGATGGAAAAGAAATCGATTTTGGGGCTAAAACTTAATTTTTAGGCCGGCTCAAGCATCTCATCCACGGCAATTGACAATTTATCTTCTGAAATCGGTTTTACCATAAACCCTGAATTTGGGATGGCCGCTACTCTTTGTTTGTAGCGATAGTCAGAATTTCCGGTAATAAATAGAATGGGAACCTCAGAAAAAGCACGTATTCGTTCGGCGGCTTCTACACCATCGATAGAACCTTCCAGCATAATATCCATGATTACAATATCCGGAGAGTACTTTTTCACCAATCCTACTGCAGATTCGCCATCCCGAACTTCACCAAGTGTTTTATACACCTTTTGATTAAGATAATTCTGATACAACACCGACAAGATCAAATTATCCTCAACAATGATCGCCTTTTTCGATATTTCCATCCTATACCCGTTTTAGTTATAAAAAAACCCGATAAAAATATTATCGGGTTTATATACTAAAAAATAAGTAGTTAAAACGATTATTTTTCGACTTCTTTTCCTGTAAAAGCTTCAAATACCATTTTTAAGTCGTTCGCTACATCCTGGCTGGTTCTACCTTCTATTCGATGGCGTGGAATCATTGCTTTGATTTCACCATCCACAAAATAGGCGAAAGATGGTGATGAAGGAGGAAATTCACTAAAATATGCACGTGCATGTGCCGTAGCTTCTTTATCCTGTCCGGCAAAAACGGTAACCATATGATCCGGTTTTGCTTCTGACTCTTCCAATGCAATCCCCAAACCCGGACGTGCATTACCGGCAGCACAGCCGCACACCGAATTGATAGCGAGTAGCATGGTGCCTTTATATTCTTTCATCGCACGATCTACATCTTCCGGAGTCTTCAATTCTTCAACTCCGTATTTCGTTAATTCTTCCCTCATCCAAGAGGTATCGGGTCCCATTCCAAATCCAAATTGCATAATAGTTGCTCCTTATAGGTTTACTCTAAAGTTAAAATAGTATTGTATTAATTACATGACCAAAAAGACGAACGACGTACGACAAAAGACCAACGAAACTCAGAAACCATAATTTTCGGTTTCTTCATTTACATAATTATTACTCGAACGCTTTTTTATCGCATTCTTCATTGCAAGTATTTTGGCTGATAATTTTTCTGATTCGGCATATAGCCTTTCAAAAGCTGAACGATCGAGATAGTTATTCTCATGAATCAAAATTAAGCATGCTACAACTTCCATTAATGACCGATGTGCATACCCTAAAATCTCAATTGTTCGGGATCAGTTTGCGAAGTTGAGCCTTCAGCAATATTAAGTGCAATTGACGTTGAAGCACGACGAATTTGTGAACTTAAATTAAACTGTTCCTCTTTCGGTAAGTCATGAACCAAACTGTAAACTTTTTTAGTAAGCTCCTTTGCAAGTTGCCAGATTTCAAGGTTCTCAAATTTAAATGCCATTCTTATAGCTCCAATAATACGAACGACCGTAGGTTTCTACAGTCGTTCGTCATACGTCAATCGTCGAAAATCGTTTGTCGTTTTACTTCGCAGCGGCGTAGTACTCACCCACTTTATTCCAATCAACCACATTCCAAAATGCAGAAATGTAATCTGGTCGGCGGTTTTGATAGTTTAAGTAATAGGCGTGCTCCCAAACGTCTAATCCAAGAATTGGAGTCATACCTTCCATAATTGGGCTATCCTGATTGGCTGTAGAATGAACATTTAAATTCCCGTCTGCATCTACACTTAACCATGCCCAGCCAGAACCAAATCGTGTGGCTGCAGCATTAGAAAATGCTTCCTTAAATTGATCGAATGATCCAAAAGTATCGTCGATAGCTTTTGCTAAATCTCCTTCAGGATTTCCGCCACCAGTTGGTGAAAGAATTGTCCAGAATAACGAGTGATTAGCATATCCGCCACCATTATTAATCACAGCTTGCACTTTATCAGTTGGCAATGCAGAGATATTTGATAACACATCTTCAATGTCTTTGTCAGCAAATTCGGTTCCTTCCAATGCTGCATTCACTTTGCTGGTGTATCCGGCATGATGTTTTGAATGATGAATTTCCATTGTTCGAGCATCAAAATGAGGCTCTAATGCATCGTAATCGTATGGTAAATCTGGTAATGTATAAGCCATGACTGTTTTTAAATTTTTTGGTTGATGTATCCAACATTAGCATGTAATTCGAGTGAAAAACTCAGCTCGTTTCCGTTGGACAGCAATTAATTAACTCCATTTAAAATAACGAACCGCATTCAAAAAATCGTTCCACTTCCGATACAAAGAATCTATATCGATGATAGGGAAGATTTGAACAGTTGAACAGTTGAACTTTGAACTTTGAATTACGAAGAATGAATTTATGGTCTAGTCCTAGAATAGGTTTACAGTTTTTGTTTTGTTAAGCTGCCCGATGCACTTGGTCTGGAAACTGATAGTTCAGACTCAGGTGTGGGCGTTCTTCATTATAAAGTTTGATGGCAGCTTTCACTGCCTGTCTGGC
>JAEPQH010000016.1 GCA_017640605.1 Balneolaceae bacterium | reverse complement strand
CATCGGGTTTGTCAGAATCATGAAATTGTACAATATTCATCGTAGGCATCCTCACTGGTTAAGTTGGTAGCTTAAATCCTTTAAGGTGGCGTTCTTCTTCGAGTACGTCAACCTTGAGGATGCCTAATTGTATGATTCAAGCGGACTCGAACGCGGTTCGGGTCGTTAATTATAAAACCCAGACTCGCCACAGAATCCACCGAAGCTTTAAGCGTAGGTGGGAGAACGCCGGGTCGTTATGAGTTTTAAAGAATGAACCAAAAATCAAAAATTACTGACGAATCTGCTTATACTAATCTCGGTATAATAAATATGGTTCATGTTTTTGGTTTAGCTTTTCTTCTTTTCTTCTCAGCAAGAATATTTTTCAACCCAGAAATATCAGTTCTAAGTTTCAGTTCTGTCTCGATCATAATTATTACTTGTATTGTTTTCTATCAAGCCTTAAAACAGGTCAAAAAATTAAAGGGAATAAAAGAAATCACATATTCAGAACGCGGAATTAAATGGTTATTTGGAGGCGCTTCTTGGGATATTATAACTGATATAAGATTAGAAAAGAAAATGGGATTTTTCATGATCTGTTTTTACACAAATGAAGAAAAGGAAATCAAAACCACACTTTCTCTAAACAAAGAAAAAGCAGTAACTAGCTACCAAAGCATATATAATATTTGGAAATTAAATACCAACAAATGACAAGCCTTACTCCTAGAATAAAGTCAAGAATGTTGTGGTTTTCATCCTTCATAAACGTACCATCTTCATTATTCTAAATACACTTCCAAAATAGCATTGATACAATAATAACTTTTCATTTCGACCATGCGAAATCACTTTTAACTTTCACCTACCTCCCACTTTCGCATCTCACTAAAACCAAAAAAGCAGGCCGATTGCTCGACCTGCTCTTCAGTATTTATATAGTTAGATAAGGGCTACTTACGCTACTTTCGACGCAAGATTTCTTGCCTGCTCGAGGCGACCTGTTTTTACCAGGGTTACAATCAACCGACGGCGGAATTCATCGTTTTGCGGATAATGATAATGTAACTCGGAATACACCTCGTACACTGTTTCGAACCATCCGTGCTTGATGAACATCTCCATGTAATCGTTCAGCTGATTCGTTTCTTTTTCAGTAAGATGTTTCGGGAATTTACCGGCAAACAGCTTTTTGAAATAGAATTCAGATTTTTCAAAATCTTCGAGCTCGATCGACAACACAAGTAACTGCTGTACCAGTTTGTCTTCGAGGTTTCCTTCTTTCAGGTCGAACAATTCCTCCAAATGCTCCGAAGCTTCTTCCAGATATCCGGCCTTAAAGGCTAGATCCACCAAACTAATCAGCGTTTCGTCGATGGTGATACGCACATCGTAGTTTGCACGCGAATGCAGCTTAATGCGCTCGTAAAAAGTGTTTTCGTAATACTTTTTGAGCGACATATACGCTTCTTCCCATTCTTTATTCAGCTGCGAAACTTTGAACTTAATCAAATACGGGAGGTTCTGGAAGGAATCTTCTGCGATGGAATGATCCGCCGCTACTAATGCCTGATCCCATCGAAACATTTCTGCGTGGCAACTCGCAATTCCGTTTAAGGCACTTAGGCGATCAAAAGGCAGCACCATATCCGAATTTGCTAGCTGACGATACTGCGCGGCGGCATGAATATATTTCTTGGCCTTGAATAAACGATATCCATTTTCGATGAACAACTGCGGCGCATTATTCGCCACCGATAGTTCCTCTTCGATATCCAGCTCGGCATTGGGGTTTCGTGTAGCAATAATCTCTACCGGTACATTTGATAACGAAATATCATTGTTGATAATACTTCGGGTGGCATCCGGTAAGTTCACACCATCAAACGTAAAGCCTTCGAAATTGTGAACCAGTCGCATCTGGTAATACTGATAATTCTTCTCGCTACCGCGATGGATAATCAGCGTTGCCGGCCATTCTTTGGTATTGCCGGCAATTGACGCATCCAAATCGGGCACTCGCAAAAACTCATCGTCTTGCAAGAACATTTTCCAGGCATTGGTCCCTTTGTTGAGCATGGCATTCCAAACCGAAGCTTTGGGCTTTTCGGCTTCATACTGATGCCAAATCACTTTCTGCGTGGTCATTAATGGAGTGTGTTCCGGTGTGGCAACAATTACCGAATTGAAGGTAGCTTTCAGCTCCTCAAGTCGTTCCTCGGTTAGATATTTAGTATCGCTCAGGTACCAAACTACATCTACCCAATTCGCTTTCGTATTATTGTTTGTATTGTTTTGAATGTTGTTCATTACAACAACCTCTCTGGTTTTGTTCTTGGTTAGATATAGTTCAACAATGAGTTGTTAAACATTCTGGTGTGAACGGCCATAGCCGATTCGTAAATCGTTTGATTTTTCTGCAGATCAGAAATCGCTTGTGCATAATCGGTATCCACCAACTTGCTGATCTCCGCTTTTTGCGTCACTTTGGTGTTTTCGTACTGCTCATACATGTATTCCATGCGGGCGATGCTATTTCCTAATCGGGAAGTGGCATCGGTGGTGTGATCAATCAGCTCGTCGGAAGCAGTTATTAAATTGTTGAGTGCTTCGCCATCATCCGCCCTAAGTGCGGTTTCAATATTTTGGATGATTTCGAAAAAATCGCCTTCATCCGTGTTTCGAATTTCTGTTCCGGTGATGCTGATGTCGATGTTTACGTTATTGTCGACGGCTACCTGAAGCGGATTTCCATTACTGGTGTCGGCAACTCCACCGGTTGCGGTGGCATCAAGCGTGAACGGTTCGTTGGCACTGTTTGTGCCTGCAAATAAATAGCGATCTCCATAACTGAGATTAAATGTGGCAATCAGTGAATCGCGAATTCCTGAAATCTGATCGGCCATGTTATTACGATCTTCGGCACTATAAGTGTCCGAGGCCGACTGCACCAGAATTCGCTTAATTTCGATTAAATCGTCGATGGAGGTGTCCAGCGCATCCTGTGCCAATCTACTTTGGCGTAATCCGCTGTTGATGTTGTTCTGAAATTGCTCCGACTCGCGAATATCTTCTTCAATAGCTCTGCTTCGCTGAAAAGACACCGGATCCTGAGAAGGAAATCGCACCGCTTTAGAACTCGACAGACTCGATTGAATATCGGCCATTTGCGTTCGATTGCGGTTTACATCCCGCATGAAATTGTCAAATACTATTCGATTCGTTACTCTCATAATTCTGCCCTTACACTATGCTTAATAGGGTGTCGTACAATTCCGTGGCGGTTCTCATCACACGCGCTGCTCCCTGGTAGGAGTTTTGAAACTGAATCATATTGGCCAGTTCTTCATCAATGTTTACACCGGCTTGCCGCTCTTGCTGTGCCTGTAACATAGCTATTTCAGCTTCTTTGGTTTCGATTTGTGAGCTGAGTGTGAAAATCTGAGCTCCCGGCTCACTAATAGTTTCGATGGCGAAATCGATGAGTTTTCGACCATTTACGATTCCGCCTTCCCTTAATTCATTGATCTGAGCAGCTAAATTTCCATTTCCGGCTTCACCAAATACCGTACTTGCTGCAATATTGGTGGGGTTTGTAATCAGGTTTTGATTAACCTGAATACTTCCGGCGGTTGTGCCTGAAGGATCAAAGAAAGCGCGCGAAGTGGCATCATTTAATCCAAATCCATTTTGATGAAGAGCGTTTACTTCGGTTACAATGGTTGAAGCAATTACATCCAATTTGGCTTTCAGGTCCGGTATACCAGATTCATACAATTCAATCTGAGCGCCCAATTCACCGCCGTTTACTTCAAGCATCGTACCGCCTGAAACACGCAAATTCAATTGCTGCTCATTGGGATTGTACTCACTTTTGATAGGAAGAATTTTCTCATCATCCAGAACACGAACGCCACCAATTCTGATTTCAACCACGCCATCATCGTTGGTTTTTTGGGTGAAATCCACCAGATTTGACAATTCTTCCAGTTTCTGCACCCGAAGATCGAGGCTGGAACTGTCGGGTGAACCTAGCGAAGCGCTCTGGGCAATGGCTCCGTTTAACTCGTACAACTCAGAAAGTATGGTGTTAATGCCATCAATAGTTGTTGAGGTTGTCTGAGCGATCAACTCTCCGGTTTCAACTAAATGCTGATCCAGATTATTCAGTTTTGAGGTAAGCTGCTGAGCCTGAGTTAATAAACTGTTGCGCACGCTTATATCCTGTGGATCGTTGGCCAAATCGCTAAACATGTCGAAGAACGAGCTGATTCGTACATCCAAATCCCCGCCTGAATCGGTGGTCATTGCGGCCTGCAATCGTTCAAACACTTGATTCTTGTACGCCATCGAGCCAAGATCCTGCCGATTTTGATTCGTCAGCTGATCGTTCATCTCGTTGCGTAATCGGCTGGCTGTTGAAATATTTACTCCCAGGCCAACATTTCCAAAAGCCGAATTATAACTCACAGGCGTTCGATCTACACGCTGACGTGTATATCCCGGAGTATCGGCATTTACGATGTTGTTGGAGGTTACACTAAGTGAGCGTTGCGCGCTTGCAAGTCCACTTTTTGATATTTCGAACAGCGTTTTCATTGCGGTCTGCTCAGGCTTTTTGGTTAAGGGCCATTCCGGGCATCATGGAATGCGTGGCGCCGGTTGGACTGTAATGCTTGTTCTTTTCGGAACTTTTGCTGTACAGGGTTTCCAACATTTTGGCATTATTATTCATCGCAAATTCAAGCAACTCTACCACTTGATGATGCTTCTGCTGCAAGCGGCTTACATTTTCATGTAGAATGGCCTGCCAGTATTCAATTTGTTTGGTATAAGCAGGAAACAATTCTTTAAGTGCAATCAGTTTTAGCCCTTTTTTCTCGGTAGATGTAGACAGAATCGCGCTCAACTCTTGAATAAATTCCTGCTCATTTTCGGTATATCGAATAGTAAGTGTAGAGTGCAGGTTTGCCAGTTCTTCAATTTGTGTGGTGTTCGACGAGATAATTGCTTCTATTTGGCGCTCCATTACGTCGATCATTCGATTCGAACTCTCGTGCAATAACTCCACTTTTTCCGAAATAGCCTGTATTTCTTTGGGCATGTTACTCATTGGTTTCCTCTTTGCTTAAGCTTGTTGTTTGTGATTGATCGACGGTATCCTGATTCCAGTATCTGCTCACCAGATCCGCCATTCCTAATTTTCTTTGTGCTGCTAATTCGGTGGCAAGAGCATCGGTTACAAATTCCCGATACATTTTATTGGCTCCGCCCATTACTCCCCCTTCAATTTTGAAGGAATCTTTGGTGAGTTCCTTTACCAGATGTTTGGCAAAAATCTCTTCGAATTGTACCGCAGCATTTTCACGATCGTTTTTCTGCTTTCGGGCTTCAGATAATGTGGACTGCTCCAGCGAAAATTGATTTCCAATATTCATAATCTTCTACATTACAATGAGTTTGCCACGCAACACGCCGGCTCGGTTTAGCGCCTGGAAAATGGCAATGATATCGCGAGGACTCAGTCCCAAGGCGTTTAAGGATGCAGCCAATTGTTGCACCGTAGTCTGGGGATCCAATACAATTGTTTGCGCCGGTTGCTCACTAATTCCTGCTTCCTGCTGATTGGCAACAATAGTTTGTCCCGTACTAAATGCTGGTGGCTGACTAACCAGTGGCGTAGTTTGGGTTCGTACTTGAATACTACCGTGCGAGATCATTACATCGTCTATAATCACATCGCCACCGGCCACAATAGTACCTGTTCGCTCGTTGATTACCACTCTAGCAATGGTTTCAACTTCAATTTCCTGTTCCAGAATAATACTTGTGAACACATTCATCGCTCCTTGATCCTGGAAAGCATCCGGCCAGGTTACTTTTACAAGTCCGGGGTGCTGCATCATGGCGAGTTCTTCATCAAAAGTTGCGTTGATTACTTCAACAATGCTTCTTGCGTTGGCAAAACTTGGATCTCGAAGAACTAATCCAAGAGGTTCATCTGCGTTTAATACATATTCTTCGTTCATTTCTACAGTAGCGCCACCGGGAATAGTAGCCGTTAATGTCTGATTTCGGCTTACTCTGGCGCCTTGTACTTCGGCAGTAATTCCACCTACAATTAGTGATCCTTGTGCTTTAGCATGCATTTCTTCGGTGGATGGATCGAATAAGGGTGTTTGTAACAAAACCCCACCTTGCAGTGAACTTGCATCACCTAAAGAAGAAACGGTGATATCAATTTCGCTGCCCGGGGCGTGATAAGGGCTCAATTTTGCCGTTACCATAACTGCAGCTACGTTTCTGGTTCTAAGGCGTTCCGCGTCAACTGTAATGCCAAAATTCTCGAGCATATTGGCAATCGATTGGATGGTAAAAACCGCACCACGGCTACTTGATGATCGATCTCCGGTTCTGTCTAAACCGGTAACCAATCCATAACCGATCAATTCTTTGGTGCCTGTATTCTGGATTTCAACCAGATCGGATAGGCGGGATTGACTTCGGGCATCCATCGAAAACATTCCAACTGCAATCATCAATAAACCTAAACAGCGAAAGATGTACGTTCTTTTCATAGTTATGATCCTGATTAGTCGCCTAAGCTTTTTAATACAGCTGCTGCGGTTAAAATGGCTCCCACACTACCAAACACTACTTTTTTGATGAGTCCTTTAGAGCGCTTATTGTCTTTCATGCCGCCCATTTTTTGGTAGCTGATTTGTGCGTTGGCGATGCGATATGAAAGCACTTGATTTCTACCGTCGATATCATTTTGTCGAACGGTTCCGGAAATCGACATTTCGTGAACTTCGCCATTAATTTCGGTCTGACGCTTTCCTTCTACAATCAGATCGCCGCGCTCGGTTACTTCTACAATCTGTACACTTACAAATCCCTCGAGTAGCTGGCGTTGAGTTGCCACATTTTTCTGATCATTGTCGTAATTCACGCTGGCTCCACTTCCAAATACCGGCTCAAATGGCATAAAATTACCGGATAACGAACCACTTGCTTGTCCGTTCACACTCGATTTTACATTCGAATCGGTGGTTGAGCTCCCTTGCATATTTTCTTTTAAAACTACCGTGATGATGTCTCCCACCCTCTTCGCTTTTACATCGCTGTATAGCGAAAACTGTGCGAGTACATCACCCGATAGTAATAGTATACCCAATATAGTTAGTCCGTAAAGGTTCTTGTTTAATTTGTACGTAGCCATTTTACTTCTCCGGCAGCTATAATTTTAGTCGTGTATTTTTTCCGTGTTTCCTGGCAGTAAATCTGTATTTCCTCTCCTGCACTACCGTTGTTTCTTGATTCACATTGCAATGTTAGCGCAATGGTTCCATCAGAATAGTGCATGTATACCGGCTCTCCTGCTTTTACCAGTACCGGGCTGCTTACTTCGTGCGCCCGAACCGGTCGACCGGCAAGTAGTGTTCTTCGGATGGATTTCCCATTTAGTTCATCAAGATTTTCTACAAAACGATCTTTCCCCAATTCAACCGGGGTCCATTGAAGCTCAAAATCAGCCGTGCTTACATTCTCTCCACTCTTGATGCGACGAAGGGCAACAGGAATCAGTTGTTGAGTTTCTACCAACAGTTGAATATCTGCTGATTGTGTACCTGCTCGCGTACTGTAATTCACCGTAAAGCGCGTGTACTTTTGAATGCTTCCATTCAGCGACACGGAAAGCACGTCGTTGGGTTCCGAGGCCAAAACACTTCCCGGAATCCAACGTGCTTTTACGTCAAAACGCACTACTTCCTCATCCAGATGCTTGCTGATGGTTGCCTCAGCCAGCTCCAGAATTCGTTCTTTAGTTGCATCGTCACCTGCCGTATTTCCGGTAGATGTCGGCACGAACATAAAAACGAGTGCTATGAGTGCGTTAAAAATCACTGGGATTATCGTTTTATGGAGTTAGTAACTTGCATCATGTCTTCTGCGGCTTGTACCATTTTAGAATTGGTTTCATAAGCGCGCTGTGCTTCAATTAATCGAACCATTTCGGTTACGATGTCAACATTGGATTGCTCCAGATAACCTTGGCGAACAACACCAAATCCTTCTTCACCCGGTGTTCCAAAAAAGGCGAGCCCTGAGGATTCTGTTTCTACAAAAAGGTTATCACCGATGGCTTCGAGTCCGCCACTATTGGCAAATTTTGCCAATTCGATCTGCCCCAAATCAACCTGAGAGTTGTCGCTTAATAAGGCAGTAACGGTCCCGTCCTGATCGATTTCTACGGCTAAGGCATCAGTGGGAACTTCAATTTGGCCGGCTAAAGGCAAGCCCGAATTATTTACCAACAATCCGGAAGAATCTCGGCTGAAATTTCCATCGCGTGTGTAGGCAGTTTGTCCATCCGGTAATTCTACCTGAAAAAAACCGTCGCCACTGATGGCTAAATCCAAGGCATTTCCGGTTTCGGCTACCGAACCTTGCATGAAGTTTCTGATGGTTGCTACCGCTCTGGATCCATGCCCGATTTGAAGCATAGGTCCGTCGCTTGAGCTTCTGCTTGATGAACTCCCTTGTTTGGAAGAAGCTATATTTTCGTAGAACAAATCCTGAAAAGCGATGGTACTTCGTTTAAATCCTGTGGTACCAACGTTGGCCAGGTTGTTTGCGATGTTATCAACCGAACGTTGCTGGGCGCTCATGCCCAATGCGGCTGTACTTAGTGCTCTAAACATAATAATATGTGTTTGATTGCGAGTTCATTATAGTCGACCAAGTCTTGAAGTTACCTGCGAGAGCATGTCATCGGTCGTTTTCATAGCTTTTTGTTGCGACTCGAATGTTTGCATGGTGCGCATCATATCTACCATTTCGGTAAGTGGCTGTACATTGCCTTTTTCGAAATAGCCTTGCATCACCATTCCGGTGCCATCTTCTTTCAACTCAATCTCATCTTTCACTGTAAAGTAGGCGCTCCCTTGACGTGTAAGCAGCTGTGGGTCGTCCACATTCACTATTTGCAGTTTATCCTGCGACTCTCCGTTAATAAGCAGTGTGCCATCTTTTGAGATTTCGAGCACATTCTGCCCGCCGGTTTCATTATTTTTCTGAAACAGATCGGCTAATTGGATGGGGCCTGACTCTCCCTGAACTTTTGCTCCATTACTATTTACCAGGAATCCATCCGAATTCAGCGAAAAACGACCATCTCTTGTTAAGTATTCCTGGTCGTTCTGCTCTACTTTAAAAAATCCACTTCCATTAATCGCCACATCGAATACATTGCCGGTTGGTTCCAATATCCCTTGATCTAAATTTATCTGGCTCATTGGAACACTCTTCATAATCTCCTGACCGTTCAGTTCCTCTCGAACCATGCGGTAAAACAATTTATTCCCTTTAAATCCCGGGGTGTTGATGTTGGCTAAGTTATCAGCCGTCACATCCTGGGATCGCTGGAGAACCTGCATGGCTTGCATCTGCATGTAAATTCGATCTAGCATGGGATTATTAAAAAAGTGGTGAAAGATTTAAGGTTTTAGCGAAGCTGCCGATAAGCGACACTTCACGCTCAAATCATCAAACTTTGTGCCACTAAATGTTTAAATCTTTTTGGATCACTCTTAAATCACCAATACAAACCGCATAAAAAAGGCTTTTAATGAGCCAAAAAGCTCGTTTTTAGAAATCATTAAAATTTTCAGTAAAAGCTTAAGTTTTCACTTTACCGTCCGATTAGCCGAAAGAAAACTTTTCCACAAGCGGGAAAAAAAGGAGGTCATTTTTTTCCAAGCTCGCGCTCAGCTCTCTCCACTCAACTTCTTTTTAAATGGAATAAACAGCCTGTAATCCCTTCGTTTGAGCAAATAAAAGAAATTAGATTGCTGAAATAATTTCTGTGGTACTGTTTTTGAAATAGGCAGTGCATGGCAGATAAAAATTCAGATCAGGAAAAAACCGAAGAACCCACCGCACGCCGCTTAGAGAAAGCACGTGAGGAAGGACAGGTTGCAATTAGTAAGGAGGTGTCGTCGGTAGTACTGATGATCGCCGCTTTATTAATGTTCTTGGGCGTAAGCGGCATGATGTACGATCGTCTTTCCTATATCTTCGAGAGTTTTTTCTATAACTCAGGCTTTGGATTCGAGGATGCTAGTCAGGCTGAAAGCTACTTACGTACAGCTTTATTCTTTGGGCTTCAGATAGTAATGCCATTGCTGGTAATGCTGTTGATCGTAACCCTCGGTGTAAACTTAGCGCAAACCAAAGGCTTGTTTTCAGTTAAAGCGCTGGAGTTCAAAGGACAAAAAATTAATCCGATTGAAGGAGCCAAAAAAATAATCTCCATGAAAGGTTTTGTGGAGCTCATCAAAGGATTTGCCAAACTGGGTATTGTTGGTATTATCGGTTACTACTCTATCAGAAACGATGTCTCAGAATATGTGGGCTTTATTGTAGTTCCCATCCAATCAAGTTTAGGTGATATGGGAGGGCATCTTCTAAATTTTGTTGTAAAAGTGTTGGCTGCACTGCTCATTCTTTCCATTGCTGATGCCGTATATCAAAAGCATGAATTCATGAAAAACATGAAAATGACCAAGCAAGAGATCAAGGATGAATTCAAGCAAATGGAAGGGGATCCTCATGTTAAAGGCCAACGTAAGAGATTCGGTCTGAAATTAGTGCAGCAAAAGCGAATGGATCACGCAGTATTAGCCAGCGATGTGGTGGTAACCAACCCAACCCATTATGCGGTTGCCCTCAAATACGATCCAGAGCAAAATAATGCTCCAATTGTAATGGTAAAAGGTCAACGATTACGGGCATTGAAAATTAAAGAACTAGCTCGAGAGTACAACATTCCTATTGTAGAAAACAAACCGGTAGCTCGGGCATTATTTGCCACTGCCGAAGAAGATCAGTTTATCCCGGAAGATCTGTACCGAGTGGTTGCAGAGATTTTGGCCTACGTATTTAAGCTTAAAAACAAACACAGAATTTAGTGTAAATGAAACTTGGCGGATTAGACTCTAAAAAACTTAAATCAACATTCTTCCAAACGGATGTCCTGATTTCGTCGGGAATCATCATGATCCTGTTGATCATGATTATCCCTTTTCCAACAGCACTCATGGACTTTTTCCTGGCGCTGAACATCACGTTTTCTTTGATCGTACTGTTGGTCGCCTTTTATGCACTAAAACCCCTGCAATTTGCGGTTTTTCCGGGCATGCTTTTGATTTTAACCCTGTTCCGACTTTCCCTAAACGTAGCCACAACGCGGCTAATTCTAAGTGAAGGTGATGCCGGTAATATTATCGAAGCTTTTGGTGGGTTCATTGTACAAGGCAATTTTGTAATCGGAATCATCATCTTCTCGGTGTTGGTAATCATCAACTTTGTGGTAATTACCAAAGGTGCCACTCGTATTGCTGAGGTTGCAGCTCGTTTTACCTTAGATGCCATGCCCGGTAAACAAATGTCGATCGATGCCGATTTAGCCGCAGGTTTGTTAACCGATGAAGAAGCCAAATCAAAAAGAGAGGAAATTGCCCGCGAAGCCGATTTTTATGGAGCCATGGATGGTGCGAGTAAGTTCGTACGTGGTGATGTTGTTGCCGGTTTGTTAATCACTTTCATCAATATTATTGGTGGTTTGATTATCGGAACTGTTCAACTGCGCATGCCATTGGCAGAAGCAGCATCCACTTATACGTTAATGACCATCGGTGACGGGTTGGTTTCTCAAATTCCCGCACTGCTCATTTCAACGGCTTCGGGTATGATCGTTTCCCGAGCGGCATCGGAAGGAAACCTGAGTAACGAACTTACCGATCAACTTCTTGGGAATCCCAAAACGGTGACGATCGCGGCTGTATTCGTGTTTTTTATGGGAATGATGCCCGGTTTACCCGTACTTCCGTTCTGGGGAATTGGTGGATTCCTGATATTTATGGCTTTTAAAAATTACCGCAATGCCGAGCGTGAAGAAAATGAAGCTCTGGAAGCAGAAAAATCGGAAGCGGTGGTTCAGAAAAAAGACGATCCCGTTGAGAATTATTTAATGATGGACACGCTTGAGCTGGAAATCGGCTATAGCTTAATCCCGATGGTAGAAGTGACCCAAGGTGGAGATCTCCTGGAGCGTATGACGTCGCTCCGCAAGCAATTGGCTGCCGAACTGGGAATTATTATTCCATCCATCAGAATCAGAGATAATGTGCAGCTCGACGCCAATCGCTACACCATAAAAATGCGTGGTGTAGAACAAGGTAGCGGCGAATTGTTGCCCGGTTATTATTTAACGCTGTTACCGGAAGATTTCCGACCGAATATTCAAGGGATTGAAACCAAGGATCCTACTTTTGGAATGGATGCCGTTTGGGTGAGCGGAAAAAATAAGTCGGAGGCGGAAAAATACGGACTCGCAGTGATCGAAGCCGGAGCGGTTATTACCACTCATTTAATGGAAGTGTTAAAGAAAAACGCCCACAAACTCATCGACCGACAAATGGTGCAGAAACTTGTGGAAAATGTAAAAGAGCAGGCTCCGGCTTTGGTTGAAGAACTTGTACCAGACGGTATGAAAATCGGAGATATTCAAAAGGTTTTACGCCGCTTATTGCGCGAGCGAGTTCCTATTCGGGATTTAATCACCATCATGGAAACTCTGGCCGATTATTGCCATCAAACTAACAATACCGATGTATTAAATGAGTACTGCCGGGCAGCTTTATCAGAAACTATTACACGGCAATTTGTAACGCCCGAGAACGAAGTAGTGGTTGTGATGCTAGAGCCACAATTGGAATCACATTTAATTTCGCAGGCGCAGCAAGGCACGCTTAACAGCAATACGCTAGGGCTCACACCAGATACCGTAGAGCGACTTTACCAGTCGGCATCGGCAACTTTTACCAATATGGTAAGAAAAGGATTTGAGCCGGTACTGCTTACCTCGCCCATCCTTCGGTTTACCCTCTTTGAGTTTCTGGCACCAATTTTGCCAGATATAAATGTGTTATCGTATAACGACATCAGCCAGGAAATTCAGTTCAAGACTTTTGATCGTTTAACGATGCAAGCGCCCGAGCGAACGATTCCAAATCAGAATTCGGGAACCCAATTACAGCCTACTACCCAAGAAAGTGAATTAGTATGATACTGAAGAATATTTTTGGCAAAACCGTTGAAGCCGCTAAGAAAACAGCCTACCAAATGTATGGCGACGATATCCTTATTCTGGAATCATCTGAGGCCACTTCAGAGCATCAAAATGCTCGAATTACCATTTTCTCGGATAGTGAAAAATCGGCTGAACAACCGGCTCAGGATCCTCGAAAAGCCTTTCGCGAATCGTTAAAACAAGAAGAAGCCGGAGTACAATTCGAGCGAAGTGGAGTGCGAATGGAGGCTCAGGAAAAGAAGGAAAGTCCGAAATTGGCGAACCTTCGAAAGTATGCCACCGAGCAAATCATCAAAGAAAAGAAAGAGACTTTACAGAAAGAACCGGTACTAGCCGGCTCGGCATTTTTACCGCAGCAAGAGGAAATTCAGGAAAAAACTTCCGGGCAATTTTACCGCAGAGCAAGCCTACGTCCGGCCCCTCAAAAAAATATTGAAGAAGAAGAAATTTTACGTGATGAAGCCCCTGAATCAGTAATTCCGAAAACTGCAGGAAAGTTTATCACTCATTTCAGAGAAGCGAAGCCTAAAGAAAGTCCCCGAGATTTATTGAAAGCCACGCAATCGCCCATCGAAAACCAAAAAGCGATTAAGGCCCTGCACAAACGATTTGACAAACTGGAAGCCTTACTGGATTCATCTCTTATTTCGGCGAACATCGATTATGCATGCCATCCGGTATTTCAGCAATTGGTGCAAACCGGAATTAATACCAGCACCGTAAGCGGCTGGTTTAGTGAAATTATTAAAGGTGGCGTTGATCCTTTCGATCAAACCGAACTTTTTATGGCAAAAATTGCAGGCTTACTTCGCGATTCGCTGGGTAAAGCCGTAACCAAAGAGCCTTCACAGTTTATGCTATTTGCAGGTCCTTCAGGTTCGGGTAAAACCTCACAGATTATGAAACTGTGTACGCATCCCGATTTTATGCTGAATAAGAAAGTAGCTGTGGTGAGCATCCATCCCCAAAGCAAAGCGGGTGAAACCTACTACAGCATTCTTGGCGCTTTTTGTGCGGACCATGAGATTCCCTATTTCGAAGTGAAAAAAGGCCTTGATGTAAGCGATCATCTGGAAGCTTGGAAAGAATTTGATCATGTGTTGATCGACACTCCTTCGCTGAGTATTGAGCAAGAAGAATCGTTTAGAGATTATTGGAAAATCAGACAGTTGCTTACGCCGGTAACTCCGCTGGAAGTTCATTTTGTAGTGAATGCGGCTCGCAGCAAATTCTATTTCGAAGGTGCTACGGCTAAAAATCACCCAATGCAACCCGACTATATTTCGATCACGCATCTAGATGAAATCACCCAATGGGGACCGATTATTCCATTCATGAAAGAAATGGGTTGTGCGGCGCGGTACCTGAGTACCGGAACCAACTTATCTACCAGTTTGATGGAGTTTAATCCACAGTGGTTTGCTCAAAAAGTATTGGAGGCCTAATTATGATGTCGTTTTTAGAGCCAGCGGATCCATTTGTGTTTTCTATCATCAGCGGTAAGGGCGGTGTTGGGAAAAGTTTAACCACCGTGAATATTGCAGCCATGCTTAACGACATGGGCTATAAAGTTGCCATTGTTGATGTTGATTTAGGGCTGGCTAATTGTGCCACTATGTTTAACCTGCCCGTTCAGGCAACGCTGTGTGAGTGGGTGATGAATGAATGCAGCCTGGAAAATACCTTTCAGGATTGCAACGGAATTACTGTTGTTACGGCAGCCGATGATCCCCTAGAATTAAAACTGGGCACCGACATCATCATGGATGCTTTGGATCAGGCGGTATATGCTTTAAAACAAACTCACGATTTTATTTTGATCGACACTCCGGCCGGAGTTGGTGAAATGACGCTATGGTCGTTAGATGCCGCCGAGTTTGGCGTGTTGATTTTGGTGGATGAGCCTTCGGCCATCTCGGATGTGTATCGCTTGTGCAAATATGTGTACAGCATCGATCCAAGCTACAAATTTGGTAGTGTTGTAAACTTTGCGGAGAGCGAAGAATCAGCCGCTGATACCATCCATCGTTTTAATACCATTTTAACCTATTTCCTCGAAAAGGAAAGCGTGTATCTGGGTTTTATCCCGGAGAATGATCAGGTACGCAAGGCCGTGCGCAAGCAAAATACTTTGCTGGGTATCGATAGTGCGAACCCGATAAATAATGAGGTCGAGTTCATCAGCCAGAATATCATTGCTGAGTCGACTTTACTCGAAAAACCACAATTAAAATTAGCTTATTAGTAGAGAGGAAACATTATGTTACTACGCCTTATTTTAGTGATCTCGTTACTTCTTTTTATGCTTCTTTTGATCTCAGGAGTTCAAATTGATGTGGCACTTTATCGTAGCTTACTCGTTTTTATGGGTCTGTTTACAGTAATGTACTTATCCATTTTTCTGCTGAATGTGGTTCGAGATAACAAATCTACCGAACACGTCCCCGTTGGAGGAAATAACAGCAATGCAGAGCAGGAGAACTAGCTATGGGAAACAAGACATTACAAGAACTGATCGAATTATACGCCAGTAATCCTGTTGATGGGCTTCGAAATGCAATCATTAGTAAATCGATGCCATTGGTACGCAGTATTATCGGTAAAATCAGCCGTCCGGATCAGCCGTTATCGCAACGCGAAGATCTGGAAAGTGCAGCTATTACTGGATTACTTCAGGCAATGGATTCGTACGATTGCAGCAGAAATATTCAATTCAATACCTTTGCCTATTACCGCATTCGTGGCGCCATTGTAGATTATCTGCGAAGTATCGATCAGTTGCCAAGAAAGCAGCGTAAAACCTATGGCGAAGTTCAAAAAGTAATCGAACAACTGAGCCAGGTTCTTGGCCGCGAGCCTTCCGATCAGGAAGTAGCTGATGAGCTGGATATGGACATCTCTGCTTACAATAAATTATTATCTAATGTACAGCAACGAAATTTACTTTCTTTAGATAGCCCTGCCTACGATCAAGATTCATCGTCGTATTACGACACGCAGATCGACCCAAACAGCGAAGTGCCGGATAATAATCTGGAGAAGAAAGAACGTACCGCGGCCATCATGAAAAAGATTGGTGAGCTGAAAGAGCGCGATCGCTTGATCCTGATGTTGTACTACTATGAAGACATGACCATGAGCGAAATTGCTTTATTGCTTGAGCTGACTGAAGCCCGAATCTCACAAATTGTAGGAAAATTATTGCTTCAACTCCGCCAAGAGCTTACCAAAGAAGAAGTAGTGTATGTAGAGCATTAACAACTATGTTGATGCTGAGTACCTGCAAGGTTCGTTAGAAGAGTCTAATCTTACAGGTGTTTAGTTAAGAAAAAACCAACCGATAACTGTGATAGGAGACGAATACCCATGGAAGGCGTTGAATGTCACTTTTACCCAAAATATCACGATTAAGTAAGATTCCTGAGCTGCTCAAGCACAAGAAAGAGGAAGAAGAGCAGCAGCGAAAGAAAAAGAAGCGCGATCAGGAACGGGAAAGAAATGCCCGCTTTATTGTAGATGAGGTAACCATCAGTCAGGCTTCGAAAGCTCACCTTGAAGTCGATGTACCCAATAAAATGCCGGAAGTTCCTGAGATCATTAAAGAAAAAGACGAAGGCAAAGGCGTTAAGCTGGATATTAAAGTTTAGAAAAGCGAACAGGGGAACAGTTGAACAGTTGAACTTCGAACATTGAACAATCGAACGGGGAGGAATTACGAATAGGCGAATGTAGATTTACGAATAACGATTTGGTGGAACTTACATAGAGCTTTTTGCAATTGAACATCGAATTCGGTTTGCTAACACGAACATTCCCTTTTGGCATCTCGAACCGCCAACCGGCGGAGAGAGATCTGGAGAGTTATGAAAAAGCGAGGGTTGATTTACGATGTACGAATTGTTGGTTTCTGCTTACACCATCACACTAATCCATCGTAGCGATCTACTTTATAAGTATATGCGAGTTAATCTGATCGAAAAAAAGGACATTGATTAAATATTTCTAAAAACAAGAATGAAATATAGGTTTTGAACTTTAGAGCCGATATCGAACATAAACAAGCGAGGACTTTAGTCCTGCGAGAAGCTGGGGAACATCGAACACTTGAACATTGAGTAATCGAACTTTGAATGTCGATCTCACTTTAAGATCATGGACTCTCTTTTTGGCATCTCGAACCGCCAACCGGCGGAGAGAGATCTGGAGAGTTATGAAATGGCGAGGGTTGAATTTCGAATTACGATTTTTTTGACATCTAATGTAGACGTCATGTTGGATAGTACTATTTCTTGCTCAACGTTTAGTTTTTAGGAGTTCCCTGCACCACCACATAGACTTGCGAAGCCACTTCGGTAGGCAGGAATACCTTTCCGCTGGGTGTTTTCATCATATCCTTTTGGAACCCAAACTGGGAATCGTCATTCGGCAGGCCGGGGATTTCCATCTTTGCGAACCCCGTCCCGTCCCAATGGTAGAAGTTGTAGCGGGTCCCATAGATCCAGACATCATTCGGGGTGAAGAAATCAACCCTTAACCCGGTACGCTGATTTTGCCTCAGGGGTAGTCCCCGATCAGACAGGTTAAGTACCTCGTAACTCAAGGATTGCCCGGCTGCGGTGACCAGGAAGGACTCATTGCCAATGATATATAATTGTAGCGAATCGGTGTCGGAGCAGCGGTAAGAAGCTACATCAGACACCCCGCCGTTAAAAGGACTCATTGCGTTCTCAAGGTAGAGGGGTACCCCAGTTGTATCTTGATTATCATACAGTTTATACCATTCACTTCCGGTGAATTTCCAAACCTGTTCATATATAGGCTCTCCGGGTAAAGAAATAAACCCTTGTATGTATATTTCGCTATCAGAAACCCCATCCACATGGGTAAGGTTAAAATCCGTGGGGGCTTTGCTATATACCCAAGGGGTCTGGTAGCTATTTTTGGTGTACACCATGCCGTTGTCTCCAACGGCTATCACATAGCCGTTGCCATCGGTCCATACAGCGCGCAGCTCCCCTTCAGTTTCGAACTGGTAGCCCGTCCATTGTTTGGTCGTATTGTCAAACTCACCTAAAGCTGGTTTTGGTGGTGTAATTGACCAATTTCCAACGGACACCATATAGCTACTGTCTCCGGTTACATCGTTACTTACATGCCGTATCTCTTCTACCGTGCCATTAATATCGGGACCCCATCTTTCTCCATTCCAGTGGAGACCTAAGTATCCTTCTGGGTTGTTTTGATCGTCATATTGTATAATACTACCCATCAAATAAGCATCGTCATCGGCAAAGGCCCATACCCCACCAATGCTGGAAGGGAACCAGCCCACGGTATCGACCTGCCAGGAGAAAGTACGGTTCCCTGGTGGATACTCACATTCTTTTATAGGCTCAATGATTACGGGATTATTCCTGCATGATCCACCGATTAATACAAGTGCAAATAGTGGCAGAAAAATTACCTGATTTCGAACAACCATGATTTTTACGATAATTCCTTCTGTTAATTAACTCTTTAATTGTAAACACGAGATGAAGGCAAAGATGTTTGGCTGGGAAAATTTATTTAGAACAAGGGAACAGTCGAACATTGAACGGGGAAGAATTACGAATATGCGAGTGTTGATTTACGAGGTATGAATTGTTGGAACTTACCTAGAACTTTTTGCAATTGAACATCGAATTCGATTTGCTAACCCGAACCTTCCCTTTTGGCATCTCGAACGGCCAACCGGCGGAGAGAGATCTAGAGAATTACGAATAGGTGAGTTTAGATTTACGAATTTTGGTGCCTGCTTACACCATCACTCTAATCCATCGTAGCGATCAAGTTTATTAGTATATGCGGGTTAATCTGCTCGAATAATAGATCATCGATGATTTATTTCTGCGGACAACAACAAAATATAGGTTTTGAACCTTAGAACCGATATCGAGCATAAACAAGCGAGGACTTTAGTCCTGCGAGAAACTGGGGAACATCGAACACTTGAACATTGAACAATCGAACTTTGAATGTCGATCTCACTTTAAGATCATGGACTCTCTTTATGTCATCTCTCTCCGCCAGCTGGCGGAGAGAGATCTAGTGAGTTACGAATATGCGAGTGTAGATTTACGAGGTACGAATTATTGGTTCATGCTTATACCACTACTCTAATCCATCGTAGCAATCTATTTTTTTTGTTATTTGAGTTAATCTTCTCGAGTAATAATTCATAGATGATGAATTTCTAAGGACAAGAACGAATTATAGGTTTTGAACTTTAGAACCGATATCGAACATAAACAAGCGAGGACTTTAGTCCTGCAAGAAGCTGGAGAATTACGAATAGGCGAGTGTTGATTTACGAGGTACGAATTATTGATTCCTGCTTACACCATCAAATACATCGCACAGTTTTGATGGCTAAAAAAATTTTCCGCTGTTTTCTTCGATAAAGGAGCTTCTAAAATCAAAAACACCTCCCATCATCACCATATCACCAAATCACTCATCACCAAATCACTCATCACCAAATCATATCCTAATTCACCGGACCGGGCATGATTTCACCAAGAATACCTTCCAAAAAGAAAAACAGTTTCTGAAAAATGATGTCGAATGCGGTTGGCAAGTATGGGAGCACCAGCATGAACATGGCAATTCCCACTCCCATTTTTATAGGCAACGAAATAAACATCAGATTGGCCTGGGGCATGATGCGGGCAAAAATTGCGATACACACATCAATTAAAAAAATGGCCATCATAAATGGCGAAGTTAGCTGCACACCCACCACAAATAAATATTTGGCAATATCTAGCATATAAGGTCCTGCCAGGTGCACATTATGATCGACGGCGGGCACGACTTCGTAGCTTCGCGCTAAAGCAGTTATATAAATTTTATCACCGCCAATGGTTAAAAAAACAATCACTGCAATCATCCCCAAAATATTGGCAACAATAGAGTTCTGCCGCTCCGAAGAACTGTCTACCATCACGGCAAAAGATAAACCGGTGTTGTAACTGATCAACGTACCGGCCATTTCAAATCCGGCAAATACCAACTGCCCTACCATTCCCATGGCTATTCCAACCAGCGCTTCGGCGGCGATGGCTATAAACACTGCTAAGGTGCCATCACTTGCGCTAACAAAAGCTTGTTCTCCTGGAATCACATAAAACAAAACGATGGTGGTTACCATCGCGAAATACAACCGAACCTGACGTGGAAACGCACTGTTATTGAAAAATGGCGCCGTCATTATCACTCCGCCTACCCTCACGAAAATGAGAAAGATCGATAATATCGCATCTATGGTAAGTGAATCAGCTCCCATGGGTTATCTGCGATCAAAGAGCGACTTGAGGAATAAACTCGAAAGCGCGTGTGGTAAAGTCGATGGCAAACTGTAGCATAAACCCGAACATAAAGAAGAGCACCGCCACCACCGCAACCATTTTAGGCACGTAGGTTAGTGTCATCTCCTGAATAGAAGTTGCAGCCTGAAAAATGGCAATGCCTAAGCCCACCGAAACAGCGGCGATCATCACCGGTGCACATAGTACTACAACGGCTGTTAACATTTCTTGAACCCAAAATAATGCGGTATCGATATTCATAATAATTACCTAAAACTTTCTACTAAAGATGAAACCAGTAAGTACCAACCATCGGTAAGTACAAATACCAGAATTTTAAAGGGTAGCGAAACCATCACAGGTGGCAAGAACATGATCCCCATTGCGAGTAAGATGGAAGCAACTACGAGATCAATCACCATAAACGGGATATAAATCATAAAACCGATTTGAAAGGCGATTCGCAGTTCGCTTAGCACGAAGGCCGGAACGGCTACATAAAGTGGTAAAGTTTCTGCAGAACCGATGGTTTCGATACCTGCCATATCCATGAAGTACAGCAGATCGTCATCGGAAGTTTGGCGAATCATGAATTGCTTTAGTGGAACTGCAGCAGCGGCCAACGCCTCCATCTGCGTCATCTGATCGTTGGTATATGGCTGAATGGCTTCCTGATTTATTTTATCAAAAGTTGGCTTCATGATAAAAATGGTTAGAAAAAGCGCTAAGCCGATCAGCACCTGATTGGGGGGCGATTGCTGCGTACCTAATCCCATCCGCAGAAAGAAAAATACGATTATAATCCGCGTAAAGCTGGTCATCATGGTGATAAATGCCGCCCCGAAAGAAAGTACGGTAATGATCACCAATGCTTGAATGGCAGAAGAAAAATCATCGTCTTCAGAGCCACCGCCTCCAATAGAAAGGTCGATTTGCGGTATCGATGTTTGAGCTTCAACCTGAGTCGGAAGCATCAAAAACGAACATAGAATAAGTAGTAGCAGTGTTGGCTTGCCCAACCTGCGAGTATAGTTGATAACCCGTAACATGGTAATAGTTAGTTAACTAGTTAGTTGCCTAGCATTTTATAAATTGAGTTGAAATCACTTTCCGACAGCTCTTCCTCTTGTTTGGCCGGCTTCGATTTCCACTCGTTTTTAGGGTAGCGATGCAGCAGATTAATTGCATTGGCTGATACACCTACTACCCAAATCTCTTCATTAATTTCCAGCACTTTCATCTGCACTCCTTGCCCGATAATGTGCTGCGATAATTCGTTGATGTCGGATTCTTTGACATCCGTTTTTTTCTTCTTTTTGCTACTCCAGGCCCATAATCCGCCCAGTAGCATAATCATCACTAAAAAAGTGGTAAATGCATTTTGAAACATCGCCGGTTGTTCGCTCTCTGCTACTTCCGAATCCTGCACCTGCTTGGTCGTTGACTCTCTGCGAACCTCTTGATTACTATCGTTTAATAATGCGCTTTTAATACTTGTGGTTTGTTGCTGCACCGAATCCTGTGCCGACACTAACACCGTATTTTTTTGTGTCGGCAAATCCATTTTCGATACCAGAAAAATCCACAGAACCAGTAAACCCACACTCACTGAAATTACTATGCGCAGAATTGTTTTTGGATCCTTGTTGGATTGGTTGAGCAGGCTGGCAATATTCATTAGTTCATTTTTACTAAATGTTGCCGTGTTGTAATCAGGTTGGAAATTCGAACGCCAAAATGTTCGTCGATTACCACTACTTCACCTTGAGCAATTTTTTGCCCATTCACCATAATATCTACCGGTTCACCGGCTAGTTTATCCAACTCAATAACCGATCCTTTTGCCAATTGCAGCACTCTGCCGAGTGGTAATTCGATGCGGCCCAGTTCAACTGAAACTTCCATTTCCACATCTCGAAGCATGTCCATGCTTTTACCATCTTCGCCGATGATATCCAGAGGTGCATCGTCATCAAAATCTTCAAATTCAATGTAGCTTCCGGAAATCTCTTCTTCTTGTTCGAAACCGGCTTCTTCTTTCAGTTCTTTGAACCCGTCTTCCGGCTCAACACTTTCTTCAACGGGCTCTTCAACTACAATTTTAGCCTCAGGATTACCGATTAGAATTCCGGCGTGTACATTTTCATCTGCTAAACCTTCTACTTCCAGTTTTGCATGTAAATATTCGGTATGATGGAGTTGCTCAAACAATTGAGAGTGTTCCATAGGCTTGATACCTTCCAAGTCGAATTCAATGCCGTCTTCAACCAGCACTTCTTTGAAGGTATTTCGGAGCTCTTTCGAGAATTTATTTAACAGATCAATGGTCTTGTCATTGAATGTCTTTTCCTCGATGCCAAGCATGATGCTACTCAACAATCCAAACCATTCTTTGTCGAGAATGGCGATAATATCCTGCTCGCTTACGGTATCGTAGGCCACCAAATAGATATCTTCATTACCCAGCGCCTGATATCCCGATTCGGTGTCAATCATACCGGTGTCGGTAAGCGTCACATTGGTTTCTTCCAGGAGTACCGAAGTAAGGAATTCTTCTATTTTGGGAAGGTATCGGGTAATTTGATCTTTATAATTTTCCATAGTTATACCAATTCCTGTTCATTAATTTCTTCAATAATCTCAAACACTTTAATGGCCTTGCGCCCTTGTTTTAGTCCCGGGTAGCCATTCATTTTAGTAACTCCGTTCACTTTTATTTCCAACGGCTCATCTGCTTTCTGTTTTAAAGGGATGGTGTCACCTTCTTTTAGGCTTAGGATGTCATCCAACGAGAGCACCGTTGTACCGAGTAGTGGCTGAATTTTTACCGGAGCTTTTTTCAATGTGCGGCGATAATCAAGGGCTGCCTCATTATTCAGACGTTGGACGTTCGATCCTCTGTCTTTTTTGATGATGGAATCGTTCAGCGCTCGCTTTAAAAACGAATAAGAGTATGCTACACTCACTTCTACTTTTTCGCTACCCAGATCTACCAAAATTTTGGCCGATAAGGTTGGATCAACGGAGGCAAAGTGTAAATTATCCGGTTTATTCTCGTACGAAGTGGATTCGATATTGAATCGCATATACGGTTCCCACGCAACCCGGATTTCTTCAATCACGCTTTTCATAATGCGTGAAATTATTTTTTCTTCGATGGTGGTAAGTACCCGTTTGTGTGATAAATCAATACCGGGACCTCCACTTTGGCGCTCGATAATGTGGATACAAAACTCAGGCGGCATAGAAATGATGATTTCGCCACCTAGCAGCTTACCTTGTAAAATGTAGATTACTGCCGGACTCGGTAAATCTTTAGTGAAATCATCCGAAGAAAATTGCTCAATTCTGTTGAGCGAAACATCCACTTTATAATTAAGCGATGTACTGTAAATACGTCCCAACCCACGCGCAATAGTATCGTGGATCTGCCCAATTGTGCGCATGATCTCTTTACTAAACAGCTTTGGGCGGCGGAAGTCGTAGGGAACTACAAACTTAACCTTGCCCTTTTTTTTGTTGGGGGTTTGGGAGCCCATTGTACTTACGGTATTTGATTAAACTCATTGCAATACATACTTCGTGAAATACAAGTTTTGTACCGAAGTCTCCCCAATCGAAGAATTAATTATGTCGGTTACTTCCTGCCGTAATACTTCACGCTCTTCTGCCGTAGTGAGTTCACTTACCGTTCGTGAGGAAAATGCTTCTATAAGGTCTTGTTTTACCTTCGGGTTATTCGTTTCCATTAATGGAATGTGCTCTAAATGCATTTCAAGGCTGATTTCTACCATTAAATAGCGCCGCCCGTTGGTATTTGCGGGATTTACTACCAACTGCTCCATCATGTATGTGCCCATTTCCGGTGGTTCTTCCTCGTTCATTTTAGCGTATAAACTTGGATAGTAGGAGTCCACGATTACGTAGGCGAGGTACGCCTGACCTGCAAGAATTAGTACAAGCAGGAAAATTTTTCCAATAGCTACCAGTTTATTGGGAGCTCCTTTCGATTTGGAATCGCCTTTTTTGTCTTTTGTATTTTTTTTGTTTTCTGCCATTTCAATCCTCTCTTATTGCTCCGTCAACGATGTTTCAATAGTAACAACATCCATATTATCGGCCGTAGATTTGATTTTCTTATCCTTTAGGTAAATTTCTACTCGGCGGTTTTTCCTTCTACCCTCCGGAGTTGTGTTTTCCGCAACCGGCCGGTATTCGCCATAACTGGTTGCTTTAAAATCTTGTGGATTTAAGTTTGCCAAACTTTGCAAATACTGCAGTACAGAAACAGATCGAGCTGCTCCCAGGTGCCAGTTGGTTTGATGAATATTTCCACCACTAATCGGGATATTATCGGTATGGCCTTGCACTTCCACCTCCCACCGATTGTTATCAATCGATTTGGCCACTTCATCCAATATTTCTTTTGCTGAATCCAACAAATCGGAAGAACCACTTCTAAAGGCCACAGAATCATCTAAGGTGATCAGAAATCCTTCTTTGGTTGCTTCTATTTCTACGCCTTCCATTTGAGCCGCATTTTCAGCGAACTCTGCCATTGCTTGCCAGCGCTCCATTTGCTCCTCTAAAAATTCGTCCACCTGCTCCGGATTCGGATTGTTTTGCAAATCGGTGGTTAAACTGCTGTTATCCGGAAAAAAACCGGAGTGCTGCTGGAAGTACGATATAAAGCTATTAAACGCCTGCTCTTCAACTCCGGGGGTCATTGTATACAACAGTACAAAGAACACCAGGAGAAGCGTCACCAGGTCGCCATAGGTCATTAACCAGGTTCCAGAATCTTCTTTAGGTTTTCCCATTCTTTACCTTGTTGTTCTTTCCATAACTTGTATAACTTCTCGTCGCGCGTTTTCATGATCTTAAGCCCTTCATGATGTTTCACATACTCGGCTCTTTGGTGCGGCTCGATATAAATCAGCATCTTTTTTTCCATGATTCTCGGGTTTTCACCTTCAACCATAGAAAGCACTCCCACACGAAACATTCGCTTTCTTTTCAGATCTTTTTCGGCTAGATATTCAACCTTACCTGCTAATGGAGCAAACAGCATATTCGAAAACATACTGCCGTATAGTGTTGTTAATAATGCTACTGCGATTCCGGCTCCAAGTGCTTCCGGATCCGACAGGTTTTGAAGCATCAGCACCATCCCGATTACGGTCCCGATCATCCCAAACGCCGGAGCAAAATTACTCATCGCCTTTAATACCGCCATTGCAGTGAACCCAAGATCTTCGGCACTATTAATTTCATCGGTTAAAATGCTGTTCAGACTCTCGGTTTTGAATCCATCCACAGCTAGTTGCAGCCCGTTTCGCAGATAATCGTCTTTCAAGTGTTTCAGATCTTCATCCAATACCAAAAGCCCGCCGGTGCGAACACGACGCGCAAACAAACTGATTAATTCCATGTCGGTTCGGAGATCGACGTTGGCGTCTTTCATCAGCTGCATCATAAACTGGAAGCTTTGTTTGATTTTAGCGAAATCGAAACTCACTAAAGTGGATGC
The DNA here is from genome assembly GCA_017640605.1 of Balneolaceae bacterium. Classification (GTDB taxonomy): domain Bacteria; phylum Bacteroidota; class Rhodothermia; order Balneolales; family Balneolaceae; genus HXMU1420-13. The sequence goes on along the minus strand of JAEPQH010000016.1, from coordinate 61,561 downwards.
AAACAGTCCCCCGGCAACAATAATGAACGAAGGGACATCAATAAAAATCAGAATACTCGATTTTGGCAGTATGGCCCCAAGCACTAAAACAATGCCAAGGGTTAAGCCTATCATACTCGATTTATCTAGCATATCATTCTCGGTCTTTTACTTTGATCGGGTACTAGCCCACCCGATTCCAAAGTGATTTGTGGGGTTCTTCCGAGGATTATCGGCCGAATTTTGCGAGTTTTAAGAGCCCTGGAATAAAAATTTTAGAGAGGTGAATGTTGAAAGTTCGATTGCTCGAAGTTCGATGTTCAATTGTTCAATGTTCGATTGTTCCTTCGACCTCATCCACCTTCGTACGAGTACGAACTTCAGTGGATAAATCTGTCTTCTCCTTCGCAAGGAGAAGGACTCGTTGAAAGAGAATTGAACAGATTTTAATTCCAGGAAATCTTTTATAAAGTGACTTTTTTCTGGATGTAAATGATGATCTAAGCAAAAACCTCCAATTCGTACCTCGTAAATCTACATTCGCTTATTCGTAATTCTTCCCCTTTCGATTGTTCGAAGTTTGAAGTACAACTGTTCGCCCGTTCCTTCGACCTCATCTACACCTACACATTAAGTTACGGTGCATGAATGTCTTCTCCTTCGCAAGGAGAAGCACTCTTTGATATAGAATCGAGTTAGTTTCATTTTACAAACTCATTTTAAAGAGACTTGTTTTCTAGATGTAAATGAAAGACCTAGGCAGTCAACAACAATTCGTACCTCGTAATTCTACACTCGCTTATTCGTAATTCTTCCCCGTTCGATTGTTTTCAATCAACGGAGCTTTAGCGTAGTTGATCGATTGTTCAACAAAAGAAAAGACCCCCATCAACATTTCGTTAAACGGGGGTCTTTAACCAACCTACCATGAAGTTCTACTAAAAACTTGTATTACTTATCGGAGATTATCTCTTCAAGTTAACCGCTTCTGTCAACATTTCGTCAGAAGTTGTAATTACTCTAGCATTCGACTGATATGCACGCTGTGAAGTGATCATATTGGTGAACTCACGAGCAAGATCAACATTCGAACCTTCTAAACTTCCGGAGTTAATACTTGTTCCTGCGAGATTCCCTGCGGTGTCGATAAAGGTTTCACCGGCAGCTGAAGTTGCGCGGAATAATCCGCCGCCAATCATCTCCAAACCATTCTGATTTTGAACCTGTGCAATAGCAATTTGTGCAAGTACTGCACTGTTTCCGTTATCATAAATTCCTTGTACTTGTCCGTCGCCGTCGATGGCAACATCAACCAATAAACCGGAACGATATCCATCCTGTGAAGTCACTTTCGCAGTGTTTTGGCCGGAATATTGTGTAAAGCTGGTACCGGTGTTCTTATCACCAAGCGAAACTTCGAAACTGGTAGTTCCTGCTCCACCGCCCGGCTCAAAAGTCATGGATAGCAAATCGCCGGAGGTCAATTGTCCGAGTTCATCAAAAGTTACAGTTCCTGTTTGGCCTGCACTTATGGTTTCGCCATCAAGGAATTTGGCATCATACTGCCACTCGTTGTTAGCGGTTTGTGTAAACTCTAGAATCAATGAGTGCGCACGACCAAGATTATCGAATACGGTGGTACTCATCGTTTGGCTGTTGGTTTGTCCTGCTTGAGATTCACCAAAGCCCGGGAAGTTAATGGCACCAGTTCCGGTAATAGATGTATTTGTGATATCAAGCTGACTATCACCTAATTGTGCAGAACGGAAGGTTAAAGCTCCATCAACCAATACCATTTCGCCTTCGCCTGCAGGTAAGCCTGCGTTGAAAGAAGCCAGCATATCATCTAATGTATCGCCGGTAGTAAAGGTGTGAGTTACGGTAGCTGCAGTACCGTCGTTGAGTGAAATATCAAAGGCAATTTGATCGCCATCGGCTAAATCTGTAAGTGTTTGCGATAAATCGTTAATTGCAGTAGCACCTGTTGCCGGAGATCCATTTGCAGTGAATCCACTTTGAGCTTGCAACACTTTACTCTCACTGGTGTTGGCGTTTAAGTTACCAGCCAGCGTTACTAAATTAGTTTGTTTTGGTGGAAGTGGATTTTCAAAATCGATACGCACGTTTTCCGGTGTTCCACCTGCAATAATGTTTCCGGATCGATCCGCGATGTAACCCATCACATTATTACCGGCTTGATTTACTAAAAAACCGTCGCTATTGAATACAAAATTTCCTGAACGGGAAAGTAAATTTTCACCACCCGAGTTTACTACAAAAAAGCCTTCGCCGGATAATGCCAAATCGGTAGTAACACCGGTATTTTGCATCGCACCTTGAGCAAAATTTCGGGTAATTGACGACACACGCACACCCAAACCAACCTGGTTGCTAAGCTGAGGGGCAGATTCGCCGGCACCTTCGCGGCCTAAATTCTGGTTCATCATTTCGGCAAACGTAATTGACGAGGATTTAAAACCTGCAGTATCAACGTTGGCGATGTTGTTACCAATCACGTCCATCTTTGCCTGGAATGCGTTAAGTCCGCTTACTCCTGCATTTAATGATTTTACTAATGACATGAGAGTTCTCCTGTTTTTAATGGCAGCATGTTTTGGCTGCGAATGGTGCTCTCTTTTTGACGAGCAACCCGTTATAGTTATCTATTTACTTAAATTCTAATCTTCAGATTTGGGTGTTGTGCCCACTTCTTCCACATCGCCGATCGGAATATCAATTCCATTCACCGACAAATACACCCCTTGCGAGGTATAGCGCACTTTACTTGCAAAACCTTCAATAAAAGTTAGTGCCCCAACATTGTTCGCTCCGTTCTTGGCAACAACTTCAACTGTGTATTCGCCTTCGCCCATACGCTCGCCGTTGTTGTTCAATCCATCCCAAGTCCAGGCACTGTCGCCTGAAGGGATTCCGGATAAATTTTCTCGTCGTACTTCAGCGCCACTGGCTGTACGTACTATAATTTCTACATCAGAAGCCGAATCGTTTAACTTAAAGTTGATCTCGGCCTCGCCTTCACTGCTTAAGAATACTTGGTCGCTTAAGGCACGGATATCTTTTCCGGTTAATGAAGCCGCCATTGAGTTTGTTAAACTCGAGCCCATCAAATCTTGGCTCATCGCCAACTGATCCAACCCCTGGTTTACACTAATCAATTGTTCCACAGAGTTGAACTGCGCAAGCTGTGATGCAAACTCGGCACCATCCATTGGATTCACAGGATCCTGATTTCTCATCTGCGCTACCAATAGCTGCAGAAACTCTTGCTGACCTAGGGAGCTTTTGCCCTGAGCCTGTGTATTACCTTGCAATAGAGTTGGGTTGATTCCTGATATTTCCATGATTCTAAATTAAGCGGTCCATTCCATTTGGTTGTATCCGAAGGTTCGGATAGAAGTGGATAAACCGGAGTTAGTTTTACCTGTTTCTCCCTGTTGCAATTCGCGTGCCTGATTTGCAGCAATTTTCATTTTCTCGTTTAAAATGCCCTTTTGGAGGCTCTCAGCGTCTTTTTCTCCCGATGATTGATCGAATTGCAAATCCAAATCAAGGCCTAATTCTTCCTTTAAATGGTCTTTTATTTCCTGCTCCATGCTTTGTAACAATCGGTTTAATTCCGGATTACTTGCTGCAAGCTTCACATGCAAAACACCATCAATATTCTTGGTTGTAAGATCAATGCTGTTTCCTTCTTCAAGCTTAAAGGAATGTTTTTGCCATTGTTCGGTTTTGTTGGCCTGATCAGCTTTTAAACTTTCCTGTAGTACCTTTCCGAAATTACCAACTAACGACCGTCTGGCCGAATTATTCAGAATGGGCAGGTCGCTTAATCGTAAAAAGCTAAAGCCATTGGCTTCGGAATTTTTTACCTCTTTTCCTGATGTTGTTTCCACCATCAACTCTTTTAGCATCAATTCTTGCTCGTTCGTAAGAGCGCCGGATAGCATTGGAAAGCCGTTAATTTCAACATCGGTAGATGTGGTGATAAAATCGGCCGGAAGCTCTCGCGATGAAAGTATTTCCGGCCGCACGGAGTCAACTAGAAGTTTCAGTCTGGTTTCAGCTTGTTCGGTGTTGGATAATGCAAAACGGTGACTTTTTACATCTTTAGTCACTTTTGCCAACGCTTTATTTTGCTGAATTACCTGTAAAATTTCGCTGCTTTGAGTTGTAGAAAAACTGATTGGAAATGCAGCACTAGCAACTTCCTTGTTATTTTGAATTTGTTCAGAATTGCGGAATTGTTGCTGAATTAGCACCTCTTTTGCAAGCTCAAGTCTCACCGGTTGCTGTTCAGGCAATACCGTTCTTTCCAATTGGCTCGAATCAACCTGCTTATTCTGGGGAATTTCTTTCTCTTCTGATTTGAGAAAGTTCTTGGCTTCATCTGCTAGTGGAGTAGAAGTTTCAACACCTGCATTCTGTACTGGATGCTCAACGCTAGGTTGTGATCTCAACGGACTTTCTTGAAAGGAAGCACTGTTATCTTCCGCTTTTATCTCTTTTACTAAAGTTGTATCGCTTTCTATTGAAGATATTTTAGCAGCTTGTTGTACTACGTCATCTACTATTGGCTCGGAATCGGTAACTTTTTCTTTGGTCTGAGCTTCCGAAACTACATTTCTTGTACTATTATCTTCCAGACCACTAATCTCTTTCAGCGAATCAACAGGTTGTTCTGTGGAAATTGCGGAAGCAGCTGCATCTATCTTTGCTGAAGACTTCTGATCGAGAATCGCATTATTTGATTCTTCTGGTATGCCCTCACCACTAACCGGCTTGGTCAATCCTGTTAGTTTTTTTCCTTTTACCTCATTCGAAACCGAACCCGTGATCGCATTATCTTTTACATGCTCATCGGTTAAAATATTTTTTCCTTCCCCTAAAACTGCTTGTTGATCTACTACGCGTCTCTGGGCTGTTGAGATTTCAGGAGTAAGCTCCTTTGGCTTTAATTGAACGTCATCGCTTGAATCAAGAGATTGATTGGATGTTGGGTTTTCAGCGAGAGCAACAGTATCAACCACGGAAGAGTGTCGAGTTAACGAACCATTTTCGTTGCTCTGCGTTTCTGCTTCAGAATGGACTATCGGTTCAGAATTAGCTTCAACTTCTGTTTTACTATTATCTGTCGAGTCTGCATTTATTTGTTGTTGAACCGCTTCCTGTTCAGAAAAATTAACCGGAATTTTTTCGCCAATAACGTTGTGCTCGTTACTTCCTTCTTCAACTATTTTATCGCTTTCGGATGGATGAACACCTTTTGCTGATTGTTCATTTTCAAGTTCACCGGACTCCTCATTATTTAATTCAGCCGCATCAGTTTCCTCCGGTGATGCATCCTCTGACGCAGATTTTGCACCTTGCTCTTGGTTTACTACCGCTTTTTGATTGCCGGTTAAACTCTGATTCCCATTACTTCCCTTCGATTGAACGGCTTGTTCAAAAGTTTTTAATAGTGATGAAAAAACTCCTTTTTCAACTTCACTTGCACCTTTAGTTGCATCCGTTGCAGTTTTAGCTTCACTTGGGATATTTGGAATCAGGTCGCCGATCATAGCATTACTTCAGTAATTAAGCGAGCCGCACGCTCCGAATTCAGAGCTCTGAGAATTTTCTCTCGTTGTGTGTTTCCGGCCTCAGTGTATAATCGCACCAATTGATTGCTGGTCATTTTATCCAGGATCGGAGCCAGTTCGTCCTCCTCCAGATTCAGTAAACTTTTCACCCGATCTTTGAATGCTTCGTTATTCAGCATTTCATCAATAGACGGTTCATTATTCGTTTTGTCTTCTTCCGAGTCTGCGGGCACTTCATTTTGCTTTCTCACATCACTCGCTGTTTGGAGGCCTTCTAATCGCGCACTCAGTAAGTATACCATTCGTTCGAGCGAATCCACTTTGGTCGACCACTTTCTGTCCAGATCTAGAGCGAATTGGGCACTTGTTAATTTCTCTAGTTGAGCCAGCGAATCTGCGGTAGCGATGCTATCAATTCGAGCAAGGGAATCTAAAGCCAGGGAATCAACCATGGTTCCATTTGTTCTTACAATCAAATCGTACCTTTCGCTGTTTATCATTGGATATAGCAAGTAAACCACTACCAACATGATCAGAATTGGTACTACCAGGAAACCTGCAATTTTTACAATAGCTCCTTTACTCATTGTTCTTATCTGCTAAAAGATTGGGATGAAATTTCGTCCATAAACTTTTGATCGCTCTTGGCTAATTCTTTCACAAAAACACCTTGCTCATTCTCTTTCACTTTTTCTAGAATACTTAGCTTTTTGAACGCTTCGGCCAGTTTACCTCTCTCTTCTTGTACTTTCTCGCTGGCTTTGTTTTCCTCTTGCTTCAAGCGATTGATGTGATCATTCACATGCACTAAATGTGCATTGTGGCGTTTAATCGTATGAATATTTGCCACTTTATCTCCCTGCTGATTTTCGAGATAGTTCTCTAATTTTCCTTTTACCTCTGCCCGCAGTGTGGTGATCTTATTCTTGTTGGTCATTTCTTCAGCCAGCTTTTGCTGCTGAACTTTTTCCTGATGCTGTCTTACTTTTAATACCGGTTCGAGAGAGAATTTAAACTTCATAATCCTAGGTGTGATTATTCAACAATTTTGCTTAGAGAATTCCAGAGATTCGTGTCAAAGTCACTCTGGTCCATATCCTGTATCAAAAATGATTCCAAATCAGGATGTTTTTTTATCGCATTATCAATTTTTGGATTAGAACCCTTTACATAAGCGCCAATATTAATAAGATCTTCAGCCTCTCTATAGGTGGCTAATAATTCTCTTGCTTTCATGGATGTAACCCGTTGTTCTTTGGTAACAATTTTGGGCATCACACGGGAAATACTTTCCAGCACATCAATTGCAGGATAATGATTTTTATGAGCTAAACGGCGAGATAGTACGATGTGGCCGTCCAAAATAGACCGAACGGCATCAGCAATAGGCTCATTCATATCATCACTATCAACCAATACGGTGTACAGTCCGGTTATACTTCCTTTTTTAGTTTTACCGGGTCGCTCCAGTAATTTGGGTAAAATCGTGAATACGGAGGGTGTATAGCCCTTTGTGGTTGGGGGTTCGCCCGAGGCTAAACCAATTTCTCGTTGCGCCATGGCAACTCGTGTAACCGAGTCCATCATTAGCAGGACATTTTTTCCTTGATCACGGAAATATTCGGCAATAGCTGTTGCAGTAAAAGCACCTTTTACACGACTCATGGCAGCTGTATCGGAAGTTGCGGCAACTACCACCGAGCGCGATAGTCCTTCTTCACCTAAAGTTTCGTAGATAAATTCGTGCACCTCTCTACCACGTTCACCAATCAGGGCAATCACATTAATATCAGCTGATGATGATTTCGCAATCATTCCCATCAACGTACTTTTTCCCACACCTGATCCGGCAAATAAACCAACTCTTTGCCCCACTCCGATAGTGTTTAATCCATCCAAAGCGCGAACTCCCGTGAACATTATTTCATTAATTGGGGCGCGATCCATTGGCGAAGGTGGATTATTCTGAATAGGTTGAGATGCGCTGGTTAAAACCGGACCTAAATTATCCATTGGCTCGCCATTCGAATCAACTACACGTCCAAGTAAGTGATCACCTACTCCAACATTAAGCGATTCACCCATACTTTCCACCAGGCAGCCGTTTTTCATCCCTACAACCCGATCGTAAGGCATAAGTAGAGTTTTTCCATCTTTTAAACCAACCACTTCGGCGCCAATGGTAGTACCTAAAATAGTTTGGATGCCATACATTTCTCCAACACTGGCTTCCAACCCTGTACATTCTACAATATTCCCGACAATACCGGATACTTTTCCAAATCGCTTAGCCGGTTTAACGGGTTGTTGAAGGGTGTTTCTAACTAATTCGAACTGATTAGCGAGTGCCATGGCTTAATCCTTCCAGGTGGGAACCGGTATATTTTTCCTAAAATCCTTTAGGGATTGCTTCACATTTTTTACTACAACTTCCTGTGTAGATTCGAAGTGGAATTCACCGGGTTGGCAATCCTCAGAAACTCTTATTTTCACGAAAGTTTCGGGGGCATATTCTTCTTTTAGTTTCAGAATGTACTCATAGTCGCTTTCGGCTACTAAAAGTACAGGTTTCGACTGGTTGTCGATGCGTTCCAACAAAGGTCCTAGAGATAACTCCAATGTATTACGGAGATCAGGATGTTCGATGGGTACTCCAATTATTGCTTCCGCTATTTCGAAAGCAAGATCGAGTACACCGGGATCGATCAACTCTTGACGTTTTTTCCATTCGTTTTGCCCTTGCTCTATCATCTGTTGCACAACCATTAGTTTTTCTTCTATTTCTTGTTGTGCTTGCTCAAAACCAGCCTTATATCCTTCCTCGTACCCTGCCTGATGTGCTTCAGATCTGGTTTTTTCTACCTTAATTTTCCATTTCTGATCACGATCTTCCTGCGCTTTTTTCACAAGTTCTTCGGCATTCGGTGAAACAGGCTCCGAGTATTCCCTGGGGACTCGTTCTTCAGCAGTGATCACTTCTGATTCCTGCTCCTCACCGAATAACATTTTGTAATTCAGTCGGGTACTGTCGTTTTTGTACCAGTTAATCTGATTTTCGTCAAGTACGCGCTGAGTTTTCATCGTTACTCCACAACCTCTTCTTCACCGGCCTGACGAGTACTAATTTGTCCGGCATCCTCAAGGGCCTTGATTTTCTTGATGATTCGGTTCTGCGCATCTTTCACTTCTTTCAGCGGAACAGGTCCTAGTGCGTCCATATCCTCACGTAACATATCTGCCGCTCTTGAAGACATGTTGCTTAGGAATTTGGAGGTGATTTCATCAACCACACCTTTTAAACCAAGTACCATATCCTGTTTGTCGAGCTCGTTGATAACGATTTGAATAGTTTTGTCGTCGAAGTGTGCGATATCTTCGAATAGGAACATCTGCTCTTTGATTTCCTGCGCAACTTCCGGGTCGCGTTCGTCGATGGCTTCGAGTACGTTTTTTTCTACCTTCACATCGGCACCGTTCAAAATCTGAGCCACAATACTTGTACCGCTCTTCACGCGATCGCCCAAATTATCCATTCCGCCCATGTGCTCTTTAATCACTTCTTCTATTTCATCAATAACATCCGGCGAAATGGTTTCCATCATGGCAAGACGATAGGTTATTTCTCCCTGCATTTCTTTGTCGAGTAAGGCCAGTATTTCCGCTGTTTTTTCAACACGTAATTGTGAGAAAATTAACGCTGCAACCTGTGGATGTTCGCCCCGGATGAAATCAGCAATCTGAGTAGTCTTAGTTTCCTGGAACTCTTTAAATACAGTACTACCCGATTGAGCTCGCAGCTTTTTCATCATTTTCTCGGAATCGCCACCCAACTCATTTAACAGCTGTTGGGCGTAATCCATACCGCCATTTATTACATACTGTTTTACTTCCATCAGTGTGTAATATTCCTGCAAAACGGCATCTACCATTTCAGGACGAATATTCTTCATTCGTGCGATTTCGAGCGTTATCTGCTCAATTTCTTTTTCCGTCAGCGATTTCATCATTTCCGTGGCCGACTTTGTGCCAACGCTCATAATGAGAATGGCGGCTTTTTGTGGCCCGGTCAGATTCAATTCTGCTTTATCGGTTGCTTCGGCGGTTGCTGTTGCTTCTTCGCTCATGTTTAAAAAATAGATAGTTAGTCTTCATCCGGCGACATCATCGCGCGCAATATTTGAGCTGCCATTGCTGGTTTAAGCTCAACAAATTCTTTGATTTCATCTTTGTTGTAGGTAGCCTCAGGCTCGGCAGGTGCTTCCGCTTCCGCCGGGAAAGTCGGCTCAATCGGATTACCATCTTCATCAAAAGCCGGTTCAAGCATGGCGGCTCCACCTTGCGCGCCGGCTGGTAATGATTGCATCGTAGCACCCGCCGGTAGTTCTGTATTGCCCTGGAAGTTTGAGTTCACCGCCATTTCTGTTTCGATGCTCATTTTCTTTCTGATGCCATTGATCAAGAACAGAATCACACCGAAAGTAATCCCAATTACCACCCAACGGATAATATCGGTAGAATACACAGGCTGGGTTGCCATAAACGCATTTCCACTTACATACTGCGTGGTAAAGAATTCAGACTGATTAATAGTGAGTAAATCACCTCGTTCGGGCTTAACTCCAATGGCAAGCTCTACGGCTTCGCGAAATTGCTGAACCTCTTCGGGCGAATAGGGTTCGAAGTCGATCATTTCTTCGCCTTCTTCATTTACCGTTTTAACCTGCTTATAGTTTAGCAGCACAGATGCAGTTATTCGATTGATTTCCCCTTCTCCCTTTTCGTAAACCTCTCGAGTTCTATTTACTTCGTAGTTTCGAGTTTCGATAACATTACTGTTGTCGTTGGCCTGCACAACAATGGCATCTTGTCGACGATCTATAGGCGTCAAATTATCAATAGGTACAGGTTCTCTCTGTTGATCGTTATTGGTTTGTTCTCTTTTTTCTTCCGAAATAACGGTACGGCTATCCGGGTCGATCAAATCCGACTCTCGGGTAATTCGATCAAAACTGTGCTCTACAGAAACGCGTAAAATACTGTTTCCTGCTCCTAACACACGATCCAGCATACTTTGGCCGCGATCAGTGAGGTAAGCTTCTGTTTTCTGGCGTAGCTGCATCTGGGTGGTTCCCATCGTAAACTCAGATTCGTAATCAATTTCGTCGGTGAGGCGATTACCGGCCTGATCTAAAATCGTGATGTTGGTTGGCTCTAGCTCTTCAACACTACCTGCAATTAAGGCTGTTATCCCTTCAATCTGATCGGGAGTAAGACTTCGGTTCGCTTTCAGATTTAATATCACTGATGCGGATGCTTGAATGGTGGTTTCATCAAACGGAGATCGTTCCGGTAGCACAATATGTAATCGTGAACTTTCAACTTGCTCCAAACTATTGATGGAACGAGCCAATTCGCCTTCCAATGCTCTCTTTTTATTTACTTCTTGCATAAAATCCGTCATACCCAAGGCATTGGTATCAAATAACTCATAGCCTTGAATGTCGGTAAATCCTCCACCCATTGGAGCTAAATCAAGTCTCAACTCGTGCACTCGGTCGCTGGGCACATAAATCGAACGCCCGCCATCTTGCAAGCTGTATTTTATGCCACGTGTTTCTAATTCGGTAACAATTTCTTGTGCCGCTTCAGATTCCAGCCCACCGAAGAGCAACATTTGGTCTTCTTGTTGCGACCAATAAAAAAGGCCGCCGATCATCCCCAAAATTACCACGAACAACCCGATGAACATCATGCGTTGTGCGTTGCTTAATGGGCCGAAAAAATCCTGAAAGAGTTGAAAGTACTTGTTCATAGCTAGTTAGGTCAGATCTGCATTCTGCTTAATTCCTGGTAGGTTTCTACCATTTTGTTGCGCACTTCAACCATCATTTGAAAGCTCAGCTGTGCTTGCTGCATCGAAATCATTACATCGTGGATGTTGTCGGTTTTTCCGCTCACAAAATCTTGTACGCTCGCTTCCGATGATTTCATCGTATCATCCACACTTTGAATGGCATCAGTAAGCATATCGCCAAAAGAATTGTCGATATCTCCGGCACTAATTTCGTAGTGGCGCGGACGTAGTTCTACATCTTGTGGTAAGCCTAATCCTGAAATTTCCGGGGTTGCCATAATGAGTTCTCCTTGTTAAACGCGGGCGTCGAAATGCGAGCCACGCACCATTTGTTGTTCGTTCATTCTGCCATCCATCGAGTACGACTGCATTGGCTTTGGTGCTGTAAATTTTTCCTTAATTAAGGAGTTTTCATCAGCAGTAAGCCGTGGAGGTTGTGGTGCAGCAGCTGCTTTGCGTAGCGCACTATTTTGCGCAAGCATTTGTGTTTGTTGATTTAAAATTGGATTAATAGTACTCATAGTATTAAATCTCTAACGATCGTTTTAAAAGTTCTTTTTCAGCTTCGATGCTGCTTAGATTTGCCTCGTACAGTCGATTGGCGCTCACCATCACTGCCATTTCTTTCACCATGTCGATGTCCGGATATTTCACCATTCCATTTTCATCTGCATCGGGGTGATTAGGATCATACTCGTACCGAAATTTGTTGATTTCAACTACTTCAAATCCCGGTCCAAGCCCGCCACGCTTCTGCCCAACTAAACCGTCGGCAGATCTCATGTGCTGTTTATTCGTGGTTTTTAGCCCTGATGCGGCCCCTTCCAGTATGTCTAAAAATTGTTGTGTCTGTGGGGCTTGAGTTACCACTTCTCTTGGCCGATAAACATTATCAGAACCGGCAGGGGCAGAAGTACGGGCATTCGCAATATTTTGTGATGCCACCGCTATGCGCTCGCGTTGAAGTGCAAGGCCCTGAGCTGCGGTTTTAAATGTTGATGAAAGTCGATCTGGTAACATGATTTACTGGCTAGTTATGATTAGCGATTGGTTCCGGTGATTCCGTTTCGCACCATACTATAATGATGGCGTAATGCTTTGGTCACTAATTGAAATCGTAACTGAGTATCAGCCTGCTCGATGAGTTCATCTTCGATAATTACGTTACCATCGGTTTCTACGATAGAAGGATTAACCTCTTTAGCACCGCCGGTACCGGAATTCGCCATGGCTTCGTTTAAGGCGTCTTCGAAGTGAACTTCATGACGCTTATAACCCGGCGTATCAGCGTTGGCTATGTTAGTTGCAGTGATTTTCTGCCTCAACGAGTAGGCGTCCATCGTTTTTGCTAACAAATCGCTATGGTTGCTGTCGATAAGATTCATAAGGCTCGGTTGATTGTTTTTTTCTCCCACACACAATAGTTGTGCCATACTGTTTGTAAGCCTGTATCAAGCGTAGGCAAATAGTTAGCGCAGAGCTGCAAAGGGAGAATTATCCTCTCTCAGGTAAATTTTTCCACTTCTTCAAATTCGCTTAAGGAAAAGATTGTATACGCTGATAATTGAGATATCCAATTAAAACGGCACAATTATAGATATGAAACAACTACCGTCTATTCAGTTTGATATGAAACCAATTAATGAATTTGATCAAATTGATAGTTACTATTCGGCAGGTTCAGACTTAGTATATATGGATGTGATAACGACGCTAATCGAGGATATTTCCTATCCGGTTTTTATTGTTAAAAACGGATCTCAGCGTGTATATACGTTAAATGAAGCTGCGCGCGAGGGCATCGACGCCTCAGTAGCCATTGATAGAGAGATTCACCAAATACTTCAACCTAATGAACGTGTACTTGAAGATCAGCCCACGGTTTTCTTTAATAATCAGTGGTATTTGATGAGTACCGATTCTTTTACGGCCGGCAACGAAGTGTATGATAAAGTAGAACTAAAAGCCCATTCTTCGGTTCCTGATGCTATTACCCTAGATCGCTGGAAACACATGATCGCTGTAATGCTACATCGTTTCCGTTCGCCGTTAACAGGTATTTCCGGTTATCTGGATTTGTTGATGACCGAAACAAAAGATGATCACACGATAAAGCGTGCTCTAAAAGTTGATGAGGGAGTAAATCATCTGGCCGACATCATGGATGAGCTGGAATATTTTTACCACATTCCTTCAAAGTTTGATGTCTCAAAACTAGAATCGGTAGGCTTAACAAGTGTACTTAACAGAGTGTTGTTGGATATTCCCGAAGAACTGCGCACTCGGGTTCAGTTTCTGAAAACTACGGATGCAGAACCGTTTTCTGCCACAAAAGACAGTTTAGAAAAAGTACTATGGATTCTACTCTCCAACGCTCTTTCTTACAGTACCGATGGGAGTCCGGTCACCGTTTCGCAGCTGTCCAATAAAAGCATTCGAATTTCTAACGAAGGTGCACCTATTGCCGAGGAAATTCGGGCACATTTATTCCATCCCTTTGTTACTTCAAAAGCGAATAACTTGGGTATTGGCTTAACTATGGCACTACTTTACGCCAGTCAGTTTGGGGGCACAATCTTCCAAACCGAAAATGGTGAGAATGGCAGAATTTCGTTCACCATCTGCTTTCCTTAAGCCTTATCAAGATATAAATAGATACTTAAGTTGTTTTTCAGTTCTCCGATAAGTGATGTAATACTAACACTTTTTCGGAGAACCTTATGGGCAAATCACCATCTAACGAAGCGGATCAGGTCAATTCCAATCAATTAGTCCGCCCTACCCCAGTTAATATCGAAAGTTCATTCCATTACAATGAGCTTTTTTTTTCGGTTACTGATCATCAATCTGCTATACAATTTGCGAACGATGTTTTTTTACGAGTAGCAAAATATGCACCGGATGAGATATTAGGACAATATCACAACCTCATACGACATCCCGATATGCCAAAAGCAGCATTTAAGGTGATGTGGGATCATTTAAAGGCTAATCAATCGGTAGCTGTTTATGTAAAAAACTTAGCTAAAGATGGCTCCTATTATTGGGTAACTGCATTGGTTTTTCCATGTAAAGGCGGCTACCTATCCATTCGACTAAAACCGGGAAGCCCAATTTTTGAAATTGTAAAAGACATCTATAGAAAAACACTTTCTTACGAACGAGAACTCGAGCAAACTTTACCACGAGAAAAAGTAGTACAAAAATCGACCGAATACATGCTCCAATTACTCAAGGATTTGGGCTACGATACCTACGAACAGTTTATGCGTTTTGCATTATTGCAGGAAATTCTCAATCGGGATAAGCATCTACCCCAAAAAGATCGGCTGAAATTTCAGAATCATAAAAAATTCTCGCTGGAATCGTTAGAAATGGTAAGCCTGATTCTCTCAGAATTTGTTACTTACACCCATCAACTCCATCATATTCATACCCAATTAGACCAACATTCCAATTTACTGCTCGATCTGTCAAAAAATATTCAGGCTATTTCCCAAAATGCCCGATTGCAGTCGTCTAAACTGGATCGCGATAATCAGTCTTTGTTTGTGGTATCTGAAACGATGGGGCAACAAACTAAGAAAGGTGAAAAAAGCTTAAGCGATTTAATCTCAAGCTTACATAATCTGCACCTTATATTCTCAGATCTTAGCTTTGATATCATATCCTCAGAGCTACAAGTTGAGATGACTCGAAAGTATTTGCACGAATTGAAGAATACTCACACGGTAGATAGTCAGCTAATAGACCAAAAAGAGGCCGTTCAATTGCTAAATAATGCGTTTGTTCCACGCTTGAAACGTGTGTATACAGCGATTTGTAAGATCCCCAATAAGCAAGTAGAATTGTTAAGTAAGCTTCAAAATATCGAGCAGTTTTTAA
Source organism: Balneolaceae bacterium (assembly GCA_017640605.1). GTDB lineage: Bacteria > Bacteroidota > Rhodothermia > Balneolales > Balneolaceae > HXMU1420-13. The sequence continues at coordinate 46,243 of JAEPQH010000016.1, read as the reverse complement.
CCGTTTTGCGGTATATATACATAACAGGTAAAGTTGAAATATCCCGATTAAGCACTTCCGATTTAAAATTTAACGATACATTCGAGCAGCTACGCATCGAAATAGATTCTGCCGAAAAGCACTTACAAACGGTACGCGCAATGATGAGCGAGAATACCATACTATTTCACAAATACGAGAGTTTGAACGAACAGCTTATAAGCAATTATTCAAGTATCTAATCTTTTAGTTGCTACAAACAAAAAAGAGGCGGATCGTTAGACCCGCCTCTTTGTTTTGGCTAGTTCCGGGTAATTATGACAACCGAGCGTTACCCGTACCTTTTAAGTGCTCTTTTTCGAATGCCAGGGTAAATAGAGTCCCAAAATCATCCGTTAGGTAATTGTATTTACCATTTAGTTGGCGAACCAGCGTTTTTATAAGTTGAAAACTCAACGGTTGTTTCTCGCTCGTGTATCCTTCCGGCAAGCTTTCAATATTGTCTTTAATTTCAATCATCACCTTTTTACCGTAACTAATAAGGCGAATGTTTAGTTGTGGCTTTTTATCAACAAGCTTTGCCACTTTTTTATAGCAATTTGTTACCACTTCATTAATGATTAATGCACATGGGTGCGCTTGATTAATGTTCAGAATAATCGGTTCCAGATCATAATTGACAGTAAGCGAAGCATCTTTAACTTGGAACATTTCGGCTACCGAATCCACAATTTTGCAGATGTTTTTACCAAATTCCAGCATGGTAAAACTGCTCGACTCATACAACAACTCGTGCATGGTAGCCATGGTTTTTACTCTGCCCACACCCGAGAACAATTTGGTTTTTACTTCTTCGTCGCCTTCATCAAAGGCCTGCAGTTGCATGATTCCTGAAATGATGGCCAGATTATTTTTTACTCGATGATGCAATTCAGATAGCAAAATAGATTTTTCCTGAACAGCCTGTTCAAGTTTTATCTCCGTTTCTCTAAATGAGGTGATATCATGCCCAACTACGATAAAATCGACGGAAGTACCACCATTAATGGTTACCGGCGAAATTTTAGCCGTAAAGATGTACCATTCACCATTTTTCTTGGTATTAACCAGCTCCCCTTTCCAGCTTACACCGGCTTTAACCGCCTGAAGTATTTGCTCGTACTCTTCATGAGAGGCTAAATCTGAAACCAAAAAACCGAGTTCTTTACCAATCAATTCATCCTGTGTAAATCCGGATACTTTTTGAAAATGGGGATTGGCATATTCGATCACGCCTTTTCGATCAATAATCAACACAAACGATTGGCTAAGCTGCACCGCCTTAGTGAACTTCAAATGCTCATCGGTAAGTGATTCGTTATTTGTTTGGATCGACAACATGCCATCTTCGAGAATAAGTTCTTTTTTTGCAGGCTCTTTTTCGAAGTAGTTTTTATCTACCAGTTCAAATCTGTGGTTTTCTTTGTCCGAGTCGGGATCCAGAAATGAAAAATTAGCTATCAAATCATCCCAAATTTTATCGGCCATTGCTTTTTTCTTTTCAGATACGCTGGCTTTTCCTGTATTAATCAGGCGTAAAGGTGAAATGACTTCAGTTTCAATATGTTCGGTTTCTAAAACCCTCTCTTTCTTTTCTTCTTTTTTTCGCGATGTAGACTGTTTCACTATAATTCTCCCGTAGATTAATTCTACTACTTAAGGAATCTGCTTTTACTGTTATCGGCGATAACCGAATTTTGATAATAGGTTTATTTCATTTACTGCTATTTAATTTCAATCTGTAGTTATTTGTAATTACTTCGCTTAGATCGCTACTTATCAAAAGCCATGTTTACGCTCTTAATTTTATTTACATCCGGCTGTCGGTAAGTTTTATCAGGCTGCTCTATAAAATCGTTTGCAGTATATCTGGATGTATCAGTACCTCGCCCATCAGAGCTTTGTACAGCTTTATTTAATTGGCTTCCACCACCTATCATCTGTTTTAATTCGTGCACAACCGAACGAAGCTCATTCGCTTGGGCTGATAGTTCTTCGGCAGCGCTGGCCGATTCTTCCGATGTGGATGCGTTTTGTTGTACCACTTGGTCCATTCCGCCAACCACCGAGTGCAGTTGCTCAATCCCGATTGCTTGTTCTTTAGAGGCAGCAGATATTTCTACAATTAACGTGCTCACATCATTAATGCTCACAGCAATATCATTCAAATTGTTTGAGACTTCTTCAGTTACCTCGGCACCACGATCGGAGCTTGATTGTGATTTCTGAATTAAATCGGAGGTATTTCTGGCTGCCACCGCACTTCGCTGTGCAAGATTTCTCACCTCTTCGGCCACAACGGCAAAACCTTTGCCTGCTTCTCCGGCTCGGGCTGCTTCAACTGCCGCATTCAGTGCCAATAAATTGGTTTGAAATGCAATATCATCAATGGTCTTGATGATTTTTGAAGTTTCTAACGAACTGGATTTAATATCTGTCATGGCCTCGTTTAACTTCTGAATCGCCTGTAAACCCTGATCAACTTTAGGGCGAGCTTGATTCATAGAAACTTCAGCCTGAGTGGTATGATCATCCGATTGTTTTATTTGCGAAGAGATTTCCTCTAAAGAACTGGTTGATTCTTCTAAGCGTGCTGCTTGTTCGTTAGAAGTACCCGCCAATCTCTGACTGGAGGACGATACTTCGTGCGATGCAGAGTTTACTTGAATCGATGCATTATCCAGCGTATAAATTGCTGATTCTAAGGGTTGCACGATTTGTTTTTTCACAAACAACGAAACAATAAAACCAAAAAATAGCAGTACAATCAAAGCAGTTATCGCCAATAAAAGAAAGTCGCGATTTACGGTGGCAACCATGGTATCATAATTCGATTCTACCACCAATCCCCAACCTAATTCCGGTATATATGTGTAGCTACCAAACACCTTATCGCCGGCTGCATTTTTGTATATATCTGCACCCGATTGTTTATTTATTAATTGAGATGCGGCAATCGTATTCAGGCTTTTGTCCGTATTAGTTATTGATGAAGCACTTGTTAAGGGCTTCCCTTTTCCATCTAGTAAATAGATTTCGGTGTAGGATTCCATTGGAATCGAATTCACCATTTCAGTAAGCGTAGACAATAGGATTGAGGCACCAACTATTCCATTAAAAGTGTCATCAACAAACACCGGCACAGCTACTACCGATAATAAATTTTTAGTAACCACAGATGGTTCCGGATCTGAAACCACCGTTCTTCCGGTTTTGGTTTCAGTAAAGTAGCTTTTATCGCTCAAATCGTAGCTTTCTGCCTGTGCATCGGGCAATAAATTGGTGCTTCCATTTAACTGCAGCGTTGAAATTACTCCTTTACCGTTCTCATCCAGCAAGAATATATTTTCGTAGTAATCGTGCGACTTACTCAATTTTAATAAAAGTTCGCCAAGTTGCGCCTTATCCCTGTTCACAGTGGCATCTAAACTAGATACAAACAACACCTCATCAACCCTGGCATCCAGCCAATTCGAAAATTGGGCGGTATTCGCCTCACCTTTATGTTCAAGCGTTTGCAATACCGATTCCTGAATAGACTGGCTATACAAATTGTAGACAACTACAATAGTACCACCTATACCAAGTAGAAAAGCGGTGATAATGAAAATATTGAGCTTTTTTCCCAGAGTTAACGCGTTCCAGCGTTGCCAATTATTCTGCATTGTGGTAATTATTTAATTGAAAAGTGAGTTAGAAATGGTAACCGAGTGAAAAATCGAACAGTTGTTGTAAGGCGTTGTCACCGGTTTTCAATAGAACATAGTCGGCTTTTACCTCCAGAGCCTTAACCGGTTGATATACAATCCCGAGCGAATAATCGGTATGCTCGTAGTATCTTTTATCGGAAGTTCCATCCGTTCTGAAGTGTGCATCGTACGATTCTACTCTCGCGAATCCTTTCACACTAGACTCTTCTATATTAATTGGAAATAAATCACTTAAGTCATATCCAAACTCGAGTAAAGTACCGTACTGCGCGGAGCCAATTTTACTATGAAATGCCTCATTGATTTTATCCGATTCCCGAATAGAACTATAAACTCCCACTATTCTACTTTCAAACTTACCAAAGGCATATTGGGTATAAAACTCAGCGATCCGGTAATCTGCACCTGATAAATCGACTTCGGTTTGATCGCTATTCGACAATCCCGAATAGAAAAATGCGGTGCCAATGGTCCACTCATAGTTTGGTTTAATTTTAAGATGTCCACCTGCTCCAATATTATTCAAAGATGATCCCAGATCCGCATTTCTAGCATTGTAAACTACCGTTTTGGAGTTTAATTCAGCCGGATTTAATCCGGTGCTAACCATTGCCTTATAGCTTACTTGTTTGGATGGAGTACCGGAAAAGCTAACACCAACCTCTCGCCAAGCGATACTCATATATTTTTCGACCGGAGACACTTCTACGGTACCGTAGGTCGACGATTTACCACCGCACAAAGGTACAGAGATCAATCCTGCCTGTATATTGAACTTCTTATTAATTTTATATTTCGCATAAAAATTGGTGAAATACACATCACCACCTTCGTACTTTTTATCGAAAGCGTGCTCTACAATCACTTTCGAGCCAATGCTCCACTTTTTGTTAAAAGAATAGCCAGTTTTAAAAGCCGCTTTATGCAAATCTAGCTTGCCAAAATTCGATGAATTTTGATCAGCCCTTTGCAAAGCATCGTTATAGTGCAACTCTGCCTCAAAAGCATAAGTCAGTTTCTTTTGCTCTTGTGCGAATACTGAATTTGAAATTAATAGTAGTAGTAAAAAGCTAACGCCATATCTAAGAATCTTCATTGTGTTCTCCTCTTATTTTTTGATCTAATTGATCGATCTCTTTGTACCTGATTTGTATCCTTCATTTATAAATTTGCCCAATTTTATTATCGGCTTTTCCAGGAAATCCCTTGAGTTTTTTGGATAAAAAAAGGCGTTGTCCAGCCAGAACAACGCCCTTATCTAACTATATAGGGTTATCATCAAATCATTCTTGAATTTTAAATGTGATAGGTAGTGTGTAGTACACACTCACCGGTTGTCCACCATTGGTTGCCGGCGTAAACTTCACTTTTTTAATTCCTTCAATAGCAGCCTCTCCACAGCCTGCGCCAATATCTTTAAGTACTTCAGGCTTTTTTACATTACCATTTTCATCAACAATAAAGCGTACAAAAACACGTCCTTCCACGTTATTCATCGAGGCTGCACGTGGGTATTTAATATTCTTATACACTTCTTTTAGCCCACCAACAATTTCAGGCATCACATCGGCCATGGTAAGCACTTCGGCAGTATCTGCAACCGATACGAAGCTATAATTTTTAATTTCATCGGCCTGTACTTGCCCAGACACAGCCAACATTAACAGTAAAATCATTCCGTAATTCTTTTTCTCTTTCATCATTTTTTTTATAGATAGGTTTTGTAATTAGAATCTGTAATCCTCTTTATTCTGTTATCGTACAGCCTGCAATTTTACTTAAGGTGTTTTATTAAGATTTTTTAATAAAAAATGAGCAGACAAAAAAAAGAGTGCAGCCCTACCAAGACCACACTCTAACTAACTATATTGGGTTATCTCTATGCAATTAGTTTCCCATCTTAAAAATAACCGGTAATGTATAGGATACGGCAACCGGTTCGCCATTTAAGAGTCCAGGGGTAAAATTCACTTTTTCTAGGGCGGCAATAGCAGCATTTCCGCAATCGTCGCCTATGTCTTTTAATACTTTTGGGTTATCCACTTTTCCATTTTCATCAACCACAAACTGAATGTACACTTTACCTTCGGTTCTGTTATTTAAAGCAGTTTTGGGGTAGCTGATGTTTTTATACACCTCACCGATTCCACCAATAATCTGAGGCATTTGATCAACAATGGTATACACTTTGGTACTATCATCGGTGATGGTGATTTCAATTTTTGTCAGATCTGTATCATTCGCATGGCTATCTGGCGTTTGAATGAATGCGATTACTAACAGTGCACTAAGAATCGTTGTTATGTATGTTTTTTTCATTGTAGCCTCCTTCATGTCAGGCTTAGTTAGGGACGTAAATTAAAACTCACTAAAATCGTCATCTCCAAGTGGAATCAACTCGTGCGGTTCTTTTCCGGTTGATGGTTTACTTTGGCCTTTACTAACCGGTGTTTTTGCCAACATTGGTTTGTAAGAATGTGCCGGTTCAATTTCTTTTTCGTATTGCGGGCGCTTTAACTCATGGTTATCGTAAGAAGAATCCTGATCAGCATTAAAATCGACCTGCGAATTCAATCCAACTAATTGCGCCATTCGAGCTACAATATTATTCAGCTCTGATGCCTGAGCGGTTAATTGTTCGGCAGCGCTAGCACTTTCTTCGGATGCTGAAGCATTACCTTGAACAACCGAATCCATATCGCTCATCACCACATTCATCTGGTTAATGCCATCAGCTTGTTCTTTCGATGCAGCTGAAATCTCTACAACCAGCGTACTCACGCTATGAATACTTTCGGCAATTTTCTCAAGGTTTTCCGCTACTTCGTTCGCTACAGTAGTTCCCCGATGGGTATTATCTTGCGATTTCTGAATTAGTTCTGAAGTATCTTTGGCGGCTTCAGCGCTGCGTTGTGCCAGATTTCGAACTTCTTCTGCTACCACAGCAAAACCTTTTCCTGCTTCACCTGCACGGGCAGCTTCAACAGCGGCGTTAAGTGCTAATAAGTTGGTTTGGAATGCAATATCATCGATGGTTTTGATGATTTTCGAAGTCTCATCCGAGGAATTTTTGATTTCTTCCATCGCCTTGTTCATGCGCGTCATTGCGGTTACTCCATTTTCGATCAATGGCTTGGCAATGTTCATGGCATGTTCAGCTTCTGACGAATTTTCGTCGGTTTGCTTGATTTGTGACGACATTTCTTCAAGCGATGAGGAGGTCTCTTCCAAACTTGCAGCTTGCTTACTTGAGCTGCTTGCCAGTTGTTGACTCGAACTTGACAGTTGCTCTGCCGAAGACTGAACTTCATCGGCACCGGTTGTTAATTGGGCAATAATCTCGTTCAGTACTTTATTGATGGATCTACCCACCATTGCGCCAACAACAAATGCAATAATCACTGCTATTATCGCTATTGTAGCTACAGTGATGCGCGCTGTTTGCACAACGCTATGCGTAGAATTTGCTTCATCAAACGCATTCTTTTGCGAAATTTCAGCTAATGCAATGGCATCCTTCAGAATATTCTCAAAAGCAACGGTTCTTTGTCGTTCGGCTTTGGTAACCTCATTTCGAGCTGCAATCATAGCACGAACGGTTTCTACATTATCATTCAATGTAGCAAGTGCTATATTCAGGTAGATTTCACCTTCCATTGAGTTTACTCCTTCCAATAATCCACCAAATTCGGTGCGAAGATTGATAAACTCATTCTCAATTCCTGCTAAGTCTTGCTGGCTATCCAAGGCCTCACTTTGCCAGAGGTTGCTTAGTAATTGAGCTTGGGTCAGAATGGAAGCTTTGGCTTTTTCAATGCGCTCTGTTTCTGAAGCCAACTGCGCACCTCGCATAGAACCAAGTTCCTGCTCAGCTACAGCCAGATATTCTGCCACACTCGATTCGAAATCACTACTGGAAGAAGCAGTTTGATCTTTGTATTTGATCAATGCTTCATTGGCATCATAGAAACCGAATATGGCTTCTTCAAAAAGCACCATATTCTCTTCCAGGTCGCTGATATAGATTGTGATTTCTTCAATATTATTTTCTACAGCCAGTGTTTTAGTGGAGTCTATTTCGCTCTTCAAGCGCTCCAATCCTTGCTGAACATCTTCCCATGCTTTTTCATCATTCTTTTTTGCATAGCTTAACAGGCTATAGCCAATAAATCTACCGTCATTTTCAATTTTATTTGCCAACTGCCATTCAATTAAGCTTACATCGAGCAATCGCTCTGTGTAGTTATTAATTAGTGAAAGGCTGAAAATGGCAATAACGCCCACTAGTAAAATGGTTACAATTCCGCCCCCGGAAATCAGCATCATTTTACGGCTGATGGTCCACGAGCTCGACGTTATGTTGGTCGATTTAATATTCTGTACTATATCCTTGATGTTCATAAGACGCTATGCTTTAGTGTTTTTATCCGGCGGTAGGTTCAGGAGTAGCGTTTTTCACTTCGGTTGGTACATCAAAAACAACCTTATGTACATCAAGAATCATTTTAACGGATTTCTCCAGTTTACCTATTCCTGATAAGTATTCGCTGTTTCCGGTTACCCCGAAGCTTGGGATCGCATCAATTTGCTCAGTTTTTAGATCCGCTACTTCCGATACTTTATCTACAACAATGCCCATCAAATGCTTTTCTTCCTGAATTACAATGATGCAGGTTTCTTCAGTGTCTTCCACTCTTGGCAAGCCGAATCGCACTCGAAGGTTCATAATCGGAACAATTTTGCCCCGCAGATTAAGTACGCCACGTACATATTCCGGCATTTTTGGAACCGGAGTAATGGGGAGTAACCCAATTATTTCCTGCACCTTTAGGATTTCGATTGCATATTCTTCGTTGCCCAGAAAAAAGCTCAAAAACTTGCCGCCTTTTACAGCAACTCCATTCGAATGTGTAAGTTCTTGCTCTACTACTTGTTCTTCCATCATTTACTCAATTAAGTCGTTTATGTATGTGGGCATCCATTGTTGGATTCCCCGCTATTATCGGGAGCATTGGCGCATCCCTTAAGATGTTGGTGTGAAATTCTTCACATTTTTTTTAGAAAGAGCAGTCTACAATCAGACTGCTCTTTTTTTTGAAGTTTTGCTCGGTTTAAAACTCACTAAAGTCAAATTCGAGTTCTTTTTTGTCCTCAACATGAGCACGAGAAACTCTTTCATGTGCGTACATAGCCGGCTGATAACGTCCGGTATTCTGAGGTTGGAATTTTTCTTTTTTCTTCAGATTGATCCCAAAAGGATTTTCTTTTTGATTGGCTTTTCCTACCAATTGGGTGATCTCGCTAACTACATACATCAGCTCATTGGCCTGCGCCGATAGTTCTTCTGCAGCACTAGCCGATTCTTCCGAAGCACTCGCATTTTCCTGAACCGATTCGTCCATTTGGGACATCGCCGAATTCATTTCTTTAATTCCAATGGCCTGTTCTTTCGATGCAGTGGCAATTTCTGATACCAACGCATCCATCTTATCGCTGCTTGCTGCTATTTCATTTAAGTTTTCTGCAACTTCTTTAGCCATTGTTGCGCCGGTTGCGGAACTGCTTTGCGATTTTATGATCAACTCCGAAGTATCTTTCGCGGCTTCTGCGCTACGTTGTGCAAGATTTCTCACTTCTTCAGCAACTACGGCAAATCCTTTCCCCGCTTCACCTGCACGTGCAGCTTCAACTGCAGCATTTAATGCCAACAAATTAGTTTGGAAGGCAATGTCATCAATCGTTTTGATGATTTTGGAGGTTTCTTCAGATGCCGACTGAATATTGTTCATCGCATCGTTCAATCGCTTAATCGATTCCACACCTTGTTTAAGCTGGGCATTGGTTTGTTTTACTGATAATTCCGCCGCATCACAGTTTTCATCCGTCTGTGCGGTTTGCGAAGCCATTTCTTCCAGCGAGGAGTTTGTTTCCTCTAAACTCGCAGCCTGTTCATTCGCACCTTCCGCAATTTGCTGGCTGGCCCCTGAAAGTTGCTCTGCTGATGAGTTCACCAATTCTGCACCGGTTGTGAGGCGTTCAACAATGGATCTCAGTACTTTATTTATGGAATTTGTTACCAAAAAGCCTAGAATTCCAGAAAGCAGCACACCAAGAATCAATCCCGATAAGCTAAGTGCTTCCACAAAACTACCACGTGTAAGCGACGCGGTCACCGTTTCTTCAGCAATCTTATTGTTGATATCTACTACATCTTTTATTGTAGCGATACTTTGTTGCTTTGACTCTTTATTGTGATTCAAAAACTGATCACGGAGAAGTAAGAGCGTTTGCTCAGATTCCTGATTAGCTTTTAGGTTTGCAAAATATTGATCAGCAATAACCATAAACGCTTCATGATCGCTTTTCCAGGTGGAATAAACTGTTTCAAACTCTTTCCACTCGATAGCTTCTTGCGGTGATTGGGGTAACACAATATAGGTGTCCCAAGCTACTTCCAGGTCATTCCAATGCTTATCTAATGAACTGCGAACAGCTTCACGATCTGTAAAGCTTAGCTCAGAGTTTTGCAAGGCTTCTTCCGCCGCACTTATATTTGATAGTGCAAGGCTAATTCGTTGCAAAGAAGCTACACTTGGCAGACGTACAGCTCCAATTTCTTCAATTGCTTGTTGATTTTTTTGTGCACTGAAATAGCCCAATCCACCCAAAAGCATCGTTATGATACTGATGCTCAAAAAAGTGAGGCTTAATTTCTTATTTAAAGTCCAGGTATTGTTATTCTGATTTGCTAATGGTTTCATGTTGTTTACTTCTTACCGTAATAGAAGTCCCTAAGATTTATGTTCGAGTTTATACTCTTTGGTTTGTAATTCATTAATCCAGTTAACCTGAGAACCAAACACATCTCACCCGGCAGCTTTTTGCATCTGCTTTAAATCAGAATTATTACGCATACTTACTATGCAGGCGGAATCCACCATAATCGGAAATGCTGCTATAACAGCTAAGAATTCTTAAGCGCATATTTAGTTTGATTACGCCAAAGCTTCAAACACATTCAGTGCACTATTTTTTGTGCATTTAGCAAAGCTCCCAACGCGTGTTATTTTTGCCGGGCTTAAACCGGCGGCTCGCTTGCTATTAACCTCTGAATAAATGTGTATTCCCAGACTATTTTTGTCGGTTATTCAGGTACTCTATTGTCAAATTAAGCAGTAATAACTGCTTTACATCTCTATGTTTTTGAAGTGACCTTTTTTGTGGTCACCCAGTTAGTCATGTTGTGATATGCATTACTTATCGACCCGATAGAGGAGCAACATTAACTTTTTCTAATAAAAAAATTGAAATAAAAAACCCCGCAAGTTATTGCGGGGCAGTTAAAAGCTAATCAATATGTACAATATGCCTTACTGGCTTTCTAGCACTCCTAAAGCTTCAAGAATACGTTCTCTTAGCACTTCGGGGGTAAATGGTTTATGAACAAATCCGGCATTCATTTTCTGAATTATTTGAATTCGCTCGGGATTACTTTCTGTTGATACAATTAATATGGGTAAATCTACATATTCGGGATTAGTTCGAACACGTTCCAGCATTTCCATACCGTCCATCACGGGCATATTCACATCAATAAAAAGAATATCCAGCCACTCTTTGGCCAGCACATCTAAACCTTCCTGCCCATTTCCGGCTTCATAAATTTGTTCAACCTCTACACCACTATTCAGAATGGTCTTTTTAATCATACTGCGCATCACGGCGCTATCATCCACAACTAAAATATTTATTGCCATTTTCTTTTCCGTTTAAATGTGTGGTTCTAAAACTTTTTTGTTCATGTGATTTACAATAGCCTCTGGAATCTTATCCAGTGGTAGTTGATCGGTTACTGCACCGATATTGTACGCCTCGCGTGGCATACCATACACAACACTCGATTGTTCATCCTGCCCGATTGTGTATGATCCTTTATTTTTCATATTCATCAGTCCTTTTGCGCCATCTGCGCCCATTCCGGTAAGAATAACGCCCATTGCATTTAAGCCCGCAGAATTTGCTACCGAATTAAACAACACATCCACCGCCGGACGTTGATGATGTACCGGTGGACCTTGTTTTAATTTTACATAATACCGTGCACCATTTTTCTCGACCAACATGTGATAATTTCCCGGAGCTATAAATACACAACCCGGACGAATATGCTCGCCATCTTCCGCCTCTTTTACCTGTAAAGCGCATAACTCATTTAAGCGATCGGCAAAACTTTTGGTAAATACCGGTGGCATGTGTTGTACTACTACAATGCCTGGCATACTTGGTGGAAGAGCAGGCAAAATATCATTTAATGCTCGTGTTCCTCCGGTAGATGATCCAATGGCTACCAACTTATTAGTAGTATGTACAAGGGAAGATTCCTTTGTTGCTAATGTTGGCTTTGGTATTGCGCGATTAGCCGCCGGCAATCCGTTATGGAATTTTGCTAATGATGCCGTTCTAACTGCGCGTACAATATCCTGGGTAATATTCTGAGTGGAATACGCCGAACCGGGTTTGCACAATACTTCTACAGCCCCAAGGTTTAGCGCCGTTAATGCATTTCTACTGTTTTTTGGGGTTAGTGAACTTACTACAACCACGGGCATTGGTTTATGCTTCATCAATTTCGAAAGAAACGAAAGCCCATCCATGCGTGGCATTTCCAGATCCAGCGTAATTACGTCTGGATTCAGCTTCACAATTTTATCACGGGCTACATACGGATTCATCGCTGTCCCGATCACTTCAATGTCGTGCTGTTTGTTGAGTTCTTCGGTAAGCAATTTGCGAACGAGTGCAGAATCGTCCACTACCAATACTTTAATCATCAGTCTTGCTCCACGTAAATTGAAATTTCAACGATTCCCTCATCAAGTAATACATTTACTTTTTCATTGAACATCCCCATAAAAAGGGCATCTGCATTTTCATCAATCGCAGCAATTCTTGGTGGCTTGATTACACAGATTTTATCGTCCTTCGCAAATAATGGCACCGTATTTCCGCAAATTATATTTGCGATCTCACACAACGCACCTTCTTTTTCTTCTTGGCTTGGTTCGTCAATGCCCAGCATATTTGCAGCAATAGCTGTTAAAAGAGCTTCATTAGGGTTGATTACCATTCCACCTTTAGCAGCTCCATCGAAGCCAACAATTGCACGCGTGTGACCATCCGGATACTCTAATTCATCTTCTTCAATTTCCCATTCATCCATCGGAAACATAAAGCAGGTAACTTCAAAGGTGTTCAGTGCAATATCGTGTACGTTTTCGGTGTATGTAGTTGTATTCATTGTTCTGTGATAATTGAAGGATGAAACTCAGCCTTAAGTAAAACTGGTGTATTATTCTTATCGTTATTAAACATTAACACTTAAGGCTTTCTTTTTTATTTTTTGTTGATTTTGTTGAGCATCCAGGTATTTTGATTCGATCCTTTTCGACTTGTTGGTAAGCAGACATCAAAGAAATCAAAACCATATGTCTTTTTTGAGCCTCGAATTCTTCCAGTGCTTGTTCGTAGGATATTTGCTCTAAATGGGGTCTGAAATCGTTTTCCATACTTACTCCGTTATCCTACCCGTGCAGCTGCGAAACTTAGATCGGGCGTTACTCCCGTTCGTAGATTTCTTTGTGGTGAATTAAGGGGAACTTTGTTGATGGTAACTAGTCCTGTATTCATTTCAAGCTCCATCGTTCTGGAAATAGATCCACCTACTTCCTGATTCGCTATCATAAAGCCGTTTTTCCAGAGGAGTTTTCGAAAAGTGGTAAAATTGCGTTGGCCGATTTTAAAGTAGTCTTCACCGGCATTTTGCTTCATACTTGCACCGCCAGCCACATTTATCTCGAGATTTTTCTTGGTGGCCCCTAGAGCGAAAATTTCTTTTAACAGTAAAGCAAAGCCCGTATCCACATACATTTCAGGTTTGGCCGCAGCTTTAGCCGGATCTGATTTTGAAAGGGGTAACATCACATGCACCATGCCACCCACGCCTGCGATTTTATCGAAAGCGGTAATTCCTAAGCAGCTCCCAAGTGCGTGAGTAATAATCACATCGTTCTGATTATTCGATACCTTTAAATCGCTTACGCCTACAACTTTTTTCATTCAATCTTACCTTATTATCTGTTAGCCCACTTTTTCTTTTCGTGACAACTCCAAAATCGATGTACTAAACAATTTTTATTAAGGGAGCTTAATCCATTTTATCGGTAACGGAGTGCATCTTCTTAAGCGTTTACAATTCTGAATTAAGCGCTCGCGGCTGATTTGAAACAGAAGTAGTAGCCTCAAATGAAGTTCGGGATTCACCTTTATTCGAAGCATGACAGAAATTGGATTATTGATGAGTATTTCAACATCCTCATCAATAAAACAAAAAAAGCACTCCGGAATGGAGTGCTTACAACTAACTATTACTTCAACTAAACGTTAAATTTTTTGATATACGGCCGGTGCCACATTTTTAAATCCCAGTGCAGGAGCATTCATACTTTCCGAATGGCCAAGAAATACGTAGCCATTTGGCTCAAGTAAGTCTCTGAATTTTGTGATGAGTTTTTCCTGTGTTGCCCGATTAAAATAGATCATTACATTCCTGCACATAATGAACTGAAAATCCCCTTTTAGCGGCCAACGATCATTCAGGTTTAATCTTCCATAGGTAATCATCCTGCTTACTTCGTCTTTTACTTTGTAAGAACCATCCGGTAAATGCGTGAAATATTTTCCTAAATAGTTTCCGGGAATATCACCTACTTTATGTTGTGCATACACACCTGATTTTGCAATCTGTAATACATCTCTGGAAATATCGGTAGCTAAAATTTTTACTGAACGAGCATTTACATTACTTCCGGCTTCCAGCAAATTCATGGCCAACGTAATAGGCTCTTCACCGGATGAACAACCCGCCGACCACCACTTTACCGATCTGCCATTTAAGGTTGGATAGATGTGCTTTTCAATAAACTCGAAGTGCTTATTTTCTCGATAAAACGATGTTTTGTTAGTGGTTAACACATCAACAAAAGAAAGAAATTCTCCGTTTGGCCGCTCGGATTCGATGATTTCCAGATAATCGCTGAAGGAAGATATCCCCAATAAACGCATACGTTTAGCCAACCTGCTTTGCACCAGTGCTTCCTTTCCCTCGTTGATGGAAATGCCACAATAGTCAAAAATGATTCGGCGCACCTTCTGGAAATCAGCATTTTGCAATGTTGCTCCTTTTGCGCTTGGTTGTGCTGTTAATAAGCTCATACGAATTCCCTTCTGGCTTTTTGAATTAAGCGGTAAGTGCGGCAGTGTCTAGGATTAGTCCCACTCGGCCATCACCAAGAATTGCACCGCCGGAAATATGCTGCGTTGGTGCTAACATGTTGATGGACTTTCCAACCAGTTGTTGTTGTCCAATAACTTCATCCACAAGAAGTGCAAACCGGTCGTTGTTATTCTTGATCACTAGTAACGTGCCCAACATTATATCTTCGATGCCGCCGTCGATTTCGAACAATCGATGGAGCCTGATAACCGGCACCGATTTTCCACGGAAGGAAACTTGTTCGTTTTCACCTAACACTGTGAAAAGGTCTTCCGGATTTGCTCTGAATGTCATGTCTATGTTGATGGTTGGTACGATAAATCGCTCTTCCCCAACTCTAATTAACATACCATCAGTAATGGCTAGAGTAAATGGCAGTTCTATGGTGATGGTTGTTCCAACGCCAAGTTCGGAAGTAACTTCTACTTTACCTTGAAGCTGCTCGATGGATCTGCGAACAACATCCATTCCCACGCCTCTACCGGATAAATCGGTAACTTTTTCTGCGGATGAGAATCCCGGTAAGAAAATCAATCCATAGATTTCTGAGTCAGAAAGCTTTTTGTCTGGATCGATCAATCCTTTCTCGATTGCTTTCTTTAAGATCACTTCTTTATTAATTCCGCGACCATCATCCTGAATTTGCAACACCACTTTTCCACCTTCCTGATAGGCACGTAAAGTAACCGTGGCAACAGCCGGTTTGTTGGTTTGTGCGCGTTGCTCTTTGGTTTCAATACCATGATCGAGTGAATTCCGCAGCATGTGAATAAGTGGCTCGTTGATGATATCCACCATATTCCGGTCGATTTCTGTGTCTTCACCAACGGTGTTAAACTTAACTTGCTTCCCTGCCTTTCTTGATAAATCTCGCACGAGGCGATTCATTTTATGGAAGGTTGCTTTTAGCGGAACCATACGAAGCGTTAAACTGGTGTCTTGTAGTTCACGCAGAATTTTTGTGGCATGATTTACCTTTTTCTGTAATTCGGAATCTTTTGAAATATTCGGATCCTGAGCTACTACAGAATGAGCAATAACGAGCTCACCCACCATGTCAATCAATCTATCCAATCGATTTACACTTACACGAACTGAACTTTCAGAATCGTTTTTCTGCGTGTTATTGGGTTGATCGTTGGAAGAATCGTTATCGGTTTTGGCTCCTTGTATCGAAGTGTTTGAAGGTGCATCTAAAAGTGTGTCTTCATCCGTAACGGACGCCATATCTTCTTCGCTTTCAATCGGACGAACGGCACCTTTTTCTTTCGCAAGAGCATCGGCCGGAGCTACTTTATTATCCGCAACATCAATAAGAACATTCATCATACTGCGATAGTTAACCGGTACCGGTAAAGGATCTCCACCGTTACAATGCTCAACGGTTCCAAGCAGTTTTTTGATGATATCGATAGATTCAAAATTGATATCTGCACAAGCGCGATCGAAGGGCAAATCTCCATCGCGCACAATGCTTAATACCGTTTCTACGTGATGAGTAAATTCTGTGATAGGATCGAGTCCCATAAATGCGGAAGTTCCCTTTATGGTATGGAATGCCCGGAATACAGTGTTTACTAATTCGTTATCATCCGGGCGATCTTCCAAGTCGAGTAACGCGCTTTCTGCAGCGTCAATCAATTCGCTGCACTCCGTAATAAACTCGCCTACCATCGAAAGATCGATGTCATCCGGAATCAGGAATACCTTTTCACCAGCAGCACGATTCTCGGTCTCATCTTTTGTGCTCATTTCTTCCTCTTGCGTAGCTTCGGTCTCTACCAATGAACCTTCAGAAACTGATTCAACAATTGCTTCTGGTTGCACATCTTCATTCTGGGATTCTTCCCATTCTTTATTGCTGATTAACTCAGTAGCTTTTTCAATGTGCGACGAAACAGTATCCAGCCAACCTTCTTCTCGTTCGTCTTCGGATAGAACTTTTTCTACGATAGTGTAGGCCTTTTTCAGTTCTGTGGCCGCTTCATCCATTTCAGAAGCTGCGGAATTCATAATAAATGCAGCTAGCAGCTCGATGTCTCCTTGCTCGGAATCATCATCCATCATTATTAAATGAGTGGCTAAGTCATCCAGTGTTGATTCTTTAGGCACTTCAACTTCAATCGAATGTTCTTTCGAATCCTTGGAATCATTGCTCGAATAAGCCTCAATTTCTTCGTCAGTAAGTACTTTGTCTGCCGATTCACCGTCTCCTGCTAATGCTTTTTCCAAGCCTTCATAGGCTTTTTCAAAATCATCTACACTTACATCAACATCCGGTAATAGGAATTCTCGGAATACATTAATGGCCTGCATGGTAGTAGCCTTTACCGTATGGAAATATTCTTCCTTTTGATAAAGGTGAATGATTCCTTGATAAGCAATATCACTGAGTTTCTGCATTTGTCCTGATATTCTTTCCAGACTACTAACCACTTTTTCGAACTTTGCACCGGCAATAGCCACATTTTCACGGTCGTTGGGCCAAACGTCTGCGAGTAACTGAATAATCTCAGCCACTTCATCTACGATATCTTTTTCATCTAAAGTTGCAGGTTTTTCTTCCTCTACTGATTTTGATTCAGATTCAGCAACAACCTTAGGATCTTCTTTACTCTCCGATTGTTTAGCTTCTAACTCTTCGAGCTCTTCATCAGAAATAATGCTATCAGCCGATTCTTTTCCACCACCCAAAGCTTTGTTTAATTCTGCGAATGCTTTTTCAAAATCCTCAACTCGTACATCACCGTCGGTAATGATGTATTCTCTAAACATGTTTATCGCCTGCATAGTAGTGGCTTTCACCTCCATGAAAAAAGTGTCTTTTTCATATAGATGTTTAATGCCTTTCCATGCTAGGTTCGCCAATTTTTGAGATTGACCAAAACTTTGGTCGAAACTCTCAATTACTTGCTCGAACTTTGCACCGGCAATAGCCACATTTTCACGGTCGTTGGGCCAAACATCCGCCAAAAGCTGAATGATTTGAGCCAGTTCGTCTACAACATGTTTATTATCGTTACTCATCGGATTCTGTCCCTTTTTCTGAGTTCTTCAGTGGTTTTAAAAAAGCTGTTTTAGCTGTTAATTGGATTCGCTGAGCGCCATATTCAGGATGAAATCCCCAATACTTCCCACAAATCTAAGTTTTGCTGATGGTGGTTTATTTGGCATAAAGAGCCTCAAATCGCTTCCTCGGGTAGCAGTAGGTAGCGAAGATTGCCCTCTAAAGCCCACTGCTTCCATATTTGCAGCTACTTCACCGGCAAGAATGTTCGAAAGCTCGGCAACCAAATCGCCCATATCTTCACTTTCTATTGAAAGCTCCATCCCTAAAAAGGCTTCCGATATTTTAATGGCCGTATCCTTTGGAATAACCAACATCAGCGAAAAGGTATATTCTGGGTTAAATACTGCGATATTCCCGATAATACCGTTAAGTGGGCCGTTATCTTCATCTTCGAACATAAATGAAGGAGCATCGCCTGCAATCGATTCGAAGGTATTTATAACCGATTGCTTTACCACCTCTACAATCTCAACCGGTATTTCTTTTGCTTTTTTTAGTTGTTCTGTAATCATGTTTTATCCCCTTTTTATTTAAGAATGCTACTGAAGAAGCTTTTCTTTTCTTCTTCAGGTTCATCAGAAATCAAATTTCCCCTTTCGTCAAAAAATTTGGCTATTGCTTTGCTCATTTTATCCGCAGTAAACGGCTTTGTGATATACTCATCCGCCCCGCCTTCAGTAAGCGCTTTATCTACCTTACCCATCGACTTTTCAGCTGTTACCATAATAATAGGAATGCTGTCGTAGCCTTGGTCGCGAACTGCGCGCGCAAATTCAACACCTGTCATTTTTGGCATATTCCAATCCACAAATAACATATCGATGTCGTCGTTAAACTTTTCTAGTGCATCTTCACCGTCCATGGCTTCTTCGTACTCAAATTCAGCAATCGATACCTGATCTAATGCTCTCTTTACTTGACTACGCATGATCTTGGAATCGTCTACTACAAGTGCTCTGATTTTGCTCATATAATCTCCTGTTGTCGCAATATTTTTGCCTTTATTTAGGCAGAATTTGGGGGTTTTCTTAGTTGGACCACATTTCTGTACTGTCTATAAAAAGTCCAATCTTTGGTACTTATCGGGCAATTGAGCCGATCCTTAAGATGAATTAATCTTTTTTTGTTTGGCATTTCTTGGCCGATAACCCGGATAGTTAATCGTTTTTAATTAGCTGTTTGTTTGAGATTGAATTAATTTCCTCTCGGGCAGAAAAATTTTCCACATGAGTATCAATAATGACGGGCGCAGTTCAATAATGGCTGTTTCCAGAACTTCTTATTTAACCTCAGGTACCGTTTATAAACGTAGTGTAAGCGGTGTGGAAGAAAAGCAGCATGCAGAACGTAATGTAAAATCCGGGATTGGTGAGCTCTCGCCTGATCGAAGAAAATCAACCGGTAACTTTTTCATTAATAATTCTGCGCAGGAAATTCACCAAACTATTTCGGATGGATTTCAGGAACTCAGTTTCTTATCGCAAAAGCGTGCTCATCCTTTTGCTTACGTTAATTCCTCGAGTGACGCCCAGTCTGATTACAATCAACGAGATTTAAAACGGCATCAGAATTACTTCAATCAGATTATGAACTACGAAAACCCGGCCGGAAGCTGGGTAGACGTTCAGGCCTGATCTCTGCTTCTCACTAATGGGATAGACAATTTGATTTGGGTCTTCCCTTCTTCTAATCCAACGTAGCTAATATTTCCAAAAATCTCTTTTGCCAGCTTAACACTGGTTAATAAACCTTCATCAAAAGAGTTATTGCTCTCAAATTGTTGATTAATACTATTGGCTGATTTGATAACTCGAGCTATTTCAACCTTTTTGGATTCCACCACCGAAAAGCTCACGGTAAATTCTGCCGAACGATTCGATTGATTAGTAATTAATGTGAGCGGCTCTTTTTGGGAATTACACTTGGACGCGTAGTTGATGAGATTAAAAATAATCAGTTTTGTAATGAACACATCTGTTTGCACATGCAGAGAAATTGTTTTCATCTCCAGCGTTAAATCCGATTCGGTGAAATGCATTTTTGCGCATACATCGCGTACCAGCCAATTCAGATCAACATCCAAAAAGGTATCCACTTGATCGGTTGTAACAAGGTCTGATTCGTCGTTATAAATACCCTGTAGTTGCTCAAGAATTGTGTTTACTTCCTGAATACCTGATTCGATTTTCTTTCTGTAATATTCAATTTGTTCGTAATCGGGGTCAGAAACGAGTGCCATATTAATTAACTCCAAATAGCCCGAAATTGCGCTCAATGGCGACATTGCATTATGCATATTTTGCCGCACAATGCTTTTCTGAAGTTGATGAACTGTTTTTAGTTTCGAGTACTTATCTCTTAGCTGCTCAACTTCTCCCTGATAACCTACCGAGCTAACCGATTCAACTATTTGTTCAACCAGTTGCTTAATCTTGTCTTCGTTCTGCACGTTGATTCCCAATTAGTTGGCCAACACTTATTTCGTATTCAATAACACAAGCCGTTGTTAAAAAAACAAATATTAATTAGTTAGTTTTTAAAAGATATCTCACTGAAAAAAAATTAATATCTCTAACAAAAAAGATACCGAAATGTTTATATTAAAAAACATTAATATTTAGAAATCCGAACACTCTTCTTTCATATTACTATTTATCAGATATTTGGCTTACTACATGTGCACGAACAGTTTATTAATATCTTTTAATGAGATTTATTTTCAGTAAAGCAACACATTGCTTTTTTTACGAAGCAGTTTAGAGTACTAACTATAATTTGGAAGGTTAACGTCTTTTATGCCCGGCTCTACTATTTCTATACTATTAGCGCAAACGCCTGAGGTTGTACAACAGGCGGTGGCATCCGTGAAAATAAAAGGGATAGAAATAGAAACCGGCTTTTTACGGAACTATCAGGATTTCACTAAAGCGTATAAGCGCCATCAATGGGATGTGTTAATCATTAACGTTGATTATGAAGACCTTGATTATGAAAAAGTGCTTCGCTCTCTGCAACGCCGTAAAGCGTATACTCGCGTACTTGCCGTAGGAAAATCCAGATCGCGCGAACAAATACATGAATTGCTAAACGCAGGTTTTAGAGTTTTTCTACCCCAGGTTGATGAGCTTCTTATCCAGCACACGCTTCGTCAACAGTTAGAAGATGCAATTCTGCATAACCGACGCCGTGAACTAGAATACGAACTCAACTACAAATCGCAGTTCATTGCGAAGATTAGTCATGAGATGAGAACCACGCTCAATTCTGTAATTCTTTTGAGCGAAATATTAGCAGAAAATCGTAGCCAATCGCTTAAAGCAGACGAGATCGAATACATCGATTTAATTCATAGTTCCAGCAATAATCTGCTTGATCTGTTAAATAAAATTTTAGACCTATCTAAAATTCAATCCGGCAAAATGGATATTCAACTCGAACAGGTGAATGTCCATGAATTCTGTACCCGACTTACTCGATTATACATTCCTGTTGCTGCAGAAAAAAATATCGAATTTCGATATGTGAATAATCTACCCATATCACAAAAAATTAATACCGACCGTATTCGACTTGAGCAGGTGTTGAATAATTTAATTAGTAATGCCATAAAATTTACTAACAAAGGACATGTAAAACTTACTACATACTTACCGGATGTAAATGAGTTGGCTATGCAGAATTTGGATGCCGACGACTCGATGGTTGCTTACGAAATTTCTGATACAGGAATTGGTATAAGTGATGAAAAGCGGGCCATTATTTTCGAAAGTTATGTACAGGCCGAGGGGCAATCCACCGAAAAAAAGTATGGTGGTACCGGGTTAGGTCTTGCTATTTCGAAAGAGATTGCGCACATACTTGGTGGCAAACTTACGCTAGAAAGTGAATATGGCACAGGTAGTACCTTTACGCTGTATCTACCGGGCGACAGCCGATCGGCCGTTGAAAGTAAGCCTGAAGTGGAAGTCGTTAAAGTTGTTCATACCGAAGCCGCTGATCAAGATACTAAGGAAACCAAATCGCGAAAAACTTCTAAAGGAAAAGTGCTTCTTGTTGACAACTCTACCATCCATAATATGGCGCTTAAAGAGTTTTTAAGTGTGGTAGTAAAAGATTGTGTTACGGCAGAATCGGCGCAAGAGGCCTATGAAAAACTCGGATCTGATGAGCATTTCGATTGTATTATTTTAGATATGTATTTACCTGATGCATATGGAAAAGATGTACTCCAAAAAATCCGCACCATGGAAGGGCGAAAAAAAGTGCCCGTTATTATTTATTCTGGAAAAACCATTAGTAAAACAGAGCAAAAAGAACTCTATTTAGAAGCACTTGCTGTGGTTCAAAAAAATGTGAATAGCTACAAAGTGCTGATGCATCATATTTCAGGTATTTTAAACGGTAAATCATAGGGTGTGAAACTCAACCAGTGAGAAATTATCTCATTAGTTTTATTGATGATAGATTATCTATCTTTGTGATAATAATTTCACTCACCTTATCAAGATGTTCCATTATTTCACGGATCCCAAATCCGTTCTGAAGTCCTACTTTTCTCTATCCCTTCTTCTAATTCTTTTTACAGTTCCTTCCATAGCTCAATCAGTTTCAGTTGGAGCTGGGAGTTACAGCACTAGCTTACCTTCAGGAGAAATTGGACCACAGAATTTTCAAGGCCAAAATATATTACCTAAAGTATCTTCTGGTTTTCAGCAACGGGTTCAAACCAATGATTTCTGGAGCAGCCTGATTTTTCCTTTTTTCGGGAATCCTCATTCAGGTAAACTAATTGCTCATCCATTGGCAATGCAAGCAAAAAACACTGGATTGGAACTTAGCTATACCTCTCAACATGTTTTGGCAACAGCAGCTCCCGGAACAGATTACCTGTATCCTTATGTTGGGCAAATGATAGTTGGGGTATCCGGGTTAGATGCCCCTGAAGCAACAACTTACAGTTACAGCGACTGGACCGTTACTGCCGAATGGATCGACGGCAATAAAACAATGTACGCTACCTTAGGGCACGGACTTCCTTTTGTATATTTCGAGATTAACGGAGGCGATGCAGCAATCACCTTTCTCAGTAGTCCATCGGTTTGGTACAATCAGAATGGAGTATTAGGAGTAACAGTCGACGGACGGCATTACGGTATTTTTGCCCCAACTGGATCAATCTGGAATACGAATGGCACATTTACATCCGAACTAAATGGTAAAGATTACCTTTCTGTTGCCCTACTTCCCGATAACTCCATATCAACATTAGAATTATACACTAAGAGAGCCTATGCATTTGTAACCAACAGTTTTGTTGAATGGAACTATAACGAATCGACCTCCGAAGTAACTTCTACTTATAATTACGTAACCACTCTTAAAGATTCGGCAGATGGAAATTTAAACGAAACAATATCTGCATTGTATCGCCATCAATATCTACACCTTAATGAAACATCACTGTTAACCGATTTCCGATACGCTTCTTCGCGTGGCGAGATGATAGTAATAACAGGAAATAAATTTTCTACCAGTACAAAGTTTCAAGGTGTACTTCCGGCTTTGCCTGATGCAGGGAATTATAATCCTGATATACTTAAATCATTAATCGCTGAGGTAGCAAAAGAATCACTGAATCCTGGTCCTTCTTATGAAAATGGAAAAGCAATGGCACGATTTGCGAACCTTGTACATATTGCTGATCAAATGGGGATGGTAAACGAGCGTGATTACTTTTTGAATGCGCTCAAAACTCGACTAGAGGACTGGTTTACCGTTGGTGGAGAACAGGAGTATTCGTACAACGCTGATTGGGATGTATTAACTGGATATCCGTCAGGTTTTGGTGCCGACAATCAGATCAATGATCACCATTTTCATATGAGTTATGCGATTGTAAGTGCAGCCACCATCGCCAAATATGATCCATCGTGGGCAACTCAGGATCAATGGGGCGGCATGGTAAATTTACTGATTCGGGATGCCAACAATTGGAATCGAAATGATGAATTATTCCCATTCTTACGTTCATTCGACATTTATGCAGGACATTCATGGGCGGCAGGTCATGGAGATTTTGCTGAAGGTAACAATCAGGAATCAAGTTCAGAATCGATGAATTTTGCATCCGCTGTAATCTTATGGGGAGAAATCACGGGGCAAACCGAAATACGAGATATGGGAATATTCCTGTACACTACCGAAACTACTGCGGTTGAACAATATTGGTTTGATGTAGATGAGGTCGTTTTTCCCACCGATTACCCGCATGTTGCCATTGGTATGGTTTGGGGCTCAAAAGGTGTGCATGCCACTTGGTTTGGTGGAGATCCTGAATTTGTGCATGGAATTAATTTACTACCCATCACAAGTGGATCGTTATATTTGGGCAGGCATCCGGAATATGTAGTTCAAAACTATAACGAAGTTGTTGAAGAACGTGGAGGGCAACCTAATAAATGGAAAGATATTTTTTGGCAATATTTAGCTCTTGGGGATGCCGACCAAGCATTGGCTTATTATCTATCTGATCCAAACTATGAAGCTTTTGATGGTGAATCCAAAGCCCACACGATGCACTGGATGTACAACATTAAGCGAATGGGAAAGGTCGATACCACCATAACGGCAGATATTCCCACTTATGCCGTCTTTAGAAAAGGTGAACACAATACATACGTAGCGTTTAACGCCCAAACCACTGATCGTTTGGTTTCTTTTTCGGATGGATATTC
This sequence comes from Balneolaceae bacterium, assembly GCA_017640605.1. Classification (GTDB taxonomy): domain Bacteria; phylum Bacteroidota; class Rhodothermia; order Balneolales; family Balneolaceae; genus HXMU1420-13. Next base: position 21,379 of record JAEPQH010000016.1, on the reverse strand, counting down.
TTTGAACGTTCCTGCCGGTAAAATGCTCACCGAATCCACAGAGCAAGTTGATCCGAACGCACCCGTTGTATTATTGGTAGCTAATAAAACCACTGGTAAAGCTCCTCTTCGTGTACATTTTGATGCCTCGAACAGTTTTGATCGAAATAACCTTGATCTAACTTTTAATTGGGACTTTGCCGGACTTGGAAATAGTTCTGCAAGCGACACCGTTTTTACTTTTACAGAAGTTGGTGAGTATACAGTTTCACTTACTGTAACTAATTCAGATAATCTTTCAACCACCGACAGCCTTGTCGTAGAAGTATTACCAAGTGGTACTGCTTATGGAGGAACACCACCAACCGTTCCGGGAACCATTCAAGCAGAGAATTACGATATAGGTGGCGAAGGAATTGCTTATCACGATGCAGATGCCAATAATGCAGGGCTTGTATACCGCACTGATGAAGGCGTCGATTTAAGTGCTGATGGTGGACAGATTCATATTTACTGGATTGTAGCCGGCGAGTGGGTAGAATATACGTTTGAAGTTGAGGAAGCTGGAGCTTTCGTATTTAAACCTTTTGTAGCCACCGTACCCGGTTTTGGTAATTTCACACTATTTGTTGATAATGTTGATGTGAGCGGCAAACAAAGAGTGAACGGAACAGGTAGTTTTATCAATTTTCAGCCGATAGAAACTGATCCCGTTAACCTCGAAGCCGGCACGCATATTATGCGCTTAGAATTTGATACTGATTTCAATTCAGAAAAGAATAACTGGTTGTTCAGCTTAGATAAGGTAGTGGTTGAAAAATCCGATGCGGTTTCTAACGAAGTCGATTTGAGCAAACCCTCCAATTTCACTCTGTCGCAAAACTATCCTAATCCATTTAACCCAAGCACGCAAATAACTTTTAGCTTACCCGAACAAGGCAATGTTGTTCTACAAGTATTCAATATGTTGGGGCAATCTGTTCAAATACTAGTTAATGAAATGCGATCTGCAGGGCAACATACCGTACCATTCGACGCCTCACACCTATCAAGCGGAGTGTATGTGTATCAACTCGAATTTGATGGCAAAATACTCTCGAATAAGATGATTTTGATGAAATAATCAAGTTTGGATGCACACCATGAGATACAATTAAATCTGTATCGAACAGTTAGTGCAACCGACTACAATTTGCCGTTAATTCTAGTTGCTCATACACCAACAGTTTCAAATAGATGAACTGCAAAGAAAACACATAGTTTTTTGAGCTTGGATTTATGCTAATACGATGCCATAAACTCTGTTTATGAGAATTCTTATCACTTGGCATCTCAAATCATTTTTCAGATACTCTACTACACTCATTCAAAATCTGTTATGCTCAAGAAAACACTATTCCTTTGCCTAGTCCTGGCATTCATTTGTATTTCTGCTTTTGCACAATCTTTTAAAGTACTGGTATTCTCTAAAACCGAAGGCTTTCGCCATAACTCAATTGATGAAGGCATCGCCGCTATTCAACAACTAGGTTTGGATAACAATTTTGGGGTAGATGCCACCGAGGATGCCTCTCTGTTTACTACTGAAAATCTAAATCAATATGCTGCAGTTATTTTCCTTAGTACTACGGGCAATGTGTTAAACTCAGAACAACAAACCGCATTTGAACAGTACATTCAATCCGGTGGCGGATTTGTTGGAATCCATGCCGCTTCTGATACTGAATACGACTGGCCTTGGTATGGTGGATTAGTGGGCGCGTATTTCGATAGCCATCCACCCGGCACTCCAACAGCAACCATAGAAGTAGCGGATAAAATTCACCCATCTACATCTTTCTTACCGGATTACTGGGTTCGAACCGACGAATGGTATAACTATCGATCAAACCCCAGAGGAGATGTCCATGTACTTATGACTTTAGATGAAAGCACTTATTCCGGTGGAAATATGGGGTATGATCACCCAATTGCATGGATGCATAATTATGAGGGTGGCCGCGCTTGGTATACCGGAGGCGGACACACTGAGGAGAGTTACTCAGAACCGTTATTCAGGCAGCATATTTTAGGCGGTATTATGTATGCCAGCGGGGAAGTAACCGGAAATTTCGAAGCAACCATCGATGAGAAGTATCAGGTTACTGTAATCGATAATAACCCGTTGAGCCCAATGGCAGTAGAAGTACTTCCGAATCTGGATGTTCTATATATCGAACGGGCAGGAAACCTGAAACTTCGAGATAATGAAACTGGTCTGATTTCAAATGCAGGCTCACTAAGTGTAGATTCCGGTCGTGAAGATGGGTTAATTGGAATCGTGCTTGATCCGAATTTTGCCACAAATTCATGGTTATATCTGTTTTACTCACCTACTGGTGTTTCTGAACAAAGAGTTTCTCGTTTTGATTTTGACGGAAGTTCCATTGATATAAGTTCAGAAAAAATCATGTTGCGTATTCCAGTTCAACGTGAGCAATGTTGCCATTCTGGTGGGGATATGGAATTTGATAGCAACGGTAATTTATATATCGCTACCGGAGATAATACAAATCCGTTCGAATCAGATGGTTTTACTCCTATCGATGAACGCGCCGGTAGATCGGCATTTGATGCTCAAACTACCTCAGGAAATACCAACGATTTACGTGGCAAAATTCTTCGAATTCATCCAGAAGATGATGGCACATATTCCATTCCGGATGGAAATTTATTTTCCGACTCCAGCGAAGGGAAACCCGAAATTTATGTTATGGGCACGCGCAACCCGTTTAGAATGGCCCTTAGTAAATACACAAACGAGTTAGTTTGGGGTGATGTAGGTCCTGATGCTGAAGCTACAAGTACTGCTCGAGGCCCTGTTGGACACGACGAATTTAACCGTACCACTGAACCAGGCAACTTTGGCTGGCCCTATTGCATTGCCGATAATCTAGCCTATGTTGACTATAACTTTGCTAACGGCAGTTCAGGATCAACCTTCGATTGCTCCAATTTGGTAAACGATTCGCCAAATAATACGGGAGCTCAAAATCTGCCTCCGGCTGTCCCGGCATGGTTAGATTACACCTATGGTTTTACTCCCGATTTACCCGAATTTGAAAGTGGAGACCGCACCGCAATAGCCGGCGGTTTTTTTAAATATGATCCATCAAATCTCGAATCCGGTAGCTTTCCACAGTATTTCGATAGTACGCTATTTATTCTAGAATGGACCCGAAACTGGATTAAAGAAGTTCGTTACGATAGTGATGGTAACCTCTTGCAAATAAACCCATTCCTTCCTGAGCTTGAATTAGCCCGACCCATTGATATGAAATTTGGGCCGGATGGTGCCATGTATATCGTTGAATGGGGGACCGGCTTTTTTGCAAATAATGAAGATGCCCGCGTTATAAAAATTGAGTATGTCGAAAACCTTGGAAATCGTGCACCAACAGCTATCGCTACGGCTTCAGTTACTAGTGGTGCTTCCCCTTTAACTGTAGATTTTACCGGAAATAGGTCAAGTGATCCCGACAACGATTTTCTGACGTATTCCTGGGATTTTGATGGAGATGACGCAGAAGATTCATCCGAAGAAAACCCGACATTTACCTACACATCCGATGGAAATTACACCGCCAAGCTACGAGTAAGCGATCCTGACGGGGAAAGCGCTGTTGCTCAAATCCAAATTGTTGTGGGCAACAGTACACCAAAAGTAATTATTGAACAGCCACTAAATGGTGGCTTCTATGAAGATTATGACATCATTGAATACAAAATTTCTGTGGAAGACAATGAACAAGGAACAACCGAATCCGGCATAGATTGCAATAATGTAATCTCTGAACCTTCCATTGGACACGACGATCATGCACACGGAGAAGGTTCGCGTCAAGGATGTGAAGGTGAGTTTCCTACCAACCCCCATGGTGAAGGCGCAGATGATATTTTCTATGTGTTTAATGCTCAATTTACCGACGATGGCGGCGGACCGGGTGTTCCTCTCACCGGAACTGACGTGGTTATACTGCAACCCAAAAAGAAACAAGCTGAGCATACACAAGAGTTCATTGATCTAAGAACAGAAACTACCGGCGATTTTTTGGGAGGTGGATTAAATATCGGATTCGTGAATCATAATTCTGCCCTCAAGTTTGGTCCAATGAATTTTGAAAATATTGAGTTCGTTACCGCTAGATTTGCAACCCAGCAAAATCCTGCAGAAATACAGTTTCGGTTAAATAATGTTACCGGTCCGCTGGTTGCAAAAATGCAAACTTCAATAACCGGGGGCTGGCAATCTTACGATTATTTTACCACCGACCTAACTGATCTGGGTGGCACACATGATCTATATGTTGTATTCAAAAACGCAGCAAATCCGGGTGGAATCGGTAATGTAAATTGGTTCGAATTTCATGGGCAGGGAGTGGCTAAAACGAATCCTGATTCCTTAAAAGGCTTAACCGCAACATATTATCCAAATGTAGATTTTACCGGCACTCCTGTTGTGCAGAAAGAACCTATGGTTGCATGGAATTGGACCAATAACGCTCCAATTAGTGGAATTCCAGGTAATAATTTTAGTGTCAGATACACTGGTGAAGTTAAGGCACCTAAAGCCGGAAATTATCGATTTTCTGTTGAGACAATTAATGGTACAGCAACCCTATTTATTGATGGAGTTTCCGTATCGCCCAACCAACAAATTGCCTTTGCTGCAGATGAGAAAAAAGAGATTAAACTGGAATATGCGCATACCACTGGAAACGCAGCGCTCTATCTTAGATGGACAGGCTCTAATCCCACAAATGTAATTCACGAAGATTATTTAATCCCAGATTTGGATGCCCTGACTGTGAATAATGAAACAGAACATGAGTTGGAAATTCCAAAGAACCTGCATCTAAAACAAAACTATCCCAACCCTTTTAACCCAAGCACACAGATCCAATTTAGTTTGCCTTCATCAGGTAAAGTTTCCCTTAAAGTATATAATCTCATTGGTCAGGTTGTACAGGTTTTGGTGGATGAAATCCGAAATACCGGATCATACACGGCTACTTTTGATGCCACTGGTTTATCAAGTGGTATTTATTTCTATCAACTCGAATTTGATGGAGCGGTGATTTCTAATAAAATGCTGTTGATGAAATAAGCTTCACCTTTTAATATAACTGAGATTGTATTACGCCAAAAGTGATTAGGATTCAATACATTACACCAGCATCAATCACTAAGCATAAATACCTCTCATTAATGAAACTGATCACTCCATTACTATCCGTTTTTCTTTTTCTGATCTCCACCACTCAAACTGTTGCCCAAGATTGGCTCATAGAACGCTCAGAATGGGGCAGCACAGATTCGCTGGTTGAGAGCAATCGTCATACCATCGAATATATAACCATTCATCACGGCGGTGAAATTTTTGAAGACGAAAAAAACGTATATACCTATCTCAAAAATTTGCAATCATGGAGTCGTTCTGCTCGCGGCTGGATGGATGTGCCCTATCATTATATCATAGACAGGCAAGGCAGAATTTTTGAAGGCCGACCTTTGGATTACCGCGGCGATACTAATACCGCATACGATCCTACTGGTCATGCACTGATTGTATTGCTTGGAAATTTCGAGGAGCAAGAGGTTCGTGAGAAACAAAAAGAATCACTAAAAACGGTGACTGAATATCTGGCTAAATGGAAATCTGTGCCTGCATCAAAAATCAAAACACACAAAGATTATGCAGAAACACTTTGTCCCGGCAAAAAACTCAGTGAATATTTAGCTACGAATGAATGGCAGACTTTTCTAAATGATCTCGAATCACAATAGTTCTTCGATTCCTTCCTACTATTCAATTTAATTCGTCAAGAACATCCATTATGGACAACAATGATATTTTCCGCCGACTCAGATACACTTTAGGATACAACGACCATCAAATGGCGAAAGTTTTTGCAGAAACGGGTTCAGTCATCAACCAAGAGAGTGTTACACTTTGGTTAAAAAAGCATGAAGATCCTCAGTTTCTTGCAATGAGTGATGTGATGCTGGCCACTTTTCTCAATGGCTTGATCAACAAATTACGTGGCAAAAAAGACGGACCACAACCTGCTCCAGAAAAAACACTCAACAATAATATCATATTCAGGAAATTGAGGATCGCCTTCAACCTGCAATCCGATGACATTCTTGAACTTTTTTCTACTATCGATAAAAGTATTAGTGAACACGAACTGAGTGCCTTTTTTAGAAAACCAACCTCATCCAAATACCGTGAATGCAACGATCAATATTTGCGCTATTTCCTAAGTGGATTACAGAAAAAGTTCCAAGGCTCTAACATAAGCTAATTCAATTCCGCCACAAACGCACAAAAACACTAATAGTAGCGATCAGAGTTTTTAAAATTCGATCCCAAAATCACTCAAAACTCACCACTCAAAACTCAAAACTAACTCTGTTCTTCCGATTCTTCCACACCTTCACCAACGGTAATCATAGAAAGAGGCACAAACTTGATGAATTGCTGTTTCACCTGCTCCCAATCATCCACAATATATTTAGCCTTAGTTGATCCGGTTTCAGTGGCATAATCACTCATAATCGAATAAAGTTGCTCGAAATCTTTTGTGCTAAGCGCAGCTTTACCCACATACTCTTTGTTGATTTTAGAGCCCGGATCTTCGAACATAAACAATACACCGCCGGTCATTCCCGCTCCAATATTGTCTGATGTTTGCCCTAAAATCACAACCGTGCCGTTCGTCATGTATTCGCACGCATGCAGTCCGGTTCCTTCAACAACAGCCGTAGCTCCCGAATTACGAACCGCAAATCGATCCCCGGCCTGACCGTGCACAAACAAAGTCCCACCGGTGGCACCATATAATGCGCAATTCCCAATAATGGCATTATCTTCGGGTTTATATTTTGCTTCTGCAGGTGGAATAATTACCGTTCTACCTCCGCTCATGCTCTTACAAACCGAATCGTTGGCTTCGCCAATGAGTTTTATGTTTACATCTTTGGTTTGAAAGACTCCGAAACTTTGTCCTGCACTACCTTTAAATTCGAGGCTTATGGTTTCGGTAAATGGTTTTACACCTGATTCCTTTCCATTGATTTTTGCCATTCGATCTTTACTAACTCTGCCGGCTAAGTGCCCGAATAAGGTTGCCAAAGCCGATCGATCAGTATTAATTATCGGATAGGATCGCTCTACCGATTCATTTTTATCGATGGCTTCCATCAAATCGCTGAGTACGGTTGCATTCAGTTCACTAATGGGCTCCGACAAACTTTCCTGCTCCGATTCTTTCTGATAAGCGGGTGCATCTAAGAAAAATCCTAGATCGAGATTTAATTCGTTAATCAATTCGAGATGCTTACCGTTTATAGCAAGTAATTCGGTATCGCCGCAAATCTCCTGAAGGGAAGATTTTCCTAGTTCCGCTAAAATCTGGCGTACATCTTCGGCGATATACTTGAGTGTTTTTACGATGTGATCTTTATCGCCTTTGTATTTGGCTTTAAACTTCGGATCATGCGTTGCGATACCGGTAGGACAGGTATTTTTTTCACAGATTCTAGCCATCACACATCCTTGTGCAATCAGCAATAACTTTCCGAAATCGAATTCTTCTGCTCCCAGAATACTTGCCAACACAATGTCTTTTCCGGATGATAACCCGCCATCGGTTCGAAGAACTACGTGATCGCGTAAATTATTCTCTACCAATGCCTGATGAACTTCCAGCAACCCGATCTCCCACGGTAATCCTGCGTGTTTCATGCTTGATAAAGAAGCCGCTCCGGTTCCACCTTCCCCACCGGAAACCTGAATAGAATCGGCACCCGCCTTAGCAACTCCCACTGCAATGGTTCCGATATTAACTCCGGCAACCAGTTTCACACTTACCTTTCCATTCGGATGGATTTGCTTTAGATCGTTGATCAATTGCTTCAAATCCTCGATGCTATATATATCATGCAGCGGTGGTGGAGATATTAAATCGAAGCCGGGGTTTGCAAATCGAGCTTTAGCAATATCGGCATCCACTTTTAAGCCCATTAATTGTCCGCCCTCGCCGGGCTTGGCTCCCTGACAAACCTTAATTTGAATTTCCTCACCGGATACTAAATATTCGGCAGTTACTCCAAATCGTCCGGATGCAATTTGCTTTACAGAAGCTCCAACTCCTTCTTTAAAGTAGTATGGATTCTCTCCACCCTCTCCACTATTACAGCGACCTCCAATCTCACGCATCGCCAGAAAGATATCGCGTTGCGATTCGGCACTGATTGCACCAAAACTCATAGCGCCGGATCCAAAGGTTTTTAAAATGTGTCCGGCCTCTTTTACTTCCGAAATATCGATGGGTGTAGAAGCCGATTTTGGCTCGAATAAATGTCGGAGTGCTACCGGCTCATCTTCCAAGCCCAGTTTTACATACTCGTTATATAAGGCCCAATCATTGAGTTCTAATCCGGTATCACGCACTAAGTCGTGGATCATTTTTGAGCGTGTGTTGGTCATGGAATGCTTCTCGCCCATTTTGCCACGTGCATGCTCTTTATACTGGAAACTTTTGATGGGTTTATAGGAATCAATGCTTTCCAAGTCAGAAATATCGGTTCGAGCCAGCACCATTTCTGCAATTTGATCGAGTTCCAGTCCACCAATCGGACTTTGAATTCCGGGGAAAAATTCTTTGATCACGCCTTTCCCCAAACCTAAGGCAGAAAAAAGTTTGGCACTCTGGTAACTACGCACCACCGATATTCCCATTTTTGCCATCACCTTAAGCAATCCATTTTCGAAAGCTTTTAGCAGATTTCGTTCTTTAGTATCGGCATCTAAGTTTTTAAGTGAACGATGGGCGTCGTTTCGAGCTGCATCCAATGCCAAATACGGACAAACTGCTTGCGCCCCAAATCCAATAAGTGCGGCAGCATGATGCGTGCTTTTCACTTCACCGGTATCTACAATTACCGCTGCGTTTAGCTTAAGGCCTTCATCATTTAGTGTGTTTACTACTTTGCGAAGAGTGAGCAAACTCGGCAGCGGTGTTTTATTTGCATCAGCTTTACGATCGCTCAAAATCAGAATAGTATGTCCGGCACGAACAGCGTCAATAGCTTCTTTACTGATGTGTTCTAATCTGGATTTAAATCCAACCGAGCCATGATTTCGATTAAAAGTGGTGTCAATTACAAATGGCACCACACGATCTAATTCGGTTTTATTGGTGATGCACTCATAAATAAACTCCATCTGCTTTAAACTCAAAAACGGACTTCTAATTTCATAAGCAGGTGCCGGAGGAATTAATTCTTTGGGTTCAAAAATATTCGGCTTTTTTCCCAGATATACCGTCAGATCAGTAACTACTTTTTCCCGCATATAATCCAACGGTGGATTAGTAACCTGAGAAAAATTCTGGAAGAAGAAATCAAAGAAAGAACGCGGCTCGTTAGATAGCACCGCAAGCCGAGCTGTATCTCCCATCGATCCAATTGGCTCTTTTCCGGTTTCTGCCATCGGATAGATGATTTTATTCAGTTCTTCATCAGTGTAAGTAAAAAACGGTTTTAGGTGACTAAAAGAGTCATCAATCTCACCCACTTTCTCAGGAATGTTTTCAACTCTGGGATTAAATGGTGCATCGTAATTCTCTTTAGAATGACTGGGATCACGAAACAGCACATTGCCGCTTGCCAGATCTAAGGTCACCCCGCGGCCGGCATATAATGTTCCTTTTGCTTCCACACTGGATTCATCCAGCTCAAAGGTTCCGGCCTCACTCGATAAATAGAAATGATCTTTAGTACGAGCCCAGCGACATGGACGGAAACCATTTCTATCCAATCTGGCCCCAATGGTATATCCATTGGCGTAGGTGATAAGTGCCGGACCATCCCACGGTTCCATTGCACGGCTCCAGAATTTATAAAACTTATTTCCCTCGGTTGCCGGCGGCATACAAATAGCCAAAATATCTTCAACATTCGGAATGGAAGAACGATATCGCAACGATTCTACCATCTCATTCAAACTTCCGGAGTCACTTATATTATCACGAGTAAGAATTTCATTGCGCTCTGCGCCAATCATTTTTTCACGTGATTTAGCCCAAGAGCGATTACCGGCAATCGTATTGATTTCGCCATTGTGACCAATCAAACGGAAAGGTTGAGCTTTATCCCACGAAGTAGTGGTGTTGGTACTAAAACGGCGATGAAATAAACAAAAGCGAGTGGTGTACGCCGGGTTTTTCAAATCAAGATAAAATTCTTCCAGCGCATACGATTGTGTGAGCGCTTTATAAACAATAGTTTTAGCAGATAACGAAGTAAAAAACAGCGTTTCAGCCAGATCGGTATTATATAACTTCGATTTGGTAAGCTGCTTCGCCGTGTATAAACGCTTATCAAAAGAAAGCATGGTTTTTGCGCGTTCAGGCCGTTTAATAAATACATGCACTATCACAGGAACAGACTGAGCCGCACTTTCGCCAAGAACTTTTTTGTTCACCGGTACATCTCGGTATTCCAACACATCCAATCCAAATAACGAAAAGGTAGATTCAAAAATCTTTAGTGCCTTAAGCCTGCGAGATTTGTCGCGCGTCAAAAATAAGGTCGCTACCGCTACCGTATCGGCTTCGTAGCCAAGCATATCAAAAGGAATATCCGTCATAATTCCCGCACCATCGCCGGTAAGTCCATCAGCGGCGCATGCACCACGGTGTTCTACACAGCTTAATGCATGTAATCCTTCTAATAAATGTTGATTGCTATATTCTTGATTGCGGCTGGCAACAAACCCAACGCCACAGGCAGACTTTTCAGGTCCGCTATAGCTTAACTTTTTATTGTTAATCATTGCAGTTGACTTCGAATGTTGTGAGTGAGAACCCCCAAAAAGCACAAAAAAATGGGGTTTGTCAATGTTTGCCTCTTCTGACCTACCTACTCGTTAACTAAGATTATTAGGTAAAATTGCCTAAAACGAACGTTAAACACGCATAGTTAATTGGCTACATCGGAAAGATCGAAATCAGAAAAGCGCTTACGGATAATTACTCCCTTATAAAATTATTTAGGCGTTTTTATAAAAATGCCAAATAAAATAAAATTCACAAAGCAGTAATATTCTAATGTAAACGTACGGGAATACCGGCTTTAGCCATGGATTTCTTCAAATCCTCGATTTCAATTTCCTTAAAGTGAAAAATACTGGCAGCTAATACGGCATCCGCATTGGAGAGAGAAATTGCATCAATACAGTGCTGGATCGTTCCTGCGCCACCACTGGCAATTACCGGAATCGTGAGTTTCTGATTAACGATCGAAAGAAGTTCAGTATCGAAGCCTGCCTTAGTTCCATCGCGATCCATACTGGTGAGCAAAATTTCGCCGGCACCTCGCTGTTCCGTTTCAATCATCCACTCGATAGCATCCAATCCGGCATCTTCCGTACCGCCTTTGATGTACACATTCCAACTACCTTTTGTACGCTTGGCATCTACTGCAGCTACAATGGCCTGAGCTCCGAAAGCTTCGCTGGCATCATTTATTAGCCGTGGATTTTTTACGATACTGGAGTTCAGCGAAACTTTATCGGCACCGGCTTTCAATAGCTCTTCGATTTCATCCACCGTTTTGATACCACCACCCACTGTGAAAGGAATATTGATTTCTTTTGCAATTCGGGTAACGAGTTCGACCAGCGTTCTTCGTTTTTCAAGTGTAGCGGTAATGTCCAAAAAAACGAGTTCGTCTGCACCTTCTTCCGAATATCTTCTGGCTAGTTCCACGGGATCTCCGGCATCGCGAAGTCCTTCAAAGTTTACCCCTTTTACCGTTCTTCCGTTTTTAATATCGAGGCAGGGAATGATTCGTTTAGTGAGCATATTTATTTAGTTTTTGAGATCGACTAAAGGTACGAGCTTTTATCCTGAATTAAACTTTGCTTCAGGCACTTTACACAAAATTAAATACATGAGTTATTCCGTCACAGATTTAACAGGTTCTGCAAAAGAGATCATCCAACAAGTGTTAGATGCTGATGAATCTCAGCTATTGATACCTCCAAAACTAGCCGGTCAACACTTAGATATTTCAAAACCTCCCACCGAAGATAAATACATCGGATTGTTTTCAAGTGGCAGTACCGGAAACCCAAAATGTATTTGGAATACCGAAGAACGTCTTTTATTAAACGGTCGACTCACAGCCAAAGCTTTTGGAGTTTCATCTTCCGACAGGTTACTTATGTTGGCTGCTCCATGGCATGTGGCCGGATTTAGCTGGGCATTAATGGCCGAGCAATCGGGATGTGAGTACCATTTTGTTTCGACTAAAAAAGGTGAAGAAGATCGATGGTTGAAGGCAGTTCAGAAGTACAAACCAGATTTTTTGATGACGGTTCCGGCAGTTCTACGAGCACTATTCGGGCACACATGGTTTGTACCCAACGTGGTGTATGGCGGATATCCCATCCGAAATGAAGACTATGCTTCACTTGCGAAACACTGTTCTACTATGATTCAAGGGTATGGACAAACCGAAGCAGGAGGGTTGATTTCTTGTTATCATCGATCAGCTAATCAAATCCCTAAACCGGATGAGCATCTGTGTCATGGTAAGGTTATAGATGGTGGCAAGTTAACCTGTAAGGGAACCATTCATCATCCAAAACCAATCTTACTGCATTCCCCAACTGCATTTACCAACGAACCCTACGATACAGGCGACCTTGGTTATATGGATGAATACGGTAACATTCACATTGCCCCAATCGAAGGGCGCGACAACAGTACAACTCAAAAAGGATTGGATTCATCAAAAACCAATTAACAGATTTTTTATCAAAGAATGGCTTTCAAAAAGATGTAGAACGCCGTAACTTTGTAGCCTTTGAAAAAAACGGGCCCATAGCTCAGTTGGTTAGAGCAGTCGACTCATAATCGATTGGTCGGGGGTTCAAGTCCCTCTGGGCCCACAGGGTTGAATATTCAATGTCCAACAAGCAATATTCAATAATCAGATTAAAACCGCATTTATGATATCGTAAATGTGGTTTTTTGTTTTCAACGAAGATTATTCGCTCGATAAAATATTTTAACTAGTAGTTCCAAGTCTGCTGTTTCTTCGAGGCAAAGCAATAAGGTGGGTACAAAAAGTGGTACAAATTCGGTTAGCTATTGAATCAAAATCATAATGGTTAAGCTGCCGTTAGTACTCGATTACCTTTACTCATCTCAAGTTAACTATTTCAACAGTTCGGGTACCATGTCTAACGGATATACAGTCTGACCAACATCTACAATAGACGAACTGCTTAACCTATTATTTTTTTGATATTGGGTGATATTGATATATGGTAGAAATACAAGCTGGAGCTTCTGGACTACATTGCGAAGCCCGAGCTTCGGCATGAAGTCAATATTAATATTAGACGTTTAATCGCAAATACTATATCTTATATCGCGATTCGCGAATTACGATAATTAATCAAAACAATGTTAGGATGAAAGAACATACCGGAATGCGCCCTCATGATGTAGTAGTATTATTTGGTGTACTACTGCAAAAGAACAATGAATGGTATATGAAAGACTTAGCAACAAAACTTTTGTTAAGTCAAAGCGAGATAAGTGAATCGTTGCATCGTTCAATGCAGGTGCAATTAATCGACCATCAAAAAAAAATGGTGCAGCGATTAAACTTAAAGGACTTTTTATTTCATGGATTGAAGTTTGTATTTCCTGCTATACAAGGTACTATTGAACGGGGAATTCCAACTGGTATATCATCCACGCCATTTCAAGATCAGGTGCAAACCAAAATTCCAATGGTTTGGGCACATCACCAAGGTCAAATCGAGGGTGTTTCAATTACGCCACTATATCAAAAACTTCCTGATGCTTGCCAAAAGTGGGATAAGTTACACCATATATTGAGTGCAGTAGATTTAATTAGGCTAAATAAATCATCAAGAGAAGTTAACATTGCTAAAGAATTTCTTGCCCAAGTATTATGAATAGAGCACCGATAGGGGAGCAACAACTCGAAGAAATTGCACACATCCTTGCTCCAATTATTAATGAGTTAGCTTTTGTTGGTGGTGCCATACTTTTTACTTATTTGCCAACAGCAAAAACACTACAATTGCGCCCAACCTATGATTTAGATGCTGTAATTCAACTGGTTGGGTATTCCGAGCTGGAAACACTTAACAAACAGCTTAAAAATATTGGGTTCTACCCTGACCCTGAAAGCAATGTAATTTGTAGATATACAAATGGAACATTTACACTAGATGTTATGCCAACCGACACATCCATTTTGGGTTTTTCAAATAAGTGGTATCAAACTGGGCTAATAAATAAAGAATGGTATGTACTGAGCTCAAGCATTAAGATTCCAAGATTTACATTGGACTATTATTTGGCTTCAAAATGGGAGGCCGCAAAAAATAGAGGGGGATCTGATTTAAGATTTAGTAAAGATATGGAGGATATAACCACGATACTTTCAAAAATAGATATTAATGAAATTACAGAATCTGAAAATGATGTTACTGAATATTTGAAATCTGCTTTTCGAGATTTTTTAAACCATAACTATGCCGAAGAGATAATTCTTGCACACCTACCCGGAATAGAGAAACTAAATCTTGAAGCAATACTTAGTACTATCAACGATTTTATTTCTGAATAAGAATACCCAACCACATTTACCAAAAAAGGTCCAAGCGGATGCTTGAACCAGTTTTTTTGTTTTTAATTACATGCTTGGACCAGATTGGGGGCACATTTATCACTAATACTACTGATGCCTTGGTTTGCAAAAATACTAACGAGATTAATACAAAGTTTGCGAGTTCAAAGACAGAGAAACTTGTGCTACGTTCATAAAATACAGGAACCGTTGGCTTTATCTTAAAACAAAAAAGGTCTAAGTGGACACTTGAACCAGTTTTTCAGAATTACATACTTGCGCTAGTTTGGGGGTCACCTTAATTATTTTTTTCCACTAAAAACTGATCCCAAAGACTCAAAAACTTGTCAAATGCCTCTTGTTCGTTTAGCGAAAAAAATAGAATAATTTGACTCCAATGATGAGTTGTTCTAATATCAAAACGTTGTTGTATCCAATCTTGGAATTCTCTTAGAAGATTAATATCCGCTATATCTGACCGTTTATCAAAAATCCACCCGTCCATAAAGGCACTATATTTTGTGATAGATTTTTCGCCGATAAAAAGAGCTGGCTTAATTCTTGTTTTCCCAATAAAGTCTTGAATATTGTTTTCTATTTGCACTAAAAATC
Organism: Balneolaceae bacterium; assembly: GCA_017640605.1. GTDB lineage: Bacteria > Bacteroidota > Rhodothermia > Balneolales > Balneolaceae > HXMU1420-13. Next base: position 6,064 of record JAEPQH010000016.1, on the reverse strand, counting down.
CTCAACTATTTTTGTAGAAATATTTCCATGTGATTCAAAATCTTTAATCCAATCATCATATGCTATTCCTTTTTTGTGAATGTTATCATAAACCATTCCATCCACTAAAACCCCTCTATGCATTCCACTCCTTGAAATTGCTTCAGAATATCCAAATGTTTTACTAACTATTAAAGCTGTCTCTGATCTTAGTTCAATTACCTGACCAGTTATACCTTCATTTTTAAAAGCATTTACCAATGCTTCAGAACATGGTAAGCAATATGTATTCCCAAAGTTTTTTGTGACATTCTGCGCAATTTCAGAAACAAATAATTTCGGAGCTTTAGCAAACATTGCGGTACCTTGAGAGGCAGGGTTTATAGCTGTCATGTCAAGAATTGCAATTGAGCTATTCCACATTCTGGAACCAAATGATGGATCTTCTGAATAATCTTCGAAAGACACTGAAACACCATCTATTGAATTAGGATCAATATAAACATCAAACTTCCTGTAAGGCATACTTTCGGCTTTTTCGCTTCCGAACCAAATTGCAATTCTTCTAGCTGAATTATATCTAAAGTGCTCCCAACCAGCTCTAATTGACCCACCTATAATTGCACCTACAGTTGCTCCATTTTCAGGGGGATCGTCTGAATTCATTCCATTCGGATCTACTAGCATAATCGGTGTATTCCCAACGTATGCATAAGGTGAAGGAAACTCATCCATAGGATCAATCACCCACCACCTTCCCACTGTAGGATCATAAAACCGTGCCCCATAATGGTACCAATCCAGACCAAATTCGTCTTCCAGTTCTTTGCCATTGTAGGTGAATTTGTTTTCGGCTCCGGTTTGGTAACTGAGGCCCGGCATTTTGTAGCCAAAGGGGTAATAGCTGTCGGCTTGCAACAAAGTAGCCACCCCATTGTCGTTCGTAAAAGTGGTGCGTACATTCCCTAAATGATCTTTCAGATCGTATTGGTACTGCCAATTGCCACTTACTTTTCGTACACGGCCTTCGCTAAAGGCAAAAAAATCAATGCTGTTGTTGGTATATACAAAGCCACCGGAATAATCGGTGGTGGTTTGCCCACCCGCTGCTGGAATGGCAATTTTTTGAAGTTTACTGCCACCGGCATCGTACAAGTAATGGATTTCGTTACCATTACTAAAAGTAATTACTACAGGCAAATTCATACGGTTGTATCGAATCTGTGAAATGCCCTTGTTTTTATCTTCAATCATGTTGCCATTGGCATCGTAAAGGTATTCTTCGGTAGTGGTAGCTAAATCGGCAAATCCTAAATGCCCGTAACTATCTGCAATTGCCGTAATTTTATTGCCTTGGTACGTGTAGCTTAAATTATCGAGATTGGTGGGATAACCGTCAATATCAGGAGCTCCTTCTCTAAATAAGCTTTGTATGTTTCCGTTCAAATCGAAAGTATAGGCGGTGTTCCAGCTGGTTAAATTATTTTGCCAAGTAGTATAGGATCGGCGGCTCATATTGGCGTTGGTAAGTTGGTTTACTAAAGTTGATGAGATTCCGGAAGAACATAAAGCCATTGTAAGAGAACGGATTAGAACTTCAAAACCAGAAGATTTGATTCCTTGGGAAGAAGCGCGAAAGCAATTTACGTTTAAGTAGAATGTCATATTCTACCATTCTTGATCCAAGAGCAAATTCTCGACTTCATACAATATCTCTGGCACAGTTATAACCAAGCAGGGACTTTAGTCCTGCTCCTTGAACACACTACCCAAACCGGAACGTAGAAATGAAGCCAAAATAATATTTGCAGATCCAACAGTCGTCGTGCACTCCTCCTTATGGATGACTTTATGGGACATAGATTCTATTATTTTTTCAAGTCACGTTAAATTTTCGACTTCAAACTATATCTCTGGCACTATCATAACCAAGCAGGGACTTTAGTCCTGCTCCTTGAACACACTACCCAAACCGGAACGTAGAAATGAAGCCAAAATAATATTTGCAGATCCATCCGTCGTCGTGCACTCCTCCTTCTGGATGACTTTATGGGAGATAGATTCAATTATTTTTTCAAGTCATGTTAAATTTTCAACTTCATACAATATCTCTGGCACTATCATAACCAAGCAGGGACTTTAGTCCTGCTCCTTGAACACACTACCCAAACCGGAACGTAGAAATGAAGCTAAAATAATTTTTGGCAGATCCATCCGTCGTCGTGCACTCCTCCTTATGGATGACTTTATGGGACATAGATTCTATTATTTTTTCAAGTCACGTTAAATTTTCGACTTCAAACTATATCTCTGGCATAGTCATAACCAAGCAGGGACTTTAGTCCTGCTCTCCTAATATTAACATTACACAAATACACAATTCAACATTGCCTTGGCGATTTAAAAGCCCGACCTTTCGAACCGAATTCATCAATCTGTTAGAATGAGCGAAAGAAAATCACTTACTAAAAAAGACTACCAATTTTTAAAGGAACTCGAAGAACTGCTATACGAGCGGAAGCATGAAATGCCTAAAGGCTCGTACACCACTTCGATGTTTAAAAAGGGCCTGGATAAAATCGCACAGAAAGTGGGCGAAGAAGCCGTTGAAACTGTAATCGCATCCAAAAATGAGGGCGACAAAGAAACCATTGCCGAAGCTGCCGACCTGCTTTTCCACCTGATGTTACTCCTCGCTGAAAAGGAAATCCCTCTCCATAAAGTGATCAAATTATTGCGCAAACGTCACGACCGCGGCAATCACAAACACATTGGCGAATGATTAATTCAAAATTTTAAATTTAAAATTTAAAATTCGCGAAGCGTATGAAGGCGGTTCTTTTTGATATGGATGGCACCATGATCGACAATATGATGGTGCACCATAAAGCGTGGCAAACAAAGCTGAGCGAAGTGGGAATTAAGCTATCGCTTGAGGAAGTTCATCAGCGTATTCATGGCGTAAATGTGGAACTGCTTGAACGGGAATTCCCCGGCAGATTTACGCTCGAAGAACGCATCCAAATATCAAAAGAAAAAGAAGAAACCTATCGCCAAATCTATGCTCCCGATTTAGCGCTTTTAGCCGGGCTCCCGGAGTTGCTGTTCGAGCTCAAATCAAAGAATATACTGCTTGGTGTTGGATCAGCGGCTCCTCCGGAAAATGTAGATTTTGTGATGAATTCCCTTGATTTGTGGCACTATTTCGCATCAGTTCGTCACTCTGGAGATGTCCAACGTGGAAAGCCCGATCCTCAGGTATATGAATTGCTCATTGCCGATTTAGAGGTGAAACCGGAAGACTGTATCATTTTCGAAGATACTCCAACAGGTGCAATGGCTGCCTCAGCCTCCGGTGCACAAGTGATTGTGGTTACAACTACTCACAAAAAAGAGGAATTCAGCAATATTCCAGGTATTAAACTATTTATATCAGATTTTACAGAAATCACATTCGCTATCCTCTCTGCCCTCTAGGTTTTATTAGCAACTAGCCCCAAATTCTAATGGCATCATGGGGTAAAAATTTGGATTATGCATACCAATTTAATCTTTGGGTAAAATTATGCGAATAATTTTTATTGGCTTAATCGCTCTGATTGGGGCAACATCACTTCAAGCACAGACAGATCAGATTTATCAAAAACAGCAAAAATTACTTGAATACAGTGTGTTTCAAGCTCAACCGGATGTTGTAAAAAAACCGAGCAGAGCTGTCTTAATTTCTGTAGGTGCAACATTGGGTACTTTTATTATCTCACCTATTTTATTGAATAACGATGTGTTATACCCTGCATCTCTTTTTACCGTATTGGCACTTTATTCATTCGCACCCGGAGCAGGTTACCTATATATAAACGATCGAAATCAATTTTTTAAGGGCGGAATACAACGTGGCCTTTCTATACTAGCCATGGGTACCGGCGGCTTAATTGTTCTAATCTCCTATTTTGAAGTCATATTTAGTGAAGACGATAATCCTAACACTTTAGTCACCGCTTTTGGTTATGGACTAATGCTATATGGTTTAGGATTTTATGTCTACACTTCCTTCCGTGATTTTATTGGTGTTCATCGCGACACAAAACGGTATAATGAGGAAAGAAATTTGAGCTTGAAAATTCTCCCGGTTATAGATCCTGTTCACTCGGTATATGGCGCCGGGCTACAACTCAGGTTTTAGTTTTTCAGCATGTTCTAGCAAGATTTTCCATATTTTAGTGCAAAAATCAGATCATATTTTATGGATGTAAAGGTAAATGTAAACTGGATGGGACAAGGCTTTCACATGGAAGCCGAAAACGAAACCGCAGGAAAGATCCGCATAGATGGCAACCGAACAATTGGAGGCCTAGAAGGTGGAATGAGCCCGATGGAAATGCTTCTTGCAGGCGCGGCAGGATGTTCGGCCATTGATGTAATCTCCATTTTGGATAAACAGCGGCAGGAACTCACCGATTTATCAGTTGAAGTAACAGGAGATCGCGAAAAAATGAAGGAAGGATATTCGGTCTATAATTCCATTCATCTACACTTTGAATTGGCAGGAAATCTGGATGAAAAAAAAGTAGCACGCGCACTCGAGCTCTCCATTACCAAATATTGCTCGGTGTCTAAAGCGTTGGAAAAAGGCTCAAAAATTACCTACGACTATATAATTAGGAATTAGGAATAGACAACACTCAATATTCAACAAGGAATATTCAGTTTACAATTATCAGAATACTATAAGCACAATATGTAAGAGCCAATTTATTGAAGAGATTAAAGGTGGATGAGCTTGTCGAATCCAACCAGAATTGACTATACCGATCGAAATAATATCTCGATGCTTTTTTGTAGTTCGGCACTTCATATAGTGATCAATTCAGAATAAGGTGCTAACCTCAACTAAAATCGCTTTGTTCTCTGAATATTCCTTGTTGAATGTTGGATATTGAATACCAATCACTGATAGGCATATAGTATTCTTAATTAAATAAAAAGTAATCCATCGCAATAACCGCATCTAAAATCACCTGCACGCTATTCTTATAAAACTCTTGCGGGACCGTTTCAAACTCATCGGTTGGCTGGTGATAATGTTCGTGATCTTCTACCCCAAAATATATGAATGGCACCCCTTTCCTGAAAAACGCACCGTGATCGGAAGCATACGTCCAGTCTTGATTTCCATCTTCCGGACGATCATGACCAAAAAGTAAATTTATGTCACCCGTTTCAACTTTTTCCAGCACCGGCTTAAATTCTGGAAAGTGATATGTCCCCACAGCATACAACTCGTTCTCTTCATTTTGTGCAATCATATCCATGTTGATATTTAGCACAACTCGTTCCATAAAGGATGAATCGTTTGCAAGAGCTACTGCTCCATTTAGTCCGCCTTCTTCAGCATCGAGAGCAGCAAACACCACGGTGTGATTTGGCTGTTTTTGTGAAAAATAATCCATCATCGCCAACAAACCGGCAGTACCTGAAGCATTATCGTCTGCCCCATTATAAATCAAACTATCTCTGATGCCTAAATGATCGTAATGGGCGGTAAGTAGAATTACTGAATCTGTTTTTCCTGCAATACTTCCAATCACATTTACCCCGGTCAGCTCTGCTCCTTGCCGCAGAAAAATAAATGGATGTTCAAAGGATCCCTGAAATGGTCGTGCACCATTTTCTGTAAACCGCTCTACTAAAAAAGTACGTGCTTTTTCGCTTCCCGGTGATCCAACATATCTACCTTCAAGTTCATCAGAAGCTAAATATTCGATATCAGCGATTAAGCGATCAGTATCTAAGGTAACATGGTTTTGTGGGGATGAGCACGCTAAAAATCCAATAAAGAGGGCGAATAATAGTGTAGTATATTTCATGGTATTTGTTGATTTCGAGGAAGGTAGCTACACTTTATAATTTGCCCAACAGCGCTACCTGTTTTTACATCTTTATCTGTCCCGTCCTAAAATAAGTTGACGGTTTTTGTTTACTCTTACTCATAATGGCTGGGCGTTAGCTCAGCCATTTTTGTGTGTGCCTGCTGAGGCGTCTTTAAATTGAGGCTCCAGTGAGGGCGTTGGGTATTATAAGTTTT
>JAEPQH010000025.1 GCA_017640605.1 Balneolaceae bacterium | reverse complement strand
TTTCTTCATCAGTAAACCCACAGCTAATTCTCTCTCCCGATCGATCGCTTAATCTTACCCGTATTGTGCAAGAAGCCCTAAATAATACCAACAAATATGCAAAGGCTTCAGTATTTAGTATTACTTGTTCCGAAACGAATGGCAAAGTTCGGATAGTTTTGAATGATGATGGTATTGGAATGGATGCTGAAGCTCAGATCGGCTCGGGGAACGGACTTGTAAACATGCATGAGCGAGCTAAAATGATGGGTGCCTCCATTTTCATCGAGAGCAAAAAAGGCAAAGGAACAACCATAACACTTGAACTGGCATAATACCCTGAACTGGGTATTCTGAGTATACCCGAATTTTCGTTTTTTCAACTATGAGTATACAAATAGGAATTGTTGAAGATCAGGCCCGAATTCGGGAAAACTTAAAAACTCGCTTAGGGTTTTTTGAGGAAATTGAAATCGTTTTAGAAGCAGAGAATGCAGATAATGCCCTCCAGCAGTTACAAAAGTTCTCGAAATTAACATTACCTCAAATCATTTTGATGGATATCGAGATGCCCGGCAAATCCGGAATCGAAGCCACGCATATCATCAAAAAGGAATACCCTGAAATTGATATACTCATTCAAACGGTATTCGAAAATGAAGACAAAATTTTCCAATCCATCCAAGCCGGAGCTTCGGGTTATCTATTAAAAGACGATCCGATTAAAAAATATGTGGATGCCATTAAAGAATTGGTGAACGGCGGTGCTGTACTCTCTCCATCTATTGCTATAAAAGTGATGAAGTTTGTGAAAAACGAACAGTCATCGAAAGTAGACAAAGTAAAGGAAGCTCAGGAAGAATTTTCTTTAAGTGATCGTGAGTTAGAAATTCTTCAGGGTATTGTTGAAGATCTTACCGAGCCTCAGATTGGAGAGAAACTATTTATCAGCCCACATACTGTTCGGACACACATCAAAAACATCTACAAAAAACTGCACGTGCATTCGCGCGCTTCCGCCGTTCGGTTGGCTATTAAACGTGGTCTTGCACAGTAGTCTTAATTTGGTAATTGTTTTCATAGTTACCCCTTGAATTATACCTCCATCTCTGGCGGCTGTTAGAGTTGTGTGGGTAAATATGATCTATAGAAAACACTGTTTCGATACCCTAATTGAGGTATTAATCGCAATTCTTCGTCAAGAATACCCCGAATCGGGTATGTAAACTAAACTCCGAGATTGATTATTTGAAGCTCAACTGTTCACTTAATCCACATCACTATGAAGGGGTTTAATTACCAATCAAAACTAATCGCATTCCGCTTTCTTTCGGTTGCGATTCTATTTTTAATTCTATCACCTAGTATTTCAGCCCAGCTTGTTGCAGGAAGCGATACGATAACTAAGATAGATGGCCAATGGCAGTATTACGATTTTACATCGCAAACTGCATTTACCATCGCCGATACCGCCACCTATACTCCAGATTTCCGAGGCAGTAGTAACGAAGGCGTAAATTTTGGGCAGGAATTTTCGCCAATTATTCCCGATCGAAGACTCCTGTTTCTGGGTGAAGGCAATATCGACACACTTACTTCGGTCCCAGAATGGACAGATGCTGCTCCCTGGATCGATACCAGTTGGGATTTCACCCACGGGACTCAAGGTCAACCCATTTCGCCGGGTCAACTTTGGGTAGTTTATACATCTGAGGGGCTATATGCGGTAATGCAAATTGATGAACTACCCGGAGGGAATTTTGGTGATTCCTTCACGTTCAAATACAAATACATGAGCGAAGGTGGCACAACGCTCGAAGAAAGTAATCTTAATGAAGATTCAGGAGATCAAATTTCGGGAAATACCACACTCAATAGTGGTAATGGATTTGATCTTTCCGGCGAAACGAATGGAGAATTGGAAGACGCCGGTAATTATCTCCCGGACTTTGTTTTTGTAAATAACGAGGGCGTTAACTTCGGCAACGAAGGTAGTTCTTCACTTTCTACAACCGGACGTAGATTTTTGCTGCTTGGTGAGGGAAACCTCGACACTTTAACTACCATCCCCGAACGAGTGGATGCTGCTCCCTGGGTTAGCGTTTCCTACGATTTTTCGGATGGAACCGGAGGTCAACCTATTTCGGCTGGACAACTTTGGGGCGTTTATACCCGCGAAGGAAATTATGCAGCCATCGAAATAACAGCCTTACCCGGTGGGAATTTTGGACAATCTTTTGATTTTAAGTACAAATACCAGCCAAACGGTAGCAATAGTTTTGATGCAGATACTTCCATCACTATCGAAAGCTATTCCATTGCCATTCAAAGCGGAAATAATCAAACCATAACAATCAATCAATCTGTAGCTGAAAATCTTGTTGTTTTAGTAACCGATTCAGAGGGTAACCCGGCGTCGGACCAATCAGTAAATTTTAATTTCAGTTCAATTCCTGATGGTGCAACCGGCCAAGGCGGATTAACCTCACCTGTACTTTCTGATGACAACGGTTTTGCCGCCACAGATGCCAATGTGGGAAATGTTGCCGGAATTTATACCGTGGAAGCTTCATTAGATGCGGATTCGGAAACTAACGTAACATTTACAATCACCGCAGAAGAACCAACCGGACCTCAACCTGCAACTTTAGTAATAGCCGGTGGGAATAATCAATCGGTAGTTTTAGGAGACACGATTGCTAACCCACTCGAAATCGTAGTTATTGACGATATCGGCGAACCTATGAACGGAATTACGGTAACCTTTGAGGAATCGGAGATACCGGTCGGTGCCATTTCCGGCTCATTCTTTACGATTGACGGAATTGCTGTAAATCAATCGGAAACCTCTAACAATCGGGCGTACATGAACTACACTCCCGGCGATATTGAAGGCACTTATTCCATTAAAGCATTTTTGGCTGATTATCCTGCAGTGGATTCAGTGGTATTTACTGTAAATGGTGAACTTGTTTCTGCTCCGCAAAATTTTCAGGCGAATGCTGGGATTGAAAGTGTAGAGCTTAGCTGGGATCTCGTAAATGGTGCGGTAGCTTATCAAATTTATCGATCACTTAATGATGACAATCCTGCCTCTACTTCTTTACTAGCCACGGTTACCGACCCATCCTATTTTGATGATACCGTATCGGGTGATCAAACTTATTTCTACTGGTTGTATAGTGTGGATGTTTTTGATAATCAAAGTGCAACAGCCGCAGGACCTTTAAGCGCAACTCCATCTTCCAATCAAGCCGGAGAGATTATCAGTGGTTCCGCAACTAGTTCCTTTGGCACCGGCTTCGATTTCTCCCTGCAACAAACCGGAGACAACGAAGATGAAGGCGATTACCAACTCGATTTTGCTTTTGTGAGTAACGAAGGTGTGAATTTCGGAAATGAAGGAAGTTCTTCTCTCTCTGAAACCGGTCGTCGTTTTTATTTACTCGGCGAAGGTAGTTTAGAGAGCGTAACCGAAGTTCCTATTCGTCAGAACGAAAATCCATGGGTAACGGTATCGTACGATTTTTCGGACGGAACCGGTGGACAGCCCATTTCGGTAGGTGAATTATGGGCAGTTTACACACGCGAAGGTGATTATGCCGTAATGGAGATTACCGGGTTACCTGAAGGAGGTTTTGGCGATTCTTTCACCTTCGATTATATGTATCAGTCCGGCGGTTCAAATGTGTTTGGCGATGTTGAGCCTGTTGTACCCGATACAATGATCATAGCAGCTGGCAACAACCAAGTCGGAACCATAAATACCACTTTAGAAGAGGCACTTATGGTACAAGTGTTGGATGAAAACGAACTGCCGGTAGATGGATTAACGATCAACTTTGCTGTGATCTCTGTTCCAGAAAACTCGGAAGGTGCTTCCATCAGCGAATCATCTGTAATCACAAATTCGGAAGGGAATGCCCGTGTGTTATTTACACTAGGTGATACCGCCGGTGAATACATTGTTGAAGCTTCAACGGAAAACCTGAATAGCGTTCAGTTTAGCATCATTGGCGAAGAAGTAGCTCCACCGAATCCGGTAACATTATTGAAAGTTCGGGATGGATTCGTCGACAATTCCCTAATTCCTGAATGGAATCAGAGTACGGCCGAAGATTTTCTTTACTACAAAGTATACATGGCCGAAGCTGATGGGGAATTACAGTTCATCGATTCAACAAGAGTAGGAACTCAGTTTTCTCAAGATACGGCCAAAGCCATCTTCGATCTAACTGAGTTTGTAGAGTATACATTTGCTGTTTCGGTAGTAAATTCAGCACTACTCGAAAGTGAGTTATCCAATCAATTATCAGCCACTCCTTATCCTACTCCGGACGAAATCCAAAACTTTACCGCTACAGCAGGTGATGGAGCTGTTCAACTTGATTGGAGTCCTTCTGATACTACTTATTTTGGTTTATATGAGCTTGTTGTTAATACCCGATCAGGTGATTTGGTATTACAGGATTCTATTTACAATGCGAACGACACAAGTTATGTCGTATCCAATTTAGAAAACGATAATACTTATCTCTTCTTGCTAAGCGGAGTTAATGAATTCGGCAAAGCCGGGTTTGCGTCGTTCGCAAGTGCAGTACCTACAGATAGCTATGTAGAAGAGTCTATCACCTTGCCTAATCTGATTGATGGTACATCCTCATGGGCTGATGTTGATGGCGATGGAGATATGGACTTACTGATGACCGGAAGATTAAATACAGAATCTAATCCTGAGACCTATTTATTTCTGAATGATGGAACCGGAGCCTTTACCGATTCTAATGAGGAGTTTATAGGCGTGATTAACAGTACAGTTTTCTGGCAGGATATCGACCAAAATGGTTTTGTTGATGTACTCATTTCGGGAGAAACCGCCGACGGTTCCGTTATTACCAAGGTTTATTTCAATAACGAAGGCAGTTTTACAGATGCCGAATTAGTGCTTCCTGCTTATGCGGATGGCATGATTTCACCTGCCGACTTCGACAATGATGGTGATACCGATTTACTGGTTGCGGGCGACACCGGTGATGGTTATGTAACTGCTCTTTTGGAGAATAATGGCAATCAAACCTTCGAGCTCTTTCCTTTTGAGTTTATAGGTTACTCAAAAGCTGCAGCGGCTTGGGGAGATTACAATGCAGATGGATACCTCGATTTCATTATTGCCGGAGAACTTGAAGATGGCGCATTTAGTACAACCGTTTACCAAAGTATAGATGCGAACTCTTTCTTCGTGAAGGAAGGCTCTTTCCAAGGGGTGAATTCAGGAGCGGTTTCTTTTGCTGATCTTGATGTAGATGGTGATCTGGATATTCTTATCAGCGGTTATACCGACGCAGGAAAAAGCCAACACTTTACCGGCATTTACCATTACAATGGATTAGATTTTGAGCTTTTCTTCTCTATCAAAAATCCACCAAGTAAATCGGTTGAATCTGCTTCGGCGAAAAGTAGTCTACAATTAGGCGATTTCGATAATGATGGTGATCAGGATGTCTTGATCAATTCAAATATGGCGGTTTCAATTCTGAAAAATAAACGCTCATCTTTTGATGAGATCTCACTGGATGTCTCCGGATCTTCGATTACCTGGGCTGATTATGACGGAGATGGCGATTTGGATATCATTGCTAGCGGATCAGGCGGTGCAAAAGTATTAACAAATACTACCGCCATAGTTAACACTCCTCCTACAGTTCCAACAAATGCAATGGCGAGTATTATGATGGATTCGGTTAAATTCTCATGGAATCCTTCTACCGATGCGCAAACTCCAGCTAATATTTTAACCTATAATTTGCGTGTTGGAAGCTCACCGGGAAGTTCCGATGTAGTTTCAGCTAATGCCAATCTACAAACAGGCAAATTGTTATCTCAGGTATCAGGAAATGCCGGGCGCACCAATAGCTTTACGATTAGCGGTTTAGCAAATGGAACGTACTATTGGCAAGTACAAGCAGTTGATAATGGCTTTGCGGGCTCAATGTTTACTGCCGAACAATCGTTTACTGTAGATAACAGCCCTGTGAGTTCAGAAATAATAAATGAGACTCCTCTCGCTTTTGAACTCAAACAAAACTACCCGAACCCGTTCAACCCAAGTACAAATATTGAGTTCTCAGTACCAAGTAGTGGTCAGGTTGTGCTGGAAATTTATGATATAAATGGACGGAAAATCCAGGAACTGGTAAATGAGTCGCTCTCTGCCGGCTCCTACACTGCAACCTTTGATGCCAGCAGTTTAGCCAGTGGACTTTATCTCTATCGCTTGCGTACAGCGGCAAATGTGTTAACTCGTAAGATGACACTCATCAAATAGTGAGTAGTGAACACTGACCAAGCCCGAGTTGCAGAGATGTAGCTCGGGTTTTTTTATGAAAATGATGGATGAGTTCCTTTGTTTTATGAATTACAAAAATGAATAATGACCGGGTAGAAGCGATTGTTAAAGGAATCAGATTCAAAATAATCGCATTGCAAATTGGGGTTTGTCTTAGCTATCTTTAAGGCTTCCATGAAAATCTTTCGTTCACATATTCTCCGTGCGTACAGCTTTTTTGTGCTGATGATTGGAATCACCCTGCACCTGGCAGGCGATTCTGAACAACAAGCGCATCACGCTGCTTTTACCTCTTGGCTGGGATCGCATCTTAAAAATGTGGATAGCGAAGCACATCTAGCACTTGAAAAACTCTCAAAAGACAACGCTGCGCTGGATGAAGTAATCCGGAAGGCATCCGAATTAGTAGCTTCACACTCCGACGATTTTACACTGCCTTTGGATGCAGCCTCAGATGAACAAGGTGAGTCTGAGGATATGTATCACTTATTGCTGGAGCAATGGAATCATTTCCAGAACTCGGAAGCAGGAATGGGTAAAGCAATTTTTGTGGAAGCTGCCAAATCGACCACCATCCTACCCAACGATGGAAAATTCGCGTCGATGGCAGGCCTCTCAACGCTCCCCACTAGTTCACAGGTTTATCCTAACGAAAACTCACAGGGAGCCAAGGAATTTTCAACTTCTTTTCTATTACGCCCTTTGGCGAGCGGCACTGCAATCGGTGCCCCTTAATTGGTTATTGGTTAATCGTTAATCGATACCAATAATTACATCCTTCATTTTATCCGACTTCAGATTTAATCTAAGTCTCATCCATCTATTAACAAATAACAATTAACGAATATGCAAGGCAACGGATTTAAAATATTCCTGATTGTAGCCTTTCTCGGATACTTCTTATACGAGTTATCGGCTACCGTTATATGGAACCTCGAACAAAAACAAATCAGCGAAATGACGGTGGAAGAAGCCGCTCAGTATGAAGCTGAAAACGCCGAAAAATTATCAAACCTTCAAGATAACATTCTATCTCTTGGCCTCGATTTACAGGGTGGAATGCACGTAACTCTTGAAGTAGGAACGCCACAATTGATCTTAGAATTAGCCGGTGAGAATCGCGATCAATTGCTAACTGAAGTAGTACAAGAAGCGCGCACAGCCGCTCTTGAAAACGACACCGATTTTATCGACGAAATGCTTACCGCATTCGAAGCTCGTGATGCTAATGCACGTTTGAGCCGATACTACCGTAGTGATGCCGATGAAATCACTCGTCGTTCAACCAACGAAGAGATCGTAGCCTATCTTAAAACACAGCGGGATGCAGCCCTCGATCGCGCCATCGAAATTATTCGTACTCGTGTTGACCGTTTTGGTGTGACCGAACCATCCATCGTAAAACAAGGAAGCAGCCGAATTATCGTTGAGCTTCCCGGTGTAGATGACGAAGACCGTGTTCGCAATCTTTTAAAAGGTACGGCCCGACTTGAATTCAGAACAGGTCCTGATGCACAAGATTTCAGTGTATTCAGAAATCAAGCGGTTGAATTCTATAATGTAGAGCCGGACACTACCGACTCTCTTCAACTCGATGCATCTACAAATCCGCTCATCGATGTAATTGGGTTTGTACAAGGTCAAAGTCCTTATGTATTTGGATATGCTTCCTCTGAAGATACTGCGCGTGTAATGGAATTATTGAGTGCAGAAGAAGTTCGACGAATGATGCCTCGAAATACTGAATTACTATGGGGATCAAGAACGATTGAGTTTGCAGATGGAACCGAGCAATTCACGCTATTTGGCGTTAACGCTGATATAGAACTCACCGGAGAAGTGATCGAAGAAGCTTCTATTCAATTCGATCCAACCACCAATGCCGCTGAAGTTGCAATGGGGATGAATAGCGAAGGTGCACGTACTTGGAGTCGAATTACCGGTGCCAATATTGGCAAGCCAATTGCTATTGTATTAGACGGTTTTGTGGTTTCTTATCCAAATGTTCAAACCAAAATCTCTGGTGGAAATTCAACCATCACCGGATTAGAGAGCATTGAAGAAGCAGAGGATTTAGTAAATATCTTGCTTTCCGGTGCACTTCCTGCTCCACTTGAAATTATTGGTAGCCGTACTGTTGGTGCTACTTTAGGTGAAGCCTCCGTAAGCGCCGGATTGAACTCTATTTTGATTGGTTTAGGGATTGTAGCACTGTTCATGATTATGTATTACCGCAAAGGTGGTGCAGTTGCTGATGTAGCCTTAATCACAAATATCGTATTTATTCTAGGTGTGCTGGCAAGTTTTGGTGCTACACTTACCCTTCCCGGAATGGCAGGTATCGTACTAACCATTGGTATGGCGGTAGATGCAAACGTACTTATTTTCGATCGTATTCGGGAAGAACAACGCGGTGGTAAAACCATTAAAGCAGCTATTTCAGCCGGCTTTGCGAATGCCTTAAGTGCAATTATTGATGCAAACGTAACTACCGGTTTCGTGGCCATCATCTTGATGAGTTTTGGCTCTGGCCCGATTAAAGGATTCGCGGTAACTCTACTAGCCGGTATTGCATGCTCTCTATTCAGTGCATTAGTGATTACTCGCGTAATTGTTGAGTACCTAAGTAACAAAAACGCCGACTCAATGAGCTTCGGATAATCTCAATACAAGAAATTAATAAAGATATAAAAGGAACTTATTATGAGATGGTTTGAAACACCAAATATCGACTTTGTCGGCAAGCGTAAAGGCGCTTACATTTTCTCCGGTATCATGTTTACGCTCTCGCTGGTAGTTATTATTACTCAGGGATTGCAGTATGGTATCGACTTTAAAGGAGGAAGTGAGTTTGTATACAAATTCTCTGAACCTGTTAGTACTACCGAAGTACGTCAATTACTTACCGAGCCATTAGGATCGGCACCTGAAGTAAAACAATTCGGAACTGACGTTGAAGTTTTGATAAGAACAGACAATACTGCATCTAAAGAGGATGTGGAAGTAATTATTCAAGAAACGTTCAACGCTCAATTATCAAATATTACTTACGAATCGGAATCTAGTAGTTATATTAGCCCTAGATTCGGTGATGATCTTAAATCCGGAGCCGTTCAGGCCGTGATTTATGCCATTATCATCATCTTCATCTACATTTTGATCCGCTTCCGTAACTGGACCTTCTCTGCTGGTGCAGTAGCTGCATTGGTTCATGATGTTACCATTACTTTGGGAATCTTCACGCTACTAAGCGATGTAGTTAATTTCAGTTTACTTATCGATCAAAATATTATCGCTGCATTCTTAACAATTGTAGGTTATTCGCTGAATGATACCGTGGTAGTATTCGATCGTATTCGTGAAAACAGCATCGTTCATAAAGGCATGGATTTCTTGCCAATGGTGAACAAAAGTTTGAACGACACACTAAGCCGAACTGTAATTACTTCTATTACAACCTTGTTTGTAGTATTGGTGCTGTTTATTTTCGGAGGTGAGGTGTTGAAAGGCTTGTCTTTTGCCCTTATAATCGGGGTGGTTCTTGGTACCTACAGTTCGCTGTTTGTAGCAAGTCCTCTGGTACTAGAACTGGACAAACGCGCCAAACAATCTTAAAGAATATTTACGAGGAAACTTATGAGCTTTAATACTTCAGAACGCTACGGAAGTGTGGTTATCGAATTTAAAGGTAATGTAATGGGTGGACCTGATGCGGTTAGCCTTAATGAAAAACTTCATGAGTTAATTGACGCAGGTAAAACCAATATTGTGGTTGATCTGGGAAAAGTTAAGTTCATGAACTCCTCGGGGCTAGGTATGCTAATCGGTGGACTCACTACCATGCGTAAGTCTGGTGGAGACCTTCGAATTGCCAATGCAACCGATAAAATTCAGAGTCTATTAATTGTCACAAAGCTTATCACCGTGTTTAAGCACTACGATTCGGTGGATAAAGCCGTTGAATCGTACAATGAAGATTAATTGCTCAATAACCAACTAATTTGAAGGGGTGTACCTAACTACACCCCTTTTTTATTTCAATAAACTTTATGGCAGTACGTGTAGTAATTGGCGCACAATGGGGCGACGAAGGAAAAGGAAAAATTGTTGATCTGCTCAGTGATAAGGCAAAATATGTAGCTCGTTTTCAAGGCGGTGCGAATGCCGGGCACACGCTCAAATTCGACGACAAAGAAGTAGTATTACATCTTGTACCATCGGGCATTTTTAATGGCGATGCGAAATGCATAATTGGAAATGGCGTAGTAATCGACCCCATCGCACTGGTAAAAGAAATTGAAGGCGTTAAGAATATGGGTTTTTCGCTGGAGAACCGTTTCTTCATCAGCCAAACGGCACATGTGATTCTTCCTTACCATAAAATTTTGGATCAGTTAAAGGAAAAGCGAAAAGGTAAAGATGCAATAGGCACTACTGGGCGTGGAATCGGCCCGTCGTATGTAAGTAAAGTTGCCCGCATCGGTATTCGCATGGTTGATCTTTTAGATCGCGATTTACTGAAAGAGAAAATTATTCATAACATAAAAGACATTAATTTTGCGCTCGAAAATATGTATCACGAGCCCACCATTGATGCCGATGACTTAATGAATGAACTTTCTGATTCGATCGATCAACTAGAGCCTTTCATTTGTAATACATCGCACATACTCCATGAAGCCATCGAAAACGGAGAAGAAATTCTGCTTGAAGGCGCACAAGGTTGCTTACTCGATGTAGACCACGGTACGTATCCTTTCGTAACTTCTTCCTCTCCAACTTCGGGCGGTGCATGTACCGGCACCGGTGTTCCACCAACAGCTATTTCTCATGTAATGGGAATTACCAAAGCTTACTGTACACGTGTTGGTAATGGCCCTTTCCCAACCGAATTAGAAGATGAAATGGGAGAATTGCTCCGCAAAAAAGGTCATGAATTTGGTGCAACTACGGGCCGACCAAGGCGCTGTGGCTGGCTCGATTTAGTGGCGCTGAAATATGCAGTACGCATTAATGGAATGAATGAACTCACCCTCACGAAAATGGATGTGATGGATGGTTTCGATGAAATTAAGGTGTGTACCAGCTACAAGGTAAATGGTAAAGAAACCAAGGTGTTTCCACTTTCACTACCAGAAATTGAAAGCATTGAACCGGTTTACACTGCACTCCCGGGCTGGGATAAGGATATTTCCGGCATGACTAAATGGAACGAGTTACCCGAGAATGCTAAATCGTACATAAATTATGTAGAAGAGTACCTCGGCGTGAAATTCACCATTATTTCAACCGGTCCTAAACGTTTAGAAACCATCATTCGGTAACCATGTGTGGTCGATACGCTCTATTTAAATTAATGGATGAAATCGACCACTTTTTAGGAGTTCTGGAACGTCGAGGCGAGATTACTCCAAACTACAATGTAGCTCCAACGCATACCATGCCGGTCGCATTTGTCGATGTTGAAGGTAAACGCATCACCGAAACTATGCATTGGGGTTATATGGGATGGAAACCGAAAGAAGTGCAAAAACCATTTCTTCCTATTAATACTCGTGACGATAGCCTCACCAAAAAGCCGATGTGGAGGCGAGCCATCCAATCCAAAAGATGCTTAATTCCAATGAATGGCTTTTATGAATGGCAAGGAACCAAAGGAAAGAAAACGCCACACTACATTTACCCTAAAAACGATGGGGAATTGTTAGTGGCCGCAGGAATTTACTCCGATCTCAGCCCGATTGACGGTACAAAATCCTACTCTGTAATTACTACCTCACCAAATTCGTTGATGGAACCGATTCATGATCGAATGCCTGCTTTTTTACATCCTTCAGAATTTGAAGATTGGCTTAATCCCGAGCAATCCATCGATTTGTTGGTAGATATGCTTCAACCTTACCCAGATGATGCATTAACACAGCATATTGTTTCTAAAGCAGTTGGAAATGTACGAAATAACAATGCGAACTTAATTGAACCATCAACCCTTTTTTGATTGAAAAGTATTTTCTTCAAAAATCAGACGCATTAGTTCTGCGAGCTTTTCTTCCATTTTCTTACGTCGCGAATTCTCTTCCTTCTCTTTTTTTCGTGGCTGTTCTCTCTCGAATGACTTCATTATTCTGCATATTCATTTTCTCTTGATGAAAGCAGACAACGAGTAATTTGTTTCAGTAGTATTTAAAACAAAAAACCGCCTTTAAAGAGGTTATTCTAGTTTTCAACTTGCTCTTCGTTATTCCCTAGAAAAAACCGCTGTACCATTCTCTCGAAGGAACTCTTTATCTCATTTTCTAAACTCACATAAGCTTCTGTGGTTTTATTCGGAAACCGAGAAAAATCTCCCATTCCATCGTAATCTAGAATATGTCGTTTATCTGGCTCTTGCATAGTAATCTCTTTTGATGAATAGATACTCTGTCAAGTAAAAACCTACTTAATACGTTCCGTATTGGTTGCAGCCACCAATTTACCAGTAACTATTAAAGGAAAAAGTTTGGCTTTATTTCTTCTCAAATCATTAATTCCGAATTCCCGCCTTCATCAATCAATTATTGGGTAAGAGCTTCCTCCGCCTTATTAACTCATTGCATCACAGTAAATAACAATCGTCGGATACTTAATTCACGATTAATTTAATTACCTACAGAATACCCGAAATAGGGTATTTATCTCCTTCCTGATCAGTTATAGGTTAAAAGCGGTCTTTAAAACTCAATCTATAACACTATGAAACATAATCACTACTCACTAGGTCTGTTAATGGTAATTATATTCTGTTCAGCCTGTACTTCGCTCGATATGACAACCACTAAAGTTGATCACCCGCTTATGATAGGTGCTCAGATTGCTCCGGATGTCACCGCTTCTGAAATACCTCTCATTATGGAAGATTATTTCGTGAACGACAATTCCGAAACTACCACCACTTCCGGCAATTATCAGATCAATACACAGTCATCCACTAATGGTATTGGTCCTGCTTTGCGAGTTACTGATGAACGAGACATCGTTTTTGTAACCGATTGGATTTATGTAGGTCAGGATTTTTTCGGACTGGCTTTCAGTAACCAATACCGCTGGATATACGCTTACCTAAGATCAAATTAAACGCAGAGTACTACCATGAAAATAATGACTAAACTTATACTATTTACCGTACTCATCATTAGCGTACAAGCTTGCACCAGCTATGAAGCTACCCTCACCATGGAAAAAACGGTGTATCCGGTTTCTATGAACTCGTTATTATACACAAATGATCTCGATGAAATTGGTGACGAAGCTTACGAGAAGGTTGGCTCCTTCAAATTCAGAAGGTATATGACCGGTGCTTTTCACGGGAAATTATCACTTACAAAAACTGAGTTTGATCTTTCTGATGATATCAACAACGCCATTGAAGAAGCAGGCGGCAATGCGATGGTAAACTTTCGTGTTAAATCTACTTCAAACGCCATCATTGCTACCATTGTAGGGGGCATTGGAACTGTAATTATGCCCACGATTGGAGTGGTAGAAGCTTTTAATGGAGAGTATGGCCGCGCGGCACTCATAACTACGTTAGGAGCAGCCCTACCGAATTTATCGAAAGTTGTTGTTCAAGCTGATATTGTAAGAATCAATGATCGTTATCTTGCAGATATACCTGAATACGACACGCATAAAATCATCCAGGATGCACTTTCAAATGCTCTTCTCGAAATTCAT
This sequence comes from Balneolaceae bacterium, assembly GCA_017640605.1. Classification (GTDB taxonomy): domain Bacteria; phylum Bacteroidota; class Rhodothermia; order Balneolales; family Balneolaceae; genus HXMU1420-13. Next base: position 26,545 of record JAEPQH010000025.1, on the reverse strand, counting down.
CGTGCAGAGGATTGAGTACATCCACATAAACAACAGATTCAAGGTTCAGGTTTTCTGAACCTTTTTTTGTGATGGGAATTTAAATCGCAGTCGGTTTATTGAAAACTAGTTTTCAAATATATAAACGGTGCGCTCGCTTTATTTTTTTCGCAAACTTTTCATTTACATCTCCCGCTTCTGCAAAACTCATCCAATTAGAAACCGCCTCTTTAACCTCTTCTATAATCTCTTTTATTTTAGGAGGTTTTAAATCCGAATATCTACCTAACGCAATGAGGTCTGCTAGTTCAAAATCATTCCATTTTCCGTTAATGCTCATCTGATGATTCTTTGTCCACAGCCCTTCCGGGTTCCACGCATAGGTAATATCGAATGCCGGTGATAATTTCCATTTCCCTTTTCGATCCATTAGAAAAGCTATGTTTTTCACATGATCATCCTGATTTCTTGCAATTACATTAAACACCGTACGTCTGAACTGTTGAGCCAATTCAACTGCGCTTAATCCTAATTTCCGCTTTACCTGAATGCATTGTTCATAACTGTAACTTTGTGGTTGTTGATAATCGAAATGTGCCAGTGCCGCCAAACTTTGCATGTGCATTTTGTCGCCATTATCTGTTCGATCGAAGCGTTTGGTCATAAAATGACTTCTTCCTCCTTCTTTATGAAGTCTGCACTCCGTCATTTCAATTCCTGCTTTTTTCGCCATCAAAGAGTACGCGTACTCCACTTTTCCAAAGCCCAATGGATCGGCTACGCCATGATCGCCATTTCCATCAACGCCATCTAGTTTTATCAACCAATGTTCAAAATTATTTTCTTGCTCAACCTGCCCTGATCTAAACTCATTGGTTGCCCGATTCCATGCGATCACAGCCTTTGCCCGCGCACCGCCTGCCGATGTTCCAACTTTAAGAATTTCCTCCATGTTTTTTTGATCATCTTTTCCTGAAAGTGCTCCCTCCAGCTCACTTCTTCGTTGTAATACGCTATTGGCAAGTTCAACTAACTGCTCCATTTCGATACTGGCACTTTTCTTTTCCCGACCACTTAACGTTGGCTCAAACTCTAACGCTCCCATACCTCTTTTCCCGATATAACAAAGCCGCTCAACGGGATTGAAACTTTGTGGAGACCTACCCTGTGTAGCTAGCCATGCATCAATTAATGCGTTTCCATAATGATCGGGCAAAGAATCGGAAACCAATCCTGGCAACCCATTGAAGCTATTTTTACTTAGTGCGCTAAACTCATAAGGAGCTTCACGTAGTGGCATATGTATAGGCGAAACCTGAATGTTGCTACGTACAAATTCTTTGGCATATTGAAATACTCCTACGCCTCGATCCTCAACCCAGCTTACCGCTCCAATTGGGGTGCCCCACAGTTTTATGAGTGCATCAGTGCTCATTGCTCATCACCCCACGACCATGTTGCTGATGTATCTGCATCTTTTTCCTGAACGATGGGGCGAGCGCGTTGACGTTCTTTTCCTTTTTGTTGGATGCGCTCCATTGGGCGAACTGTTGGCGCAGGAATAAGCTGTTCCAGGTTTGCCAAAAGCTGAAGCCCGCTCATCACTTTGATCAGCGTTTCTATAGAACTATTCTCTCCTTTTTCCAGACGTTTTAGAGTTCGCAAACTCACTCCAGATCTTTCGGCAAGTTGCTCTTGGGTGATATTCTGTGCTAATCGTTGACTTGCCAGTTTCTCTCCTAAATCTGTTCGTATTTGCTGATTGGAAGCTAATTCATAACTTATTTTTTGTGCCATATTTTACCCTATAAACTAATATTTGCATTACTATATGTAATATATGGCTCTTTAATAAGGTTTACTATTTTATTTTATACAAAGAGTACTTTATTGCCTTTTATGTAAATAAAACAACATTAAAGGATAATTTATTACACTATGAATAGAATAATATCTACCGGAAAAGCATCGGCTATTCCGAACAGGTTCCACCTACCAATCCATGTTCATAGATCATGAAATTAAGAGTATTCATTTCATCCGTTTAGATTCTTCTCCGCCAGCCGGCGGATCAGAGAGACTTAATTTCGTTAGTCGTTAATTGTTGACGGGTGCCGAAATAAGACTCCAACTCATATCTCGCAAACCTACAATCAACGAAGTTTTCTGAACGTAGTTGATTAAAGTTCGATTGTTCGATTGCTCGATGTTCAACTGTTCAAAGTTCAATTATTCTTACCTTTCCCTTAAATCAAGAAGGACTAAAGTCCTCGCTTGTATATGACCGAAATCGCTCACCAATTCGTGATTCGTATTTCATTACTCGTCATTCGTAATTCATCTGCACCTTGTTCACTCCTTGTTGAATATTGAATATTAAAACTCTACCCCTTCGCTCTTACAAACAAAAACTGCTCGTCCACTTCCTGCATAAACCGCCAGTCGCCCTCGTCTAAAATGTACACCAGATGGTAAAACCGTCCGTCGGTATCCTCTACCACATAATGGGCATGCTTGGTTACCATCACATTTTCAAGATGTCGCGTTTCGATTTGCTTCACTTGAATCGAAATCTTCCCTTTTTTGAAACGATACGGCTGCATCCGATCCATAAAAGCGAGTTCAATAGGTGTTTTTCGATCCAGTTTTTCTCTGGGGATGAGCTCGAAGCGAATCGGGACAATCCGATGAGATTCGGAAGGCAAGTGTTTGTGTCGCTTTACATACACCAACAACCGATCGATTACAAATCCCTTAAACGGATCTATGGGATCCAACTCCCAAATCATTTCTTCGTGATCGAGACTTAGATTCACAATCTCCCCTTCTTTGGTTTCCACCGTGTACTGCGACTTCTTTATCCCGCCCTCCAACTTCGTGTGACTGGATCGAACTCGTCGGGTGTGTCGCACCAATCCCCGTCTCCATATCGGAGTTTCGAGCCGAGTAAATCGGCAAAAAAAAGCGACCATTTCTACCAGCGGAAACTTGTTCATTTGTCAATTGGATTTGGTCGTTTTAAAGTACACACATATATTATACATATCAATGAGGAGGAGAAAAATCATGCCCAAGAAAAAGGGGAACCCGGCACATCCTGAAAACGATGTGCACCGAATTACGCTCTACAACACCGTATATCCTGAGCATCAGCATCGCTCGAGAAAAGATCGTTTGTACCTGCATTTCGATTTTGCCTGTTACTACGCGCAAGTGGAGCAGCTGCGCAAACGCATGTATGGGGTCCCGCTTATTGTAGGCGGATGGCGCAAAGAAAACGGAGTGGTAAAAGGCATCGTGGCAACGGCTTCGTATGAGGCCCGGGCATTTGGCATCAAAACGGGGATGAGTGCGCTGGAAGCTTATAAACTATGTCCGTATGTGTGCATGTTGCAAGTGGATTACGCGACCTATACCGCCATCTCGAAGCAGGTGCATCACATCATGAAAAAGTATTCACACCAAGTAGAGCGCTATTCTATGGATGAGTATTTCATGGATCTCACTTTCATGAGAGAAAAATCGGAATCAGAAATACGCACGTTTGTGCGTCGACTTCAAAACGAGATTTATGAGGCAACCGGACTTTTTGGTGCTCTCGGAATCGCACGCTCGAAAACTTATGCCAAGCTTTCCAGCAGCCTGGACAAACCGCGAGGAATCAGCATCATTATTACCGATGACGACGAACGTGCTTACATTTATCCGATGGATTTGAATGAAGTGTGGGGTGTGGGCGGCAAACGCTATGAGCATCTTCGTGCCGAAGGCTACCAAACTATTGGCGATGTAGCCACCAAAGGAAACATCCGAACGTTTATCCGCCTGTTCGGCGCCAATTTCGGGCGGATGCTTTTCCAAACTATTACAGGCAAAGATGAGGGACGCATCCTCGAAGAGAACGACGAGTATTCCCCAAAATGGGGCGTAAGCTACGGGCATACATTTTCAGAAGGCAGCAAGGATGTAGAGCGCATTAAAGGCGAGTTTGCTATCGGTATAGAAATGATTTGCTACCGGATGCGGGCTTACGGAATAAGAGCCAACAGCTTCAGCGGGATGTTCGGCTACAACGACACTGATCTGCCTTGGGTGGGATTCCGTTTCGTAACCGATGGCTACACCAACGTAAACAAGTACATTTACAAAGCATGTATGGATCGGGTTCTCCCTGCCATTTCCAAAGCCGCAGAACAAGGCATGGAAATCCGTAACCTGATGATCGGCACCCATCAGATCGACAAAACCAGTCAAATGAACCTTTTTTTCCAGGATGAAGCTGAGCATGTAGCTCGCTACGAAGCGTTAGACGAAATCAACAATCGCTATGGTAAAGGAACCATCATCAGTGCTAATACGCTACATCGCGTGGAAGGAAATACGCACTTTTTGGAGAGAAACGCGTGAGGAATTATTTTAATCATCGAAGCTTTAGCGAAGATGATCAATTAAGAATGGTTCAATTAAGAATTAGGAATAATCAGTAAACAGCAAAGAGTGAACAGTATTCAAATATGCTATCTACTGGAGATCGAAGATAGATTCATCGTGACTACTTCACTTCAAATTATAAAGATCATTCAATACAAGTTGCTGAGCATGAGAAACTATAAAAAGCGCTTAATATCTCTGCTGGAATGCAATATTCTAACAATAAGAATGTGATCGTTCATGATTCGGTAGAAAACAATGTGCTCTTCTTTCACGATACTGCGCAGCCCCGATTTAATCTCGTCTCTTTTTTTTCCTACAACCGGATTTTCACCTAGTAAATCAAAAGCATCTTGGAAAGAGAGGGTATATAACTCAGCCTTGTGAACCCCAAACTCCATTAAGCTGTACTCAAAAATATCGACCAAATCCTTTTCAGCCTCAAGCGAAAGCAGTACCTCATACATTATGTGCTTGTTTTCTTTCCTTAACAATCTCTTGGACGGTTTTCGAAGAAATAGGACCTTCCCATCCTTTTTCGATTTCAAGCTTTAATTCTTTCAAAACCCGCTCTCGATAAAACTGGTGTAATCGAATTGCATCTCTCACCAATTCACTTGCGTTCTGAAAATCTCCTGTATCAATCTGCTTTGTGATATACTCTTCTTGTTTTTTTGTAAGACTAACATTCATATCAATTAAATTTGTTTATATATAGCAAATATAGACATTCAGGAAAATAAATCCATTCTAGGATAAATTGGTTATTACAAGATCAATTGAGCTTATCGATTAGGTTTCGATAATACACTTCACACTCCTTAAATAATCCCTCCAGAATCGACTCCTCTTTTCATGTAGCCACAAAAAAAGCGCCTCGATTTCTCAAGGCGCTTTCGTTTTAAATCAGCGATTTATCATCAGTTCTCGATAATCGGATCAGCGTTTCCATCAGGGTCGCCGATGGCATTACTTGTAGAAGATGGATTACCTAGTAAAAGTACACCGGCTGCATGAGGTGCCGCCATTGAAGTACCACTAATGGTATTGTATCCGCCATTTTTCCAGGTTGATTTTATAGACACACCGGGAGCGGCATAATCAACAGGAGGGTTTCCATAGTTAGAGAAACTCGCAAATACATCCGAACTGTTCACAGCAGAAATGGTATAGATGTTGTTACCATTCACTCGTGCAGGAGATGAGTTGTTTGCATCAGTGCTTTCGTTACCGGCAGCTAATGTAAATCTGATTCCATTTTGAGCCGCAGCAACAATGGCATCATCAAGAGCCTGTGATGGAGGTCCACCAAGACTCATATTTGCAACATCACCGGAAGAGCCATTAGCAGCAACATGATCCACACCGGCAATTACACCAGAATAAGACCCGCTTCCACGGCTATCTAAAACTTTTACTGGAATTACAGTAGCACCGGCTGCTACCCCAATTACTCCCTGATTGTTATCGATTGCAGCGATGGTTCCGGCTACGTGAGTTCCATGACCGTCGCCATCATCTAGGCTACGTCCATCTTTACCAGAAGTAAAGGCATTAAATCCTCGGGATGCATCTACATTTAAATCAGGGTGATCTAAATCAATTCCTGAATCCAGTACCCAAGCTACGTTGCTACCTGTATAAGTAGCGCCGCCATTAACCCGTGTAATACCGTATGGTGTTTCCTGAGTCGGATCTTCTCCTCCTCCACCGCCACCATCGCCATCACATGGACCGCCTTTCGGGGTTCCGCATGGAGGAGCAAACCGAACTATTCGATCTTGTTCTACATACTTAACAAACGGATCGTTTTGGATTTTTACTAACTCATCTGGGTCTAGCGTTGCTGTAAAGCCTGCCAATGCATGGTTATATCTTTTAACTATACGCTCAGGCACAAGATTATTGGCTTCAATTACAGCCTGTCGAATTCCTTCTATCTGCTGAGGTTCACCCAATTTAAATTTACCTTTTACCTGATCTAATACAACGATGTATTGACCCTCTACTGCTGTTACTTCAACCGCATCTTCAGAGCCCGGCGCTGTAAGTTCTGTTCCGTTCTTACATCCAAAGGCTACAACTGATACCAGTAGCATTAAAAGAGCTGATCGTTTTATTGCTGTGTACTTCATCAAATACCCTGTTTTTTTATTTATTGTTACCCGAATTTTTCACCTTGTTAAAAAGTGTAATCGGTCGCACAACAAAAAACAGCATTGCCAGCAGTGAATCAATACCAATCCAACTTTTCTAATCTTTCCTTGAAACTAGTCGATTATAGTACTCTAAACACCGATTATAGAGTTCTCTAATGTGTTCAGGAACTACCTCGTCCTTGGGTTGATGAGGTTGAAAGCCGATAGAATTGTGCACATTATGATACCAGTGCTTTGCCCACACTCCGTCTTCAGGTCGGGCGCCGGCTTGCCAGCTTAGCATGGCTTCGTCGAAGGGAATTCCTACGTATTCACAAAATTCAGAGAGCTTTTTTCGGGGATTGATCAACACTTCTTTGGAATCGATTACCAGCGGAGTTTGCCCGATACTTTTCAAATATTCCATCAACTCTAGATGCTGGGGATAGCCGGTATCTCTTAACGTTGGGTTCGGAATTTGTTTAATAAAGGACGTGAGCATTTCCTTCGGCTCGCGGGTTAAAATCACGTTGATGGTGTCTTTCATGAAACTCCAGTCTAGATCCACCAGGTGATGCGTCATGTGTTTGAAGAACACTACCGGTGTGTCATAATCGCCAAAAATCACTTCATCGATCACTTTTTGTCCGTCGTTTTCCTGATCGTCGATTACTTCTTCTGCACCGGGGTGATATTCGTCGGCGTGAGTTGAAGTTAGATAGTGCGCATACAGTGGCTCATCTACTACGGTAGTATCTTTGCGCTGTGCAAAGGAATACATCAACGCTGTGGAAATATTTCGTGGCCCCGACCACACACAAATTCGTTTAACCATAGATGGAATGTTAAATGTTAAGTTTTAAAAGCTAAATTTTGAATTTGGAAATTAATTCTGATGCTACCATTTAACACTTAGCATTTAAAATTTATCATTCAGCGAAGCTGCTTCAATTTTCCCTTCGTAGAGTTGTTGGAGTAAGCCGGTGATTGTGCCGGGGACTTGTTTGGAAATCTGCCTTCCATCTATTTTGGTTACGGGAGTTAATCCTCCGAAACTTCCGGTAACGAAGGCTTCATCGGCACCATACACATCGAACAGCGAGAAGTTTTTTTGGTGACAAGGAATGTTGTTCTGCTCGCAGACTTCAATCACTTTGGCCCGTGTAATTCCATTCATGCAATACTGCCCGGTGGAGGTCCACACTTCGCCATCTTTCACCATAAAAAAGTTGGTGGCGTTACAGGTGCTCACAAATCCGTTCACATCCAACATCAGTGCTTCATCAGCGCCGGCTTCTATGGCTTGAATAAGGGCCTGCACTTCGTGGAGTTTAGAATGGCAATTCAATCTTGGATCTAAATAATCGGGCGAGCCTCGACGAATGGTGCTTGTAAACAAGGTGATGCCTTTATTTCGTGTTTCAGGATCGGCTTTTTTATGCTCGGCTATGATTACCATATTTGGCCCGGAAATGGTGAGCCGCGGATCCTGACTTGGCGTTTTTTTGATTCCGCGGGTTAGCATGATGCGAACATGCACACCGTCTGTCATATCATTCGCATCCAACACTTTTGATACTTGAGATTTTATTTGATCTCGATCCATCCCAATCTCCATGCCAATTGTTTTGGCTCCCTGATACAACCGATCCATGTGATCATCCCAAAAAACCAGTATACCATGATGCAGCCTCAAACCTTCCCAAACTCCATCACCCACCAAATATCCCGAATCAAATACCGAAATTTTTGCTTCATGTCGGGGAAATAGCTCTCCGTTTATTGAGATCAAAACGTTCTCATTCCGCGGGTCATCTAATGCATTATGCGTACCGTGTACCATAGAAATTCAAAATGAAAAATTTAAGATTCAAAATTGAACCACTTATAGTACACTATTTTTCATCTTTCATTTTGAATTTTTCATTTAGTTGAATCCAAATAAGTTCGAATGGCATCGCGGAGGGTGGTGAACGTTTTTTTCAGAAGTTCTTCATCTTCTTCGAGTAGGGTAATTCGGAACCCGAGTAGATCGGAGCAGAATGATGAAATAGGAACTACACAAATCCCTGTTGAGGCTAGTAAATAGTATACAAATCGGAAATCGAGTGAAACGCCATCCACCCATTCTTCTACCTTTTGTTTGGCTTCCTGATTTTCGATTGGAAGCGACTGCCGATGATTTAGCACTCCCTCTTTAAAAATAATAGTGTTATAAAACGCCCCGAATGTAGGATTAAAAGTAAGTTCGGGAATATCTTGAAGCGTTTCGGAAATGAAGCGACTTCGCCATCCCGTTTTTGCATTTAAATCACTACGATAGGTTTCATATCGAGGATCGCCCAAGATTTTGGGAATCGCCATTTGCGGCAGTGTGGTTGAGCAAACTTCAATCATTTTTGCATCATCCAGAACTTTACAAAGCTGGTTAAAATCGGGATCAGCGGTTCTATTGTAATATTCGATCCATCCACAGCGCGAACCCGGCCAGGGCAATTCTTTGGAGATTCCCTTCATCGCAATTCCCGGTACATCGCCAATCACTTCCGCCAGAGAATATGCTATGGCACCGTTATAAGTAATCTGATTGTAGATCTCGTCAGAAATCAAAAACAGTTTAAACTCCCGAGCTAATTCTACGATTTCTTCCAAAATCTCTTTAGGGTATACCATTCCGGTTGGGTTATCCGGATTGATCAACAGAATAGCCACAATATTCGGATTGTATTTCACTTTATTGCGAAGCTCTTCCATATCCGGATACCAATGATTTTCTGGATCCAAGCGATAAGTAAGAGGAGAATTTCCGGCGTGAGCAGCTTCAGCCGATGAATGTGTAGAATATGCCGGAGAGGGACCGATAACCCGCGCCGTAGGTCTCAGATATTGATAAAGCGTTGCAATGGCATCTCCCAATCCGTTAAAAAAAAGGATATCGTCAACCGTAATTTGTACCCCGCCCTGTTCATTGGTGCGCTCTGCTAAAAACTCTCTGGTGGCAAGCACACCTTTAGAATCGCAATAACCATAGGATTTATCATTTCTGGTTAGATCCACCACAATGTCTTTAATCCATTCCGGGATGTGGGCATTTTTTTGAATGGGATCACCAATATTTTCCCACGAGATTTCAACTCCATATTTTTCTAAAATGCGCGCTTTTTTTACGATCTCGCGTATTTCATAGCTGAGTTCGTTGGCTCCTTCATTAAGCAATGGTTGTCGCATGGCTGTATCTAATCTCCCAGAAGATTGTTCTGTTCGTATTCGGGATGTTTGCGAATAAATGCCCGGAGCGATTGCATTGCTTGTTGACTCACTTTATTTCTCAAAATATCACTCCATCCTAAAACCAATCCAACAAAACCAAGTGCTTGAGTGCTCCATCTCCAGAAATCGAAATCATCCTGATGATTAAGAATTAATCCATCTTTGAAGATAAAAGACGCCGCAATTTCGTTTTTTACCTTTCTGCCGGTTTGGCTAAATGTGTAGGTTGCCACCCAATTTGCTGATCCGGTATTGGCAGAAACTTCTACCTGATCATATTCGATGTTTAGATCTTTTCCCCGAACACATAACATGTGCCACATAGCAGCTATTTCATTTCCTTTAAGTTCAAAAACTTCGTCTTTAAATCGTGCTTCCGGGTGATAACATTCTGCCATGGTTTTATAGTCGCGCTGCGCAAAAGAAGAGTACAACGTATGAATTAACGCCGATTGTTTTGCCTGTTCGTTTTTCATAGCACCTATTCCATTGAATTTGCAACATATATATTTGCATTTATACTACTGTATGCCTGATTCCGCACTTTATTTCGGAGCCAATTACTCCATGAAGCTAACATACCAGCCACACCGAATGCCTGAGTACACCAACTGTAAAAACTGTATGCATCGGTATGACGAACAATTAAGCCATCTTCGAACTCAAATCGTCCAATTTCATCCAATGTAATTCTTTTATTTATCGAAGTAATGGTGTATGAAATGGTCCAATTAGTTACCACGAAATCTTGATGTTGTTCGATGGAATCCACCTTCACTTTTAGATCCATATCCGGTTTCATGCTACTATACCAGAGGGCAAGTATCTCCCGATAATTTAAGCTAAAAAGCTCATCATTATATTCTGCTTTCGGATGGTACAACGATTTTAGCGTTTTAAAATCTTTGTTATTCAGCGAGGCATAGAATTGTTCAACGATATGTATATGATTGGAAGGCATAAAAATTAGTTCGATAGATAGTATTCAATTTTCTTCAATAACTATCTACCTGATTTAAAGTATTTACGAAAAGCTTTTTTGCTGATATTGAATAGGGGATTCATCCAATTAGTCAATGAATCTGTTTTATTAATTCCAGAAGTATGCGTTGACTTACCCAGTATTTAAAAACTTCAGGAATTCCTGAATGGCTCGCCCTCTATGGCTGATCTTATTTTTCACAGAAGATTCTAGTTCCGCAAATGTTTGCTCATATCCATCGGGTTTAAATACAGGATCATACCCAAAACCGCCTTCTCCCCGTTGATGATCTAGAATTATCCCTTCTACCACACCTTCAAAAGTGTGTGCATTATCAGATGTTACAAATGCCATTACGGTTCTGAATTGAGCCTTTCGCACATCAGCGTTTTTCATTTCTGCCAATAGCTTCAATACATTATCCTGATAACTTGCCTCTTCACCTGCATAACGCGCAGAATAAACGCCGGGTGCTCCAGCTAAAGCGTCAACCTCCAAGCCTGTATCATCCGATAATGAAGGTAAGCCGGTAACCGAGTGCACATATTCGGCTTTCTTGAGCGCATTCCCTTCCAGAGTAGGCTGATCTTCTTCCACTTCTTCTAATTCAGGAAAATCCAAGGCTGAGCAAACTTCTATACCTAGTGGCTGAAGCAACTCTTCCATTTCCTTAATTTTATTATGATTACGAGAAGCAAGAACTAACTTATCCATTTACTTTTCGTGGTTTTAGCTTATAAAATAAATTAATACCACTGCCCACTGTAAGAAGTGCGTTAAGCGCAATAAATACGTAATCAACTGTAAGTACCGAATAAATGGTAAGTAACAAGCTTGAAGTGACGTATAACAATATGAATACCAGATTCATGTCGGTTCTACCAGCCTTAATCGTATCCCAAGTTTGAGGAATCCATGCTGTGATAAGTAACCCGAAGCCGAGCCAGCCCAATAGTTCAACGCCAGTCATTAATGGAACCTCTTTTTGATTTCGATAGCTTCCGCTTTTGCTAATCTTGGTCCGTATTGAGCTACAATTCGCGACGACGCTAAACTTGCCAGTTTTCCTGCACCGGCAAAACCGAGTCCATTCGTAATACCATACAAAAATGCACCGGCAAACATATCACCGGCTCCATTGGTATCAACAGCCTCTACGGGATAGGGTTCGATGTCAATAAAGGTATCGCCATCAAAAATCATGGCTCCGTTTGCACCTTGTGTAATTACAAAACGTTTAGCGTCTTTTTTTAGAGCTTCCCGAGCATCCATCAAGTTTTCGGTATTGGTAAACTCCAACGCTTCGTCTTCGTTGCAAAATAATAAGTCAACAGATGCACCTATCAGTTCTACAAAACGACCCTTAAATGCCTTTACAATTGATGGATCTGAAAGTGTAAGCGAAGTTTTCACACCCGCTTCTTCGGCTATTTTTTTAGTGTATTTGAGTGCTTCAAATGCCGAGTCGGAAGTTACCGGATATCCTTCCAGATACACATATTCTGAAGCTCTGATAGCATCTTCATCTACCTCACTTTTCGATAAATCTACCGAAACACCCAAAAAGGTATTCATGGTTCTGTCGGCATCGTCGGTTATCATTACTAAACACCGACCGGTTGGACCGTCGCCACGCTCAATTTTATCGAGGTTCGATGCAATCCCCAGATCTTTTAAATCTTTGTTGAAGATATCGCCATACTCATCGTTCGAAATTTTACACGAATAAAATGCTTGTCCCCCAAACTGACTTACGGCAATTACAGTGTTACCGGCAGAACCGCCGGATTTTTTCTTCACCTCTTTGTTTTCCATGGCATCAATCAGTTTTCGCTGATGCGCATCATCTACTAATGTCATTAACCCTTTGGGCACTTCGAATTTCTGAATAAACTCGTCAGAAACTTTTGCTTCTAAATCTACTAAGGCATTACCAATGCCGTATACATCGTATTTTTTCATTCAATAAACAGGATTTTTTTGTGGCTCCAAAGGTACACAGCCTATCACTCGATTAAAAGGAATGGCCTTGGTTTATGGGATGTTTGTTGGTTTAAATCAAATTATATTCGAGGATGAGCAAAATCTTCCAGGAATTCTTGACACGTCGGCTTACAAAAACTTTACCGGGAGAGGAAGCTCAAAATGTGATGCGTCCTTTTCCTGAGTCGTATAAAAATCCAACTTTTAAAAGTTTTTCGCCCGAAGACGACAGTTATCGCAACAGTAGTGTGCTGGTACCCATCTTAACCTACACCGAAGAACCTGAGGTTTTGCTGACCTTACGAACTCAAGGGATTAAACATGGTGGACAAATCAGCTTTCCGGGTGGTGGGCGTGAAGGCGATGAATCCATCGAAGAAACTGCATTGAGAGAAGCCCATGAAGAAACGGGAATCATTGAGGTTAATGTAGAAGTGGTTGGGCATCTTTCAACACTTTATGTGGATCGTTCGAACAACATGGTGACTCCCGTAGTTGGCTTTATTCATCAGGAACAGGAGTTCTGCGCAAACCCCAATGAGGTAGATGAAATTTTTAGCGTCCCAATCTCAAAACTATCAGGCGAAGAGTTTCTGAAGCAGGAATTATGGTCGTTGCGCGAAACCAAATATGTGGTTCCATTTTGGGATGTACATTCGGTTCCACTTTGGGGTGCTACATCTATGATGCTTAACGAACTCGTGGTACTTTATGAAGAGTTTATGGATTTAGGAAAAAATCACCAATCCGGTTAGCCGGTGATAAATTTATTGCTACTGATTAATTAACTACTAGAATTATAGTCTCTCAGCGGCAGATTTTCCCAGCGCCATTCCCAAAGCCACACCCATTCCGCTTAATCCGGCAACTTGCCATGTTTTTGCTCCAATTTTTTCCAATGATGGAGATTTTGAGGCTGTAAATCCCATAATCCCACTCCATTCGCGATCAATTTTCCAACCCTTGGGTAACGTAAGGACATCATTCACATAGTTGATCAAATACTTTTTTATCGCCTCATTTATCCCAAACTCATCGGTCGTTTCTGCATCATAATCAACATTTCTTCCACCCCCGATTAACAACCGATCTTCCCCAAGATTCCGGAAGTACACATAACCTTTATCGTAATGAAAAGTGCCTTTCCATGACAATTCTTTTAATGGACTGGTAACAAATACGAATCCGCGACCGGGTTTGATTTCCTTTTTCTGCGATAAATGATTGGTAAATGCATTCGTTGCTAACACTAAAGTTTCGCTAAACCATTGCTCGCCATTCTCTCCAATCACACTCCCTTTTTCGACATCAATGTGTTTTACAGCAGTTTGCCATCTTAACTCTACTCCTTCCTTCACATTTAGCTCGATGAGCGTTTTCATCATCTTCCCGGGATGAAGAGCTCCTTCCACCCAATTGAAAATGGCAGGATATCCCTCAAACTTTCCAACCTGATATACCTCTTTTTCGCCAATCAATTGCTCCATCCAGTTATTAAACCGTTCTACTTGATGTGAAGCTTTTTCAAATTCAGTGTGGTCTGTAAAAATTTCCCATCCTCCGCAATCATCATAATCGATATTCTGATCACCAAGTGTTGTTCTGAGTAAATGAAGTCCATTGAATCGAGCTTTAATTCGTTTTTTTAGCTGATTTTCTGAATCCAATTCCAAATCCGCCAAGTGTTCCGTTATACTTCCGATGCAAGCAAATCCTGCGTTTCTGGTACTCGCCCCGATAGGATAAACGCCACGCTCCAGTACTACCACTCGAGCCTTCGGATTCATTCTTTTTGAAAATAATGCGGTAGAAAGCCCGGTTAACCCTGCGCCAACAATCAGCACATCGCACTGTTGGCTATAGAGCTCGTCTTCCCAATATGACTGTCTAGCCCTTTTCATTTTTTATCAACTACGAGCGATGCCATTAATGGCGCTGCATACTCGAAAAAACGGTCGTCTACATTGTACTTTGGATGATGCCATACATACTGTGAGTCGCTTTCGGGAGCACCGCTTCCTGCAAAGAAAAAAGCGCCGGGAAAATGCTCCTGATAAAAAGCAAAATCCTCTCCGGCCATAATCGGCTTCTCGAGCTCAGTTGCTGATTCTTCTCCAAATAATGCTTTCATCGAAGTTAAAATTTGTGCTGTTTCCTCAACGGTATTATTAACTACAGGATAACCTCTGTTAAAGGTAAACGAGTAGCTTCCACCAGCACCTTCACAGATTCCTTTCAAGATTGCTTCCAATCGTTCGGCTATAGTATCTGCAGTAGATTTTGATAGGGTTCGAACCGTTCCCAACATCCGAACTGATTCCGGAATGATGTTATGAGCCGTTCCTCCCTCAATCTTCCCGATGGTTACAACAGCAGCATCGGTAGGATCAACAGAACGGCTAACAATAGTTTGTGCTGAAGTAATAAATTGAGATGCCATCACGATAGGATCGATTGCCTCATGCGGACGGGCGGCGTGTCCACCTTTACCAAAGATTTCCACTTCAAACTCGTCGGGACTTCCCATCAATGGACCGGATTTAGTGGCAATTTTTCCGGGAGATTGCGAGGGATCAGTGTGCAAACCATAAATGGCATTAACATTATGTTTTTGCAGATATTCCGTTTCACATAGTAATCGTCCACCACCCGGCAGCTTCTCTTCACCCGGCTGAAATATCAACAAAACCTTTCCGGATATATGCTCTTTTAATTCGGATAGAATCTTCGCCACACCCAATAAATTTGCAGTATGCGCATCATGACCGCAACAGTGAGCGGCTCCTTCATTTTTAGAAAAAAAAGTGGATTTCGCGTCTCCTTCCTCACTCATGGCAAGTGCATCGATATCAGCGCGAAGAGCGATCACCTTTTCAGATTCAATTGCTCCTTCAATAATTCCAACACAACCGGTTTCTAACGGAGAATCGTATGAGATTTCCAGTTTATCTAATTCCGCTTTAATGAATTTCGTAGTCTCAAATTCTTTATAACTTACTTCTGGGTGCTGATGTAAATACCGTCGGGTTTCAATCATGTAGGGTACGTATTTCCCGGTAAGCTCAAGCAGTTCTTTTTTCAAATGCATAAAGTATGTGGTTTTGCTCGATGATACGGCTTAATTTGCTACTTATGTAGCAGGTATTTCTTATGAGCTCAATAAAACATCACATTACAAAAGATGGTTCTTCTACACTCTATTCTGATGTATTTGAACAATATTATCACAATCCAAACGGTGCAGTTTCCGAAAGCCGTCATGTATTTTTTGAGACCCCCGGACTCGTCGATCAATTACAAATGGCCGATGCTCAACTTTCCATTTTTGAAATGGGATTTGGAACCGGATTGAACTTTTTGTTGCTGCTTGATTACTGCTCGAAATTGAATGTTAACATACCCATTCATTTTTATTCGGTGGAGGCATTCCCTGTTACCACTGAAACGATTGACGCCATCAATTACGAAGAAATTCTGGAAGATGATGTCTATAAACCTTTTTTAAAAACGCTGTTTTCTTCGCTACAAAAAGGCTGGAATACATTTTCGATAAACACTCATCCTACTATTGAATTACATTTGTTTTATGGATTGTTTGATGAGTTATCGGCTCCGGAAAATAAGATCGACTTTTTCTTCCATGATCCTTTTTCACCTGAAGTGAACGATGAGTTGTGGACCGCGGAAACCTTTAAAAAGCTCAAAGCAATGGCGAATATAAACTCCGTATTAAGCACCTATTGTGCGGCATCAAAAGCCAGGGCAGCTTTAGCGAAAGCGGGTTGGAACATTGCCCGGGCAAAAGGAGCGCTTGGCAAAAGAGAAATGACGATTGCTTCCCTCAATCAAGAAAAACTGAGTGGCTTTAAGCGATTAAACGAATCTCGATTGATAGAACGACTCGATGGTGGCGACTTCGATTAGCTAAAAGTTTGATGTAAACGAATGATCGGTGAGAAACCCATCATTCGTCCATCATCTTTTTTTGCTTCAATTATTATGTTAGAGAAACGTAGCGGAGATGCTCAATGCCTTCGAGAGCCGATACTTTAGCAAGCTCTTTTTCGTCCAGATGTTTATCAACAGAAAAAGCTGTAATTGCACGCGATCCTTTGCCACTTCGGCCAAGACTTAATCCACCAATATTGATATTCATCTCGGCGAGAGCACCACTTACAGAGGCAAGCATTCCCGGTTTATCTTCGTTTTGATACAGAATCATATCACCTTCTAAGCGGAGTTCGATTCCATAATTATCGATTTCAACAATTCGGTAATCTCCATCACCAAATACCACTGCCGAAATAGAACTGTATTCCGCACCTTTTGGCAAACGAATGGTTACTAAATCGTTGTACAGCTTCGCCTTGCTGGTGGTTGTCTCTTTGATCGTAAATCCACGTTGATCAGCATAAACACGGGCATTAATCAGGTTCACGGATTCATCTACGTATTGAGAGAGCATCCCCTTAATAATTCCATCAGTTAGTACATCGGCAAATTTGGCACTGTCTCCCGCATATTCAAACTCGAAACTATTCGCATGATCCGGGCTAATTTGCACTGCAAGCTGACCCAGCTTTTCAGCCAGCTGCAAATAGGGCTGAACCTCTTGATTAGTAAGCAATGAAATGGATTTCCCATTCAAGCTACCTTTATAATTCTTGTTTTCGAGTGCATCGGCCATTTGCTCGGCAATTTGCTCGGCTACTTTTTCCTGCGCTTCTTCGGTAGAGGCTCCCAGATGTGGTGTACAAATAATCTCTTCGTGCTTCAGCACTTCGTAAATCTCTTCAGTGGGCGGTTCGGTGCTATATACATCAAGTGCCACTTCTGCCACAATTCCCTGATCGATTAATGCCGGTAGATCTGTTTCAGTATAAATTCCACCTCGCGCACAATTTACCAAACGAATTCCTTTTTTCAGCTTATCGGCATTCTTGAGAGAAACCAATCCTTTCGTTTTTTCAGTAAGCGGAGTGTGAACACTCATGTAATCGGAAGTGCCAAGTAGCTCATCCAATTCTACTAACTTCACACCTACTTCTTTGGCATGTTCTTCAGTCGAGAATGGGTCATACGCCTGTACTTCCATTCCAAAAGCTTTCATGCGTTTTGCAACTTCGGTACCAATTTTACCTAAGCCCACAATGCCTAAAGTTTTGCCGTGCACTTCGGTTCCCATGTAGGCTTTGCGATCCCAGCCACCACTTTTAACCTTAGCAACCGATTTAGGAATATTTCGCGATAGCGCGATAATTAATCCACAGGTATGCTCTGCGGTAGATATCGTATTCCCATCTGGGGTGTTCATAACCAACACGCCTTTAGCCGTTGCAGATGGGATGTCTACATTATCGACTCCCACACCGGCCCTGCCCACAACTTTCATTTTTTTTGCATGCGATAATAGCTCTGCAGTTACTTTAGTAGCACTTCGTACTACCATTCCATCGTATTCACCGATGCGGGCGAAAAGTTCTTCTTCGGTTAACTTTCCAGGTTGATCGGCTTCGATTCCACGTTTTTTGAAGACCTCGGCACAAACCGGATCAACGCTATCTAACAATAAAACTTTAAAAGACATGAGTGTGAGTGAGTGTGAGTTTTGTGATTAGTAATTATGTGATAACAAATTCTTCAATTAGCTTTTGAACGGCTTCAATACCAAGCTTACTGTCGGATGAATACAACAATATGGGTACTTCGATATTCATTTCGGCTAATACTTTTTTCAATGTGGCCTTTGATTTAGCTCTTTTGTTGTTCGAAAGTTTATCTGCTTTCGACATTAATACGCAAAAGGGCATTTGGTTCGATGCCATCCAATAAAAAAAATCCTGATCTAGTTCGGTTGGGGAATGTCGGGCATCAATTACATGCAAAATTAACCGTAGGGTCTCTCGGTTTTCGAGATATTCGCGGATGTTTCTTCCCCATCGCTCTCGTTCTTTCATGGGCACTTTTGCGTATCCGTAACCCGGTAAATCAACAAAATAACAGGTATCAGTAATGTTATAATAGTTCATTTGCTGGGTTTTACCCGGCACGTTTGATGTGCGGGCCAATCGCTTTTTATTGGTCAGTGCATTAATCAGCGATGACTTCCCAACATTTGATCTACCGGCAAAACAAACTTCCGGTAATGTAGCGGGTGGACAATCTTCTAAGCGAGGGGCACTAGTAATAAATTTGGCAGGGCCGTTGTACATTAAACCAACTCGTTTTCTTCTTTTTCTACACCAAAATTTACAGGAACCGGATATTCTGATGTAAAACACGCAGTGCAATAATCGTAGCCAGAAGGGTTTGCAGCCTTAACCGCATTTACCAGCCCATCAGGCGACAAATAGCGCAAACTATCTACGCCAATTTCTTTTGCCATTTTCTCAATATCACGGTCGAATCGATTTGCAATTAGCTCCTCTGGGCTTGGAAAATCCATCCCATAGTAACATGGACTAATAATTGGAGGTGAACTCACTAAAAAGTGAATCTCGCTGGGGTTACAAGCTCTAATCATATCCACCAAAAGTTGAGAGGTTGTACCACGAACAATGGAATCGTCTACAATGATTACCGATCTCCCTTCGATCACGCCCCGAACAGGATTAAACTTAGTACGAACTTTTTGCTCACGGGATTTCTGTCCCGGTGATATAAAAGTCCGACCTACATAATGATTTCTGATAAGTCCAATATCGTATTTACAATCTTGTCCCTGCTTCTGATTTTCACTTGCATAACCAAGTGCGGCTGTATTGCTGGAATCGGGAACAGAGATTACCACAGGCTTTTTATCGGATGAGGAATGCTTTACCACTTCACTGATAGGATGCTCTTTTGCAAGTGCTTTTCCCAAATTTCGTCTGATCTTATCCACCATTTCGCCAAATACCATGCTATCTGGGCGTGAAAAATAGACGTACTCAAAAATACATTGGCTAGTGCCTGTTCCTGTTTTAGCTTCGAGGTAATACGATTTTGGCGAATCGTTTTCTGAGGCTTCCCGATCGATTACAATAACCTCGCCCGGCTCAATATCGCGGATATATTCCGCATCGATAATATCAAATGCGCACGTTTCGCTGGCTACACAAAATTTACCATCAACTTTACCCAGAGCAAGTGGTCTAAAACCATTAGGATCGCGAACGGCAATCAATTTGTCATCGGTAAGCATCACCAAACAGTAAGCTCCTTCAATTTGTGAAAGTGCATCCATAATTTGTTGCAACTGATCTTCCTCTTTGCTCTGCGCGATTAGGTGTAAAATCAATTCCGTATCAGAAGTGCTTTGGAACAATACTCCTTCTTCTCTAAATCGCTTTCTGATTTGTTTCGCGTTCGAGAGATTCCCGTTGTGCCCGATTGCAATATTCCCCGTGCGATAATGCACTCTGAATGGCTGAATATTGGCCGGATTTTTCGACGATCCTGAAGTTGAATATCGGTTGTGACCGATAGCGGAATCCCCTTTCAATATTTTCTTGAAGATCTTCGGCTTGTCAAACACGCTTAGTACCAGGCCAAAGTCTTTGTACGTTGGCATTACGTTGCGGTTTTTCTCTTCATCGAAATAAGAGGTAACAATGCCGGCAGATTCTTGCCCTCGGTGTTGAAGGGCGTGTAAGCCGTAATAGGTTAGCAATGCGGCTTCAGGGTGATCAAATACTCCAAATACTCCACAATACTCGCGGGGTTTGTCGCTCATTTAAGGGCCTCGAACTCATTTTTTTGATGCAAAAACAAAAGATAATAAAACCAATCGGGAAGTGTGCATTAGAAGTCGGTTAGTTCCCAATAACATGACTTCAGTTTTAATCGGCAGATTCACATAAAAAAAGCCTGCTATTTAACTAGCAAGCTTTTGAAGATTGTTAGAGAAAAATCAGGCCAATTCGGCTTCCAAAATAATCTGAGCATTTAACACTCGGGAAACCGGGCAGGCATCTTTGGTTGCTTCAGCGATTTTCTGGAATTCATCGTTATCGAGACCCGGAACTGTAGCTGTAGCATTCAATTTTATTTTTGAGATGGTTGGAGCACCATCAATCATTTCCAATGTAATAGTAGCTTTTGTATCTACGCTCTTGGTATCATGACCTGCCTTTGCAAGTTCGTTTGATAATGCCATTGAGTAGCAACCGGCATGTGCAGCCGCAATTAATTCTTCAGGATTGGTACCTTCTCCATCTTCAAACCTTGAGACAAAGGAATACGCACCTTCGAACATACCACTTCCAAGTTTCAGATTTCCATTTCCACTTTTTAAATCGCCATTCCACATGGCTTCTGCTTTTCTATCTGGCATAATTAGATTTATTTATTGTTAGTTACTACCGATAACTTATCCGAAATTAAACGCATTCCCGAATTAAATAAATTAGTTTTGAGAATGAAAATAGCGGAACAGAATAATACGAATTTGGTTGTCATTTCTGTTAAGCATTAGTATTACACTTGGCAAAGCCTAAACAAATCGTAGAATGAAATTATTTAATACCTATCAGGAATTTATTGCAAACCAATGGGTAATTGTACTATTCGGTTTGATTTCGGGTGTGGGCTATGTTCTTGATCTTTTTTTGGTAGAATTCACTAGTGCAATTGTAATGATGCATTCTGTGTGCGCTGGAATAAGTTTTACAGCGCTCATTTATTTTCTGATTACAAAAAAGCACAATTGGGAATTACTTAAGATTCTGACGCTTACTCTTTTTCTGAATTTACTAGTACTACCATTTTTAGCACTAACTCTTGACAATTTCATTCTCCTTTTTTTACGTAACGCATTGTTTTACTGGGCTACCATGGCGGTGCTTGCATTACTATTTGGCACGCGTCAACTCATGTATAGCGCCCTGCTATTTGGAGTTCAGTTCGTTTTAATCACGATACTTTCATCACACGAATTTCTGCAAGAATCGTTTATAACAATAGCCATCGTTTTTTCGATATATGTGCTCATCATTTATGCTTTTATCACACAAATTGAATCCTTTTTAACCGAACAAGAACGCGTAAACAATGAGCTTGAAAATCAGTCTCAGCTTTTAAGCAAAAGCAATAACACCAAAGGTAAATTACTATCTATTATCGGGCACGATTTACGTTCTCCACTTATGAGCTTAACCAGCCTCTCGGTATTGATAAAAGATGAAGTGGATCAATCGAAAAATGAGGATTTAAAGGACTATGCAGGGCTATTAAGCACCACCGTTGAGCAAACTTCATTTCTGGTGAACAATTTGTTAGAATGGAGCCGATCTCAGGAAAACAATATAACTCTTACAGTACGTCCCATTCGTATTGAGCCCTTTTTGCTTAGTCTAAAAGATTTAGTAGAGTTCAAGCTTACCTCAAAAAATATAGCCTTTAATATTGGGCCACTTACTGCACCCGAAATTTTTGCCGATCAAAATGCTTTGCAAACCATACTCAGAAACCTGGTTACCAATGCAATAAAGTTTACAAACCCCGGCGGCGAAATCACTATTTCCTCTCATTCCGATGCACTTGGATGCTTTATCACCATAAAAGACAATGGAGTGGGAATGGATAAAGACACACTTCGGGCGCTTCAAGACATCAGCTCTTATGCATCAAAAAAAGGAACTGCTGAAGAACGTGGAACCGGGATTGGGTTTAATTTGTGCATCGAATTAATGCATCTGCACAACGGGTATATCAATATTGAAAGTGAACCCAAAAAGGGCACAAAAATCATTCTATTTTTTCCGGATAAAGTTTCCGATTAACTCACCATTGCCCTATGTCCATTTCTTAATGAAACTTAAGTGAATTAAAATTTTCTAATAATTCTTAAGTTTTAGTGTTATGCGATTTACTGATTTGCCGATAATCTTAAAAAGTACTTCGTACAGAGAGATTATCAAGAGAGAAAGAGAGACAATGCGATGAAAATACTTACCAAAGAGGTTATTGACGAGTGCATTTCCAATCTAAAAACTACCAGTTATGATGAAGTGCTAACCAGAATAAGTAATAAAGACGAACGCTTTCGAATTCACCGATGGATTCGCCGAAAAGTAGACATGTTTTTATCCACCAGCAGCATGTATCAGGAGGAAGAATTTCAACTTGTGCTGATGTGGTTTTATATTCAGCTAAAGTCTGAATGGAGCCAGCTAAATACGCATGGCCAATACCTACAAATGAGAGGTTACGATATTCCCGGATCGCTGGTATATCGGTTAAAAGTATTGAGTATCACTATCAAAGAAGTGGAGAGTTTCATTAACCTCTACCATGTTGATGGGGTGACCAGTTTTTTAAGCTTACCGATGGAAGTTTTCGAAAGTGCTCCGATGTATTCGGATTGATGAAATGTGAAAAGAGATCTCTGTAAATCGTAAACTATCCTTTGCCACTTCTCATTAATTTTTAGAACTATAAGCGAGAAACGAGACGTCACGCCACTGCGTGACAATAACAACCTTGGTTAACCCTTTCCAATAAAAAAGCCTCTCAGAAATTAATCCAAGAGGCTTCTAAAGAGCGAGAAACGAGACTCGAACTCGCGACCCCAACCTTGGCAAGGTTGTGCTCTACCAACTGAGCTATTCTCGCTTTCAATAAATAAGCTTCGTTTTCGAAACGGCTTTAAATATAAGAACCATTTCGATTGGAATTCAACAAAAAATCTAATTACATCGAAATTTCTTTTAGAGCTGATAATAACCTACCCAAAAATTTGTTGCCATACACTCTTTCGATATGATTCATATCAGCCAGTACAACCAATAACTCTTTGGAGCGAGAAAAAGCTACGTTGAGTAATCGCGGCACACTCATCCCGTTTTTAGTTTCATCGAAAGGACGTACAGAGTAATGACGTTGTTGCCCGTACTGCACTTCGCCACTCATCACGGTATCAAAGATAATAACCGGCTTTTCACGCCCTTGAAAGGTGTGGATTGTGCCTACTTCAATCCCTCGATGTCCTTTTTCCCGCAAATGATTTCGAACTTGGTACACTGAACTCCGAAATGGAACAATGATCCCAATATGATCAGCGGGATGCTTTAATTTGAGTTTCTTTAGGCTTTCCTCGATCAATCGAAGATGTACTTCGTTCTTTGGCTTAAACCCTCGTTCGCTGGATTCTTGTTTGATATGCGGGCCGTATTTACTGGAATCGACCAATGCCACAGATACTTTTGATTTCTTCTGATTTCCGGCTTTTGGCTTCTTCCCTGTTTTTAGCCGACCATCATAAAAAACGGAACTTATCACTCCTGCAAGGTCAGAATTCAACCGGTATTGAGTATCAAAAAAGCAGGTGAAATCAGGATTTCGATCATGCCAGAAGAATAAATCTTCAGTGGTTTCAGCTTCAGAAACGTATGTGAAAATATCTTTCTCTAAAAAAGCCGAAGCTTCCCGATCGTCAGTAATGGAAATGGGCGGTAATTGCATAGGGTCACCGGTAATCACGATATGCTCTTTGGCTTTGGCCGCCATCAATAGCAAAAAAGGTAGCGATGCCATTGAGGCTTCATCCACCACTACAGCATCGTAACTAATATTGTAGAACAACTCGCTGGTGCACACTTTAGCCATGGTGGTAGCTACCAATTGCTTTTTTTTCAACTCGTAGCGCTCGTTCAAATTCAGCAGTTTCTCAATTTTCTCTTCAAGCTCAAGCGGCCCACCCATTCGATCTACTTTTTCACCAATCAATTGCGCTTGCATATCCAAAGCCTGGGGAACTTCTTCGTCGTTCTCCATCATCTCGTCGATTTGATCCTGCAGCGCCCTGAAGTTATCCAGTAGCTGACTCATTTCCACCGCATCCGCTTTACGTCCATCCAGCTTTGCTTTCACCTGATGTTCGAACAAAACTTCATCCAGACGTTCATCATCTAACCAAGCTTCCCCAAATCGAGTGCTGTTTTGCAGATCGAAATTGGGCTGAATTTCATACAGTGCATCCATCACACTTAGAAGTCCAACATCCACAGCGCGATTGGTATTCGAGACAAAAAGCACTCGCTTTTTCAATCTCAGAAAATTTGCGATAATGTACCCGGTGGTCGCGGTTTTTCCTGTTCCCGGAGGTCCCCAGATATAGGTCACGTTATTATTCAACGCTTTTTTAATGGCATCCAACTGCGAATCATTTCTCAGCTCGTCTTTGAGTACATCTACCTCGGGTTCTGTTTTACTGAACCGTTTTTTAGGCTGAAGGAGCACTTCCAATTGTGGAATTTCCTTCCACTTTTCTTTGAGCGTTTGCAAGTGATCTTCAGTCCGGCGAAGTACGAAATCATTTTCCCATTCCAGATATACCTCGTTGATCACCTTGCCCTGATCTTTATCAAACTCCAGCCAAACTTTGCTGTCTTTCAGATCAAGCACTTCCACTTTTACCGGTTTTTCGGTTCCGATGGTGGCCTTTACTTCTTCCGCGAATCGCAATCCCTGATTATTGCATTCAAACACATACACAAACTGACCCGATTTTTTCTCTTTGATCCCCTGGGTTAATACATCGGTGGAGGGAGTTTCTCTCACGGCCTCAATTTCTTTACCGATGGCTTCTATCGCCTGTTGAATAGTCTTCTTAGTATTCAATTTTCAATGCTTCAATTATCAATTAAGAATGAACTTATTCATTTTCTTAATTGAGTCATTCTTAATTCTTAATTGTAAATTTATTGTTCCCAAAGCTCCGAGCGGATCATTTCTGCGGATCGATCGGAAAGCTTGTATTCGAGTTTAATACGCTTCTTTTCCGGTACTTTTTGCTCCACCAATCGAGCGCTATCGGGGGTATACAAAATCAAATCGGTATCTCGAACAAACAAAGGTAACGACTTCCCATAAATACTTCCTGCCACAAAGGAGCCTTCGAAGGGAATCGTCGGTTTTAGTTCTGCGATAATTCGTGCTATGGAATCCTCTTCGGAAGTTACCAAGCCGATGGTTTGGATACCAAACTGATCAACCACTGAAAGCAGCACATCCGGATCATAGCCATAAATGATAGGGATAATCATGATTGAGTCGCTCAAACTCCGGAATTGATGCATAAACCGAACCGGCACAAATAGTGCATCGAATTTTGCAGCACTTTCATATTGGTTGATGTCGATTACCCGACTTTTTACGCCCACCTGTTTTTTGATGGCACTCGCGAGCATACCACCAAGCTCGTTGTTTTCGCCCACACTGGCACACGTTTGGATTCTATCCGGCCAATCCATGTAATCCAATTGCTCCTGAAACAGCAATTCAATCTCGTTATCGTCCAGTCCATAACCCACCAATTGCTCGATGAGAGCCTGTACTTTTTCGCCCCCAATTTCCAGGCGCTTTTCTTTATCCATCAACGAGGTCTGCCGATTTACTACAAACCCCCGACCACGTTCTCCGGTAATCAGCCCTTCATCTGCCAGAATATGATACGCTTTCCTTACCGTGTGAAAGCTCGCTTCCAGCTGTTGCCCCAATTCACGCGTTGACGGCAACACCTCTCCCACCTGAAATTGCTTGGTGGAAATCATCAGTCGAATTCGATCAGCGATATGTGTTGCGGAGGATTTCATTAACGACCAAAGACGAACGACGAACGACTTCCCTCATTTCGAAATTCATGGTCTAGTCCTAGAATAGGTTTACAGTTTTTGTTTTGTTAAGCTGCCCGATGCACTTGGTCTGGAAACTGATAGTTCAGACTCAGGTGTGGGCGTTCTTCATTATAAAGTTTGATGGCAGCTTTCACTGCCTGTCTGGC
>JAEPQH010000028.1 GCA_017640605.1 Balneolaceae bacterium | reverse complement strand
TTGGGGCTGTAAAGCATCCTTCGGGCCGGGGAATCCTTGAAATCAGCATCACCGAAGTGTGCACCAAGCGGACAGCGCGTGCTACCGGCCCGAAGGACTGTGTTTATTTACCTCCAAAATAACTACTATTCAAGATATGAGTCGGACGCAGGTAGGGTTCGCTGGCAAGCTTGTGGGCAAAGAAATTAATCTGTTACTTCAACTAAAAACGAAGACCTGCGCCGCTTAAACGCCGGGTCGTTAGGCGTATTAAAATGAGAGATTACATAAGAGCACATATTTACTCCTCTCACCATCGAGAACAAATACTAAAGAGTAGTTTATGTGGGTGCTTTTATTGTCTTGCTGTTTATTCTCCAAATGAAATCGAAGATTGGATCGACGAAAAAAAAGATAGTGCAGAAATTGAAGATTCTGGTCAAACAGCATTATGTCCTAAATGTGGAATTGATTCTGTAATCGGAGATAAATCTGGTTATCCGATTGAAAAGAAATTCTTAAAAAAGATGAATAAACATTGGTTTTAAACTATCATACGCCTAACAAGCGTTACTCTTAGGAGAAAGTCAAGAATGTAGTGGTTTTCGTTCTTCATAGATGCACCTCTTCCAGTACGGCGTATCCACCGTTAAAAAAAGTGGTAAATGATGGTCATTCGGAAAGGTTATCTTCTCTAACCTGATTCAAGTCGAACTGAACTTTCCTTGCTTCTATCCTATTCTTAGTTATGTTCAAGCCCTTAAATCTTAATTAATATTGATCCGACGTGGTCGCTAAAATGCGAAGGCGTTATTTGCCTGCTCCTTTCGTTTGGGTTTTATTTAAAGTCGCTAGTCATCGAAAGTTGTAATTAGTACGTCAATGACGTACTTTTCTTTAGTAATAACCGTTATCGATGGAGTTCTTTGAGACACCCATTTTTACAAAACTGATCCAAAAGCTTATTTCAGATACGCAGTACCATTTGCTTCAATTACAGCTTTCAATCCGCCCAGAATCTGGTGAGATTATCAAAGGGAGTGGTGGGATACGCAAACTGAGATGGTCTGGGTCAGGTCGTGGAAAAAGAGGTGGTATACGAGTGATTTACTATTATTTCACTGATGATGAGCAAATTTATATGCTCTACGCATACCCTAAAAACAAATCAGACGATCTTACTACAGATCAATTGAAGCAATTAAAACAACTTGTTGAGGAACAGTTAAAATGAATAATGAACTTTTTAGCGAATTAGTAAAAAGCGTAAAACAAGCAGGCGACATTCGTAAAGGTAAACGCAAACCATCTAGGCACGCTGTGATCAGTGAACCAGATGTAACAGCGATAAGGGAAAAGTATGACATGACGCAACAAGAATTCTCTTCACTGCTTGGAATTAGTGTAGGTACTCTTCGAAATTGGGAACAAGGAAGAAGAAAGCCACAGGGGCCAGCTAAAGTTCTTTTGAAGATTGCAGAAAAGCGTCCTAAAGCAATTTTAGAGTCTTTATATTAACATTTTGGCAAACAACAAGCGTTACTCTTAGGAGAAAGTCAAGAATGT
Organism: Balneolaceae bacterium; assembly: GCA_017640605.1. Lineage (GTDB taxonomy): Bacteria > Bacteroidota > Rhodothermia > Balneolales > Balneolaceae > HXMU1420-13. Next base: position 27,387 of record JAEPQH010000028.1, on the reverse strand, counting down.
AGTGGTTTTCGTCCTTCATGGATGTACTTCTTCCAGTACGGTGTATCCGCCGTTAAAAAAAAGTGGTAAATGATGGTCATTCGGCAATGAACCCTTCTCTGGATACTGATTCCGACCTTCACCGAAACCGTACAATCATACAGTATAGACCGATACAAGTTGGACTACGCTTTCCTTGCTTCTACCCCATTCTTAGTTATATTCGTGCTCATAAATCTAAACTAATCTTTGACCTGGCGTGGCTGCTTAAATGCGAAGGCGTTATTTACCTGCTCCTTTGGTAAAGCTTTATTTAAAGTCGCACGTCACACATAATTGCAGTTAGTACGTCATTGACGTACTTTTCTTTATTAATAACCGTTATCGATGGAGTTCTTTGAGACACCCATTTTTACAAAGCTGATCAAAAGCTTATTTCAGATACGCAGTACCATTTGCTTCAATTGCAGCTGTCAATCCGCCCTGAATCTGGTGAGATTATCAAAGGAAGTGGTGGGATACGCAAACTGAGATGGTCTGGGTCAGGTCGTGGAAATAGAGGTGGCATACGGGTGATTTACTATTATTTCACTGATGATGAGCAAATTTATATGCTCTACGCATACCCAAAAAACAAATCAGACGATCTTACTTCTAATCAATTGAAGCAATTAAAACAACTTGTTGAGGAACAGTTAAAATGAATAATGAACTTTTTAGCGAATTAGTAAAAAGCGTAAAACAAGCAGGCGACATTCGTAAAGGTAAAAGCAAACCATCTAAGTACGCTGTGATCAGTGAACCAGATGTAACAGCGATAAGGGAAAAGTATGAAATGACGCAACAAGAATTCTCTTCATTGCTCGGAATCAGTGTAGGTACTCTTCGAAATTGGGAACAAGGAAGAAGAAAGCCACAGGGGCCAGCAAAAGTTCTTTTGAAGATTGCAGAAAAGCGTCCTAAAGCAATTTTAGAGTCTTTATCTTAATTTTTTGGCAAATAACAAGCGTTACTCTTAGGAGAAAGTCAAAATTGAGCTGGCTTTTCCTCGCAGCAGTAAAACTTCGTTGGTGACGGCTTACCAACCCATTCAATACCAAGAAACAGCGCTAATTACCGATAGAACAAAATCGATTGCCACAAGAAAAGCATCACGAGTATTTATTGATTAATCTAACTTTAAAATACCTTGCAATCGCCCGATAAACTCGTTGAGACTCATGCACAGTTACCCTATCATTGTGCATTCCTAGAGATTCTGAAATCCAAAAAAATCTATGTTTCTAGCTGTTTCACTCCCCTTTTTGAATGAGCTCGTAGCCCTCTTTTTAGTCAGCGTATTTATAGCCTATTTGAGCTACAGAATTAGATTAGTTCCTATTGCTGGATTCTTAATTGCAGGAGTGATTATTGGACCAAATACACTTGGGTTAGTTCAAGATCAGGAACTGGTAGATATGTTGGCCGAAATTGGCATTATACTTCTCCTTTTTTCAATCGGGATCGAATTTAGCTTAGAGAAACTAGCGCGTATCAAAAATGCAATTATTGTAGGCGGCGGATTGCAAGTACTACTTAGCGTGGTTGCTGTAGTTGGAATTTTATCTTATTTCGGGGTCGATTTAAAAGTTGCCACTTACACCGGGTGTTTAGTTGCATTAAGTTCTACAGCCATCATTCTGGGCTTAATGAGTGAACAACGGAAAACCGATACTCCGGTTGGTCGACTGTCATTAGCCGTACTGATTTTTCAGGATTTAGCCATCATTGCGATGGTACTGCTTATCCCTGTCTTTTCAGGAGAGGGCGATTCTTTACTCGATGTGCTTCTTGTGCTTGGTAAAGCTGTTCTATTAATCATTATAGTGCTGATTTTAGCACGTAAAGTAGTGCCCTGGATCCTTGATAAAGTTGCACATACTCGTCGACAGGAATTATTCTTATTAACCGTAGTTGCCATCTGTTTTGGAATTGCTGCCCTTACCAATATGGCTAACGTGAGTTTAGCATTGGGTGCATTCTTAGCAGGATTAGTAGTGAGTGAAAGCCATTACAGTGATCACGCTTTAAGTGAAATACTACCTCTTAAAACCATTTTTAACGCCGTATTTTTCGTTTCGGTTGGTATGTTGCTTGATCCAAAGTTCATTCTTCAATACCCATTGTTATTATTGGGTGTTACCGTTGGCGTTCTGTTGCTCAAATTTACCTTAGCTACCTCCAGTTTATTGGTTTTAGGATATCCAATCAGAATTTCTGCAGCTACAGGATTAGTGCTTGCTCAAATTGGTGAATTCTCTTTCGTTTTGGAACGTGCAGGTCGTACTGCCGGTCTCACACCCGGCGGCTATGGTGAGTTGGGGTCCCAAATTTTTATAGCTGTTTCAGTATTATTGATGTTGTTAACTCCCGGCTTTCTTAAGATTAGTACTTCAATCGGCGACCTACTTGCCAAAACCCCACTTAAGCACATCGGAAAAAAAGTAAAAGAAGATCCGAATGTGGCAAAGTCGGTAATTGAAGATCACGTTATTTTAATTGGATACGGTCCGGCAGGCAGAAATTTAGCTCGGGTATTTAAAGAAACAGGTATTCCGTTTATCGTCATCGAAATGAATCCAAAATCGGTGGAAGAAATGCGAAACAATGGAATTAAAGCAGTTTATGGGGATGCCACTCGTGGCCCGATTCTAGAGCATGCCAATATTATGAATGCTAAAATGCTGGTGATCGCCATAAATGAACCGGAATCATCTCCGGTGATCATTAAGCTTGCGAAGTATTTAAATCCTACATTGCAAGTAATTGTTCGTACTAGATATCTGAACGACGCAGCCGCCTTAGAAGAAGTTGGTGCCGATCACGTAGTTCCTGAAGAAATGGAAACAACAGTCCGACTCTTTTCATGGGTATTGAATGCCTATTTCATTCCCGAACTGGAAATTCAGCAACACATTGAAGAACTCCGAAAAGAAGATTACCAAATTATGCGAGGCAGCATCAGTGAAGCGCATCTGATGGTTCTGCAAGGCTTAGATGAAGAAGGTTTGCACACACGAGCGGTTGCAGTGCGAAAGAATTCCTTTGCTGATGGAAAAAGTTTGCAAGACTTGAAACTTCGCAATCAATTTGAAATTACTGTTCTTACGGTCAGCCGAGCAGGTAAAAACATCGCCAATCCGGCAGGGAATTTCATTATCCAACCCGGAGATCGTCTTATAATGATGGGCGAAGCTTCTAAGTTTGCAGAGGCTGCACAAGTTTTCCGTGATGAAACCCCGCCTGAGGAATTTATTGATAATTAGTGTTGAGTTTTGAGTGTTGAGTGTTGAGTGTTGAATGTTGAGTGTAATATGCCAATTCTTAATTGAATCATTCTTAATTCACAGTTGCTGAACCATTTTTTCAATACAAACCCATCAGTTTTATCGAAAAGAAAACTTGGTAATTCTTAATTGAATCATCCTTAATTGATAATTGAATTCTCCTTATCTTTGAAGCTATGAAAAGAGTCGCCTTCGAAACCCTGGGCTGTAAACTTAACTTTTCTGAAACCTCATCGATGAGGCGCGATTTCGAAAACAATGGATACGAACTCGCTGAGTTTACCGAACCCGCCGATATTTACGTAATAAACACCTGCTCGGTAACTATGGATGCTAACAGCGCCTGCCGAAAAACGGTTCGACAAGCACTGCGCCGCAACCCCGATGCCTTTGTAGCTGTAGTTGGATGTTACGCTCAACTGGAACCCGAAGAAATCGCCGAAATTGATGGCGTTGATGTTGTTTTGGGTGCAAAAGACAAATTCCATCTCCTCGATTTGTTCGATGAATTTGTAAAACAGGAAAAAACCATCATCCACAACACTGATGTAAACGAAGCGGTGGATTTCCACAATGCGTTTTCTTCGGATGATCGCACCCGTGCTTTCCTCAAAGTTCAGGATGGCTGTAATTACAAATGTTCGTTTTGCACTATCCCATTAGCCCGAGGTGCCAGTCGAAGTCCTAAAATTGCTACGGTTGTAAGAAATGCTCAAACTTTGGTGGATGAGGGCTTTAAGGAAATAATCATCACCGGCGTAAATTCCGGTGATTTTGGATACGGAACCGATGAAAACTTTTTTCAGCTGTTAAAAGCTTTGGATGAAGTAGATGGAATTGAGCGCCTAAGAGTGTCCTCCATCGAACCGAATTTGCTCACCGATGATATCATACACCTTGCTTCGGAATCGGATAAGCTTCAACCTCACTTTCACATCCCCTTACAAAGTGGATCGGATGAGATGCTCAAAATTATGCGTCGGCGGTACCGAAGTGATTTGTATCAAGCTAGAGTTGAACTGATAAGGCGCTTAATGCCAGATGCATGTATCGGCGTAGATGTAATTACCGGTCACCCGGGAGAAACCGAAGCTTTATTTCAAGAATCCTTCGATTTTATTGATTCGCTGGATGTCTCCTATTTGCACGTTTTCACTTATTCGGAGCGACCTAACACTCATGCTCTAACACTCGAACCGGTGATTCCAAAACAGGAACGGAAATCAAGAACACATCGTCTTCGTCGATTATCCGCCAAAAAACGTTTCGATTTTGATTCCAGATTCGAAGGTGAAACTCGACCCGTCCTTTTTGAAGAAGAAAACAAAGATGGGTTTATGTTCGGTTGGTCAGATAATTACGTTCGAGTTGCTGTTCCTTTCTCACCAAGACTCATAAATACCATTCAACCTGTCCAAATTGATAGCTACTCGAAAGATGGTTTCCATTTTGGCAAACTTGACGATAATCTGATCAAAGAAGAACAAACCATTCAGGAGATTCTTGGTTGATGTCGGACGATAACGGACAGCATATATTCGAAAAAGTAGCTCGTTTGCTGAAACAACAGCAGGAAATGTACGGTGATTTTGAGGTTTTTAAGAAGGGGCAAAGTGACAGAGATTCAAAGTTACAGAGTGACAGAGATTCAAAGTTACAGAGTGACAGAGATTCAAAGTTACAGAGTGACAGGGAAACTGAGTTACAGAGTGACAAAGTTATCAAGAACGCTAAAGCTTCGTTGATTGAATCAGAGGAACAGAGTGAAGTTTCGGAGCCGAAACAGGAGTATCAGGCGGAAAACGAACGCACAATCGAAAAACAACTTGAGGCTTGTTCTAATTTAGATGAGCTAAAAGCACTCTGTGAACGGGCTGAGGTGTTGAAAACTGATCTTGATAACACGAATTTGGTGTTTGGAGTTGGAAATCCCAATGCAGATTTAATGATTATCGGGGAAGCGCCCGGAGAAAATGAAGACAAACAAGGCGAGCCATTTGTAGGCGCAGCGGGGCAACTGCTTGATAAAATTATGAAGGCCATTAACTTCAATAGAACTGATCTTTATATCGCAAATATCCTTAAACATCGTCCACCAAATAATCGCGATCCAAAACCGGAAGAACGCGAAAAGAGTCTGCCTTTCTTATTGAAACAAATAGAGTTAGTAAATCCGAAACTCATTTTGTGTGTTGGTAAGGTATCAGCTACAACTCTACTCAATCAGGAAGCCACTCTTAAAGAAATGAGACAAAAATTTCACCCATTCCACGGACGTGAGTTAATGGTTACCTACCATCCTGCTGCGTTGTTGCGAAATCAACAATGGAAACGCCCTACCTGGGAGGATGTTCAACTGCTCAGAAATCGATATGATGAACTCGGTGGCACTCCATAAATGTGGATAACTTGTGCAAAGCTTGTTGAAAAGAAGCTAAAAAGCACTTCGATTTATTAAGTAATTTACGCGCGTAGAACGACTTTAAGGACAAAATTTGGCGAAGAAAAACGGTTCAGGTTATAAAAACGATTCCTATATAAAGAACAATGCCGTTCTTGAGCAGGAAGGTAGAGTTCCCCCTCAGGCGGTTGAAGTTGAGGAGGCGGTATTGGGTGCAATGCTAATCGAGCATGGCGCTGCTACCATCGCACTTCAAATGTTGAGTCCGGACGATTTTTACAAACCCGCCAATCGCCATATTTACGAAACGCTTTCCAATTTGTACGAGCGAGATAATCCGCTCGATTTACTGACAGTTGAAAATGAACTCCGCGACAATGGATTGCTCGATGCTTGTGGCGGTCCCTCCTATCTTTCTGATCTGACCCGTTCCGTCAGTTCTGCTGCGAACATCGATTATCATGCGCAAATTATCATTGAAAAAGCGCTCAAGAGAAAGCTTATTTTAAACTGCACCGAGGTAATCAAGGAATCGTACGATACTACTTCGGATGCGTTCGATGTGCTGGATGAAGCGGAGCAGAAAATCTTTGATCTTGCCAATCAGAAAAGCAGATCAAGCGCGCAACCTGTTGCTGATATTCTTAAAGACACTCTCGCCTATCTCGAGGATATGCGGGGCAAGAAATATGGGATCACAGGTGTACCAACAGGCTTGGCTGTAGATCAGATGACAGCAGGCTGGCAAAAGGGCGATTTAATCATCATCGCAGCACGTCCATCGATGGGTAAAACAGCGTTTGTTCTTACCGCAGCCCGAAATGCCGCTATGCATCCCGATGAAAACCTACGCACTCCGGTTGCTGTTTTCTCTTTGGAGATGTCGAATCAGTCACTTGTTCAGCGTTTGTTAACTATGGAAGCTCGTGTTCGTGCAGATGAGGCGCGAAAAGGAACATTGAATGATGAGAGCTTTAAAGATCTGATCGAAGCAGCAGGACGATTATTCTCAACCAATATTTTTATCGACGATACTCCTGCCATCACGTTGATGGAATTGAGAACTAAATGTCGACGTCTGAAAAGTGAGCATGATATCGGCATGATTATCATCGATTACTTGCAGCTGATGCAGGGCTCATCTAACAACAATGGTTCACGTGAACAAGAAATTGCCTCTATTTCGCGGGGATTAAAACAACTCGCCAAAGAATTGGATGTTCCTGTAATCGCATTGTCGCAGTTGAGTCGAGCCGTGGAACAACGTGGAGGCGATAAACGTCCACAGTTAAGTGATTTACGCGAATCAGGATCTATAGAGCAGGACGCCGATGTTGTATGTTTTCTTTACAGACCTGAATATTATGGAATCACAACCACTGCTGAAGGGCAATCTACGGCAGGACTTGCAGAGCTGATCATCGGAAAGCAACGAAACGGTCCTGTTGGTAGTAAAATGCTGTATTTTGTGAAAGATTATGCGCGATTTGAGAATTTAACTTCGGCGGAAGGATCCGGTGGTATGGGACTCCCTCCTGCTTCTAACGATATGTTGGAGGCAAATTCGGGATCCGGAAGTGATGGTCCTGTTATGCCACATAATCCGGCACCCGACGAAGACGCTCCTTTCTAGATGGTAATTCGGGGTTTGATAATCGTTCTGGGGTTAACCTTCTTATCACAACCCGTTCAATCTCAGGTTAAAGATTATGCAAGATTTGTGGTGAATACGCTTGCATCGGATTCACTGTTTGGACGAGGCTATGTAAATGATGGTGATAAAAAAGCTGCCAATTTTATCGAACAGCAATTCCGCGAATTTGATGTATTGCCACTGAATAACCGATATCGACAGTCTTTCAACATACCTGTTAATACGTTCCCGGATTCAATTTTCCTAGCAATCGATGGACGTGAATTTGAAGTGGGAACAGATTTTCATGTGTTACCCGGCTCGCCAAGTATTTCCGGTGTTTATGATCTGATTTTCATCCCAAAAGAAGAAATCTTTGATTTACCGAAGTTACAGTCAACAATTGACAAAGCGGAAGGTAAAATTCTTGTTATTGATGAATATCCGGACAGCTTAATGGATAATACTCAGCGTAATGTATGGGTGCAGATACAGCAATTTTTAACCAGACATCCCAATAATAAAGCGGAAGCGACCATTTTGCTAACTAATGAGAAATTAACCTGGTACGGTTCGCAAATTGAGGATTCAAATCCTTCTATACGATTGCATAAAGACGTTTTCGATCCTACTTCAAAAACTGTGGAAATCAAATTGAGTAACAGGTTCTATAACTCTTATCCCACTCAAAATGTATTTGGGTTTATTGAAGGTGAATCTGACTCCACCCTATTATTTATGGCGCACTATGATCACTTTGGAATGATGGGTCAGGCCATTTTTCCCGGTGCTAACGATAATGCCAGTGGTGTGGCAATGCTACTTTCTTTGGCCAGACATTATTCCAATTCCGAAAACGAACCACCATACAACATGGTGTTTGTTGCATTCGGTGCCGAAGAATTGGGATTAATTGGTGCAAAATATTTTGCTGAAAACCCACCTTATGAGTTATCAACAACCAAATTCATGCTCAACTTCGATATTTCCGGCACCGGTGACGATGGTATCCGAGTAGTAAATGGATCGGTTTATCCCACTCAATTTGATCAACTGGTAGAGCTGAATGAAAACTACGAGTTACTTCCGCAAGTGAGAATCCGAGGCTCAGCCTGCAACTCCGACCACTGCATCTTCGATCGTCTAAATATCCCCGGATTCTACATTTACACCTTGGGCGGCATCCCTGCCTACCACGACATTTACGACCGCCCAGAAACCCTACCCTTAACAGAGTTCGAAGATTATTTTAGATTGATGACGTTGTTTGTTGATGGAATGTGAGTTTTGCTACGGAAACACGGATTAGTATCGAGTTATACAATTTTTCTACATTCGTAATATGTACTGCGTGATTCGTTAGTCGTTAATCGTTAATCGTTAATCGCCTGCATACCGAAGCTTTAGTGTAGGTATGTTATTCGAACGTCTTCGGTCTTTCGTCCTAAACCGTTCGTAATTCGTTTGTCGTTCGTCATTCGTCATTCATCGGTCAAAAAAAAGCCACCATGCGTGCTACATAGCGGCTTAGACGGTTCTATGATGGTCTTATTAGAACCTGTTTTTTAGAAGTATCTGTTTATTTGATAAGTAACATCCTTTTTGTATCAACTCTGTTGCCTGCTTTAAGTTGATAGATGTAAACGCCGGAGGATAAATTGGAGGCGTCAAAACTTACAGAATGCTCTCCAATACTTTTAAATCCATCAATAAGTGTGGCTATCTCTCTACCAGATATATCATAAATCTTTAATGAAACTTGCTGACTTTCAGGTAGACTGAAATTGATATTTGTAGATGGGTTGAAAGGGTTGGGGTAGTTTTGGTGGAGTTCGAATGATCGGACTTGTTCGGTCACAAGTTCCGCATTTACGCCGGTTGATGTTAATGTAATATCTAAACTCTGAGTGCTATTATTCTTTATGAGCTCGATACTAATCGTTTGTTCTTCGGAAATAGTGAATGGGATTCTCAAAAATTCATTGCTGGCTGCAACATTTGAAGCCATTCCAATTTCTAAACTCTTCTCTTTTTGGTTGATAGCTTGAATTGACTCTTCCCACTTATAAGTTGGTTCACCAAAGGTTAAATCCTCATTCACAGGAATTGAAGCATTAAAACCAATAAGTCTGTCAGATGTTGTTGAGAACACCAAGTCACTACCATCTTGTTGAACATTCAACTCAATTGGTGCCGATTTTAACGAAGAATTTGGAAACTCATCGATTAAGTCTACCGTTTTCTGTAAGATATATGAAGCATCCAACGCAAAAACATTACCATCACGATCAACATCCGCTGCGGCAACACGCCAGATATCCCAGGGCAAGGCATCGATCGACGGAATCGGATCAATATATACGGAATATTGAAGTGCAAGTGCACCATCATAAGCTTGAATCGAGTCATTGTCATCTACATCACCAAGTAATTCTACCACAGATAAAATACCGGGAGCTACCGAATCAATGTCCATGTTATCCAGTACAAAATTGAAAGGCGCGATTTCATAATCACCTGATCCTTCTGCATCGAATTCCAGCTTCACTAATGTGGAATTGCCAGTAAAGTAATTAGTGGTAGAGAATGCCACTTTCAACGTATCATCAATAACGTTGGTCTGGAATGTCCCATCCGATGAAAGTGTGGATGTGGTGTCCAATCCGGTAAAAGTAAGCCCCTCCGGAATTTCCAGATCGAATTGGTAGGCTGAGAGGGAATCTGATAAATCAATATTTCTTAATTCAAATACTGATAAGCCGTCGAAGACCGAGTAAGAAATATTGTTTTGTACAAGTATTTCAGCATCTTGTATTGGCCAGTTACTAACCGAAAATAGACTATCAATTAAATATTCATCAATTGCTTTGTTATAGATATTAACGTCATCTAATTGTCCATCGAAATCTTTTGTGAATTCGGATAATATTCCCCTTCGACCAATAACGAAATTTCCTTCATAGTTTTGCGGAACAAATTCTTCCTCAAAATCAAGTTCATTATCGACATATATCTTGACACTATTATTGTTAAAGATTCCTACAACATGATGCCAATTACCATCATTTAATACTGATCCAAATGAAGATGTACCACCATTGCTCCCGCCACCTGAGCCAAAGTATATCCCATCAAAATGACCTATTCCGATTCCATCATCAAAGTTTGTTTGATTATTAATTAAATATAGGTTTTCTGAACTCATAGTCTTCATCCAAATGCTAATACTAAATTCAGGATCCGAGTAAGGTATTGTTAATACACCATCACCTTCACCATCTAAGTTCAATGATGACATTAAATTACCAAATCTATCATCTGCAAATGTCGGATTACCGATTTGAGTCCCATCATTTCCGTAGATACTATCGTCCGTTAAATTTCCATTGAATGGAAAAAACACCAAGTTTGAACTGTCGGATGCATTAGCTACATGTTGTGCAAATGTAATTTGAGGATAAGCTAATGCAACTACTAATATTAAAAATCTCATCTAATACTCGTTTGTTTATTATTACATATAAACAACCTTCACCACTAATAAACTTTGCGGAATATTTACCAGAATTATTGATTATCAATTGCCATTGAGATGGATAAGTGAATCCTTGAAAGAACTTAAGTATTTATCCATTGAAGTCAGGCTTTTATCCATTTCATTGGACATTGTTTTGGAAAGAATATCATAATCATCAGATGGTGCAATTTGAATAACTTCAAAGTCCATATTCAATAAATATTGAAGATTAACATTTTGTCTATTAAATAAATTATTCTCATCTATTGATTCACTAACCTGAAAAGCAATTTTTCCATCAACTTTCTTGATATTCTTCACTTCAGTATAAAATCCTTCTCCAATACTTCGATTAATTCTTGATAAATGAGTAGGTGGGAAAACAATGTACTTTTTGGGAATTATTTTGGGAAGCTTCATCTCTGAATATTCTTCTGAAAAACTAATCTGACCTTTATAATTAAAACTATCGATTAGAGAGATAAACCCCATTTTATAGTAATTATTAATTCCACCAATTATGACTTCATCAAAATTATCCTCGTCAATGTCGAAAATTGAAAAATGTAGTATGTGCCCTGGATGAAGAACTTCGTAAAGAATTTCTCCAGTTCTAGTATCAAGTATTATTAGAATAGATGGGTAGTATAAAGGGTGATTAGCAATTATTATAAGTTCATCAATACTATCATTGTTAATATCTATTCTATCTAATTGATCTATTATATAGTTTGATGGCAAAATATAATCATGATATTTAAATGTAAAATCTCTATCTAATGTGATGACTTGCATTGTATCACCCTCAATATTCCCAATATACATTTCATGTTTTTTGTTAGTATCAAAAGGATAATTAGACCAGATAATCTCATTTATATAATCACCATTTACATCAATTAAGTTACCTGCAATTGTACTAAATGCATCATTTTCATTTGCTAACTTAACTGCATTTCTTCCTATTTCTTTTGAATAAACTTCTTTGCCCAGACTGTTTTTATAAATTACCTTAGTTCCTGAGAAATGTACTTGAACCGGATTCCTATCCACAGGTCCATATACCATACTTGATATCACCACAAATAAGGAAATGATTAACGATATTGCTCCCAAACTTTTCCGACGACGCCAGGCTTTTTTTACAGCATGCACCATAATGGATTCTTTACTGTAAAAAGTAACCCGACGATCATAAAACAACTCTCGAAGATGGGAAACACCAACGATGGGTAATCTTCGATTTGGGAATTCGGCGTTTAATTCTGTAATATGTTCATGTACCTCTGTTAGCTGTTCTGAGGGTACAATTAATAATTGGCACCATGAAAAGAATGCCGCTTCCACTTTTTGTGGTATGGTTTGCGGATTAACGGCTAGAACATTTCCTTGCTCGTCCAAGTCCCCGGTAATACAAGCGGCAGGATTCAGCCAAAACAATTCTTGTTGTTCCTCTGCTTTCATTTGCTCCCCAAAAAATGCACCCGCCATGGCCAAATTTGCAGAACTCCCGGTATGCCACGCATGAGGTAATTCGAATTGAATCGAAGCTTTCCAGAATCGGTGCTTGGTTCCTTCGCTTTCATCAGCAAGTGCTGAAACTGCAGATTCCATCGTTTTGGCGAAATTACCGATCTCCGCACCCACCACCCCAAAATTAGGTTTTATTTCATGGGCATTTTTTGTCGGGCCGATGATTTCAACCTTTAATCTTCGAAGTCGACCAGCAGTGATTCCATTAAATTCTTCAAACACCGGTACAATAACTTCTCCGGGAGTAATCGAAGTCTTGGATGGTTTACTTTCGACCAGCTTGGTTTGCACCCCCTCATCTAAGGTTGATGCTCCAATCCATTGTAAAATCTGTCCAAGGATAGACTTATACTCGTCAATTCGTGATTCGAGCATTTCATTATTTGATAGCTCCAAGACCAAAGATCGTGCGGTTTCTAATCGCCCAATAAACCCTTTAAGGTTGGAAGGATGAATTCCCGCAAACAGCATTGGATTAGGTAGGGACGGCAGTTCTTCAACCAGTTGAATGAGGTACGATTGGTAGTTTCTTTCAAATCCCGAAATAGCTTCCAGAAATCGATCGATCAGGTTGATCCGAATCCGCTCGGATGGGGAAACCTTCAACTGCTGGACGGTTTCTTTGAAAAGTATGTCGACTTCAACCGGCATTATCTTTTATTGATAGAAAAATATGGTTACCGTTGACGCTCCTTCTGGCTGAATTTTTACCTTTCCATCTGCGAGGAAATACAAGGTTGGCTGATTATGCTGAACCATTAACACACGGGAATGCGCATCCGCCGAAGTAACTACCAATTCACCCTCATTTCTTGTGACTCGAATCGCATCTTTTTCCAACGATTCATTTTCTACTGAAGGATCGATTTCAAAAATAGCTGTTGGAAATCGAAGGTTTGGTACAGCCTGATTCCAATCAATAGTATGAAAAACTTCAGGATGTATGCCTTTCAACATCCCGGAGTCATTCAAAATAAACTCATTTTCAAATCCGCTGAATTGTACGATTACAAATTCATTGTCTCTGCTCACATTCGAGATCAAGTGAATCTCCACCGTGTTATGTGCCTGATTTTCAAGCACGCGCAGCACTTGATGGCCATCCTCCGAATTAAACGTCATTATCGTTTTCAAGCCACTATGTTTTCCATTGGTTGAATCTGCGGCAAGCACCACCTGTCCACCATTTGAGATGGTCTCTGAGGCTGGTCTTAGCTCATAAATGGGGGCGCGTTTCAGCGTATTTATTTCCATATAAAGTTCACGATAGTACTCCGCCAATTCCTTCGCATGCGGATGCTGTTCGATATAACCTTTAATGGCTTTTGCCTTCTCTGTTGACCATTCTTCCGGGAATCTAAAAAAGTGTTCAATATCAAAATCGGTGAATTTCATATTCATTTAGTTACCCTCCCCAGTAGTTTTTGGCGCGGAAACAAACTCCATTTTCATTTCGCTGATTAGATGCTTTCGGGTTTGCTTTACAAAGTATTCCAGTGGATTTCGATACCGCTGCCTGTAAGTTTCTTTGGTTAACCCCGGAATTACATTCGATGTCATCTCGAAATAATTTTGTGGGCTTTCATCAATTGATGAATAGTTCGATTTCAAGATCAACTCTACGATGTAAAAGAGTCCTGCAAATTCTTCGTCAGTTAGTTTGTCTTTTGAGACATACTTCGAATAAAATCTCGACTTCATTTCGTTGAGGGATTCAACTAAGAATTGCTCAAGGTTTTCTTGTGAAATGATCTCGATCTCATCATCCTCATCTACACCTCGAAGCACAAAAATATGTCTGGTTGCCGTGGCCATATCATTTACCGTTGCATAAAGTAAACTCGGGAGAGCTTCTTCGAGGATCGAGCGCAGCGAAAGTAAAGCATCAACTGAACTTGAAATATTCTTTAAAAAATAGCTCAATTGAATATTTAGAGCTTCAAACGCTAATTGCCTTGATAACTTTTCCTCTGTTTGTAAAGATATCCTCGAATTTTGTTGATGCAGCATCAGTCCATCAACCATATGTTCGGTAATAGCTCGTTTAAGATTTCTAATAATCCGTGAAAGTGACGGGTCTTTTTCCTTGTATCGATGAAAGATGTAGTCATTCACCTGATTTCCAACTAATCTCCGAAACTCGATATAAATTTCACTTTCTGTTTGGGAATCACCATCAACTCGTGCCCACCATTTTTTCAGTTTGCCCAGATCTTCAAGTTCGGATTCAAATAATTCTGCGATGGCATCAAGGGCTAGGTCTCGAGGATCGTTGGAAATAAATTGATAAAGGTGCTGGTGTTTGCGCGACTGTAATCGTATAGATGCTTCGGCTATTTGCGAGGCTTCCATTACTAATTTATTGACGGCATTTTTATCCCCTTGAAGCGATTCCAATTAAAGAACGAACTTTCAAAATTACAACCTAACGCTTGATAAACTTACCGTTGGCTTAAAATGTAATACTTCACATAAATTTACAAGCTAAATTTTCGGAACTGTTTTTATGCTGCGGATACACGAATGATTTATTTAGTAAGAGATGTGAGGTATGAGAATATTCTTTCAATCAATCGTAGTTCGTAAATCTATACTAGTCATTCGTGAATTGAGCAGATGATGATCTCAAGCTCAACTATCACTTACAGATTTTTTCCTACCCGATCAAACAACTCATCGAATTTCCTGATCATCCGATTCCAATCAAGGTGTTTGTTAATATTCTGCAGCGTTGATTTAGGAAGAGGTTTTGTTTTCTTCTGCAGTAGATTTCGAAGGTGTAGAAACAGCTGGTCTTCATCGTTATAGATCACGGGTGCGTGTAATAACGGATTATGCAGACTTTCAGGAATCAACTCCGGATAATGCAAACTGTTTGGCACTAAAGGATGACAACCGCAATAAATAGCTTCCATAATAGCTACGCAGAAGAACTCATATGTAGCTGTTGAAACTACAATATCGCCAGAATGTAATAACTTGCTGTACGCTTCTTTGTCATCCACATATCCAAAATGGGTAATCTGATCCCCGAATCGTTTCCATGCTTTGGCAAATTCATCGGGTTTTTCGTGCTTACTGTCGCCGGCCAGAATTAAATCGAAAGTTAAATCTATGTCGTTTAATCGATTAAGGACTCGAAAAAACATGGCTGGATTTCGATCAAATTGCCATCGCTGATTCCAAACGATTACAGGACGATCATTCTTTGTTCGGGTATCTGCATGCTGATCAAAATACTTTAGCTCTAATCCAGGATGTAAAACCAAACTTTTGTCACGAATCTGATCAACGGTAGCATAATGTTTATCGCCGGGATAATTATCCAAAAAGCCGGGTAAGGCGTCAAGTAAATCATCCAGATGAAATTGAGAAGAGAAGATCAATTGATCGGCTACCAACATACTCAAGTAGTTGATATAACAGTACGTCATATCTCGTGTTTCACCTTCAGGGATGGGACGGGTAAACTGATTATCATGCATGTACATGATTTTCGGTGTGTGGGCAAATCTCGGATTGGTTAGTGCCAGAAAAGCCGGCAAATTGGTCATGCTGCTCACCAGCAACACATCGATATCTTCCTCCACTTGTTTGGTAAGCTCTGCCAGAGTCACCGAATCGCCATGCATGCGCCATTTCCATCCCTTATAATTCAATTTTATGGGGATGATGTTATGGCTAGAATATTCCTCTAAACCCTTTAAAAAAGCTTTATGCGAGCCGCTGTAGTAAGGTTCAATCGCGAGGATATTCATTTTTTGGCTTCGTTATTCGTTAATAGTTATTCGTTATTGGGAAAACCATTAACCAATAACCATTAACCATCTATCTACCTAAATCTAGACTGCAATTCGTCGAGCGAAAGATACACGATTGTGGGTTTTTTTAAAGGATCAAGATAGGGTTGTTCACATGCGAATAATTGATCCACTAACGCTTCCATTTCCTGATGCGAAAGTGAACGTCCACGCGGAATCGCAGCCTTCGATGCAAAGGCAATAGCAAGGCGTTCACGGGCTTCTAAATTAATTTTTTGTCCTAACTCCTGATATTGATGCAACATGGAAACCAACACTTCTTGCTCATTTCCAATATCGATGTCAGCGGGTACCCCGTTAATCATTGCGGTGTTTCCGCTCATTAACTGCACCGAAAATCCCATTCGTTGAATAATCGGATGCAACTCTTTCAGAAGCGTAAAATCGGAGGCCGATAACTCTAATGTTTGAGCAAATAACAATTGCTGCGTACTCGGCAGCGCTTCTTCCGTGGCATTTATCGCTTTTTCGAAGATGATTCGTTTATGCGCCAAATGTTGATCGATCATACATATACCCGTTCTGGTTTGCGTGATCACATACGTATTATGCAATTGCCAGAATGAGTTGTTTAACGGCTCTTTTTCTTTGTTTTGATTCGATTCACTACTCGATACTGGTCGATGAGAACCCGAATAATCACCGGTAGATTGGTAAAGGTTTTCGGCAAATTCATCTCCCCTGCGATTAATATTCGGTTTGTTTATCCTTGATGGAAAAGAAAAACCACCCGTTGCACGCCCTGCATCCTTCGCCGGTTGATGAAAGTTGAACCCGGTATCAAATCCTTTGCTCGAATCATCACTCATAAAAGGATCCGAATCAGACGGAATACCTGGAACATTAAAGTGATTGTTCAGCGCTTTGTTAACTACCGATTTAGCCAGTTGGATTACACTGCGTTCGTCCTCGAACTTCACTTCCATTTTCGCTGGATGCACATTCACATCCACTTTATTTGGATCAATTTCGAAGTAGAGGGTATAAAACGGATATTCGTTGTTGCGAGTCCATGCATCGTATAAACTCAAAATCACGTGCGTTAAGTATCGATGCTGAAATGGTCTACCATTAACGAATAAAAATTGCTCTCCCCTGCTTTTCTTTGCCAACTTTGGATCGGAAGCAAAACCGTAAATTTTCAAATAACTCGTTTCTTCCGAGAATTCAATTAAACTCGCCTTATAGGCTGATCCGAATAATGAAACAATCCGGTTTTTAAGAGAATCTGACGGCAAATTATACACCGTCTCTCCATCTGCAATCACCTGAAATGCAATTCTCGGAAAGGCCAACGCCGCATATTGAACCGTACGCAGAATGTGGCGGAGTTCAGTGACATCAGTTTTTAAAAATTGTCGGCGTGCGGGAACATTGAAAAACAAATTCCGAATCGAAATGCTGGTTCCATCCTGTGTAGCTGCAGGAAAAATTTCACCGGCTGCTCCACCATGTATTTCATACTCCCATCCGTTTGAATCTTCGGCACGTTTTGTTTTAACCTGAACCTGCGAAACGGATGCAATCGATGCCATGGCTTCTCCACGAAAACCCATCGTTCGAATCGAAAACAAATCTTCTATGCTCGATATTTTCGAAGTAGCGTGACGTTGAAAACAAAGGGGTAGGTCTTCATCACTCATTCCACACCCATTATCAATCACCTGAATAAGCGTTCTGCCAGCGTTCTCGATAATTATTTTGATGGAATCAGCACCGGAATCGATGGAGTTATCAAGTAGTTCTTTTACTACAGAAGCCGGGCGTTGAATCACTTCGCCCGCAGCAATTTTGTTACTGATTTCGGGCGGTAACGGATGTATAATACTGTCGGATGTGCGGGTTTCGCTCAAAAAAATCTAGGTCTTAAAGGATGCCAATTAAATACACCACCAAAGATAAGAATAGAGCAAGAAATAACACCCTGATATTTTGTTTAGGCTTTACGCGGTTATGCGTTTGAAATTTAATTCTTCGCCGAGCTCGGTTATTTTCGCGTTCTTCTTTTTCCGGATCGTAATAGCGAAGGGGTAAGTCAAATTTTTTGGGCTTCGGTCGGAAGCCGAACATGGGTCTGATCATAACAGTGCGGCTAAGTTAGCATTTATTGCAACGTCTTCATCAACAAACATCAAAGGCATTTGATTCGCAAAATCGTGAATTATAACCGGAGGTTCAATTACAACTACTATTTTGTTGATGGTATCCGAACGGTAAATGTTGATCCTTTATTGGGCTCCGATTGCACACTAAGCTCACCGTTTAAGCGATGTACCGATTTTTGTACGATGGATAAGCCCAAACCTGTGCCCTTTATGCCTTCGGTGTTGGATGCCCGTTTAAATGATTCAAAAATGGTTTTTTGCTCCTCAACGGGTATTCCAATTCCAAAATCAGTACAAATAAATTCTAAGCTGGCTTCCCGATTGTTCACTTCAAAATGAATAGGTTGATCTTTGGGAGAATATTTGGCAGCATTTTCCAGCAAATTTCTGAGAATCAATTCTACCAAACTTGGATCTGAATAAAGCGTTTGGGAAGTATCCAGTCCGGTTGTAATTACCGTTCTATCTTCTAGTTCACTCATTTCCAGTTGTTCAATGATATCTTGCACGAAATCAGAAATCTCAATTTCTACATGTTGGAAGGTGCTGCTATCGGAATCCAATTTTCCGATGGTGAGTACATCCTGAATCAATGTATCCATGCGAACCGAAGATTTATGAATTCGCTCTGCCCTTTTTTTGATGTCCTCCGAGCTAAATCGCTCTACAAAATTAGAAAGTAATTCTGCCGTAGTTTGTATGCTGGTAAGCGGTGTGCGAAACTCATGCGATACCATCGACACAAAATTTCGATTTAGCTCATTGTAACTGCGTTCTGCTTCAAGTGCTCGCCTTAATTCAAGCTCCGATTTCTTTTTCTGAGTCACATCCCGGTATTGCCACAAATATCCCAGATGTTCATTTTTTGTATGTATGGGAATCAAATCGCGCTCAAAAACACGACCATCTAAGCATCGGATTTCTTCGTGCAAGCTTTCTTTTCCCTCATCAAGTTTCTTTTGTGTAGATGCGGTGAATGCATACACGTCTTCTACCACTTTATTCAGTTTTCGATATAACACCGAACAATGTTTTCCTATTAATTCTGATGGAGACTCCTCTACGTTAAATACCTTACACATGGCCGAATTGGTAAGTACAATCTCACCGTCATGATCAACCAAAACGATGCCTGAATTTAGGCTCGAAATCAGAGTATTCAGGCGTGTATTCGCTCGTTTAACTTCGTTACTTTTTTGTTTTACCTCGGTAATATCTAACGCGTAACCCAATACCATTTCTACCGTTGAGCCATCTTCGCTCATTACCGGATACATTGTGCGATGTTTCCACTCTAAACTTCCATCAGGCAATACGGCTTTTTCTTCAAATTGATGTTGCCTCTTTTCTTTAATAATGGAGTTAAATATGGCTCGTCGTTGTTTCGCGATCTCCGGGTTTTTCTTCCTATAGTTTACATAGTCAAAATCATCTCTTCCGATTAGCCACTCTCTAACTTTTTGATCTTTAATGGCAATTGGGTTGATGTACTGATAGCGATGATGCTTATCGAATACCACTAAATCTGACGGGATAGAATTCAGTATTTGCTCAAAATACTGTGTTTTTTCTTTAAGCTTTTCGTGTTCATATTGCTGAACAATATATGCGGCAACTGCTTTCCCAATCTTTTTAATAACTATATGATCTTGCTCACTTTTCGACGCCGTGCTAATGTATAAAAGTGCAATACTATCTTCCTGATAATTGATAGAAAACACATATTCATTTCCCGCTTTAAATACCGATGGTATCTGTTCTATACTTGGATGAGTACTCAACTCGGCAGCAACTACATTACTGTAACAATTCCAACGAGATTCTAGATTGTTCAGGTGATGGGCCGACTGAAAACAACTGAGGGTCAGTAATTCTTTTTCGCAAATTGCAGCTTCTACTTTTATTTCGCTATCAAGGTCTACCAAGGTTTGCAACATCGGGGAAACAACTTCCGATGCATCTTTTAAGGCCAGAATATTTAAGCCTGCAAAAAGGTGCTGTAAGGTCGATTTTTCTTCTGCTTCAATCATGACTCTAGAGAATTTATACGCGCACTTTTAATGGGCAATGTCAGTGAGATGGTGGTTCCAACGCCCATTTCTGAACTCAAATCTATCGAACCATTCAATCGATCAACCGATTTCTTTACGATCGCGAGACCAAGTCCGGTACCTTTAATGCCTTCGGTATTGGTAGCTCGTTTGAAAGATTCAAAAATGTGCTTCTGTTCCTCCTCAGGTATTCCAATTCCATGATCTTTACATTCTAATTGGACATTATTTTCGCTGAATTCCACTTTTATTTCAATAGATGTATCGGTTGATGAATATTTACCGGCATTCTCCAAAATATTCCTGAAAATCAGTTCAACTAAACGAACATCACATAGCATTGTAGGCTCATTAGTTAGACCTTCGATCTGAACATTTCTACCGGATAATTCGCCCATTCTCAACAACTCGATGGTATCATTCAACACTGCAGATAGCTTAAATTCTTCGTTGTTCACGAAGCTATTGTTTGCCTCAAGTTTACCGATCGTGAGCACATCTTCGATTAATTGATCCATCCGAACCGATGATTGATGAATGCGTTCCACTCTCTTATTGATGTCGTCGGCTGTAAAGCGATCGGAAAATGTAAGCAACAGTTCGGCAGTAGATTGAATACTGGTTAATGGCGTTCTGAACTCGTGCGAAACCATCGATACAAAGTTTTTATTCAACTCGTTATAACTTCGTTCTGCTTCTAAGGCTCGCACCAATTCTTGTTCACTTTCTTTTCGGCTGGTGATGTCGCGATATTGCCAAACCGTGCCATATTGAACTCCATCATAAATAATTGGGATAAAATCTCTCTCTAGAATTTTTCCATTAGCCAGCTCCAGCTCTTCATTTACCGAACGGTTATTCTCACTAACCAAGGTATTTGTTGAAGTTCTGAAGTACTCCGGATCCTTAAAAAACAATTGAGCCTGAATCAGCAATTCTCCACAATCCTGCCCCATCAAATCATCCGGAGAAAAGATATTTCCAAATAGCTCACAAAATTTTGAGTTTGCATGCACAACTTTGCGGTCGGCTTGCTCCATCAACACTCCGGTATTCAAATTATCCAGCAATGCAGATAATCTGGATGACAACTGAAGTAGATCACGCTCGGCTTTTTTCTTTTCTGTGATATCTCTCAATACCGATTGTATGGCCAACTCTCCGTTATAATTTATCGCGTTCGAGTTTGCTTCGATATATTTAGTAGTGCCTTTAAATGTGGTGATTTCAAACTCTATGGGATCCACAAATCCATATCGACGAATTAACTCCAAGCGCTCGTTAAAAACCGTGCTGTTTAAGGTATTTGATAACTCGCGAAGGTTCACACCTTGTACCTGCTCTATAGAATCGGCTTCGTACAATCTCAGTCCTGCAGGGTTCATGTAAATCACTTTTCCATCAATGGAGATTTGGATCGCTTCAGGCATATTTTCTACTAAATTCTGCCAACGTTCTTCGCTTTCTTTTAGTGATTTTTCAGCCTCCTCTCTCTCTTTGGCATTGATGGCACTTTTAATCTTGCTGGAAGTTAGATTGGCAATTGTGGTAAATACATCCAAGTGCTCTTTTTGATAAAAATCTTTTTCAGGATGCTCAGAATCAATCACCCCAATAACCTGATCTTCGTAAATAATGGGCACAGCAAGTTCGCTTAGTCGCGTGGCATCATCTACTTTATAATTGACATCTTTGCTTGTATCGTTCACCAAAATGGCTTGTTTTTGCTGTGCAGCTTTACCAACAATTCCTTCCCCAATTTCTAGAGTTATTTGGTTCGAAATTTCGTGTCCTTTAGGGTTCTTGGGACCATAAGCCGCAATTTGATGCAGACGTCCATCTTTTTCATTTACCACATAAATCACGCAGTCGTCAAGACCGAGCACAGCGATAGTATTTTGAGTGATTTCCCAGGCGATTTCATCCAGATTATTTTTTCCTAGCAGAGAAATCGCCAAATCGTTGATGGCTTTTAGTATACGTTCCGATTTTTTTGCTTCGGTTAAATCACGCACAAACGAGCTGAAAAAATATACGCCATCTACTTTGTTTGGGATGATGGTCAATTCAACGGGAAAAACTCTTTCCTTTGCATCAATGGCGGTAATTTCAATTCGTTTGTTTAATACCGGTCCTTCTCCGGTTTTCAGAAAGTGCTTCATTCCTCGCTCATGATGAGCTCGGTATTCATGCGGAATGATCGTTTCTGACAGTCGTTTACCTAATGCCCATTCGCGATTCCATCCAAACGTTTGTTCAGCCTGATGATTCCATTCGGTAATAATACCACGTTCGTCGATTACAATTACAGCATCTAAGGCAGAGTCTATAATAGATCGAAGAATGGATTCGCTTTGCTTAATACGTTGGGATAAATCGCTCATCAATTCACATTAATTGAATGGAAACTCGAAGGTGTACATGGTTCCATTTTCATGATATTCCTGAGAATACGTACACTTTAGCTGACTAATAAAACTATGAATTAGTAACAATTCAACACTGTCTGAAACATCGTCTAATTCTACCGAAGCATCACAACTTAAGAACACATTCATACAGGCTTTATCCACCAGTTTGTACGAAGTTACGTGCACTCGGCATGACTCTTTTATTTGCTTCTTATTCAATAGAAGGGTCAAAAATTCATACAACAGTAAGCCTAATGGGATGGCTTTATCTATACTGACATCAAACTTTTCGAGTTGAGGAATAAACCTGAAATCTTCGTTATCGAATAATTTATCGAGTACGTTGGTGATTAGCTTTTGTGTGTCCACTTTACAAATCAACTCATTATCGTAAGCCTCTTCGTGGATGGAAGCCATTGCTCGAACCCGATGCTTAATAGTGTGCATAAACTCAGGATCGTTACTCATTTCACCGAGCTCAAAAAAAGCAGAAATCACTGCAAGATTATGCTTCACTCTATGATGGATTTCCATCACCATAGTTTCTTTTTCTTTCTCGTTTAAGCGATTGGTCTCCTCGAACTGATCTATAACCTTTTGCTGAAATGAATTCTTTCGGTCGTTGTACTTTTGATATTGAGTATGAATGGCGTCAAGTAATTCCTGTCGCGTAAATGGCTTGGTCAGATAATCATCTGCACCGAGGTTCATCCCTTTCCGCTGTTCCGTTTTATCGGTTAAGGCGGTTAGAAACAGGAACGGCACTTCATTACTATTACTCATCATTCGGTAATTCTGTAATAGTTTGTGACCATCCATTTTGGGCATCATCACATCGCTGATCACCAAATCAGGTTCCCAATCAGATAAAATAGATAACGCTTCCTGTCCATTTCTCGATTCTGTTACCTCAAATCCTTCTAGGGTGAGCAAGTCAATAATACCTTCTCTGATGGCGTCGTCGTCTTCAACAACTAATAGTTTTATATCTCGGGCTTCCATACGCTAATACTTGAATTTTTATTTCGGTACAAAGTTCGAGAGATTTGATGCAACAAATTTGCCAGAAAACTGCACAAACCTGCCATTTCAGTTAGGCTTTATTAACAAAAAGTGCCTTCAGGAGGTTTATTAAGCCTTTTTAAACTTAGCGTTATACAACTTTGCAAAATGAGACACACTTTTAAACCCAACTTTATTTGCTGCCTCTGCCAAACTCCTAACTTTTTTATTCGACAATAAATCGTGGGCACGCTGCAATTTTACTTCACGAATAAACGTAGCAACCGGCATTCCTATGTGCTCTTTCACTTTTCGATATAAATTCCGTTCACTCAGGTTCATATCCTCTGACAGTTGCTGCACCGAATAACTGGCGTACTCCAAATTCTCAACAATTAAAGCATATAAATCACTTACAAATTGCTCGTCAAGATTGGGATTTTGTTCGAAGGTATTTGAAAGCACCGCTTTCCACGAGTTGGTATCATACGCACGCTTTGTATGCAAAATGTTATTGATTTTGAGCACCAACTCATTGCTGTTAAACGGCTTTTTTATGTAATCAACTGCACCGGAGGACAATCCCTTGAGCATGTCTTCTTCCGCGGTATTAGCCGTTAACATAATCACCGGAATATGTGCAAATTCGGGCTTGGTTTTAAGTTTTGAAGTAAACTCATTCCCACCCATTAAGGGCATATTTACATCACAGATAATGAGATCGGGCGTAACACTTTGTAGCATTTCAAAACCCTCAACGCCATGCTCCACTGCCATACATTCAAAACCAAATAGTGATAATAATTCAGTAAGGGTTAACCGAACAGAAGTATCATCTTCTAGTACCAGAATTATTGCTTTGTTACTCATCCCAAAATACCGTGTGTACAGCTAGCTTTAATAGTGTCTTCGTAAATATTTAATATCATAACTTTTTATCGGATGTTTACAATCAAATCTTAGTATTTTTGTTGGCAAATTTTAGAATCCAAAAAACTTTTACATGGCCTCAGACAAAGCTAAAATCATTTATACTTACACGGATGAAGCTCCTGCTTTAGCCACTCATTCTTTCCTGCCAATCATCGAAGCATTTACCAAAGCAGCCGGTGTTGCTGTAGAAACCAGAGATATTTCGCTTGCGGGACGTGTAATTGCAAACTTTTCAGATTTTTTGACCGATGAACAATCAATTAGTGACGCTCTGGCTGAGTTAGGCGAACTGGCAAAAACTCCTGAAGCCAATATCATTAAATTGCCCAACATCAGTGCATCCATCCCGCAGCTTACAGCTACCATTAAAGAATTGCAGGATAAAGGATACAATCTCCCCGACTACCCCGAAGAACCTACCACACCTGAAGAGCGCGATATAAAAGCTCGCTACGATAAAGTAAAAGGAAGTGCTGTAAATCCGGTGTTACGTGAAGGAAATTCGGATCGACGTGCCCCAAAAGCTGTAAAGGAATATGCTCGCAAAAATCCACACAGCATGGGTGAATGGAATTCTGATTCTAAATCTCATGTGGCTACGATGGGCGCTAATGATTTTCGAGCCAATGAACAGTCGGTTACGGTGGATGAAGCCACAACCGTAAACATCGAGTTTATCGACGATAATGGTGGCGGCAAAACTATTCTGAAGGAAGGAATTAAGCTTCAGGCAGGTGAAATCATGGATGCCACTTTCATGTGTAAGAATGCGCTGGTAGGCTTTTTAACCGAACAAGTGGAAGACGCCAAAGCGAAAGACGTACTGTTTTCGCTGCACATGAAAGCAACGATGATGAAGGTTTCTGATCCGATTATATTTGGTCACGGCGTAAAAGTTTATTTCGAAGAAGTCTTCAAGAAGCATCAACAAGTAATTAAAGAACTTGGTGTGGATGTAAATAATGGATTGGGCGATTTACTGTCCAAAATCAAGGAACTACCCTCCGATAAAAAAGAAGAGATTCTCGCTGATATCGAAGCTTGCTACGAAAACGGGCCTGATATCGCGATGGTAAATTCCGATAAAGGAATCACCAATTTACATGTACCGTCTGATGTGATTATTGATGCTTCAATGCCCGCTATGATTCGAACTTCGGGTTGCATGTGGAATAAAGATGGCGAAACTCAGGATACGAAAGCGGTAATTCCGGATAGCTCGTATGCCGGTGTGTACCAAGCCACCATCGATTTTTGTAAAGAACATGGCGCTTTCGATCCTACTACCATGGGCTCAGTTCCAAACGTTGGATTGATG
This sequence comes from Balneolaceae bacterium, assembly GCA_017640605.1. Taxonomy (GTDB): domain Bacteria; phylum Bacteroidota; class Rhodothermia; order Balneolales; family Balneolaceae; genus HXMU1420-13. The sequence continues at coordinate 1,357 of JAEPQH010000028.1, read as the reverse complement.
GCGCAAAAAGCCGAAGAATATGGTTCGCACGACAAAACCTTTGAAATGGAATCTAAAGGGAAAGTACGTGTGGTAGCTGAATCAGGTAAAATTTTGATGGAACACGATGTAGAACCCGGCGATATCTGGAGAGCTTGTCAAGTTAAAGACGCAGCTGTACAAGATTGGGTAAAACTAGCTGTTTCCCGCGCCCGTGATACCGGTTCCCCGGCTGTTTTCTGGTTGGATGAAACCCGTGCTCATGATGCTGAGCTCATCAAAAAAGTGAATACTTATTTAAAAGATCACGATACCGACGGACTCGAACTACATATTATGAGTCCCGTTGAAGCTACTAAGTTTTCACTCGAGCGAATTAAAGAAGGTAAAGACACGATTTCTGTAACCGGAAACGTATTGCGCGATTACCTCACCGATCTCTTCCCTATCCTAGAACTGGGAACATCTGCAAAAATGCTTTCAATTGTACCATTGATGAATGGTGGCGGATTATTTGAAACCGGTGCAGGTGGATCGGCTCCAAAACACGTACAGCAATTTGTGAAGGAAAACTATTTACGATGGGATTCTTTGGGCGAGTTTCTTGCGCTGGCCGTATCACTCGAGCATCTTTCAAAAACCTTTGATAATGACATTGCGGCGATTCTTGGAGAAACTTTGGATGAAGCGACTTCAAAATTCCTACAAAATGATAAATCACCTGCTCGACGTTTAGGACAGATTGATAATCGAGGTTCTCACTTCTATTTAGCGATGTACTGGGCAGAAGCCTTGGCTAATCAAACTAAAAATGCTGATTTAGCAGATCGCTTCAAGCCTGTGTTTGAAGCTATGAGCAGCAACGAAGACACCATCAACGAAGAGTTAATTGGCGTGCAAGGTAATCCGGTTGAGATTAATGGCTATTTCAAACCAGATACTGATTTAGTAGATGAAGCCATGCGTCCGAGCAAGACTTTGAACAAGATTCTTGCTGAAGTGTAGATTTAATTTTGATATGAAAACCAAGAAGCTTAAAATAAAAAACCGAGTTGGAGAAATGATTCCAACTCGGCTTATTCTAGATTAGACTAAGGATGTGAATCAGAGTTAATGAGACTCTCTCAACCATCCACCAGTATTTTATTGCTGGATTCATCTAAAAAGTATATCAATAGCCACTCAAACGCACTGAGTGGCTATTTTTTATAAATATATTGGTGAGTAGCAATGCTCACAAATTAATTCTGAATTTCTTTTCCACAAATCAATTCACTTCTCCACATTAATAAACTATTTCTCACAGATTAAATAATTCAATTATTTATTATTACATAATTACTATTAATTAATTCATAATTAAAATGAATTTTACTTA
>JAEPQH010000034.1 GCA_017640605.1 Balneolaceae bacterium | reverse complement strand
TTTCTTCATCAGTAAACCCACAGCTAATTCTCTCTCCCGATCGATCGCTTAATCTTACCCGTATTGTGCAAGAAGCCCTAAATAATACCAACAAATATGCAAAGGCTTCAGTATTTAGTATTACTTGTTCCGAAACGAATGCCAAAGTTCGGATAGTTTTGAATGATGATGGTATTGGAATGGATGCTGAAGCTCAGATCGGCTCTGGGAACGGACTCGTAAACATGCATGAGCGAGCTAAAATGATGGGTGCCTCCATTTTGATTGAAAGTAAACACGGAACAGGAACAACCATAACGCTCGAGTTTACTTAAATCGATTACCAAAACCTGATCTTATATTAATATTTAGGACTATTCAAACGATCATAAAAAGTGAACGCCTAAGTAACTTAGTTTTTCAAATCTAAGGTCTCTTTATTATACTCTGAGCTAATTTTTGACTAGTTGGCCGGGAATGGGGAAAAAAGTACTTCTATTTATTTTAGTGGGATTTCTATGTAAGCCTGTTCTAGGGCAATCATTTTTAACCTACCCTACTCATTGGGATAATTATTTAGTAAATAATTATTTACCTGAAGACGGCCTGATTGTAGAGCAAATACAATACGTTTATGAGGACGATGCCGGTTTTATTTGGATTGTGACCGCCGGGGGAGTAATTCGATACGACGGGTTGACATTTAAACCCTACCGAAAAGGCTTAGATCGGGGATACTTCTACGAATTGCATGCAGATGCTGAGGGTAATTTATGGGCACCGGCAACGGCGGAAGGGTTGTATAAAATTGTCTCCGATTCCCTTATAAAGTATAAAGACGAACTAGACATGACGGGAGGAATTGCCAAAACCATAGTAATATCTCAAGATAATCTGATGTATGTAGGTGTATATGGTGATGGACTTTTCGTGTTTGATGGAGAAAAAACAATTCAAAAATATACTCCTGAAGATGGCCTGGTTGGCCCGAATATTTGGAGAATTATCGAAGATAAAAAAGGGAGAATCTGGATTGGAACCGACGAGGGGCTCAGTATTTTTGATAATGGGAAATTCACAAACTTTACCACCGAAAATGGATTACCCTACAATGCCATTCGAGGACTAACCGAAATGTACAATGGTGATATTTGGGTTGGTACCGACAAAGAAGGTGTTGTAGTTTTTCGTGATGATAAACCTTATACATACTATCACAGAAAAGATGGACTCACCGGTTTATTTCCACAATTTTTTGCTCAAAACCCAGCCGATAGCTCAATTTGGATTGCCGATCATGGCACCGGAATTCACCGATTTAAAGATGGCATTTTCGAAAATATAAATACCGAAACCGGTCTGGTTAACGATTACGCACTTTTTGTAGGTTTCTCTAAAAGCGGATCTGCTTATGTTGGCACAGAACGAGGGATGTCGGTTTTTAAACCGCGCAAAATTGACATCATAGACAAAAGAATTCCGGGTATTTCCATTGATTCATACATCTCGGTGATTGAAGATTCGGAGCAAACGCTATGGCTAGGTTCGGATGGTGCCGGCTGGAATTATTTCTCGAATGGAACATGGAATACCATCGAAAACCCACCTTCTAAAACCAATGGCTATGCAAATGGAGCGGCTATTGGTGCTGATGGCACGCCTTGGTTTGCCACTCAAGGTTCTGGGATATTCAACGTTAAGAAGGATCGAACCATTGGCTCTGTGCTTACTACCGAACAAGGACTGAATAGTAATATGGTGCAAGGAATCGAGTTTGATGATGCTGAGCAATTATATGTTTGCTCGGTTAGTGGAGTGAATGTATTTAACACCAATCTTGAGCTTTCAGCTACTTATAACTCAGAGAATGGGATGGAACACGAATACTGCTCTACTTCTTTTTCAGATTCTAACAATGCTATTTGGTTTGGAACCTATGGTGGAGGGTTATATCGTTTTCATGAAAATGAAGTGACTCACTTCGATACTTCCAGTGGCTTAAGCCATCCCATTGTATACACAATTTTAGAACATTCGAGTGGAAAATTACTCGTTGGCACCTCCCGAGGCGGGCTAAATGTGTTTAATGGTGAAGGCTTCGATTTCTTTGGACAGGAAAAAGGATTCCCGGATTTCGCAGCTTATGGCATGACCGAAGATCTGGACGGAAACTTATGGATATCAAGTAACGATGGTATTTATAAAATCACCAAAGCGGATATAGCAAAACTCGTAGCCGGCAACGATCAAAAAATTGCTTATACCATGTTTTCCACAGAAGATGGTTTGGCAACTAACGCTATGGAAGCAGGCACTAATGCACTTGCCCTTACCCTACATTCCGGAGAAATGCTATTTCCAACTTCGGGTGGAGTTGCAGTTGTAAATCCGGAAAAAGCCATTATAAATACTCAGTCTTTCTACCCCTACATCGACGAGCTCTATGTAAATGAAAAGCAGGTTGACCTAAACAGTAATTTAACCTTTGCACCGGATAAAAATAAGGTTGAACTCATTTATTCTGCGCTTAATCATGAATCTCCTAGAAAAACTTCGTTCAGAATTAAGTTATCGAATGTTGACGATGATTGGGTTTATGTAGGAAATAGAACCACGGCTTATTACGATTTTCTACCTGATGGCGACTATACCTTTACCGTTTCGGCTAAAGGCCCGGATGGTCAATGGAGCGATAAAACTGCAACGCTCGATTTCACCGTGCTTCCCCCTTTCTACAAAACCTGGTGGTTTATTGGGCTTTGTATGCTCGGATTTATCGGTGTGGGTGCAGGTGGGGTTTACTGGCGTTCAAATCAAAAATTGAAAGCATTAAATCGAGAGCTCGAAACCCAACAAAAAATACAGGAAGAGCGTGAACGGATATCTCGTGAACTCCACGATAACGTTGGCTCGCAGATATCCAACCTCATTACCGGTATAGAAATCAGCAACCTGCATGTGAAGAACAATCAACAAGACAAAGCCTTATCACTGTTAGGCAATCTCGATAATGATGCGCGTGGCGCAATGACCGATCTCCGCGAAACGATTTGGTTACTGGATAAAGAGAAAGTGGAGTTTGGAATTTTTCTGGATCATTTGAACGGATACTTAAAACGGCAACAGCGATATCTTAAAGAACTTAAGGTTGAGGTTTCTTCATCAGTAAACCCACAGCTAATTCTCTCTCCCGATCGATCGCTTAATCTTACCCGTATTGTGCAAGAAGCCCTAAATAATACCAACAAATATGCAAAGGCTTCA
>JAEPQH010000015.1 GCA_017640605.1 Balneolaceae bacterium | reverse complement strand
CGCTTGCGCTACTCCACCCCAGGTCTTCGCCATAACAGTGGTGATCGCTGCCGTTAATGTAGTCTTACCGTGATCTACGTGACCAATGGTGCCCACATTCACGTGGGGCTTGGTGCGTTGAAAGGACTCTTTTGCCATTGTTTAAATGTTGTGTTTAGTAAAGTTAAAAATCTTCCGATACCAGTGAGCCGATAGTCGGACTTGAACCGACGACCCCTTCCTTACCATGGAAGTGCTCTACCGCTGAGCTATATCGGCTTGGCTGAGCGAGCGACCGGGATCGAACCGGCAACATTCAGCTTGGAAGGCTGACACTCTACCAATTGAGTTACGCTCGCTGGTGTTCAGTAAGTTTGTGGGGAGAGCAGGATTCGAACCTACGAAGTCGAAAGACAACAGATTTACAGTCTGCCCCAGTTGGCCACTTTGGTATCTCCCCATTCCACAAAATCTGAGCCAGTGACCGGATTCGAACCGATGACCGACGGTTTACAAAACCGTTGCTCTACCAACTGAGCTACACTGGCTTTTTGCGAAAGACTCAAAAAATACCCATAGATCGAAAAATTGTCAACATTTTCTGCAACAAAAATTTCACTCTGATGAATTTTTTTTCGCTCGCCTATTTTTGGACTTAAATCTTACGAAATATACAACACCGATAAATATACTGATACCTACCAATATCACCTTCCCATAGGTTGAAAGGTAACTTCCAATCACTTGCCAGTTCTCTTTAATCACCCACCCGGCACCAATCAAAATACCGTTCCAGAGCATTGAACTTAATAGTGAATTAAGCACCGTTTTCCACAGATTAAGGTGGGCCATACCTGCAGTAAGAGAAATTACTGAGCGCGTACCCGCCAAAAAGCGATTCGCAACAACCACCCATTGTCCATATTTATTCATCCAGCGCTGACCAATCCTAATGTAATCGTAATTAATAAATCGAAGCAGAATATGGTCGTGTCTATTTGCCGTAATTTGTGATTCCAGCTTATTTCCTATCCAATACATATTCATAAAACCAAAGACAGATGCTAATACCGTCAACCCCCAAATAGGAAACAAACCGATCAATCCTTCTGCTGCTAAATAGCCACTGAAAGCAACGAGAACATCGCCTGGTAAGGGTGGTACAACATTTTCTAAATAAGCGATTAGGGTGAAGATTAAATAAACCCCAAGCGGTCCTGCGAGCGACACCCAATCAACTACTTGTTGTATCAGCTCATCTACCATCAGGCCTTAGTAACAAGTAATGCGACTGCACTAACGGTTATACCTTCTTCGCGCCCAACAAACCCCATTTTTTCGGAAGTAGTTGCTTTCACGGAAACCTGATTCATTTCCACCTCAAGATCTGCAGCGATAGTTTTTCTGATTTCAGGAATGTGAGGCATTAGCTTGGGGCGCTGCGCTACAACAGTAGCATCAATATTTCCAAGCTTATACCCTTCGTTCAGTATCAATTGATAACAATGCTTGAGCAACTCTCTACTGTCTGCACCTTCAAACTCAGGATCGGTGTCAGGGAAATGCTGACCAATATCTCCCAATGCAAGTGCACCAAGCAGCGCATCTGTAATTGCGTGTAACAGTACATCAGCGTCGGAATGACCAAGCAATCCTTTTTCGAATGGAATTTCCACTCCGCCTAGTATTAATTTTCTTCCTTCAACCAATTTGTGCGTATCGAAACCGTAGCCTATTCTCATGACTGTTGTTTTTGCTTCAATATTAATTCCGCAATTTCTAAATCAACCGGATAAGTAATTTTTAAATTCTCACGATCACCTTCAACCACTTTAACCATCTCGCCCAACCGTTCTACTAAAGACGCATCATCTGTACCTACAAATCCACCTAAAATTGCTTCTTCATAGGCACGACATAGTACTTCTTTTTTGAAGATTTGAGGAGTTTGTGCCTGCCACAAAATACTTCGATCCGGAGTTTCAACAATTCGACCATCAAGGCCTATTTTCTTGATCGTATCTTTTGCAGGAACAGCAATTATAGCCCCACCACACTCTAATGCTTCACTACTACACCGATTAATTAAATCCAAGTTAATGAATGGTCTAACCGCATCGTGAACGGCAACAATTTCAACCGAATCTTGCAGCAAACTCAAACCGTTAGAGATAGAAAACTGCCTCTCGGAACCGCCTTCTACTACATTAAATTGAACCGGGTTTTCGGGGAGTGAGTGAATAATTTCATGTACCCGGTCGAAGTATTCCTTAGAAGTAGGAATAATGACTTGCACCAACCCTTCGGCTTTCAAAAAAGCATGAATTGTGTGCCAAAGGATGGTGTGATCTCCAAGCGGCAAAAATGGCTTTGGCAGCTCCGATTGCATTCTGCTACCGGAACCTGCCGCAGGAATAATTACCGCAAAATTTGCCACTAGCTTAGATAATCAGCATTGCATCGCCGAAGGAAAACAGACGATAGTTTTGCTCTTTCGCTTCTTCGTAAGCCTTCATCAAAAAGTCGTAGCCGGCAAATGCAGCACCCAACATCAGAAGTGTTGACTCAGGGCGGTGGAAATTCGTAATAAGCGCCTCAGTGATTTTAAACTGATATGGTGGGTAAATGAATTTATCGGTCCACCCGGTTCCCATTTTCGACATTCCACTAGCCATTACAGAAGTCTCGATAGCTCGCACCACACTCGTTCCAACAGCTACAACCTTATTCTTCTTTTTCTTAAGCGTTGTATTGATTTTGTCCGAAGTGTCTTTTGAGATGAAGTAATTCTCAGAATCCATACGATGTTTAGTCAGATCCTCTACCTCAACGTTTCTAAACGTTCCCCAACCGATGTGTAGAGTTACCGGTAGAAATTCTACCCCTTTTTCTTTCACCTTTTCGATCAATTCGTCTGTGAAGTGTAAACCAGCTGTTGGCGCTGCTACCGCTCCACGCTCTGTAGCAAACACCGTCTGATATTGCTCCTTGTCTTTATCTCTTGGCTCACGCTCGATGTATGGAGGCAATGGCATTTTACCTAAAATATCGAGCTTGCTGTATAGATCTTCGTTTGGACCATCGTATAAAAAACGAATGGTTCTACCGCGCGAAGTGGTGTTATCTACTACTTCGGCCATTAATTCGTTTTCACCTTCACCGAAATATAGTTTATTACCGATACGAATTTTACGCGCTGGCTCTACCAACACATCCCAAAGCATATTTTCCGGCTGCAGTTCGCGCAGTAAGAATACTTCGATATCCGCTTCGGTTTTTTCTTTCTTTCCATTCAGACGCGCCGGAAACACTTTAGTATTGTTGTAAATCACAACATCACCTTCATTCAAATACTCGTGTATATCAGAGAACTTTCGGTGTTCTATTGTTTGCTCAGCTCGGTTTAGCACCATTAATCGTGCTTCATCTCGCTGTTCTAGTGGAGTATCGGGAATGTTTAGACCTTCAATTTCGTATCTAAAATCGGTGAGTTTCATCTCTCGGATTTGGTTAATTTGAGATTTATCTTAAAAACTTTCAAAAGAGCGCAAATATATGCTTTTTTATATCGCTTTTCAATGTTAAAAGGTATGTACAGTATTTTACTTCATATCGCTAATTGATTATACTAAGCCTTTAGAGCAATCGTTGGATTGGAAATTATTATCAAAATGAAAACTTCTTTTTCACTCTTATTCATCTTCGCATTCGTAAGTGCAACTGCTTTTGGCCAATTCAGGTCAGATTTACCCGGATATTATGACTATACCGGGCCGCTAATTAACGAACGAGCGCCGACTGTACAAAACGGGCTTGATCGATTTTTTAGTAAAGTTGAGATGAAGCATTCTTACAGTATGTCGTTTAATTCATTTGGTGGCAGCTATCAAAATGTGAATGCTTATACCAATACGTTATTGTTTGATATAAGCCCGCGCATGAATGCCAGAGTTGATGTTTCGTTTTTGCATTCGCCTTTCGGTGGCTCACAAAGCATAAATGGAATGAATAATTTCCAGAATCAGGTACTCATACGAAATGCAGAGCTGAACTATAAAATAAGCGACAAAGCATTTATTCAGATTCAATATCAGCAATTGCCAAGGGGATTTGGGTATGGATACAGCCCTTATGGGTACAATCCTTTTGGATACAGTAGATACGACCGATTTAGAAGCAACAGCTTTTGGTACTAAAACGATTTGAATGACGGATAACTCTTCTGAATCTAAACCACCTTCGGTTAATCCTTTATTTCTGAATGCTGCCATTGGCTTTTTAAGTGTTTTACTGATTGCCCTGCTTATTGCTCTTTCCACTCGAATCATCTACCCTCGAATTTTAAATACACGAGCCGAAAATAATTCGCAGCTAATTAGTAGTGTAATTCAACTGGAAGTGTTAAATGGATGTGGCGAAGCCGGAATCGCAAACCGTTTTACCGGTGTATTGCGAAAAAACGGCTTTGATGTTGTAGAAACAGGTAACTTCGATCACTTTAACCTGGAAGAAACCATCGTAATTTCAAGAAGTGGAATTATGGAAAATGCCCGAAATGTTGCAGCAGCATTGGGTATCGATGAAAAAAATATTTTAAGAGAAGAATCTCCGGATTTTTATCTAGATGTAACCGTGGTTATTGGCCACGATTTTGAAAAGCTTAATACTGAGTAATGGTAAATATTAAAGAACCCGCTAACGATCAATTTCAAGCTAAACCCGATTCGAAAAGTTTAGTTGAAGTTGTGATCGAAGGCATGAAAGACAAAAAAGCGATCGACATAACCGTAATGGATGTGTCTGACTTAACTACATTAACCGATTTTTTTGTGATCTGTAGCGGTACATCCGACACACAAATAAAAGCGATTGCAGATTCTGTAGAAGAAGCTCTTCGTAAGCAAACAGGTGAGAAACCCTGGAAAAAGGAAGGAATCCAAGCAAGAAACTGGATTATCCTAGATTTCATCAACATAGTCGTTCACGTAATGAGCAGAGAAAAGAGAGAATATTACAGTATTGAACGAGTTTGGAACGATGCCCGCGTCACTCACATAGAGAATGAGTGATTCCAAACATAATATTTTGGTAACTGAACCAATCCCTGAAGAAGTACTCAGCTATCTTAAGGGATTTGGAAATGTTACAGTTGGAGAAGCCGGCGAATACCAACATGTAGATCAGCTTATTGCAGACATCCCCAAATTCGATGCACTACTCTGCATGCTGTCGAATCCTGTAAATGAACAAGTTTTGAAAGCTGGCTCTAAATTAAAAGTAGTGGCTAATTTTGCTGTAGGCTACAATAACATCGATGTTGAAGCCGCTCAAAAACTGTCAATAAAAGTTGCCAACACTCCTGATGTATTAACAGAAGCCTGTGGTGACTTTGCTATGGGATTACTTCTTGCCACTACACGACATTTCTACGCCGCAGAAAAATACTTGAGAGATGGAAAGTTTAACGGTTGGGAACCCATGGGATTTCTTGGACCGGAGTTGCGTGGCAGAACTTTGGGTATTGTAGGAATGGGACGCATCGGTCAGGCTTTCGCACGACGGGCGAAAGCTTTTGGGATGGAAATTATCTACCATAATCGATCGAGTATTGAGCCCGAACTTGAGAAAGAGCTTGAAGCATCTTATTTCGATGATTTAGAGGCGATGGTACAAAAAGCGGATGTGTTGAGCTTGAACTGTCCGTTAACACCACAAACTCATCACTTGGTAGATGAGCGGCTTTTGAATTTGATGCCTAAACATGCCGTACTTATTAATATTTCGAGAGGTCCGGTTGTTGATGAAGCAGCACTTGCAAAAGCTTTGCATAACCGAACTATTTATGCGGCCGGCCTAGATGTATTTGAGGAGGAACCCAAGGTACATCCCGAGCTATTATCCGCCCCAAATTGCACAATGTTGCCCCATATTGCCAGCGCCACCTTCGAAACTCGAGAAGCTATTGGCATGCTTGCCGCAAAAGCTATTGTACAGGTTTTACAAGGCGAATCGGAACAGAATATCCCAAATCTGGTTTCTGTATCGTAACTTAACTACCTCGTAACAGAGGAATTATGCTAAAAAAGCTCACATCGTTTACCAGCTTATTATTTGGGGTAATGGCCATTCTGGCTATTTCCTTTTTTGTGTTCGAGTGGATTCAGTTAAATCAAAGCATAGATGAAGACACTATTCAAAAAGAAGCCGACTTAGCTACCAATCAAGCTTATTCCAACTTTAGCGAATACGTATTTAATTTTACTACCTCCACGGCTGATTTTGTGGATGAGATTAAGTCAAACATCAGCGCCGGCAATGAATTGGATGCCGAAACATTTTCACTTGAAAACTATGGATTTTGGGGCTATACGGTATTTCGGGCTAATGAAACTCTTTTCTGGGATGGATTTTCTACCACTGATGCTGAGTTTTATGCGTTAAGTTCGCTGAGTGATATTCAGGTCAATTTACAACGGCAAGGCAATGTGCGATACATCGAGTCGCTTATTCCATTTCAGCTTGATGGCACCACTGATACCACCATGTATCATGCCCTAACGCGAACAAGAATACAGCAAATTAACTCATCTGATATAGGCACCGAAAGTCAGTTGGTTGCGTCTGAGTTTTTTAAAGGGACATCAGATTTTCCGGTTCAGTTTAGTTTTTCGTCACTAAACAACGATTCCTTACTTAGTGCTCGCACATTTACTTCTATTTCCGGAGATGAACTCGCAACTATCTATACTACTCGAAATGATATCACGGCCTTCATCGAAGCCAAGAATAATCAAATCACGAGGATCCGTAGCTTCTTTGTTGGCTCATTCGTATTTGCATTCCTCTTATTGTTGATTTGGACTTCAAGAAAAGCTCATCCGTACACTCGATTTGCGGTACACTTCCTTTCTGCACTCGCAATATATTGGTTACTGAGTACACAACTTATAACTAGAGTTTTTAGCGATTTACCTTTTTTTGGAGAGTACAATCTTGATTGGTTTGCACTTCTCATTCCACTTGTTCTCGCATATCTCGCTCTTCATTTAGTAATTAAAACTCGTCTTGCAAACAGTGAGCTTTACGACCATAGAGAGCACTTTATACTCAGTTTTCTGCATGGTTTGTCGGTGGCAGCTTGTTTAAGCTTTACCTTTGATCTTGCGAGTGATGTACTCTCTTCTACTCAAGTAAATTTGTTCAATCAAACACTTACAAGCTCTTTTAGCACCACTTTTTGGTTGTTTTGTATGGGTGGAGCCTCATCGCTTATTCTCACGGTTAGCAATCGAAGTATGTATCGAATCTGGAAAGTACATTCGGATGTTCCATGGAGTTGGCTGGCATTTTCTGTAGCAGGATCTGTACTCGTTTTTTTCATCACGTGGATTTTTAGTTCTGCATTTACCCTAGATGCATGGACTCCCATTTTAGTAATTCTGCTATGCCTGGGCATTCACTCCATCACGCTTATTCAATGGAAGTTTAAAGTAAAAAAGTATCGCTCTTCCTTACTTAGACTGTACCTATTGATCAACCTGATTGCCGCAACCGGCTTTACTGCTGTTTTATATCTGTCCTACCAACAAAGTTTACAACTTCGATTGCATAGCGAGGCACAGAATTTTGTCATCGATAATGAGGATCGTATACAGGCAGTAACAACAAGCCTTTTGATGAGAGCGCATCAACAAGTGCCCACTATTTCATTATATAATGTTTCAAATTTTGAGCAGATTGTCTCGCAAATTATCGAAGACGAATGGCTTAAGTACTCATTTTCGGTTCAATTGATCGACAAAAACGGAAGCCCACTAGCAGAATACAATACCAATTTATCTGCACCACAGTGGTCAACTAACTTTAGGGTAGAGGAATTAATCATTCCTTATGAAGACGAGCGCATCCGCAGAGAAAATTTACGGCCTGTTCTTCGCGATAAACCCATAAATACGGTTAATGCTCAATATTCTTTTTTCAGCCGTGGTTGGGTTCCGGTTTATCGAAATGCCAACTCTGAAGACATTACCGGCTGGATCTTAGCCTCTGTCTATCGGGAAATACCTGAGATTAATCGACCTTTTCGAAGCTTTGTTAATGCCACCATTAAATCTTTTGATGAAACTGCATTCTCACTCACCGAATTTAATGATGGGAAGCCCATCAGAAGTTCTGTAGTTGGCACCCTCAACTCGGTACCCGATTACGGAATTCTCCCACAATCAGTAGTCAATAAATTACAAACCGACTCCGGTTTTACGGAGCGAAATACTATCCAATCGGTAAATGTAAATGAGTTTTTTATGCAAACCGATGAGAATAGAGTTATCCGTGCGGCCTATCGTAATATTTCTAACACTCAGTTACTTTACACATTTCTCCGAATCTATTTTACCATTACTATTCCTTTTATTTGCTGGATGTTATGCGTGCTAGGATATCAGCTTTTCACACAGAAAACAGAAACTCGACGTATTCGTGATCGTCTGCTAGATAGATTAATAATGGCAAGTTTACTTTGCCTCATCCTATTAGTTGCCGTCACCTACGAAGTACTGGAGCAGCAAAACAAACTGCAGATGCAGGAAGAGTTACGCACCAAGCTAAAAACATTGGTTTCGAGCGTAGAAACAGCCAATGAGGACGACATTTTTTCGGAAACTTATCTCGAAAATCTAACCGATGTAATTGGCATCGACGCGACCCTTTTTATGGATGGAAGTCTCATAAACTCTACTACACCTCAAATTTATTCTAAACACTTAGTTTCTGAAATCATCCCTTGGAATGTGTACTCCAGCATCGTTTATGGAGGTTTTGAACAAGAAATTAATGTAATTGAGTTGGATGATTTAGAGCTGATGATTGGATACCAACCCTGGCTCGATCAGAATCAACAAATTATGGGAATTGCTGCCATTCCTACCTTCTTAAAAACTCCTCGGTTTTATGAACAACTATTAACTACTACCAGTTATTTGCTAGCTTTATACACGCTTATTTTTGGCATTTTGATTGTCATCATTGGGATTATTTCTGCTCGCATTACTGCCCCACTCGAAGAATTAGAACGCGGGTTAGCAAAAATTTCACAAGGTGATTTAAATACTCGTTTACCCGTTAGTGCGGTGGACGAAATTGGTTTACTAACCAAAGCCTACAACACAATGGTTACCAAATTAAAAACTTTGCAAGAAGAACTGGCCGATCGTGAACGACAAGCAGCGTGGCAGCAAATGGCGCAACAGGTTGCTCATGAAATTAAAAATCCACTCACGCCCATGAAGTTGAATCTTCAACATTTGGAACGACAGCTTCAACAAACAGGAGAAGAGTTACAAGAGAATAAGCCTCGTGTGGTTGCCATCACCAAAAGTATGATTGAACAAATTGATGCACTTAGCAAAATTGCATCCGATTTTTCAAAATTTGCCCGGCCATCCAAACAAGAATTCAGAGATGTAAAGATCAATCAGCTTATACAATCGGTTTCCGAACTTTATACCGAGGGCGACATCAAACTAATAACCTTACTCTCGAGCGATGAACTCACCATCTCAGGAATTCAGGAAGAGTTAAGGCGCGTGTTCGTCAACTTGATCAAAAATGCGCAGGAAGCCATCGACGAAGAGGGACAGGTTACCATCGAAAGCCACGTAACGGCCGATAAACAACGAGTATTAGTAACCATTACCGATACCGGTAAAGGTATTGACAGCGAAACCGCTGAAAACATTTTTATGCCCAATTTTTCCACTAAGACTTCGGGTACGGGTTTAGGGTTAGCAATCACTAAAAAAATTGTGGAAGAGCATAAAGGCGCAATTACTTTTCAAAGCACGTTGGGGCAGGGCACCTGTTTTACCCTCGATTTTCCGCTTAAAAGTAATTGATTCCTTCCCCTTTCTTACAGTGAACTGTTGTATCATTAGCCCTCTTTATTTTTGGCTATGAATCACGGAATCAACGAAATAAAAAAAGAAAGCTCTACGCTTTTAAAAATTGGCTTACCCATTGTAGGAACACAACTGCTGGGCATGGGGCTCAACGTCACCGACACCATTATGGCGGGGAATTTATCGGCTGCAGATCTCGCGGGTGTGGCGGTTGGTAATGCACTTTATTTTCCGATTTCACTATTTGGGATGGCTGTACTTGTAGCGATAAATCCAATTGTTTCGCAGTACTTGGGTGCACGCAAGTTCGTTGAGATCGGTAAATCAGCGCGCCAAACGCTTTGGATGGTGGCTTTTCTGACGCTGCCCTCCATCTTGATTATTAAAAATCTGGACATTTTAATGCATTGGATTGGTGTTGATCCGGAGATCATTCCAAAAGCTGCGGGTTATATGGATGCCGTTGCATGGGGCATTCCCGGGCTGCTTACTTTTGCCGGACTCCGATATTTCAGTGAAGGACTCGCCATCACCAAACCGGCCATGTACATCGCCTTATTGATGTTGATCATCAATATTCCAGCCGATTACATTTTGATGTATGGCAAACTTGGGTTCGAAGAAATGGGCGCCCGAGGAACAGGCTATGCAACCACTATTGTTCAAACCTGTGGCGGATTAGCCATGATAATTTTTACTGCCACTTTTCAACCGTTTAAGCGATTTCATGTTTTTAAGCGCACCAAAGGTCCTGATTGGTTCTACATCAAAGAAATCGTACGAATTGGAGTGCCTAATGGCATCAGCTCAACCCTCGAAGTGTTGCTTTTTGCGGCCGTGAGTGTGTTGATGGGTACCTTATCTGTAACTGCATCGGCGGCGCACCAGGTAGCGTTAAATATCGCAGCTACGGTTTTTATGATTCCATTCGGGATTTCGATGGCTATTTCTCAGCGGGTTGGCCGAGCGGTTGGGCAAGGCTCTATGGAAGAGGCACGATTCCGAGGTTTTCTGGGAACCGGTGTTTGTACAGCAATCATGATAATCACTGCCATATTGTTATTCACCTTTCCTGAATTGATTGTAAGCATTTACTCCAACGATCCTGAAGTGATGGCTCTGGCCGTTGCGCTTATTTTTTACGCCGGATTATTCCAGATTTCCGACGGTTTGCAAGTGGGAGGATTCGGAGCACTTCGCGGTTTAAAAGACACCCGAATGCCCATGGTGTTTAATTTTATTTCCTACTGGTTGATTGGGTTCTCAATCGGATATTATCTCGGCATCGTAAAAGACATCGGACCCGGCGGACTTTGGATAGGATTAATTTCCGGACTCACAGTTGCTGCCATTTTACACAACACAAGATTTCACTTGCTTACAAAACCCAGTTAGCATTCTATTCTTAAATGCTAATTTTACTAATTGTAATTAGCAACTGTAGTGCATATAATTTGCTCTTAAACCAATTAAAATTAGTGTCCATGCGATTAACTATCCTTCTTTTTGCCAGCTTAATTATTTCCCCGAGTATTTACAGTCAGAATTCACAATTCGTAGAGTTAAAAAACGGTACTATTATAGAAGGAAAAGTCGAAAAAGAGGAAAAATTCTTACGTAAAACAAAACTCATCATTAACGATACCACTGAAATATTTCTTGAAGACGTTGAAAAATTTCAAACTTCAGAGGGTTATTTTGTACGAATGCATCAAGGGTATGGCGAAACATGGGCTAAACGAATTGAAGAAGGTAATATTGATTTATTCACAAGAACCGTTCAACATACTAGCGGAGGTTATACGATGCCAACAGCCGGAGGCGGATCAATGTATGTTGGAGCAGTATCTAGATCTTCTCAGGTCGAATTTTTCTCAAAAAATGATGGGCCATTAATGAGAGCAAACGCAATAAATCTAAAAAGAGAGTTAAGTGATAACCCTCGCAGTATGGAATATCTGAAAAAACGAGACGGGCTTACTGCTGTTCAAGTGATAGGTGGAATTGCCGGAATTGCGATAGGTATTGCTTCAGTTACAAGCCAAGCCGATTCAGAAGAATTAGACCCAACTGGGGCGATAATTGGCTTAGGTGTTTTTGCCGGCAGTGCATGGATACCCTATTATGGCAAGAAAGATTTAACTCAACAAGCGATAAGAGAATACAATAACCCATCTTTCGATTATCAAGATTAAATATAATTTCTGCGTGCAATACCAGGAAGTTGATGATTCATTAACTTACCAAGAGTTTAATTGCAAAGAGCAAAAATGTAATCTCGCCACAAAAGCACTAAAGCTCTAAAGCCTTTATTGATTTGGAATTTAAGTTTAAAGCAAACTTCAATTCCAAACCAATGGACTATTCACATACATCAGCTTTTAGGCTTTATTTATATACCACTATTCTGTGTAGACTTACTATTGATATATACCAGAAAAGATAATATGCTATTGATAGTTAAATAAGTCCTATCTAATGATACTTGAAAAGCTTACACCATATTTTATCGGGGTTATTGTCCTGTTTATTATTGCAGAAGCGATATATAGCATTCGAAGAAATAAAAAGCTTTATGATAAGCACGACACATTCGTCAATATTGTTTTAGGAGTACTTGGAGTAGTAACCCGAATAACTTTCAAAGGTGCAAATTTAGCCATTTGGTTTGCACTCTACTCAATTACCCCACTTAAAATTGATACTTCAATTTCTGCTCTTGCTTTACTTTTTCTACTTAATGAATTCGTGTACTACTGGTTTCATAGATGGAGTCATACAATTCCTTTTTTGTGGGCTACCCATGTGAACCATCATTCATCCATGAAAATGAATTTTTCTGTAGCTGCACGAACTCCATTCATGAACGCTGTTTATCATACTATTTTTTGGATTCCACTACCGTTACTAGGCTTTCACCCTATAGATATACTTGCTGTTGAAACCATCAGTTTTTTATTCGCATTTATTCAACATACCACGGTAATCCCAAAATTAGGCATCCTCGAATGGTTTCTGAATACGCCGAGCCACCATCGTGTTCATCATGCTTCAAATCCTGAATACATTAATAAGAACTTCGGGAATGTCTTAATCATTTATGACCGATTATTTGGCACATTTACAGAAGAAAGCACTAAACCAGTTTACGGACTCACTCATAACCCAGAAGATCGCAGCTTACTAAATATGATCTTTCATGGCTGGAAGGATTACTTTAATAATAAATTCAAATAAAGCAGAGTTTGCCAACAACTACAAAAGCACTAAAACACAAAAAATTTATCACTTGGGTTTTTGGAGCTTGTTTGGAATTTGATCAATTGGAATTTGAAAATTAATCCTGCCCAATCAATCGCTCAATCTGCCCCAAATGCCGCCGAGTATGCGCCTCATGAATAGCCAAACAAGCGCTAATGCTCATCTTTAGAAATTTAACTACCGGGTTGCGAACTTTAATTTTATCCAAATCCAATTTATGAGTCTCTGCCTTATCAACAATGGCTAAAAACCGATCCATATTTCGGTGATAATGATTCACTACTTCCTCACGATTCAATTCAGCTTTTTTATCCGGAAAAAACACGGGAAAGGTTTTCACTTTTGTTTTGAAATCAGGGCTCACTACGCTTACGAATTTTCTCATCGTCCATGGCAAGGAATAATTGTCGGAGCCTTTTGGTAATCGATCCAAATCTTGATTAAAAGGTACTTCCATTTGCCCCAAATATTGATCGGTTGTTTTATTGATATGACTAATTACTTCCCCAATACACCAGCCACCATTGGTGGGCAACTGCAAAAAATGATCGTCGCTTACCTGCTCGAGTGTTGCATCTAATTCGGATTTGAGTGCGTGAAATCCATCTTTGAAAAACTGATTTGAATACATTGCATTAAATATTAGTCATTGTTTGTGTTCCCCAATCACGTGTTCTTTTCAAAGATGTTTCAAACATCCAAAAAAACAGGTACAACGATGAACTATTGGAGGTTAAATAAGCGTTTTCGAAGCATATAATAAAGCTGTATTCTCATTCTATGCCTGTATACATCAACGACATTGCCACCGTAGTACCCACCACCTTTGGCGACCAACAAACGGTGCGTGAAATTATGAAAGAAAGTGTGCCCGGTGATCGTAAAACACGTTCCATCATTCATCGAATTTACACCCAATCAGGCATCGAAAAGCGACATGCTACCAATTATGATTTACAGTCAGGTGAGGACGATGGCTTTTTCCAGCGCGTGTTCAAAAATGAAAAACCGCCATCTACAGGAGAGCGCAATGCTATTTACGAACGCGAATCAAAAGCCTTGTTTACCAGCGTTGGGAAACAACTTTTGGAGCGAAATCCTGAATTTAAAAAGGAAGAAATTACGCATGTAATCACCGTTTCCTGTACCGGTTTTTATGCACCCGGTCCTGATTTTGAAGTGGTTCGTAATCTTGGATTATCTCCATCTACTCAACGGTTTCATATAGGTTTTATGGGCTGTTATGCCGCTTTTCCGGCACTCAAAATGGCACAATCTTTTTGTGAGGCAAACCCTAATGCCGTAGTCTTGGTAATCACCTGCGAGTTATGCTCGCTGCATCTTCAAATCGACGACGATATTGATCAGATTTTAGCAGCTTCTGTGTTTGCTGATGGAGCCTCGGGAGTGATAGTATCAACCAGAGAACCAAACAAAGCGGGATATCGACTTGATGAATTCTCCTCGGCACTCGCTTACGAAGGCGAAAAAGATATGGCGTGGACCATCAGCGATACGGGATTTAAAATGGTGCTTTCCAGTTACATTCCCTCCATCATTGAATCGAATATTGATGCCATCATGCAACCCATGTTCAATTCACTACACATCAACAAAGAGGATATTGATATGTGGGCGGTGCATCCCGGTGGGCGAGCCATTATTGACAAAGTGGAGCAAGGTATGGGCGTTGCGCCGGAAAAAGTAATTCCTTCTCGAAATGTACTTGCGAATTATGGCAACATGAGCAGCGCCACCATTCTGTTTGTGTTGGATGAAATGCGAAATGGATTTGCCAAAAATAACGCCAAGATTTTACCCATCGCTTTTGGTCCGGGACTTACCATCGAAACCGGGATATTTACTTACATCGAAGCTTAATGCCGGGATTTCTTTCACATCGCCAGCCCGAACTTGTTGAATGGATGGATAAGGCTGATTGCGATCTGAAGCAACTTCATCAAACTTACCGACATTTTAGAACCGTGAATCGCTTCCTTTCCGGCTGGAAACGCGTATACAAAACCCGAATTCGTCCCAAGCTGGAACGAGATAAAACTAACACCTTTCTCGATATTGGATTTGGAGGTGCAGATATTCCCATAGCCCTCGAACAATGGTCAAAAAAAGATGGATTTAAGATCAATATTCTGGCCATTGAATTGGATGATCGGGCACTCGACTTCGCAAAAACGCTAGACGTGTCTGATTCCATCACCTTCGAAAAAAAGCACACGCGAACATTAATTGAAGAAGGCAGAACCTTCGATTTTGTACTCAGTAATCATGTGTTACATCACTTACAAGATGAGGAAATACCGGTTTTATTAGATGAAGCAAAACAACTCACTAAAAAGGCTGTGATTTTCAACGATATTGAACGGAGTGTGCTTGGCTACGGGCTGTTCGCTAGCATTACTCCACTTTTGTTCAGGAATTCTTTTGTTTCAAAGGATGGATTGATCTCTATAAAACGTAGTTTCAAGGCAGAAGAACTAGAGCAACTAGTTCCGAAAACATGGAACATCGACCAAATGCCCTTATTCCGAATTTTACTAACTCTGGATAAAACATGAAGATCGAAGATGTAGTTATTGTTGGTGGCGGTCCCGTTGGTTTATTTATGGGGCTTTGTTTACATCATCGCGGTATCCCGTTTACCATCATCGAGAAAAGAAATGAGATTATCAGCGGAAGCCGATCGCTGGGCATTCATCCCGTTTCTCTCGAACTATTTACTGAACTAGGTATTTCGGAGCAGTTCTTGAGTGCCGGACTTAAGGTAGAACGCGGGCACGCACACTCCGGCGAAAAGTTGCTGGGTACCATTAATTTTACCGACTGCCAACAACCATTCAACTTTATCTTATTACTTGCACAAAGTGAAACCGAGCGTCTTCTAAAAGAGCGTATTAATGAAATCGTACCTGATTCGCTGATCGAAAACGCGGAAGTAACAGCCCTTGATCAACAGGATGATTTTGTGAAACTCGACATTCTGATTGACGGCAAATCCCATTCAGCAGAAACCGGTTATGTAATCGGCTGCGACGGTAAGAATAGTTTCGTTAGGGATGCTCTAGGCATTCATTTTCGGGGTGAAAAGTATCCCGACACTTATGTTATGGGAGATTTTGCAGAATCTACCGAATTTGGAAAGGATGCGGTTGTTTATCTTCCCAAAGAAGGATTAATCGAATGCTTTCCTTTACCTGAGAACAAGCGTCGTTGGGTGATTAAAACGGATGCTTATGTAGAAAACCCAACGCCCAAACTTATCGCAGATTATATTTCCAATAGGATTTCTGCCTCCATCGATCCTGATACATGTACCATGCACAGCAGCTTTGGTGTTCAGCATTTTATAGCCGATCGGTTTATTGTGGATCGGGTATTACTTGCCGGCGATGCTGCTCATGTTGTAAGTCCGATAGGTGGACAAGGAATGAATCTCGGTTGGATTGATGCGTGGCATTTGGCAAATGTGATGAGTTTTTGTCGTGGGATTTCCAAAGATTTACCCATTGCCGATATGTTTGTGTACGAAACCAAGCAAAAACCTATGGCTAAAAAAGTAGCCAAACGTGCTGAATTAAATATGAAACTTGGCAGAGCAACTTCTTTCCCCGCTGTAAAACATCAGTTTGTGAAATCTTTACTCAAATCACCGCTTCAAAATAAAATGGCCGAATTTTTTACCATGCGCGGACTTGAGAGTTGGTGGATTTAGTGATTTATTGAACCAAGCTATTCATCTAACCACATTGCTATGCCCGAAAAGATTTACACCTACGAATCTGATGAAATCACGGTAACCTGGGATAAATTCAAATGTATTCACGCTAAAGAGTGCGTTCATGGTTTGCCCGGCGTTTTTAATATTAATGAAAAACCATGGATTCAACCCGGTAAAGAAGCAGCTGATAAAGTGGCTGAAGTGGTTATGAGATGTCCAACCGGAGCACTACAATTTCAACGCAAAGATGGTGCTGCTGAAGAAACAGCTCCTAAACAAAATACGCTAACAATTGCAGAAGATGGCCCGCTTTATGTAGCTGGTGACATCAAACTAAAAAATGCCGATGACGAACTGATTAGTGAAGAAACCAGAGTGGCTTTGTGTAGATGTGGCTTGTCGAGCAATAAACCCTATTGCGATAATTCGCATATCAAAGCCGAATTTAAAGCTGGTACTTCCTTTAATCCCGAGCGGCTTTTATTAGAAGAAACCGATGACACTGGTGGTGAGCTTTCAATTAAGATTCGACCGAATTCTTCTCTTTTTGTTGAAGGAACTTACACCCTAACCGGCGATGGCCAAGAAGTATCAACCACAAAGAAAATGAGTTTTTGCCGTTGTGGAGCTTCAGCAAACAAACCTTTTTGTGATGGTGCGCACAAATCGGCAGGATTTACTTCCGACTAATAAAAAAGTGATCTAGGTATAAAATAAAATCGAAAAGGTAGTTCCGCCTTTATCATTTTCGCGTTGAGTAAGGGTGGCTCCTAACTTTTGGGCCAACGTTTTTATAATCACAGATCCTAAAGAGTCTTCCACGCTTCCATCAAGCAGATCATTCAACCCTTGGCCATCATCAGAGATATTGATGAGTACGCAATTGCTTTCGTCTTTCTTAACGGCCAGACTAATTTTACCAAACTCGGCTTGTTGGAAGGCATCGCGATACATGTGCACTAACACTTCGTTCACAATCAATCCTACAGTAAGTGCCACACTGGCTTTTAGCGAGATCTTATCCATATCCACCAGCAAACTGATTTCTTTCCCATCTTCATCCTCAAAAATTTCGGAAACGATGGATGTCAACCGACCTAAATAAATACCCAGATCCAAATATTCGAACTCGTCCTGATTGTAAAGAATATGATGCGCGTTGGCGATGGTTTCGATTCTTGAACCCGTTGCTTTTAGGATAAACTGCGCAGCTTCGTTATCGATGTTTGGTACTTCCAGTTGAATAAGTGCATTAATCGCTGCAAGATTCCCTTTCATACTTTGATGCACTTCTTTTAAGCGATCTTCTTTTTCCTTAACTCGTTTCTTGAGCTCATCCACTTCACGCACTTTTTCGATGGATAGGGCAATATGTCCCGCCAGTGATTCGAATACCGGTATTTCTGTATCCTGAAAATCTTTGCCATCTTTTTTATTCAATACCTGAATTACGCCAATGGCTTCACCTTTAGAATTGATAAGCGGCACACAAATGATATTTCGAGTCTGAAATTCTGAACTCAATTCTTCCCAAAAAATATCATCATCTTTGGGTGAATTGGATAGATATGGCTTTTTGTTTTTTAGTACCCAACCGGCAACTCCTTTGTCTTTGGGGATACTCATACCGGTAATTTTATCTTTAATCGGTCCGGTAGGAATGCTCACATGCAACTCGCCGGATAAGGCGTCCAAAAGCATGAGCGAACTTGCTTCGGCTTCCATTACCTGACTTGCCGAATTCATGCATTTTAGGAGTAAAGATTTAAGCTCCATAGTGCGGTTAATTCCTTCAATTGCATGTAATAGGAGCTGCATATGTTTAAAATTCTCTGCCATAAAAAAAGGCTCTCATAAGGGTTATCGAATGAGAGCTAAAATGCTGAACTGTTACTTAAAAACAAAAAATCCCCGCCGAAAACGACGGGGATTTTCAAATTTTAGGATTTACTCTTTTTCAAGTAATCCCGAAGTACGGTGTGGAGAATTCCACCATTGCGGTAGTAGTCAACCTCAACCGGTGTATCTATACGGCAATTGGTCATGAACTCAATGGTGCTACCATCTTCTTTAGTAGCCGTCACTTTGATTTCATCTCTTGCTTTTACGCTATCATCCACGTGGATATCGAACGTCTCAGAACCATCAATGCCTAAAGAATCGGCAGAATCACCGTCTTTAAACTGAAGTGGAAGCACGCCCATCTGAATCAGGTTCGAACGGTGAATACGCTCGTAGGAAACTGCGATCACACATTTCACGCCTAACAAATTGGTTCCTTTAGCGGCCCAGTCACGCGATGATCCGGTTCCATATTGTTTACCGGCTAAAGCAACTAGTGGTGTGTCATTTTCTTTGTATTTCAAAGAAGCATCAAAAATCGTAGTAATTTCGCCGGTTGGGTGATATTTGGTAAAACCACCTTCGGTACCCGGTGCCAGCTGATTTTTGAATCGAACGTTTGCGAATGTACCACGCGTCATCACACGGTCGTTTCCACGGCGAGATCCATAACTGTTAAAGTCTTCTTTAGCCACGCCTTTCGATTTCAGATATTCGCCAGCCGGAGCATCTTCTTTGATATTTCCTGCCGGTGAAATGTGATCGGTTGTGATGGAATCTCCTACTTTTACCAGCGTTCTTGCGCCTTTAATCGGCTTAATGGTTCCGGGTTCTTCACCCATTCCAACAAAGAATGGCGGCTCTTGGATATAAGTTGATTTATCATCCCACTCAAACAAATCGCCTCCGGTAACAGGAATTTCTTCCCAGGTTGGTGAATCGAAAATATCGCTGTACATCTCGTCGAATAGATCCGGGCGAATTGCGTTGTCTAATTCAGCAGCAATCTCTTCTGTTGTTGGCCAGATATCTTTTAAGTATACATCGTTGCCATCGGTATCTTTCCCTAATGGTTCGCTGGATAAATCGATATCAACTGTACCGGCAAGTGCGTAAGCAACAACCAACGGTGGTGATGCCAAGAAGTTCGCCTTCACCCATGGGTGGATTCGACCTTCAAAGTTTCTGTTTCCTGACAGAACACCTGCAGCAATTAAGTCACCGTTTTTGATGGCGGTTTCTACCGGTTCAGGTAGTGGACCGGAGTTACCGATACAAGTTGTACACCCATAGCCAACAAGATTAAACCCAAGTTTATCCATGTATTCGGTTAAACCGGCTTCTTTCAAATATTCGGTTACTACTCGTGAACCCGGTGCTAGCGATGTTTTAACATACGCTGGAACCGTTAAACCTTTTTCAACTGCTTTCTTAGCAACAATTCCCGCTCCTAACATTACACTAGGATTCGAAGTATTGGTACAAGATGTGATGGCTGCGATCACAACATCACCATGCTTCATTTCAATTTCCTGCCCGTTTTTATACAAACCTTTATTGGCTAGTTTTTCCTGAGCGAGATTGAATCCCATCGTAGGATCATCACTTGTTAGCGAAGCTTTGAACGTCTCTTTCATGTTCTTCAACACAATACGATCGTGTGGAAGCTTCGGACCCGCTAATGAAGTTTCAACTGTGCTTAAATCTAATTCCAAGGTTGATGTAAACTCCGGATCCGGGGTATCATCGGTGCGGAATAAGCCTTGAGCTTTGGTATAGTTTTCTACCAGATCAACTAGTTCAGCCTTACGACCGGTTCGGCTCATGTAGCGTAACGATTCTGAATCGATTGGGAAGAATCCCATTGTTGCGCCATATTCAGGAGCCATATTTGCGATAGTAGCACGATCAGGCAAGCTCATGTTGCTGATACCATCGCCATAAAATTCTACAAACTTACCTACTACGCCGTGTTGACGAAGCATTTGAGTTACCGTTAATGTTAAGTCGGTCGCGGTTACTCCTTCACGAAGTGCTCCGGTGAGTTTCATTCCCACAACTTCAGGTACTAACATCGAAATTGGTTGGCCAAGCATTGCTGCCTCTGCTTCAATTCCACCAACGCCCCATCCTAAAATTCCTAAACCGTTAATCATTGTGGTGTGCGAATCGGTTCCAACTAAGGTATCAGGATAGGCGGTTTCTGAACCATCTTCTTCGGTACGCTTAAATACACCGCAAGCAAGATATTCTAAGTTCACCTGATGAACGATTCCACGTCCGGGAGGAACCACACGGAAATTATCGAATGCCTCTTTTCCCCATTTCAAAAACTCGTAACGCTCGCGGTTACGCTCCATTTCTTTTTCTACGTTGAACATGAAGGCATAATCCTGTCCGAATGCATCCACTTGTACCGAGTGGTCGATCACCAAATCAACGGGTACTTGTGGGTTGATGTCGGTTGGACTACCACCCATTCTTTTCATCGCAGAACGAAGCGCGGCCAAATCAACAACAGCCGGAACGCCCGTAAAATCCTGAAGCACCACACGCGAAGGTTTGAATGGGATTTCGCCTTGCGGGCTTTTAGCATCGTAATTAGCTAAGGCTTCGATATCCGTTTCGGTGATTGCATAACCATCAAATTCCCGTAGTACGGCTTCTAACAAAATCTTTATAGAAAATGGAAGTTTATCGATGTTTCCATATCCCATTTCTTTCAATTTCTCGAGACTATATAAATAGGCCGAACCGGAACCTGTTTCAAAGGCTGTGCGTGTGTTTTTGAATGCTTCGCTCATGAACTCTATTATTTTAGGATTTTTAAGGGTCGGGAAAATACAAAATTAACAACGAATTTTCTTGGAGATCGGTAGGGAATCTAATTTGGAGTGATTCCAAATATGTAAAATGATTTGGATAGATATTTTGATTGAGTAGGCTGATTTTAGAATCGGTGGTTACATTGGACATCAAGAACCAGTGGTTTGTGACGAGGAAAAAAGAAAACCCCATAACCGAAAACGAATATGGGGTTTAATACAGTGAGCAGATTATTTTAGTTGTCTGAAGGGGTTAATTCAACATCAAAAGTTGTTGTGTTACCCGCTTTGATAGCTACATTGTTTGCTCTTAAAGTGTCGAAGCCTGCAGCAGTTGCTTCTATGGTATACACACCTTCATCTAAGCTAATGATAGAATAAAAACCTTCTTCGTTAGAAAAAGCATAACTCGTATCTGAATCAGCGATTACAGCAATTTGCACATCACTAAGAACGGTTAAAGAAGTATCTGCCACAACACCTTCAATTCGGCCAGCATCAGATGCATTTACCGCTTTAATAGTTGGCTTAAAATTAAAGCCATTAATCCCTGCCGGAGTTGAGATATTACCTCGGGCTACAAATGAATTAGCTACATCAAAATCCAACAGTAATTCTGCTGATAAGTCGCTAACCACTTCAATGCTTGGACTTACGAATACTTTTATACCGGTTTGAGCACCACTTGGCACAGTTAAATCATAGGTAGTATTGTCGGTTAATACAATATTAGCTTCACTTACATATAGCCTAATCAAATCATACGATCCTTCCTCGATTTCAAGATCTACTAGCGACGTTTTCACTCCGTTTTGCAAATCCAGCAAATTAAAAGTTTGTGATTCTTCGCTAATGGTGAGAAATGTAGAAGACTCCACTTCTGTTGAATCTCTTCGAATTTCTATTTTATCTATGGTCACATTCGCTTCACTTACTAAATCGATAGGAAATGGAGCGTCGGTCATGGTTACATTCAACCTTCCTGTTTTTGTATTAGAATTGGTTGAATTTGAGCAACCAACTAGAACAAGAACTGCTGAAAGAACGATTAACGTTGTTTTAAATACTTTCATAATATTCTAGGTGTAGTGATTAATTTTAGTTCACTAGTTAAACTTACTCCACTATCACATGTTCCAAATCAAGCCGATTTGGATGACGGAGTATTCCTCTTAACGTATAGAATTAACCTACTTCACCAATAACATTTTCCTCGTCAATATCTGATCCCCGAGTTCTAACCGATACACGTACACACCACTTGCTAATGATTGCCTCGCTGCATCCCATCGTATGGAATAAGTGCCGGGTACTTTAAACTCATTTACCAATTCAGAAACTAATCGTCCGGTTACATCATACACCGATAACCGCACATTTCCCGGTACGTTTAATGTGTATTGAATATTCGTTTCCGGATTAAATGGATTTGGGTAATTCTGACTTAATGAAATTCCGGCCGGTTGTTCTTCAACAAAATCGATTTCATTATTCACCAACACATCCGAATTTTCTGCGCCGGGAGTCCCGTTCCCGGAAGACGCCGCCCAGTTTTCGGCTAGTGTGTTATCCAGTCCGGGATGAGTAAGTGAAAGTGTAGCTCCATTTCCATCTGCTTCGGTTGGCCAGGGAGTATCATCCGAATACGTAACCTGATCGATCAATTCATCCTGAGCATTAAACACCCGAAGCAATTCCCCGCTTCCTGAAAAACCAAAATTCATATCGCCAACTACATTGTTAACAGCTGGAAATTGCGCTTGAAATGCTGCCAAATCTCTACTTATAACCACGTAACCGGAAGCCGGCAAGGTGTATCCATCCGCAAAAATGAACTGATGCGTGTCGTCAGAATCGGAAAAGTACCAGCCCGACATATCAATAGGTGAAGAAGTGTTATTGTAAAGCTCTACCCAATCTTTTGGATCAAAATCATCCGAAGAATTATAATTGATCTCGTTGATCACTACATCACTGCCTTGATCAATAGCATTACGCTTAAAATGCGCAGTTACTATGCTGTTTTCAGTAAGAACAATCTCTTTCTCTAATGCTGCGCCCTCAGCAACTCCACTCCATCCGGTAAATGTATAACCCGGACGCGCTTCGGCGGTAATAGTGACAGGAAGTGAATTATAGACCAATGCATAATGGGTGGTATCGGTTCGCAGGCCTTCCACACGCACAATGCCTCCATCGCTTGGCTCGCTGATGGTTTCCAAACTATTCAATCGTATCAAATCGAAAAAGCTGTACAAATTCTGCCTTGCTATCGTGTTTCTATTGTGGATAAAATCCTCAACCACTTCCACATGCTTCTCCCAATCCATATTCCATCCTAATCGAAACGATTTTTGCCAGCGCTCCATATGTCGAGGCACTTCCGACTCAACCAAAGCCTTTGTTGAATCCAAAATCGCACGCAGTCGGCTTCGTTCAAATGTATGTTGTAAATGCACACTGTACCGCTGAATGAAGGTGGTTTTGAAATCATCGTTTTCGAGCAACTTTCGAAATAGCAAGGTTGACCATGCCGGATGCTCGTAATCGGTATTCGTGGTTTGATGAAGCTTTTGAAACATGTTTGTGGAAGTTATGCCTCTTGAATGGCTACCCATCGTCATATCAGCATCATAAAGAATCCAGCGCCATTTACCATCCTCTGTTTGAGGACGCCAGTATTTGATATTATTCGCCGGCCAGTCTCCATTCGCCACATAGATTTCCGTCATCATGTAATCCATGTATTGCTCAACATCCATTTGTGTTTTCACCCAGGCATAATTTTCGGGCAAACTCATATCGTTGGTGCTCACAAATTCGATCAGCGTTTTGTAATGCGTTGCATTCCCTTCGCTAACGGATGCATTTCCTGTAAGCACATCCACTGCGTTTTCATCATAACCGTACATCGACTCAATGAAATCTTCATTTTGCTTTTCCCGGAGGATGTGAATGCCCCAATATTCCCCATTCAGAAAAACCACCACCGGCTTGAACGCTTGAAATCCCAAATCCATACGATCTTTCACAAAACTTTGAACCGCTGCATTTCTCACCATCGAGCGATACCAATCCTGCCCACCGTTTCTCAGAGATAACCGATCAAAACTATCGTATGGCTTATCTGGGAATAATGGGTATTTCAATTTCGATGCCCCATATTCACTGCGAAAATAAATGTCGAGTGATTTCTGATCATACAAACGCGTGCAACCGCCACCAATTTTCACCCCGGCGTTCTCAGAAAATCCAACGCTTCGATCTTTTTCAAATAAAGTGAGATTCACAGCTCGCTCCCAATCCTGATTCCAGTTTTTTGGCGAACTCCTACAATATCCAGGTATACCATTAGTGCCCTCTATATATATGCCGGCCGAATCAGAGAAAAAACCTGCAGGTTCGGTAGTGATAGCTAACACAGGCAATTCGGTGGGCTCATCAATCAGATAACTCCTGAAGAAATGAAGGGTATCATTCTGTGCAGTAAGTACTGCAACTCTCAATGCTGTGGTTTGTGTGATGGAGATTCCACCGGAAAGCGCTACCCTATTTACAAGTGGATTGCTACCATCCAGGGAATAGAAGACCTGATCCGAAGGGTTTAATCCTGAAACTACAACTTCTACCGAATCGGAATAGAAACCGGGATCCGGCGAAACGCTCGCATTTTGTGCAAATGTCGATCTGCTCAACAACAATAAAAGGAACAAGCAAAAAGTGAGGGTAGATGTTAATTTGAACGGAGACATGTGCTGATTTTAGTAAAAGTACAAATTGTATATGGATGACTTTAACCGTTACAGCTAACTAAATTAACTGTCTGGTTTATCGAGATAGAATGTAGGAGTAGCACAGATTAGTGCTTCCAATATTGAGAAATATTTAAGGCAATTTTACAATTTTCATCCAACAGCGAGAATAATTGATCACCCGATTCTTTTTTAATTTCTAATGTTGATAACTACGATTATTTGCCGTAATTTTTAGGTCTTTCCCAAAAAGCAAAAACACACAATACAGTGGATACATTAAGTTTTAAAACATACTCAGCTAAGCCCAGCGACATTGAGAAAAAATGGGTACTAGTTGACGCCGAGGACGTTCCTTTAGGGCGTTTGAGTACTGTTGTAGCATCTATCCTGAGAGGCAAAACCAAGCCCACTTTTACTCCACACATGGATACCGGCGATAACGTAATTGTTATCAATGCAGAAAAAGTAAAATTAACCGGTAAGAAAATGACGGATAAAATGTACTTCCGTCACACCTTTTACCCAGGTGGTGAGCGCTTTACCAGTGCTGAAGATATGTTGGCAAAAGACCCAACTTCTTTAGTAATGAAAGCCGTTAAAGGTATGCTTCCAAAAAACAGACTTGGACGCAAATTGCTAACCAACTTGCGCGTTTACGCAGGTCCGGTTCATCAACAAACTGCTCAGAACCCAGAAATCATCGAGCTTTAATCGATTTTATACATGGCACAAGCTAATTACATCGGACGAAGAAAAACCTCAACTGCGCGCTTATACATTAAGCCGGGTTCTGGTAACATTCTTATCAACAACACTCCGTTTGAAGAATACTTCCCAATTAAAGCGATTCAAAACATCGCTTCACTTCCGCTTTCAGTAACAGAAACTGAAGGTAAGTACGACATTAAAGTTACTGTACGTGGTGGTGGAAAATCAGGTCAGGCAGGTGCTGTACAGCACGCTCTTGCCCGCGCTATTGATGGCGAAGAAACTGATGCACACAGTATTCTTAAAGAACACGGACTTCTAACTCGTGACGACCGTATGGTTGAGCGTAAGAAGCCAGGTCAGCCTAAGGCTCGTAAGAAGTTCCAGTTCAGCAAGCGTTAATATTTACGCTACCGAAACAATTTAATAACACACATATGTGGCGACTCATCGCCTGGTGTTCCGATATTAAGGTCGGGATTGGATGATGAGGCTGACCCACATAGAGGACAAACCTAACACATATCTAATATGCCTAAAGCAGCTTCAATAGAAGAACTATTAAAATCGGGTGCGCATTTTGGCCACCTAACCCGCCGTTGGAATCCAAAAATGAAGGAATTTATCTTCATGCAGCGCAACGGGATTCACATCATCGACTTAAAGAAAACTCGTAATTACCTACAAGAAGCCCTTGATCAAATTCAGGATCTTTCACGTGCCGGTAAAACAATTCTTTTTGTTGGTACTAAAAAGCAATCTACCGAAATCATCAAAACAGAAGCCGTTCGCGCAGGAATGCCTTTTGTAACACACCGTTGGTTAGGTGGTATGTTAACGAACTTTTCTACCGTTCGTAAAAGCATCTCTCGTATGGAAGAGATCGAGCGCATGAAAACCGACGGCACCATGGCCGAGCTGACTAAAAAAGAAGGGTTAATGCTTACCCGGGAGCAGCAAAAGCTGGAAGACACCTTAGGTGGTATTGCTAACATGACTCGCCTACCCGGTGCAATTTTTGTGGTAGACATCATTAAAGAACACTTAGCAGTAAGTGAAGCCATTAAGCTTCATATCCCAATTATCGCGATGGTTGATACCAACAGCGATCCTGATGTGCCGGATTTCATTATTCCTTGTAACGATGATTCAGCTAGAACTATACAATTAGTAGCCTCTCAAGTTGCAGATGCAATTATTGAAGGTGCTGCAGAACGTGAAGCACACGCTGAAGAAGAAGTAATGGAAGCTGCAGCTATTGAAGCTAAAGACGTTACTGACGAAGAAGTAGCAGAAGCAAAAACTAAATTACGCTCGCGCCGAAAAAAACAAGCAGAGCCTGAATTAGATCCTGCTGATGAAGCTACCGAAGACAACAAATCTGACGAAGAAGAATAAATTATAAACGACTAAAATCAGAAAGACATGAGCATTTCTGCTGCTGACGTAAAGAAATTAAGAGACATGACCGGCGCCGGTATGATGGACTGTAAAAAAGCCCTCGCCGAAGCTGAAGGTGATTTTGATAAAGCTGTTGAAATCCTTCGTAAAAAAGGTCAAAAAGTAGCTGACAAACGTGCCGACCGTGAAGCAAAAGAAGGGTTGGTACTAACCCGCATCAGCGACGACGCTAAAAAAGCTGTTGCCATCGAGATTAACTGCGAAACCGATTTCGTAGCTCGTAACGATGACTTCCAGGCACAAGCGGATAAATTTTTAAACGCTGCTTACGATAACGATATCGAAAGTGCGGAAGCTTTAATGGATGTTGAAGTTGATGGCGAAACTATCGCTACGCATCTTCAAAATATGACCGGTACTATCGGTGAGAAAATTCAGATTAGCAAAGTAGTACTTGCTAAAACTGAAGGATCACTGGTTGATTACATCCACCCCGGGAATCAGCTAGCGGTATTGGTTGAATTCGACGGTACTGTTGATAACGACGAAGTAGCTAAAGACGTTGCTATGCAAGTAGCAGCTATGAAGCCAATCGCTGTTACTCAAGACGAAGTTGACGCTTCTATTGTAGAAAAAGAGCTTGAGATTGCGAAAGAGCAATTAATCAACGAAGGAAAGCCTGCTGAAATCGCTGAGAAAGCAGCTAAAGGTAAACTTCGCCGTTTCTACGAAGAGCGCGTTCTGTTAAATCAGAAGTTTGTAAAAGACAATGGAGTAAGCGTTAAGCAATATTTAGAGCAAAACAACACTCCTCTTGCAACGGCCTTCCACCGAATTCAATTAGGTGAAGAGGCTTAAATCATTTTTGATTACCTTAGGCTGTCTCGAATTTCGGGACAGCCTTTTTTTTGATCTATAATTTTCTGAATCAACAAACATCGTGGCAAACAAATACAAACGCATTCTTCTAAAATTAAGTGGCGAAGCTCTTTTGGGCGAGCAAGGACATGGCATCGACGGGGATATTCTTACCCGCTATGCCGATGAAATTAAAGCAGTACAACGTGAGGGCGTTGAAGTTTCTATCGTAATTGGTGGTGGAAATATCTTTCGTGGCGTAAAAGGTGCTACCGAAGGCATGGATCGCGTGCAAGGCGATTACATGGGAATGCTTGCTACCATGATTAATGCGATGGCATTGCAAGATGCACTCGAACGTCAGGATGTAAAAACCCGCCTCCTTTCAGCCATTCGGATGGAAGCCATTGCGGAACCATATATTCGTAGACGTGCAGTTCGTCATTTAGAAAAAGGCCGAGTTGTGATTTTTGGCGCCGGTACCGGAAACCCTTATTTCACCACCGATACAGCCGGAGCTCTTCGCGCTATTGAAGTGGAAGCAGATGTAATCTTAAAAGGAACCCGTGTAGATGGTATCTACGATGCCGATCCTGAAAAAAATCCTGATGCCACTAAGTTTGATGTAATCACCGGCGACGAAGTACTCAAGCGCCGACTTTCTGTGATGGATTTAACCGCCTTTACACTCTGTCGCGAAAACGAAACGCCCATCATTGTGTTCAACATGAATGATAAAGGCGCTCTTAAAAAAGTAGTTTGTGATGGGGAAGATTTGGGGACTACGGTGGTTTGGGAGTAATCAATTTGTGATGGCACGGTCGCTTATACTCTGTATCCTTTTTATTGCTTCAACAAAAATCACTGCACAATTACCTAAGATTGATTGGGAGATTTCTTACGAAGAGCTCAATGAATTTTTAAAAGATGATCCCACACTTATCGTAAATAGCAGGTTTAAACACCTAACTGTTAATACTACCTACTTTGATAAGGAAGTGAGCGTCATTTATGCCTTTAGAAAAAATTTGGTTAGAAATGCCGAACCAAATTCATTAATTCTTGATAGTGTAAATATTCGATTTTTAGATGCTGACGGAGAATATGATTTTGATACTCATTACGGGCACTATTTGAATATTAGATCAGAACTAATTCAACAATTTGGGTCAAACGATCAAAAGGAAACTAAAAATGTGAACAGTTCTATTTGGGCTGATGATAATTTTGAAATTTTCCATTACATCGAAAAAACTGACGAAACTGAATGGGCGATTCATGGGATTGAAATTAATAGAGTTCAATTTTAAATCTTTTTATTATTCAATCGATGCCTTTTACCTCTGGCTCCGATGGTCATCGTCGGAGCTTTTTTATGGCGCTGATTCCATTCCAATGAAGAATCCGATCCAACGCAGAGCATTGGATCGAGTGAAAAAGCTCAGTCGATGCCCTTTTATTAAAACTACCTCCCATGTAGATACCGAATTTAATTAAACCCAATAATGTAAATCAAAGATGAGCTTAATTTATGAGTCCCCTCACCTGATGCAGGAGAGGGACAGGGTGAGGTCATTTTTTTTATTACATCGGTTTTATCATTTCGGTCCGCCAGTTGGGGGAGAGAAATCTATTCATGCTTGGTTCAAAACTACATTAGATTTCTCGTTCCACTCGAAATTGTAGATGTTAGATAACTGTCAGACGAACTCAAGCAGTCAGGCAGAAATCAAACTACTCTTTATTCAAAGTTCGATTGTTCAATGTTCAACTGTTCGATGTTCCACTCCTCCCCCAATTCGTATTTCAACATTCGCTTATTCCTAATTCGTAATTCCTAATGTGCATGATGCCACGCTTCTACTTCCTTAAACTTCCCCTGCCCTTTTTGGAAGGATGGATCCGGCGTTCCTGTATGACAACCGATAATCCATGGATAGGAATCAGTCACATAATATCCATATTGCCCGTTTAGCGTCATGCCGTTGCATTCATCCAAATCGCCGACATTGGTAAATTCGTAATCATCCACATATAAGCCGTTGTAGGTTCCTCCCGGATTGTTGTCATCCGGTCCGGGACGGTTGCCTTCTTTTAACGTGTACCCCGAAATTGCTTTTCGTACTTCGTTGGTTTGTGGATCAAGAAAATAACTGCCGTAAATCGGGAATCCATCTGCAGCAAAACCAATTACCGGCGAACCATTTGGTCCGGGTTCATCATCGAACATAGCCATTGGATTTC
Organism: Balneolaceae bacterium; assembly: GCA_017640605.1. Taxonomy (GTDB): domain Bacteria; phylum Bacteroidota; class Rhodothermia; order Balneolales; family Balneolaceae; genus HXMU1420-13. Next base: position 57,948 of record JAEPQH010000015.1, on the reverse strand, counting down.
CATGATAATGATAGGTTCCATCGGGTTGAGTGTGGGCGTTATTTGCATCGGCACCGAATTTGGAATCGCTGCCCAACGGATCCACCAGCCAGAGATCGTTAGGAGTACAACCAATGGGAACATTCCCGTCTTTATCTGCTTGCGCGCCGTTTGGTCGGTAACATCCTGCTGAAAGCATATCCACTACCACTCCGTTCAACATTACCGCATCAAAATATTGCTGACTTAGCGCAGTTGGCTCAGCCGCTATTTCAGGAGTTCGAGTAATAGTAAACGTTCGATTTATATCATCCACCTGATTCGCAAAATTTGCGCTCTCGTCGTTAAAATCGTGATTTGGAATGCCGTTCACCGAAATCGTGCAATCCTCAAGGAAAGTCACAATGGTAACCGAACCCTGAAAACGTGCATTTCTTTGTATATCCGTAACTAGTGAAGCGTACTTATCGGCATATTCAGTACAATCGGAGGTGGTTTTGGTGAAAATTTCATCCGTGATGTCGGTTATTCCGGAGGGTTCGAGATTGTTCGTATTATTTGATTGGCAACCAATGATTAGTATTGAAAAGAAACACAGAAATAGCGTGCTGTTCGAGAAAGTATGCATGTGCGATTGTTAATTTTTGATCAAGCTATCAGCCTTGGCCGAAATACTCAACCCAAAACCGGAGAAAGGTGAATTATATTGTGTTGAGTAAATGATTTAGCAAGATTGGAAGGGGCTATTTCATTAAGAATTAATGTGCACTTTTAGTAACTTCACGCCATTGCAAAAAAGGCGAATACTGATCTTTTAATCAAACCGAGTACCCATGATTGGCGAAGAATTACAAGAAATTATCGACGAAGCAGACATGAAGATGGACGACTCCATCCAGTTTCTGAAAAAAGAATTTTCACACATCCGAACCGGTAAAGCGAGTCCGGCTTTAATCGACGGCGTTAAAGTTGAATACTACGGATCGCAAACTCCGTTACAGCAGCTCGCCAATATTTCGGTTCCGGAACCTCGAATGTTGATGGTTTCACCGTACGATAAGTCAAGCTTACAGGACATAGAAAAAGCAATTATGGCGGCCGGATTAGGATTAAACCCCATGAATGATGGAGATTTTATTCGAATTCCACTTCCAATTCTTACCGAAGAGCGCCGTAAAGAACTGGTAAAAGTTGCGCGCGATAAAGCGGAACAAGCTCGCATCGGAATCCGGAATGCACGACGTGATGCCAACGATCAAATCAAAAAAGCCGTAGACGAACATTCACTTCCCGAAGATTCTAAGTACGAAGCGGAAGAAAATGTGCAGGAAGTAACAAATACTCATACCAAAACCGTAGATGATCTTCTCGCTCATAAAGAAGATGAAATCATGACGGTCTGATTAAATTCCAGTTTTCAAATTCCAAGGTTCGAACAATACTTTATCTGAAATGTTAAAAGCATTGATTATTGAAACTTGGACATTGTTTGAAAACTGATCACTGGAATTTGAAATTTACACAAAGCCTCCTTGTATATATCTGAGCTAAATCTACACGGGTTTAAAAGTTTTGCCCACAAAACGAAAGTTTCTTTCGATAGTGGAATTACATCCATCGTAGGTCCAAATGGCTGTGGTAAATCAAATATTGTAGATGCTTTACGCTGGGTTCTTGGCGAGCAGCGTCCTTCGTTGCTACGTTCTTCTGCAATGAGCAACGTGATTTTTAACGGCACTGCCAAAAAGAAAGCGTTGGGGATGGCAGAAGTTTCCCTCACTTTTGTAAACGATAAAGGCATTCTCCCTATCGAATACAGCGAGGTTACCATTACTCGTAGATTATTCCGTTCGGGGGATTCAGAATATCTCATCAATAATACTCCGTGTCGGTTAAAAGACATCATGGAGCTGTTTATGGATACCGGAATGGGCTCGGATGCCTATTCGGTGATCGAGCTGAAAATGGTGGAGGAAATTCTGAACGATAAGAATAACGATCGCCGCCGTTTATTTGAGGAAGCCGCCGGAGTAACCCGTTATAAAGATCAGCGAAAGAAAACCCTTCGAAAGCTGGATGAGACTCGTAAAGATTTACAACGAGTAGACGATTTATTGATTGAGCTTCGTAAAAAAGCACGATCGCTGGAAATTCAGGCTGAAAAAGCAGAGAAAGCGAAAAAGTATAAAGACGAACTCGAAACGCTCGACAAAGCACTTACTCTGCACGATCTGAATAAGATTGAAGAGGAATTGATTCCGCTAAGCGAACGCATCAAAAACGCGGAGAAAGAGAAGAAAGAGATTGCGGTTACCTCCGAAAAGCTGGAAGCCGAGGACGAAAAGGCACGAAGTCAGCTGATTCAGAAGGAAAGAAATCAGGCAGATGCTCAACGTTTGGTGAGTCAGTTACATAATGCCATACGAGAGGCCGAGACGAATATCCGTATCACCAAAGAGAAGATCGAAAACGAGAAAAAGGTGATTGGCGAGTACTCAAAAGATATCACCCAGGGTGAAAAAGACCTGAAAGAGTTGATGGATTTATTGAGTACAAGTCGCAAAAATCTGGAAGGCTTTGATAACGAACTTGATCGCTCAGAACGCATCTTAGAGGAATCAAAAAAGAAATACACGCAGATTCAGCAGCAGTATAATAAAGAGCGGAACGAGCTGTATGATATTGAAGTGAAGTTCTCGGAAGCCAATAATGAACTCACTCAGCTGCAAACCAAGCAGATCAAAATTGAATCGCGACTGGAGAATACCGAGGGCGATCTGGAGCGCATCAACAACGAGATTGTTGATTTGAACGATGAGATTGATAATCTGAATCAGGAGCAGAAATCCACCGAAAAGACACTAGAAAAGCTGGTGGGCGAGCGCGATGAATTGGAACAGGAATTGGATGAAGCCCGCGACAAAAAAGAAGGGTTCGCTGCCAAACAAAACGAAATTAAAGACGAGCTTCGAACCTTACACAGTCAGCATTCGAGTTTACTGAATGAAGTACGTTTGATGAACGATTTGGCGAATTCGAACGAAGCTTTTCCAAGTTCGGTGAAATATCTGCTGGAGAATCACCGCTTCGAGTTTAAAGAAATGTTCACCGTTTCTGAGGTTTTTGATACCGATGAAAAGCACGCCGTTGCATTGGAATCGCTGCTTGGAGGCGCGCTTAATAATATCATTGTGCCCACGCTGGAAGAAGGAAAGCGGGCCGCTGAGATTTTAAAGAAACATCGAAAAGGTAAAGCGACCTTCATCCCCTTAGATAAGCTTTCCGCCAAATATGAAGTGAAAGATGGTTCGCTGTTTCATTTTGTGAAATCGAAACCCCAATATTCGGCGCTAAAGCAATTGTTGCTGGGGAATGTATTGGTTTTTGATACGGTAGAAGAAGCCTATCAAGGATTGCGAAAGAGCAGCGCCATGGGGGTTACGTATGATGGGGAAGTAATCACCAAAACCCGATTCTTTAAGAGCGGTAGCAAGAATAAGAATGTAGGGATGCGGGTTGGATTGAAGGATAAAATCACCCGACTTGAAAAAGAAAAAGCGGCTACGCTTAAAGAAATTGATAAGCTTACAGAGTATCTGAATCAGATTATCGAAAAGCATAAAGCGATCGATGTTGGAGCGATGAATGCTCAGTTGAAGCAAAAAGAGCAGGAAGTCCGACGTTTGGAGCAACAGCAGCACAGCTTAAGTTCCAAGGTGCAGGTATATCAGAAGAACATCAGCGAGCTGGTGAATCGCAAAGATAATCTGAAAAACAACGAAGGCAGTGCGCAGGAAGAGTTGGAAGACATCCTGCCAAAACAAAAGGAATTAGAAAAAAAGAAAGCCGAACTGGACGAGAAACAGCAGGCTAAAAAAACGTTGCTTGAAGAGCTTGAAGAACAACGCTCGTTGGCTCAAAGTCGATACAACGACGCCCAGCTCACCCATCAGGATTTACGCAACAAGGTAGATAATCACGAGCGGGATGTACGTCGTGCCGAAACGGGCATCGACAGTGTTCAAGCTCGCATCGAGAATCGGAATAAACTCACCGGGCAGTCAAAAAAGAATATTCAGGAATATTCGATACATATCGAAGAACTGGAAGCAGAATTGGCAACAAACAGAGAGAAAAAAGCCGATGCCGATGCAGCCCTGAAAAAAGCCGAAGAAGATGCCGCAAAACAACGCGGCTTGATTAACGAACTGGAGAAAAATCTCAAAGAAATTCGTAATCAGAAAGATGTAAATGTGGAACTCGTGCATCATCTTTCGATGGCCAAAGAAAAAATGGAGATGCAGATTCAGGGACTTTCGGATCATATCTGGGAAACTTACGGCATCCTGATGAAGCAGATTGAAGGCGTGGAGATGCCGGAAGAAAAAACGCCGGAAGAAGTAAAACAACGAATAGGCTGGCTTCGACAAAAACTGAATTCCATTGGGGATGTGAATCCTCTTGCCATTGAACAGTATAAAGAAGAGAAAGAGCGACTCGATTTTTATGAAGAACAAATTGCAGACCTGAACAAGGCCGAGGAACAGCTACTTGCCACCATCGATGAAATTAACGAGACGGCCACCAAACGATTTAACGAAACCTTTGAAAAAGTAAGAGAGAACTTCCAAAAAGTATTCAAAACCCTCTTTTTCGAGGATGATTACTGCGATTTATTGATCGAAGAAGATGTGGAAGATCCGTTGGAAGCCCGTATTGAAATTAAGGCGCAGCCACGGGGTAAACGTCCGAGCGGAATTTCGCAGCTTTCGGGTGGCGAGAAAACACTCACCGCTATTGCTCTTCTTTTTGCCATTTATCTGGTAAAACCATCTCCGTTCTGTGTGCTGGATGAGGTGGATGCTCCATTGGATGATGCCAACATCGAACGTTTTGCGAAAATGATTAAAAACTTCAGCGACGATACGCAGTTCATCATCATCACGCACAACAAAAAGACGATGAGTAAAGCCGAAATGATGTACGGAGTTACCATGCCCGAAACCGGGGTGAGCCGACTTGTTGGGGTTAAAATGGATGATATTGGGGATGCGGCTTAATTGCTAAGATAGGGTGCATATTTATTATGTTATCAAACCACTGTTAGTTTTCATAAAAGTATCCTTTATAAGATTCCTGAAAAGGAAGTTTTAATAAATTGTATCATTACAAGTATACTTTATTGGTTTAATAATTTTTTATTTAATTCTATTTCCAATGAATGATGATTTAAACGATATCATAAAGTTCGATAGAGAAAGTTCCCAATTAGATTTTAAGCGAGTTTTTTATTCGAATTCTAAAAAAGAAGACCTGATCAAGGACCTTATGAGTTTTGCAAATGTACTTAGGAGTGGGAGTAAATACATTATTTTTGGGATTGACTATAAAACTAATGGTGAGAGAGACATTATTGGAATTGACAGTCCTTTCCCTGATACTGCTATGTATCATCAACTTGTAAATGAAAATATTGAACCAGCTTTACATTTTGATTTTTTTGAATATGAAGTAGAATCAAAAAAACTATGGGTTTTTAAAATATTTGATAATCATAACCCACCCTATCTCATGCGAAAGGATTATCGAAATTTAAAAAAAGGTGACGGTTTTATTAGAAGAGGTGATAGCACTGACAGGCTAGTACGTGAAGATTTTGATAAGTATTCTAGCTTATCACCTTCAGTAGACTTTGATAAGTTCTTAGAAATAGGATTCTTTAATGATCATAATTGTAAAATAATTGAACCCGAAGTTCTACTAAATTTTAGACTACCATCAGCAATTGAAAAGGAACGATTACAAGTTCTAATTGATCAGAAAAAAAAATCTGAAAACAAAAGAATTACCAAAAATGATATTCAAAATGCAGATCCTAAATTTAAAAAGATTCTTGAAGCGAATTATTTGCTGCAACAAATTCAAATAACTCCAAGAATACCTGGTTTTTTTGATGAAGAACATTTGTCTATAGAAGAGCTAGAGAAAGAACTAGACTTAGTTGATAAAAGATTTCAAAAGCACGATTACTATGCATTATTTGAACTAAACTCTCAAAAAATATTTTTAACTATTATTAATAAGTCTCAAAATTACATTGAAGATGCTTCAATAAAAGTTTTAGTAGAAAATTTAGATGGACTAATTATTAGCGAAGAAATTTTTTCAGAACCCTCTGAAAGAAGTTTAATTCAAAATATTGGAAGGTATTCACTTTATTATCCGTCAGTTAAAGCCAAAGAACAGTATTATGTTATTGAAGAGGATATCGGAGAGATTAAGCATCATATCCCTACAAATGTTTTTGATTCAGGTTTACGAATAGTATTTGGCGAGCAAACACTTGAGAAAGAAATTTTGTTTAAGATTTTTTTGTACGGGAAAAATCTGCCTAAACCTTTAGAAAGAGAACTAACTATAAAACCAACAATCCCAAAAAGAAAAAATAGTGCCTCGTAAGGAATTTCAAATACCGGATATGTACAAGTCGCCAATTATACGATTGGTGAAGGAAGCGACGAAAATAACCGATCCCATGAAGAAGGACCTCACGCCGACGCTGTTAGATTTTGGTCCGGTTCAGTTTTTTGTGCCCCGGCATTTCGGCTTTTGTTATGGAGTAGAAAATGCTATCGACATTGCCTATCGAGCGGTGGAAGAGCATCCGGATAAGAACATTTATCTGCTCAGCGAAATGATTCACAATCCTACAGTAAATGAGGATTTACTAGGTCGTGGTGTTCAGTTTTTACAAGATACGGCTGGTAATCAGTTGGTTCCTTTTAGCTCCCTTTCATCTGAGGATATTGTGATTGTGCCGGCTTTTGGAACTACTTTGGAAATTGAGGCAGAACTAAAAAAGATCGGCATCGATCCGTATCAGTTCAATACTACATGCCCTTTTGTAGAAAAAGTGTGGAAACGCGGCAAGCAGCTTGGTAAAAAAGACTACGCTTTAGTGGTGCATGGCAAATACGAACACGAAGAAACTCGTGCTACTTTCTCGCACAGTGCCGATCACTCGGCGGTAGTGGTGGTGCTAAATCCAGAGGAGGCAAAAGTTTTGGCTGAAATTATGACGGAAGAACGACCTCTATCCGATTTTGAAGAATATTTCGGACATAAAGCGACTCCCGGATTTAATCCACTAGAGGATTTAAAACGATTTGGAGTGATCAATCAAACCACTATGTTGGCCACCGAAACGCAGGAAGTAATGGACATCCTGAAAGTGGCCACCATTGAGCGTTTTGGCGAAGCCGATATTCTTGATCACTTTGCAGACACTTCTGATACTCTGTGTTACGCTACGAACGAGAATCAATCAGCCACTTTAGAATTAGCCAAACAGCCCGCTGATATAGCAGTGGTGGTTGGAGGATACAATTCTAGCAATACCATGCATTTGGTAGAAATTCTCGAGCATTCTTTCCCTACCTATCATGTGCGTGATGCTTCCGAATTTAAATCAGAGAACGAAGTACATCATTTCGACCAATGGAAAAAGGAAGTATTGATTACAAAAGATTGGTTGCCGAGTAAGCGTCCGCTTAGGGTGGCGATTACATCTGGAGCTTCCTGTCCCGATGTTTTAGTGGATGAAGTGATGCTAAAGCTGCTTTCTTATTTTGATGAAGCCAAAGAAGTAGATGAAGTGATTGCGCCGTTTATTGAAGAAGGGAAAAGTGAAACGTGAAAAGTGAAAAAATTTAAATCATTATCAAATACCTTAAATCGTGCGATTTTCTGGTTCGCTTTACTAAGTTGGGTAGCATCTATATTTACAGAATTTTTATCCGCATTCGATTTTTACCCAAGTCTTGATGAGAATGACGAAGACAGCATAATCTACTACAGTATTTATTTAATACACGCCCTTCTTGTTTATTGGCTATATAAAGAGAACATATTTATTCAATTTCTTTACTTACTAGTTGCATTAATGCAGTTTTATGCATTGAAAATTATGTATTTAAGTACAGACAATGAGTATTCAGAAATTCTGCTTACGGAGACTTTGATCAGTATACCTATTTTCATTGCAGGTATTTTAATCTGTATAAATCTCGTTTTGCAGTTATTATTTTTAATGTCCGGGGTGAGACAGATAAATTCATAAGTCAAAAGTGAAAAGGCAAAAATTTTTCACTTTTCACTTTTCACTTTTCACTTCTACTTCCCTTTTCGTCAATCATCCAGAACAGAAAAATAAGCCACTGCTTTGGGTTGGAAGGATCGCAATTTAATGTTGTATTGGGTTGCAACGAGCTCAATATCAGGGGTAACGAATCCGGTAGAATCTTCTAAGATCTCTTGATAAGGAACGTATACTTCATAAGGTCGCTGGCGTTGTACCTCCGCATATTGTTCGATGGGCACATCAAAGCGAATGGTGACAATACTTGGATTGTAATTGATTATACTGCCCCTGGGCAAGCCTCGCGTTCTGATGTACACACTCACTTCACCTTCGGTAAATTCACTCACATTGGCCGAAAATCTGATTTCATCAACATCTACTTCCAGAAGCGGATCAGTCGAACTAACCGACACTAATTGGTCTACATCCTCTCTCACATTCTCGAGAAATAAGGTGTCTTCAATGATCCATTCATTGATTTCTTCAATCTGAGACGCCGCACCGGTGATGGTTAGGCTATCCGGCTTGAATTCCGGCTCAGAAACCAATCCGTATCGGTCTACAAAACTTAGATCGGTTGCTAACCGGATCGGTATTTTCTTCGAGATTTTTGGCTCCAGTGCGATGTCGATGATCAAAGGTTGAACTTTGATCACGTTTACATCTTGTTCAACATTAAATCGCTGCCGAACCTGATCGAATAAATTCACTTCCCCTTCCACCACATCAATGGGAATTTCCGGTGGATTATTATACAAACTCACCAATTTCCAGCCATCGCCACTTACTTCTACTTGTAAAAACTCCGGTAATCCATCAACCAGCGCCATTTCTTCGGGAATCTCTCCAGTTTCTACAGGAATATTGATCGTTATTCGATAATCATTATTCAGATTTACGATAAACCAAAGGCTAAGCGCCATCAAAAAAGCTACGATATACACAGCAATGCGCTCACGACGTGCAGCACGCGAATCCAAATCGGTATTCGGGGCAATTCGATTCGCATTCAGTAAGCTTTTGAGTCGCTCTAAGATGATATTTTTTTTGTCCTCCGCCATCAGCTTTTCAATATAGAAGCGTGTTGAAGCATAAACAACTAACTACGCACGATTATATCTGCCACCACTTGCCCCTGCATTCGCTCATTTAAGCGCTTTGCAATGTTGAAACGGTTGGCATGAATTTCGTGCCGCCAAACCTGATTAGACACTTTGCAGGCTAGTTTATCGCCCTCGAAGTGCAGGTCTTCGGTGTGTTTGGCGATTCGTTCCCCCACTACTTCGGCCCAAATAGAAAGAACCATTCCTTGTTTCAGTTTCTTTTTATTAGGAAACCGATCCAGAAAATTCTGTAATTCTGATCCAAGTTTTTTGGGTTTATCGAATCTCATTTGGGTTCATTTTTTGATGTAAGAATCATGCTCAATTTACTCTATCCCAACTATTTCTGCCTGTTCGATTCGTAAAAGCTGATTTCGTTCTCCATCGAACTCAATTACATCTTCGAAAGGAACAGGATTGGCGGATGTAATGAAAATCTGTCCGGGATGATTTTTGAGTGCTTCTAATAAAATACGGGTTTTTTGTGGATCCAAATCTCCAAAAACATCATCCAGCATAAAAATGGGTAAGTCGTCCAGCTCGTCGGAATAATAGTGGAGTTGGGCCAACTTCAACGATAGCGCAAATAACCGATGCTGACCTTGTGAGCCGTATTGCCTCAGCTCTCGATCCCCTAAATAAAAGACTATTTCATCCCGATGCGGGCCAATCAACGTTTGTTCGCGCTCAATTTCTTTATCAGCGGCTTCTGCTAGTTTTTCGTAATAATGTTTTTTAATCGCCTCCAACCCTTCCGAAGCATCGCAAAAGGTTTTGTACTCCAGATTTGTGGTAAGATTCATCCCGGAAATCATCGCGTAATCTTCGGCTAAGTATCGTTTAAACTTCTCCAGCACATTGAATCGAGCGTCAACAATAGCAGCGCCGGTTTCTACCAATTGTTTATTCCATGGCTCCAGATACATTTCCAGCATCTGTGGTGCGGTGGCATATTGCTGCAACAAACTGTTTCGTTGCCTTCGAATGCGGCGATAATCGAGCAAGTCGCGCAAATATTGATTCGAAATCTGACTAATAAACGAATCCAAAAAGCTTCTTCGCTCGATGGGTCCTTCTCGGGTTAGGCGTTTATCATCCGGACTTAACACTACCACCGGCACCATCCCAATCAAATCACTTAGCCGATCTAAGGGGCCATCATTTACAAAAATCTTCTTTCCCTCACCTCGCGAATAACTGCATGCTACTTCAAAGGCACTCCGCATGGCACCCGAAAAATCACCTTTCAGCATAAAATAGCTTTCACCTTGCAAAATCACATATTGATCGGAATTCGATACAAAGCTCCGTGACATACACAAGTAATGAATTGCATCAATCAAACTGGTTTTTCCGGCGCCGTTCGGTCCGGTAATCACATTCAGATGAGGAAGCCAATCCACAGTTGTGGACTCATGATTGCGAAAATTTTGGAGTGTGAGCGATTTAATTTGCATACGCAATGGTACGCAAAATCATACACCTTTTGTAGAAAATAAGCCCACAAGGTTACTGTCGATTACTCTATTCGCAGGGTCGTTAATCTTTGTGTGACAATAATTGCTTGCGGGCATTTATTCTTATTTCTTGGGTGAGAGTTGTAGTTCCAGAACTACTTTTTCTTGAAAGGAAGCGCCGTGGTTTGAATCAAACGCAGCTTGTTGAATCTTTGCCAACGAAAATATAGCGTCATTTCTTAATGCGAAGGAGAACCCAGATTGACGCTCTATCAATGTTAACTGCCAGTTCTCTAATAAACGGCGAATACCTTTAAAGTGTAGCCTACCTTTTTGCGGAAAATCAATTGCATTTAAACGTATTGGAATTATTAAAGGTTGATCTTTCTGCTCGGGTATCGATTGTATGTCTACCTTATTCTGTTGGTCGGGACTAGTAAGACTTACCAATAAATACTGCCCGGTAAGTGAAAAACCGAGAAAAGGTTTACTGCTCCCTAAATCTGAAACCTCAATTTCCCAGATCAAGTGTTCTGCATTTTTTGCAGAGACTTTCTTAGCTACGTTTGATTGCATACTCATCTCCATTTTTTGCCAATCTAAAAAGCAGGGATTTTATTTAAAGCAGGTGTAGATAGATTGTAGAGATTGTTCGTTCAATAATTTTCCAAAATTTCAGCTCGAATATGATTTCCGTATTCTCTATATCTACTTTTTGCTCTCACCCAGCTTCTCAGCTTGCTCCAAATATGCGCTTTAACTATTCATGTGCATGATGTTGTAGAGATTTTGTCGAGAAATTTTGAAGATTATCTCACTTTTATTTCATGTAGATTCATGCGTCACATCTATACAAAAGGGGAATCTATGGTTAGGAAATGTTCATCCATTTTATTTATTGCTGTTTTTTGCAGTATTCAAATATCTACGGCGCAAACTCAAAGTGCGTTGGTCGATTCGTTGAATCAGCGAATTTCTCAAAGTTCTGATGAAGCGCAAATCATACGTTGGAAACTGGAAATCGGCAGTTCATTTCAACAAACCAATCCGGACACGCTCATTAGCATTGCGCAAGAAGCCTATACAATGGCAGAACAACTTGGGGATGATCAATTATTTATTGAGTCGGGATTACTTATCGGACGCGGAATGATTCGTTCGGGAGATTACACTCCTGCATTGGCTCAGTTCAATGATTTATTAGCTCGCATCGACGCATTAAACAATCCGGATCATCTAAGTTTTCGAGCGGAAGTGGTTCGAGGCATTGGGAATATCTACTTCATCCAATTTCAGCAGGAGCTTTCACTAGAGTATTATGCGGATGCATCAGCCATTTATGAGGAGTTAAACGATACACTTAGAATGGGCTCTTTGTATGATAATATTGCCAGTGCCCATCTGGAATTGGAAAACTTTGAGCTTGCTGAAGAATTCTACCTTAAAGCACTAGACCTGCATACTGATAATGAGAATGTGATGAGCATGGCTTCTACACAGGTTAATTTAGCTCTTTTGTATGATCGTTTGCAGCGTAGAGACCGCACCGTTTATTTCGCAACCTTGGCGCTAAATACAGCAAAAGAACAAAATGCATTGATTATGGAATCGTATGCTGTTCGAATTCTTGGCTCGGTATCCTATCAAAATAAAGATTATCAGTCTGCTTTAAATTACTACCAACGAAGCCTTGAAATTGCCAACGAACTGGAAATACCCTACGAGCAGAAGGATTCCTATCTGAATTTATCTAGGATTTATGAAGACTTGGGCGACTACAAAAATGCTTATGAGCATTACGTGCAACACAAAGTGTTTAACGACAGCCTGATTAACCAACAATCCGCAAATAAATTAGCAGAGCTTCGCGCAGAATATGAAACTACCGAACAACAACGCGAAATTGAGTTATTGGAGAAAGAGCAAGAATTACAATCAGCCCGGTTAATTTCCATTTCTTCGGGTTTAGGTTCTGTATTGCTTGTAGTATTGATTACTGCTCTATTCTTTATCAACAAGAAGCGCAAAGAAATAGAATTGCTGGAAAAAGATCGGATAATAGCAGACTCGAAAAAGCGAATTGCAGAAGAAGAGTTAGCAAATGCTCGCCTTCGGGAAGAAAATCTTCAAAAAGAACTAACTAATTACGCACTGCATATTGTAGAGAAAAACGATTTTCTTGAAGAGGTGAAATCAGAGATGAATGAGATTCGAACCGAGATCAAGAACTCGGGTGTATTGAAGCAAATCAATAAGCTAGGATCAAAAATCTATCAAAACTTGATGATCAATAAAGACCGGGAGGAATTTGAAATACAGGTAGAGCAGGCGTGCGATGGATTTTTCAAATCTTTGGAGCAACAATACCCAAACCTGACCAATCAGGAACGGAGATTGGCCGCATTACTACGATTGAATTTAAGCTCGAAAGAAATATCAGGGATTTTGAATATCAGCCCAAAGAGTGTGGATCAAAGCCGATATCGACTTAGAAAAAAACTAGACCTACCTAAAAGTGAGAACTTGGGTGTTTTTTTGAATCAGGTTTAGTTGTTTTTCTGCTGCAACCGAAGTTCAAAAAAGTGATCGCCCTTTTTTTGATTCTCGGAAATAAAGCCCATTGCAAAAAGCTTATTGTACTGGATTGGAGGCTCTATGGCAATGTCCTGATCAGCAGTAAGTGGCATTTTTTCACCGGTTCTGTTGTCGATGAGTGTTACTTTCCACTTTTGAAATAAGGATCTGGATGAACGAATTTTGATATCAGAAATATTGCAATCATCCACACTTTCGAAGTTCAGTTTAATTACTAATTCTTCGTTAGTGGATGCCGGTATGGTGTTGTATAAAATGGATTTTTGCCCGTGCGGAGATATGACATCCGTCATTACATATCTGCTAATTAGTGACGGACCAAATGTGAATTTATTGAGACTTGGATCAGTGATAATAACTTCCCAAGTACCCTTTTTAACTTGCGGCTTAGTCCGTAGACCTACACCTCTTTCTATACCTTGCATTCCTGAACCCTATTTGCTAACAATTTTCGAGAACTTACAATAATTAGCAGAATTTATAAAATGGGTTAAGAATTTTATTTAATCAAAATCATCGCTTTAGTTTCTGAGAACTCACCTGCAGTCAAACGGTAATAATATACACCACCCGGTAAAATGCTTGCGTCGAAAGTATGCGAATATGCCCCCTCAGAAAATGGCTGATTGATAAGCATTGCAACTCGCTTACCTAATACATTATATATTTCCAAACGTACATGCGTCGGCTTATTTACTTCAAAAGGTATGATGGTTTGAGGATTAAACGGATTGGGATAATTCTGCAGTAAACGAATAGACGATGGTTTTTGAACCAAATTCTCGTTTGAAGTCACCATTTTGGGTTCAAATGTTCCAATGGGCACCGGATTGGTGGCTGTGCTGTTTGAGCTTTCGTTTTCTAAAGCATCAGGCCCCGAAAAGGTCCAGTTATTGCTATTAAAAATTGAACTATCTGCCTCTGTAAAACTTTTGCGATATGCCCAGCCATCGGTATACTCCCAGCTGGTACCCGTTCCGTCTACATCAATTTCTCCAAAAGTGTCAATCACAATTTCACTGCCTGTAAATGCTTTGGTTGAATCAAAAAATAGCTCAACAGCATCATCTCCGTTTATGGCTACTCCAAAGGTGTCGTTGAAATCGGGATCGAAACCAAACCAGGCATTAAAATTCGAACTTTCTGTGGCTACATAAATAAATTCATTTTTGGCTACTGATCCGCTTAAGGTAAATTCAACACCATCAGTGCCGCCACCATTACTTGCCGAACCTATCCCAAACATTCCTAAATCGGGGATGTCTGTTAATGCAAAAAGTTCTACTCCTTTTGGAGTACCACCGGATAGAGTGGCATCAAATATTCCGGTAAGAATCAATGATTGTGGTCGAGCAGCCGGACCTGTAATTACGGTATCGCCTTGTTCTTCGATCATAATTACCAAAATTTCATCGGCGATGTATTCATCTTCGTTATTTCCCTGAGTCCACCGAACTTCTGCTTCATCAATGCGTGAGTAATCAGTAAGGGTTATTGCACTACCCGTAGTATCCTGAATTTGAGTTCCGGCATTGTAACTAAACATTGTGCTTCGGTTTGCACCCTCATCGTCATAATTCAGAGTAAAACTACTGTTTTCGATGTCGTTTATTGTACCTGTAACAGGATTTGGCACCGGATCCGGCTCCACAGTTCCGCCACCGAAATATGCACGTCGTACTAAGGTAGTGTCGTGGATAAATGGGTTTTTATTCCCTTGTACACCTTCCACAGCGTTACTTCGAGTAACTTCCGCATTGTCAACGGGATCTAAATCGTGCCAGGTTAACAGCACATCTTTCATACCATTAAAAAAAGACGCGTCATCCGCCACATTATTTCGGTCTTGGTAAATAGTCCAGAAATAGAAAATAGCTCGCGCCACATTTCCTTTATGATCTTCCCGAGGTTCGAAGCGTGAACCATTATCTAGCTCGCTGAATAAATCGATGTTTGATGATGGTATAGACGATTGATCTCCATCTAAATAAAACCACTTATCGGTGAGATTATCCGGAATTTCATCGAAAGGATAATTACTGCGTGCCGAATTCGCTTCAATTCTTGTTGGATATAAATGGTGAATGTCACCCCTCATGGGTTCGTCACTATCAAATAAACCTTGTGGCCATGTGTGCTCGGTATTAATCCCTTTATTGAACGCATCGCCGCGAGTATTTGCGGTGATTGTAAAGCCGGTATATACGCCAATTATTTGCCCGTTTTTATTGTCGATGGAGCCATACATGGCATCTCGGGCACTATTATAACTTTTGGGGCTGGTTGGGGTGAAATTATTCTGCAGATAATCAATCAATTCTGTGCCTGTAAGTGTAGGCTCTATCAGGTCATTTTGTGCAAAGGTTGGTGAGAAAACCCCTAGAAATATGGCAATTAAAAGGGTGTTGAAGTACAGAATCGATTTTTTAAACATCTAAATAAAACTCTTATAACTTTTTTTGTGACAGCCTTTTAAAATACTGACACTTTAAGAGTATTACTTGATAAGAGTCATTTTTTTCGAAAAGGATTGCTCGCCCACGTTAAGCACATAAAAATAAACTCCACTAGCATTATTCGATGCATTCCATGTTATGGAGTAAGTGCCGGCTGAGTACATAGAATTTGCAAGTGTGGCCACTTTTTGTCCTGATATACTAAACACATCTAAAGAAACCTCTTGCCGCGAAGGAAGCTCGAAAGTGATGTTAGTTGTAGGATTAAATGGATTCGGGTAATTCTGAAATAAAGTTACTTGTTGAGGAATATCGTTTCGAGTTTCCGTGGAAACCTGCAATCCATTTTCCATTCCAGGACTTCCTTGTTGGTATGTTGATGCCCTCCAACTTTCGGCTAAACTGTTATCGCTTTCATAGCTGATAAGCTCTAAACTGAATCCTTCGCCATCCGCAGCAACCGGCCATGGTGCTTCATCATCATAAGTTAGTGAATCCAGTAATAAGCCGTCTGCATTATACAAACGAACCTGATCGCTGTTTCCTGAAAGCCCAAATCCCAAATCTCCGATTACATTTTCTACAGAAGGATATACGACTTCAAATTTCGATAGTTCTTTCGTAATCACTAAATAACCATTGGATGGTAGTTGTGTGCCTTCAGGGATGGAAAATGAATGAGTATCGTCGTCATCTTTTACTACATATCCACTTACATCAACCATATTGTCACTAGGATTATAAATCTCGATCCAGTCTTCGGAATCATTGGCATCATCGCTGTGATACATTATTTCATTGATTACCAGCTCCTGTCCCTCTTGCGATGCCTCAAAATTGGCTACTAATTCTACTCCGGCACCTACTTCGATGGTGTTAGATTGGGATTGAATATCTCCTGTCCAACCTATAAAACGGTAACCCGGACGAGCTACCGCAGTTACCGGTATTTTGGTACCTGCGAAATAATTGCCGGACCAGTTTTTTCGGTCAATTTTTAATCGATTCACCTGAACATATCCATGATCTAAATCAGAAACTGAGACAGTTAGAGGCGTTAGCGCTCCCACTTCAAATTTTCCACCACTACTTCGAGGTTGTCTCAAAAATCCTTCCACGTAATCCGGTCGTTGATTGGCAAATTCTTTCAAAATTCGGATTTGATCATTCCATCCTGAGACTGTACCTCCCCAATTTCCGCTTCGGGTTTGATTGGCCATATGTCGCGGAATTTCGGTAGCGATTAATCCGGCCAAAGAATCAATCATTTGCTCTACATAACTGGGTTTAAAGTTCGAGTTCAACATATCGGCAAGACGATTAACAAACATTTCCCTGAACTTCTCGCTTTCAACCAATTCGCGAAAAAGCACGGTAGACCAAGGTGGATTAGGCCAGCCGGGTCCGTTAGGTTCCAGGGCAAAGTCGATGGTGTTATGCCAAACCTGCCCGCCGTATGAAAGATTAAATCCAAAATCGGTATCGTAAAGAATCCAGCGCCACTTGCCTCCTTCTTCTCGGCTTCGCCAAATTTTCACATTGTTTCCAGGCCAGTCGGTATTGGCATAATAAATCTGGGCAACCATATAATCGATGTAGTTATCCATATCAATCAGTTCTTCAACTTGCGCAAAAAGCTCCGGATCATTTAAGTCTGATGAAACAACAAATGATATCATCTTATCATAATCCTCTACAGTTCCATGCGTTGCGCCAAAGCTATTCGGAAAATCTCTTTCGCCACCACCTTGCAATAAATCAATATTATCGGAATTTGCAGTGCTATTTGATTCTATAAAGTGCTCGTTGATCTTTTCCCGGATATTATGAATCCCCCAATATTCACCATTCAGATAAAGTACCGCCGGCCGAAAAGCTTGAATATCATTCTGAGTATTCTGCACAAGTGAAGTCATCAATCCGTCTCTAAACATCGAATGACCCTGTGAAGTAAAATCATTGCCGGAATTTCTAAGTACGATGCTTTGAAAGCTATCAATTTCTTTACTTTCAAACATTTTATACTCAAGGGCATTTGCACCATATTCACTTCTAAAATAAATTTTAAGTGATTTAGCCGGATTATTTCTACTCCATGCTCCGCCGATTTTTGCGCCAGCACCAACGCCAAATGCTTTACTTCCGTGTGTTTCAAAAAGCTCTATGTGAATGGGAATCTCCCAATCTTGATTCCAATTAGCTCCACCATTGTCGTACATTCCCCATGCAGGAATTCCATTTGTTCCTACCACATAAATACCACTCTCATCGCTCCATAAATTATCCGGATGAGTGGACACCGTGACTACCGGTAAATTGTGTGATTCATTGATGAAAAAACTTTCTACCACTACATCGCCGGGAACTTTTCCGGATTCGATAGTTCTGACTTTAACCGTAGTTGTTGAGCTAATTTCGATCGCTCCATCACCAAAATGAGGAGATGATTCCGTAGGTACACTTCCGTCAAAGGTGTAGTACGTTTGTGAAGCGTTTTCAGAACTTACTATATACAACTGAACGGGCTGCTCATAAAAACCACCTGTAACGTTTAGTTCAGGTGTATCAGAACGGCTGGCAAATCCCTGCGATTCGTTGGCAGCACCGGGAGTTGGGTCGGTAAAAATGAGTAATTGTGAACCATCCAAAGAACGGCCAAAAGACTCATCCGCAAATAGTTTGGGGTAAGTAATTTCGTCGATGATGGTTCCATCTGATTTACTCAAAATAACCGATTCACCTTGTGCGCTGAGTTTGAAATTTGTGTGCGGAAAATCGATTTGAATATTCTGAAGTCGGGTTGGATCTGCGACTCCTCGTGCGTTTTGCGGTTGCTGATTGTAGCCTACACTTAGAAAAGGTATGAGTGTTAAATCGGAACTGCTTTGATTAAAATTATGAACTTGGATCGCAAGTACGTTTTCACCATCTAAAAGATGGTCAAGTTTGTTCTTAAGATTGATAGTGGGTAAGTCTTCTCCGAAAACAAGGCGAGGCTCCGTAAAATTATCCGCTCCTTGATCAAAAGGGATTGGATTTGCTCCGGTAATATTGGCTCTGCTTATTTCTTCACCATTTAGAAATGCAATGTAGGCGTCATCGTAATCGATATGGAACTTCAGATCATAAATGCTCGAAGTGTCATCAACCGTAAACATTGTTCGGGTAAACACCGACATACTTCCCGCTGCAATTTGTGTTGCATCATCTTCATCTCCGTAACCAATCCCAAATGTGCCGCTTTGCCAGGAATTGTCGATAAAGTTGGGAAGTGTCCATTGAGTACTCACGGCCGATTGAGGTACAATGTACTTTGTTTCGTCATTTTCTCTGATCACGGTTTCCCAATAAACCGCACCTCCGGTTCGATTTTTGTCGGAAGCAAATAAGAGTAGAAACTCGCCGGGTTGAAGCAAATATTCGGGCAGAGCAAATTTATCTAGTTCTTCAGGGTCATCACTGATAGAAAAACTGCTAAGTTGAACAGCTGCGTCCGAGATATTTTGAATCTCTATCCAATCGGGAGAGTCGCCGTCTTCATCAAAAATCACATTCGAATTACTAGCGCTAATCTCGTTAATCACAAGCTGGGCTGAAGTTTGTCCACCGATAATGAAAATCAATAAAATGGTAGCCCAACATTTATTCAATAACTGCCTGATCATCATATACACAAAAAACTCTCTAAATGGAATGCATTCAAGTTAGCTGATCTTGAATTCAATTAGTAGATAAGAAAAATTCTCTAATGCATAAAAAAAGCCCGGATTTACGGAAAATCCGGGCTCTTAAAATGAAAGGAACTACTTAAAGTCCGAACGCATCACGACCTAAGAAAATAGCGGCATCGCCAAGCTCTTCTTCGATTCTTAGAAGCTGATTGTATTTCGCAATACGATCAGTTCGGCTCATGCTACCGGTTTTAATTTGTCCGGCATTGGTTGCCACCGATAGGTCTGCAATAGTTACATCTTCAGTTTCTCCTGAACGGTGAGAAATTACCGAAGTGTAGCTGTTTTTATGCGCCATTTCGATAGCATCTAAAGTTTCTGTAAGGGTTCCGATTTGATTTACTTTAATCAAAATTGAGTTTGCAACACCTAGACCTATACCTTTTGCTAAACGCTCAGTGTTAGTCACAAATAAATCATCGCCCACTAACTGTACTTTATCGCCGATAGCGTCGGTTAGTTTTTTCCAAGCATCCCAATCGTCTTCGTACATTCCATCTTCGATAGAAATAATTGGATATTTATCTACCCAGTTACTCCAGTACTCAACCATCGCATCGGTATCTTTTTTAGAACCGTCGCTCCATTTAAACTCATACAATCCTGTTTCGGTGTTGTAGAACTCGGAACTTGCAGGATCCAAGGCAATAAGCACGTCATCTTTTGGAGTGTATCCTGCTTTCTCGATGGCTTGCATGATTACTTCCAGTGCTTCTTCGTTTGATTTTAGGTTCGGCGCGAATCCACCTTCATCACCAACAGCAGTACTGTACCCTTTACCGGCCAATACTTTTTTGAGAGTATGGAAGATTTCTGCACCCATTTGTAGTGCATGGCTAAATGATTCTGCACCGGCAGGCATAATCATAAATTCTTGCAAGTCAACGCTATTGTCGGCGTGCGAACCACCATTAATGATATTCATCATAGGTAATGGCAGCACTTTTGCGTTTACTCCGCCCACATAACGCCATAGCGGCATGCCTAAATCAGCTGCGGCAGCTTTAGCAATAGCAAGCGATACGCCCAGCATAGCGTTTGCACCTAATTTACTTTTATTTGCAGTGCCGTCTAATTCTAATAATAATGCATCCAGTTCAGTTTGATTGAAAACCGGTAATCCCAAAAACTCGTTAGCTATTACTTCATTTACATTCTCTACAGCTTTCGTTACCCCTTTTCCAAGGTATACCTCTTTATCGCCATCGCGAAGCTCAACAGCTTCAAATTCTCCGGTGGAAGCTCCGGAAGGAACGGCAGCGCGCCCAAAAGCACCACTGTCAAGTATTACATCTACTTCTACGGTTGGGTTACCGCGCGAGTCGAT
Source organism: Balneolaceae bacterium (assembly GCA_017640605.1). Classification (GTDB taxonomy): domain Bacteria; phylum Bacteroidota; class Rhodothermia; order Balneolales; family Balneolaceae; genus HXMU1420-13. The sequence continues at coordinate 37,160 of JAEPQH010000015.1, read as the reverse complement.
TATTTGTCGTGCAGTGATATCTTCAATAAAGCTCATTTTTTCTCCATTTTTTGTTCAACAAGTAAGTGTATAAAGGTACAAGGAATAATCCGGTACCTAAAGCGGCCATAAATTAAGTGTGTGTGATGAATTTAGTGTGTACCGCTGTTAAAATTCTGTCTCGCGAAAGATAACTTTTTTTGAACTGAAATCTGTGGCAATCATATGATATGGGTTTGTAACTTCGGTTGGACAAGATATTTTGCAAGCTTCAAACTCGATATGAACTTCGATTTCATTTTCTTTTTCAAGCACTTGTACAATTTCATATCTATGCCCTCCTACAGATTGCCTCCCTTTGTAAGCAACAACAATCATTTCATTTCCAAATAAGAAACCATTGGTAACTTGACCGTAGAAATTTTCATACTCTAAATCGTTTTTAAAAACGTGAGTTCCGGTATAAGAGCCGCCGTCATCTGCATTAACCAACGTTCGAATAGTGAACTCTTTTTCGATAAATGTGTTTATGGTATTGTCTTTGCAGGCAATCAGAATTATTGACACAACCAGAAGACATTTAAGTATGCGCATGGTATGCTTTATAGGTCTGATTTAACAGACAGGTTTATTTGAATCTGTAATTAGTGTTTATATTAGAAACAATCACCTATTCATCGAACAATTATTTATGAAACACCCTTGGGTTATACTTTTTGATATCGACGGTACTTTATTAACTGTTGATTCTGCTTTCATTCGACCACTTTTACGCGACATCGTTTCTGAATTAAATATTAACTACCAAGGCGTAGAAACCGATTCTTTTTCTGGCAGAACAGATCATGATATTCTTTCTTCCTTTCTGGACCACAATGAGCAAGCTGCTTCCCAATATCAATTACTAAAAAACGGCTATTTAGAACGTTTGGCCAAAGAACTTGCTCCTCAGCATGTATTAAAACATGAGTTTGTGGACGAAGCCATTAGCTATTTCTCTGATTCATCGTTCGAAATTGGGTTACTCACCGGAAATTTCCCCAAAGCTGCTCAAACAAAATTGAAGGCGGCAAATATTCAATTGGAAATCAAGATTGGAGCTTATGGTGATCTTCATAAAGACCGAAATATGTTGCCGCAGATTGCTTTGAATAAATTTGAGCAGTTATTTGATATCGAAGCCGATCCACAGAAATTTGTAGTTATTGGCGATACTCCACGCGATATATTGTGTGCGCAAAGTGCGGGAATGCGTGTGGTTGCGATTACAACCGGATCGTATTCCCACGATGAATTGGCATCTTATCGCCCCGATTTAATCATTGATTCGCTAAAGGAGCCGGAAGTTTGGTTTAATGCTTTAATCGGTAAGACGATTAATCAAACATCCATCCAATAATGAAAGTTATCTGAGCAGAACCGAAGTATTTTACAGGGTCGTTTGCAGGTCGAAATCCTTCAGGAAAGTCTGGGAAGCCGTCACCATTTTCGTCAATAATCCCTCCTCTGCTGTTGATAATAGGCGCATTGGGCTCCATTATCTGTAATCCTTGGTCGAAGTAGTAAAAGGTGTAACCGAACTGCAGAGTTTGTAATCGGGCAAAGTTATCGCCAAAATCTATTCCGAGTACTAATTCTCCAGTCCAGCCAAGTTCCCAATTTGCATCGCTCCATCCCTGGAAAATATCGTTAATGGGCTCAACCCCAAAAGTACCGTATCTAAAAATATCATCTTCTCGATATCCATTTTCGTTCAGGTCTTTGAAGTATGGAAGTGTAACAGCAAAGCTGGGTCCGGCACTCATTGAAGTATGCACTCGAAAATTATCGGAAATTTGACTCGCAAATAGGCGTCGCTTCAATCCGATAGTGGTTGGAAAGGTAATCACTCGTTGATACTTACTCGCTATTGTTCGATTGCCGAAATAAATATCGATGTGAGTTTGCTCACTTGGGTCGCGCAAGCCTGCAATTTTCAGATTTATTAGAGCCTCGGTATATGGACTAAGCCCCAAACGATATTGAGCTCCAACTCCAAAACCAAAATCATTTAAGCTAAAATTGAATCCAAATCCCCTTTTGTAGCCCTCGTCATATAAATTTTTCGGTTGGATAATCTCTTGAATTTCCGGTTCTCCATATTGTGCATCTACCGGAGTGGCGAGCGCTGCTATCAATACAAAAAACGTGATAATGGTGGGTCGTAATTTCATGTAGGTTAGTCTAAAACTTTACGTTCATTTCGAATAAACAAAGTTACAACGAAATTTTCTCCATTTTCTTATTGTCTTAAATGCATAACCTGTTATTTTCAGCACAGCAAATTTTCGTTATTAAAAAGCAACAAACTCGTTTATTACTGGAATGAATTCACACACAACGTATTTAGTATTTGGCCCCTCCGCAACTCTCAAGCGCATGTCCACCAAAATGTTTACTGAATACCCACCTAAGTTCCTGCATTCCAGAAACTTCGAGAGCTTACAAACAAACATGGATGTAGCAGTTTACGAAGAGTACGAAAAGCAAATCAACTCTAGTATTACACTCACATGTATCTTTGAAACTACCCCTCAGCACAACAAAATCATCCTGAAAAAAACCGGCGGCCGCATGGGATTTCGGGGAAGTTCGCTCACAGAACAGCAAAAAATTGAAGAAAGCGTTATGGATTTTATCTTCGATTTTGCGAAACGTTATGGGTTAACGGTTCAGGAAGAGACTGTATCTGACACCAAAGAAGAAGAATAATTTATGGCCGAATCCCGCTCCGACTGGACGGTATTAAAAATGCTGGAATGGGCAACCAGCTTCTTCGAAAGCAAATCAATCAGCAACGCCAGATTTAGTATAGAATGGCTGTTAGCCTATGTACTAAAGGTAAAACGATTAGATTTGTACTTGATGTACGACCGCCCATTATCGGCAGAAGAACTGGAAACTCTACGCCCTTTAGTAAAACGAAGAGCCCATCATGAGCCTTTACAATACATAATTGGGGAAACTGATTTTTTTGGATACCCATTTAAAGTTGCTCCCGGCGTATTGATACCCCGCCCTGAAACTGAACAATTAGTGGAACTTGTTCTTGAAGAGCATAAAAATACCACCGAATTCACTGTTATTGATATTGGCACGGGATCAGGCTGCATACCAATCACCTTAAAAAAAGAACGCTCTGATTGGGCAGTAACCGCTACAGATATCTCGGAAGATGCATTAGTAATTGCTAAGAAAAATGCGGCAGATCTTCAGGCGGAGGTTAACTTTATTCTGAACGATGTTTTTAAGCCTACTCCGGAAGTAATTGAGCGAAAGGTTGATGTGTTAATTTCTAACCCACCCTACATCTTGGATGAAGAAAAAGCTTCGTTGGATAAAGAGGTAAAAGACTTTGAACCCGAACTCGCTCTATTTTGCGAAAGCACCCATAAGATTTACTCAGCCTTAAAAAACTTGGCAGAGCAAATTCTAACCAACAACGGGAAGATTTACCTAGAGATTAATGAACGCTTTGGCGAAGAGGTACTCTCACTTTTTAATGGTCCGTTTTGGGATGCAGAACTAATAGTAGATTATGCAGGTAAACACCGCTACATAAGGGGCATATTTCACGGAAAAAAAAGTGATTTTTAATTTGATTTTTTTCCTTTTATACCACTGAATAAAATGTGGATAACTTGTGGAAAAATAATAGCGATATAAAAATTTTCGCCTACCCCCTTTTGAATAGTATGTTACGCCAATATTATGCGCCCTTCATATAAATTTCACAAAACTGCCAAAATCAAAATAAAATACTGTCTTGCAGCAAGTTACGGACATTGTATCAATGTGGATAACTTTCAAGTAATTGCCAACTCTCCGTTTGACAAGTGAGGAATAATTCATCATTTTCAAATCGAATTGACGCACTTGGGGTCTAATTCTGCTGTGGATAACTGATCCACTCATCGAATCGATCAACTTAGTACTGGAGGAAAAAGAAACATTGCAAAAGGTTTCAGCAGAGACAGCGTGGGACAACTGTCTGGATATTATTAAGGATAACATTAGCTATCAAAAATTTAAGTCGTGGTTTGAACCAATTAAGCCGGTTAGTCTATCCGATAACACCTTAACTATTCAGGTGCCCAGCCAATTTTGGTACGAATGGCTGGAAGAGCACTATTATAATATGCTTCGCTCTACCCTGGCAAAAGTGCTAGGACCAGAGGGAAAGCTTGAATATTCAATTTTGATGGAAAAATCGGAGCAATTCGAAAACAATCGTGCAGTGCGTCTGCCCCAGCGCCCTATGCCGCCGGTTCAACCGCAGAACATCAATGGTTATCCCGAATATTCGCCGGAAGTAATTGAGAACCCTTTCGTAATTCCGGGCATCAAAAAAACTAAGATCGATTCAAACTTAAACAGTTCGTACGTATTTGAGCGATATATAGAAGGAGATTGTAATCGTTTAGCTCGCTCTGCCGCTATGGCTATTGCTGATAACCCCGGAAGCAATTCATTTAATCCTTTTTTCATTTATGGCCCTACCGGGTTAGGAAAAACACATTTAATTCAAAGTATTGGTAACCGTGTAAAGCAAAAATTTGGCGACGAAAAATCGGTGTTGTACATCTCTTCTGAAGCATTTACGAATGAGTTCGTACACGCCATCCGAAACAACCGCGCCAGTGAGTTTTCGATGTTCTACCGCAATATTGATGTATTGATTGTAGATGACATTCAGTTTTTTAGTGGCAAAGAAAAAACACAGGAAGAGTTCTTCCACATTTTTAATGCTCTTCATCAAGAAGGAAAACAAATCGTTTTAAGTAGCGATCGAGCGCCAAAAGATGTACCAGATATCGAAGAACGACTAATCTCTCGTTTTAGCTGGGGATTGAGTGCCGATTTACAAATGCCGGAATACGAAACTCGTTATGCTATTTTAGAGCGCAAAGCCAATGACAATGGCATTGAAATTGAGCCTGAAATCATTGAATTCATCGCTCATAATTTCAAATCGAATGTGCGAGATTTAGAAGGAGCTATCATAAAGTTATTGGCACATGCATCGCTGCAAAACATCGACGACATCGATCTTGCGATGGCAAAGCGCGTACTTAAAGACATGGTGAAAGAATCACACACGCAGATCTCCATCGAGTCCATTCAAAATTACGTGTGTGATTATTTTGGAATAGATACCAACAAAGTGCGTGAAAAAACCCGAAAGCAGGAAATTGTAGAAGCACGCCAAATCGCGATGTATCTCTCTAAGCGGTTTACTAAATCGAGCTTAAAAACAATTGGATTGCATTTTGGTGGTCGCGACCACTCTACGGTAATTCATGCAATCTCTACCGTTGAAGAACGCATGATGACCAGCCCGAAGCACAAACGTATTCTTGAGGAATTACATCAACGCATAGAAGTAGCCAGCCTTTAATGGACACATTGAGGTTAAAAGGCCTCAAGTTTCGAGGCATGCACGGTGTATTTGAGCATGAAAAGCAGAATGGAAATGATTTTGAGGTAGATATTCTCATCCGAACCTCGCTACGAACTTCTGCTTATTCCGATAATTTAAGTGATACCATAGATTACGCTCAGCTACACGATTGCGCCAAAGAAGTGATGCTTGGACCTTCCAAAAACTTGATAGAACATCTTGCATTTCAAATTGGGGAGAAGATTTCAGCTCGATTTCCATCCCTTAACAATTTTGAAGTGACTGTACGCAAACTAAATCCTCCTATCGAACATACTTGCGAGTATTCTGAAGTAACATTGTCATGGCCCGGACTATAATTGCTTTAGGTTCTAATCTAGATAATCCACACGCACAACTAAAAAAAGCCGCTGAGTTTCTTAGCACCCTATCCGAAGCTCCGATAAAAAAATCTTCCATTTATTTATCGGAACCCATTGGTCCATCTGAGTATGATTTTCTGAACGCCGCTATTTCGATAGAATCGTCACTAAGTGCTGTTGAACTATTTGAGGAATGCAAAAAGCAAGAACTTGCGCAAGGCCGGCCATCACGTTACCCTAAATGGACAGCCCGCCCGCTTGATTTGGACATTATTGCTTACCGCGACGAAATCATTGATTTGCCAAATTTACAGATACCTCATCCTGAATACAGTTCCCGATTATTCGTATTATTGCCCCTTCAGGAAGTTGAACCAAATTGGGTTGATCCAAAACATCATACACCTATAGAAACACTGCTCAAAAAAGCACCAAAAATGGCCATCCGAAAAACCACGCTGAACTGGTAATATGTCGAATCCGCTCGATTTTATAGCAATAGAAGGGGTAATCGGAGCCGGTAAAACCTCGCTCGCAAACTTGTTAGCCGAACGCCGTGGTGCACGTTTAGTGCTCGAAGAATTTGAAGATAATCCTTTTCTGCCGAAGTTTTATGAAGACCGAGAGCGCTATGCTTTTCAAACACAACTCGCTTTTCTGGCAAGCCGCTTTAAGCAACAACAAAATATGATGAGTGGTGATTTGTTTCACCAGCTTACTATTTCGGATTACATTTTTGATAAAGATCGGATTTTTGCACGGCTTAATTTAGATCAGGATGAACTCGCACTTTACGACAGCATCTTTAATATAATGACCGGGATTGCTGCACAACCAAATCTTGTTGTTTTCATTCAATCGTCTGTGGATCGCCTGATGCAAAATATCGACCAACGAGGCCGTGATTACGAACAGCACATTACTCCGGATTATTTAAGAGATTTGAACAACGCATATAATCACTTTTTTTATCACTATAATCGCACACCGGTTATATTTATTAATGCAACTGAAATCGATTTTGTTAACAATCCGGAGCATTTAACGTACATCGAGGAGCAAATTTTTGAGCGGCCCATCCACTCGAACACTCATATTCACATAGCCCCTTAGTTATGTTAAAACTTCTTTTCTTTTTACTGCTTTTCTGGTTGATAAGAAGATATATACGTCGATTGTTCTTACCTTCCAGCGGGCGCAAACAACATTTTACTCCGCCTCGGCCAAGATCACGATCCAGACGCAGAAATCTGGATCAGATCGAAGATGCCGAATTTGAAGACTTATCCGACAACACAAAATAAATTCATGAATTTCGAGGAAAAGCTTAATAAAGGGTTCGAACTTTTTAGAGATAAAGACATTGATCATAGTTTAGATACTGCAAGAGAACTACAAAAAGAACAACCGGAGGCACACGAGCCTTTCTATTTGGAAGCGTTGATTTTCCAACAACTTAATCAGTTCGAATTAAGTGAAAAAGCTATCAATAAAGCCATTGAACTTGGCGATGACAATGCTGCATATCTTAATCTGCGAGGTAACTTATTTATGCAGCAAGAAAAGCTGGAAGAAGCAGAAAAAGATTTTGATTCCGCTATTGAAAAAGGGGATTTACCAGGCGCCCATCGAAATAAAGTAATGTTGATGCTTATGACCGGACGCGGACAGGAAGCTGTACCTTATCTAATTGGTCGTATCAAAGCTGATCCACACGATCCTGAAAACTGGATTCTAATGGGCGACATGATTAAACGTGGTGGACAGGACGATAAAGCACGAACTTATTACGAGCAAGCACTTAAAATTGATCCTGATAATGAGTATGCTCGTCGTCAACTAGACGAAGAATAATTCATTCAACTATTTTCGGGGACTGATCGTCATATTGAAGAGTTGAAAATGCTTGGTCGCTAACCCTTCAATTTAACCATCATGAAACGAACAATATCTACACTATCAATTTTTGTATTGATTGCCCTATTCTCTGCAACAGCTATTGCACAGCCCGGCAGGGGAAACAGAGGGCAACAAGCTAATCAACGGATGTTGGATATTCCGGCTGAAGTTCGTTCGGAAGCCCACATTGCTGTTTTTGATGAGTATCTAAAACTTTCTGATACTCAAAAAGAACAAATTAAAACAATCGATAAGGATTTTTCCGAACGAGGCAAAGAACTACGAGAAGCATCGATAAACCGACAACGCCGAATGGTTGAGATGCGCGATCTTCGGAATGAGCACCAACAGGCTCTGCATAAAATACTATCCAAAGACCAATATGCAGTGTATCTGGAGAAGAAGGAATCCATTCAATATGATATTCGCCAACGCCTGAGAGCTTATTCCGATAAAGGAAATAAGTGAGCGTTAACCCGGCTTTAACCAAGTCGGGTTTTTTATTTTCGTTGAATTTTGGAGTGGAAAAGTTCTATCTTTGAAGTCTTGCAATTAAGCTCACGTGGCGGAATTGGTAGACGCGCACGCTTGAGGGGCGTGTGGGAGAAATCCCGTGATGGTTCGACTCCATTCGTGAGCACTAATTAAAGCTCGTTTCTTTACAGAAGCGGGCTTTTTTTGTAATACTTTCGTTACAACATTGGGCAACATGGAATGTTATTTTGATTGTAAACAGTTTCATTAGAAAATTGAACTCATGAAAAAATATTTATTCATACTCTTATTCCCTTTAGTTGGGATACAGACATCACAAGCTCAGGAAATGGAAAAAACTCAAAATATTGAAAAGGCCACCTTTGGCGCCGGATGTTTCTGGTGCGTGGAAGCAATTTATGAACTGGTTGAAGGGGTGGTTCACGTGGAATCCGGATATTCCGGCGGACATATAGAAAACCCTTCGTATCGACAAGTTACTTCCGGGCAAACCGGTCATGTTGAAGTTGCCCGATTACATTTTGATCCTTCGGTAATTACTTATGAGGAGCTTCTCGAAGTCTTATGGCATACCCATGACCCAACCACCTTAAATCGTCAGGGCAATGACGTTGGTCCAATGTATCGTTCAGTGATTTTTTATCACAACGATGAGCAAAAAGCCATCGCTGAACAATCGTTAAAGAAAACTGATGCTTCAGATCTTTGGGATGATCCGATTGTTACGACCATCGAGCCTCTGACCAATTATTATGTAGCTGAGAATTATCACCAAAACTACTTCGAGAACAATCCTAATGCCGGGTATTGCTCATTTGTGATTGCACCTAAAGTGAAGAAATTCAAAAAAGAGTTCGATTATCTACTTAAGGATAATCCCGCTTTTTAACCTTTTTGAAAGTCCGTTTTTGTAACGGACTTTTTTGTTTTAAAGAACTGTAGAATGGGTATTTTTACTCACTTTTAATTAAAGTGTTTGCAATGAGATTACTCTTAATATTCGTAGTTAGTATCATTTTTTCTACGGGATTAAAATCACAAGTATCATTAGTTCCTGCCAGTCACCAAGTGTACGAGTGGTTACATCTTCAACGGGTTAAGGGAAATATTACAAATTATAGTTACGAAGCCTTGCCTCTTACCCGAAAACAAATAAACGGGTTCTTACAACAGGTAGAAAACTCGGGCAATCTAAACGGGATTGATTCAAGGCTCCTGAAATGGTATAAACAAGAGTTTTCTGTTGACCAATTAGAGATTGATGCTAAAGAAACTTATTTGCAAGGGTGGGAAGATGATGTTTTATCCTCAGCCAAAAGTAAACTAGAATTTCTATTCTCGGATAAAGAACCTCATTTATTCGTGTTCTTTTCGGACAGCATGCATTGGGTGGTTGATTATTCCTTTGGAGGAGGAACTCTTACTGTTAATGATCCTCTAAAAAATTACAATCAGGCTGCCGATATCACCTACAAAACGCTTCGTACCTACGGTACCATTTATAACACCATCGGCGCTCATGTAGAAATCTCGAATCCATATTCATTTACAACTGGTCAATTACGGTATCATCCAGAGTGGGGGCAAACTTTTGATGGTCGACGAAGAGATAAAGAATCTACCTTATACACTGAAGCTTTTGCAACCCTACAATACAAACAACTGGGAATTCATATTGGTAATGGTGATATAAAAGTTGGGAATAAAGGCAATGAAGCTCAAATACTGCGACAGGAAGCTGGTAATTTTGACTGGGTGCGTATTAATTTTGACACTAAATATCTACAATACACATTTATTCATGGAGCATTAAAAGCTGAAACAGTAAATATTAATGTGGAAGGATATCCCGGAGTTAGGAGCCGTTTTTCTCCTGAAAGGTGGTTTGCACTTCGCAGAATTCAGTTAACTCCGGCACCATGGATTACTATGGCATTTACGGAATCCTTAACATACTCGAACAGACCGGCTGAACTTGCTTATTACAATCCATTGTTGCCACTCAGATTTGGCGAGTATGAAACCTTAGACAAAGACAACCCAATTTGGTTTTTTGATGGTAGTATAAGACCCCTTAAGAATCTAGAACTTTATGCTACTCTAGGAATTGATGATTTACTTTCATTTTCGGATATAATAAAAGCTCCGGGAGAAAGGTCCTCAAACGATGCCGTGATCAGTTATCAGGCTGGTTTTAATGTAACTTTACCCACTTCTACATTAATCAATGCAGAATTAATTCAATTTGATCCATATTTCTACACTCATTGGCAATTCTTTAATACTTATGATGAACTTGGGTCCCCTTTAGGTGCTTCCATTGGACCGAATTCACGTCAATTTTTTGTATCAGCCAGGCAATGGCTTCAATGGCGTTCATTTATTGATGTTTCTTTTAGCTCCTCAAAAAAAGGGTTTAACATCGTTGATGAGAATGGCGATTTACAGCAAGATGTAGGTGGCGATCTTTTTGAAGGACAAAGTGGAGGTGATCAGGTATTGTTGTTTGAAGGCGACATCCATCGTTGGAATACTATCAGAATTCAGTTTGAGGTTGAGCCTTTCAGAGGTATAAAAGTGTTTGCTGATTATCGAAAAAGAATGATGATCGAAGGGGATCAAATTGACGATTTTGACATGCTACTCGGTGGCTTGGAAGTGTATTTTTATCCCGGAGTTCAGCGCTTTATCAACAAAATTCCAATCGTTAACAAGGCATTCTAATGAAGCTCATAACTTTCCTATTCGGCTTTACTTTTTTACTGCTCTCTGCTCCTGTATTAGCCCAAAATCATGAACATTCTGAAATGACCATGAGTTTTGAAGAGTACGAACCCACTTCCACTCTTATCATTCCGGGCGAAGAAGTTGTACGTGCCAAGTATCCGTATGTGGATGTTCACAGCCATTTGTGGCGAATGGCAACCATGGATTTGAATCAGACTGTAGGTGAGATGGACAGTTTAAACTTACAAGTGCTTGTAAACCTGAGTGGACGTTCCGGTGAGCAACTTGCAGCGATGGCTTATGCCGCCCAGAAAACTGCACCAAACCGATTCATCATTTTTGCGAATATCAATTTTGATGGAATCGACGATCCTGATTGGACTGAAAGAACCGTCGCTCAACTTCAAGAAGATTATGATAATGGGGCACGAGGTCTAAAGATTTTCAAAAACCTGGGACTTACCGCTACCGACTCCCAAGGAAATCGGATTCAAACAGATGATCCACGTATCGACCCGGTTTGGGCGAAATGTGGCGAGTTAGGAATTCCTGTTCTCATCCATACCGGAGAACCCGCTGTTTTCTGGGAGCCCATCGACGAAAAGAATGAGCGCTGGTTGGAAATGAAGCAATTCCCAAGCCGTCACCGAGGCGATTCTACTAAATACCCGAGCTGGGAAGTGGTAATGCAGGAACAATGGAATGTATTTCGAAAACACCCGGAAACTACCTTTATCAACGCACATTTTGGATGGATGGCTAACGACCTTCAACGTCTTGGAGAACACCTCGATGAGTTTCCTAATGTGTATACCGAAACGGCGGCTATTATCGCAGAATTAGGTAGACAGCCCCGATTTGCTCAGGAATTTTTTATCAAATATCAGGATCGGATTCTATTTGGTAAAGACACTTATCGGCCTGTTGAATTTCATACTTATTTCAGGGTATTAGAAAGCGACGATGAATATTTCGATTATTTCCGCAAACGACATGCTTTCTGGAAAATGTATGGAATGAATTTACCCGATGAAGTACTTAAGAAGGTGTATTACAAAAATGCATTGAAAATTATACCGGGCATTGATAAATCTCTTTTTCCCAACGACTAAACAAAAAACACTACTATGAAATCTCTCTTAAAAATTGCTGCTTTAGCGGTACTAACTTTGATCGTAACCGGCGATACTTCCATCGCTCAGGAACGTGGTGGCTCGAATGGATTGAGCCCTGATGCAATGGTTAGCCAAACCATATTCAACACTTCAACTATTACCGTAACTTATGGACGACCCGGCTTGAAAGGTCGTGAACTTTCGTCGCTAACTCCTACCGGCGAAGTGTGGAGAACCGGAGCAAACGAAGCTTCGACCATTACGTTTTCTACCGATGTAAACTTTGGTGGCGAGCCGGTTCCAGCTGGTACTTACACACTGTACACCATTCCAGGCGAAAACTGGACGATCATCTTAAATAACGTTCTAACCAGAGATGACGGACGCCCAGCTTGGGGTGCCTATGGCTACGACGAATCAAAAGATCAAGTTCGCGTTCCTGCGGCGGTTACCGTAACTGATGCGCCATTTATGGAGCGTTTTGCTATTTATTTTGATGAGTTAACAGACACTAAAACACATCTTAATTTGCATTGGGGAACTACAAAAGCCGCAATCCCTATTACCATCGACTAATTTAGTTTGTCAGAAAAAGGACGGTTCATCCGTCCTTTTTTTTTACCTTTACGGGATGAAAAAACTCGCTCTACTCACCACTTTCATCCTAATTCACACCCATCTAAGTTTTGCTCAATCGAATTCTGATTGGCTGTTTGACGACTCTACCTTACCCATTATTCACATCTCCATAAATCCCGAGCATCTCGACTCCATTTTCATCAACAATTATAGCGATGTAGAGTACCCCGCAGAGTTTGTGTTTACACGTGACGCCGTTTCTGATACGGTATCAAACATCGGATTTCGCATTCGTGGAAATACCTCCCGAGCTTCCCAAAAAAAGTCCTTCAAAGTGTCATTTGATACCTTTGTGGATGGCCGAGAATATTTGGGATTCGATAAGATGAATATCAACGGAGAGCACAACGATCCGTCAATCATCCGATCGAAATTAAGCTGGGACACTTTCGCAGCCTTGGGTGTAAAAGCACCACGCTCAAATCATGTGAAGCTGTACATCAATCAAGAGTACTACGGACTTTACATGAATGTAGAGCATATCGACAATGAGTTTGTTGAGGATCGTTTCGGGTCGAATGCCGGTAATTTGTATAAATCATTATACCCTTCTGATTTAACCTACTTAGGTGAAGATCCGGATGATTATAAAAAAGAGCTTCATGGTCGGCGGATATATGAACTCAAAATCAATGAAGAGACCGATGATTATACCGACCTAGCTAATTTTATCAAGTTTCTGTCTCAATCTTCCGATGAAGACTTTGAAAATCAAATTCGAGATTACATAAACGTTGATGGCGTACTTCGTGTAATGGCCGTGGACATGCTTACAGGAATGTGGGACGATTACATGTTTAATAAAAACAATTATTATCTATATCAAAATCCAAATAGCGAAGTCTTCGAGTTTATTCCTTTTGATTATGATAACACCTTTGGAATTGACTGGTTTAATATTGATTGGAGTACACGAGATATCAACAATTGGGGAAGCAATGAATACCGCCCACTCACCGATCGGCTTTTTGCTATTCCTAAGTTTAAAAACAGATTGCATTATTACATCAATAATCTATTGGATACACACTTTAACGAATTGGTTTTATTTCCTGAGATAGATCGCATCAAAACAATGATACAAACAGCGGCCGAAGAGGATATGTATCGCACACGCGATTACGGATATTCCATCGAAGACTTCAATAATTCCTACACAGAAGCCTTAGGAGCGCATGTTAAAAGTGGGTTAAAAGAATACATCACAAATCGATATAACTCTGCGAAACAGCAACTTCAGTTAACTAACATTCATCCAGTAATTCAGAACTTTGATTGGGAAATCACACAATCAGGTAGTGGTCCGGTTCTAAAAATTATTGCTCAGGTTATGGATGACGACACCCTAACAATTACGGCCACTTTTTCGGGCGACGTCGACGGAACATTTCCTTTACATGATAGTGGCGAACAAGGTGATGAAGTATCTGGTGATGGTTTTTATACCGCGCTTATTCCACTTTCATCCATACAAAAAGAATTTTCCATATTTGTTGAAGCTGAAGACGAACAAAATCAAACTGAACGCTATCCTTTTAATCCCTCAAATACTGTAGATATTGAACTTGCCGGATCCAATACAGGATTGTTGATCAATGAATTTATGGCTTCTAATTCATCAACCATTGCCGATGAATCGGGTGCTTTTCCGGATTGGGTAGAACTCTATAATCCAACGGAAAGCGAAATCTCACTATCGGGCTATTACTTAACCGATGATCTTGCTAATCAAACCAAATGGGCTTTTCCGGATACGGTCATTCAGCCAAAGGATTTTCTCTTAATTTGGGTTGACGATGACGAAGAAGACGGACCAATGCATGCTTCGTTTAAGCTAAGTAAATCGGGAGAAGATTTGGGTTTATATCATAAAAACGGAGATGAAATCATTGCTGTTGACGCATTTACATATGGCGAACAGCAAACCGACATTTCGTATGGAAGAGAAGAAGACGGCGCTAGTGGCTTTGTATTTTTTGATGCTCCAACACCGGGCGCTTCAAACAACGGAGAGACTTCAATTGATGAAATCTCGGCTGAAGATCTACAAGGATTTATTCTTCATCAGAATTACCCTAACCCATTTAATCCCAGCACTGAGCTCTCTTTTACGTTAAATCAGGCGGATGAAATTACGCTAAAAGTGTATACGATAAACGGTGCTTTAGTTCGCACTTTGGCTAGCGGGTTTTATTCCAGCGGCACTCACACTCTTCGTTTTGATGCCTCTCAACTTGCTTCGGGTATTTATATCTACAGACTGGAAACTAAATCCGGACTGTCGTTATCAAATACAATGAGTCTAATCAAATAAATACAAATATGGGATGACTAACGGAATACTACTGTTAAGTCACCCCATCGTTTACCCGACTAGAAGTTAAGGGTCAGGTTTAAAAAGAAATTACGACCGGCATTTACGAAGTAACCGGGTTCGTCATTCGCTCCGTCGAAGTCCACATCAACCATAGCTCCGCTGGTGTAATAGGTTTCATCAAGCAGGTTATTGACTTGTAGCTTCAATTCAGCATTTTTATATGCAAATGCTACAAAACTATCGGTTACAAAAGAGGATGGCACAACGTCGTTAGCATTATTTTCAAGTGTCAAATACTGCTCACTTAGATAGGAAGCTGTAAGCCCTACGGTGAACCCATTTCCAATTATATACTCCACCGATTCGTTGATTTGTAGTGATGGAGTGAAGATGGGTGTGATATTTAGAAACTCAGCACCATTCGCATCTGTAAAAGCATCGATTTCGGCCTGCATCACTGTGGCATTACCTGTAAAAGTCAGTTCTTTCATAGGTGCATACGCCCATTCCAACTCGATACCAGCACGATAACTGCTTTCGATGTTTTCTCTTTTCTGAACCCCAAACGCCAATACTTCGCCAATTGGGGCAATTTCATCTTTGAAATCCATATAGAAAAAGTTCGCAGCTACTGCCAGTCGCTGAAAATTAGCTTTTAAACCGGCTTCGATGTCAGTTACATATTCCGGACCAAAATCATCGGATCGAGCTTCTGTGTAATTATCGTTTGTTAAACTAAACCCACCAAAAATATCGATTTTTGTAGGTTCACGGCCTGTTCTGCCAATCGATGCATACACTGATGTTGCATCTGAAAGTTTATAAGTTGCTCCAAATCGTGGATTCACAAAACTCCAGTTTTTTTCGATGTCACCTTCAGGAGCTATTCCCAAAAACAAATAATCCGGCTGAATGCTGAGCTCCATGCTTCGAACTTGAAGATCAGCCGTAACCAACACCTTATCCGTCGACCAATCGGCTCTTAAAAATGCACTCATTTCAACTTTGGTAGATGTTTCCAAGTAATAAGGATTTTCGAAATCAGGAGTTACGGACTCTTCATTCGTTCGATCGAAACGATAAACATGGATTCCTCCGGTCAAATCTATCTCATCCAGTCCATAATTCGCATTCACCATCAACCCATAGTGATCGTTGCGAAGTGGATAATTTATCTGATCAAATCCTCCGTTACCGTCCGGGTAGGTATAGAAATAATCTCCAGATGCCCCACCATAATACAACGAACTGGTTGTTGTGAAGTCCTCTGAAAACAAACGAGTGTGCTGGATTTGAACAAATCGTTGACCAAAATCATCCTTGTCGTTTTCGTTTAAGTAGTTGATGGTTTCATCAACAGCGAGATCTGATTCTGCCACGGCTAAATACCCTAAACCGTTTTTTGATCGTGCATCAAATGCATTGATCTTAATCAGATCTTTTTCCCCAAAATATCCCCCCGAGAAAAAGAAAGAGTAGGAATCGGTGGAAGTATTATCACGGTATCCATCCGACTGAATTTTACTAAAGTTGGTATAAAATGCCCATTTATCATCGACTAACCCTGAACGAGCACTGGCATTTAATCGAGAAGTAGCGAACGAACCGATTCCTGTTTGAATGCTTCCACCCTGCTCACTGTTTTCCAGATTTACACTTTCGAAGTTGATAGAACCTGCGTAGGATGCTACGCCGTTGGTGCTGGTTCCAACCCCGCGTTGGACCTGAACCGACTCAAAACTACCGCTGATATCCGTAAAGTTTGAAAAAAATACACCGTGATCGATCATATCATTTAACGGAACACCATTTAAGGTGATGTTAATCCGCTCCTGACTGATTCCCCTCAGACGCATTTGTCCTCCATTAAACAATCGCGTTCCCGATTCACTGTACGAAGTGATTGAAGGAGTTAAGGTTGCAAGGTAAAAAATGGGTTGCTCGCCCTGATACTCGCGCTCAATTTCTTTTCTGGAAATGGTGCTTTGTGTAACAGGGTCTATATCTTCGGCTCTAACCGCCTCGATAATGAGTTGCTCCAAACTTAATGTTGGTACCAGCATCACGCGCAGGTTATTTTCAGCTGAAATCAGCTGAGTTTGATAGCCCACAAAACTGATTTGCAGTTCTTGTCCCTGTTGTGCTTCCAGTTCAAAACTACCGTCGAAACCGGTTGCGGTACCGCTCATTGTTGAAACTAATACCACATTTGCGCCGGCAAGTGGCTCGCCGTTTTCAGCGTCCAGCACTATTCCTTTGATGGTTTGCGCCGCTGTTGATGAATTGAATAGAAATAAAAAAAGTACGACTGTAAACAGTCGGGATATGTGTGTGTACATAATCCTCCATTTAATGATGTTAAATTAATGGAGGAGGCAAACGAATGCATGAATGGCAATCTGGTTTCCCTCCGCCGGTATTATCCGGATCAGGTAATCAGGGTATGATCTCAGTCTCGCTAAGGCAAGACACCCCTAACCGATGTTTAAATATACGCACTATTTTCAGAGCACATCAACTAGATTTACTGTCTATTCAATTTATTTGAAATACTCCTGTGGGGAAACGCCATATTCTTTTTTGAAGGCCGACGAGAAATACGATAAATGCCGAAATCCCACTGCAAATGCCGCTTCAGAAATGGATAGCTCTTCTTCCTGAATTAACTTCATGGCTTCTTCAAAACGTAATCTCGCAATGGTTTTGTTGATAGTTACCTCACTTACTTTGCGCCATTTCCGATACAAAGTAGATTCACTCATTGCCAAAGCTTCTGCTAACAGTTCTATGCTTAAATCGGGATTCCCTAAATGCCGTGCAATAATGGAAGTTACTTGTCCAATTAAAGGATGTTCTGATTCAACAATTTCCGATTTGGTAACCTTCTGCTCCCGGCGTAATAACACTTTTATTTGCAGCAGCAGCACATTGTTCTCGATGGGTTTGGTTAGATACACATCCGCCCCCAAATTCAATCCTTTTTGAATATCGGCTGCGCTGTCTTTTGCCGTTAAAAACACAAATGGAATATGCTTATAGGCATTAATGCTTCGGATAGTATTCATCATTTCTATTCCGTCCATTTCCGGCATCATAATGTCGGAAACAATAAGCTCCGGAGAAAATTCTTTGATGATTTTGAGTCCCTCTTTCCCATTTGGTGCAACTCTAACTTCGTATTCGCTCGAAATAACCTGAGCGATGTATGCCCGCATATCTTCATTGTCCTCAACTAACACCACTCTTCGTTTTTTGGGCATTCCTTCTTTTAAGTCAAACATAGTCTCGTTGAATGGAACGGGTTGGGGTTGCTCCAAAACCTGTTCAGCAAATTGATCTTCAACTATTTCTGATTCCTCTAAATGCTGTTTGCCTAAAGGAAATGAGATTTCGAACCGTGTTCCCTCTCCAACAGTTGATGTTACCGATAGTTGCCCTTTCAATCTTTCAACAAAACCTTTTACCAGAGTAAGCCCGATTCCTGTCCCTCCCGATCTGGTAATCAATGAATCGCCTTGATAATAAATATCAAAAATATGTGAGAGCTCCGACTCCGGTATTCCAATCCCGGAATCTTCAAAAACAATGATCGCCTGCTTATCCAATTGAGTTATCCGAATGGAAATCACTCCTCCTGCCTCAGTAAACTTAATGGCATTGCTGATCAGGTTGGTACAAATATGATCCCATGCATTGATATCCAGATATAGCATAGTTTTTGGCTCGTCTGTTTGGATGGAAAACGAAATGTTTTTCTTAGCCAATTCATGTTCGAACTGCGACGCTATTCGGGTAGTTATTTCGACTATATTTACGGGCCTGAAAATGATATTCAGCTCATTAGCATTGAGTTTCGAAATATCGAGTAGTGTATTTACCAGCTTTTTTAAGCGTTGCGCGTTTCTTTGCACCAATAACAGCGACTGATCATTTTCTACCGTTTTTCCAGTCCTTTTTTGGATGATGTCTTCTAAAGGATTCAGGATCAACGTAAGCGGAGTTCTAAGCTCGTGAGTAAAATTGGTAAAGAATCGCGATTTCGATTCCGACAACTCTTCCAATTGCCTCATCGCCTGTTCCGTTTTTTCCTTTTCCTGAACCACCTCAAGAGTACGCTCGGTAACAATCTCATTTAGCGTTTCTTCTCTCTTTTTAGCTTGATTCATAGCTAGTTTAAGAAAGCCGAAGAAGGCGCCAATAACTCCAAGAATCATCAGAAAAATAAAACTCGGTGTCTCGTAAAAACGCGCCGGCACAAAAACTGTCATCGCTTTTTCAGCTTTTAATGCTTCTCCATCTATCCCACCTCGAATTCGAAGAGTATGTGTTCCGCTAGGTAAGTTCGAGAAATTTGCACTCCGTTCGCTCCCAATATTCACCCAATCGGTATTTACGCCTTCCAGCTTATATTCGAATTGTAACTTATTCTGGGAAGTGAATGTGGGCAAAGTAAAATCGATACTCAGTTCTCGAACCCGTTCCGGCAATTCAATAACATTGTTCGAACTAATTGTTAATGCTGAATCTGCTGATTGAATATTTTCTACGATGATCGTTTCTAGCCGACTTCTGCTATCCTCTAAATGCCATTCCGGCCGCGTGTATACTATTCCGGCTTGATTGGGGAATAAAAGCTTGCCATCAGAAGTGATAAATCCTGCTTTTTGAGTACCACCATTGCCTTCAATATTCACCAACCCATCTTCTTCCGAAAAGTGCTGCACCAGCAAGTTTTCTTTTCCTTCTAAGTATGCATTAATATTTCGATAAGAAATTCTCATAATTCCCCGATTGGAATTCAACCACAGATATCCGTAATCGTCTTTAATAATCCGATGAAGCGAATTGTCTTTTAATCCATCATTGGTGGTAAGCGAGCTAATACTCACTGCATTAAAAGCATCATCTACAATCACTCGATTAAGACCTTTATCTTCGGAAGCAATCCATAAAGTATCAGCACTGAACATGGCTACATCACGCACAATATTGCTTGACAACCCATTTTGTGCATCAATAAAACTCACAATTCCAAAGGTTGATAGAACGGCAACTCCCTGATTCTTTGTGGCAAATAAAAGCGTACCGTTTTCTAATTCGGTAATAGCTTGTACAGAACCGAGCTGAGTTGAATTGGCATCCGTAAAACGGGTAATGAAATTATTTTCGTGAATAAATAAACCATAGTCTGTACCTATCCAAAGCCGACGTTTCTCATCTTCGTACGAAACATTAACAAGTCCACTTTGGCGTGAAAAATCTAACATCTCCCAGGAATCAGTTCCATATCGTTTTTTCCAAACATCAAAGTTACCGGCGTAAACATCTCCATTTTCTGTGATTTCTACGGTGCGAAAAAAAGGCTGGGTAAATCCCGTGCTTGTATCATTTAAATGTGTAATCGCAGAATTGCTAACAGTAAATACATAGTTATTGAACGCCGAAACCCAAATTTCTCCTTTGTGTTCATTTAATCCATAGGTGTTTTCGAAGCCGGGATGACTTTCCACACCAATCGTAATTAGTTTATTTTTTCTTATTTGATAGACGCCCCCGCCATTTGTTGCCACCCATATCGACTCGTCATTTGCACGCATCAGATAAGAAATAGATCGAGTAGGATTTAAAACCATCTGCCCATTGATAAACACAGAATTATTAAAAACGGTGATTACTTCATCGACCCCACTATTCCAGGCGTTATCCTCAAAATAGGATTCCGAGTCTGAAATCTGCTCTGTATTAATAAATCTATTTTCTCTTCTATCGAATCGGAAATACCCTCTGTTCGTACTCAAAAGAAGTTGATCGTTTTCAATTTCGATGGCATCTCTGAATTCAATTCCAGGGGCAAGAAAAAAGGATTCCGGCTGATTTCCAGAAGACACTTTGGTGAGATACCCGTTATCGCTAAGCAACCATAATACCCCATCTTGAGTAGGCACTAAATTGAACACCGATTCAACCCCAATTTTAAACTCCTGGGTAGAATGAACTAAAAACACTCGATCATTTTTGATTCTGTTTAGCCCATTCTCATCAATGAAATAGACACTATCTCGCCCAAACGAAAAACTGTTGTTAAAATGCACAAATGTGCTGGGGTCATCAAATCGCTCAAACTCAAAAACACCGTTTTTTGCTTTAAAAAATCCTGCACTCGTAGTAATTAACACGGTCTGAGTATCGAACTTCGCAATTTTATACCCTTCGATTTCTTCTAATCCTTCCAGATCTTGCATGCATAACAGTTCACCGTTTCTATACCGATATACATTACGTTGATCGTCGGTAAGCCAAAGTTCATCTCCGAACTCGCCTACCCATGCAATTCTGTTGCTTCGTAATGTGGGCGAATTAAATGTATTGTAAACCGTAAAATTTACCCCATCGAATCGGGCAAGCCCATCGTTGGTTGCCATAAACAAATACCCTGAGTGCGAACCGCTGATATAATTCACCGAGTTAATTGGTAAGCCATCTTTTACAGTAAAATTGCGAACTGAGTGTGCTCCCGGTAACTTTTCCCAATCAAAATTCGCTATTTCTCCCTGATAGGATTTTGCAAACTCCGAACCCATCCCCAAAAATATAAATAAGATACACCCAATTACCCGTTTCAAAATGAGAGAATAATTAAACTAATTGACAGAATAGTATAACTCTAATTGCTATAGGATTCAGTATAATTTTCACTAGTTAAATCAAATAGTGATGGTATCAGATGAGAATACGTTGGGTTGACAGGAGCAAAATTCCTACTTCAAATTGTTTTATGTGTAGTTCGGTTGATGGCCATTTTTCCATTAAGCACTTTGAGTTTACACACATTCAGCAAAGAATAATACTTGGCTCGAGTCAAGCTACTTGCAATGGCTGTTACAAGGAATACAAGCATTTGATACACGAACAAAGGCAATTGCAACATGAAAGAGACCAGCAATATCTACAAAAACTATTAGGTTCAGCCTGAACCAATGCTAACAGGGGGATGACCTGATCGATACAGCTTAACTAGCTGGCTTTAGGGGATGGGGGAATGGAAAGTAAATCTTTCTGTTCCCCTACAATTTTCTGTGAACAGTCTTACCTTATGGGATATAAAAAATCTGATTTCCCTATGTTTAAAACTATTCGAATAATACTTCCTGTTTCGTTACTACTTATCGCATGCAACTCTGCTACCAACGAGATGGGTACCTCACCCGAAATTTTATCTGCCGACATCGAAAAGCATGTCACTTTTTTGGCAGCCGACGAACTTAATGGTAGAGAAGCCGGTACCGCCGATGAAGCCGTAGCCGCAAACTACATTGCTGATCTATTCCGTGATTATGGATTAGAACCGGCAGGTGATGATCGCACTTTTTTCCAGGAATTCACCATCAACACTTCCATACTTAATAATCCACATTCTACAGATACAACGGGCGAAAAACGACTCTCAAAAAACGTAGCCGGTTTACTTAGAGGAACCGGCGATTCGGATGAAATCATCATTATAGGTGCACACTATGATCATCTTGGGTATGGAGAATTTGGATCCTTATATCGAGGAGAAACTCCGCGTATTCACAACGGCGCTGATGATAATGCTTCCGGTACCGCAGGCTTGATCGAATTGGCTGAATATCTTAGTAAAAACCGCCCGGAAACCGATGTTCTATTCTTAGCATTTTCGGGAGAGGAAATGGGTTTACTCGGATCTGCACATTATGTGGAGGAACCCACGGTTGATCTTGATAACGCTATTGCGATGATAAATTTGGATATGATTGGTCGAATGGAAGAAAGCAAGCTGATCATATTCGGCATTGGAACCACTGCCGATTGGGAAGACATACTTTTGGTAGCCAATACCGATTCACTTAATTTGGATTTGGTTGAAGATGGCACCGGTGCAAGTGATCACACTAGCTTTTATTATAAAAATATTCCGGTATTGCATTACTTCACCGATACCCACTCGGATTACCATCGCCCATCCGATGATGTAGAATACATCAATTACGAGGGAATTGCGCTGTCTATGAGTCATCTTTCGCGAGTGATTGAATACCTTGATACTATTAACAAAGAGCAGATGGCATTTATTGAAGCACCGGGCGAGCAACGCCAAAGCATGCGCTTGGAAGGTCCCACTCTTGGAGTGTTACCTGATTATGGTTATGATGGAAAAGGCATGAAAATTACAGGAACTAATCCAGGCCAGCCGGCAGCCAATGCAGGCTTGCAAAACGGAGACGTAATTATTGGTCTTGGCGGCGTGGTGCTTGAAGATATTTATGGATATATGGGCGCCTTAAATACCTTGGAAAAAGGACAGCTTACAACCATTACAATTTTACGTGATGGAGAAGAGATGACGTTAGAATTACAACTGTAATCTCCATTTATGAGTTCTTTCTTTGCAATCATTAATGGCACAAGTGAACTCATTGAAAAAGCAAAAAATGTTAGTGGCTTAACACGTTCACTCACTAACACATCTACTTTTACTTTACTAGCCGATCCGCCTAGCGATCGGCTTTTTTATGTGGAAGAGAATCCTAATTCGAAAGGCTGGATTGTTTCAGGAATTGGGCTACATCCCTATCCTGATCTACACCTACTAACTAAAGAGGACTGGAACCGAGTACTCACCACTAAAAGCTCAAGATTAGAACAGTTAAACGGACATTTTGCCGGAATTTTCTACTCAAACTCAGAAATAAATCTTTTTACTGATGCCGTAGGTTTACGAAGCCTTTATCTATGTTCAATAGGTAAAACAGTACTTATCTCCACCCGAATCGACTGGTTGATTCCTTTTTCGGATCAATCGATCGACTGGTCCCTTTTTGGGCCTTATTGGCTTGCTGCTAATCCTTTTTCTGGGCAAAATTTTGTTAAAGGAATTACTCGACTTAGAGGTAAGGCTAGTTTTTCTTTGTCTACTTCAAAACTTGTATTAAGCCAACAAGAATGGCTTCCGAGCCAACATTCTGTACATATTGAAGGGCTTCTCTCTAAATTGGCGGTTGGTATTTATGAGAAAAAAGGTCAGCTCTCGCTTGGTTTATCCGGTGGACTCGACTCGCGGGTTCTACTCGCATTATTCGCTAATCAAAATCCACCCATTTCTACTTATACCTTTGGTGGAATTGGCCATCCTGATGAATCTGTCGTTCATAAATTGGTCGAAAAAATTGGCGTAGAGCATCAGAGTATAAACTATGATGCCTCTGATTTTAGCCTTGAACAGCTTTCGGCTTTGACTTTACGATCTTCATTAAAACATTCAATTTTCGGTCAGCTAACCAATGCTTTATATCAACAATTAGGGAACCAAGGATTAGCCAGCATCGATGGTGGTGTAGGTGAAATTGGAAGACGGCGATACTTGAAAAATCTTGAGCTGAGAGGAAAAAAGTTTGTTTATGAACAGAATTACGAGCAACTAATCCCATTTTTTTATGCCCCAAAAGCCGATTTCTTCAACAATGAAGTAAATAAACGAATGCATCATGGCCTTAAACACGACTTGGAATCGGCTTGCAAAAACATGCCGGATGTGAATCAACTGGGTTTAGGGAACTGGCTTGATTTATTTTCAATAAGAACACGCATTTCGAACATTGCAGGATTAACTCAGGAATGGGTGGATGACACGCATTTTCATATTATGCCATTTGCACAAAACGACTTTTTAACCGGCATACTTTCCCTGCCCGAAAATGAGCGATCTAATGCCAAACTATTCCGGTCACTCATAAAAAAACACCAACCGATTCTTACTAAAATTCCGCTGGTTAAAGGTGATCAACAGTATCCTTATTGGATGAAAGATATTTCTGCCACTATCTGGAACAAGATTCAAACTCGATTTGGGCGCTCATACACAAACACCATGTTGCCTAACCTGTTACATAAACATCAAACTGAAATTCGGGATCTGTTTTCTTCTGAAGCAGTACAAAACTCAGAGGTGTATGACACAAATAAAGTAGCACACATACTTTCGTCTTTTTACGAACTCAATGATTATGCTTTCACGTCATCGCTTAATTGGATGCTAACCTTTGAACTTTACCGAAAATCTCTTTCTGATGCGCGTTAAACTACTTTCTTCTTTGCTGTTTTTGGGATGTGTAACTATTTATTGTTCCAATCCAACCCCACATTTCGTTGATCTACCGGAAGATGTTCAGGCTATTTCGTTACTGGGAGACACTCTTCGTTCTACTTCAAATGGTTTACCTAAGCCACTTGAATCTCGAATAGATTCAATGATTAACGCTAAAACTATTCTTGATGACGTCGCTTCAGCCCTGATCTGGGAAGCTCGAAAAGAAGCCTATCACGGAAATTATCGCACAACCATTGAAATGCTGAGCAACAGAGTACGTTCAGGGTTTTCGAGCGAAGAAAAAGCTCGTGTTCTTCGCCATCGTGGGCATAGATACATCACGTTACGAGAGTTTAATTACGCTATTACAGACTTTTCCATTGCTGCAAATCTTGTAGCGGGTACTAAAGACCGGGTTGAAGAAGATGGACTTCCAAATGCCCAAAATAGGCCATTATCTACCCTACAAACCAATATTTGGTATCATATGGGATTGGCACATTATCTGAAAGGTGAATATCAAATGGCGGTAGATTCGTACCAAAACTGCTACGATTTAAGCACCAATGATGATATGCGCGTAGCTGCTTTATATTGGCAATACATGGCACTTCGAAAGCAAGGCAAAGATGTTGAGGCAGGAAAGCTCCTTGATCTAATTTCAGCGGATATGAACATCATCGAAAACGACAGTTATTTGAAATTGCTATTGGTGTTTAAGGGAGAATTTGATCCGGAGATGTTGCTAGACAATGAATCGGATGCGCTCTCGAATGCAACTGTTGGATACGGCTTAGGATTTTGGCATGATATTAATGGTCGAAAAGATCGTGCGCAAACTATTTGGCGGAATGTGTACGATGCCGGAAACTGGGCCTCGTTTGGTTTTATAGCAAGTGAGGTTGAATTGGCGAATCTGGAGGATTGAATCTATTGGAAAATCGTATTTCGTAATTCTATAATCTCCTATTCTAAATTCACCTCAATTGTCACAAAGACTCAATTGATGCTGAAATAGTAAAAAGAATACGTTGTTGTTGCCTAAATCTACCGGTTGACTGGCCCGTGAGACCAAAAAATCGAGCGAATCTACTTTTAGATGTTCGATTAGTCGAAATTTCGTGGAATTAGACGTGATTCCATTTTCGTCAAATTCGATTTTGCGTATTCCCATATCTCGTAAATCGCTGGATGCTGTTCTCCTTTCAGATAACAAAATACCGCTACCATCTCTTAGAAAACCCGTTGGATTGTAATAGGTATAGTCGCTTTCATCAGTAATGGTATAAACTTTTCCGCTAGCCCGATCTAGCACTTCAACCAGATTAAAATCTGAATAAGAAATGTATGCACCATTCGGGGATATTTGCGGCGAACGAGCCTCGTCTAATTGCAGCATTGTATTCGCTTCATTATCTGTTTCACTTACAAGCACCTTGTTTCTTACCGGCTGATAAGCTCTCAATGATTGATCATCAGAAATACTGTAACGCTCGGGTTTTCTTAGTTGAGTTACAGTTTCCCAGTTTGTGAGCGCGATTGATTCTTTTGATGTCAAGTTCAGTCGCTCCCATCTTCGTCGCATATATTCATCATTAGTGCGAACCTGACCAGTAGTTTCGTTAGTATAAAACGATCGCACTTCCTCTATTTTTAGAAAATCTATCGTGTTATCAGTAGATAAGTGAGGGAAAAAAATTCGTCCGGTAATTAACGAGTCTTCACCAGACACATAAGTTTCTACACTCATAATTTCCACTGGCTCGCCACCGGAAATGGGTAATTCCAGCACCTGCGCAGACAACTGAACATTCGACAAAGCAAACTCATCGTTTATGTTGAATTCTCCGATCACCTCTTGAATGCCAAAAAATCGACGATCGCCATACTTTGCTACTACCGGTGCTTCTGCGGCATCTAAGGGAACAACTACCGCACCAAAAACATCCACCAAATAATTTCCATGCTCCGACGATACCAACACTACTCTTTCAGAAACAGCGATTAAATCTACCTCCATCAAAAAAACTTCCATAAAAATATCCATCTGAGGCAATGGAATAAATTCGACGGCTTCTGAGTCCAGATTAAAAATAACACCCTGCTCGAACTGGCGATGGTTATCGTAACAGCGTGTAGTTGTGACCTCACGATCGCATCGCTCGCAGGAAGACGGCGTTTTGCTGCATGCCATTGCAATCAAAATAAAGGATGCGAAAAGAAAACGAAAACTCGGACTCATGCGGCTTTTACGTATTACTAGAGTGATTAGTATACAACGTAAAACCACAAAAAAAGGCAACCCGTTTGGATTGCCTTAGTATTACTAAATAAGATGCTAGCTAACTTAATTGCTAAAAAACACCGCATTCCCAATCAACAGTTTACCATTGTGCCAGAAGCCTCGATAAAATGGATTATCAATCATATAAATTACCTGACCGCTTCCCATATTCTGGAATCCAAAACTAAGTGAATGCTCTAGATTTTTTTGTGCAGCAGCACCAACAAAACCACTTCGGGGTGTTCCTGATTTAGCCACCGCAGCATTCCACCCATTATCGAGATATTCGTATGCGGTAGAACCTAATTTCAGCGACATATATTTATCACCATAACCAAACACCAACGGATTGGTGGTATCTAAATCGAGCTCGTACACCGATCCGGCGTTAAAATTGGTGATGAAATCGCGTTCTGAATTTCCATAGATACGTAGATTTGCTTCGGGATCATCGTTGCTCTCATCTCCACCAGATTTTCTTTGGAGTGCAAATCCATCCTGACCGGCAAGAAATCTATTGGCACCTTCAACGGCAATCAATCTTCCTCCACCGCGAATCCATTCTTTTAGATCATTTAGTCCGCTTTCGCCGAATGTACGGCTGTACGAACCGGAAGGCATTATCAGCACATCTACTTTACTCCAATCCATATAAGCCAGATCATCCATATTCACCAAAGAAATAGGATATGAAATCTGCTGATCGAAGAAATGCCAGATATGTCCCACCATGTTACTGCTGGTGCCTTCACCTGATACCAAAACAATTTTTGGAGGATCAATTAATTGTACTGATGATGAACCAAAATCATTACCGGAATCCACAAAACCGGTAGTTACGGCGTGTATTTCCCGATTATGGGCGTCCGCCAATGTTTTTACGATGTCATCAAATCGTGCGCCCATGGTATGATTTCCATTTCTGGTAATTACTAAGGTACCGGTAGCATACTCTTTTCCATCAATAGAAAAAGGATTCATTGTATAACGTGGACGAACACCTTCTTTTAATAGAGAGGCTAAAAACTTCAGGTCATCCAATGAGTTCCACTTTGCAATGTAGGCATACGGGCGCTCGATCATTTCTGTATCTATTGGCATATTTTCCATTTCCACGGCTTTGGTGGCAATATCTCCGGTTAGCGCAAAACCATCTACACCGTACGCATAATGCATTTCCCACGCTGTAATGTCGTAGGTAACCGAATCTTCCAGTTCTGGCGAAGGTTCGAATAACACACGCACCAAATTACCCATTGGTTGCTTTGTGGAAATCACAAAATCACCTTCTTCAACATTTACACGTCCTGTTTGTCCGGTTGCATAGTCGAAGCCATTTGCTCGGCTGTCTGAAGCAGCTGCTTGAACCTGAATGTTTTGATCGATCAAGTAGCGCATCATCATGGCTACTTTATCCGGATTGGAGCTCTTTTTTACTATATACGTCTTGTATTCGCCGCTACCATTGTTGCGAACATCATCAAAGAATTTTCCAAACTCGTCTACTACTCGATCTGCATTCATGGCTGTAATCTCCACGGTAGAAAGTCCTGATGTACTGTGATGGATTAGACGATCTCGCAATGTTAGCGTATCGCCCTCGGCAGTTTCGATAGCTAATCCGGCCCGACTATGCCCGGCTTGTTCGTAGGTCATTCCGATAGCACCGTTAAAGGTTGGCCAGGTATCGCCATAACTTGGGTAAAATAAATCGAAGCGCTCTTTGGTGAAGTACATCCAGCCTTCTTCATCAAAATATTTCGCATTATTGCGGCCAATCATCGTTTGATATTCTTTTTGCCAATCTGTGATGGCTTTATGAAACGGCTTTGCGGCCGGAGCAAAATAATAGGGCGAATTGTATCCTTGTTCGTGGAAATCAACATGCACGTGAGGCATCCAATTGAAATAAATATCTTTTCTTTGTTGCGACTCCACCTGTGTTTGCCACGCCCAATCACGATTTAAATCAAAATGGTAATGATTGGTACGCCCGCCAGGCCAAGGCTCCATGTGCTCGCGGGAAATGGGATCGGCGTCGATAAAGGCACCGGTTACAGTTCGGTTCCAGTTTACATATTGATCCCGTCCATCCGGATTCACCATCGGATCGATAATTACAACTACGTCGTTAAGCCAGGCCGTTTTTTCGGTAACTAACTCATAAATCGTATGCATGGCCGCTTCGCTGGAAGAGGTTTCATTGCCATGCACATTGTAACTCATCCAAACAATGGCTTTGGTATTTTCGGTTGGTTCCCCGGATTCTAAGCCAACGAGTTTTAAGTTATTGGTCCTGATTTCCTCCAGATTTGCGTGATTTTGGCGTGAGGTCACCACCACATGGGTAAGTTCACGACCTTCGTAGGTTAATCCATAATCTTCCATTGCCACCATATCAGAATTTTCTGCTACATGTTGGAAATAGTTATACACTTTGTAGTGAGGCGTCCATTCATCGCCTAATTCGTATCCTAAAAACTCGGCAGGTGATTGCACCTGAGCGCTCACCGCACCCGAAAGGATGAGTATCAGTAGAAAAGTCCAGTTAGCTATTTTTCTCATAATTGTTGTTCTACATTAGTTGAAGACTCATGTCAGAAAGGATGATCTAATCCAACAATTTTGAATCTTTCATTTTAAATTCTGGGTTATAGTAAGAGTTCTTTTGTGAATCCACCAATCTGAACATAACTTTTAAAATTATTTCTATGCCCAGCAATCTCGATGTAGCCGAAAAACTGAATCTCGTATTTCAATTGATGCAGCTTGCCGGTGAAAACCGCTTCAAAGCCATTGCTTTTGATAAAGCTTCGCAAACGGTAAAAGGTCTGAATGACGACATCAACGTATACATCGAAAACAAAAACCTTACCGATATAAAAGGGATTGGAAAATCAATTGCTGAAGATATCTACGCTTATGCAGAAACCGGCGAAATGCCCGTGCTCGAAGCTTTTAAAGAAAAAGTACCCGTTGGATTGATCAAATGGCTCGATATTTCCGGATTAGGACCAAAAAACATCCTCAAAATTCATAAGGAATTCGGTATTACAGAAATCGATGAGTTGAAAGGATTGATAGAATCGGGTGAACTTGCCAAACTATCCGGACTGGGGGGCAAATCAGCAGAGAAGATCAAAAAATCCATTGAATGGATGGAACAATTCGACGAACGCTGCCGATTAGATGAGGCGACTTCCATAGCCGAAGATATTTATGAAAGCTTAAAGGATTTGGAAGGCGTTCAACAAATTGAAGTAGCAGGCTCACTTCGACGCGCAAAAGAAACCATTGGCGATATCGATATTTTAATTGCCGCTGATGAAGAACACATTCCCAATTTATTTGAGGTATTTACAACTCACGAGCGGGTTACAGAAATTTTGGGGAAAGGCGAAACCAAGAGTTCGGTACGAACAACAGAAGGCCGACAAGTAGATTTGCGCATTGTTAAGCCACAGCATTTTGCGGCAGCGCTGATGTATTTTACAGGGAGCAAAGAGCATAATGTGATCATGCGCTCACGTGCACGCGAGCGTGGCATGAGCCTGAATGAATATGGGTTATACAATCTCACCGATTCAGGAGAAACCAATTTCGATGATGCTGTTCCTTTCGAAACGGAGCATGATATATATGAGAAACTTGGGCTCAACTGGGTTCCACCTGAACTTCGCGAAGATCGAGGCGAGTTTGATATTTTTGAGAATCACGAAGAACTATCCTTGGTTGCTGACGATGATATCAAAGGAGTGATTCATGCTCATAGCACATGGAGTGACGGTAAGTTTTCGATCAAGGAAATGGCAGAAGCTTGTATCGAACGTGGATATGAATATCTTGGAATTACCGATCACTCAAAAACAGCTGCTTATGCGGGAGGACTTTCCATCGATGAGGTTAAAGCGCAATGGGAAGAAATAGATCGGCTAAATGAATCCTTAAAAGAAGAAGGAATTGACTTCAAAGTTCTAAAAGGCATTGAGAGTGATATTCTTGCGGATGGAAGCCTAGATTACCCTGATGAGATTTTAGAAGGTTTTGATTTTGTGATTGCAAGCGTGCATCAAACATTGGATATGCCCCGCGATAAAATGATGGAGCGATTTCGAAACGCTATCAAGAATCCTTACACCCGAATTTTAGGTCACCCCACCGGGCGTTTGCTGCTAAAGCGTGGAGGAAGCGACATCGATTTGAACGAATTAGTGGCGTTGGCCGCTAAACACAATACTGCTATTGAAATCAATGCTTCGCCGTGGCGATTGGACTTGGATTGGAGTTATGGAAATAAAGCGAAAGAAGTTGGCTTGATGACGAGTATCAATCCCGACGCCCACAGTATCGAAGGCATCGACGATATTCAGTACGGCGTTCGCATCGCTCGAAAAGGGAAATATGAAAAAGAGCGGGTATTGAATACGAAATCGGCAGCAGAAGTGATGGAGTTTTTTAGGGCGAGATGAATCAAATAAGAGTATTATTTCTTATTTCCATCCTTACTTTTTTGACCAAATCGTTAGTAGCGCAAACCTACGAAACCATAAGTTTTGGTTTAGAAACAGTAAATGCTACAAATGTTTCTTCTGATTACAGAGATAATTGGGCATTCGAATCTCGTTTACTAAATGGATTTCATGTGTCAACTCCCATTTCCTTTGGTGAGATCAAGTTGAAATACGCTCGGTTTAATCAAGTCAATAAACTGGACAACCAAATTGATGTTTCTACCGCTGATATAACTCTGGAGTTCATATACCTAATTCCGATTGTTGATTTTATGAGTGTTGGAATAAGTCCATTTATTGGAGCTCAGGAAATCGTAGTTAATCAAGTAGATGGAAATAAAAGGGAACGTGAAGCAATATTAGGGAGCTCATTAAAACTATATTTAAGAAAGAATCATTTTACTCTTTTCTCCTCCTATTCTTATCACACTGTCTTTTACTATGAGAGGCAAAAAATATCTTCTATATCCTTCGGAGCCTCTTATTCATTTAAACTTCCTAGAAAGATTACTGAATGGATCAATTGAGGTATTTGCTATTTCTACTGGTGGCAATTGTAGGTTTTAGCAGTAATCTGACAGCGCAGGAAAGTACCCATAATTTGTTTGGATATTCATTTAAAGAACATCACTATAACGAATTTTTGATTGGATTTGATAGCTACGATTTGCTCGACATTCAGCCATTATCATTCAGTCGCATTGAAAATGAACAACTAACCATTGATAGTTTACTATTTGATACAAATTGGCTGTTTAATCATCAGCTTTTCTACCCATCCGATTCTTATGAATCGAACAAAATGGACTTTAATCGATTCAATAATCGAACGACCATACATGTATTAAAAGAGTCAAATCTTCTGGTAAAAAAGTCATTATTCAACCAGGTAAACGATCCCGGATTAAATGTTTTAAGTGAAAATAGAACTCCAAACGTAGAATACGTAAAGAAAAGCGATCATCTTTCATTTAAGTACAAAACCGGAAGGGTATTTTCACATTTCACATATGACGAAGTAGACTTCTCAAGAACTAATGCACTTGTATACGATCGAGTTGTAAATAATAGATTACTAGCACGAACAAAAAATTTTGAAAATGATCAGGAAGTTTATCAAAGAAGTAGAATGCAAAGTTTGATGCTACGAGCCGACTATCGTAGTAAATTATTTTCGATTAGCACTTTGATTAACTCATCGAATTCAGAAGCATTTGTCTGGTATCCGAAGGCGGGCATTGATTTACCGGTATACATAGAAAAAAAACAGCTGAGTAATAAATTTACTATAGGAAAAATATTTGAACTGAAAACGTTAATCTCAGAAGACTACGCGGAAAGTCTATTGCCTTCAGTTAGCTATCCAATAGAGGTTAATTCAAAAAGAACACATCAAATATTATCTGCTCACATTTCAAAAAATATAACTCTGATGCCTTTTTATGTCATCCAAAAATGGAACGACACACTGCATTTGTTAAGCAATTCAGAATCGGAATTCGGGGTAGATTCCAAATTAAATTATGATGAAAGTCTAGTTTTAAATCTATCCTATTCAAATTTAGACTTACATTTATCAAGTAAAGCTAAATTCAATTCATTTAATCTATTATTCACTCACAGAAACTATTCTAAGAAAAAAAATGGATTCAATATTACCACATTGAGTAGTGATTTAATTTTTGACCCTAACACTGCTGATAATTTCTCCATTAATAATTCTTCCGACTTTATTTATCGATATTCTAAAATCGGTATAGCGTCGAATAATAAAACAGACTCCCCTCTAAGTGTAATTCTGGATGTAAACTTTACCCATTTCTGGAATTATGTATACGAAAACGTTGAATACACTCATCAAGGTTATTCAAAGCCATATAAGCCAAGTTTTACCATCGAGGATTTAAAAAATTATGGAGTAACAGATCTTCTTATTAAAACTGACTACGATTGGAGTAGTAACCTTAAATCAGAATTAGATCTTTCTTCAGAAATCATACTTTATGGCGGTAGATACGTAGAAAGATTAAATGAATCCCTCTATTCATTTCTTTTGCAGAAAAACCTTTATTACAAAGTATCTCAAAATAGTTCATTCATTTTGAATTACAGATACAGTCCTGCTAGATATATTCACTCGTTTACAACGATTTCTACTAGATGGCCACCAGCTAGAATTAAACCTATACATCTTTTGAATTTTTCGTTTCAAACAAGTTTATTCAATGATTACTTAAATATGGGGCTGGCAATTCGAAACCTATTAAATTCTACAGAATCATTT
The DNA here is from genome assembly GCA_017640605.1 of Balneolaceae bacterium. GTDB lineage: Bacteria > Bacteroidota > Rhodothermia > Balneolales > Balneolaceae > HXMU1420-13. The sequence goes on along the minus strand of JAEPQH010000015.1, from coordinate 3,000 downwards.
AATACAAATGGGCAATATTACAATATGAGTATTATGGCCACCGCAACATTGAATATTCATTAAAAGAAGCTCTCAAAATCTAATACCATCCGTTCCAATGCGCTTTACTTTAATAATTACCATCGCACTATTTATGAGCTGCACTTCAAGTAACAATGACGGCCTGGGTCCCGAAAACACTATCACCACCGAAAGTGGATTGCAATATTATTACCTGAAAAAGGGTGATGGGCGAATGATCGAAAAAGGTTCTATTGTAGAAACAAAATTAAGTCTGTTAGTTGAAGATGAGTTGATCTGGACATCTTATGAAGCTGAGGATTCGCTGTTCACCTTTATAGCCGGTGTTTCGGGTGTAATTGATGGCTTCGAAGAAATGGCATTTTTGATGCGCGAAGGTGATAATGTGGTAGCTACACTTCCTTACGACATTGCTTATGGGGAAGATGGTGCCGGCGATGATATCCCTCCCTACGCTACTTTGGTGTATGATCGCTATGAAATTGTTTCGGTTTCGGAGCCTAAAAAAGTGCTTGCAGACACGTTGGCTATCGCGTTTAGTGAAGCAGGTACTGAGGGAGTTCGAGAAGCTTATGAAAGCATAATAGATTCTGAATTATCTGATCAATATCACACCGATCTAGACTTGCTACAGCCTATGTTTGGCGAAATGAGAGAAAACGAATAATTCGATGAGCTTTTTACTTTGGCAGAATATTTCTCAACCAAAGCTACCTCCGATTTCCATAAAGCATTGATGGGGTATTATCAGGTAGTTGCCTTGGAAGAACAAGATAAATTCGATCAGGCGATACAACTTACGAATCAATACTTAGGCGTCTACCCCGATGACCAGTGGTTTCAAGCTCGGTTAGTACAATTGCAGGAAGCGAATGCTGATTGAGTGATTTCTTTCATTGTTAATGGTTATTGGTTATTTGGCAAGATGAGTCCACGAATAACCATTAACAAATAACGATTAACTTTACCCTATCAACCAAGCAGTTCCATTCCTTCGAGTTGTGCGGCTTTTTTATCAAAGGTTAGGGTTGAAAGTGAATGGGCATTATTTATTTCACAAATCAAACAATCATTAAAATCTGCAGAACTACTAATAAATTTGGAGAGAGCCTTAACTACAATTGCGTGATCGAATACAATAAATGCCGAACTATCAAGCAAATTGTCATAGGCTTGCACTAATTCATCTTTGGTAAATTTATAACTAGAAATCAGTACCCAGGTTAGTTCTGTAAGTACCGAAGCATTGATATAAAACTGTTCACCTTTTTCTAGAACTTCAGTGATTTTCTCACTTTGCTCTGCTACATCTCCAATAAAGAACCGAGCTAAAATATTTGTGTCTACACCTTTCATTTGACCCGATATTTTTTCCTAAAGTACTCAGCAACTCCCTCATCCATTTCTTCAGGAGTAAGCCCTTCGGGTTTAGTTTTTTTGTAACTAAATTTCCCAATGATCTCACTATAATGCTTTTTTCCCACACTTATAGTGATCTTAGAATTTGATTCGGTTTCAAAATTAAGCACATCTCCCGCTTTCAGATTCAACTCATCTCTTATTTTTTTGGGGATGGTGATTTGCCCTTTTGATGTTATAGTTGCACTTGGCATGATAACTCTCCTTACTTTTCTTACCTAATGTAAGGAATTTGATTAATTTCGAATCGGAAATCAATAATTATATTTGCCACAAAAGCACAGAAACACGAATTATGATTGGTTACTTTTGAACTCTTTTCGAGATGAATTAGATTTCTGCTTTGCAGTTATCAGTTGTAGACGTTGCTGTGATTTGAACTCTTTTCGAGATGAATTAGATTTTTGATTGATCTATATACAATGGATCATTTGCTGTGATTTGAACTCTTTTCGAGATGAATTAGATTTTATAACACGATGAAAGCAATCATAAACAGGCTGTGATTTGAACTCTTTTCGAGATGAATTAGATTGGTTAGCATCTACTCGAACGGGAAGATTTGGCTGTGATTTGAACTCTTTTCGAGATGAATTAGATTTTGTTTGAACCAGGACGGCCACCAAAGTTGCTGTGATTTGAACTCTTTTCGAGATGAATTAGATTAATCGCAAAAGCGAAAGGTATTAGGATATGGCTGTGATTTGAACTCTTTTCGAGATGAATTAGATTTCCCGGACATCATCACGCAAATTCATTACAGCTGTGATTTGAACTCTTTTCGAGATGAATTAGATTCCTGCAAGGCTTGTAAGGTCATCAATGGTGCTGTGATTTGAACTCTTTTCGAGATGAATTAGATTCTGAGCTATGGCCGTGGGATTCAAATTGGTGCTGTGATTTGAACTCTTTTCGAGATGAATTAGATTGGCGAGTATGCGTATTACGCAACGGCTGAAGCTGTGATTTGAACTCTTTTCGAGATGAATTAGATTGAACTCAAAGGAGTAAATCAAACCTTTCAGGCTGTGATTTGAACTCTTTTCGAGATGAATTAGATTCCGATACCATTAAACAGCGCTTCATCTGTGCTGTGATTTGAACTCTTTTCGAGATGAATTAGATTCGCTCCTATTAATCCTGCACTCGCCATTATCGCTGTGATTTGAACTCTTTTCGAGATGAATTAGATTAAGCCGTGGACGCTTTGGTACGTGAACTACGCTGTGATTTGAACTCTTTTCGAGATGAATTAGATTCTTTTAGCGGTTTCGGAAATAACCTTTTGCGCTGTGATTTGAACTCTTTTCGAGATGAATTAGATTTTCAACCCCCGATGTGTGTACGATGTACTTGCTGTGATTTGAACTCTTTTCGAGATGAATTAGATTCCTGCAAGGCTTGTAAGGTCATCAATGGTGCTGTGATTTGAACTCTTTTCGAGATGAATTAGATTACGCAATAAGTCACGGTACTTAGTACCACTGCTGTGATTTGAACTCTTTTCGAGATGAATTAGATTCTCTGCTGACAAACGTACTTCTTAATAGCTGCTGTGAT
>JAEPQH010000018.1 GCA_017640605.1 Balneolaceae bacterium | reverse complement strand
CGTGAACATGCCGGCTTTTGTGTACAAAAACACCGCTTCTGAGCGCGGACTTGGAAACTGGCTGATGGTTGAATTGCGTGGGGAAGGGGCTAATACCCAAGGCGTGGGCGCTCAACTGAGCGTGTGGGCAGATGGGAAGCTCCATTGGCGCGAGCAGGTGCTTCAGCGCGGTTTTCAAAGCACGGTAGATGCTCGCCTTCATATTGGCTTAGGCGAGGCTTCTCTCATCGATTCGCTAAAGCTGGAATGGCCCGACGGGCGCATCACTTGGATGGAAGACGTTGCGGTGAATCAACAACTCACCCTAAGTCAGGCGGAGGCTCAAGAGGTTGAACAAATGTTGGCAGAATCAGACGCTCAACCACTTCTTATCCCGACCAATACCCGCCTGGACTGGCGCCACACTGAAAACACTTTTGTGGATTTCGACCGCGACCGCCTGGTGTTCCACATGCGATCGACGGAAGGTCCGGCCGGATGCGTAAGCTCCGATGAGCGCTTTATCTATCTGGGAGGAGCAAAAGAACAACCCGGGAGCCTGCGGCAAATAACGAAACTTGGCTGGCGCGAAGTCTTCGCCACCGAAGCCTTGCCCGAAGACACTGACTGCGCCTTCTTTGACGCCGACGGAGATGGCGATGACGATCTGTACGTAACTAGTGGCGGCAATGAATTCAGCACAAGCTCCGATGGACTCTTTGACCGGCTATACAGCTACGAAAGCGGAGGCTGGAACGAGTCGGATGGGCTGAGCAGCGCGAACGGCTTTTATTCCAACGGTACGGTAAGTGCGGGAGATATCGACGGAGATGGCGACATCGACTTGTTTGTAGGCGAGCGACTCAAACCCTTTGCGCTGGGTACTCCGGTGAGCGGAAGAATCCTACAAAATGATGGAAACGGTAGTTTTACTGAAATCACAGAAAGCGCAGCGCCGGGCCTACTCAGCTCAGGGATGTTTACCGGTTCGGCTTTTGGCGATATTGACGGGGATGGAGATTTGGATTTAGTGACGGTAGGTGAATGGGCGCCCGTGCGCATCTTCACCAACGATGGGAGCGGAAGCTTCACTGAGACTCAACTCCCGAACTCTGGAGGTTGGTGGAATGAGCTTTTACTGCAGGATTGGGACGGCGATGGAAACCTCGATATCATCGCCCTCAATCATGGGCTGAATTCGAGGTTCAAAGCCACCACCGAACAACCGGCGAGCCTTTGGGTGAGCGACTTCGATGGCAACGGTTCCACCGAGCAGATCTTAACCACCTACAATGGAGAGCAGGCCTATCCAATGGTATTGCGCCACGATTTGGTGAATCAGCTCCCCGGGCTCAAGCGCAAGTATTTGAAGTACGAATCCTACAAAGAGCAGACGATCGAGGATATCTTTACTCCCGAGCAGCTCGAAGTCGCCACGCAGCTAACGGCTCAAACGCTGGCGAGTACGGTGTGGTGGGGCAATGGCGATGGAAGTTTTAGCGAAGGGAAGGAGCTTCCCTGGCAGGCGCAGCTCTCACCGATGTACACCGGAGCGCTGATCGACCTAGACCGGCAAGGCAACAAGGAACTGCTTCTCGGCGGAAACTTATACGGAGTAAAACCAGAAGCCGGTCGCTATGATGCGAGTCAGGGAGTAGTGATCTCAATAGATAATGATCGAACTTTTAAGGTAATTCCGGCATCGAAGAGCGGATTAATCGTAGATGGACAGGTGCGAGCTTTTTTACCGTTCGAACAACAGGTAATGGTATTACGAAATGATGAAACAGCTGTGTTTTTTGCAAGAAATTAACTTGCCGTCAACTGTTCAAACTGATCGTTTTGAAGGGTAAATCTACAATTAAGCTCAAATCCATATTCGGTTTCGATATCGTATTCGGCTTCTAATTGACTCAATAAAGATTGGATTAGGGTAAAGCCTAATGAATCAGAATCGATTAGTTTAGAGCGGTCAAATCCTTTACCAGTATCAGCATATTCGAACTGAAGAGTTTGATCATCAATAGGAGAAAATCGAATTACTATCTTTCCGCGATCGGTGGAGTTGAAAGCATGTTTAATCGAATTAGTAATCAATTCATTTAAAAGTAATCCCACGGGTACAGCTTGATTGATCGGTAGGTGTACATCTTCAATCTTACAAAGAAGCTCAATTTCTTTGTTCAATGAAGGGTAGGTATTACTGATGCTGGCTGTTAAATTGTTTAGATATTCTTCAATGGCAATAACATTAAAATTGTCGGTACTGTACAGAATTTCATGAACGGTAGCGATAGATTGAATTCTGTTTACAGCATCTTTCAGAGAAAACCGATTGTTTGCTCCTTTCATTAATTCCAACTGCAATAAGCCGGAAATAATCGCGAGATTGTTTTTTACCCGATGATGAATCTCACCCAACAAAGCATTCTTTTCATCAATCGATTCCATTAGTTGATTCTCTTTTTCTACCAAATCAGAAATATCTTGGAATATCCCAAAGATTCGTACGATATACCCATCAACCAACTCGGCTTCGCCGCGAACGCGAACCCATTTTCTGTTACCACTAGCAGTGATGATTTCAAAACGATCATCAAAAGATGTTCCCGTAAGTTTAAGTTCGTTTAAGCATCGTACTAATCGCTCTTTGGAATCTTCATCTTTGTAAAAGTTGATTGCATTCTCAACAGTTGGTTGAAAATAGGGCGGAACTTCATGGATTTTCCTGGTTTCATCGGTCCAATGCAGCGTATCATGTATCAGATCGAGCTCCCAGCCTCCATTTTGAGACACTTTACTAATCTCATTAAAAAACTGTTCTCTTCGTTTCTGATCGGTGATATCAGTAACAATGAAATCATGAAGAATATCGCCCGCTTCGATTTCAGTAGCATTGGACATTAAATGTATCCATCGGATAACTTTTGAGGGTGTAATGATTCGAAAATGTTGATGAACCGCTTTACCGGTTTTTTTAACATCGCTGTAAATTTGTTGTATGTTCAGTACCAGATCATCCGGGTGGATCATCTTCAAAATCACAGTAAAATCTTCCTCTACAGCCTTCCTTGAAACTTCGAATAAGCGATAAAAGCCTTCATTCGAGAACAGAATCTGACGATCACCATTTTTCTTATCTAACACTCGTACCACTCCGGAACGCATGTTATCAGCAATACTCTGAAAATGGGTGCTGAATTCCGAGATTGTACCAGATTGACTATTGTGGTCGGTGTAAATGCTGGATGATCGAGTAAGCGTAACCGTAGTAGCTAATAGCGTTTCTTCAGTCACAAACCCAGCAACTGAACCTTCAGAAATTACAGTTAGTACTTCGTTAGCGCATTTCTTGCCAAACACAAAGAGCGGAACCTGTATAGTTTTAAGAGTTACAAACGCTATCTCAAATACATTAGAATCAATGAATAGGGCAGAGGTTGATTCAATCCGTTTTTTTTCTTGGGTATCAATTTCTTTTGGCTGATAAACTAGTATCTCTAGTTTATCAAAAGTATCGCCTAATATTGATTTAAATAGCTCAGAGACCGAAGGATCTTCAGTAATCAATACAATTTGTAATGGTGCCCCTGATGAATTCAAATGTTTTAAATTAATTGTTCAAACCAATGCGTATTCAATAGTATATGCTGAAATAAATTTAAAAAAAGCTTACCAAACAACAGTATTATCCTGCATGGCCAATTCAAACTCAGAGGGTTTACTACTCATATGATGAAAAAGTAGTTCTCTGGCTTGTCTACTTTCAGTAAAATCATAATACATCCAGTTATTAATCATGCCATGATACTCCCTGTAATTAAAAACTACCGGTTTTGATTCCGAGAGTATTTTTAATTTTCTGCAGTCTGCTAAAAAAATGTCTTGAGACCCGATAAATACAGAGATGGGAGCAAGTCGTCTGGTATCGGCATAAATAGGACTTACTTTCGGATCGTTCGGAGCGTAACCTTCAGCATATTCTGCTCCTAGTTCTCGTAATACTCCAACCTCATGCACAGGATCGGTGTGAGCAAGATCTTCTATAATGGGATTCGAAAGCGTTAAATCCAGCCATGGAGAGAGTAAAATTATTTCTTTTGGTTGATGGAGGCCAATTTCTCTGAATTGCTGAACTGAATTTAAAGCGATGGTCGCGCCACTGGTATCAGCCACAATATATAAATGTTCCATCGAATCACTTTTCGAAATTAGTTCGAAAAGTGCTATAAAATACTTTTGTGTAGCGGTGTAAGTCGATTCCGGAAGTAACGGATAATCCGGGGCGATAACTTTTGTGCCAGTATTTTCTACAAGTCGTTGCACAAACCTCCAGTGCATGGGCTGAAAGTTTTTGGCAAAAGCTCCTCCGTGAATAAAAAGCACTGTAGATTTTACGTCTGGTTTTTCTGGATGGATGTACCACAACGGACGTTCCCGAAATGATTCCTCTCGAATGGTCGCGTTTCGGACATAAGAATGAGGCGTTATGTTCGCTTTATTAGTTAAAAACCACCTCTTAGAATGCTTACTCTTGTGATCGACAAGTCGCATATATCCGGTGGCTAGGCGAGCGCTAAGGCTTGGTGTTTTCAAGGCTCAAAGTGTTTGGAGTAAATAGTTTCATCATACCAACCAATTAAACCTTTACAAGGTTCTTTCGAGTATCCTGCGGGTTACTTTATTTTATTAAATGTAAAATGGATTTTTTGAATGCATCTCAAAAAGTATCATCACGTGAAGGTGTACATTAACTCAACCCAATACTTTAATGAAAACACGAATTATAATCCTGTGTGCAGCAATAAGTTGTATCACACTTTCAAGTCTGCATGCACAAACATCCGACGTTGAAGCGATTAAAGAAACTATCACCACAATGTTCGATGGAATGCGAGCCGGTGATTCTGCAATGGTTGCTAGTGCTTTTGTTCGAAATGCTCCTATGCATACTATTTATACCAATCAAGCTGGTGAAGTTGTGCGCGCAGAAGGTTCTTTGGATCGATTTCTAAATGCTGTAGGTACACCTCATCCTGAAATATGGGACGAACACATCGCTTCATTCAACATACAAATTGATGGTGGACTTGCGTCGGTTTGGACTCCCTACAAATTCTATTTAGGAGAAACCTTTTCGCATTGCGGGGTAAACTCATTTCAAATGGCAAAACTGGGAGGAGAGTGGCAGATAATTTATATCGTAGATACCAGAAGAGGTACTGATTGCCCCGAGTAGAATGAAACTGGCAGAAATGAAAAAAGCCATGACTTCCATCATGGCTTTTCACATAAAACTGAATAAAGGATTAGCCTTCGTTCTTCTTAGCTTGAATCTCAAGACGAATATCCTGAGCTAATTTCTTAAGATCTTGCAACCCTTTTCTTGCACGGGTACCCGCAGCTTTATTTCCTTTATCGTAGAACTTTTCCATCTCAGCTGATACATCTTCAACTAATCCTTTTAGTTCGTCTACTCTACTCATTATATAACTCCGTTATGTTTATGTTTAAATAAATTTCAAATTTTAGAAACTGCGTTGAAGCTAGAGATTCATCACAACTGAGTCAAATTAAAAAGTGCTATTTTGGTACTTTAAACAAAGTTTTTTTTAACAACCATGCTTTTTTTGACTTGACAAACTCAATTTTTCACTATTAAGCTTAATTATTGCCCCTGTAAGTTCTTTGATGTAAAGCTAAATGGGAGTAAATCAATAACAAAATGTTCGGAGTAGGTTGCATCCGCATGAAACATTTCAACTTTAGATAATGGTAGGTGTTCGTGCATTACTTGCCTGCACGCGCCACACGGACTACTGAATTCTCCCTTCTTGGTGTGCACCGAAATGTTAGCGAAATCAGAAACACCATGTACAATTGCTTTAGCTAATGCTACCCTTTCGGCGCATAAGCCCATCGCCCAATCGCTAACTTCTACGTTTATTCCGGTAAAACAATAGATTCCATTCTTATCAGCCAAAATTGCTGATACCGGAAAATCTGAATTCGGAATCACTGCATCATCCAGTAATTTCACAAGTTGTTCTTTTTTATCGGAGGGTATTTCCGATTGATATTTGACAAAAGTAAGTTGATCAATATTTTCTGATTTCTCTGCTGTACAATTAAACTCCTTTTGCCAAAACTCAAGTTGATCAGGAGCTTCATCCTTGTAAAGTATGCGAATTGGTTTCTGTTGATAACTCAAACAAATACAACATGCCGCCTGCACAGCACTTATCGTAAGCGGAAAAGAAACATTTTCTATTCGTACACCGGCGAAAAAGTCTCCACGGTCTCCCTCAACAACACAAGCAACAGGTTTTTTAGAATAGGGGGTATGAGCACGTTGTAGCAGTGAATTCCAATTCATAGTCATAGTTCAATTTGATTGGCTTGCCTTTAGAATCATTGTCCGAGTGGTTCTTTTTTCAGCAACTCCTTCATTTTGTTCAAAAATGCGATACTGTTTATTGAGCCACATCGAAGTTTGATCGCCATAATGATCAGACAATGGATTTCCGGATTGACCGGTGGGTAGCACTGATCGCGTGGCGCTTAAATCAGATAAATCTACGATTCGCCGTACCGAAGCACCCAAAGTCATTTCAAAAGGAGAATCCCATTTATACTGCCCATTATTTACACTCATTCCGTGACCTTCCACAGAAAATGGCCCTTTACTTAATACATTATCCACAATCATCGATAAAGCTTTCGGCGCATTTGGATCGTCTGCCGCCATCCCAAACAAAGGCGGTTCGAAAGTAATGGTATGCAATTGTTCCCAGCGCCATTCGAAAGGCTCGCTACCTAACGAATCACTTAAAAATAAAATCGCGTCCTGCATACTTTGTAGGATCATATCTTTACGCGACTCAATTTGCGGAGTGGTTACATCATCAAACAAAGCGCTGCTGTCTTGAATTAGCGATGTCATTGTTCGAACGGGAATAAGTTCATGGACTACAAAATTTTGATAGGCAGCTTCTCCGAATTCATCTTTCAGCGTATTTTCGGTGAATTTGAGAAAAAACACATCGAAAATAGACGCGGCCGTGGAGCTTTCGGAGTAATGGAAGTCCCAATTTTCTAAATAAGAAACGGGGAGAGAAAAATCGTATTCGCTTTGGCTTTTGATGATCTCTAGAATAACCGGGGTGAGCGTTGCAGCAAAGGAAGAATAACTATCATTTTGCAGTGCTATCATATCGTCAACGGTTACCATGGTATCAGGAGCTAATGTGGTGGTTATACGCTCGATACGCGAAGGTGGCTCCCAAAAAGTAGCAATGTAGTGCGGATAATTTTCGGTGGTAATTTTGTTATTGGCATTCGCAATCCATCCTTTCTCCGGGTTTATGATATGCGGCATTTCTTCGATGGGGATGAATCCTTGCCAATCATCTTCCGGCACCCAGCCACGCCGTAGAGTTACTTTATTGCCGGTTCGGATGGGTAATCTTGCGGTTGAAAACATGGCAATATTTCCGGCTCTATCACCATACATGAAATTTTGCCCCGGTACACCAAAGTGCGTCAATGCATCCTTAAAATCCTGAAAATCCTCCGCCCAATTGATTTCGTACATCGTTCGCAGTTCGTTTGAAAGTTGATGTCCTGTCCACTGCATCGCAATCAGCTGATCCCCAACCAAAGCCTGATTAGGATACATATCAGTAATAACCGGACCATGTTTGGTTTTTCGATACTCGTACAATTCTGCTTCCTGACCTTTTACTTTAATTACTTCCCGAACAATTTCGAAAGGAGCATAAGCAACCTGCCCGGCGTAGGTTGAATCAACTACATATCGACCTCGATCCTCATCATCAGCAATTTCAAGGAAGAAATCGGTGTCATCGGCCATGATGTTTGTAAACGACCATGCCATTTGATCATTTTGACCTAACACAACGCCGGGAATTCCGGCAACGGTTACTCCGGATACGTTTTTACCGCTCAGATTTAGGTGTACCTCGTACCATTTACCCGGCATGTCGAGTCCCAAGTGAGGATCTCCTGCCAGCATCGGATAACCCGTTGGTGTGCGGCTTCCATCAACCACCCATGCGTTACTACCTACATGACTACCTTCAATTTCCAGCAGCTCCCGCTTTTTGAATTCCATCTCCAGCATAGGTAACAATGCAGCGGTGGATAATCCAATTGATTCGGTATCATCAAGTGTGGTAGGAGAGCTTGCATCCCAGCTCAATAATAATTCCTCAAGGGTGTCGGCAGGGAGTTTATTTTTTAGATAATTGTAAGTGACTTCGCTCCACCAGCTAAGATTCAATTCCCATCCCATTAATCGAACTATGGCAATCGAATGGCGGGGAGTCCATTCTAGAGGTTGCATTTCGGCGAGTGCGAATTGTACCGGCAACTTATTGTTGTTTTGCCGGATGTAGGCATTTACTCCATCCGAGTATGCTTGCAGAATCTGTAACTCTTTTTCGGTGATTTCTTCTTCCAGAATCCGTCCCGCCACTTCCCAGATGCCAAGTGTGCGTTGATACTTGTCAAACTCAATCAAATCCGGACCAAAGAATTCAGCAAATCTTCCTTCCGCAGCAAGTTGAGAAATAGTCATTTGCCATAATCGATCCTGTGCATGTACGTAACCAAATCCGTAATAAAGATCAGATTCATTATCTGCAAAAAGATGAGGAACACCGTATTCATCCCAATGGATGGTGACATCATTAGTTAAGGCTTTCTGCTCTATAGTTGCTTCATAATCGGGCAGTGGTTTATAAAAGGTCCAGTAAAAAGCGAGACCTGCAAACCCAATAATCAGGATAAGAAAAAACAGAAGTAATTTGATGAATGTGTTCATGGAAAATGTGGTGTAAATCGGTAATAAGAATAGGCACAAAGGCAGAAAGGCACAAAGTATTATCTCTCAAACTTTGCAAATCCTACGGAGCCGATAGTTTTTCGCATTTTTGCTTGAAAAACGCTTTGGATGTGGGTACTATTTTTAAATTGAAAAGTGAGTAGTGAAAAAATTTTGACTTTGCACAGTGATTCCCAAAATTTTTGATCCTTTGATCCTTTGATCCTTTGATCCTTTGATCCTTTGATCCTTAGAAACCACCAAAATTATCAATCAAGAAGAACACATAGAACTTCCAATAGACGGCATCTTAGATCTGCATTATTTCAGGCCTAATGAGATTAAGGACTTAATTCCTGATTACATAGATGCTTGTTTGGAAAAAGAAATCTATTCGTTGCGCATTATCCACGGTAAGGGTAAGGGAGTGCTTAGTAGAACGGTGCACGCTCTGTTAGATAAACACCCAACTGTGATTTCCTATCGCTTAGCCGACGACCGCTCTAGTTGGGGAGCAACTCTCGTTGAATTAAAGAAACTAAATTAATGACTAAAAAAATACTGAAGAGCAGACTTGAGCAGAATAGCGCAAGAATTTCCCGACGAATATCAAAGCTGAAAGGAGTAAGTAAACAATTATCCCGTATCAGGATAGCCTACTTTATCGTTTCTATCATTGTATTGTATTTGCTTAGCAGTGTGCTTTCAGATGTTATATTTCTCATTTCCTTAGTTCTGTTGATTACCGGATTCATTGTTTTGGTTGATCGTCATCAGAAGATAGAAGCTACCATACAGCGGTTCGAAGAGTTATTACGAATTAAAAAAGAGCACCTAGCTAGGATGGATTTACGCTGGGATGAAATTCCCCGAAAGGAGTTAAAGCTAGAGGTTGAAAATCATCCCTTTGCCAGCGATTTAGATTTGATGGGTGAACATTCAGTCTTTCAGTTGATTGATTCTTCTATCTATACAGAAAGTGCACTTCGATTAAAAAACTGGTTGTTACAAATCAAACCGGCTGCAAATGATATTCATCTTCGTCAGGCAAAAGTGAAAGAGCTGGTTCCATTACAAATGTTCAGAGATAAACTTCGGGTTTTGGGGGCGATCACTCATTCAGAGTCTCGCAATGCTTGGAATAATCAAGAAATGTTGGCTTGGTTGCGCAATCCTCCAAAACAAGGACTTCAAAAAGCTGTGATCATTTCAGCAATATTAGCAGCCTGTAACATCCTTTTTCTGAGTTTGATGTTAGCTCGCATTGCGAGTCCATTTTTTCTAATGACAAGCTTGGTTTGTTACTTACTCTATTACAAATTTAACGATAGGCTCTACTCCGATTTATTTGATGCAGCTTTTAACATCGAAAAAATCCTAAACCGGTTTAAAGGAATTCTAAAGCACTTAGAAAGCTTCCGTGCGGGAGACACCACCCATCTTTCGAACATATTGGAGGTTTATCAATCAGAGCAGGAGCGTCCATCAAAGGTGATAAAATCTGCACAAAGGCTGATGTCGAGAGCTGCTCTACAAGCAAACCAAATTTTATGGTTGATTGTAAATGTATGCGTTCCATGGGATATGTATTATGCCTGGCGAATTGAGAAAATGAGACAATCTATTGAACCGAAACTCACAAAATGGCTTGATTCCTTTTATGAACTAGAGGCTCTTAACTCATTGGCTAACTTTGCGATGCTCAATCCCGAATTTTCTTGGCCGGAGATAAATGATGCATCAAATAATGCATTTTCTGCCCAAGATTTGGGCCATCCCCTAATTCCTGATGAAGCACGCATTTCGAACGATTTTAAGGTTCACCCTAACAAAGATTTATTTTTGATTACAGGTTCAAATATGGCCGGTAAGAGCACCTTTCTGCGAACAGTGGGTGTCAATTTAGTACTCGCCTTTACAGGGGCACCTGTTTGCGCAAAAAGCTTGAATACCCAAGTGTTTCGGGTATTTTCGAGCATTAATATTACAGATTCACTGGATGAAGGATATTCCCATTTTTACACAGAAGTACGCCGACTACGCTATTTATTGGATGAATTGGCCGACATAGAATCCGCACCGCTATTCTTTCTGGTAGATGAGATTTATCGTGGCACTAATAATCGCGAACGCTATATTGGAAGTGCAGCTTTTTTGAAAGAAGTTGCAGGTAAACGAGGAGTTGGAATGATTTCCTCGCACGACTTAGAACTCTCAAAACTAGAATCTGAAATTCCTCAACTTGTAAATCTTCACTTTGTGGAATCAATTAAAAATAACAAGATGAGTTTTGAGTATACCCTAAGAGAGGGGCCATGCCCAAGTACCAATGCATTGGAAATCATGAAAATGGAAGGCTTACCAACCTGATTCGGAAATGATGAATCGGGTTTAGTCTTCTAACTCATACACCCGAACGTAATCAATTTCAAAAACAGCGGGGAAATTGTCGTCATTCACATCAAATCCGCCAAAAGTTCCACCTACAGCAAGGTTCAGAATAAAGAAGTGAGGCTCAGAGAACGGCCAGTTGTTTAGGTTATAGTCTTGCGGACGATTTATTCTAAATATCACATTACTGCGATCATTCACAAAAAACTTGATGTACTCTTCCTGCCATTCTATCCCAAATGTATTAAAATCTTCCTCAATGGATGGCAGAGGCACATTGCCTGAGCCGATTTGAGTGCCATTGGTGTGATTGTTAGCTGCACTGTGGATGGTAGAAAAGAATACATCGGGTGAACGGCTCACATATTCCATAATATCAATTTCTCCACAGGTTGGCCATGGTGTGCCTTTTCTGATGGAGTCGCCCAGCATCCAAATGGCCGGCCATAAACCGTTGCCTTTATAATCCGGGATTTTCGCGCGCACTTCGATTAGTGTACCGGGGCCGAATGTCTTTGCACTTGTTATCCGCGCCGAAGTATAATCACCGCGACCTTGACCATCGCCCACTTTTAACGCCGTTATCTTTAACGTACCATCGCTAACCGATAAATTCTCTTTGCTGGCTGTATAATTCTGATATTCCTGATTTCCCCAACCCGAAGCTCCAAACTCCGGAATCCATTCTTCTCGATCCCATTCCGTGCCATTAAATTCATCAGCCCAAAGGAGTCCTTCAGGTAATTCAGGCTCTGAATTGCTGGAATTTTCTTTGCAGGATAATAAGCTTAGAAATAAACTGAAGCTGGCTAACAGTAGAATTCTCATTGATGAAAGCGGTGAAGTTAATCTTGACGAAATGAAAAGATTAAATTTTACCCATCCATTATCAACTGAGAAGAATTCTCAGAATCACTTCAGGAGGAACGTTAAAGGTTCATGTACACGTAGTGCCCAATGCTGTTCATTATGGTCGTGCCCATCAAATTTTTTGGTGATCCAATTTGTGCCTTGTTCAAAACCAGCAGCTGCCATAATCTTATCTACTTTTTGCTGATGGGGCTCATAATCGGCATCGAGTCCTTTAGTTCCGTAATCAAAATAAATGGTGTGAGTTACAGGATCAGGTAAATTTCCCTCCAGGTAATCAACAAACACTTCACCAATTTCCGGTACGGTCCAATGAGTAGATAAACAGGCCGCTGCTCCAAATACATCAGGATATTCCATAATTGCATACAGTGAGATTAACCCACCCATACTGCTTCCCATGATAGAGGTAAACTCAGGTTCGGGTTTTGTTCGATACGTTGAGTCGATAAATGGCTTTAGTTCCTCCACGATAAAGCGCAGGTATTGATCAGAAAAGATCGGAACGCCGGAATTTCGAACAACCGCTTTCTGAACTTCCTCACTATTCATGATGTCGGCCGGTTTTTGTGGCATATACTCAGGAAATCGGGTAATTCCGCTGTTCCAAATAGCCACAACGATGGTTTTTTCAACAATTCCTTCTTCGATGAGATTGTTAAGCACTTCATCAACCATCCAATCATTACCGTTGTACGAGGTTGAAGGATCGAACACGTTTTGCCCATCATGCATGTACAAAACCTGATAATGGTTGTCTTCAGCATCATATCCTTCGGGCAACCACACTTCAACATTGCGGCTATCTACAAATCCAGAAGAGAAATCATTGTGTTCAATAACTGTTCCGGTTACGGCAAGTACCGGATTTACCAATTCTGTTTCATTTTGTTGAGAACAAGCAGCTCCGAAAACCACGAAAAAACCTAGTATAAAAGTCCAAACCTTCATTGCAACGTATTTATTTAAGATGAAATTTTTAGTAGAAATAGCATTGTGAGCATAAATCGACAATGCGAAGAATAAATGAATTACTAACAGACTTTCTACTTCTTTTTTTCTTTATTGATGCAATTATTATTAAAAAATAGGTATGACAGAAATAAAATTATGTGACTTCGGGGAATTAGAGGATAGAAAGCCACACCATTTCTTAATCAATGGGTTAGATTTGGTAGCTGTAAGATACGATAACAATATTTCAGTGCTTTACGGACGCTGTTTGCATAGAGGAGCGCTGTTAGGCGATGGATATATTGATGGTGATAATCTGATGTGTGGGGTGCATCACTGGGATTATCGCTTTGATACCGGCGTAAGTGAATACAACAATGAGGAAGCATTGTTTAAATTTAATGCGTGGATTGAAAGTGGCAAAGTTTGGGTGGATGGAGACGAAATAGATCAATATTTAAAAGATCATCCGCAGCCCTTTAAGCGGGATGAGTACTTAGGCCAATATGCCGATACACATCCTGAAGACACCGAGCCCTATACAAAATACATTAAAGAACTGGCACAGCATGGTTTGAAAAATGTAGGGCATCACGGTCCATCCGAAGCAATGGGCGTAGATAGAAATACCTTACCCAAATGGGAAGATATTCAGTTTTTACCAGCACAATTAGCAAAAAGACCATTGTTTGATGAGGATGAAGTTTCCACAAAAGTAACTATTGGCAAAAAAGCTGCAAAACCACTCGAACTTGAACTTCCTGTGTTTGTATCTGATATGAGTTTTGGTGCGCTATCCCGTGAAGCAAAAATTGCGCTTTCGAAAGGTGCAGAATTAGCCGGTACCGGAATTTGCAGCGGAGAAGGAGGGATGCTACCCGAGGAACAAGAAAATAATAGCCGCTATTTTTATGAACTTGCGAGTGGAAAATTTGGATTTTCGTGGGATAAAGTAAAAAAGGCACAGGCATTTCATTTTAAGGGAGGTCAGGGCGCGAAGACCGGAACAGGTGGTCACTTGCCGGGAAACAAAGTTACCGAAGAAATTGCCGAAGTACGTGGACTTGAGGTAGGAGAAACGGCTATTTCTCCGGCAGCCTTTCCGGATCTAAAAACAGTTGAAGATTTTCGTGAATTCGGAAATAAAGTGCGCGAAGAAACCGGTGGAATTCCAATTGGGTTTAAAATTGCCGCCAGCCGCATCGAAGCCGATATCGACTTTGCACTGGAAGCCGGTGCAGATTATATCATCTTAGATGGAAGAGGAGGAGGAACTGGGTCTGCACCAACTATTTTAAGAAATAACATCAATGTACCAACAATTCCGGCGCTTGCAAGAGCTCGAAAACATCTCGACGATCGTAGAGCAAATGATGTGACGCTAATCATAACTGGAGGCTTACGTATAGCCGAAGATTTTGCCAAAGCAATGATGTTGGGCGCCGATGCTGTTGCTGTTTCCAACTCGGCTATTCAGGCAATAGGTTGTTTAGGGATGAGAGCTTGTAACAGCAACAATTGCCCGGTAGGTATTGCTACAATGAAGGAAAATTTACGTAGTCGATTAATCATTGAATCATCGGCCAAACAACTACTTAATTTTTTCGATGCCACTAACGAGCTCATAAAAGTAATCGCGCGTGCGTGCGGACATGCAGACGTGCAAGAGTTCAGTTTTGAAGATTTGAGCACATTAAACTACGAGATGCATCGACTCACAGGCATTGCTTATGCCGGAATAAAACCGGTATTATAATGGAAGGCTTGATTCAAGTAATCGTCCAAATCTGGTTGATTTATACTGTGATAGGCATCGTATTTTCAATGCTATTTTTCAAATTCGGGCTGGTTACTGTAGATGAAAGCGCAGAAAACACCACGTGGAAGTTTAAACTGTTGATTTCGCCTGGAATGCTGATTTTTTGGCCACTCTTTGCTTTAAAATGGAAGAGGTCGGGTTCATGAATACATCATTTCGGAAAGCACATCTGTACATTTGGGTTGTTTTAACTCTATTAGTGTTTGCACTATTAATTTTGGTGATCTGATGGGAGTAAATTACAAAGCCGTACAATGGAATCGCCAAAAGAAGAATTACGATGTCGTTCTTTGGATGATCATCGGTGGGATTGTCTTGTTGTTCTCAAGTTTACAATTGGTAATTCACCCCGAAATAACTGCAGAAACGCTCATAATTCGTACATCTGCATTAACCGCTTTTGTGTTGCTGCATCTAATATTGATGATTGGCCCACTTGCCAGACTTGACACACGATTTCTGCCTCTGCTTTATAACCGTAGGCATCTGGGAGTATCCATGTTTCTGATTGCGCTAATACATGGTGCTTTTTCTATCATTCAATTCCATGCACTTGGCGATGTAAATCCAATTGTAAGCGTGTTTACATCTAATCCGAATTATCAATCAATTAGTGAGTTTCCATTTCAGATTTTAGGATTCATTGCATTACTGATTTTATTTCTGATGGCAGCTACCAGCCACGATTTCTGGCTAAAGAACCTAAGTCCGGAAATTTGGAAAGGTTTGCATATGGGCGTTTACCTTGCCTATGGTTTAGTTATCGCTCACGTTGCAACAGGGGCACTGCAATACGAAAATCATCCGGTGTATTGGGGAATTTTGTTCGTTGGATTTACAGCCGTAGCTACGCTGCACATTTTTGCATCAATAAAGGAAAACAAAGTACTCACTGCACTGAAAACTAATGCAGTTAATGAAGGCTTTGTGGAAGTACTGAATGTTGAGTCAATTCCAATTAGTGGTGCAAAAGCTGTTTTTATACACAATCAAAACATAGCCATATTTCGATATTTGAATCGAATTTCTGCAGTACATAATGTGTGTAAACATCAGATGGGGCCACTGGGCGAGGGCGAAATTGTGGACGGCTGCATAACCTGTCCTTGGCACGGTTACCAATATATACCCGAAAACGGAAGAGCTCCTGAACCTTTTATCGAGAAACTTCACACCTATTCCGTAAAAGTAATCGACGGGAAAGTATGGGTTAATCCAACTCCCAAACCTGAAGGTACCTACGTGGAGCCGGCGATATTGGAGCAACAATGAGTAGTGATAATTTTTACGTTGGATGGCAAGATGATATGCCTCCATCCACCAAAAAGTTCATAAAAAAGCTGTTACTGTTTATTGGCTTAATTACAGTTTCAATCGTTGTTTTGATTGTAGTCTTTCAAAAACCCTTCAACAATCATGTGTTTGAGTTCGGGAATACCACCGAGCTTACAGGAGTTTACATCGCTAAGCCTTATCCGATGCTTCAACTCACTCATAATTCGGCTGCGTTAAACTCAGAAAGCGTTCTGCTGGTTGGTTTTGGAAAATTCGGAGCGGAATCAATTATGCAGGATATTGAGAATGAGGAAGGTTCATTAGACCTGAATGAAATCACATTAGCCGGAACTCTGATCTATGGTGATGGTGTAGCATTACTAGAACTTACAAATAAGGCGCAAAGTTATGTAAGCAGAAGTGGCAACTTCAGGCAGCCACTCGTCATTGATAAAAATTCAGAACTTATAACACTTACAGGGGAAATTCTCGATCCTAAATGCTATTTCGGCGTGATGAAACCGGGGGAAGGAAAAATCCATAAAAGCTGTGCTATTCGGTGCTTAAGTGGCGGAATTCCACCGGTGTTTCGTGTGCAAGATGATAATGCCAACACATTTCGATATTACTTACTAAGTGGAAAAGATGGAGCTTACATTAATCAGGAATTATTGCCGCTGGTAGGACAAGTAGTAACACTGCAAGGAATCCCGTATTCTCACCTTGATTGGACACTCTTGGAGATTGATCCAAAACTTAATACACTGATTTCGGGCAAAAATGAATAACTACATACAAGCAGATCAACAGCTACATCGGCTCTGCCAGATTATTGCAAAGGCAAACCGCAGCTTTGTTCCTGAAAAAGAAGACGACAGTCACACAAACCTTGGGTTTAATCCTGATACATTAAATATTGAAGGACGTTGGATCGAAACCAATTCAATAAATATCAGACTCGTACTTCGGTTAACAGATGTATGTTTAGTTTGGCAAAATGAATCCGGAGATGTTCTTCAAACAATATCGACGGCGAAAAAAAACATTACAGAAATTGAAGAGCAAGTAGAAGAAACGCTAGAGCGATTTCAGCTTGATACAAAATCCTTTCGCGAACCTCTACACTTTCAAATTCCTGAATATGCGTTTATGAATCAACCTGTGGCATTACTTTCTCGGCTTGCACTGAATGAGTGGATATTTTGGCGAACGTTGGCTAACCAAGCCTGCGCATATCTGTTAGATAAATTAAATAGAACAGCTAAAATCAGAATTTGGCCTCATCATTTTGATACCGGAATCTATGTTGAAATAGATCAGGATTATGGCATCGGATTTGGCTTAGCAATAAAAGATGACATGGTAGGTGCCCCATATTTTTATGCCACTTTAAATACCGCCAACCAATCGGTGAACTATGCTGAATTTGATAAACTCAGCGATGGGATTTGGTTGCACAATGATTGGAAAGGAGCGGTCCTCTCCATAAAAAAGCTTTCATTCAGAAATCGAGAACACTCAATGGCTACTACCAAAACCTTTATCGATGAGGTTATGGAATGTTACTTGCAATAAGATGGGTTTATGCATTTTGTTTGTAATGTCTGTATTAGAACGAAATAAACAAGAATCAGTTTTGTTATACTAAGTAATTCGCTTTTCGAAAGACTGGCGGAGAAACTCGGGAAGGTCATCATTTGCAATTGAATAAAGTCGTACGCTCTACTTTTATTATTTTTTTGGCTGCATTATTTAGCACTTCTACCCACGCGCAATGGGCCTCTATACAAGGTGTGGTTACTGATTACGAAACTTCCGAAAAGCTGGAAGGAGCAAACGTTACCATCCAACAAATAGATAACGAAAATAGGTTTAAAGGCGTACCCACCGACAGAAATGGATTTTATCAACTAAGTTCCATTCGATCTGGTATCTATGAGTTTAAAGTAAGTTTTCTAGGGTACGAAACCTATGTTGATACTCTTCGATTTCAATTAGGAGATGTTAAAACTCTAAGTGTCTCACTTAAGGTAGATGCAAATTTACTAGGTGAGGTAGTTGTTGAACAACAAGCAGGAAGTGTATTACGCGAAGAAGGTCGGCAGCGCGTTTCGCCCATAGATTTAAGTAGAATTCCTACACCGGTTGTTGGCGGAGATTTAGTTAGTTATCTCCAAACCTTACCGGGAGTGGTTTCGTTGGGAAGCAGAGGGGGGCAGGTATTTATTCGAGGTGGCTCGCCATCAGAAAATATGGTGTTAGTTGATGGAATATTAATTTACAAGCCCTTTCATATAGTAGGATTCTTTTCACCATTTCCTCAAGATTTAATCGCCAATGCTGATTTCTACGCCGGTGGCTTTTCACCTTATTATAATGGTAGAATATCTTCAGTACTCGATATCAATATGCGTAATGGCAACAAGTTTGAATACAAAGCGAGTGCAGCAGTGTCCCCCTTTGTTACAGATATTGTAGCTGAAGGTCCATTTGGAGTAGAAACGGCTTCATGGATAGTTTCAATGCGGCGATCACTGATACAAACAACGAGTAAAGCTTTTATTGAACCCGAACAGCCACTGAAATTTGAAAGTCATTACGGTAAAATCAGCTTTAACACGAACGATGTGCAATGCTCCAGTTTGTTTATGCATACCTACGATCGTGGCCGACTTGATTTTGAAAAAGACGAAACCATTCGTTGGGGGAATATTCTGCTTGGTGGGCAATGTCAGGTTTTGCCGGATGAGTCTAAGCTCCTGCTCGAAACCAACGTGAACTTTTCGCACATGTGGAATAACGCGCGAAACGAAGACCAAAAAGATTCCTTTTCAAGAGTTTCACGAGTGTACATGGATATCAATATGACACAATATGTGAATGATATCCGATTTGTATTTGGTGCCTTTTTAAGCACCAGATACATGAATTATGATATTCGAGGCAGATTTCAGGATCTCGACACCGAACGCTATGGGCTTTTTAATATGGGTTCACATTTTGAGGTGACTATTCCATTGGGTGATAAACTTGAAATCCAACCCGGTGTTGTAGCTTCTATAATTCCAGGTATTTACGATCCTAGTGTTGAACCTCGATTTAGAACTGCGTGGCGACCGTTTGGGAGTGATGACCAAGAGTTAAGTGCGGCATTCGGGGTGTATCGACAACCATTGGTTGGTATCAGTGATATGCGTGATGCCAGTTCTGTGTTTACTATTTGGATGCGAGCACCATTCGATGGTGCTCAAATGGAAGCAACGCATTATTTGCTGAGCTGGCAGCAATCTATCGGAAATTTCAATTGGTCGCTGGAAGGATACTATAAAGATCTTGAAAATATTTCGATTCCAACCTGGACTACCGTCGCTCGTGTTTCAACCGAACTCACTCTCGCCGATGGCTACTCTTATGGATCAGATTTAAGGTTCGAATATTCAAAAGGTAGGTTTTATGGGATGGTAGGTTATGGTTATAGCATCACTCTATATGAATCTGCGCAGGATAATTTTGGGTTTTGGTTCGACGATCCGGTACAAAGTTTTCATCCACCGCACGACCGCAGACACCAGTTAAATACAACAGGAAGCTATTTATTTGGCGATTATTTAGTTGGTGTGCGTTGGCAACTGGGTAGTGGCGTACCTTTTACTCAGCCTATCGGTTTTGATGAAGTGTTATTCTTTGACTCTGGCTTACCCGATGTGCGCTCCACGGTTGGAACTCGTCGTGTGATATTAAACAAGCCGTATCAGGGTAGGTTACCCATGTATCACCGCTTAGATGTGTCTATTGAGAGAGATTTTGAGCTAGAAAATAATCTTGAGTTAAATGTGAAAGCAGGAGCCATCAATACTTACGATCGCCGAAATCTCTTTTTCTATGATGTATTTACAAATCGACGTTCAGATCAGTTACCCTTGGTTCCATATGTGGCATTTAAAATTGGATCGCAATAAATATGCGTTTAAAAAAATCATCATATCATCATCGTTTGTTTAAAACATTTATCCTGCTCATTACAGGACTTGCCATAGTTACCACCAGCTGTGATGAATCTTTTGAACCAAGGGAAGAGAATACTTCCTACTTCTACTCCATGTATGGCTATTTGGATGCAACAGCTGATACGCAATGGTTAAGAATTACGCCTGTACGAGAAGATTTTGATCCAACCAGAGATCAAATTGATGCTACTGTTACTATTAGAAATGTTGAAACAGGACAAGAAGTGGTAATGAACGATTCATTGTTTAGTCCTAATCCATTAGTGGTAATGTGGAATTTCTGGACAACCATGCCCATCGAACCTGAGGCTACTTATGAAATTACTGCAACCCGATCGGATGGAATTTCAAGTTCCTCCAGAATCACCATCCCACCAGATTATCCTACGCCTATATATTACGTTTATAATGGCGATGAAGTAATGATTGTTAGAGATGTAGATCGGGTAGCTGATGTACAAGCGGTTTGGAGAGTGCGTGATACCTTTTTTAATCGCGAGTACGTGTATTCATTTTCGCATATACAAGATTCTTTGTTTTCACCTTTTGGTTATTCCAACGAAATACTTTTTCGGCTGGATGCTAATAGAGACATCGGCTTAATTGCTCGTAATTTCCCTGATACCGAATTCGAAGTACTAGATCGACAAGTGTTTATCGCCTCTGCAGGTCCACAATGGATCAATCTTTATACAATAGATGAAAACATCTACACACTGGCAGAAGGGGTTTCTAATGTAAATAATGGGGTTGGTTTTCTATTAGGTACAATCACAAAAACAGTTCCTTGGCAGCCCTGTTTTGCCGAGCGAAACGGTGTGGTTGAATACGCTGCCTGCGATCTTGAAAAAAGAATCAGATAAAACGATTTAGTTTGTAACCTTTCAAAATCCTTTCAGTGTATACAGTGTAAATTACATTGAAATTAGATTCGGGCAGTTTGAGTTCTACGGCGGACAAAGCTTTAATGATGAAAGTAAAAGAAGGACAGCTGGAAAAGCTGGGCTTGCTGTATGAGAGATATTCAGCAGGCTTGCACAGATACTTCTATCGTAAAACCAAACAACCCCAACTAAGCGAAGATCTTGTTCAATCGGTGTTTGAGCGCATGCTCAAATATCGCGATACCTACACCGGAGATGGATCATTCACCACATGGATGTACAGCATTGCCAGAAATGCCCACATCGATCATTATCGTAAACAAAAACGGTTAAGAGAAGATGAAATTCTGGATGAAGAACGCATTCAAGGAGAAGATCCGGCCGGTATAGGTGAATTAGATGTACGAACCCAGCGTAAAAGAATATTGGAAGAAGCTCTTGATGCACTCGACGATGACAAGAAAGAGGTCGTAATCTTGAGCAGATATGAAGGATTACGATATCAAGAAATTGCAAACATTCAGGGCGTATCAGAAAGCGCTATAAAAGTTCGAATGTTTCGCGCGATGAAAGAACTTAAACAGACTGTAACCACACTTTCTAACGAATACAGCAATGAATAAATACCACGAACAATTAATTGCCGATTATCTGGAAGGAACACTCTCTGATGAGCAAGCCAGAGAATTGGAACTTTTAATTAAAAATGAAGACATCGATTTTATTGAAGTAAAAGCCATTGAGCAGCTGCATCAAGAATTAGAAGTACTTTCGACCCCAGAGCCCAGTACTCAAATGCGAGATCGTTTTTACGAAATGCTGGCTCAGGAGCAGGAGGCTCAAAAAGCCTCACAAGGGGTTAATGTGGTTCAGATAATTACCAAATGGTTACAACAACTTACGGCGCCAAAACTAGCCTACGCACTGGTTTTGCTAATGATAGGTGGATTCATTGGAAACTACACCGGAAATAGTAGCGATCAGCTCGAAAGGCTTTCGGGCGAACTAGAAAGCATGCAACAAATGATGATGATAAGTATGCTTGAAGGTCCATCTGCAACCGACAGGTTACGAGCGGTTAACATTAGTGCTCAACTACCGGAATCTGATGACAGAGCCATCCGCGCGTTGCTTTTTACGCTCAATAACGATCCTAGCGAAAATGTACGCATTCAAACCATAGAGGCGCTGGCACGTTGGGGGAATCAAACTATGGTGCGCGAAGGGTTAGTTAAGGCAATTACCAGGCAAGAATCAGATTTGGTGATCGTAGCTCTCGCAGATGTAATGGTTGAGCTAGGGCTACAGCAAGCTGCCGGTGAATTTGAAAAACTGAAAAATGAACGCGAATTAACAGGCTCTACTCAAACAAAAATCGATAACACTATAGCCGTATTATTATGAAAGTCAGGTCAATCTTATTAATGCTTGCTGTATTTACGATCAATGTAAGTGCACAGGAAATCAACGAGAATATATCCTTTGAAATTGGATCTAATGAATTCACCAGTACTAACCGCATTGTGGTAAAAAATATAAATGGCGAATTGAATGTAAGTGGCTATAAAGGTGACGAAATTAGAGTCTCGGCTAAGAAAAATGTGTGGAAAGAAAGAGGTAGGCTCACAACTGCAGAAGCGGATGAGATTGAATTAACCTATACGATCAGAGATGGATACGTATTTATTTATGTAGATGCTCCGGGCGTTCGTTTTGATTTTGACAACGGCAGGATTGGATACAATATGAATTGGAAAGACGATGATTATCCACGGTTTAATTTTGATATAGACATTCAGATACCAGAAAACGCACAGATAGAAGTTGCTACCGTTAACAATGGAGATGTGTTAGTACAGGGAATGAACAACAGAATTAAAGCTTCGAACATTAACGGTTCCGTGAAAGTGTTAGATGCTAAAACCACGGCAGAGGCGAATACGGTAAATGGAAATATTGAAGTTTGGTTTGATGAAAACCCAACCTCCGACATGGACTTTGGATCGGTGAATGGAACCATCGAAATTTATTCACCAAAAAATTTCGGAGCAATTGTAACTTTCGAGAGTTTACACGGTGAATTATATACTGATTACAAAGAAATTAAGCGATTACCGCACCAATTGAACAGGGCAACCAATAAAGAAGACAACCGCTACAAAATCTCAACCAGTTCACCCATTCAAATAGGAGATGGAGGACCGGCGATGAGTTTTAAACTTGTAAACGGAAGTGTCTACATCAGAGAAAGAAAATCATAAAAGTGAACACAATGAAAATTACACAACTACTTTTAACAGCATTTTTAGCAGTAAGTATTGCTGCTGCAGCTCAGGCACAAAGTGATTTAAGAATTCCCATCTCAAACCCAAATGCTCCGGGTAAATTAAAAGTGAACTCGGTGTATGCCGACGATATTTACGTACGAGGCTATGATGGACAAGAAGTGCGCATTGTTATAGATGGCGAAGACGAAGACCTGGAAGATGCGTATAACCGGCGCGGTTTACGCAAAATATCATCCGGTGGTGGTGGCGTTGAAGTAACCGAAGAAAATAATGTGGTTTCTGTACGAACTTCCCCAAACAACGACGATCTTGATTTAGAGATCTGGGTGCCATTCAATTTCTCAACCATGGTTAACCTTACGCACGGCGATATAATGATCGAAAATGTGAATGGAGAGCATGAAGTTAAAGCCACTAACGGCGACGTTGAGATGAGAGGAATTGGTGGATCGGTAGTCTGCAATAGCATTAATGGAGATATTGAGGTGCAGTTTAATACTGTTACTCTGAATGCGCCGATGTCATTTAACGGACTTAATGGCGATATCGAAGTTTCTTTCCCCGCAGACACTAAATTTAATGGGAAAATGAAAACCGATTACGGCGATGTGTACACCAATTTTGATATGGAAATAGATAGAACGGCTTCATCCAAAGAAACTACCCAGAAAAATGGCGTGTATTCGGTAACAATAAATAAATGGATAACCGGAACTGTGAACGGAGGCGGCCCAGAGTATTTGTTTAAAACCATGCACGGTGATATAGAAATAAGTAAAAACTAGTAAAGCAGGGTAACGATTGCCATTCAGGCACGTGAAAGAAAAAAACATCACAACTGGTCATCTATTCTGCTAAGTAAAACGAGAGGAAGCAGATAAGGTCGCCCTTATAAGTCAGGTACTATGCAAAAATCAATAATTACACTCATACTGTGTCTGGTTTTCGGGTATACAACACATGCACAATCCCCGAATACCAACGAGAATAACATAGAGGCAACAACTAAAACAAGAAGTACAACAGAGGACATTCGAAGAGGTACCGTTCAAAATCCATCGATGACTGCGGTTAGGATTGAATCGAATTCTATGATCCAGTTGGATGGTTATCTTGATGAAAACATATGGAATGAAGCACCCTACGCGACTGATTTTACCCAGCGTTTTCCTGAGGATGGAGGCACCCCAAGCCAACGAACTGAGGCAAGAATTTTATATACCGACTCCCATATTTTTGTGGGTATGATGGCATACGAAAGTAATCCGGATTCCATCACCAAGGCCTTATTCCGTCGCGATGGAAACGAAGCAAGTGACTGGGTATACGTGAGTTTTGATAGCTATAACGATAAACGAACTGCTTTTACATTTGCAGTTAATCCATCGGGTGTACAAAAAGATATCTTATACTTTGATGATGAGGGAGAAGATATTTTGTGGGACGCTGTTTGGGAAGCTTCGGCGAAAATCACTAACGAGGGCTGGTCGGTAGAGATGAAAATTCCCTTATCACAATTACGGTTCAGTTCTAACCAATCGGTTCAAACATGGGGTGTTAATTTTCAGCGGCGAATTGCCAGAAATAATGAATTCAATTATTGGTCGGAAACTTCCCAACGAGAATCCGGAATGGTGTCAAAATTTGGGCGTTTGGCGGGAATCAGGGATTTAGATGAACCGCGTAGACTCGAAATCACTCCGTATGTATCAAGTTCGTTAACCAGAGAACCGGGTGATCTTGCAAATCCCTATTACAATGCTAATGATTTGGGAGCAAATATTGGCGGCGATATTAAATACGGATTAACTTCCGATCTAACCCTCACGGCAACCATCAATCCAGATTTTGGTCAAGTTGAAGCCGATCCTGCAACGATAAACTTATCTCAATTTGAAATTTTCTTTCCAGAACGACGACCGTTCTTTCTGGAAGGCAACGACATTTTTAGATTTGGGCGAACGAATACCAATAACTCTGCCGGTAACCCAAGTACATTTTATTCCCGAAGAATTGGCCGAACTCCACAAGGTAATTTAAGCAGGGCAAATAATTACAATAATGGAAGTTTTTACAATGCAGATAGCGTAAGCCAATATGGAAGAACCTATCGAGATGTGCCCGATCAAACAAGTATTGCTGCTGCAGCTAAAGTAAGTGGTAAAACACAAAGCGGTTGGTCTATTGGGTTATTAAATGCGATTACTCTTGAACAAGAGGGCGATTTTACTGCATTTCAAGGTAATAATTTGGGTAGAACCAGCGGTACTTTTATAGCCGAACCTACCACTAATTATCTGGTATCTCGTGTTAAAAAAGACATCAATGAGGGTAACACTGTAGTAGGGGGTTATTTAAGTGCAGTAAACCGTCGAATCGATAATACCTATTTCGAAACCTATCTTCGAAATTCAGCTTACATCACAGGTGCAGATTTTGAGCACAATTGGAATGAGAGGCAGTATGTAGTAAGTGGTACATTTTCTGTGAGTCAGATTAATGGAACAACTGATGTGATTACCGCAGCACAGAATGCACCACAGCGTTATTATCAACGAGTAGACTCTGATGGGCTCAGTGTTGATCCAACAAAAACAAGTTTAGAAGGGTACGCCGGAGAATTTAGTTTGCGCAAAGCAAGTGGTGATCATTTTACCGGTTCAATTACCTATTCTGAGGTAAGTCCGGGTTATGAAACCAACGATATAGGTTTTCAAAACCGAGCTGATTACCGAGCAATGGCTTTTGCGTTACAATGGCAAGAAACTTCCCCAAAAAATGTACAGTATTGGCAGGTTTGGAGTTATCACTTATACGGTTGGAATTTTGATGGTAATCCAATTTGGAAAAACATCAATGTAGGTGGGTTTACACGGTTCAATAATCAATGGCAATTTAACATGAATGTAAATGGTTCGTTTGGGCAGGTATCTGATCGCCTTACACGAGGAGGACCACTCATGAAAGTAAATGATGGCCTTAACTTTAATTTTAACCTCGGTTCCGATCGATCCAAAGATATCTCATTTGGCCATGGTCAATTTCATCGCAGAGATATTGGCAGAGAATTCGATGACTATTATTGGTTCGATATCGCATTTCGACCCGCTACAAACATTCAGTTAACCATAGAGCCTGAAGTAGGATTTGAGTTAGACGAAGATCAGTTTGTAGCCAATTTAGCGCGAGATCCTAACGCACCAGATGCTACTCAAACATTTGGTAGACGCTACATTTTCGCAACTTCCCGAAGTATGAATTTTTCCACAGAAATCAGACTTAATTGGACGTTTAACCCAACTATGAGCTTGCAAACCTTTGTTCGTCCATTTATTAATTCATTCCGATTTTCTGATTTCGGAGAATTCAACAACCCCGGGGCATTTAGTTTTGATACATACGGCGAAGATGAAGGCACAATCAGCGAAGAAGGAAATGGAAACTTCGCAGTTGATATCGATAATAATGGACAAACAGATTTCCAGTTTAATCGCTCAGATTTCACATTTCGCTCCTTACAGGGTAATGCTGTTTTTCGCTGGGAATATAAACCGGGTTCAACGCTATTTCTGGTGTGGCAACAAAGCAGAGCCGGGAGTATAGGAGACGGGCGCTATGATTTCGGACGCGATATTGTAGACATTTTCGATCCAAAACCGAGCAATATATTTTTAGTAAAATTGAGTTATTGGTTTAGCTCCTAACCGGATATTTTTAAGTTAAATGAAAGGGACTTCGGTCCCTTTTTATTTTTATGTAACACATCGTTAACTGATCTCTCTTTGTTTAAAACGTAGGCATCATTCGGTTCAAATCGGCCCCTAAACGTTCATCTGTAAACGAAGTTAATGAGATTCAGAAGGGTAGTAGGGCTGCTATTAATTATCGCAGCCTTTTATACAGAAATAAAAGCGCAAGAATTTACTGTAACAGCAACTAAAATAAGTAACGATTCAGAGTTATCGATCGATGGCAATATAAATGAATCGATCTGGCAAAAGGCTGAACTTGTTACAGGATTTACTCAATCTACACCATTCGACGGCCTACCGGCATCTGAAAAAACAGAGATGCGGGTACTTTATTCAAATAAGTATTTGTACGTAGCGGCATACGCATACGATAGTAACCCCGATTCGATAACAGCCAATCTATTTCGGCGGGATGGTAGTGATGCCAGCGATTGGGTATATGTGAACATCGATAGCTACAACGATAACAGAACAGGGTTTACTTTTGCAGCTAATCCACTAGGTGTTCAAAAAGACATCATGTACTTCGACGACATGCAGGAAGATGTTTTATGGGATGCAGTTTGGGAAGTGAAATGCAGTATAGTTGAGGATGGATGGGTAGCTGAATTTCGTATTCCTCTTTCTCAATTACGCTTTACCTCATCAAATACCGAGCAAACGTGGGGGATAAATTTTCAGCGAAGAATTGCACGTCGGGGAGAAATTAGTTTTTGGGCACGTACCCCTCGAGAAGAATTCGGTTTAGTGTCAAAGTTTGGAAATCTCGAGGGCATTAGAGATCTCGAACAACCAACACGATTAGAAATACTGCCCTATTCATCGGTAGGATTTACCAACAATCAGGTTGGGCCGGTAGAAAATCCTTTCTATGAAAAAAATGATTTAGAGTTTAAAGTGGGAGGGGATGTTAAATACGGAATAACCTCCGATTTCACCTTAACAGCTACTGTAAATCCGGATTTTGGTCAAGTTGAAGCCGATCCAGCAACCATGAATCTAACCGAGTTTGAGCTGTTCTTTGAAGAACGTAGACCTTTCTTTTTGGAAGGAAATGATATTTTTAATTTTGGGGGAACTACTAGCGCAAATTCATACCGAAGTCATATCAATTTTTATTCACGACGTATCGGAAGAACTCCATTTCTTATCAGGGAAGGTCTTGCATCAGTTTCGTTAAACGATAATCCAGTTAGTTTAGATTATACGTCGTCAAATCCGGTAACCACCATTGCAGGTGCCGCGAAGGTGAGCGGTAAAACTCAAAATGGATTGTCACTTGGGATTTTGAATTCTTATACCCTTCAAGAAGACATAAAATTTGTTGATCTAAATAATAACGAGCAAAATTCTTTGATTGCAGAACCTGCTACGAATTATATGGTTGGGAGAGTACGAAAGGATCTATCAAAGGTCGATGCGCAAATTGGAGGATTTGTAAGTTCGGTAAATAGAGATCTTTCTGGAAGTTACCTCACAGATTATTTACACGAATCAGCTTATCAAGTAGGTGCAGATGCTCAATACTATTGGAATGGCAGGAATTGGGGAGCAAGTGGAGTTTTCGTGCTTAGTAATGTAAATGGAAATCAGAACGCACTGCTTCGAACGCAGCAAACTTCTGCACGATATTTTAACCGAATAGATTCAAAGGGGCTGGAAATTGACTCATCTATGACAAGTATGACGGGCTATTTCGGGGAATTTAGTATTGGTAAGTACAGTGGTTCGGGCCTGCGATATTCGTTCACTTATTCAGAAATGAGCCCTGAATATGAAATCAATGATATCGGATTTCTTGAACGGGCTGACTATCGCGCACCTCACTACTATTTGGAGTATCTAAACGTGAATTCTGATGCCTTCCAATTCTATTTATTATGGAGCGATATGAGTCATGCATGGAATTTCGATGGCGATATGATATTCAATTACTATTCGGTGGGAGGATATTTTCAACTAAATAATTTGTGGACAGTAGTATCTACCTTCGGATTAACAGGAAAGTTCTATAATGATAGAATTGCCCGTGGCGGACCAATAATGCGCCGACCTCGAGATTGGAATACCTACATAAATGTAACAACAGATGCCTCACAAAATGTTTATGGCAACGTAGCAACATCTTATAGGAATGATGCATCGGGAGAATATCAGTTTACATTAGATGTGGGCTTAAATCTACGGCCGGCAACTAATGTATTACTCAGATTTGCACCCGGTTTTGTACATGCAAAAGATACCGATCAATATTTTAATTTCTTTGATGTAACTGAGGATGGAAATCCTGATTACGTGTTTTCCGACAATAATTTGAATGTCATTTACACAGAAATTCGGGCAGATATTACATTCAGGCCAAATTTAAGTTTGCAAACTTTTCTTCGCCCTTATAATTACATAGCAGATTTCTCGAACTATAAAACCTTTACCGAGCGAAAAACTTATAATTTCAACCCGATAAACCCGCAGTTTAATGAAACCCTAGACGAAAATTATGATTGGGATTTCAAATCCTTGCAAGGTAACGCAGTTTTAAGATGGGAATACCGGCCGGGTTCTTCTTTATTTTTGGTTTGGCAACAAGATCGAACAGAATTCAATTACTCAAATGGAGTGTTCAGACCTTATCATGGTACCGTTGACACATTTAGAAAAAAGCCTATCAATATATTTTTGATCAAGTTGAGTTATTGGCTAGGTAGCTGATAACTATAGTATATTTTTCAAACGAGTTTGCTAACTTTGGCATGAATATTTTTGAACGTCAACCCTCTATTTAACCAATAATGCAAGCTCAATTAACTGCTCAACAAGCTGAATCTATTCAGGCTAGTTTCTTCAATAAAGTATATGCATGGATGTGCCTTGCTTTAGCATTAACCGGCTTTATCGCCATGCGTACCGTGCAATCCGATGCACTACTTAATATCATTTTTGGAAATCAAATCGTGTTTTTCGGTTTGATCATTGCGGAGCTCGGCATTGTTTTTTGGATGAGTTCTGCCATCGCACGTATTAGTTCTAATATGGCGATTGGTTTGTTTCTACTTTACTCGGCGTTAAATGGATTAACTTTATCTGTTCTCTTACTCTTGTACACCCAGGCATCGGTTGCGCAAACATTTTTTATCACTGCAGGTACTTTTGGGTTGATGAGTGCGTACGGTTACTTTACAAAGAAAGACCTTTCGAGTTGGGGCAATCTGTTATTCATGGCATTAATTGGTCTAATTATCGCAACAGTGGTTAATATCTTTTGGGCAAACCCAACATTGTATTGGTTAATATCCTATGCCGGTGTACTCATATTCGTGGGATTAACAGCCTATGACACTCAAAAGATTAAGAAAATGAGTTTGGAGTTACAGGTAGATTCCGAAGAAGGTCGAAAGGGAGCCATTATGGGAGCTTTAACCTTATATCTCGACTTTATAAACATGTTTATTTTCCTCCTCAGAATTTTTGGTAACCGCCGATAATTTTTAAAAAGCCCGATACTCTCGGGCTTTTTCATGTCAGGAAAAAAATCACAATCTCTCTGAATGTATGCGTATCTTCCGGGCTTAATAATTACAGACTAATTTTTGGTTTTGAATAAAGGATTTTGGGACAGACTTGGAATTGGATTATCCAGCATCTGTGCCATTCACTGTTTATTAGTACCGGTTGCCATTGCTCTTATACCATTATGGCCTGCATTTGAAGAATTTCATGCCTACACTCATTTAATTTTTTTCTTGGCAATTGCGCCAACGGTTATTTTATCTCTCCAACGAAAGCATGAATCTAAATCAGTTACGGGTTATTTATTGTCTGGGGTGATGATAATTTTTCTGGCCTGGTTATTTCACGAATATGTTGGTGAATATGGCGAAGCAGGAATTACGCTCATCGGTAGTGCACTTTTAATTAAAGGACATTGGACGAATTACAATCTCAAAACAGGGTTAACCGAAAGATAATTTTTCGACATAATCGCTCCGCAAAAACACACCCATCGATTAGATAAGTTTAAATAAAAGTTAGTTGTGCAGATTATTATATTTGCTCAACAGCTATGATTGACTATCTGTGACTACAAAGACAGGCTATTTAATACTCTTACTCTTCTCATTGTTTGGATGTGACGTCATTGAGACTTCCGACATCCCTGACTATCCTGTCACCATTGAGCCAATGTCGTTGTTGGCGTTAGATGATTTGAACAGAGAATATCACCAATTAAATAATGGAAAGCTCTGTTCCACGCTAAATGAATACGGATTTACCGGTTTTAGTCGGATTTTATTTCCAAACGATGTGAACCCCTGTTCGGGAAGAGTGCCAGAGAAAGTTGAACTTGATGATCCCGATCCTCTAATAAATCTGGCTAAACAAAGTGTAGTATTCAATTCGAGATTCACCAATGTAGATGAATTATCAGCACTTGACATTAAAGAATTAGTTCCGCTCTACGGTTGTACAATCTGCGAAGGTCCGGAAACGAATAGCGTTCCACTTGAATGGAAAATCATTTTCGACAATCAAAGATATCAGTCTATTGAAGTGGCCGACACTGAAATAATAGTCTTTGTTGATGCGAAAGGTGTAAATAGAATTTGGGGAAACTGGTATTCGGAAATTTATGCACCCGGTTTGCTGGATGTTGGATATCTTGAAGCCAAAGAACGTATTATCGGCGAAGAATTGAACTTACTTACAGTAACACAACAAGATAGTTTGCTGGCAATAACCCACGAAATGGTTGGGCAACCCGACAATTTTGAGATTATTCCACTTAAGAATAATAATGAAGCCTTGGAGTTGAGAAAAGCTTGGGTAGTGCCGATAAGTTTTAAAAGTCAACATTATGAACGAATAAACGCATATGTTGATGCAGTAGATGGTTCAATATTAATGTACAGAGCCGTAAACTTTGAATAAAGAAGTTATAAAAATGAGTATCTAATTTATTTCGAGCGATCATTGGCATTATCTCGAAAGTAACATTAGATTTCAAGCTACTCTTTTATTCAAAAAGAACATCAAAGACCAAATTAGGAATAAGACGTTGAGTGATTTAAACGGAAAAAGAAAGCGAGTACTAATTGTAGAAGATGACATGATTATTTCTCTTGTTATCGAAAACATGGTTAAAGAACTTGGTCACGAAGTTGTTGGTAAGGCTACCTCTGGTGATGAAGCTATTCGTTTAGCTACCGAGCATGTGCCCGACTTAGTGCTTATGGACATTCGACTGAAAGGCGATATGGATGGAATCGAGGCGGTGTCAGCCATTAAAGATAGCATCGATACATCGGTTATTTATCTCACAGGAAACTCAGATCGAGTTAATTACGAGCGTGCACGCGAAACGGATTTCATCGATTTAATAACTAAGCCATTCACCATCTCTGATCTTACCAGATCGATGGATTTGCTTAATTAATACTTCTTTTTTGCATCTTTCTATATATTGTCTCGTAACAGTTCGCCATAATTGCGGGATACTATGAGTACAAAGTTCAAAAATCTAAAGAATGATCTTCAAGACCTCGAACAAGAGGTTGACGAAACCGTTCTAAATACTCCCACAAGCACTTCGGGTGGGAGTAATTCTAAAGTAGCCAACTACATTCTTTTATTTGCATTCGTTGCTACATTGCTTTTTTATACCGGCAATAGAGTAGGCGATTTTTTTAGTGGAATAAATCCAATTGATGATTTTGTACAAGCAATAGATCAGCCAAGTGAAGATATAATTGTTGGCATGGGTAACTGGATGCAAGACATGGGTTACGGCGAATTATCCAGAGAAGAACTTCTTGATTTACGTAGCGAAGGGGTTACCGCCACATACACTTCTCAGATTAGAGATGTAGGATACGAGCCAACACTAGAGCAATTAGTGGAATTACAGAGAGCTGATGTTAGTGCTACTTATGCCCGAATGATGAAAGAACTAGGGTATAATCTGACCATTGAGCAATTAGCAGAAACACGTCGCAATGAAGTAACAGCCTTCTTCACCTCAAATATGTTAGATTTAGGGTACACACTTGAAGAAATGACGGTTGAAAAACTTATTGGCATGCGCAGTGTAGGTGTTTCACATAATATGGCTGAACGCCTAATTGCAGAGCGAGGTGAACGCCCAACTATCGATGAACTTATTCGTTACGCGATCAGTAATCAATAAAAGCCCTTCCATAAAAAAACAGGGGTTCACGTATTATTCACATTCCGATTATAGCTTCCATTTGCTACTTTCAGGCTTCTTAACTCTTTAAGTAAACCGGACAAATGGCTGAATTTGAATTACCAACTGTAGAGCTGAATGTATACTCCCCCAAAAATCCTGCCGAAGCTACCATTGTAGAAAACTTCGTTTGTACGGCAGAAAGTAGTCCGAATATTATCAGGCATATTACGTTCGATTTGTCTGGTACCGATTTAGTTGGGAAATTTAAAGTGGGACAATCTATAGGGGTGCTCCCGCCCGGTGAAGATGAACGAGGTAAACCCCATAAACTTCGTCTTTACTCGGTTTCGTCGCCTTCAAAAGGGGAGAAAGGAAAACCACATTTGGTATCAACAACGGTGAAACGTGCAATGGATGAAGTAGACGGTACTTTTTATACTGGCGTGTGCTCAAACTACTTATGTAATTTAAAGCCCGGCGATAAGGTTAAAGTTACAGGCCCAAGCGGAAGAAGATATTTATTACCAACCAATGCCAAAGATTTTAATTACGTTTTCTTTGCAACAGGCACGGGAATAGCTCCGTTTAGAGGAATGATTATGGAGCTTTTTGAGCAAGGAATTACCAATCAGGTAGCCCTTGTATTTGGATGTCCGTATCGTACCGATGTAATCTACCCAGAGTATTTACACGAAATGGAAGCGAAGCACAACAACTTCCATTACATCAAAATGATTTCTAGAGAAGATCGCAGAGCAGACGGATCGAAATATTACGTGCAAACAGCTAT
This sequence comes from Balneolaceae bacterium, assembly GCA_017640605.1. Taxonomy (GTDB): domain Bacteria; phylum Bacteroidota; class Rhodothermia; order Balneolales; family Balneolaceae; genus HXMU1420-13. The sequence goes on along the minus strand of JAEPQH010000018.1, from coordinate 42,463 downwards.
TGACGATCATGCTGATACTCTTTCTCCAATTTTAGCAGCAGATAACACCTTAATCTATCTCTGCGGAATGAAAGGAATGGAAACGGGAATTTACCAAAACCTTGCTAAGCATGGCTTTTTTAGCTATCTCAATCTAAAAGGCGATTTAGCTGATAGAGACCCATCAACATGGAGTTGGGAAGAATCTAAAAAAATGATCAAACCATCTGTACGAACATTCGAAGAGGTGTATTAAGCTTAGATCTTTTTAAAGCCACCGGTAACACCACCTGACACAATAAATCGCATAAAATCGGTAGAATCTATTTTTACAGGTGTTACACACTCTTTGGGCACTACATATAAATTACCTGAGAAATTATAGGAATGAGGACAGTAAACAGCTACTTCATCTGCCAAATCAAATTGTTCTAAGGAATCTTGTGTTATAAATCCAAAACGGATTACGCCGGTATCACCAAAGGTAACTTTAGCTGGCTGATTAAATTTTTTACGCTCGCCTACAAAGGCTTCAGTCAAATCCTTCAATGAGGTGTAGATCATGCTAACGAGCGGCATTTTTGTAATGATCCGCTCGAATATATGAACAATAGGTTTGGTGAATGCCCGATTAAACACGTACCCAATTAAAGCTATGAACAGGAAACCGGTTATTATTCCAAGTCCGGGAATTTCAATATTGATCCATCCCAAAAATAAATCTGCAAAAATAGAATTCAACCAATCCATAGTAATGGCAACCAGATAAATAGTGGCGCCAACGGGAAATACAATCAGCATTCCCCTAAAGAAATTATTTAATAGAGTTTTCATCCCTGTTTCACGGGTTTAATTAATGAGTTAGAGGTGGATTTTTTTTATCTTCCCACCCTTAATTTTTTTGATCCAATTTTTATAAACATAAGTAATGTCGATAAAGACTTCTTCCCAAATACGAGATGAATTTCTACAATTTTTTGCTGATAAAAAGCATGCCATTGTAAAAAGTGCACCGGTTGTACCAAAAGATGATCCAACCTTACTATTTACAAATGCCGGCATGAATCAGTTCAAACCTATTTTTTTAGGAGAGGAACAAGCGCTTGATCACGAAGGGAAAAAGTGGAATCGTGCTGCTGATACGCAAAAATGTATCCGGGTAAGCGGTAAACATAACGATTTGGAGGAAGTTGGCCACGATACCTATCATCATACCCTATTCGAGATGTTAGGGAACTGGTCGTTTGGCGATTATTTCAAAAAAGAAGCTATCGGTTGGGCATGGGAGTTATTGGTGGATGTTTGGGGAATGGATCCAAATCGGATTTACGCCACTGTATTTGCAGGAGATGAGGAAGATGGTTTGCCTACCGATGACGAGGCTATCGAGCTCTGGAAATCGGAAACAACCATTGCTCACGAACATATTCTCAAGTTTGATAAGAAAGATAATTTCTGGGAAATGGGCGATACTGGACCGTGTGGTCCCTGCTCAGAATTACACATCGATCTTCGACCGGATAATGAGCGGCAAGAAGTGGATGGCGCGAGTTTGGTTAATATGGACGATCCGAGAGTGATCGAAATCTGGAATTTAGTTTTCATTCAGTTTAACCGGCAACCGGATGGCAGCCTTAAATCGTTACCCGCAAAACATGTAGATACCGGAATGGGTTTTGAACGAGTGTGTGCTGTGCTTCAAGGGAAAATGTCGAATTATGATTCGGATGTATTCACTCCATTACTTAATCGGATATCTGAGCTTGCCGGAACTTCTTATGGGAAAGATGAAGAGAAAGATATTGCGATGCGGGTTATCGCAGATCACATTCGTGCAGTTGCATTTTCTATTGCTGATGGGGCTTCACCCGGAAACGATGGTCGTGGCTACGTAATTCGACGAATTCAACGCCGTGCCATACGGTATGGTTGGGATAAACTAGGGTTTAAAGAACCATTTATGTATCGGCTGGTAAATGTACTCGCTGATCAGTTTAGTGATGTATTTCCAGAGATTGTCGCACAACAAGAATACATCACTAATGTGATACATGCTGAGGAACGAAGTTTTTTGAAAACTCTTGGCCAAGGCATTGGTATTTTTAACGAGATGATTGCCAACTCTAAACAATTATCCGGTGCCGATGCATTTAAATTGCACGATACCTATGGCTTTCCCATCGATTTAACACAGCTAATGGCCCGAGAAAAAGGTGTTTCTGTGGATGAAGAGGGATTTAACCAACGCATGCAGGAACAAAAAGATCGGGCTCGGGCAGCGGGTAAGTTTTCGGTTGATCAAAGCAAAGTGAATGAATGGAATGTGTTAATCGACTTGGATGAGTTTGAGTTTGTGGGCTACGATGAGTTTGAGGCGGAAGCACTCATCACGTCTTATCGAAAAGAAGGAGACCGATACGCATTCACCTTAAATAAAACTCCATTTTATGCAGAAAGTGGTGGTCAGGTTGCCGATACCGGTATGCTCACTAACGGTGCCGATTTCATTCACGTTATTGATGTGCAAAAAGGAAATGGGAATTACATCCACTACACCGAGGAGTTACCTGGAAACTTAGCCGGATTATGGACCGCAACCATAGATTTAAAAAAGCGCCTCGAGATTCAAAAACATCACTCTGCAACACATTTAGCTCATGCAGCATTAAGAAATGTTCTTGGTGATCATGTAGCGCAAAAAGGCTCTTTGGTAAATGATTATCATCTTAGATTCGATTTTTCTCACTTTGAGGCGATGACTAGCGAAGAACTCGACAAAGTAGAAGCTGAAGTGAATGCTAAGATTCAAGAGAATATTCCACTGTTTGAGGAAAGAAATGTGCCGATTGAGGAAGCCAAAGAGAAAGGCGCAATGATGCTATTTGGCGAAAAATACGGCGATTTTGTGCGAGTAATTACTTTTGATGAAGAATATTCAGTTGAACTGTGTGGAGGTACTCATGTAGGTGCAACCGGCGAAATCGGATACTTTAGATTTTTACACGAAAGTTCTGTTGCCGCAGGGATTCGCCGAATTGAAGCCGTGTGTGGAGGTGCTGCCGATAAATTGTTGCGAGAAGAGAAAGAGATTGTTAGAGAAGTAAAATCACTGTTTGGTCAAACCAACGATCCGGTTTCAAACATCAAAAAGTTGATGGACGAGAAAAAAGCCCTTGAAAAAGAATTGGAAAAAGTTCAAATGGCGAATTCGGGCGCACTACTTGATGACATCTTATCAAAAACAGAAAATTTGGACGGTATAGAAATTTCTAAAGGAGAAATACCCGGAGCCGATGTAGCCACTTTAAAGCAATTAGGCTACGATGCACTACAAAAAGTGAATAAAGACCGAATAATTGTGCTCGGCTCTAAAGATGAAGAAAACGGTAAAGTGTTTTTAATGGTTGCCGTTACCGAAGATTTGATTTCCGGGAGAAATCTGAAAGCCGGAGCCTTGGTTGGAAAACTTGGGCGCTTGGTAGGCGGTGGTGGTGGTGGCCAACCAAACCTAGCAACGGCTGGTGGTAAAAATCCCGAAAAACTATCTGAAGCACTTTCGAGTGTAAAAGAAATTGTAAAGGAATCACTTTGATGTCCTTTACCAAACCCAATCACGAATTCTGATAAAAAATTGATATATTCTCACCCCGTTTTGGGTAAGAGTTTTCAAAAAAATATTTATGGCAAAAAAGAAAAAGGAAGAAATCCGATTTGCACCCACCGGTATAGGTGATGTTAATGAAGGAGCTGTACAAAAAGGGGTTGACCTCCCCGATGCAACCGACAAAACACATAAAGACTTAGGATTATCTGAGGAGCAGCTATTGGCGATGTTCGAGCAAATGTATTTGCAACGCCGTTTCGAAGAGCGCTCCATGCAGCAGTATCAAAAAGGAAAATTTGGTGGTTTTCTTCACCTGTACATCGGGCAGGAAGCTATTTCAACTGGAACAACATTCGCTCTGGACGATGAGGATGATATCATCACAGCCTATCGCGACCACGGCTGGGGGCTGTGCCGAGGTATTTCGGCAAAAGCCGGGATGGCCGAACTTTTTGGTAAGGCAACAGGCTCATCGCGAGGTAAAGGTGGAAGTATGCACTTTGCAAATGCCGAGAAGAAATTCTGGGGTGGATATGGTATCGTAGGTGGACATATTCCTATAAACGCTGGATTCGCATTCGCTAATAAATACAATGCAAACGGTAATATTTCGGCCTGCTTTTTTGGTGATGGCGCGGTAGATCAAGGTGCATTACATGAAACATTGAATCTTGCTCAATTGTGGAAATTACCTGCAATATTTGTTGTAGAGAATAACGGCTATTCGATGGGCACCGCAGCTGCGCGCCATACAGTAGCTGAAATCGTAGACCGTGCTAAAGGCTACAATATGAAGAGTGCAGTTATCAACGGAATGGATCTATTCTCGGTGTATGAGAAGATGAAAGAAATCGCCGATGATGTTCGCGAAAACTCTGAACCATGGTTCGTAGAAATCAGAACGTATCGTTACCGTGGACATTCAATGTCGGATCCGCAAAAGTATCGAACCAAAGAAGAGCTCGAAGAATATCAGAAGATTGACCCAATTCAACGGCTAAAAACTTACTTACTTGAAAACGAATTGGCTAAGGAAGATCAATTAAAAGAAATAGAAGATAAGGTAGAGCAGGAAGTGCTGGACGCTGTAGAGTTTGCGGATGAATCGCCTTTCCCTGAAGAGAAAGAACTCTACGAAGATATGTTTGTAGAAGACGACCCTTACTTCCACGTTTAATCACACAATTTCATGGCAGAATTACAATTTAGAGAAGCTTTAAAACATGCAATCGATGAAGAAATGGATCGCGATGAGCGCGTCTTCATCATGGGAGAAGAAGTAGCCGAATATAACGGTGCTTATAAAGTAACCGAAGGACTACTTGACAAATACGGATTTAAACGTGTAATCGATACTCCGATTTCGGAGCTTGGTTTTGCAGGATTAGGAGTTGGTGCAGCAATGCGTGGACTTCGCCCGATCGTTGAATTTATGACCTTCAACTTTGCAGTGCTTGCTGCTGATCAAATCATTAATCACGCCACAAAGGTGAAGTACATGACCGGCGGACAGATAGATTGCCCGATCGTATTTAGAGGACCGAATGCATCAGCTGGACAGCTTGGAGCAACTCACTCTGTTTCTTACGATTCTATGTACGCACATTTTCCAGGCTTAAAAGTTATTTATCCATCGGAGCCTGGTGATGCGAAAGGATTACTAAAATCAGCAATTCGGGATGATAATCCGGTTATTTTTATGGAATCGGAGCAAATGTATGGCATGAAAGGTGAAGTTTCTGACGCTGAAGATTTTATCATTCCAATTGGAAAAGGTAAGATTAAACGGGAAGGAAGCGATGTTACCGTTGTTGCGCATGGTAAAATGTACCATGTAGCTGTACAGGCTGCCAATCAGTTGGCTAAAGATGGAATAGAGTGTGAGATTATTGATCCAAGAACAGTAAAACCATTGGATTTACCATTGATCATCGAATCCATCAAAAAAACTAACCGATGTGTGTTGGTTGACGAAGCTCATCCGTTTGGCGGATTGGCTGCCGAGATTGGATTTTTGATCCAGCGCGAAGCTTTTGATTATTTGGATGCCCCTGTGCAACGCGTATGCTTACCGGATGTAAATGCACCATTTTCGAAGAAACTATTTGATGCCTGGTTTCCAAGCCCGAAACAGGTAATAGATGCCGTTAATCAAGTTACTTACAGAACTTAAAATCAGCTAAATATCACTCATTATGGCTATTAAAATAGAAATGCCCAAGTTAAGCGATACCATGGAAGAAGGGGTAATCGCGAAATGGAATGTACAAGAAGGCGATACGGTATCTGCCGGCGATATTATCGCAGAAGTGGAAACCGACAAAGCGACTATGGATGTTGAAGTTTTTGATGACGGAACCATCCTAAAAATTATTCCGGGCGAAGGCGATGCCGTTCCTTTAGGTGGCTTGATTGCTGTTATCGGTGAAGAAGGCGAAGATATCTCTGACATCCTTGATGGAGCCGGTGATACTGATAGCTCCGAAAGTTCTGAAGCATCAGAGAAAACATCAAATGAAGCTGAAGAAGAAAAAACAGAAGAGAAAGAATCTACATCATCCTCAGAAAGCGATGACGGGCGTGTTAAAGCTTCTCCACTCGCAAAGAAAATTGCGGCTGATAAAGGGATAAATCTTAGTGAAGTAGATGGTTCTGGTCCTGACGGACGAATCGTGAAGAAAGACGTTGAGTCGTTTAGTCCATCTAAAGGTGGTGGACTAACCAAACCGTCGGCTTCATCCTCGGATGATACTAAATCTGCTCCTAAGCAAACCTTTGAAAGTCTTGAAAGTAAAGAGGTGAAAATTTCTCAAATGAGAAAAGTAATTGCTCGCAGGTTGTCGGAGAGTAAATTTACGAATCCACACTTCTATGAGACCATCGACATTGACATGAAAGCGGCATTTGCTGCTCGAAAAGCAATGAATGATGCAAATGACGTTCGAATTAGCTTCAACGATATTGTAGTTAAAGCCTGTGCAGTAGCACTTACTCGTCACCAAGATATTAACAGTTCTTGGATGGATGACGTGATTATGCAGCATGGCGATGTAAACATAGCCGTTGCCGTGGCAATTGATGAAGGTTTAATGACTCCGGTTATCAATCATGCCGACAAAAAAGGACTAGCACAAATTTCTGCAGAAACGAGAGAACTAGCTGGTTTGGCCCGCGATCGCAAACTTCAACCAGATCAAATGGAAGGAAGCACGTTCACGATTAGTAATCTAGGTATGTTTGGTATCGAGGAGTTTACTGCTATTATTAATCCTCCAAATGCCTGTATTTTAGCAGTAGGTGCTATTCGCGACGTTCCCGTTGTAGAGAATGGTGAAATTGTACCAGGCAAAAGAATGAAGGTTACCTTGTCAAGCGATCACCGTGTAGTGGATGGAGCAAAAGCTGCTCAGTTCCTAAATACAGTTCGGAACCTGATCGAAAACCCATTATCGATGTTGTTATAGTAAAAACACGATCTAAAGTTTATTCTATAAACCCGGTATCAATTTGATGCCGGGTTTTTTTATTGTTCTTTAAAAAAAATCCAAATTTTTCTAAGTCTTCATGTAAGCGCTTTTCCGAAGCTTAGGCTTAGAGTTCTTTTTTTTCGATTAATCTGAGCATTATTAATTGATGCTATTCTTAAAAAAAGTGCCTCCAATCTTCACAGAACGCACATATTTCGATGTTATACTGAGTTAAACACTTAATAGAGTATATGATCATTAGCGGTTAATAATAGAAATTATATAATATGTTATTAACTCTATTATATGCTTCACTTAAATAAATACACTCATGGATACCATCGAACAAATCCCATTATCAACCAATATAAAATGTGGAAAGCATACCGACCTAGAAGAGGTGTTGAGCGTAGCTCCAAGTGTCACTTTGGCGCACAACTTAGAAGAGCTTGTTGATTTATCTGTTCCTTCCGGAGGATTAACCCATAATGTATGTTATGATTTACCTGATGGAACAAGATATTTAGAAGTAGAGGTAGCGAGAGTAAAAAATGGTATAGCAGCGAATTATACCGAATCGTACATGAGAAGGAGAGACCCTAACTGTATGTTAATAGCAGACGACCTTCCTACAGATAAGCCAAAATTTGAAGATAGATTCGATTATTCGTTCGATAGTTTACGCACCGAAACACTTGATTGGCTGAAAACGCAGGATCTCGCTGTATTTTACTTTAATGCGGGGAAAAAAGGAATGGGATACGATGCGATAGCAGTGATACCAGCTAACGCGGGCTTTTTTGGGCTAGGGTTAGGATTATTGCAAGGAATCATCGACCCAGATGAATTACCGGAAGACTTCTCCCCTGAAGCTGTAATCTATACTGCACCGATATTTCGCCACACTCATTTTGACGGAAAACAAGTAGTGGTTCATAACCGAGTTCCCGGCAGATACGAAATGTTTAGCTACAATCTGTATCCAGGGCCTAGTGCAAAAAAAGGTGTTTATGGCATGCTTATTGGACAAGGAGAAAAAGAAGGTTGGGTTACAGCTCACTGTTCTGCAGTTCGTGCAGTTTCTCCATACGATAGCATTACAAATATCATGCACGAAGGTGCAAGTGGTGGCGGAAAAAGTGAAATGCTTCAACAACCTCACCGTCAAAGCGATGGCTCATTATTATTGGGCAAAAATATCGTAACTGGTGAGAAACGAACCTTAGAATTACGTAGAACCTGCGATTTAGAACCTGTTACTGATGATATGGCGCTTTGCCACCCAAGCCTACAAAAAAATGATGGTAAACTGTGGCTGGAAGACGCTGAGGAATCATGGTTTGTACGAGTTGATCATATTGATGAATATGGTACGGATATGATGTTAGAGAAAATCTCTGCAAAACCAGATCAACCCCTTTTATTTTTGAATGTTGAAGCCGTTCCCGGCTCAAGAGCAATGATTTGGGAGCACAAAATGGATGCGCCGGGTTTACCATGCCCAAATCCACGAGTTATAATTCCTCGAAAATCAATGCCGGGCATATATTCTAATCCCATTGATGTTGATATCCGAAGTATTGGGTTAAGAACACCGCCAAGTACCGCCGAAAAACCTAATTATGGTATTGTAGGATTAATGCATGTACTAAATCCATCGTTGGCTTGGTTATGGCGATTGGTTGCACCTCGTGGTCATGCAAATCCAAGCATTATTACCTCCGCTGGACTAAGTAGTGAAGGCGTAGGTAGTTACTGGCCATTTGCTACCGGTAAAAGAATTAATCAAGCAAATCTGTTACTCGAGCAAATCATTGATACTCCAAAAGTGAAGTACATACTTACTCCAAATCAATACATTGGAGCATGGAAAACAAGCTTTATGCCGCAGTGGATAAGTAGAGAATATCTTGCTCGAAAAGGTTCAGCTAATTTCCCGGCAGAACAACTAAGTCCTTCAAGGTGTAGTTTACTCGGCTATTCACTAAACTATATGAAAGTAGAAGGTATACAAATACCAAAGTGGATGCTTAAAGTGGAGTATCAGGAAGAATTAGGTAAAGAGGCTTATGATGTTGGAGCAGAAATGTTACACGAGTTCTTCATTAAAACCCTAAGCAAATTTCAGGGCGAAGGACTACATCCTCTTGGCAAGCAAATCATAGAATGCTGTTTAGATAACGGTTCAACAGCTGATTACGAAGCTTTGCTATAAGAAAGCAAATAGATGAAGTGTTCAAAAAGCGGGCAGTAATGCTCGCTTTTTTTGGTTAAGAAACGAGTATTAAGGAATATACTCTAAGTAAAAAATAATAGGTTCTATTGAAAAGCCGGAATTCAATAATCGATTGAAAATGGTTTGAGTTTCATTTCGATTTACTGATTGTCCCGTCATTACAGAATATCGACCACTAACTAGTTCTTCTACGCGGGTATTTATGCCTGTTCTCGATCGTACTTGTTGTGCTAGTTCATTGGCCTCTTGTCGGTTACTCAGTTCGTCAACTTGAATTTGGTAAGCATATTTATACGTAGCAGCTGTTTCCGGTTGGTGACGAATAAATAGATTTGAAGAAATTCCCATCTCCCTGAAAGTGCGTAATTGTTCTAGAACTACTTCTCGCGACTCATATGGTCCGGTAAGCACATTAAAAGTATCAGAAACCCGATTCATATAAGCTTGTACACCGTATTGATCTAACAATTCGATGGTGTAATCTAAGCCATTAGCACGAGTTTGAAATGCACCAAATTGAATGAGATATTTTACTGGTTTCGGCCGCTGAATGGTATTGTTGTAACACTGATGAACAACACTTACACTTTTATCATTAATTCTTGATGATAATTCATTTCGTAAGCTTACAACCTCCGTAAACGAAGAAGTAGGAGATGTTCTAACCGAATATTCGTTGGTGTTATAAGTGAGTATCACATCCGTTAAGTTTGATGATTCTATCGCATCAGCTCGTTGAAATGCCGTTTGTAAAGCAGAAAACTCACCAAGTTGCACCGAATACTGGCATCGAGCATCCACTCGCAACAACGATGGCATTGCATTACTTGATGATGGAATTTCTGTAGCAGATGGTTCCGGCTCTGATTGCTCAACTGGTTCTAGTTCTTCTTCAGCTTGAGAAACAGGCTCTTGTGTAACACTTTCACGATCGTTCTGAGGCTCATCAGTTTCGTTAGCTTGTTGTCGACCTGAATCTGAATTAACATCGTCAGTTGCTGGTGTTTCATCTTGTTGTTCAGCTGCTAACTGATTCCGGATTCGGTTTTCTTCCATCACCGTAAGTAAAGCTGGCTCTTCAGCTAATATCACAACGTTTTCATTCGGATCGGGAGGAGGGAGCTCAGAAATACCTGGAATATCATTACTCAAACTTTCAGGAGTCCCTGATTCAGTTTCGGCAATTAACAATACGTCATCAGCTTCCGGTTGTGTAAGAATTTCTTCATTTAAATTATCAGATGAGTAATAAAGCCTTAGTACCACTCGGCGATTTTTTTCTTTGCTGGCCGCGAATGGAAAACCTAAAGAATCATATTCAATTACCGGACGAGAATCTGCATAACCAGATGCTTTAAGTCGGTTGGCAGGGATTCCAGCATCATTAAAATACTTAACTACGTTTGCTGCTCTTGCAGTTGAAAGCTCCCAATTTGAGGGGTAAGCCACCGATGAGATCGGAGTATTGTCGGTATGTCCTTCAACATCAATTAAGAAATCGTTGTACTTAACCTGTTGCAAAGCTATCAACACAGTATTAAGAAGTTGTTCAGAATCCGGATCTAATTGAGCTCTGCCCGGATCATAAAGGTCGTCACTTTTAAAACGAATTCTTAGATCATTTAAATCACGAATGATTTCCAGATTACCGGCTTCAATTTCGGGCTCCAACAATCCGAATAATTCTCGTTCAATGGCTCCTATGGGAGTGGTTAAAAACTCAGTTTCATCCGCTAGTTTACCAAAAATGGATGAAAGAGAAGAAAATTCTGACTTCGTAATTTGTGAGACAGAAAGCAAAATAATCAGAAACCCCAATACGATTGTAATGATATCAAGATAACTTACTTGCCAGCTCTCATCATCATCAGCTTCCTCATCCGGTAGTGGAAAAAGCGAATATTTAATTCTTATTGGTTTCTTTTTCTTCACAACAGCCGCTTAAATCATGTTTTTATTTCGGCGCATATGTGCTTGAAGCTTATCGTAAATTTGTAGCGAAGTTTTTTGTTCTTCGATTAGAATAATTCCCTCCAGGATCAATTTCTCTCTAAAATACCGTAGTGAAGCCACATTATTCATCTTTTTAGCCATTGGCGTGAAAATAAAATTACCAATCAGAATACCATATAATGTGGTCATTAAAGCAGCACCTAACCCACTCAATAACGACTCCACTTCACTAAACCCTGATAATATTACGATCAAGCCAAAAAGGGTTCCTAACATCCCGAAAACAGGAGAAGTCTTGCCCATACTAGCAATAATTTGATTCACCATTTGCTGGCGAGAGTAGTTTTCTTCAATATTGATCTCCCCAAGCTCCCGAAGATCTTCGGTGTCATAATTGGTATCCAAAATCGAAAATAAATACCCCTCGAAACGATCAGCATATTCTTCGCTGAGCTGAGTAACTGCCTCGTATTTATTTTGCTTAATCATCTTTTGCCAGTCCATTACCCGCTGTATGTCTTCTTCTAACACCTCGTGGGTGATGGTGCTGTAAGAAAACAGTTTAGTGCTTTCAACGAGCGCCTTAATTACACTATTGAAAGGATAGCTAATAAATACACTGGCAGTTATTCCGCCAAAAACGATGGCTAAACTTGGCAGATTTAAAAAAGCGAATCGAGAGGGAATTAAATCGTATTGCGTATACCCGGTTACCAGAAGTGCACCCCAAACCAAAATCAACGAAGAAATTAGAAAACATAGAATATTGAGTATGGATGTACGCATAGAGTTATTAAAAGCTCTTTGTTAAATTTTCATCGATTAATCCATTATTCTGAAGTTGCTGAATAATGTAGGTGGAAGAAGGTATGGGAACAGAAGGGTCCATTTCAAGAGCTCTTCGCCAGTGACTCACAAATTCATTGATATATCCCAATCCAAGATAAATACTACCACGTAAGGCTAACACATCAGCATTTTCTTTGATAAGTGCAGCGCGGTTGATCAGGAAGAGCGCATTTTCAAAATCGCCGGTATAAAAGTGCTGTTGAGCAAGTATATAGTAGTTTGTAAGGGTATTCGCTTGTGCTTGATATCTTGAATAGATCTCATCTTTATATAATTCGATGAGAGCTTCACGAAGTTCTTCTTCTTTAGCCTGGGCTTGTTCCAAACTATCTTGTATTGCCAGTTGAAGGGAATCTTCCGGCGAGATCGTGCCTTGTTCAACTATCGGATCAATGGATTGATTGCTGGATGCACAATGAATCAAGAGTACCGAAAGAATCAAAAAAAACGCAAAAGCAGGTCTATGTTTCATTTTTACCTGTACTTTATTTGTCATTCGCATTCTTGCGGATAGAATTCATTAAGAGAGCCTTAGCATATTCGGTTTGGCGACCGGGCGTTCCTTGAAGCTCTTCAAGTTCCATGCGTAATAAACGTTGTTCTCGCGTAGGTCGCGCAGATAAAATTCGATCCACAACTTGAGGAGGTAACCCAACAATTGCGTCTAGTAATGTTTCTGTATTAAGTGTTCGAACGGCTTTTTTAATGATTTCATCACTTAACTCAGGTAAACGATCGATAGTAATAAACTGCTTTTCCAGGATGGCTCCAACTATCGAGCCTGTAGCTTTTAACTCATCAATATAACGTTGTTGTTCGTGTACCGGAAGTCGTTCTAAAATAGGATAGAGGTGTTCAGCACCATATTGCTCGCTTCGTTCAGCTTCCACTAAATCCATGGCTTTGTCGAAGAGTTCTGACGATATCTTTTGCTGCTGATCGTTGGTTAAATTATTCAACGATGCCATATGCAACATGATTTTAGCGGCAATTTCTTTGTCTAATTTTTCGATCAGTAATGCAGCTTTATCATCCGGGATATACTGAAGTATAAAAGCACCGGAGAGGCTGTCTTCTGTTTCTAGTAACGTGAGAATATGCTTATCCGAAATGTGATCGAGGAATTTGAATAATGAAAATTTACTTCGTTTTTTCTCAGATACGGTTTGTTTAGCACCTTGTTGAAGCATTCGTGCAAACTCTTCTACAATTTCTGCTCGCCGCTCTGGCGCTAATTCCTCGAGTTCCAATAAAGCATCGCTCAGGCTGTCGTAATCTTCGGGATGAAGTTCCTTTTTTAAAGTTCGGAGCAGATGTTTGTCGACAGCCACTAAATATTCAGCAGCTTTTTTAGCCCCGTTTTCTTCTTCACTTAACCAATACCTGAAAATAGTGGCAATCTCCTCAGGCTTAGTAAAAAATGCATTCACAATATCTTCGGTAGTCATGTCCTCATCACTTTGCTCAATATCACCCTTTACTTGCTCAGTGCTGGAAAAAGGTTGTGCCGACTGTTGTTGCAAGCCCATATCATTTTTAAATGTATCCCGATAATCCCGAAGGGGGATTTGGGTCTGGGGCTTGTTCATCAATTTGTTAAACAAAAGTGTAAGCCCAAATAGCAGCATTAATGCCAAAGCAGGAATATAAGTGTAGATGGAGTTGTAATCGGGCGCAGTAGGCTGTTGTACAACAGTAGTAGCCGTAACAGGTTCGGGGGCCTCAGTATAATCTGGGATGGCTAATTGAGATATGGTGATTTCATCACCTCGAGCCTCGTTGATTTTTACTGCGATTCCTGTAATAAATCGCATTAACTCAAGCTGAGCGGTAGTAACCGAAGTATCTGCATAAATATTAACGCTCATGTTAACGATACGCAGCGTTTTTATGGTATTTTCGTTTACAATAGTTTCAGGCTGTCGGTTACGGTTAGCAGGCTGACGAAGATTTTGTTCAGGCAAGAAGGGAAGGCCCGGCATGAATAGATTCTGCTCTTGTTGACTCGATTCTACTACTTGATTACTGGTAGTACCTATCGTTTGATCGATCAGCTCAGCATTAATATTTACATCGATAAAAAATTTTTTTCGATTAAAGTAATTTGAAAGAATTTGGATGATTTGGGAATCATACTGTTGTTCCAGATTGGCAACGCGTAGTTCAAGAGATTGAGAACTTGATGGATCAAATGCTGTTTGAGCGCTAATGTCGGTAGATGCAAGGAAACAAGTTGTTAAAAATAGAAGAGCTAGTAATTTCACGCCAAAATTGGTTAAAATTTTGGCAAGCATAGAGTCAAATATGTGACGTATTCTGTGCATTTTAATCTGATGCACGCCTATTCACCCTCTCTTCAAGTACTTCCATATCCGGAATTACAAGGTCGGGGTTAAATCGGAGTGCCTGTTCCCAATGTCGTTGCGCCTGATCGATGTTACCTTCAAAATAATAAAAACTTCCCTTTAAAGCGTGTGCTTGTGCAGTTTCAAAAAGTTCTAATGATTCGTTAACATAGCGGAAGGCTAAGTCTATGTTGTTAGAATAAAAGGCGTTTTGAGCTTTGATTATGAGCCTTAAAGCATTATCAACTTCTTTAAATACTTCCTGAGAATATTCTAATATTTCTGGCGACGATTTTATCTCGTCGGTAACCTGTGCAATAGTGAGCGCGGCAAGACTATCTTCTTGGGATGATTCGGCGTCTTCAAGCGGTAATAATCTAAAATTAATTCCTTCCACGTAATCACCATCGGGGGTAACTTTTACTTCAAAATCAATTTCCTCTGGAACTGATCTGGTTTGAAGCAAACTGAGTTGTGTTGGATCAACTTTAATATTGTATTGCCCTGGAGAGATAGGGTATTCGTAGAAACTACCATCCGAAAATGTTCTCAACTCTTTTGTTTCTGATTCTCCTTTTTCGTTGAGTAAAACTTTTAAACCACCAATACCTTGAGTTTGGCCGTCGTTGTACTGCCGTTCAACAATTCCCTCCATAACACCACTTATATTAAAGGGAATACTTATAGGCTTAAAACTATTAGGATCAGTTATCATAGAGAATTTATCCAAACCAGGAACAAGCATAGGGTTTTTAATAGTGGAGGTGTTCATCTCCATATTGTATCTAAAATAGGGTCGCATTTGAGTGTAATACAATACCCCATTTTTATACATGTATTGTGAACCATTTCTTCCAATTCTCATACTAACTTCAGGAAGTAGCTCATCATCTTCATCAAAAGTTCCGTTTCCATTTCTATCAGCAAAAATTTGGATAGCTGCTCCAGACCTCCCTACTTGATCTCTACTTGTTAGAATAAAATTTTTGAAATTCGAGTCATAACCAACTGACCCTCGAATGTTTTGTGAAGTACTAATACTGTTTCTGATAGTTGTAACAGTAGTATTGCTTCTGATTCTTTTGAAATCAATAACAAAGTTTGCTCTTATGGTATTGAATTCTGAAATAAAATTGCGACCAACAGAAACTTGAAGCCTTCCAACTTGGAATACATTTTTCGAAAAAAGAAATTCGGCGTTTTGAAGCTCATTCTGTTCAGGTAAGAACCTTAGTTGAGCCCTTAAAAAAGTACCTCTTAATACAGTTGGAATGTTTGGATTACGCGATATAGTATAAGTCGCTGAACCTTCTAATGTATTACCTTGTGTTGAATTAAATGGATTGAAAGTATCAATCAAACGATCAGAATAGCCAACTCTTAAGTTTAATTTATTTATGCGTGAGTTTACATCAAAGCGGATGCTATTTGTAGTAGTTCCTTCTCTAGAGCGAGAAAAATTAGATAACCTCAAATTAAATGGAAGTTTGAATAATCTTAAAGGTACGAATATTGAGCTAGTTAGTTGTTGGTCATTATTAGTAGTATTAAAAATACTCTCTCCGGCGTAGAAATTAGTATAATCAAAGTTAATACTTGCTGCGCTTGGATAAATCGCATTTAGAGTAGCTCTGTAATACGCATTAGTTACACCTTCTACAGATAAAATATAACTTGAAGAAATACGGGATGATAATGTACCTGTAAAATATGGAGTTTCTCTCCCAAGCTCTTCGGTAAAATATTCAACCCCAAATTTTGATGTAAGCCATTTAGTTACACCATACGAACCATTCGCTTGAAACATTCTGTTACGGACTGTACTACCAATAAATGCATTATCTAATACCCCGGCATTAATCCTATAATTAAACTCCCCTTTTGGATTAAATGTGAATGGAACTTGCACTCTAGATGAACGAGTTACTATTTGCCCAGTAGGTCCATAAATTCTAAGATCAAGCTGTGTGGAGCCATAGTATAAAGGGGTTAAAAAGCGATAATTGCCTAACTCATCAGCTTGTTGAAAATCAATTAGACCATTGTTGAGATACAATTCTATTTCAGATTGAGGAAAAGTGGTTCCTTGTATTTCAAATTCATCAAATAAACGTCTTGGTTCAACAGGGTCATTAGTTAAACGGATACCCGTGTATCGATTCATTAAAACACCGTCCATATTGGATTGCCCAATTGTAATATTACTGATCCAAGGTTTATTTCTTATGATAGTTCTCCAGCGTAAGTTGTTAGTTTCTAATGCAGAAACATCAGACGAAATATTTCCAAAGAAACTTCCCTGTAAATCACCACCTGCAAGTTGTAGACCAACTGCGCTATTATAACTAAAAGTTGTAATGTCTGGTTGTATAGTACTTGACATCGAGTAATCCATGAATCCACCATCAAAAATTTTATATTCTCGATCATATTCAAGAGGATAAAAATCCGTTTGAACTCGATTATTGTTAGCTAACCTTCGTTTTTGATCCCTTAATGTCTTTGCGATGATTGGTATTTCTTCATTGGTCTCTAGGCGTAAGGAAAGGTTATTTATATCAACAGAGAAATTTAATCCGAAAATCTCACTAAAAAGTTTAGGCGGGAAATGGTAATCAAGCTCAGTAATGTAATATTGATCGGAAGTTAATTCATAGGTTTTCCCATTAAAACTAATTGAAGGACGAGAAAGGTCAATTGAATAAGGGGTTTGTTCAATTGAATATCTGCCCGAAATCACTAAACCATTTACATTAGCTTCAATTTGGAATAGATTGAACAACTCAACCAATGGTAAAAAGAATTGTTCACCATCGTAATAGGAGATTACAACATTATTGATAACACCACGATGCTTAAAGTCTAGGTAGACTTCAAAAAAATCTTCATCTTGTGCGTTTACATGCGTGCTTTGAAGCTGCATGCATACGAAAATGAAGAGAAAAATAAATAAGTTTTTTGTTTTCCAAAGAATCAACGCTTGGTAAATGTTGTTGTTTCGATGACAGTAGGCATTTGGATAATATCTGAACTAGGAATGTCTGCACGTGAACTTTCAAATTGCACTCTTATGGTATATTGTCCATTTGGGATATCCGCAATATCAAATTCACTCTTTTGTACCCCATCAAAATAAATCGAGGTAGAAATAAAACTTTCGCGAACTATTTCACCATTTTCATTTATTAATGATGTTGTAATAGAACCGAGAAAAGGACTGTTGCCAGTTCTGTTTATATCAATATAAACGTTTAACTTATCAGTTAGTTGATCGTACTCTGTAGATATTTCTGTTACTTCTATTCCAGTAGTAGTATTCCCTTTTTTAAAAAAAAGTCCGGTTACTTGCTCAACTCTAATACCTACACGTGCAGCTACCGCATTATTTGATTGGAGTTCTAATGGAGGTGATTCTGGAGTAGAACCTGTTTTAATTCTAGCCCAATAGGTTCCATCTTCTAAGTCATTTGGTGGATTTAATCTCAGTCGTACAACTTGCCTTTGACCAGAAGCTAGTGTGAAGTTTCGAGGAAAAGCACGAATGAATTCAGCGATTGAATATTGCTCGGCCGCTGCAGAGTCATCTTGTATTATACTTCTGTTGCCTTGTTCGTCAGTTTGGCTGTATGCAAAAAGGAAATCAATAGAAATTTCCTGCGTTTCATTCGAATTATTTATCACCATGTATGTTCCAAATCTGGCATTACCATCAATGAACATGTTTGTAGGTGCAATGGTGACTTGCGCATTTAAATAAAGAGGGGACAGCACAAAAAAAGCAATAACCGCGTAAAGTCGAATATTCTTCATTATAGTAGGATGATATATCAATGTGGTCAAAACTTAACTAAAAAAATGGAAAATTGTACCAATCTTTATTTTATATAGAGTATTATAAGATTTATAAAACAATACATAAAAAAAAAGTCTCATTGTCATAGAAACAATGAGACTTTTAAATTAGAGCTTACAAATTAATTGTAAGAAATAGTCACAGTAATGTCATTTGAATAATCATTACCAGCAACACCGCTTGATGCGTCTGTGATTTGAGCACCTACGTATACATACATGGTGTTTGTTGTAGCTGTGAAAGAACCAGTAACTGTTTGTGTTGCAGTCGCCTCATCTCCTGGTGATGTAGCCCCAGTAGCATCGTCGGTACCATCAGTACGGACAGCAATGTCGTAGGAACCTAGATCTAGATCATTAGCAGGAGTTCCATCTGTAAGAGTCGCAGGAAATACCGCTGAGATATTTAAGGTTTGGCCATTAGTTGCACCAGTAATACTAACAGATCCAGCATTAGCTGCAGTAGCTGCTATTGTAGGAGTTTCTGAAGTTAAAATATCTCCAAAAAGAAGATCAGCATTATTAGCAACGGTAATTGCTGATACAATTGAAGCTTCAGCAGAAACAGTAGCATTCTCACTTGTTGATTGTGCGAAAGCACCAGTTGCAAACAGACCTGCTACAGCAAAAATCGAAAGAAGGTTTTTTAAATTTTTCATTGTGGTGTGGATTTGGTTGTTTTAAAATTCTATACAAAGCTATTGATAGTTCTTTTTTTCTCCTAGTTAAAAACCTTTAATTAAAAACGTCTATAAAAACTAGCTTAATCATACTCTATCAGTAAGGTAACTTCACCGTTGTATTCACCTTCATTAACATTACCAATAATTATTGAACCGAAAACATATAGATACATTTCTTGCCAGATTTCAGTGTTGGTAGTATAACCCGTGCTAGTGGCACTGTATATTGGTAAAAACCCAAAATTTTCTGATAAAATAATACTTTCATCTAAATTTCGTGTCCCAGAGTTGTTGTATGCTACTCCCAATTCAAGTGGGATAACGTCATTTATAGCTGGGTTAATATGGGTCAAAGCATCAGGAACCTGTAATTGAACAAAAACGTTTTGAGTATAGTAGGAACGAATATTGAAGATGCCCATGTTAATATCTCCGAGTTCGATAATAGAAGGGCCAGAATTTACAACAAGCTGACCAAAATTTAGGTCTTGTTCAACCGTCGCACTTAGCTCAGGTTCGACTCTAATCTGAAGATTAATAAACTGTGCAAGAGTGTTTGAACTAAAAAATATACTGATCGATAATGCTAAGATGAGTTTCAAGTTAATCATAACTTATACTCACATTAATATTTCCAGTATAGCTTCCTGCGACAATACCTCCTGGAAGATTTATTGAGGCATATATATATAGATACGCTGTTTCATTGAAAACAGTAGGGTCATAGCCTTGATAAACAGGAGTTGGTGGTGGGCCAGGAGGGGCGTTTCCACGATATTTGATAGGAAACTGAGCACTGGCTGTTGTTCCAAAAACATTAAAAATAATTGCTTGGCTAGGATCTTGAATACCCATGTTAGCGTAAGCAGCAGCCATTGTCAGTTCAATTCTCCGAGTAGGATCTGATGCATAGGATAGATTCCCGTCAAGTAATAAAAATTGATCTGCAGTAATATCTACTATTATATCTAGATATTTCACTCCTTCAATTGCATATATTTTAGCATCATTAATGTCAATCGAAACAAGTCCTTCATTATCAGCAACAGTACCAAAATTTAGGTTCATTCCAGGACTTAGTTCTGTCAAACTAATCGAGTATAGTGCGCTATAGTCACCAAAATCAATCTCTTGAGCAAGGCTGCTCAAAGAAAATAATACGCTTAAAATGGTAACAATTACTAATCTCATATCAGATGTAATCGATTTCTATAGTAAAGTCGCCTTCGTAGTTTCCCGGACGTGCATTTTCTAGATTTACTTCACCGCCAACCCATATATAATAAATGCCTTCAGAATTAAATCTTAGGTTTCGATTTTCGTATTCGATTAGTTCTGAACTAGTTTGATCTTCAATTGAGTTTGCTGAAAGTTCGTAGCGGAAATTTAAAAATCCTTCCCCTTCAATACGAGTTAGTTGTCTGTTTAATTCATAATCTAAGCGGAATTCTGCTCCCGGAGTACCATAAGCAATCATGTAACCCGCATTTAAATCAGTGATTGGATTCACATAAATAACTTCTTGACCGGGTTGAGTGTTACCAAATGTCATAGAATTTACAGTTATCAACTCAATAGACTGAATAACATTTGCTTCAATATTAATATTGGCAGTTACATTATTATCCTGAGCTTGTACTAAAGCACTGAAAATAAATAAGAAAATAAATGTGAAAAAGTGCCTTATCATGATTAATCCAAGTTTACCTAAAGTTAAGATTTTGATTGCAGCAAGGCAGTTAATCTTTCTTAATTAAGGCTAATGGATAAAGACTGATTTCACCACGCGAAGGCATTGAAATAGAAAGGGTCTAGCTCGATTTCTCTGCCTTGTAGTTGAATTGAACGTGGCAGTACTTCGGTAAGGCGTACATAATTAGATGTCATCTCAAAATTGTAATTGAGCATCTGATTTCTAAATCTGGATGAAAACCGTACGGTGATGGAGTAGATGCTGTCCCGAGGTGCTTCATCTACCAGATAATAGGGGTTGGGAGTGTTGATTGGATAGAGATCGCCAACAATTTTGATTTGATCTCGACCGGGTATAAAAGTGCTATCTTCAAGCTGTGGCTTCAGATTTACACTAAACGTGATCGAAGTTTGAGCTTGAAGATAGCCTGGGGTTGAAATAAAAAGAGTAATAAAAAATACTAAATAAGATAGTGTTCGCACGTTAGTTATTGCTTTTGTTTACTTCGTCTTTCCAGTATACAATTGAGAAAACACTTTCTCTTGGGAATGATGGTGGAATAGTTGCCTTTAACCGGTTGTCGTACTGGTAATTCTTGATGTAGCCGGAAACTACCGTACTTCCGGAGAAGGTGCCAACTGGTCCACGATTTTGTTGAATGATTCCACCTAACATATTTAGTGTACCTTTGCTACCACCAGAATTATAGTTTTCTACGGTAAAAGAGGTATTTAGCGCTACAATAGATGCATGAATGGTTAAATCTTGCGAACCATTAGCCGAATGGGCATATCGATCAACTACAACATCTCCTTCGCTTACCAAACCGAGTAGATCGGCAGACGTTGAATCGGCAAGGGGGTTAACGCGGTACGTGATATCTCCCATAATTTCGATTCTATCCTCTGAATGCAAAGTAACACTCCCGCTAACTTCACCTTCTACGTCAATTTCACCGTCGGTAGAAATCACACCATTAATGTCGGCCAGGTTCACCGTTTCAACAGTGGGGGGTGTTGGTGGAATGGGAGTACACCACCACATCCAGTTAGCACAACCATTCCCAGGTGAGCCACCATAAGAAATATCAGCATAGCCATGATCTGAATCATAGTAAAAATCTACATCAATATCCCCTGAGTATCTTTTCCCACCATCGTTAGCAGCAGCAACAAGTCGATTAATTTCGTAACTAGTAGGTTCACTTTTTAGCGGTGCGTTGAAGTTTTCTCCACCATAAAAGTTAGGATTTGTTGGGTTGGTACTGTGAGCTCGCCACATATTTGGGCTCGTAACCAATCCATAAAAAGAGGGTGCACCAGACATCGCGAATTGCCCATTGGTATGGATTGGGCCATAAATGTTATCCTGATCCATAAACCAAATGGTAGAGCCATTAGCAGCTAACTCAGATTGAGTCATGTAGGAATACTTACTAAAGGAATCTCGTTGCATCAACACTTCGGTAGTCACTTCAATATCATCGTATGTGCTTGAACTTACCAGCAGTACTTTATATTCGTCCCAACTACCTACACTATTGTTCGGTTTGTTTTGGCTGTCTTGGGTATAGCTGCTAAGTGAGCCTTCTAAATTAATTGGAATGGTGATTCCGGATTGATCCAATAATTCTTCAGTTTGTTGTTCAATAGCAATAACTTCGTCGAGTTCCATTAATCCAAGGCTTAGTTTTTTTCGACCTTCATTCGAGCGTGATAGTAAAGCTTTGGTATCCACTACCTCATCTATGTCGATGCTGCCTACCCAGTTGTTATTGTCTTTCATCGTTTCAACCGCATTGTCGATTAAACTTTTAGACAGATTTCTGGCTTGTTGCGCCTTGTAATAATCGGTAGTTACAACAGGTATTTCGGCCACACGGTCTTGGTTGTTTACCTGCACAATCCCCGTTAAAATTGTAAGTCCGCTTACTAAGAATAATAAACTTCTTCCCATAACTGCTCCTTAATATGGTAAGTTGATATTGTTCGGTACAAAAATTCGTTTCCAGATTAATCTAGGATATTGCTGATTCCCGTTATTAACTGTGTATGGTTCTACTGTTTCAACCATTAATTCAACTTCGATTTTTTTAACAGAGGCCAACGTAGTTGTTGGAGTACCGTCCGCTGTGTAGTAATTCAAATCGAAATAAACTACCGGAAACTCAATGGTTCCGTACGAGTTGGTGCCAATCGGACCCACTCTTTTTAAATAATAATCGTTTGGATTGGTGCTGTTTACGGCATCACTGGTGTCGAAATACCAACGTATATTTGTAGATCCATAGCTGTCATTATCATACACATCAGCCTGAAAAATTATATTTTGATCACCTATTGTAGTAAAAGGGACCGCTGTGCCGGCGTTAAAACCAATCTTGTTAAAATCGTTTGCAAGTACATCCACCAAGTTGTCTAAATTCGATTGGTTGATGGTGTTAAGTGTTAGTTCCTGTGTTTGATTTATAACCTGAGCGTTGAAATTCAGGATCGAAATCATGAATAATCCACCAATCACAAATGTTATGGCTAGTCCTGCATTCATGGCTAGTAGGTGTAGGATTTAACGTATTCTAAGGTAATAAATACTTCGGGTGTTACATTCTGATTGAGTACAGAAACCGTTACCTGGTATTTTTTCATCGAACCGGTATCCTCAATTAATTCTGAAGTACCATTTATGATAAAAGTAGAACTGTATTGATCACTCGATCCGTAATTATGTACTTCTTCAATAGGGTAGCTTGAGTATACATAGTTACCACTACTTGGATCTAATTCGTCGGAATCATATATCCATTGCACTTTATCCAATTCGTCCTGAGCAACAGCAATTGCACGGTATTCGGCTTCGGCTTGGTAAATTGCCTGTCGGTTTGAGTTGAAACTTCGTGCGGTATTTAAGGATAGAAACCCAAAAATAACCATCGCTCCAATCAAATATGTTAACTCAGCGTAACTGCTCATTGATTTATTACTTTTATTATTGTAATAAATCTACTATTCGTAAACTTATTATGCTATTAGTTTACTTTAATAAGTAGGTAGATAACCGATAAGTACATTAGAATTTGTTATTCAAATGTACTTACTCTGCTATATCTATTTTGTTTAAGATGAGAAGCAGAAGCAACTCTTGCGTAATCAATAGCTTCGCAATCGTACTGAATTTGAATACTACCCCCAAGATCAATATCAAGTGTCGTATTGTTTCCGGGGGTATTTCCAATTAGTACGGAACCATTCAAATCAGGAGTCCCTCTACCAGTAAAGTCGAAAGCATTTTCAAAAATAATTAACCCATTGAAAGTGAAATTACCAGCTACACTCAATGCCCCTTCATATTCCAGTTCACCCCCTGATCGAATTACTAAAATCCCATACCCTTCAGGGACACCACCGGTCAATTTTGCATAGGAATCAACAAAAAACACACCTGGATCATCAACGCTGCCAAAATCTCCTTTATAATTACCGCTAACTTCTACAACACCAGGTTGGTTACTTAAACGAGCTATTAATTCATCAACGGGGCTGTATGAAATATCAGGGTCAATGGAGATCAAATCTTCATCACTTTCTAGATTTGATAATTTTGCGCCTGCTAGAACTTCAGTATAATCAGAAAAAGTAGGTACAGTAACTGCAGGTATATCGGCGCAAGTTCCACTGGCGTCGTTACCACTAATAGTCGCACTTCCACTCATATTAAATCTGAAATTTCCACTAGCTAAGCCAAGCCCACCTGCTGGTTCGGGTACAAAATGTAAACCCGTTTTTAGATAGGTACTGATAATTGAATGGGTCTCGGAATCAGCTTTATATGAATTACTACCTAAAGAGCCCTGGCCGCCGTACCAAGAATTACTGAATATTCTAATGCTATCTGGATCTGTTGGGGTAGCCCCAGTAGCTAATACTTCATAAAATAATTCAACATGTGCTCCATCAATTTCCTGAACCCAGGGATTAGCTGAGGTTGGGTGCCATGATGGATCTTCATTAATTTGCTCCATGGCCAATTGAATGGCTGTATGGGCAACATTTTTAGCTTGAATATCTTTCGCATAATCAGAATTGAATCCTTGAATACGTTCTCTCTGATCAAATAAACTGGTTTTTACTAAGCCTAATACCAGAAAGGAGCCTAAAGCCATTATTATCATTCCTCTTCCCATAATAACTCCTAATTTATATTCAGGTTAGATGGCGAGTATCGCTTTGTCCAAGCAGTGGCCATATAATTTTTATTTGTATTTCCGAGATATTGCAAGCCAATAGCGCTACCACTTTCTATAATAATTTCAATTTGAACAATTGAATCTATTAGTGATTTATTAGAAACCGCAGAAATTGGAACAGATAGGGGAGAGGTTGAACCTAATTCGTCGTAATAATTGATTCGAAATCGAGTGATTCCTCCACCTATTGTAGAGGTTATCCCATTAATCGTTCGGGTAATATAGTGATCATCAGGATTTTCTGTTTCTGTAATTTCTGCATTTGTGTACTCCCAGGTAATTAATTCTAAGGAGCCATCAGCACTATTATCAATGTTTGAGTAAAAGCTGATTAATGTCGAGTCTGCCTGTAGAATTAGTGTATCGGGTAAAGCATTTTGATTATATCCGATTTTTGGCAAATCATAATTCAATGTTTCAATTACAGCACCTACTTTACTTTTTTGGGTTTCTTGCAAAGTTAATTCGTTGCTACTGTAATTTACATTGTAACCAACTGTAACGATGATGACGATGAGAATTCCGGCAATGATATAACTGATTACTACTCCTAAATCCATATCAATCTGCGTAAAAGCTTCTTAAAAATTTAAATGTATAAGTTTTTGTGGTGCCATTGTTGGTAAGATCATCCGAAGAAACGGTTACCGTCATTTGTTTTAAGGTAGATTTAGTGTTGGTTGGTGCACCGTTTTTGAAGTATGAAACCTCAATACTCACTTCATATTCAATACCACCGGAGGCTATGATCGTCTCAGTCCAGCCATCATAATCATCAAAGTCGTTAAAATCGGCTCTCGAGGTTTCACCGCTGCCAGGACCGATGCTCGAAAATCCATCAGGAATATTAACCGGTACGTTACCACCCACGGTTTCTGCATCGAATGTGGTTGATCTCGATTCTTCAATAAAATCCTGTGCTATAGCTATTACTTGATTTTCTAATTCACCTTCAACCATGGTCTCTGTATTAACAAGTATTGCACGATTTGCATTAATCACCAGAAATGAGACGATGACCATTGCAAGCATAGTTTGTAAGAGTTCGGTATATCCCGCCATAGTAGGTTTTTATGTGTTATACGATATTATCGACACATCGGATTGGTTAATAAGTTTTAATAAATGAGAATAACCTGAAGAGAGTGTTACAAGGAGAACGTTATTTTACAAAGGTCATCTTTTTAGTGAAGGTTTGGCTTGATGTGGTTAGCCTAACAAAATATATACCTGAAGAGAGACTCTGGGCATCGAAGGTATATGTGTAAGAACCCGCATTTAGCAACTCACTAACTAGTTCAGAAACTTTTCTGCCCAGGATATCAAATACAACTAATTCTACCTCGCTTTGGATTGGAAGGTCGAATGTGATATTTGTAGATGGATTGAATGGGTTGGGATAATTTTGGTAAAGCTGAAAAGATTTTGGTAAGTCAGATCCATCTTCGCCCGGTATAATGCGGATATAAAACTCAGAATCGTTGATAAATGCTTTGTCCTTAATAATTTTGGAATGGCTCTGTGAGTCTAGTAGTGTTTGAGGAGCAAGAATTTTACTTTTATTCGTTGCTAGATTAAACTTTAATCTATCCTTATTTCTAAGGTCTAGTAATTTGTTTTTATTACGATCGAGTAGCTCTATTTCCCAACTATCAGGAACGTCTTCAAGGTTTTTCCAACTCAATTCAAATTCAGCATTAATTGGCTCATAGTTCTTGTAGGCATCAATGTATATGGGTATTTCAATGGGGATTCCAAAATCGCGCGGCAGGTTATTAATGGCATATTGGCTACCGTCGGGATTTATTGAAAAGAAATCGAGGAAAGTGCCTGTTCGAAATGGAATTAGATAGAAGGCGTCCATAGGATCTTTCGAGAATCTACCATTATGAGTGAATGAGAAATGGGTTCTTTTAACAAGGCTATCTACCGATAAGATTAGTTCAAAACTTGGCTCTTTTCGGACATTCTTATAAAAGATACCATTGGTAGTTTTCGATGTTTTTTCAACTTTTAGAACAGGGGCACCGTTTCCGTTAGCTTTCACCCAGAATCCTTGAAACGGAGCAATTTTACCATCACCTAATGATCCCGTTAACCCATTCCAGGTTAGGTAGTCTCCATTCCCTGAGTTAGCAGTATCCGACCAAACATAGATGGAATTATCCATATTTGTTTTCGTCCAATTCCCATCATCCCAGTCGATGGAAGCTAGGAATGGATTACCAATTAAATTCCAGCCTGTATCCCCCGCAGCAGTATAAGTAACCGGAAAGGTGAACTCAGTGCCATCTCCATCAAATTCGGCACCTTGAATATCTAATGTATCGGGCAATGGGTTGTCGTAGCGGACATCGGTAGCAGACTGGTCATCAAAAAAGAACACAAACATTCCACGACCAGCGGTTAAAGATGTTGAGGCAGATGCCGGTGCTCTCCAGCGTTGATTGTCAGTACCGGAGTAACTTTCGTCGTAGAATAGAACATTAGGCTGTAAACTGTCTGCGGCGAGATTGCCGAGAGTACTGCCTGAATAACCTTGAGTGATGGTTGAATCCAGCAGGTCATCGTAATCTGAATCAAGAGGGGGGCTTAACATGCGCCATCCTTCATTTCCGCTTATAATACGGCGAGCAATAATATTCGAAGTATTTCCTTGTTTCACATTGCTTACAAAACTGTAGCCGGATTCAATGGTAATGGTCCCCGATGTAAGAAACAGAGTGTCGGTGACTTCGATATCATTGTTTACAACAACCCCTGCCGAATTATCTATCGTGAACGATTTTATCGATTCAATTCCATTAATATTCTGTTCGGAAGTACCGTTAAGTGTGATGTCGGTGTTGGTGGTAGTTATTGTAGCACTACCACCTACGTTTAAGTTTCCACTGATTGAGAAAGAGGAACTATTTCCTATCAGGCTACCTTCAATATTCAAATCACCTAAGGCAACAAGTTGAGAACCTGAGTTCATAGTAAGCGTATTACCAGACTCAATTTCAAAAGAAGAAAAGGCCTCAAGGTAGTCGTTTGCTTCTACATCATTTTGAATAAAGAGAGAGTCGGCAGTGAAATCATTGTCGATGGTTTGAAGTGAACTTCCATTTAAATAAACATTGGATGAACCAGAGATGAAATTTGCGACCGAAGAGTTTCCTGATAAATAAATATTACTGCTGTTACCAAATAAACTACCATCTCCAGTGATTGCATTATTAATAGTAATATCGCGGCTGGATATATTAACATTAGCGCCGCTTTCTATTTCCAGGAAATCGATAGCCGGATCTTCACCATCAATAGTGGGATAATTCGATAATCCTGAAGGGATTAACACTACTTGACCAGTAGTAGGGAGTGAATTTAAACTCCAATTGGATGTGTTTCCCCAATCTATTCTGTTGCTCGCGTTACCCTTAGCATCACCTTCCCATTCATTAAATTGGCTCACAACAACAACTGCATTATCGGTAAATACCGTAGTTCCATCTAGATCGGCTGTCACGGTAACAGTTTCGGTAGTAGTGCTTGAGGTTAAGGTTGCTGAATAACTTCCTCCACTTCCTGAATATGTAGCTGTTGCATCAATAGATGCATTAGCTGCTCCAATATCCATGTTTACCGTACCTGGGTTTGTTGTTAGATTATTACCGTAGGCATCTTTTAGCTGAATAGTGATGGTAGTGTTGTCGCTCCCGTCATTTTGTAGGAAAGGCTGTCCGGCAGTAAGTGTGGTATTCGTTGCATCGGCATCGGCTGGATTTACTGTAAACGAATTACTAGTGCCGGTTTCAGAAGATGCAGTTTTACGGGCAGTAATAGTTGTACTACCTGCGCTGGTTATGGTAATAGCATGAGAGGATAACACACCATTCGTAAAAGTTGCTGTCGTTCCACTACCACTTGAAATTGTACCAGATGAGGTAATTTCAACTGTATTTCCTGCACCATCAAAGTTTTCGATTATATTATCGAAAGCATCCAATGCTGTAATCTGAAGGTTAAAACTGGTTCCTGCAGTTTGAGTGGGAATATTTACTTCGCCAACTTCAATAATATCAAAGGTTGAAAGATCACCGTAGGTGTAAGTTATAATTGAATCGGTACTGAGATTTTGAATTAAAGTCCCATCAATAAAAACGGAAATGGTATCTGCACCGACTACAGATGAAGCAGTAAGCGTATCGGTATAAGTACCATCATTATTTCCAGTTATACCAGCTAAAGTCCCGCCATTCGAAGTTGCAGAGATACTAATAGTATTTGAAGGGTTATAAATTAGGTTATTACCATACTCATCTCTTAAAAAAGCTGTGATTACAGAGGTACTACTACCATCTGCTACTAAAACTGTATCTGATATACTTACGTAGGAACTATCCACATAAGGTACAGTTGGAATCACTTGAAAAGAATCACTACTTCCGGCTTCGCTTCCTGCACTATTCGTAGCGGTTATGGTGATATCTGATCCAGCTTTAGTTAAAACAATTGGATGAGGATCAAAAACCCCATCTACAAATGGACCAATTGAAGTTACTGTAGTAGCTCCGGAAAATTCACTGGTAGTAGTTAAATCTACCGTGCCGGAAAAGTTATCTCTTCCCATGTTCCCATCCAATAAAGCACCAACACCATCTACGGCACGAATTCGGATATTCATGGTTGTTCCAGCCTCATACGTACCGATGGCACCCGAGCCTGTGGTATCTATTTCGAATCCGGCAAGTTCCCCGGCAGTTGCAATAGTAAATGCATTACTAACCGGCGAATCCTGAAGCCCTGTTGAGCTGGCAAGGATAGTTTTTAACCCGGTTTGGTTAAACGAAAGTGAGTTATACGTTGCTTTACCATTTACATCACTCACTTCAGATTCGCCCGAAATGTTACCACTGCCTGAGTTAATGCTTAAATCTACGGTGGTACCGGATTCGCTGACACTATTACCAAATTCATCTACTATTTGTACTTCTACGGCAGGCGAGAGTGCAGTATTCCTGTTACCATTACTTGGCTGCACTACAAAGGATAAACCATAAGCGGTATCCGGAAGAATGGTAATAGTATTAGATGTGACTGTAGTAAAACCACCGGCATCAAAATTTAGGGTTATGTTTTCAGCAGTTTCATAACTGAGGTTGGTAAATGTTGCGATTCCTCCGGAAGCTGTAATGTCGGTGTCACCTAATAGTGTACCTGTGCCGCTATTAAGTGTAGCAGTAATTTCAGTGAAGTTATCTGTGGTTACAATGTTATTAAATTCATCCAGAATATGAACTATAGGTTGCACATCAATCACTTTACCTGCTGTATCGGAGGCGGAGGGTTGCGTATCAATTAAAAGACTTGTAGCTGTGCTGGGAGTAACAGTAATGGTTCCGGTTAGGACAGAGTCTAAATTAGATACCAAATCAGCTTGAATTTTTGCAGTACCCGTTAAAGTTGCTCTGAAAGTAGATGTGGTTCCACTTGAAGAAGATAAATCAGTATCTGTTATTCCTCCGGTTTCTTCTTCGGTTGTCCAGTTTGCCGTTTCATTTCTTTTGAAATTGCCATACTGATCTCTCACATTCGCATATAAAACTAAGCTATCACCAGCCTCAATACTTTGAGTTGGAATAAGACTTCCGGAAGAGGTTGCACCCGACTCAACTCTGATTTGGTCATCAGCACCTACTACCATGGTTAATGTACCGTAACTAGTAGTTCCACCTGGAGCAGCACTTCCTACATTGGTGATGTTTCCGCTGGCTAAAGGCGTTCCCTGATCCGGTCGTACTCTGATATTGCCAAAAGTAATCTGATGAGGGTTGTTTTTAGGCGAGCCACCACTACTTCCGGATACAGTAAAAACGATTTCCGTTGAATTTCTGGAAGATAAAGTAACTGTAACTCGCTGGGCTTTTGGTGAAGTAACTGTAACTGTTGGGGCTGTACCTCCTGTGTCAAAGACAAAACCACTCGGTACCAACAAACGCAAACTACCTGCTGTTAACTGACCAGGTGATGTTTCCTGAATAGAAGGTCCAGATAAAGTAGTCCAGGCTCCTGTACCAAAGTCATCTGCAGAGATAGAGGAACCACCTGTAGCTGGAGTGATAGTTTGAGCATACAAACTATTTGCTGCTACAATGGTTGCAAACAAAACAACTAAAATATGTTTGCCGAGCGTTTTCAACGATATAAATTAGAAAGTAAAATGAATAAATAGGAATACTGTATTACCCTTCGAATTATAAATTACAAAGAATAATACCTCAAACAACTAGTTATAACAGATATTAATAAACGATCTCATCGATGTTTACGAATAGTTTTAAGTATCAGATTGCTTCTTCTTATTAGTATTCAGAATTTCGCATAACGTCGAAGAGGACCGAATAAAGTAAACGAGGTTTTGACCTATTTAATTAAAGTAAGTCGTCTCGTTTGAACGCCCTGATTAGTAGTAATCCGATAGATATACACCCCGGAGGCTAGGTTTCCGGCATCAAAAGTAACCGAATAATTACCTTCAAATTGTTCTTGATTTACCAAAGTCTGGATTTTACGGCCAATTACATCGAACACTTCAAGCTTTACACGAGAAGGCGCAACCAATCCATATTGAATAGTAGTTGACGGATTGAACGGATTAGGATAATTCTGTTCAAGATAGAAATCATCGGGAATTCGGGATTCGATTTCCTCGGTAGTGATGCGAAGAGTAAACCGAGCACTTGCAGTATTCTCTTTTACTTTGAACCTAAAATCAGGACTTAATGGAGATTTATTTGCAATTAGTTTGCTGTTGGTTGAATGGAAAACCAGATATTCGTTTTCGTTAGTCAGATCGATTGTGGCACCGGTTTGATGATCGAGTAATAGTATTTTCCAGTCAGCCGGTATATTACGCATCGAGTTTTTTCGAATGATAAAAGTGCCGGATTCAGGATCTCCATCTGTAAATGCTCGTACAACCAGCGGTATTTCAATTCGATTCTGGAAATCCAGTGGCTGATTGTTGATCGCAAGCTGGGTTCGATCATTCAATAGTGAATAAAATTCAACATGATTGGTTGAAAATGGAACTAGCCGCAGTCCGTCTTTAGAATCCCGTTGTCGGCTTCCCTCATCACTAAACATGATATTGGTTCGTTTGCTCAGACCATTAAGCTGAGCTTCAAGTTCAATGACCGGCTCTGCAGATCTAGTTTCTTTTCGCAAAAAGTTACCGCCGGTAGTTTTCGCATCTAACTTTACTTTAAGTGAGGGGGAAGTAGCGTTAGCTTTAACCCAAAACCCTTGAAATGGCGCAATTCTTCCACTTCCCAATGTTCCGGTGGTTCCGTTCCAGGTTAAATACTCTCCATTTCCACTGTTTGCTGCCGGATCCCAAATATAGATGGTAGACTCAATATTGGTTTTGGTCCAGTTACTCGCATCATTCCAGTTGATAGTTGCTCCAAATGGATTTCCAACAAAGTTCCAGCCAGAATCGGCAGTAGTTGTATAAGTAACACCGAAATCTACTTCCGTTCCATTTCCATTAAATTCTTGTCCACTCACATCCAGCGTATCGGGAAGAGGATCGTTGTATCGACTATCAGCTGCGATGTTATCAAAGAAAAATGCCCAAATCCCTTGTCCTTCTGTCAATGATTGTCCTGAACTGGTTGGTGCTCGATATCGTTGATTGTCGGTGCCAGGGTAATCTTCGAGATAAGTGAGGATATTCGGTTGTAAGGTATCACCCGGATTTGATCCTGTGCTGTAAAATGCCCCTGAATAACCCTGAGTAAGCATTCCATCAAGAAAATCACCATAAGTAGACGATACCGGCGAAGAAATCATTCGCCAGCCACGACTTCCCGTAATTCGTCGCTGAAAACGTAACTCACCAGAGCCATATGACTGATCCGTAGAAATTAAATTGACTCCACTAGGAATTAACAGTTCGCCATCTGTTAGTGTTAATGTTCCGGTTACAGTCAGGTTTTCTGAAATATTAACAGTGGTTGGATTATCGATTTCTAAGTCCACAAAACTGTTTGGACTCACAATCTCTTGTTCGGTAGCCCCATCAAGAATTACGTTCCCTAATGTGATGTCTGCAACATCAAGATCGCCACCAACGGTTAGGCTGTCGTTATTGGATCCCAAAATTGAGCCTTCACCGGTAATATCTCCGGTCACCACAAAATTGATACTACCACTAACACTTAACTCGGCGTCTGTCTCAAAGGCCAATTCAGCAATGGTTGTATTGGTTACATCCACAACTGGAAACTCATTCCCATCAGATGGATTTAGAGGAATGAGAACCACGGAAGATGAAATTGGGAGAGTTCCTACATTCCAGTTTCCAGTGTCGTCCCAATCGGAAGCGGTAGAAGGGGAGCCAAGCTGACTTGTCCAAATGTGGGTGAAGGCTGCAAATTCAACCTCTGCATCATCGGTAATGGCATCAGGTCCTAATGTACCGGTAATAGTAGCTGTTTCTACACTAGTCGATGAGGTAAGTGTAGCGCTAAAGGTTCCATTTCCATTATCAGTTACAGCACTTAAACTACCTGCTGTGGTACTTAAACCAACGGTTTTTCCACTGCTTGTAAGATTATTTCCAAATGCATCTTTAAGCTGAACAGTAATGGTTGAAGTGCTAGATCCATTATTAAGTATAATTTTCGGCGATGCGGATATCGTAGTAGTAGCTGCGCTTGATGTACCCGGACTTACAGTAAATGTATTACTCACTCCATTTTGGCTACCGGAAGAATTTGTTGCTGTAATGGTACAATTTCCGACACTTGTAATGCTAACTGTATGGGAAGAAAGCACTCCCGATGAAAAATTCGCAGTTGTTCCTTGTCCCGTACCCATGGTACAGCTAGATGTTATCGAAACGGTTCCGTTAAAGGTAGTTACTGTAGTTCCTGTACCATCAATTGCTGTGAGTACAATATTAAATGTTTGTCCGGCTTGCTTTGCGCTAATGTTCCCGGAAGGAAATCGTTTCACAGTGAATCCGGTAAGCGTACCGGCGTTAACAATCTCGAAAGTGGAACTTGTATCGGAAGATAAACCGGCGCTTGAAGCAGCGAGTGTATAATTACCAACATCATCAAGAACGAGATCAGAGAATTCAGCGATGCCGAGTACATTTGTGCTTACAGGACTTGTTCCTGTAAGTGCTCCCGATCCTGAAGCCTTAGCAATGCTAACGTTTACCCCAGATGACTTTACACTATTCCCAAATTGATCAACTAGTTGAACCCGTACGGATGGTGTAATCACCGAATCAACATTAGTGATTGAAGGTTGTTGAACGAAGCTAAGTGAATCACTTGCTCCCGGAACCATGGTTAGGCTACCATAATTAGTGCCGCCACCCTGACCGGTTGTTCCGGTATTGGTAATATTTCCGGTATTGGGGATAACTCCCGTAGTTGGACGTACTACCAATCCACTAAACTCGATTTGTGCGGGATTAGTAGCCGATTCTGCAGTAATGGTGAAGGTTGCTTCGTCGGTAGTTATACTTGTAAAAGTTGCAGTTAATGAAGTTGAGCCACCATAAACCGGAGAAACACTTAAGCTTGGGCTTGATCCTGTGTTCCATTCATAGCCCGTTGGAGCAGTTAATATGATTGTACCGCTATTCGTCAATTCACCGGCCTGACCTTCCTGAATAGTTGGGCCAGTTAAAGTAGTGTAGGTGGTATTTGCATCATCCGCTGAAATGGCACTTCCACCGGTTGCTGGTGTTATTTTTCGGATGGCAGAACTGTATTTTTGGGAAAGATAATCTTCCACACTTTCACGTTCGGTATCGCCTAAGTATCTACCATAAAGAATAACTTCTGCTATTAAACCGTCCCAACTTTGATTCGCACCACTAGGATCATCTTTTCCACCTTTTCCAACAATAGCGGTTGTAGCAGAAGAAATGGTTCCAGTTGGAGGCGCACCAGCTGCTGCAGGGTTATTCAAAATCCCATCAACATATAAATCGTAGGTTACGCCACTGTCCCAATGTAAACTTGTTATTTGTGCATTGGTGGTTTGGATATCCGAAAAACTTTCTAATTGGTTGGCTGCTGAATTGCCTAGAATACCAGTTTTTACAGCATTGGTGAACGATCCACCGGTGTTGGCCCCTGATGCATCATATCGAATGGTAAATATTTCATCGGCTCCACTTGGGGTATCGGCTATCCAAAGTCCGCGATCGGTGTTAGTGGCATCTGATTTGTAAACCAAAAATAAGGTGAACTCTGTTAAGCCATTCAAGTAGTCGGTGTCGCCATCAGAATCCTCAAAATGATCACCATTACCGGCAAATTCGATAGCAGGTTGACCACCAAGTGCAGAAGAACTGGAAACAAAGGTAGGTCGGGTTCCGGCATCAGCAACTCCGGTATAATCGTAGCCGTTTCCACTTTGATCTTGCCATGTGGTTACTTCGCTGCCACTTGTAGTAACTCCTACATCCGAACGAAGCCAAACCGTTAATCCGGAAATTGATTCTATCGGGTTTACTTCAAGTGTGCGTTTAACAGTGTCGCTTTCGGCTCCGTCGTCGTCGTAGGCAAGGAAACTAATCTCACGTTCAGGACCTGATGGTACTGTGCCGTAGTTTTTGTATTTCACTGAGCGGAGTGCAGTTTGATAATCGCTGAAAGAAGATGTTCCTGTAAGCACCAACTTGCCGGTAGATGTATTGTAACTTCCCGAAATACCAAAAAGTGTTGAATAAACTAGAGAGTCTTCGCTTGCCTGAAAATTTCCGGTGATGAGTACCAAAGCACTGTCGATGGTCGTATCATCAGGATCGGTAACTTCAATGGTATTAGTAATTTCGATTTCGGCATCTGGATATGCAAGATCACCTGCTTCAATGTTAGATAACACGGGGGGAGAATTGGTAGCTGTAACACTAATATCTCTTGTCTGTGTATTACTGTTATTGTCTCCATCATTTACCCGAAACGAAATAGTTCTGGTTAATTCAATAGGATCAGAACTGGTGTTTTCATACAAAATATTTTCCAATGCTGTTTTATAATCAGCAAGCGATGCAGATCCAGTTAAGGTTAAAACGCCTGTAATTTCATCAAAACTGCTGGTTATTGAACCCGTATCTACAAAAGAGAGTACATCTTCGCCATTGAAATAATTATTGGATACGGTGATAGTTGCACTTTCAATGTTGGTATCATCAACGTCGGTAATGGTTACAGAGGTTGGAATAGTGGTAGTTCCGTCTCCCTCAGTGTATGCAACAGTTGAACCTGTTACCCCGGAAAGTGATGGAGTCGAATTCACTGCAATAATGTTAATATCTCGAGAAACTACATTGCTGCTATCATCCCAATCATACACATAGAAATCGATTTGGCGTACGCTTGTAGACGGATTTACGGTATTTGTGTTTTCGAAAGTAACAGAACGTAATGCAGTTTGATAATTGGCGATGCTAGTTGTTCCAACTAATGTGATTGTACCTGTTGATGAATCCCAAGAACCCGTGATACTACCAGTGTCACTAAAATCGAGAACATCTTCAGTACTTACATAATTTGCGGAAATTACAACTTTAGCGCTATCAAGCTGGGTGTTATCGCTGTCGGTTATTGCGATTGAAGAGGTAATGTTTGTAGGAGAATCACCCTCCGTAAAATCCAGATCAGTTCCTTCAATTGCGCTTAAAACTGGAGCTTCGTTACACCATTTATCGCATAAATAGGTGTAGATACCGGCAATTTGTCCGGCGCTTAGTGCAGTATTCCAAGAAACCAACTCACCGATGTAGCCATTAAAGTTGTTGGTGGTTGAAGGATTTGATGCGAATGTAACCGGATCATTGGTTCCATCTTCTTCACCTATAGTTGGATCACCACCGTGCGAGTTCATAGTGCCGGCCGTATTTGGATCAAGAACGATTGCGCCGTCGTTTACCTTGGCTTCCCAGGCAGTTCGACTTTGATCATGATTTGCAATTACTATATAAGATTCATTGGTTTCTACACTTCCAAGATCAATACTGATGTCATCTCCATCAGACCAGCTGGCATTGGTACTCCATGCATAAGCATAAAGATTGCCATCTTTAATTGAAATTTGATATCCGTTCGAACCGGCTCCTTGCTCATAGATAATTTGCAGTCCCGAAACATCATCTCCGGTTCTAAAAACCACGGCAAAAGATTTTTCATTAAAGGTAGAAGTATTTACCGTAGCGCTATCTTGCATCTGAAAATTATCGCCATTATCGCCCGAATTATAGTCGAAAAATAATCCACCCCGTTCACCGAAATAATCAGAATCGAAGGTTGGCTCATCACCTGATGGCGACAGTGCTTCAATATCATCGGGATTGCTATTGGCTTCATTTGAACGATCACCCCACAAAGAAACTGAAGAGCCATCAGCGGGTTGATCACCGGTATCAAGATCACCATCAACATCTTGGGCATCGTAATGAAATACCACGTTTGCGATATCGGTAGATAAATCGCTGTAGACTTGAGTAACATAAATATCACGGGTTTCGGTGTTGCTGGTGTAGAACACATCATCCACTGAAAAACTAACCGTTCTACTGGAAAGATCCGGCGAGCTACCGTCTGTGTTTTGATAAGTCACCGAGCGTAAAGCAGCTTGATAATCAGCCACACTTGCTCTACCTGAAAGAGTGAGAATTCCACTCCCCGATGCCCAAGATCCAGAAATCAAGCCGGTATCAGTAAAAGCTAAAACATCCTCGGAACTATCGTAATTAGTTGTTATTTGGATAGTTGCACTTTCAATAGAATCTGCGAAAGGGGTGCTTAGTGCAATGGTTTCTGTGATGATGGTTGCAGCTCCACCGGCAACAATACTTAGAGGTGTGGCCTCAATAGCAGTTAAAACCGGAGGTTCATTGGATTCGGAATAAAACGTACCCGGATTATTTTGGTTATTGTATTCGGTGGCAATCCAATCGGCTGTATGTGGAGTGTTAGATACACGAACTTCATCAATCCAACCATTAATGGGATACGCGCTACTTGATACCGTTAATGGATTATTATTATTGGTGAAGGTTCCGGCTGAACCGGTTCCACTCGGCGAGCCATTGATGTAGATTGCGCTTCCACTCGCAGAATTTGTAAAGGTAACATACGCAGTAGTACTGCTCGAAATAGTTCCGGAGGAGGTTACGATTGTAGTTCCGTCGTCGGCAAGTCGAAGTGTATTATCCGCACGTACCCATGTTGCGTAAGATTCATCCCAATCACCTTTGGTAACCAGATCCGGAGTGGTGCCAAAATTATCGGCGTTTACCCACGCTGAAATCGTAATGTCTTGGGTGATATCGAGTGTTGCATCATCCGCAACGGAAAGGAAATCGCTGCCTGCAGATGTAAAGTTTCGGGCATTACCAAGCTTACCGGTATTTGAAGTCGTGCCGTTATTGGTTGCATTGTTTGCATTGGATGTAGCGTCCGAAAGATCATCCATATGCAGTACAAGCTGATAATTCGAATTCCAAGTAGAGGCAGTTGACTGATCGGTAGATATCGAGCTGTTACCAAAGTAAATATAAAAATCGGTATCAACGGTAGCGGAAAGGGTAGGAAACCGAACCCAAACCAGTATTTCTCCGGTAGAGGCGGTGTATTCTTCCAGTTCATGATCTAATTGGGTGCTTCCATCAGAGGAGGTAAACGCTATATCATATCCATTCCCATTGGTTACATAACCAGAATTGGCAATCGTAGCCAAATCGGCATCGGTTAAACTAATTAACACGGGAAAGTTCGTTAAGTCGGTAGATCCACTCACCAATGTATTATCAATCGTAAATTTTTTACGATACTCGAACCCGGCTAGTTGGGCAAACAACTCTACCGGTAGAACTAGTAAAACTAATACAAACAGATACCGCACAATTCTGTTATTTGGATTCATAAAATCACGTTCTGAGATGCAAATAGTGCACTTTACATCACACAGAATATACATTGAAATATTAGATTCAATATGAGGGTTAATCAATTCTAATTCTTCCTTTATTCGACGGTTATCGGTAAAAATATCTATGAAGAATAGCTGATACAGCATACTTTTTGGTAGAAGCTGTTCCGGGAAAAAGCAAAACAAAATGATGAAATGTTCAGTAAGTTGATCACCATTAATTTTGTTTACATGCATAGCATAAAATGCGCGTAAATAATGTGAATTAATGCGGAATCAGTAGAGTCAACATATCTATAATTCAATGAGATTATTAATTACAGGATGTAGTGGTCAACTTGGTCAGGAATGGGTTCATTATTTGGATTCAATGAAAATCCCGTTCACCGCATATAATTCGAAAACACTGGATATTACAGATCCTGAGGCACTCGAAAATACCCTTGATAATGATGCACCGGATGTAGTAATCAATTGTGCGGCATACACCAAAGTAGATCAAGCCGAAGAAGAAAGGGAATTAGCACTGTTAATAAATCATAATGCGGTAGAACACTTAGCTTATGCTTGCCGGGATAGAAATATCAAGTTGGTGCATTTTTCTACCGATTACGTGTTTTCGGGTGAGTCAATCGATCGAGAAAAATTTCCAAATGGGTACCCTGAGCAAGCCGAAACTAATCCTGTGAACCACTATGGAGTTTCTAAATTGAAAGGGGAAGAATCCATCCAAAAAACAGAACTGGATTACCTGATTTTACGAGTATCATGGCTATGCGGAGCTTATGGAAACAACTTCGTGAAAACCATGCTACGATTGGCTAAAGAACGAGAATCGTTATCGGTGGTGAACGATCAGTTTGGAGTACCAACTTTTTGTACACAAGTAGTTAATCAGACTTTAAAGTTAATTGAACAAAACCAACGGGGTGTGTTTCATTTGGGATCTGTGGGCATTATTAGTTGGTATGAATTTGCACGTCGAATTTTTGAATTATCCGGTGTTGAAGTGAATGTAAAAGAAGTATCTTCCAACGAATTTAAAACAAAGGCGAAAAGACCACATTTCTCAAAATTGAATACGTCAAAAGCAGATCAAACACTTCAATCCGATAGCCTACATTGGGAAACAGGCTTAAAACAACTACTAAAAGCGATCAATTAATGAAGGTTATCAATACTCGTATACCTGAGGTAAAAGTAATAGAGCCTCGTGTATTTGAAGACGAACGTGGTTATTTCCTTGAATCTTACCGAGAAAGCATACTTGAAGAATCCGGTATCACCGAATCTTTCATTCAGGATAATATCTCAAAATCCTTTAAAGGGACCGTACGCGGATTGCATTATCAATTAGAACAACCGCAGGCAAAACTTGTGCAATGTATTGTTGGCACTATTTTGGATGTTGCTGTGGATATTCGGTATGGATCAAAAACTTTTGGGCAATATGTTGCTACCCAGCTTTCGGCCGAAAATCATAAACAAATGTACGTGCCTGTTGGTTTTGCCCACGGTTTTTCGGTATTAAGCGACGAAGCAGTTGTTTACTATAAATGTTCCGATTATTATCATCAACCATCAGAAAGGGGAGTGCGTTGGGATGATCCTGATATTCGAATTAATTGGGGTGTGGATAAACCGGTATTATCCGACAAAGACAGAGTGCAACCACTTTTAAAATCAATAGCTAAGAACGAACTATTCTCATGAAAGTAATTATTACAGGAGGGGCAGGTTTTATAGGATCAAACTTAATCCTTTATCTGTTTCATAAACATAAAGATTGGACATTCTACAATATTGATAAACTCACTTATGCTTCCGATCGGAGCTTCTTAAACCCGATTAAAGACTCAGAACGCTATCACTTTAAAAAAGTAGATTTGGTAGACCGCGAGGCAGTTCAGGATATCGTGAAAACCTTTCAGCCTGATGGTGTAATTCACTTAGCCGCAGAATCGCATGTGGATAATTCCATCACAGGTCCGGAGCCTTTTATCCAATCGAATGTGGTGGGTACTTTCAATATTCTGGAAGAATGTCGTCAGCTTTGGAAAGATGATGAAGAAAGCTGGAAAAATAATCGTTTCGTCCACGTTTCAACCGATGAGGTTTACGGAGAGCTGGAAGACGACGGTTTATTTACTGAAACCACTCCTTACGCTCCAAATTCGCCATATTCGGCATCGAAAGCTGGAAGCGATATGATAGTTCGTTCTTATTATCAAACCTATGGAATGAATGTGGTAACCACGAATTGTTCGAATAACTACGGACCTCATCAGCATGATGAAAAGTTGATTCCAACGGTGATTCGAAATGCAGTTTCGCACAACAAAATCCCCGTGTATGGAAAAGGACAAAATATTAGGGATTGGTTATTTGTAAAAGATCACTGCTCTGCATTAGAAACAGCCTTTTTAACCGGGAAAGCCGGCGAAACCTACAATGTAGGTGGCAATAATGAATGGAAAAATCTAGATCTGGTTCACAAAATTTGTGAGGTACTAAACGCTAAAGTTGGTAACGGTCCTGATGGCGATTACAAGAACCTGATTTCCTTTGTAACGGATCGTTTGGGACACGATTTCCGTTATGCCATCGACGCATCTAAGATAAAGCGAGAACTAAATTGGGAACCGAATCCTGATTTTGATTCTATGTTGGAAGAAACAGTGATGTGGTACGTGAATAAATATGAAGTTTCAAAAAAAGACTAATTAGAGTTATGGCAAATTATTGGTTATGCAAGTCAGAACCGGATAATTATTCAATCGATGATTTAGAACGTGACGGCACTACTCCTTGGGATGGAGTTAGAAATTATGGCGCTCGCAATTACATGCGCGACGAGATGAAACCGGGCGATGGTGTATTTTTCTATCATTCGAATCAAAAACCACCGGCTATTGTTGGTATAATGGAAGTAGTTAGTGAACCTTATCCTGATGCACTCCAATTCAATCCGGATTCAAAGTATTTCGATGAGAAAAGCTCGGAAGAAGATCCCACTTGGATTAACGTGGATATGAAATTCGTTGCCAAATTCGACGAGCCGGTCGGCAGAGAAGCGCTTAAAGCGAAGAAAGAACTGGATGATATGGAGCTATTTCGCTTGGGTCGTTATTCTATCACCAAAGTCTCCGAAGCCGAGTGGAAAGTGATTAAAGAAATGGCTGGGGTTTAGTAGAGGAGAAAGGAAGAAGAAGTAAGGAGAAAGGTTTCATATTTCTTCATTCTATCTCATACCTATTTCGAGTCCTCCTGAGGTTACTGCCGAAGGATCTATACGGGTTAAAGGTACAAGTGATATTTATGCTGATTATTCAATCAACGCTGATAATTGTTGTGGCTAAATGTGTTTCCAATACTTTAATCCGTCTAGTTCCATCGCCGCGCAACGCTTTGGCTCTGGATGACTGAAATAAAACGATGGGCTATTTGAGACATCAGTCTATTACAAGCCAGTCATCCTGAGGCTACCGCCGAAGGATCAGTACGGATTAAAGGTGCAAATGGCTTTTTTATCTAATGCTATAATCAACGCTGATGAAATTGGTAGCTTGAAGTTCTCTCAATCCATTCACCCGTCTAGTTACATCGCCTCGCATG
>JAEPQH010000020.1 GCA_017640605.1 Balneolaceae bacterium | reverse complement strand
TTCGGTGATTCGGTGATTCGGTGATTCGGTGATTCGGTGATTCGGTGATTCGGTGATTCGGTGATTCGGTGATTCGGTGATTCGGTGATTCGGTGATTCGGTGATTCGGTGATTCGGTGATTCGGTGATTCGGTGAAAATGTAAGCTCAATATTATCAAGTGCATAATTTATTAATCCATATTAATCCATCTGACGGATTTCTCGTCTGATGGATGGGTTAAAGCCGAGTATTTTTTTCTTCCCCCAAGATCGGTCGGACAGACTTTAAGCTGTCAGACCGAGATCGTAATTTTTAAATCTGTTCTTTCCATATGCTCGTAAATTTAATGTTAGCAGGAGTTTCGTGGGTCCTGTTTTATTTTGTACTAAAGGAATCGCTGTTCAGCACATGGTTTTCACCACTTTTACTACGTCTCAAAGAATTAGGAATAGGCATCATCATTGCCGTAGCTTCGTTTGTAATACCATTATTTATTAAAAGTATAACATATAACTGCGAATGGAGTGTGAGTGAAGCAATAAGTATTTCTACCGTCGCAGAAGCGTTTTACTTCTACCTACAATCGGTTTTATTTGAAGAACTCATTTTCAGAGGAGCTCTTCTAGCTTTACTCATTCATTATACTTCAAATAAGATGGCCATCTTTATTTCGGCTGTTTCTTTCGGGGTATATCATTGGTTCACTTATGGAATGTTTGGTAGTGGCCTAGTTCCAATGACATATATTTTCGTGCTAACCGGTTCCATGGGATTAGTTTGGGCATATATGTATTCAAAGACCAAATCAATTCTGCTACCTATCGCAGCACATTTATCATGGAACTTTCAATCATCATTGTTTACTGATTATCAACCATTTGGACAATTAATTTTAACATCTGAAGCAACTCGTAAATTTTCTGAATTGACAGATTTTGGGATTCAAACCACAGGTTATACTCTCTCAATTTTGTTGAT
The DNA here is from genome assembly GCA_017640605.1 of Balneolaceae bacterium. Taxonomy (GTDB): domain Bacteria; phylum Bacteroidota; class Rhodothermia; order Balneolales; family Balneolaceae; genus HXMU1420-13. Next base: position 64,492 of record JAEPQH010000020.1, on the reverse strand, counting down.
GTATGGCCTATTCAAATTGTATTTGCGCAAAAAAAGTCCATCCAACTACTAAAATTGAAAGTATTTCTTCCAATAGACGTGCTGAAAGCCGTCAGACCGAGAGATTAAATGGTGACTCGCCGATTTGGTGATTCGGTGATTCGGTGATTCGGTGATTCGGTGATTCGGTGATTCGGTGATTCGGTGATTCGGTGATTCGGTGATTCGGTGATTCGGTGAGAATGTAAGATCAATATTATTAAATGTATACTTTATTAATCCATCTGACGGATTTCTCGTCTAATGGATGGGTTAAAGCCGAGTATTTTTTTCTCCCCCTAAGATCGGTCAGACGGACTCTAAGCCATCAGATCGAGAGATTTTCCATATAGAAAGGAATAAAGTAAAACATCACCTCACTTTATCACCAAATCACCACATCAACTATCACTTCCAATGTTCTTCGGCGATGGCTTCTTTGGGTAGTTCTCCTAAATAATGTTCGGCATCTAATGCAGCTTTACAACCCGTGCCGGCTGCAGTAACCGCCTGGCGATAGATGGCATCCATAGCATCACCACAGGCAAAAATTCCTGGCAGGTCTGTTTTTGTGGATTGGCCTTTTGTTTGGATATATCCAACATCATCCATCGTAAGCACGCCTTTGAATAGATCAGTATTAGGTTTATGTCCGATGGCTACGAATACTCCGGTAACATCCTCTAAAACTGTTTTCTCTCCGGTTTTTCTATTGTTGATGCGAACACCTTCCACAACCTGATCACCTAAAATCTCTTCGACTTCACTATCCCACATAAACTCGATTTTCTCGTTAGCGAAAGCCCGAGCTTGCATCGCTTTTGAAGCTCTTAATTCATCTCTACGATGTACAACGGTAACTTTGCTGGCAAACTTGGTTAGGAAAGTGGCTTCTTCCATGGCCGTGTCTCCACCGCCAACAATTACTACATGTTGATTTCTGAAAAAAGCTCCATCACACGTAGCACACGCTGAAACTCCTTTTCCACGTAGTTTGGTTTCGCTTTCCAGTCCCAGCCACATTGCCGAAGCACCGGTAGAAATGATAATAGTGTGCGCATAAATCTCAGTTTTCTCATCTACGGTGAGTTTATACGGACGATCTCCAAACTCGATATCGGTTACGTAACCATATCTACAATCAGCACCAAACTTGGTGGCTTGTTCGCGGAAGTCCTGCATCATTTGAGGTCCCATCACACCGTTCGGGTAACCGGGGAAATTCTCCACGTCGGTAGTTGTCATTAGCTGACCGCCCGGTTCCGGACCTTCAAAAACGATTGGATTCAGATCGGCACGTGCAGCATATAGAGCTGCCGTTAAACCGGCAGGACCGCTTCCGATGATTACTACTTTAAAAGTTTTGTTGGCAATGTCTTCCATAATTCTTCACGCTGTAAAATTTGTGCCTGAAGGTACGAAAATAGCTCCTAATCCCTTGCCTATTTTTGTTTATAGGAAGTATAGAAGTAGCCTAATCTGTTCAGCGATAGATGGAGGAGCTCTCACTTGAATTACTACAAAACGGATTTAATTCGCTGATTAATGTATCTGCGGGGGTATAGGTCGACTCAAAGTTAGCCCCGGCAGCATTTCGTGTAACCGTTAAAATGGAATCTGTAAGTACAAAATCTAAATTAAATTCTTCGGTTGAATTCGCTTGATTACGGATAACCATTTCAGGCATATCTATATCAATAACATCAAATTTAAAGTTTTGGAAGCAAGTTTCTAAAGTATCAAAAGAAGCGATTTCTACTATTTGCTTGCTTATTGACAGATACTCTTCGATTTCATCGCTCGATAGCTGCCACGTTCCGGTGAGTGCCGGATTGTAACACACGGGTGCAAAATCGTCGATATTTTGAATGTTGCTTGCCCAATAACGTTGGATATCACGTTGGGTATTATCAATATCCCGTAGATGAATTCGATCTCCGTTCAACGAAACTGCGAATACTTTCGGAGGACTGCCGTCATCTTTAATAACTTGAAAAAAGCCCGTGCCATCTCTCTGTATTACACGATACACATCCGTTTCCATACAGCCTGTGTTTGCGTTGTAGTAATAAAATCCAAATCGTGTATCGCTAATGAGCACAAATTCATTACTGCCCTCTCGGTCAAATTTTTGCCACAGTCCACGAACTTCTCCGGCATCCTCGCCTTCTAATTCGAGATCGTCGCAGGCTACAAATGAAGCACATAGCGCAATAAACAGGATTCCTCGTAACACGTATTTCATTGAATTTCCCCCAAGTTTATTGCATTAGTATACATTTTCTTCACATTAATTTCTCACATTAAGGTGGCTTGATGCACATGCAACAACGCTAAACTCTCAACAATGCTATTGATTTTTAACAGGTTCGCTAAAAAAGCGCTCCCACATTTATTTGCGTAAATGTTCAATTTCATTATGTTGAGGCAAACTAAGTTGGAGGTTATCATTGATTGTAGCAATTCCTAAAGAAACTGCTGAGCTAGAAAAACGGGTTTCCATTATTCCCGAAATTGCAGGCAAATTAATTCAAAAAGGACTGGAGCTTCGGGTTGAATCCGACGCCGGGTTAGCATCGAATTTTTTGGATGCTCAATATGCCGAAGCAGGAGCAACGATTGTAAAAGATCGAACTGCCTTATTTTCTGAGGCGGATTTGGTATTGGCAGTGCAAACTCCCTCCCAAACCGACCTCGATCATATGAAAAAGAACAGCATTCTTGTTTGCTTTATTTGGGCACTTCAAAATGCTGAATTGGTTGAAACGCTGAAAACAAAAGGTATCACTGCCTTGGCGATGGATGCCATTCCGCGTATCTCTAGGGCGCAAAACATGGATGCACTGTCATCAATGAGTTCCATTGCCGGTTATAAAGCGTCGCTACTTGCAGCTAATCATTTGGATAAATATTTCCCCATGATGATGACTGCGGCCGGTACGATTCCGCCCTCCAAAGCTTTAATTCTGGGCGCCGGTGTGGCGGGATTACAAGCCATAGCAACATGCCGAAAACTCGGAGCTGTGGTTGAGGCCTACGATGTGCGCCCCGTTGTGAAAGAACAAGTTGAGTCGCTTGGAGCCAAGTTTGTGGAAGTTCCCCTTGAGGAAGAAGACACAGAAACCAAAGGTGGATACGCGAAAGAACTGAGTAAAGATAGCCAGGAAAGGCAGAAGCAAGTAATTCACGAGCATGTAAAAAAATCAGACATCGTGATAACCACGGCCTTAATTCCGGGTCGGCCGGCTCCTCTTCTTATCACCAAAGAAATGGTGGCAGATATGAAACCCGGTTCCGTAATTGTGGACATTGCCGCTGAAAATGGCGGAAACTGTGAACTCACTAAAGCTGGGGAAGTGGTTAAAGCCCACGAGGTAAATATTGTTGGTCCGCTTAACCTGCCTAGCCAATTAGCCAACCATGCAAGCATGCTGTATTCAAAAAATATGTTTGCGTTATTGAATCTTCTAATCAAAGAAGAGAAAGCCAATTTCGATTTTGAAGACGAAATTTTGCTCAATACCACCATCACCCATCAAGGTGAAATAATCAGTCCATTACTTAAACCGAAAGAAGCATGAGCGCATTAATTTTTTCCTTATTCATATTTGTATTGGCCTGTTTTATCGGCTTTGAATTGATCTCGAAAGTTCCTCCCACCTTGCATACTCCGCTGATGAGTGGTGCCAATGCTATTTCGGGCATCACCATTGTTGGAGCTTTAATTGTTGCTGGTGGAGTTGGCGGCGATTTAGGCAAATATCTCGGATTAGCAGCCATCATTTTTGCATCCATTAATGTGGTAGGTGGTTTTATGGTTACCGACCGAATGTTGGAGATGTTCAAGAAAAAGGAGGATGACAAATGAGCCAGTTTTTACCTGATTCCGTCCTCACATGGTTACCTGATGTAATCCAGTTACTTTATTTGGTGGCTACGGCCTTCTTTATTCGTGGCCTTAAACTTTTAAACTCCCCACAAACTGCACGCCGTGGTAACATGCTGGCGTCTATTGGGATGCTGATTGGTATCGTAGTTACTTTGTTCGATCAACAAATTGTATCCTTCGAGCTTATCATAATTGGCGTGTTGATTGGTGGGTTGATTGGTGCAATTTTAGCTAAAAAAGTAGCCATGACCGCCATGCCCGAGCTAGTTGCCGTATTCAACGGTTTTGGTGGTGGTGCCTCTGCTTTAGTTGCCTGGGGAGAACTTGCCCGTTACGAAAGCATAAGTGCTATCGATTCTACCGGAATGATTACGATTGGCCTTAGTGTGTTCATCGGCTCGTTAACGTTTACCGGTAGTTTTATCGCCTTTGGTAAATTGAAAGGCTTTATCTCGGGTAATGCAATCACTTTTCCGGGATTGAACATCATTAACATCGGCTCGATGTTTGCCGTATTGGTTTTGATTGTTTTATACACCATAAATCCAGCTAATACCACACTTTTCTGGGTGATATTAGGTGTTTCTTTACTTATCGGTGTTACCTCAGTTATCCCGATTGGTGGAGCTGACATGCCCGTAGTAATCTCGCTGCTTAACTCGTACTCAGGGATCGCTGCTTCGATGGCGGGTTTTGTACTTGGGAACAATTTGCTCATCGTTTCCGGGGCGTTAGTTGGAGCCGCCGGACTGATCCTCACAAACATCATGTGTAAAGCCATGAATCGCTCGTTAGCGAATGTGATTTTTGGCAGCTTTGGTGGTGATGGAGCCTCCGGTGGTAGCGGTGGTGCCGATGGCGATAAATCGGTTCGTGAGACCTCAGCAGAAGATTTAGCTATTCAGGTTGCATATGCATCTAAAGTGGTAATTGTACCGGGTTATGGTCTTGCTGTGGCACAAGCGCAACATATTGTAAAAGAAGTTGCAGCGAATTTAGAGGAACGAGGCGTTCAGGTTAAATATGGCGTTCACCCTGTTGCAGGACGTATGCCGGGCCACATGAACGTTCTACTTGCCGAAGCAGATGTGCCTTACGATGTATTATACGATATGGATCAAATCAATCCGGAGTTTGCTTCAACTGATGTGGTACTGATTATCGGTGCGAATGATGTGGTAAACCCGATGGCAAAAACCTCACCTGGCAGCCCTATTTATGGAATGCCGATTTTAGATGTAGACGAAGCCAAACGAACTATCGTTTTCAAACGATCGCTAAGTGTTGGTTATGCTGGCATCGACAACCCTTTATTCTATGCCGAGAAAAATCAAATGTTTTTCGGGGATGCTAAAAAGAGTCTACAAGCTTTGAATGAAGCTTTGAAAGATGTTTAGTAGCTATTAAATACACCGTACAGGCACTATTTCGGTTGTGCCTGTTACGGTTAAAGTTTATCTGCTTTTTTAGTTGTATGTGAAACTAGAAAACCCGTTTGCATATACTGAATCTTAAACTGAAACTATTTGTTACAGCGTCGGTAATTGAAAATGTGTTATTTTATCAATTATTTCAGCGCATTAATCATACTAAAAGATAGTCAAGTGGCGTTGCGAATGAATTGATCTAGTAATTTTAAGTTTATTTAAGGTATTGAGTATGCGTATAGCTACTATTTTAATGTTTGGTTTATTTTCATGGTCTTGCGCTTCGGTGTACCATTCCAGTGAAAGCAATAAAGAGTGCAAAGTGCTATTAGCTTCTATAGCAGAAAATTATGAGGGGTATTGCAAAAATGGTCTTGCCCACGGCGATGGAGTTGCATCGGGATTACATACTTACGAAGGTGATTTCGTTGCCGGTTATCCACACGGAGAAGGAACTTACGTTTGGCATGCTGAACGGCAATACACCGGCAGCTGGCGCCAAGGTAAACAATATTCCTACGGAACACTCGAGTACGTAGAAAATGGAGCAGAACAAGTAGTTAGTGGTTTTTGGTACGAAGGTGAGCTTGAAGTAATTTCAGATGATCACCGACCTCATAAAATTGTAAACCAACGTGGTGTAGTATCTACCTCTATTCGAAGACAAGGCTCTGATTATACCGGAAAAATATTTCTGCGTTTTCGAAGAAATGGAGAAAATGTACAGAATGTAATTTCTGATCTTACTATCAGCCATTCATCCGGCACCATGCCAAATCAACCCGGTACAAATTCTACGTTAGAATACACCATCGAAAATCCATCTTACCCGCTTGAACTTTTTGTAAGCTATAAAATCCCTAACCTGATGAACACATCACTTATTGATAATCGGGTTCAAATTATTATCAGCGAACCGGGGCAATATGTGGTCGACTTTAACAATAGTTGATTTCAGCTACCTCAATACTTTCTTATTTTAACACTTTCGAGCCTTGCTTATGCAGGGCTTTATTTTTGTATCGAACTAATTCTTATATGCGCAAATTACTCATCTTATCACTCCTAATTACCACTGCAATATCTTGCAATCGCTCGGATTGCGATGTTGAACCAAACTTAAATGTCGATCGCGATCAACTTGCATCCGATATTGCCACAATCGATTCGTACTTAGCAGAGAATAATATCAATGCCGAGGAGCATCCTTCCGGTATTCGGTACGTTATTGCTAATCCCGGAGATGGAGATAAACCCGGTTTATGTGGTAATGTAGTGGTGGATTACACCGGAACCCTACTTTCGGATGGCTCGGAGTTTGACAGCAGTTCGCGACCGGTAGGATTTGGACTCAGAAACTTGATTGCGGGATGGCAAATCGGGATCCCGCTAATTAAAGAAAGAGGCGAAATCACTTTATACATTCCATCAGTTTATGCTTATGGAGATCGAGAACGCCCAAGTATTCCCGCAAATTCGAACTTAGTGTTTACCATAAAGCTTTATGTAGCTGATTAACTAACTCAAAGCTTATCCCATGAAACTCCCGCGAAAAAGTAAGCAACAAAAAGAAAGAGCTGCTAACATTCTCGATGAACTGTATCAACACTATCCAAATCCGCATTGCGAGTTGGATCACAGAAATGCATTCGAGTTGTTGATTGCGACCATTCTAAGTGCGCAATGCACTGATGTTCGGGTGAATAAAGTCACCCCCGCACTTTTCGAGACGTATCCCACTCCGGAATTAATGGCCGAAGCTCCACTCGAAGAACTCGAAGAATTAGTGCGAACTACAGGATTCTATCGAAACAAGGCACTTTCGTTGAAGGAAACATCGAAAACTTTGGTAGAAGAATTTAACGGAGAAGTACCTAAAACAATGGATGAGTTACTTACCCTACGTGGTGCCGCCCGAAAAACCGCCAATGTTGTACTGGGAAATGCCTTTGGTATCAATGAAGGCGTTGTGGTTGATACGCATGTAAAACGTATTTCAAATCGATTTGGACTTACCCGGGAGAAGAAAAACACGGATAAAATTGAACGTGACTTAATGGCCCTTTTCCCTAAAGAAAACTGGACCGACCTCTCTCATTTACTTATTCATCATGGGCGAAATGCCTGCAAAGCTCGATTATCTTCGGCTCCTGATCATCCCTTGTGCGTAGAATACGGAAGGAACTGCGAGTGCAAAAAAATGAGAGAAGTCTCATCCAAAGAGTCTTGAAAATTGAAGATATTTGCTATTCATTATGAAAAGAATCGCAACCACTTCATAGTTGAGCATACATGTTAGAGATGACTGGGGAAAAACAAGAGAGTTTATTCAATTCTTTCGATCAGCCGATCCCACCGGTTCGTTATGATATTCAACAAATTCCCATCCAGCAGAATGGTGAGGAATTACTCTATTTTTACGATTCGCTGAGTTACTGCACCAGCGATTTTACCTTGCCGGCCGATTCGCAATCTATACTTTCTTTACTGGATGGAAACCGATCCATCGACGATTTAATCGGGCTTAGCCATGGCGAAGTATCCAAAAATGATTTACTAAATTACGTGCGCTATCTGGATGAACATGGCATCCTGCACTCAGAAAATTTCAAGCAGTTATCGAAGAATATTGAAACCGATTACGAGCAATCGGGCTATCATATTTCGAATACTGCCGGCATTTCATTTCCGAATACCCCTACTCAACTCATACAGTATCTAAATAAAGCTTTTAATCGGTTTGAGCAGACTGAACCTACACATGCTCGTGCACTTTTTGCTCCACATATCGATCCGAGAGTTGGGCTTTCGGCTTTTGTAAAAGCATTTTCAGCAATTCGGGAGCTCACTCCAAAGAAAGTGTTCATCCTTGCTACCTCGCATTATTCGGGGATGTATGGAGATTTGTATGAGGATTATCCATTCATCGTTTCCGAAAAAACGTTTCAACTGCCCAATGGAAGTATTGAATCGAACAAAGATTTCAGACGGATGTTATCCCCAAAAAAATGGGATAAAATTGGCGTAAGTTTTCGCGATCGAGCGCACCGGGTTGAACATAGTATTGAGCTCCATCTCTTATTCTTAAACCACATTTGGAAGCACGATTTCGAAATCATTCCCATCCTCATTAGCGGGATGGATGAATTGCTTTACTCGGATGAATCCCACAAACAAGCTCAAATGGAAACCTTTGCTGCTTTTCTTGAAGAAACGTATGGCAATGACCCCGAAGCTTTCTTTTTAATAAGTGGTGATTTATCTCATTTTGGCAAAAAATTTGGCGACTCTGAACCTGCTAAAGAGTTACTTAGCAATGTTCAGCCAAACGATCAATTAGTGCTTAATGCAGGCGCTTCGGGAAATCCTAAGCACTTGATTTATGCCATGCGCGAAACTTACGACAAATATCGAATCTGCGGCTTCCCTCCCCTAGTAACTTTTCTGACTGCTTTCTCGGGAATTAATGGAGAAGTGTTAAGCTATGATTTATGGGACGAACAAGAACGCGAAAGCGCCGTTACGTTTGGAAGCATTCTGTTTCAGTAAACAATATTCAACAAGGAATATTCAAGGATCAGCTTTTCTTTTTTATTATTCACTGATCACTTTTTTAGATCATCGGCTTCAAAAAACTAGGATTTGAATTAAACTAGCTCTATTGAAACGTTTTTGAATCTTAACTCAACTTTTCAAGCACTTGTACATTGTTTATTCCTTGTTGGATATTTAATGTTGAAAAATCAACTCGCTTTAATCTCCATTTTTTCGGCGAAATAATCGCAGAAATCGCGCATATCTCCGGAAATACGCTCGTCGTTGATGGAACGCTCTAGGGTATCTGCCATGGTGACTAACGTTTGATGGAAAAAGATTTTCATTTCATCCACAGTCATGTCTTTTGTCCAAAGATCAAGCTTCAAGGTGTCTTTGTTCCGCGCATCCCACAATGAAAGCAACATCGCACGGCAATCGGCCACATGTTTTTGGGTCATGTCGTCGGCTTGCCAGCGGATGTTAGTGGGTACATGATCGTTATCTAATTCTACGCTAATTGTAATATCTTTCTTCTGCATAATGATTGTTTATTTTCGTCAAAGATACGGTGATTCAAACACATCATCGCATGCAAATCGCTAAAGATTTTATCCAACATAACTTCATGAATTATCTGATTCTTCAATATCCCGGGCATAACTGGGTGTATTATCACGCGGCAGACCAACTTGCACTGGCCGAACTAGAAATTGCCGGCACATCATTCGACGCTGAAATCCGATCTCTTGAAATCAAAACCATTGCGAACCTGCGCTATATACATTTCTCAACTAAGGGTGAACTTTCCCAACGCGATTTGAATATACTTTCTAAGCTCTCGTTTGTATTTGCTCTTTTTAAGATTGAATCTTTTGAAGTCGAGCCGATTGCATTAATGCCTATCGAGCTTCCCTCCGATTTTCACCTTGATCCAAAAATAAGCACGCTGTTAAAATATAGAGGGAAAACCAACGAGCTTTTCACTAGGATGATGCTAAACATTGCAGTGCATTCTTCTGATTTCGAATTCGATAACAAACTAGAATTGCTCGATCCGGTTTCTGGAAAAGGCACTACTTTGTTTGAAGCAACCTCTTTGGGCTATGATGCTTATGGTATCGAGGTAGAAGGAAATGCGTTGCAAGAAGGGCAGGTATTCTTCAAAAAATTTCTGGAAGAAGAACGTATTAAACACACCCGTTCATCCCGAGTGATTTTTAAAAAACAAGATTCCGCTCCTGCAGAAATCACTGAATTTGAATACGCACTTTCGAAGGCTGAATTCAAAGATGAAAAAACGCGTAGTAAACTTGCTATGGTGCATGGTGCAGCAGCCGAAGCTTATAACTATTTTAAAAAAGAGCGTTTTCATGTGATTGTTGGCGACCTGCCTTATGGTATTCAACATGGCAATAAGGCGGGTAAAATTTATGGGAGTCCAACCCGGAATCCTGTTGAGCTAATCACCGAATGTATCCCGGCTTGGAAAAAAGTGCTGAAAAATGGTGGCACCATCGTTCTGGCATGGAATTCTCACGTAATGACTCGCAAAAAAATGGCGCGTTTTTTTGAAGAACATGATCTGGAAGTATTGAATAATCCACCCTATGATAATATTGAGCATCGTGTGGATGCAGCCATCAAACGGGATGTGATTGTGGTTAAAAAATAATCGATAAATAAATAATCATGCCCGATCACGAGCAGTTATTCATCGAGTCTGCCGAAGAACTTCGATCTTGGTTGGAGAAGAATCATCCCCAAAAGGAAAGTGTGTGGTTAGTTCGCCGGAAAAAAGCATTTACGAACTCATATTTGGATTACGACTCCATTGTAGATGAACTGATTTGCTATGGATGGGTGGATAGCTTGCCCCGGGCATTGGATGAGAAAAAAACCATGCTCAGAATTTCACCCCGTAATCCTAAGAGTAATTGGTCGGGCATAAATAAAGAACGAGTAGCGCGATTGCTTGAAGAAGGCAGGATGAAAAAACCTGGTTTAGACTTGGTAGAAATAGCCAAAGAAAACGGTGCATGGAATTTTTTGGATGATGTGGAACAGTTAATCATACCGGAGGATTTGCAAGTAGCACTTAAAACCACTTCAAAAGCATCTTTCTATTTCAACCGTTTTCCTGATTCTTCGAAACGTGGAATTCTGGAATGGATAAAAACTGCGAAACAGGCTTCAACTCGTCAAAAAAGAATTGAAGAAACTGCTCATAAAGCCTCGCAAAATATTAAAGCCAATCATCCAAAAGGCAGAGACGCGGGACCAAAAGAGTAAACGGGCTTTACTTTAAAATTCACCTTTGCAGTGCTCACGAAGTGTATCCAGCACAAGCTGAAAATCTTCGGGTAATTCTGAATCAAAACGCACCATTTCTCCGGTTGATGGGTGCATAAATCCCAGTGTTTTTGCGTGCAAGGCTTGCCTGCCAAGACCTGTAATCAATTTGTGGAACATCACTTTTCGATTTCCGGTATTCGGGCCATAACGGACGGAGGTGCCACCATACGTTGTGTCGCCAAACACATTATGCCCGATATGATTAAAATGCACCCGAATTTGATGCGTACGCCCGGTTTCCAGCTTCACTTCAACCAAACTTAGATAATCGAAATACTCCAGCACTTTGTAATGGGTAACGGCATGTTTACCACGACCGCCTTGTAGTACCGTCATTAACTTTCGATCGTGTTTCGATCGACCAATATCACCTTCGATAGTTCCTTCTTCTGCAGGTGTTCCCCAAATAATCGCCCAATACGTTCTTTCCACATCTTTTTCGGCAAATTTCGCTGAGAGCTTTGCCAGCGACTCATCGTTTTTTGCTACAACAAGTAACCCGGAAGTATCTTTATCTAGGCGATGCACGATTCCCGGGCGTAAATCATCGTCTGCCTCTCCGAGTTCATCTACATGATGCATCAACCCATTAACCAGCGTGCCCGTCCAATTGCCGTATGCCGGGTGAACTACCATTCCTGCTGCTTTATTTACAATGATGAGATCGTCGTCTTCGTGCAGGATGTCCAGTACCATCTCTTCGGCTTTCGCCTCTGGTGGTGGCGCTTTTGGCAACTCGATGTAGATATAGTCATTTGGAAGCAGCTTATAACTTGGTTTTTCCTTTTTACCGTTTACCGTCACGTATCCGGCTTTAATAGCTTCCTGTACCTTATTCCGTGTGGCATTTTCTACAAAACTGGTAATGTACACATCTAGTCGAATCATCTCCTGCTGCCCCAGAGGCACGGTAAATTCGTAGATAGTTGTTTTCTTTTCTTGTTCTTCCATTCATAAAAGATAGGCAGATTGTAAGGACTTTGCTTTGAAGGAGTCTTACTTATAATTCAAAATGAAAAATTTAAGATTTAAAATACCATGGCTATCAAAGACAACCTGATTCAGAAAAAAAGTTTCGAATTCTCGCTTTCAATTATTCGATTATTTAAGAGACTACAAGTTGAGCGAGAATATATTATTTCAAAACAACTGTTGCGTTCAGGTACTAGTATTGGAGCAAATATTGAAGAAGCTATTGCAGGGCAATCTAAAAAAGACTTTTTGGCGAAAATTTCAATCTCACTCAAAGAAGCCAGAGAAACGAAATATTGGCTACGACTACTTTCGGAAAGTGAATTAACGAGCATTGATGTCGATTACTACTTGAACGAGGTTCATGAAATAGTGAATATTCTATCTGCAATAGTTAAAACAACTCGTTCGAATCTGAATTAATTTTTCATTTTTCATCTTAAATTTTGAATTAACTTTGGTTAATTCATAGTAGGAAATATGTCCACAATCATAACCTATAATTCATAATTCAATGATAAAATCATTGTTCATCAAAAACTTTGCATTAATCGACGAGCTGGAGGTTCAGTTTGGAGAGGGGCTGAATATTTTAACCGGGCAGACGGGCGCCGGAAAATCGATTATTATTGGGGCATTGAATATGATTCTGGGTGAACGAGCTGATACGGACGTAATTCGCCATGGAACGGATAAGGCTATCGCAGAAGCTACTATCAAAATGTTTGAAAGTGATGAAATAACTGGGTTGCTTCAAGAAAACGAAATAGAAGAACAGGAATATTTGATCCTTCGACGTGAAATCCGCCAAACCGGAAGTCGGGCGTTTATAAATGACACTCCTGTAAATATCGGGATATTAAAATCGGTGGGTGATTTACTGGTCGATTTACACGGACAGCACGACCATCAACTTTTGTTGAAAGAAGAAAATCACCGCGCAATGATTGATAGCTTTGAAGAAATTCAGCCATTATTGAAGAGTTATCAAACCGAATATGAGTTGCTAAAAACGCTCCGAATCGAACTCAATCATTTGAGAAAAAGAGAAAATGAACTTCAGGAAAAAACGGAGCTTTATCGATTTCAGGTGCAAGAGCTAGAAAATGCTCAGCTATCGGCAGAAGAAGAAGAGGAAATGGAAGCAGAAATGAATCTGCTCGACAATGCCGAAATACTCGATCAAAAAGCTGCTGCCATTTCTGAAATGGCAGATAGTGATGAGGCAAACATCATTCAATTACTCAACCACTTAAAATTAAATTTAGAAGATCTGACGCGTATTGAACCGGAGTTTGAATCTTATTTGACTGAGATCAACCAAGCGCGAGTGAGCATTCAAGAAGCCATTCATTTTGCCGAACGATATCGAAATAATATCGAATTCAATCCAAAACGAATCGAAGAACTCCGGCAGCGACAATCGGAGCTCAACCGACTACAAAAAAAGTATCAGCGCGATATACCCAGTTTAGTTCAATACCTGAGTGAGATAAAACAAGAGCTTTCTGTAGCTGATAATTTCGATCTGGAAATCGAAAAGCTGACTAAACAAGTTCAACACCAAGCACAGAAACTAACAACTACTGCAAAGTCACTGCACAATAAAAGGTTAGCGGTTGGAAAAGATTTATCAGAAAAGATAGAAAAGGAATTATCGAAGCTAGGTATTCCGAATTCGAAACTAGAAGTTTCGATAGAGTATCTTCTTAATCCGAAAGGATGGATTTCTATCGACGATCAAACCATAGAATGCACCGAATTAGGGTGCGACTTTGTTCGACTTTTCATATCAACCAATAAAGGCGAAGCACCAAAACCGCTAGCCAAAATTGCTTCAGGTGGAGAAATTAGCCGTGTAATGCTGGCTTTAAAGTCGATCTTAGCCAAAGAACAAAGTCTGCCCGTTATGGTGTTCGATGAAATTGATACCGGAATTAGTGGTGAGATTTCCGAGAAAGTTGGTCGAGCTATGCGCGAGCTTTCGGCTTATTGTCAAATACTGGCAATAACGCATCAACCACAAATCGCGAGTCAGGCACATCATCATTACAAAGTGCAAAAGTTGGAACACGGCGAACGCACAACTACCGAGATTGTAGCACTAGATCAGGAACAACATATTCGTGAAGTTGCCGGTCTAATGAGTGGTGCCGAGATAACAAGCACAGCTATTGAAAGTGCTAGAGAATTGATACATCGGCAGAGTAATTTGAATTAATTGGCATACCAATTGTACTAACCTTGATACTAACTATTAATATCAGGATATCAGGTTATGCAAGAATTGATCGACTTTAATGCACTAACACCGGAACAGCGCAAGCAACAAGCTCAGATTTTAATAAACCGAGTGGCTGAGTCGCTAAAACAAGCTCGGGAACAGAGAGAGCGTCAGATTCCAAAAATTCCTTTAAAGCCGGAACATGTGGAAAATTGTTCCACACTATTAAACAGGGAGTTGATGCTTCAAAAGCTAGGCAAAGGCGGCAATGTAGCCGAGATTGGAGTTGATGAAGGTAAGTTCAGCCAAAAGATTTTCGAAATCAATGCCCCGGAAAACTATCACCTAGTAGATGTGTGGGGAACAGATCGCTTTCATGATGGAAAGTACGAAGCTGTAAAAAATTACTTTCAGGAGCAGATCAACAACGAACAGGTGCATATCCATAAAAAGCTTTCAACAGATGCAGCTTTCGATTTCGAAGACAATTATTTCGATTGGATTTATATCGATACCAACCATACCTACGAAACTACCCGCGACGAACTTCGACTTTACGCTCCTAAAATGAAAAAAGGAGGAATCATTGCCGGGCACGATTATGTGACAGGTAATTGGATTACAACCTTCCGCTATGGAGTTGTTGAGGCCGTTCATGAGTTCTGCGTACAATTCGGTTGGGAGATTATATATCTCACCATAGAACCTACTGAAAATCAGAGCTTTGCCATCAGAAAAAATCGCTGATTAATCCCTCATTTAATCAGCGTCATCCGGCCGGTACCTATCAAAGTATTCATGCCATTGATGTTAGCTGAAACCCGATAAATGTACACACCTGTTGGATTTTGCCCCAATTGTACGGGAATGGAAGATACTCCTGCAGTTGCTTGTCCAATGCTTTCCATTAAAAGCGTGCCATGGATGGAATAAATTGTAATCGTGTATTGAGCTGCTTCAGGCATCTCAAACTTAATATTTGTAGATGGGTTAAATGGATTCGGGTAATTACCGATCAAGCGAAATGATTCCGGCAATTGCACATCAACTTCTGAACTTGTAGCCACCTCGTTTGCTCCCTCTGCGATCCATTGGCGAATCAAGTCAATTTCTGATTGGGCAAGACCGCTACTGTTTGGCATACGATTACCGAATTGCGGATTTGGCTCAATTTTATCCACCAAACCACTTGCATCCGGATCGCCGGGTACTACCACATTCGATCCGTAATTATTGCCAACACTACTCATTAGTGCTGTATAGGATCGTAAATTCACCCCACCATTACCACCATGACAGCTGGTACAATTCGCATTGAAAATGGGTTGAATCTCTGAAGCATAATCAACCTGAGCAATCGTTGGAGTTGAAAAAGCTATAATAAATAATGCAGAAAGAAAGGCGTTAAAAAACTTCATAATACAGAGCTGAATGAGTGTGATTAATTTGGCAATTGAGAAGCAATTAGTTGTGCTGGATGTTTGGCGTTTCTTCCGGTTCCATCCTTAATTTGATGCCTACAAGAAAAGCCGGGAGCACAAATGTTACTTTTTTTCTTTGCTGAATTAATAGAAGGAAATAATCGCTGATTTCCAATTTCCATCGAAACTTCATATTTCTTGGCATCATAACCGAAACTTCCGGCCATTCCGCAGCAGCCTGCATCCAGCACAACGGTATCATAACCCCAATTTTCCAGCACTTTCTGCAAGGTAGTTTTTGCAGATAACACTTTGGCGTGGCAATGATTATGAATGATTACCTCGCCGGCAGGTTGTACCTCGTGCTTCATTTTGTGGCGGAATACAAACTCTTCAAATAAATACGAAGACTTTGCAATCTCTTTGGCTTTTTCTAAATCCGTTTCATCCACTAAATCCGGAAATTCATCGCGTAAAGTGAGTAATTCCGACGGCTCGAGTCCAATAATAGGAATTCCCTCCTCGGCGATTGGTCCTAACACATCCAAAATAGTAAATGCGATGTTTCTGGCATCCCCGAGCATCCCTTTGGAGATCTGTACGCGGCCGGATTCAGGTAAATCCGGTATGATTACCTCATAGCCTAAATATTCAATTACTTTGATGGCATCTTCTACAATTTCGGGATGGTGATAACGGGTAAACACATCAACAAATAGCGCTACTTTATTTCGGTTAGATGTGGGTTCTACGTATGCCTGCACATCAAAAGGTTTACTCGCAAAAAGGGGAAGCGTTCGGTTTTTGCTGATGCTGTAAAACACATTAAGCATATGCTTACCCAAATCAGAACTAACCATAGCATTAGAAAGTGAGGGGAATTTCGCTGCCAATGGATACAATTTTGCAGCATTCGCAAAAAACCGAGTCGTTGCAGTAACTCCATTTCGTTGATGCCAGCCATGCTCAAATTCGGCCTTCATTTTTGCCATATCAACATTAGCCGGACACTCACTTTTACACGCCTTACAACTCAGACATAATTCCAATGCTTCTTTTAAATCTTCCGATGCAAACCCTTCCGGATCTTTCCCTTCAAAAACCTGTCGAAATACATTAGCTCTGCCCCGGGTTGAGTCTTTTTCATCTTTAGTGGCCATATACGAAGGACACATTGTACCACCAGATTGGGCCAACTTTCGACAAACTCCGGCCCCGTTACAACTCTCAATTACGCCCGTCATTCCGCCTTCATTTCGCCAGGCAAATACCGTTTCAGGATCAGGTTCTACATATTCCGGTGAAAATCGTAAATCATCTTCCATCGGTTCCGGGTCAACAATTTTACCCGGATTAAATACATTGAATTTATCCCAGATGTGCTTCACTTCCTTCAAAACAGGCATCATTTCCTCGCCCAATACTTGCTCGATAAATGGCGCTCGTGCTCGTCCGTCCCCATGTTCACCGGACAGTGATCCACCGAATTTATGTACTAAATCAGCAATATCAGAAGCCATTGCTTTCATCGTTTCTACCCCTTCTTCGGTAGTGGTATCGATCATAGGTCGCAAATGCAATTCGCCTACACTGGCATGCGCATAAAACACGCACTCGGTATCATATTTTTCTAAAATCTCTTCAAACTCGGCTACGTATTCCGGTAAATCTTTTACCCGTACGGCGGTATCTTCGCAAAAAGCTGGAGTTCGCGAATCCTTGCCTAATCCCATCAGCAATCCTAATCCCGCTTTTCGAAGCTCCCACACTTTTTGCTGATCGTCTTCTTCTTTTACAACGGGATACGAATAACACAGTTTTTTCTCGCGTAATGCATCTTTCAGGCGTTCGATTTTCTTTTCGATGATTGACTCATTATCCCCATCAAACTGAATGATTAGAATATGGGTTGGCTCTCCCGAAAGGAAAAAACGGTTTTGTGCCTGAGCGTGATTTTTCTTCGTTGCATCTAAAATCACATTATCCACCAACTCTACCGCCGATGGTTTAAATCGCACTGCTTCAACCGTGGCTTTCATCGCATCTTCCAGCGTTTTGAAGTGCGGTATAATTAGCATTTTTTTTGTGGGAACAGGAACTAGGTTTACAATCGCTCGAGTAGTTAGTGCCAATGTTCCCTCACTACCACACAATAACTCGCATAAATTAAACGGTCTGCCTCCCGATGTAAATGGCTCCATTTCGCATAATTTATCGAGTGCGTAACCGGTGTTTCGACGAATAATTTCCGGGTGCGGATAACTCTTTTCGATGAGTTCTTTATGCTGATTGATTAATTCCACCATTCCGCGGTAAATGTCGCCTTCCAGAGTTTCATGGAGCATTTTTTCTTCCAGCTCATCGTTGGTGAGTGCTTTAAAAACTGCAACCGATCCATCTGACAACACCACTTCCATTTCTTTCACATGCTCGCGAGTGGTTTTGTATTTAATCGAAAATGAACCCGATGAGTTATTCCCAATCATCCCTCCCAACATACAACGGTTAGTGGTAGAAGTATCCGGCCCGAATTGCAATCCATATTGTGCAACTTCCCGATTCAGCGTATCTCTGATCACTCCAGGTTCAACTTTTGCTGTTCCTTCTTCGGAATCAACTTCCAGTATGGAGGTCATAAATCGTGATACATCCAACACTACTCCACCGCCGGTTGCCTGCCCTGCCAAGCTTGTTCCTGCACTACGAGCTGTGATCGAGAATCGATCCAGATTTGCTTGCCGTACTAATTGTACGATATCGTTTGTTGATTTTGGGAAAGCTACTCCCATTGGCAGTTGCTCGTACATCGAGGCATCCTGCGCATATAGTTTTCGGGTAAGAGAATCGCTGTAGTAATTCATCCCGCAAAGATGAATAATTACAGCCTTTCGCGCATCAATTTTTTTAGGTTTTTAATTGTCCAATTATGCCCGTTATGTCTTAAAAAAGCCTAATCGCGATAACAGGTTTAGCACTTTAGAAGTGCTTATATTTAAAGGCTAAACTAGTTGGGACGTTGTTTAATCTGAGAGAAATGTCCCCTATCTGTCTTCATCAACAAAAAAATTATTATGGCATTAGTAAAACGACTGCTCGTAAACATCGAACTAAACGAATACGACGATATCATCTTCGATTTTGTGAATCGTATTGCGGGTGTACTTGAATCGGATTTAGAATCAGTAGCATTTATTCATGTAACTGAGGATTTAGACATCCCCAAAGCGATCTTAGACAAGTACCCCGGCCTGGTTCCCAGCATTGACGAATCGATTAATCAAGCCATTGAAGGAAAACTTGAGAATTACGAGCACATCAAAGCGATTCCGGAGATTACCACTACTACTTTGGGTGGTGTGAAAACACGACAGATTGCAGAGTTTATTCATGATAAGGACATCGACTTGTTTGTGGTAAACCGTACTGATGTGGATGATGATGAGGTAAATTTTCTCCAAAAAATGATTCGCCGTTCCTCTTGTTCTGTGGCTTTGGTGCCTCCGTCTGTTCCTACCAACATTTTGAATATTTTGGTACCGATGGACTTTTCAAACAGTAGTTTATTAGCACTACAAACAGCAAAAGCGTTATGCAATAAACATGACGACATGCACATCCATGGATTGCATATTTACAAATTACCGCATGGGTATTTTAAAACCGGCTTATCCAAAGATGAATTTATCGATGAGATGGTAAATCATGCCCGTGGTGAAATTGGCCGATTTGTAGAAGAAGCGGAAGTGGATGAAAATCGCTTTACGATGCATTACCGAATGCTAAATTCAAACGGAGTGCCATATATGATCAATCGATTCTCCTTCAATCAAAAGATTGATGCTATTGTACTAGGTTCGCGTGGTGGAAGCACATTATCGTCGTTATTCTTAGGGCGTGTAACCGAAGCGTTAATCGATCGCGATCAATACTTGCCTATGATAGTGGTAAAAAATAAAGGTGAGAGCATCAAACTTTGGGATGCTTTAGCTCTTTAAGCTTTTCACAAATTAAAGTGCTCTTTTGCACGCCGCACAATTTCGTCACCTATTGAAAGTCCGGCCGTAGCTGCCGGACTTGGTGCGTTTAGCACATGAATCTGGCGCTCGATCACCTCAAAGTGGAAATCATCCAGAATTTCGCCATTAGGCTGAAGCGCCATTGCACGAACACCTGCCGGCGAATGCTTGAGTTTGTCTTCAGTAACCTCAGGAATCAATTCCTGCAACCCTTTCACAAAAGCAGCCTTCGAAAAAGAGCGCTTATATTCATCTAAGCCCATGCGCCAATGGCGGAAGCCCATTTTCCAGAACCCCGGAAAGGTGAGTGATTCTAAGGACTCCTTAAAATCGAAGGCGAATTTATTGTAGCCTTCCCGTTTGAATACAAACACTGCGTTGGGGCCGCATTCAATCCCACCCAAAGCCATACGAGTAAAATGCACACCCAGAAATGGAAACTCAGGATTGGGTAACGGATAAATCAAATGCTTAACCAAGTATTCGGCTTCGGGTTTCAGCTCGTAATATTCACCTTTAAATGGCACTATTTTTACGGGTGAATCTATATCAGCTGATTTTGCGATATGATCGCTGTATAAACCGGCACAATTGATTAGAAATCGTCCTTTATAAGTTTTCTTGTCCGTATCAACATGTAATGCTTCACCGTTTTGGTTGATACGCATCACTTTCTGCCCGAAATGAACTTCTCCATTTTTTTCTTCGATCAGTGAGCTCAACACCTCACACATCCCGGCAAAATCTACAATACCGGTACAAGGCACATGGATGGCTGCAATTCCATTCACGTGTGGTTCAATTTCGAGTAATTCTTCGCGGTTTATTTTCTTGATTCCTTCGATCTGATTGGCAATACCACGCTCAAAAATATTATCAAGCCGACCGAGTTCTTCTTCTTTTGTGGCAACAATCACTTTACCGCAAACTTCCATCGCTACATCATGTTCGCGGCAGAAATCTACCAGCTGAAGTCGCCCATCTCTGCAATTTTTAGCTTTGTAACTCCCCGGCTTATAGTAGATTCCCGAATGAATCACCCCGGAGTTTTTCCCGGTTTGATGTGCTGCTACTTTCTCTTCTTTTTCCAGTACTAGAATCTTCGCTTCAGGAAAAGCAAGGCTCAATTTGTATGCCGTTGATAAACCGACAATTCCGGCTCCGACAATAATAAAATCGTAGGTAGTCTGTCTCATAGATGAATTTTACCCGCCAAAGATAAGGCAACTAACATAAAACGACAGCACTTCTTTTTGGGTTTACTCAGAATCTTGAATCATCAATAAATGTTAGTCTACCGATAGATGTTGGTGATTATAGATTATGCACTGAAGATTGTATCTTCATGAACTAATTAAAAGAATGCATGAAAACTACACGACTATTTTTTCTGAGCCTGATTGGCTTGTTTATCACTATCTCCTGTGCAGATCAAAAATCACAGAATCCCCGACAGCTAAGCGAAGCAAATGCCAAGATCGAGGCGGTAATTCAACGCGCAACTTTTCAGGATTTGGACGGCAACGATGTAACTCTCGCCGATTTTGAAGGCAAAGTTTTATTAATTGATTTCTGGGAAACCTGGTGTGGGCCTTGTTTACAAGTTTTCCCTGCAATGGACGCACTAAAAAATGAATACCCCGATGATTTTGAAGTACTCACTGTAAATTTGATTGATGGAGACACAAAAACTGATGTGGAACAGTTTATGGCCGATAACGATTACGATTTCGTGTATTCAATGGATGTGAACGATATTGGCGATGAAATTATCACACTTGGAATACCGTTCAAAGTATTCGTCGATCCTGATGGTTTTTTGATAAAGGCTGAATTAGGCTCTGCCGGAACACAAGGCGATTACGAGAAAGCAAAAGTTATTATAGAAGAAAACAAAAGATCTTAATAAAAAAAGAACACATGGCACACGTAGAGGAAAAACTCGCTTATAAAGTTAAAGATATTACTCTGGCTAAATATGGTCGGCAAGAAATAGAACTGGCAGAGGCAGAAATGCCGGGATTAATGGCTATTCGTGAAGAATACAAAAACGAACAACCATTAAAAGGTGCTCGGATTGCAGGCTGTTTACACATGACTATCCAAACTGCTGTTCTCATTGAAACTTTAGTTGATTTGGGCGCAGAAGTTACCTGGTCATCTTGCAATATTTATTCAACTCAGGATCATGCAGCTGCTGCAATTGCTGAAGCGGGAATTCCTGTGTATGCATGGAAAGATATGACCGAAGAAGAGTTTGACTGGTGTATCGAACAAACCATTTTCTTCCCGGATGGCCAACCATTGAACATGATTTTAGATGATGGTGGCGACCTTACCAACATGGTGTTAGATAACTACCCGGAATTGGTATCTGGAATTCGTGGAATCTCGGAAGAAACTACTACCGGTGTACTTCGATTAATCGAACGCGAGCGTAAAGGAACACTACCACTTCCAGCAATTAACGTGAACGACTCGGTAACTAAATCAAAATTTGACAACAAGTACGGATGTAAAGAATCAGCTGTTGATGCTATTCGTCGCGCAACCGACGTGATGATGGCCGGAAAAGTTGCCGTTGTTGCAGGATACGGAGATGTAGGGAAAGGAACAGCTGCTTCACTACGTGGTGCCGGAGCTCGGGTAATCGTTACCGAAATCGATCCGATTTGCGCACTTCAGGCAGCTATGGATGGCTTTGAAGTAAAACGCATGGATGATGCTGCACCTCGAGCTGACATCGTTGTTACTGCAACCGGAAACAAAGACATTGTTCGTGGTGAACACTTCGAAGCTATGAAAGACAAAGTGATTGTTGGAAACATTGGTCACTTTGATAACGAGATTGACGTTGCTTGGTTAAAAGCTAATTCTAAAGAAGAAAACATCAAGCCACAGGTAGATATTTTTACTCTAAAGAATGGCAATCAGGTAATCCTTCTTTCTCAAGGACGATTAATGAATTTAGGGAATGCGACCGGACATCCATCTTTTGTAATGAGTAACAGTTTTGCAAATCAAACACTTGCTCAGATCGCACTTTGGAACCGTCCTGAAGAATTCGCTCCCGGAGTTCACGTACTACCAAAATCGTTAGATGAAAAAGTAGCCCGATTACATTTATCAAAAATCGGTGCAGACTTAGAAACTCTGTCTCAAGAACAAGCCGATTACATTGGTGTACCGATTACCGGTCCGTATAAGTCGGATGAGTATAGATATTAAAAATTAGTTCTTACGAAACTTTAAAGAGCTCCTGTTCATGCACCGCGTGAGGGAGCTTTTTTTGACCTTGATTATACTGATTTAAGGATTTGCAGGATTTTTGGAGCTGTCAACATTTATACTCTATTCAAAGAAGTACCTGCCTTAGTAACTATGTAACTATGTAACTATGTAACTCTGTAACTCTGTAACTCCAATATTCTCTAAAAAAATCCATTCTACTATTGTTCACCGGCTAAAAGCTCCTTATATTTGAGGCTCTCATGTTTTTGAGAATTCAATTACTGAAATGATATGCACCCGTAGCTCAACTGGATAGAGTACCTGACTACGAATCAGGCGGTTAGAAGTTCGAATCTTCTCGGGTGTACACCTAAATAAGCCTCGTTGGAATTCACATCCGGCGGGGCTTTTTTCATGCACGATATTTTTTAATGGTCAAATTGAATCATTGGCTTCTCGAATGTATTGAAAAGCCGTGCTTGAGAAGTGATAGTAGTCTTTACTTCAAAATCCTTCTCAAACGTAAACCAATAGTTTACCTATTCAATATTTCCCAAAGTGGGATATGTATTGCATTACTTTAAAATATTTGCTATTTGTAAACTATGAGTTTACCTGATGAAAATAAATTAATGAAGCTATTAAATGCTTGGGTACCGGGGATGGTCGGGACCACACCATGGTTTAATGAACTAGGAATATCCCGGCAGCTTATTCAAAAGTACAAACAATCGGGGTGGCTGACTGGGCTAGGAAGAGGAGCTTATGTAAAGAGTAAAGATAAATTAGATTGGCAGGGCGCGATATATGCATTACAAAAACAGTTAAAACTTAATGTACATATCGGTGGAATCACGGCTTTAAATTCCCTGGGGATGGCTCATTATCTCCGCCCAAATCAAAAGCGGGTTTTTATCTTTTCCTCCGGAAATTTATCCTTACCCAAGTGGTTTACAGAACAGAACTGGGGAGTTGAGATAGAGTCTGTGAATACATCCTTTTTACCTGAAAAGCATGGTATCAGAGAACTGGGATATGGTAGTTTTCCACTAGCTTCATCAACGGCTGAACGAGCAATACTTGAGAAAATATATGTATCTAAGAAAAACTTTGAGCTGTTGGAGTCTTATCAAATCTTGGAAGGGCTTACCACTTTACGCCCTAACTTGATGCAGGAATTGCTGGAAAAATGCACTTCTATAAAAGTAAAACGGCTTTTTCTGTTTATGGCTGATAAAGCACAGCTTCCGGTAATGAAATATATAGAGCTTGAAAAAATCGACCTGGGAGCAGGGGATCGCAGTATAGTGAAGAGCGGGGTCTATGACTCCCAATTTAAATTGGTACTACCGAAAGAATTGGTAGACTATGTTTGATAGTATATACAAAGCCCAGGTTGATCTACTCATTAAAATCTTACCCATCATTGATGAGGAAAAGGTCTTTGCGTTGAAAGGGGGCACAGCCATTAATCTTTTCCTCCGGGATTTACCCCGTTTGTCCGTTGATATCGATTTAACATATCTACCTTTTGATGATCGAAAAACCGCGCTCCAAACAATCACCTCCTCGTTATGGAAAATTGGAAATCGCATTCAGCAAACCATTCCAAATTGTAGCGTGAATGAAGTTGCCCAAAAAGATGGAACGGTAGCCAAGCTCACCGTTCAATTCGGAGAAGCACAGATTAAGATTGAAGTAAATACGATTATGAGAGGACACCTCTTTGAGCCAGAACGACATACGCTCTCTCCAGCAGTTCAGGAACTATTCGAGCAGTTTGCGGAAATTACCGTAATTTCAAAAGCTGAGCTATTTGGTGGTAAAATATGTGCAGCTCTGGATCGCCAACATCCAAGGGATTTATTTGATGTGCATTACTTGCTACAAAATGAAGGGCTAACCAAAGAAATCAAATATGGATTCATTTCCGCGTTACTCAGCCATAACCGACCAGTACATGAATTACTAAGTCCTAACCTGCTGGATCAGAAGGAAGTATTTGAACGGCAATTTGTTGGTATGACCAATGCTCCTTTTTCTTATGAGGATTTTGAAGAAACACGCGAACAATTGACGACAGAACTTTTGGAAATGCTAACCGATAACGATAAGAAGTTATTAGTTAGCTTTGTGGAAGGTGAGCCATCCTGGGATCTCTTTCCTTTTGCTAAGATAAGTGAGTTGCCTGCCATCCAATGGAAACTCCAGAATATTAGAAAGCTTATTGAGAATAATCCTGATAAGTATGAAAGCCAGAAAAAGGCACTATTTGCCTGTTTAGAACCTTCAGTGTAACATTTCATTAATTACGGAATTTACTATTACTATGCCTCTTTAACTTCCGATCATTCCCCCACCGAACGATAATTTTCTTAGGATTGTGGTTTTAGTAAAGAACTAACATCAATGAAAATTATGCCTTACACCGTAGTTATATTAGAAAAACAACAACTCACCCATGATGTGGTGCAACTTACACTCGAAAAACCGGATGGATATTCCTTTTCACCGGGTCAAGCAACCGAAATTGCCATCAACAAAGCCGGATGGAAAGAGGAAAAACGTCCGTTTACTTTTACTTCACTCAATGAGGACGAACACCTCGAGTTTATCATCAAAATTTATCCTGACCACAATGGAGTTACGGAACAAATCGGTGATTTACGGATTGGTGACTCTCTGATCATCGACGAGCCATGGGGAACGATCGAATATAAATCTGAAGGCGTATTTCTGGCCGGAGGAGCGGGCATCACTCCATTTATTGCTATTCTTCGCGATTTACATCGAAAGGGTGAAATAGGTTCGAATACTCTCATATTCTCAAATAAATCTGAAAAGGATATTATCCTTGAAGAGGAGTTGTCGGAAATGCTGGGAGCTAATCTTATTAATGTGATTACTGACGAAGCTTCCGAAAAGCATCTATTCCTAGATGGTTTCATCGACAAAGATTTTCTAAAATCGCATATCTCCGATTTTGATCAAGCGTTTTATGTGTGCGGACCAATGCCTTTCAACGAAGCCATGATCGAATACCTAAAAGAACTGGGCGCCGAACCGGATGCGCTCGTTTTTGAAGAGTAAGTCTCAGCAATAGCAAGCTTTAACATTCCGAAAACTCTTTGAGATCACATTTTATTTAAAATTAGTCTAAATTACATATCTGTGATTTTTCCGGTTTATCGGATAAAGTTTCTCGCTTTTAATTTATACAAGTGCGCACAGAAATAACAAGGACTTATTAATCAGAACAACGACTATTTCAGGAATGCGATCACCTCTATTTATTGCCGTTTTGATGCTATTTGTAGCCGCATCATGCGCTCAACCGAACAACGACGATGCATTAACGCTTTACACTCATCGCCACTACGACACCGACCAGCAAATTTTCGACGACTTCGAAGCTGAAACCGGAATCAAAATTAATGTGGTGAATGCCAGTGCCGATGAGCTCATCCAACGCCTCGAAAACGAAGGCGAGCAATCTCCTGCCGATCTACTCATCAGTGTGGATGCAGGTCGATTAGTACGTGCTAAAGAGAAAGGATTATTGCAGCCTTTTGAATCGGAAATGATCGAAAATACCGTTCCCGATTATTTGCAGGATAATGATAATGCCTGGGTAAGTATCACCAAAAGAGCACGCGTCATTGTGTACGACAAAGACGAAGTGGATCCTGCTGAACTTTCTACCTACGAAGCACTCACTGATGATAAATGGGAAGATGAAGTTCTGATTCGTTCTTCGGGAAATATCTATAATCAGTCGCTGCTTGCTTCCATCATCGCAAATAATGGTGAAGAAGCTGCAAGAGAGTGGACTGAGGGAGTAGTTGAAAATTTTGCACGAAATCCCCAAGGAAATGATCGCGATCAGGTGAAGGCTATTCTTGCCGGTGAAGGAAATCTTGCTGTGGTAAACACTTACTATCTTGGTCGTTTAATCAACAGTTCGGATGAACTCGAGCGCAATGCCGGAAACGCGGTGAATGTGTTTTTCCCCAATCAGGCAGATCGTGGAACCCACATCAATGTGAGTGGAATTGGGATTGCAAAACACTCTAAGAAAGCTGAAATGGCTACACAATTTATCGAGTATCTACTCAGCAAAGACGTGCAGGAAATTTTTGCGAGCGAAAACTATGAGTATCCTGTAAATCCTGAGGCTAATATCTCAGAACTACTCCAATCTTGGGGAAGCTTTAAAGAGGATCCCCTTCCGCTTCAGAAACTTGGCGAATTAAATCAGCAAGCGGTAATCATTTTTGATCAGGCGGGTTGGCAATAAAACTTTCTGTCATAGATAGAACCAAACTTTTTATCAGAGATACAAACCGATGGTCGCTTTTAACAGTGGCCATTGTTTGTATAATCTGTATTCCACTATTTACCATTATCGGTAACTTGAGCGGTGGCGTAGGAGAGATGTGGAGCCACGTTGCCGAATATCTTCTGATTGATTATCTGTCCAATTCTTTTGTGTTGCTGATCGGAACCGGAATCCTCGCGTTACTTTTCGGTGTGCCGGCTGCCTGGTTCATTTCAAACTACGACTTCCCCTTTCGAAACGCATTAAACTGGTTGCTCTACATTCCATTGGCCATACCTAGTTACATCATGTCGTATGCGTATGTCGGGATGTTCGGACATGGTGGCTCTTTAGAAAAACTGGGAAATGCACTCGGTTTCGGTGGCTTCAATATCAGCATGATGAACATCTGGGGATTGATGTTTGTGCTGAGCATCAGCCTATACCCGTATGTGTTTGCAAGTTCACGAGTGATGTTCAGCAGCGCCTCCGGATCCATCAAAGAATCGGCGGAGTTACTCGGAATTAGTCACAAGCGTTATTTCTGGAAAATCGCGCTTCCCGTTGCTTCACCTGCTATTTTTGGCGGTTTATTTTTGGTGTTGATGGAAGTGTTGAACGATTACGGGGCAGCGAAATATTATGGTATCAACACCTTCACGACGGGGATTTTTCGTACATGGACCGCCCTCGAAGATCTCCAAACTGCGATATATCTCGCATTTATTTTGGTGGTGTTAGTGTTAATTCTGATGAGCATCAACAAAGCGATTCGAGGACGGAAATCGTACGTCACACCCGATCTGGCACAAACAGATATTCAGCGTAGAAAGCCCATCGGCAGTTTTCAAAAAGTGGGTATTCCAATTATTTGTGCGCTCCCATTTGTTCTCGGCTTTTTACTTCCTGTGTTACAACTGGGCTATTGGGCAACTTTTCACCTGCATGAGCAGCTAAGTACCGACTTTTTATGGATCAGCACTCAAAGTCTATTTATTGCCGTCATCGCTTCGCTGATCACCGTTTCTGTTACCGTGATGCTGGTATTTTTTCCGAAATGGAGTCCGCAAAAGTTTACGAAATCTCTTATCAAACTAAGTACGGTTGGATACATTATTCCCGGGGCAGTAATCGGCATTACCTTAGTGGCTAGCAGTGGTTTTTTTGTTCGATCATTTAATGATTGGTTCGGCCTTGAAATTGGCTACCTGATTTATTCGGGATTGTTTTTACTGCTGTTTGCCTATCTCTTTCGATTTCTTGCCGTGGCCTATAATCCCATTGAAGCACATTCATTACGAGTGGGCTCAAACCTGGCCGAATCGGCCTATATGTTGGGGAAATCCAGAATTCGTACCCTGTTCAATATTGAACTCCCACTTTTAAAAAGCTCGCTGGTAAGCGGATTTCTCATCGTGTTTATCGATGTGATGAAAGAACTTCCACTCACGCTTTTGTTAAAACCCTATCAGTTGCAAACCTTAGCGATTAAAGCTTATGAATACGCCGACGACGAGCGCGTTTCGGAAGCGGCAATCACCTCGCTAATTCTTATTTTGATTGTGTGCGCAACCATGTTCATCGTTACAAAGCTCAGCAATGACCAAAAATAACGCCCCCATTTTAGAAGTATCCGGATTAACCAAATCGTTTGATCAAACAGAACGTGCGCTCCACGGGGTGGATTATCAACTGAAAGCCGGAAAAGTGTGCGCCGTGGTTGGAGAAAGCGGATGCGGTAAAACTACGCTGTTACGATTGATTGCCGGACTTGAGGTTCCAGAGCAGGGTTCTATCCAAATTGATGGAGAAGTGGTGAGCAGTACTTCTATTTCTAAACCTGCGCATAAGCGTAAAGTGGGGATGGTATTTCAGGATTATGCCTTATTTCCGCATTTAACGGTGGAAGAAAATATCCGCTTTGGAGTTTCAAAAAGTGAAATCGAAAGCGCTGATAAACTCATCAAGTTGATCAAACTGAGTGGCAAGGAGAAGAAATATCCGCATGAATTGAGTAGCGGACAAAAACAGCGCGTTGCTATTGCACGCACGCTGGCTGTAAAACCTGATTTATTATTGCTCGACGAACCGTTCAGTAACCTGGATCTGATCACAAAATCTACCCTTCGAAAAGAAATACGAAAAATCGCGAAGTTATTGTCTATTTCAGTGATGTTCGTCACCCACGATATTTATGATGCCATCGACATTGCGGATGAAGTAGTATTTCTCCAAAACGGCGAGCTTCTACTCTCTTGCGACACTTCCGACTTACTCAATCAAGACGAAGAAAAAGTGCGGATGTACCTCGAACAAATTCAGACCCAAGCAAGGCACTTGTTGTCGTTGAAGGGTAATGGGTAGTTTTCTGATTCCAAATCAGTCATTCGCCTAATTGAGTACTTTTAAAGCACGATTAATTTCACGAACCAAAAAAAGCTTCGCAGATCTCTCCGCGAAGCTTTTTAGAATTTGGGTTAAAACTACAACTGTGTTTTACTCCTGAATGGGAGGGGCGCCAATGGCGGTTAGTTGTCGCTCGAATTGTGCAAACCGATTGGCGATGGAGTTGAGTCCGCCTTTCATGGCGTCGAACTCGTTGTTACCAATTTCGATCATTTGTTTATGCATTTCGGTTGGTCCATACAGGCTGGTGAACATGGCCCGAATGCCAACAAACATTCGATCGGATGGTGATGGCGGATTGCGTTCGCCGATTTCGTTTTTGGCTTCGCTTCCATCCAGTTTTTCCATCAACTCCAACAAATCCATGTGGGTATCGTGCAATTGCTTTTCGAGGGCGGTGTTTTCCTGATCGGCTCTCGCATAGGCTGTTTGCATCGCTTTCACCATATCGATGTGCTTTTCTACATCGTTTTCGAAGGCAGTAAGCGCTTGTTGAAGCTCGATCACATCATTCTGGAAAGCTACCATTTCATCGTAATCTGCTCCATCAAGCGTTCCTTCGCGCAGTGGAACTACGTCAAATTCCATGGGTTCGCTTAAATCGGTCACTTCGCCGTTTTCCACTTTCGAAAGTGTTGCGGTGTACGTTCCCGGAACGGCCATAAAGCCACCACCAAACCAGCCGCCTCCGCCATAGGATTGACCTAATTCAATGATATTTTTTGATGGAAGTCGTAAATCCCAATTTACGCGGTTCATCCCTTTTCGGGCGCTGCCTTTCACACGTTGCACTACTTGTCCGTCCATATCTTTAATGGTAATTCGAATATAAGGCGCTACTTCACGCATTTCGGCATCCAAAGCATCCCAACCAGGGAATGGAATATCTTCTCCCTCTTCGATTGCTTTTTCATATTTCACCCGATCAGCTTTCATCGATGATAATCCGTCTTTCAAGTAGTAGGTGAACATTGCTCCGAAATCAGGGTTTTCCGCGGTATAGAACGAGGCACCGGGATCAATCTCAACGCTTCTCGGCAGATACCAGAATGCATCGCGAGCAGAAATTAATGCCGCTTCCTGATTGAGTAGAGATTCACTTACCGATCGTAACGGCGAAATATCATCCAATACAAAGAAACCACGACCGAAAGATGCCGCAACTAAGTCGTCATGTTGTCGCTGAATGGTGATATCACGATAGGAAATGGTTGGAGCTCCGCCATCTAATTCTACCCATTCATTGCCACCATCAACCGTAAAGAAAATTCCGAATTCGGTAGCCGCAAAAAGAAGATTTGGTTGCACATGATCCTGCACCATTCTCCACACTAAATGGCGATCAGGGATATTCCCTGCGATGGATTTCCATGACTTACCACGATCGGTACTTTTGATCAAGTACGGCTTAAAATCTCCATATTTATGATTATCGAGTGCAGCGTACACGGTATTTTCATCGTGTAAATCCGCTCTGATGTCATTCACAAAGGCTGTTTCGGGAATTCCGCGAATATTACCCACTTCCAGCTTTCTCCAGTTCTCGCCACCATCTTCGGTAACCTGAATTATGCCATCGTCGGTACCAACGTAGATTAATCCTTCAACCAAAGGAGATTCTCCCAACGAAGTAATGGTGTTGTAGTTCGACATCGCGTTTACATCCCAGGCGTTATCCCAGCTTTGCTGCCGCCCCATAATTGGTAAGGTAATGCGCTCTTCGTCGCGGGTTAAATCACCGGAAATGGGAGTCCAGCTATCGCCGCGATCTTCCGATTTCCAAACTCGATGCGATGCAAAATAAACTCGAGTCGGGCTGTGCGGGCTGATTAAAATTGGGGCATCCCAATTGTAGCGTTCAAAATCATCACCTTCCAGTGGTTGCGGCTGAACAAAAGTGCGCTCACCTGAAACTCGATCTATCCTGTGCAAACCACCTTGTTGGGTTTCGCCGTATACAATATTCGGATTGCCCGGCTCGGTGGCAACGTCGTGGCCATCAGCAAATAAAATGTGCTTCCAGTCGGTGTTACGGATTCCGTGCGATAAATCGGTTCTGGAAGGTCCTTCGTGCGTTCCGTTGTCTTGCGTTCCGCCGTACATGTTGTAAAACGGTTTTTCGTCGTCTACCGCAACTTTGTAGTATTGTGTGAGCGGTAAATTCGGGATGTATCTCCAGTTATCGCCATGATCGAAGGTTTCGTACACACCTCCATCCGATCCCATTAGTAAATAATCGGGATCATCTGCTCGGAAAGCGAGTGCGTGATTATCGGAGTGTTTATCGCGCTCAGGCAAGTTGCTGTACGTTCGTCCATGATCGTTAGAAACAATGGTTCGAACGTTCATCAAATAAATGCGCCCGAAGTGATGCGGCGAAGCATACAATTCCTGATAGTAATGCGGGCCGGTTCCACCGGAAACCATATCCGACATTTTCTTCCAGCTTTCGCCACGATCTTCTGACATAAACAGACCGCCTTTGGTACGATCCAGCTCGATGGCAGCATACACGATGTCAGGATTTTGTGGCGAGATTGCCAGACCTATTTTTCCAAGATTGGATCCCGGAATTCCTCTCTTTAATGGCTTCCAGGTGTTTCCACCATCGGTAGATTTATGAATTCCTGATCCCGGTCCGCCACCCATATATGCAGCAACATTTCGGTGTCTTTGCCAGGTAGCTGCATACATTACATCCGGATTTCTGGGATCCAGAACCAGATCGGTTACTCCAACCCATTCGTCATCGCCCAGTGTTTTATTCCAGCTTTGGCCGCCATCGGTAGATTTGTATAAACCGCGTTCGCCGCCACTATTCCATAGCGGACCTTGTGCTGCCACCCAAACTACGTCAGAGTTTTCGGGATGAACCACTACTTTGGAGATATGCTCGCTGGCTTCGAGTCCCATATTTTTCCAACTCATTCCGCCATCTTCGCTTTTGTACACTCCATCGCCAAAACCAACGTGTCGGCCGCCTACATTTTCACCGGTGCCAACCCAAATAATGTGCGGGTTTGAAGGATCGATGGTTACGCTTCCGATTGAATAGGAAGGCTGATCATCAAAAATGGGTTTCCAGGTAACACCGGCATTTTCAGTTTTCCAAACGCCCCCCGATCCAACGGCAACGTACCAAACGTTATCGTCGTGGGGATGAATGGCGATGTCGGCAATACGCCCGGATGCGAAGCCGGTACTTACATTGCGTAATTCCAGTGCCCCGTAATTAGTGGTAGCGATGATCGATTTATCCTGAGCAAAACTAATGGTGGTAAAAATGCTCAGAACAATCATCAACCCGAACTTAGAGAGTTTCTTCATGATTGTATCCTTTGATTGTAGTTAGTAGTTGTGATCCCTTCATTCTTAATTCACAGAACTACCTGTAATTTCGCAAAAGATGCAATTTTTCCGAGGGCTTTTACGCAGTTTTAAATTTGGCGAACCTGATACTTAACTCACTAAGAGCTAGAGCAATAAGCCGGCCCAAAGAATGAGAATACTGAGAGCTGCCAGCATCAGAAGTAATGGCCAGATAAATTTCAGCCAGGTATTGTAGCTAACATTCACCATGGCAAGCGATGGAAGCACTAAACCTGCCGGAGTGATAAAAAGCATCAACCCAAAGCCAAATTGGTAGGCATTTACTATTTCCTCGGTTGGAACGCCGATTATTTGAGAGAGCGAACTCATGATGGGCATGGAAACTACGGCCAATCCCGAAGAGCTTGAGATAAAGAATCCCATCACAAAAAAGACAACAAACAATGCCGGTAGAAATGCAAAACCAGACATGCCCTGTACAATTTGCACGGATTCATACAAAATGGTATCCGATATTTTGCCATCATTCATTATGATAGTAACGCCACGGGCAATCCCAATGATAAAACAAACGCCGAGCAAATCTTTGGCGCCTCGGATAAACTCTTTGATGAAAGCTTGCTCGCCGGTACGTTGCAGAAAACCCATCAATATAGAAGCAATTACGAAGAGAGTGGTCATTTCGGTGAGCCACCAGTGCCATTGCGAAACTCCGATAATCATCAACACAAACGTTCCGCCAAATAACAGGAGTAATAAGATGGTTTTGAGCTCAAGCGGTTCGGCATTTTTGTTTAGGTGAATGTGTTTAAACGGGCTTTTCAAGTCAAGACCATGAAGCAGTGACTGCGTTGGATCTGCTTTTACTTTTTTGCCATAACGAACGATGTAACCGATGCAAAACATTGTGCCAAGCACTAATAAAGCTAGCCTGCTTGACAGACCGATGGTCCAGTTAATTCCGGCGGCATTAGAGGCAATGATGGTTGCAAATGGATTTACGGTACTTGCCATGGTTCCAATACTCGATCCGATATAAATCACGGAAACAGGTACAAGTAAATCGTATCCGGCGGCAAGAAAAACCGGAACTAAAATCGGGTAAAAAGCCAGGGTTTCTTCGGCCATCCCAAAGGTGGTTCCGCCTAATGCAATCAGCGAAGTTACCAGAATGATGAGCACACTTTCTCTGCCTTGTAGTTTTGATGCCAGCGCAGCAATTCCTTTATCCAAAGCGCCGGAATTATTGAATACGCCGATAAACCCTCCAATCACTAACACCAACAACACAATATCGATTACGGCATACATTCCTTTAATGGGCGCCATAAAAATTGCGATAAGTCCTTGTGGAGCAGCCTCCACTTGTTCATAGGTTCCCGGTACAGAAACGGGGCGGCTAATATCGCCACTGGTAAAAGTTTCTAAACCAATGGTTATGTTCAGTTCTTCGAGGTTTACTTCGGTGGCAGGCATGGTTTCGACCCCATTCTGAGAACTGATTTCAAAGACATCCGAAACCGAGTTGTATTCCAGTGTACTGTAATTACCGGCGGGAAGAATCCATGTTGCTATTGCTGCGAAAACAATTACTCCCATCAACACGGTATATGGTGTGGGAAATCGAAATTTCATAAATCTAAGGGTTTTGTGTTCAATATTGGATGATACCCCAAAGCAACATGCTTAGCCACTTATTGAAATATTTTTTGGCTTTTTTTTGATTTCGATTCTCCCTTCATTTTTTCTTCATAAATAAAGGGTAAGCCTGTATATGGTACAGAACTAATACAGGAGAAGACATGAAGAAGCAACTAATGCTGCTGTGGATGTCGTTGTACCCCGTTATTCTATTGGCACAGATCTCTGCAGTATCCCAAGAAACATTAAGCAATTCTGAGATTAACCCGGCTTCTACGCACCAGATATTATTTGAGCTACGAAGTGATTTACCAATGGAATTGCCTGGATCGCGTGCCAAGTTTGCTCCGGCTGAGCTGTTTAACCACGATTTTTCTTTCGATCCTGACACTACTTGGTCGTACGATGAAATGGCTGATCATAATTCAACCCTGTATTATCCATTAGGTTTCAGCCAGAATTATGACATCGGAACTCCCAATGACTTTACACGGAACATAAAAACATATAATTGGGATAAAGATTCAGCTCGATGGGAGTTTGTGTTTTCCGGTATCGATTGGATACGCGATATGCGCATCGACAGTACGATAAATACGCGATTAGATATTGAAGGCACACCAACCTATGGAGATAAGTATGTTTATATCTACCCGCCATCAGAAGATGCAACTAAGGAAATATTTACAGAAGTGTATCGGCAAGATTCGGGGTGGAAAAAAAATACGCGCAATTTGAGCTTCGAATCAGAAGACAACAGTAAACATTGGAGCAAAACATTTAGGTATGATGAAGCGGTACTGGATTATTTAATCTCGAATGAGAATTACTTTGAAGAAATGGACGATCATACTTTATATGAATACAAATCTTATACAGGTGGACAACTCCATTATTGGAATCGTCATTTTCAGCAGCTCGATGAGCATGGTGAAGTGGTTTATTCGGTAACTCATTATCTAAATGATACGAAAGACGGCTTGGTGCCATCCGATAGCAGTGCATTTATTGAAACCGACGATTTTGCTGAGGCGAAAGGGTACTACTACGAAAACGGCGAATGGGTGCTCGACACTTATTCCCGTACTTATGATCATCCTTCTGTGTTCGTCGAAGGGCAGATGATTATGGATTCCGTAATCACCTACGACGTAGTTCACGATCAGCAAGCCGATTCAATGATTGTTGGGGAAATCACTCATAAAACCATCTATATCAACGATGGAATGGAAAATCTTATCGAGATTCAAAGCTTAAGTCGAATTAACAATGAAATGACATTAATGAGCAAAAATACCATTGAGTATGCGCTCATCAATAACGACTACTTTGAAACCGTAAATCGATATTATCAATATTCTTACAGTTTAGGAAGTCTTTTTCTGCAATCAGAATGGCATACCTTATTGGATGAATCCGGTGAGTTAGCAGGTGATATGAACTTTTACTTTACGGAGGATGGCGACACCACCAACGGTTACAAATCGCTGATGTACTTTGATGAAGAATCGTTCTATTCCCTTAATTTCGAATGGTCGCCCGAGATTCATGATTTCGTTAAAACCGGCTTCATGATGCACGACGAAGGCTCACCAATTACTCAGTATGCCTATTACAGCACAGAGTATACTTCCGACCGGAGCATTATTGTACAACATAGTATGCCCGCTGCTGTTAATCCGGGACCATTATTTGCAGAAATTGGTGACACATTGGATATCATCATTAGTGCGCATAATCCTGATATGACAATCCCAACATTAACTGTTGAGAACTTGCCGACGAGCGCTACTTTTGATCCGGAAACTCGTCGTCTTCTTTGGGTTGTAGATGAAGGTCAGAACAAATTCATTGACCTCACGGCTACGAATAATTCAAAAAGCACCACCATAGAAGTTGCAGTAATTGTTGATGAATTTGGAGTTAACACGGAATCCGAATCTGAGGGACCGGCTGCGATTCAATTGTATCAAAATTATCCGAATCCATTCAACCCTTCTACAACTATTATCTTTGAACTTTCTTCTACCGAAACAGTAACTCTTCAGGTTTTTAATCTGCTCGGGCAAGTGGTGGAAACACTGGTTAATGGTGAGCAGTTGGCGCCGGGTTTGAAGCAAATCAACTTTAACGCACAGAACTTATCAAGCGGAGTCTATTTTTATAGATTGGATGCAGGTGATGTTCATTTCACCAAGAAAATGGCTCTGATAAAATAAGCTGAAACAAGCCTGATAATGATAGGCGTCCTTTATGTAAAACCTCAGTAGCTGATCCCTACTGGGGTTTTTTGTTAGTTCAAATCATCGACAGAAAAAGTTAGTATTCCACGACGAATACCGCCTAAAAAGCCGATCCCATTTTCTATTTGTCCCGAATCCAGCATATCAAAAACGTAGTAGTCCGTTTCTTCAAATTGTTCCCATTCCGGTCCAAAATGGATATATCGAATATATATTTCATTGTTATCTAGTTGATGACATTCCACTTCGGGTTTCCAAAACTCCGGGGGTGTATTCGATGCGCCTTCACCTCCAATGGGTGGGGGAAAGATGTCTACCAATAAATTTCGAACGGTAAGTTCCATATCCATGGTGTTGGTGCCGGGCACATGATCGGGTTCATCAACTCGTTCAACTTCACCCCAAAATGTTTGTCCATTATAATTTACTCCGGCTTCAGCTAAAACGTATTCGGGCGCAAGCACATTATCCCAAGTAAAGCGAACTTTATGATAACAATCCTGAACAGGATCTCGGTTAATTCTAAGAGTTCCAACTCCCGGCATTGTAAAGGTTGAGTACACGATTTCTTCGTTTTCATAACTGATTTCAAAGGTGTAGGCTACCCGTGGTTGAAGATCTTCTTGGATGATAAAGTTTAATGTGTAATTACCGTTGTAGTTGATGGTTGTGTCGCGTAAGCCAATGTTTCTACCTGTTTCAACTTCTTTTAGTGAAACATCGATATCGTTATAGCCAACACTGGAATCGGCAAGAAAAGGGATACTCACATCTCTGATCCGAATCAGGTTTTTATCTTCATTCAACTCTACGGCTCCATACACCGAATAAGAGCCAATCGACTCCTCAAAGGGATTGATTACGCGTTCTGTATCGCAGCTTGCCATAGTTATCAACAACACAAGTATTATCGCACTAAATACAGTAGTTGATTTTATCATAGACTCAATTGGTGGCTTTATCATGCTTTTAGAATAATTCCGCTTATTGCGTAGGCTTGAAATACGAATAATGAGGATACTTTATTCTATTAATTTAATCGCTTTTATACCTATTCCCATTAACAACACGATTCGTTTTTTTGAATAGGTGGACACGGTGTCTCAGAGTACGAACAAAAAACACAACAATCCCCTTTTTTTGGCTTCACCAACCGCTTGCATGCCGGACACTCCCAAAAAAACTGACAAGCATTATCCCTCATCTCCTCTTCACTTTTAGCCGAACAGAAAGGACAGGTAATGGTTGCCAAATAGAGAACTCTTTTCTTTTCAATCATTGTGATAATGGAACTAGGCGTTTACTGTTGATGCGGCCATTCCACCTGTTTAAGCCTTTAAATAATACCACCAGTAGCATCGACCACACTACTATGATTCCTTCCAACACTAAAATATAGGTGGGCCAAGGTGGTAGGATGCTAAAAAAGGTAGTTCCAGGTGGTTTTCCCATTATATATAAGTAATTACTTCCCAGAAGTAGATTAAACCCATAAATAACAATCGCAACTCCATTGATGGCAATCAATGTTCGCGCTACATCTTTAAATTCCAGCGTCCATTTCCAACCAATGGCAGGATAAAGTGCCAACACCACTAATCCCAAATGCACGCTCCAGTAGCGGATGGCATCATAATGAAATAACGAGTATTGTACCGAGGGAGTAAAATTGGCTTGAGAAACTCCTAAAATCACCCAAAAAAAAGTGGTTGCCCAAATCACCCTACTTTTAGTGGCGTAAATCCAAATCATTACAAAAGGCAAAAAATTACACATATGTAAAGGAATGTCTTTGGTAACATCGAAGGTATTGGTGTATACATTTAGAGGGATTTTAGCCAATTGCATACTTGCCAATGTTATAGAAATCAGTAACAGCATTTTGCGTTGAGCTTCTTCTGTTCGAGGTTTCATCCATCTCAAAAAAAGAATAAATGTTGCCAGAAAAACGGTTAACACTACAAAATGCTCGGTAGAATAGCTTTCAAATCGCATGCTAGTGTTAAACAACGAATTCATTACGCAGTTGGGTTTCCTCTATTACTGTTTGCGGATTTTGATAGTACTAAATATCTAACGATGAAAACAAACTGCATACTTTCAACTGATTGTTAGCTCTATCTACATTGTGCTCGGGATAAGAAATTGAGTAATAGACATTTCCATTCAGATAATCGGTCAAAAACCGAACTGCCATAATATAAGCCATATACCCTCCGGAATGAGGTATGCTTTTCTGTTCAAGGTCGGTTAAAATCCCTTCGGTGCCATCTACATATCCATCTATAAATGCGTTTATGTAATCTGGATTCATACGAATTGCGCCCAGATTCGGGTCATCTTCTTTTGTATTTACTGCGATCGATCGAAGAGCATCGCCGGTATCATAAAACACAAAACCGGGCATGATGGTATCCATATCAATCACTGTTCCCAGTTCTTCTGTGCCAATAAGCACATTACTTAATTTGGTATCATTGTGAAGAATTCGAATCGGAAAGCCCCCATTAGTTGCGGTATCAAAAAGCGAGCACATTTCCTGCCGATAGTTTTCGATTTCTGATAATACCGATTCTACATTAGCAATCCGGGTTTCATCACACCTTTCAACCGCTAGATCTAATTGCCTCAGCCGAAACCGAATGTTATGAAAATCGGGTATATGCGTGTGTATCTTTGCGGCCGGTATTTCGGCCAACGCTTTTAAAAAAGTGCCGTAGGTTTGTCCCGCTTTCCTACATATTTCGGCAGATTTAGGCGTTTCGAACGTCTTTTTATTTTTGATGAAGATGTGCATTCTCCACACTTCACCTTCATATTCTAACCAATATTTGCCTTGTTTGGTTGGAATTAGCGGCGCTACTAAATTTCGATATTTCTCTTGATTTTGAATATGTTCCGTTACCAACACCTGATTTTCCATAAGGTGCTTCACATTCTCGAATACCTGTTGATTTACCTTTTGAAGAATAACATCGGGTTGGTTGGGCAACGCGTTTTTTAAGTGATATGTACTATTGATGTGCCCGCTTTTAATCGAAGTAATGGATTCGATACTGAGCGGCACATCAAATTTACCGGCCAAAGTTTTGATCGATGCTTCTATTCCCACAGTTGCGCCGGGTATTCACCCTCTTGTATACGTTTTTGAATATTTCTCTGAACCTCAGCTTTATCTTCGGGGTAAGTAACTCCAAACCAACTCGAGTCGGTAGCAGTTACAGGCACTTGTACACCTCGATCGATGAGTTCTTTCAAAATCTGCGGGGCGTAAAACTCAGCTTTTAACTGATGCTTACTTTCATAATAAAAGGCTTTGAACATTTCTTCCATCAATGAGTAAACAGCCGGTGAAAACCCCATTAAATTCATACTCACAATAGTATCTGGCGGCAAAACGTACTCGCCTTCTTCTCGAACTGAAATTATTTGATCTTCTTTCTTCTCGATCTGAGTATGCTCCTCAATTCCATTCAAGTTGCCTCGTTCAATATCACAAAT
Organism: Balneolaceae bacterium; assembly: GCA_017640605.1. GTDB lineage: Bacteria > Bacteroidota > Rhodothermia > Balneolales > Balneolaceae > HXMU1420-13. The sequence continues at coordinate 23,966 of JAEPQH010000020.1, read as the reverse complement.
CCCTCTCGATACACTCCCAAAATCAGAAAGTGTGTCGTCTAAAAGATAACCTACCATTCCGGCATTCATCTCGCCCGGTTCGAAAGTTTGTAGTAAATCGTGCATTTGTTTAATGGCTTTACCGCCATAAAAGTCGTCGGCATTTACCATACAAAATGGGGATGATACCACATCTTTTGTTACCCAGAGTGCATGACCGGTTCCCCACGGTTTTTCTCTACCGGGCACAGGTGTACAACCTTCTGGCAAATTATCCAGCTCTTGATACACAAATCGAACATCAATTTTGTGGGCAAATTTTCTGTTTACAGATTGTTCGAAATCGACGGAAAATGCTTTCCTGATTACAAAAACTACCTGATCGAAACCGGCACGTATGGCATCGTAAACGGTGTAATCGAACAGTTGTTCACCACTTGGGCCAAATGAGTCTACTTGTTTTAATCCTTTATAACGGCTGCCTAATCCGGCCGCCAAAATTACTAATGTTGCTGACATATTATTGTTTTAGAGGTCTCCAAGACCAAATACAGGGTTACGTGTTATCCATTTTCCTTCGGTAAAATCGGGAATTGGCTGAGGTGTTCCTCCCTCTTGAATCGAAATTTCAGAAAGCGGTGTAATTACTCGCATTACGGCCGCATCGTATACATCTAACACAGGTTCTATTCCGCGACGAACACTTTCTACAAAGGCTCGATCGAGGAAGAAATCCATTCCTCCATGACCTCCACCAACGGCCTCTTCTCCATATTTCTTCCAAAGCTCGTGATCGTATTTTTCGAACCATTCATTCCCAAAATCCCAGCGGTGCGATTCTGAAATGCCTTCAACGTGTACACGTTTTGTGTAATAATCGAACTCGGCGAGACCATTTACACCCTGCACTCTAAAACCCAGTGAATAGGGTCGTGGTAAATTTGTATCGTGGGTTAAAATGATCGTTTCTCCGCGAGCGGTAGTAATGGTAGATGTTACGATGTCGCCCAGCTTCCAGTTTATTTTTGTATACGGATGATTTTCGCCTCCATCAGGGTGATTTTGGGCAAAGTGCTTTAGCGACCTTGCCTTAGTTGCGTGCGATGATACCGAGACTAATCGATTGCCGCGGTTCATATCAATATATGTAGCTATTGGTCCTAAACCATGTGTCGGGTACAAATCTCCATTCCGATGTTCAGAATGGGCTGTTCGCCATCTTGCCTCGCCATAGCTTCCATCACCATAAATTAAACCGCCATTACCGTCATTAAACTTTACTGTTCGCAAATCATGTTGATAACCCCCTCTAAAATGCACCAATTCGCCAAAAATATTATCCCTAACCATGTTTAATACCGCCATCACATCACGGCGATAGCATACATTTTCAAGAAACATTAAATGGGTTCCGGTTCTTTCATGGCAATTTACCAGTTCCCAGCATTCATCCACCGAAAATGCACCGGAAACTTCGGCTCCTGCATAAACACCCTCTTCCATCGCGGCAATACACATTGCTGTATGCCATCGCCAATTGGTTGAAATTATTACACCATCTAGGTCTTCTTTAGCCAGCATTTCCTGGTAGGAATATTCGTTTGCGGAATAGACAGTCGGTTTCGGTTTATTCTTTTCTTCGAACATGGCCATTGTTTTGTCAACGGCATCCGGGTCGATATCACAAAAGGCAGGACAGTCTACTCCTTCAGTAGCCAGTATATTATTCACATGATTTCGCCCTCGTAATCCTGTTCCAATAAACCCGATTCTTATGGTGTTAGATGATCGCTGTTTTGCTTTCAATACTGCTGGTGCACCTAATACAGTGCCAACTGTGGCAACGGTACTGGTTTTAACAAATGTTTTTCGATCCATTGTAATTGTTTTAATTATTCAAGATTCATTTTGGGCCATGTTCGTAACATGAAGTAAATCGACATTCCAAATATTCCGGCGAAAATCTGTCCCATTCCAAAATTTCCATATACAAAATACCCAATGGCAAATAACGCCGAATAAATTCCGATACAGCCTAAAAATACATTCAACAAACTAATAGGTAAATCCCAAGAAGTATTATCGACATCGAGTTCTACATTAGCTTGTTTAGCACTGTCAATTACTTTTTGCCAACCCGGTCCGCCCGGATGTACTTTTTTATAGAAGCTGATTAATACTTCCATCGATTCGGGTTTTGTAACAAAAGTAGTACCAATCCAAACCAGCGTGGTAATGCAAACAGCGATAAGAAGCTTTACCGTTGAACCATCGATGAGCGTGGTTGCTACAATTTCGTCTGGCACCCAAAAAACTAGTACAATAGCTACAATAGTAGCTGAAATCATAGCTGCGATTTCGGTCCATGCATTAATTCTCCACCAAAACCAGCGCAATAAATAAATGGCTCCTGAACCTGCCCCGGATAGTAATAAAAGATCGAAGGCTTGGGTGGCATCTTCCAGAATTGTTAGAGCAAGTGATGCGGAAAAGATCATTAAAATAATCGTAGCAACCCGGCCTGTTTGCACCAGCTCTTTTTCTGAAGCCTCAGGACGAACAAAGCGTTGGTAAAAATCACTTACCAGATAAGAGGCTCCCCAATTTAAATGTGTTGAAATCGTAGACATAAATGCCGCGATTAAAGAAGCCACAACCAAGCCTAACCAACCGGGACCTAATTTGGTTAGCATTACGGGATAGGCGATATCATCGCCAAGATATTGATCGGCAATATTTGGAAATTCTTGCTTTATACTCATCAGATCGGGATATAAAATCAACGATCCCAATGCAACAATTATCCAAGGCCATGGCCGAAGTGCATAGTGTGCAACATTGAATAACAAGGTTGCTCCCATCGCATTTTCCTCGTCTTTTGCCGCTAACATTCGTTGCGCGATGTAGCCACCTCCACCGGGTTCTGAACCGGGATACCAAACCGCCCACCATTGTACAGCAATGGGAATAATGAACATACTTATGAGTATAGATGGATTAGACAGATCAGGAAAAAAGCTGATTTTATCAACAACATTGGGATGTGATATTAAATTGGAAAGACTACCAATTTCCGGTTGTTGAATAACTACATAAGCTGCGTAAATGGCACCAAACATAGAAATCCCGAACTGAAAAAAATCTGCCCAAATCACCCCTTTTATTCCGCCCAATGCAGAGTAAAAAACGACTATTACCGAAAGGCTGATTACAATGGTTATTGGCTGCAAGCCGAACATCACCGATCCAATTTTAATGGCCGCGAGAGTAACAGTACCCATGATTAAACAGTTGAACAATACTCCCAGATATAAGGCCCGAAATCCCCTTAAAAATGAAGCCGCCTTTCCACCATATCTAAGTTCGTACATTCCCAGATCGGTAGTAAGTTCAGATCGTCGCCAAAGTTTTGCATAAATAAATACAGTGACCAATCCTGTTATCAAAAAAGCCCACCACACCCAATTTTTTGCCACTCCATTTTCTCTGATTAACCCTGTAACAAGATTTGGTGTATCTGCAGAAAAGGTGGTTGCTACCATTGAAATCCCCAATAACCACCACGGCATATTTCTGCCACCTAAAAAAAACTCTTTCGTATTTTTCCCGGCCGATTTTGAAGCCCACCATCCAATAGCTAACAGCGTTATAAAGAATAAACCAAGAATTCCCCAATCGATGGTAGAAAGAATCATACAAAGCCCGATTAATTAAGTGCGAAGGAATATGGCAGGAAGCTCGCAAAAAGGAAAGGCAGTTTTTTTATACAGATAAGTTATTGTTAGCGATAAATAATACTCTGAATCGAGCTATTCCATGCTCTTTTTTAACTTTGAGAGAGATTTGAATACGCCGGCTTTAACTCCCGGACTTAATGAATTCAGATATTGAGGCTGAGTGATTGCGTCTAGTTCCTGCTCCAGCTCGGGATACTTATATACCATATTAATAATATGTTCGAAGGCAGTATATCTAACCGAAGGTTTTTTACGAACCGATTCCCAAATTGTAACAGATTGGTCGTATAAAATACTTTCCTGATCGTCGCTTAACTTCATGCGTTGAAGTAACTTCATCAATTCGCGTTGATGACCATCCTCTTTTTCAGGTAATACATCAAGTATTTTATCGATGTAGGGGCGAACTCTTGCGTCATTTTCTTCAATTACAGTTCGGGCTACCCATGCTGCGCGCCAGCACATTGGAGCTTCGTTGGTTAAACAGATGGGTAAAACCTGATTTATAAGCTCAGGATGTTCTTTTAATACCCGTTCTGCTTCGGGTTTAAAATATTTGGAGAGAAGGATTTCTATGCTTGGTGTGCTAGCCATTACTTAATTATAAATGCAAATGATCAACATATGTTTGTTTATAAGCAACACCAAGAAGCAAAACCTGATAGATCACGAAGAATTGAAAAAAGAAAAAGCCTCACTTTCCAGTGAGGCTTTTGGGGTCATCTATCAATACGGCTCGCACAATCAAAAAAGCGAGCCGAGGGGTATCAGGGGTTCTTAACACAAAACGTTTACGACTCTTCTCTCAAGTCGTCAATGCAGTCTACAGAGTTGAGTAAATCTGAAACCATAGTTCTAATTCCATTATAAATGTAGAATTTTGCTTCAGGGTATTCCTCCAACAGCATTTCCAACTGCATCATAATATTTCGAATATCTCTTTCCATCATCTGGCCCTCTCAAAATTTGGTTCTTCTACCGTACCTCTAATTTATCGGTCGAATTCTGAGATCTTAAGTACAACTTGTGTGCCAATTATATGCGAACTCGTAACGAACCACCGAATCTACGAGCACCGGGACCGGTTAAGTATTCAAAACCTAGATTGTTAAGTCCTGCCCCATTCGAGTTTACGTTCGGATCAAAACCTGTACCTTCTGGAATATTGTACATTTTCAGAAAGGCATTTTCTACCGAAAAGGAAATAATTACCTCTTTAAACCCTGTTTTTGTAATCCATTGCTGCGGAACTTGATATGAAAACCCGATATGAGAAATGCGTAAATGAGTCATATCATAAACTCTCAATTCATCGGGGCCAAACCCCAGATTACTGAAATAGTATTGTTGCTTACTGATCTCAATATCGTTCTGAGTACCATCAAATTTTACACCTTCAATAATAAATGTCTCTTCTCTGTCGAGCGTTGATGAAATTAAACCCCTTCCAACCAGTGAACTAATCCAGCTACTGTACATGTCGCCCCCTCTTTGATAATCAATCTGAATAGAAAAGCTTAGGTTCTTGTACCGTACTTGTTGTAAGGTAGAGAGATTCCAGTCGGGTATTGGGTTTCCGATAATATCATTCTGATCGGTAAGGTAATTTCCATTATTATCGATAATTGGTGTGCCAATGGGAACAGATCTCATATTGGGATCTGCCCTCTGAATATCACTTGTAACCCGTAAAACGGTACTACCATACATGCTTAGATAAGGTTCATTAACCTGAGCCAGATTTCCCCGAAAAGATTGGCTATTTCCTAATTGAATTGCATTAAAAGTACCTGTGTATTCTTTAACGTCTGCTTTGGTGGTGCTAAAATTCGAAATAATCTTCCAATTAACTTTTCCTTCGAGTGGTACTAATACCGCCTGAGCATCAAAGCCCTCTACTTCCATTTCGAGTAAATTATCGAGTATCGAGCCGAAGCCTTGTGTAGGATTTACAGCAATTCTGGAGATTAAATCGGTATGTATTCTTTGATAATATTTCCCGGAGAAAGAAATTCGATCTTTAAATAGACCGACCGTTGCCGCAACTTGTTTTTCAATTGATCTTTCTGGTTTTAACTCATCGTTTAACCCAACACTGGGCCGATCTTGTACTAAAATTTCAAGTTCTGTTAAAATCGATCTGCCTGATGTGAAATAAGAAAATGAGAAATCTAAATTGCTCAGGATTTCGTCATTATCCACCAGCACATTTGATGGAATTACACCAAAAGTGACGTAAGGATAAACCGCATTCATATCTTGTTGATGCAGCGATTGATTCCACTGCCTGCGAACGCCAACATCAGTATATATCCATCGATCAAGCTCTAACTCCATCGAGCCAAATGCACCAAACGATCGGCGTTCAAACTCTCTTTCCATCAACTCGTTGGTAAATGAATTCGTAGAGCTTTGAACCCTAAAATTATCGTGTTCAAAAACACCATACTCTCGTATATCGGTGCTTTCCAGCCCTTTTTCATTAATATTTTCGCTCATATAATGCCCACCGAGTCGCACTTCTGCAAAGAGCCTATTCCCTAAATTTGGACGATACGTAGCAAGTGCAAAATTATCGAGAAGCGTTCGATCAATTTCAATGGTTTGGTAGAGCCCTAATACATAAGGAAAGTTGAAAGTCCCCGTAGGATTTAGCTTGTACTCCTGATTCTCATCGTAACTATCAAATGTATAGGTGTAGTTGAATTGAAATCGATCTGAGGGAGTAAAATGAAGGGCAGTTTTACCCAGTATGCGATTGGTTTCATTAGTGGTTGAGGCATTATTTGCAAACCAAACAGGATGAATTATATCCGGGCGGTAATAGGTAAAGCCATTATTATCGGGCGAACTATTTGGTAGTGCTAAGTCGATAGACCTCGGAGTAAAAAACAGGTAGGTGAATGCTCCTGTTGTTGCTCCACCTTCTACAACTCCACTTCCACTTCCTGCCGATAAGGGTGGCATTTTAACATCCGTAAATAAAAACTGTAAACTTGATGTACCATGTACATTATCTAAAAGTTGATACTTAACGGAGCTTCCAAAACTGTTTTTAAGAAAAGCATTGTTGGGCGTAAAGCCTTCTTCCTGATTTCCGGCGTAATTGAAACTCCAGGAAGTGCTCCCTTTTTTGTAATTCAAATCTATAAATGAACGACTTCCAATACCATTTCTGAAGTAAGCATCGGTAGGGGTTTCTCTTGCTTCATAGCGATACACTTCGGTGGCATAATCAGGAGCACCATCACTTGTGAAATTGTAAAAACCATAAGGATGATCTACTAATACAGCACCATCGTTATCCAGTCCATTAAAATTGGATGGAAAATCTGCAGGATCCCGGCTATCAAAAGAGGCTCCCCAGGAACTAAAAAATGGACCATATTGACCGTTAAAACCCATTCCAAATTGGTTTTGATAATCCGGTCGGCTCGACATACTCGTGGAATAAACACTTTGATCTATTGTAAGCTCGTAGCCTTCTCTGGTTAAATCGATTGCGTTTCTTCTGGTTGTAATTTCAATAACTCCATTTGTGGCTTCTTCGCCGTACAAAAATGTACCTTCTAGTGAGCTTAAAACATTCACCGAAACAATTTCGGAAGGATGAAGATCGAAAGATCGGTTTGGAGTAACTAGAGAACCTCCTCCGTTAAATGCGCTGCTATTATGATTATTTGCCCCATCAAACCTGACGCCATCAACTATTATTAATGGATTGCTGGGCGCATTTAAGCTCGAATAGCTTCGAAAAACAGGATTTGTCCCTGTTCCGGAAACTCCACCTGTAGAGTGAATTATGAGCCCCGGTGCGAGTCCTGATAACGCCCTTAAAACATCTGACTGATATAGAGCTTTGGACGAAAATATACTGGTAGTGGTTGAGTCGGATATGGATTGAGCGTGTACTTGTTGAATCCCGAAAAAAAGTAGTGACAGCGAAAGTAATAGTATTTTCATAGGCATTTTTGCTTCAATAACTGAAGCACTGTCGGATTAGTGCCTAAAAAATCAGTTTGTTGCCAATTGATAATAAATACGTACAACAATTCTTCTGTTGAGGGCTCTGTTCTCAATAATATTCCTGCCTTCTTCATCCACATGTGGCACTACCGGCTTGGTATCGGCATAGCCCGACGCTTTAAGTCGTTCTGCTTCAATACCTTCTTCAATAAAATATTTTACCACACCGGAGGCTCTTGCCACCGACAATTCCCAGTTCGACGGATATATTGGCGTGTTGATGGGAACATTGTCTGTATGTCCTTCTACATCTACATTAAATTTGTAGAAATCCAGCGCGTTCATGGCTTGTGTTACTTTGTCGATAATTCTCTGGCCGGTCGGTAATAATTGAGCTTCACCCGATTGATAAAACGAGCTACTAGAAAAGAATAATTTTATACCGTCACGGTCGAGTGTAATATCTACTAAGCCTTGTGATTTTTCTTCAGCCAGTAGGGAATCCAAATCTGCTTTTACTTCAGCTAGTGGGGTACGAACATCCTCTTGTTTAGATATTTCTGACCGTAGTCCTTGCTTCATTTGCTCCCACAGATTTAAATCAACGTAAGAAACGGCAATAAGCATTGCGAAAAATGCAAGCAACAGGGTGATCATATCACTATATGTGAGCAACCATTCCTGATCCTCAATATGTTCTTCCTGAATATCTGAATTCCCGCCGTATTCGCGCTTAATCACCGGAAGCCTCCCTTAGTCTGCTACTTGCTTATTTTTGAAATCTCTTCTCAAATAAGTGCTCAACTTATCCTGAATGTAAAACGATGATTTTTTCTCATTAATCAACAATACACCTTCGAGGATAAAGTATTCACGAAATCGATTGAGCTGAGCTACATTTTTAATTTTTTCTGCAATCGGGTAAAAAATAAATCGTGCAAGCGAAATACCGTATAAAGTCGTTATTAAAGCAGCTGCAAGTCCAGGCCCCATACCCGATGGATTTTCGAGTTGTCCAAGCATAACTACCAGTCCAAATAAGGTACCAAACATACCAAAGGAAGGCGCGGCAGCACCCATAGCACGCAGCACATCTACTACTACAAGTTGGCGAAAATACTGTTCTTCAATGTGATTAGAGCCAAAGGATTTGATATCATCATTAGAATAATTGGTACTCATAAGTGAGAATAAATAACCTGAGACTTCTCCTGTGTGTTCGTCTTCCAATTTCGAGAGTGCATTTACTCTGTCGTTTTTGATCTGATCATTCCACACCAGCATCTCACCCAAATCATTTTCCAATGTTTTTGACGAAGTTTTTGCCTGACTGAATAGGTAAAAAAGTCCTGCGAAAGCCTGCCCTACATATTTTGGTTGATAGGTGATGAAAACCGCATTTAAAATCCCACCCATCACAATAAATAAACTAGGCAGATTCAAAAATGTATATTGCGATAATGCCGGGATTGAGCTTAATACTGTTGTTACATTGGTTATTTCGGTTATTCCGAATACTAATATGCCAATGCTGAAAATTACCCCTAGTATATTGGTTAACGAAAGCCTCATTGTCCACCGTCCTCTCGTAGTTCGTTTATTAAAGTTTCTAATTCAGGTATGCTAGGCACCGGAATATTTGGATCCATTTGAACCGCTTTATTCCAATTTGCCCGCGCTGCTGTGATGTTTTCCATCATGAAAAAGATGGTTCCTTTAAGAGCGTATGCATCTGCTGTTTCTTGAATCTTGAGAGTCTTTTCAACCTCATCTAAAGCTTCTCTGTATTCCCCCAGATAAAATAAATCCTGTGCTTTTCGATAACTCGACAACAAAGACTGAATATCGCGGGCACGATTTTTAACCATTGATGAATCCACCACAATAATCGAGTCGGATTCTGTGGGAGTCATTCCTTTTAGATCCAGATAAAACTCATCTTTGTTCGGGTCTAAAGTTATCTGTATGGCTGAACTTGCATTACGGTAAGTTACTATAACAGGATTGCCCTGTTCTTCTCCTTTTTCAGCTTGATTGGCACTTTCAGTGGTTCCAACATCTGTCATGGACTGCATAGTTGGTTGCGTAGTTTCTTGTGCAGCTTCGGTTGATTTACAACTATAGCCAGCAAATGCTACCAACGCGAGTAATAGTATAATTTTAGAATCTGACAACCGCATGTACACCATATCCAACCTTATTGTAAGTTATTCTATCGTTATTGCTTAACGTCAATTCTTCGCCAGATAAAATCAAGCTTGTGTAAAATGATAAACCAAGGTTTTTACTCATATTAAACATGATACCCGGCTTTGCAGTAAACAATTCACCTTTGGTTGAGCTAATTGGAAACTTAACATTGGTATTAAGAAATACCATCATTCGATAATCATCAATATCCTCGTTCTTTTCGGTTGTTAATGCCTGATAATAGGTAACACCCAATTGAAGAAGCATCAGGTTAAAATCCTCATCTCGAGTAGAACGCAAAATATCTATACCTCCTGTAAAACCTAAGTAGGCACTATTTTCTTTGTTTAATGGCTGGCGATAAGTGAAATTAGCTCCATAATTTAACACTGGATTACTTATCGAAGTATCCTGATTGGCAAAAGAAGTGTCTGCCCTGAATTTAGAATCTGTTTGCATCGAACCGGCACCAAAGGAAAGAATAAAAGTATTGCCTTTATCTACTTTCTCAACCACTTCAAATGGATTGGCAATAAAACTTTTTGACCATACAATTTCTCTTGAGCTTGGGTTCATCATTCGTATCGACAAGATCAAGCCGTCAGGGTTACGGCGCTGTAGTCCTACTTCGATTAATCCATTTACACCATATTTTGTAGTAATTTCGGATAAAAAATCAGGAGAAACATCAGCTAACGACCTACCTTGAATATTTAGGATCTGAAGAGTACTGTCGCTACCAAAGATTTTCATTTTATCATTGGGCTCCAGTTCAGGAGGTGAAAGTACGGTTAGGCCAGCATAAGTTCGAAGAGATGATTCTATTTCACCTCGGATGAATTCTACTTCCTGCATCGTAAAACGCATGGCGTTATAGTTCATCTTATAAACAGCTACCCTACGTATGTTTGCAGGAATATCGTTTAACTGATCCACCATCTGATTTGTAATCAATTCCATCTGGTAGGGCACACCTTCTTCATGAGTTTGTGCCTGAGAATTTTCTACCCTACCAACTATAAGTATCAGAAAACCAAGCAGTGCTATTCTTTTCATAGTTAGCCCTCAGTCTTCATTTTTCGGCGAACAGCATACAATACTGTTTTCTGTGCGTCTTCAATACTTGCTTTTGGTACCTCAGCAGGATTATCTACTTCAGAAAGGATGAGCTGCTGCTCTCGTTTCGGACGCACTTTCAGAATCTTTTCTCGCACTGCAGCTGGTGCTGTTTTAAGTGCCAGAATTAGTGTTTCTGTTTGGATATCCTCCAGTGCACTTTGAACAAACTCGTCTTTAACTTTCGGTAGATCATCAAAACCAATAAAGAACTTCTTGATACGCTTTGCCAGATTCAGATCCTGTTCGGCTATCGATCGCACGTAATCGTCTTGTTCCGAAAGCGGCATTGTTTCCAAAGTGGTAAGTATCGAGTCGATACCATCTGCAGCAACGTATTTCATATCCGAAACCGACAAGGCTTTATTGGAGAAATGGGCCGCCACTTTTTTATACACCGATATTGGGATATTATTGATCTTTCCCATTTTAAGAAGGATTGATATCCGTTTCTGATCCTCCATTTTCTGTAGAATTACACCAGCTCGCTCGCCTGCAATTTGTGCTAACAGAATTGCCACCAATTCGTCCGATTCTTCTTTAATTAAGTGTAATAATTGAACGTCTGTTAATTGATATACAAAATCGAACAGATTAGAGCCGGAATCAGCAGTACCGTTTTTAGTATTAACCTGCTGCATGCTTCGTCGCAATGCCTTTACCTCTTCTATTTTTTCATCAATTGGAATAGGCTCTAAATTTTGAATAGCAAATTTAACCGATTCGTAGTGTTCTACTTTTAAATGGGGTTCCAACACGTTAATCAATTTCTCATCCACGCTGCTAAGTGATCTTGCAGAACGTATAATGCCTTGCTCATCATCACTAGCAATCCATTGCCCTACTAAGTCGGCTACTATATCCGGATGACTTATACAAGAATTGGTTACGTAGGTCTTATCTTCTTCGTGTTGTGCCAAAGTTTTAGCGTCCGGACCTTTTGGCTCTTCCTTTTTAGTATCAGCTGCCGATGCCGGTATCATTCCTTCATACCCTTGCATTGGAGGCATTCTATATTCTTCATCTCTTTTTGATGGCTTTCGCAACAGAGCGAACAATACAGCAATAAGGAATAGTATCCCTAAAATTGCAATTACATAGATAAGGTGTTGCGGATTATTCCAATCGATTCCCAAAAACATGTTTTTTTCGGGTTCTGCATTTTCTTGTTGATTGGTTACCGGTTCCAACAACTCAACCTGAGGTTCTTCTTTCTCTGCATCCTGATTATTTGCAGCTCGTTCTCGAACATCTTGCTGAATAGCTCGGGCACTTCTTGGAAAAACTTTCTTTTCTACAGTTACAATATCACCCCGAAAAGGATCAGCATTAGCAATCAATGAGGTAGCTTCTTCAACAAACTCGACATCTTCATCACTATAAGAAGTATCAACCAGTACTTTAATATTAAGTCGGGTCAGTCTGAAACGCGCATCAAAACCGGATGCCTTTAGGCTGTCGGTAGTACCATTAGTGGATCGCTGTAGATTTGGGGGGACAAAAGGAAGTCCCGGTAAATTTTCGATCCTGACTGGTTCTTCTCCCTCTATTACTTCGTAGCCTCGAGGAACCAATACTCTTTCGAGAGTTGCTTTGGCGTCAACTATAAAAGTCCCGCGCCGGTAATAATCCGACAAAGCGTTGTTAAGAATTACTTCGTAATACTGCTCGTACTTAGCAGCCTCCTCCTGAACATCGGTAGCTGCTACCTGTCCGGGTAATGTTTGGGCAATAATACCAGTGCTTAAAAAGGCAACCGTAAGTATTAATAGCCATTTGTGTTTTTTCCCAACCATTTCAAACCCCTGTAGAGTAAGTTGATGCCTGTAGTTTTGATTTATTTTTACGAAAAGAGCCTAAGTATGCAGAAAATTTTAGAGTTTTCCACATTATTATTCAAAAAACTACTTAATTATACCTATAAAAATCTACTTCTTTTTACGATATCTGAGCACTAAACCATCATTTCATATACTCTTCGTCCTTCTTTTATTGAATTATCCACATTTTTTTCTACTCATTGAGTAAATCAACGTTTACTGCTTTAATTCAGGGTAGTTGTAGATTAATAAGTTAATTCAAGCAATTTTTTATCAATAAAAGCTCTCTCATATCTTGTTGAACAGTGTTTCTTGGCTAGATTATAGCTTGATATCGCTTTTTCAATCTCTCCACTTTTTGAATACACTCTTCCAATAGATGCATAAATAACCGAATTATTCTTTTGCTCAGATTTAACCAACAAATGCAGAAGATTCAGGCTTTCTTCAATTTCTCCTTGTTCGCATAGTGCGATAGCCAAATTAGTTCTCACTGATACAGAGTCATCGAAAGTCAATAACTGTCGGTATAAAGTTATTATTTGATCCCAGTTCGTATCATTGTATGAGGATGCGGTACTATGGATAGAAGCAATTCCGGATTCGATGTGATACCTCGACAGCTTTTCCGTTTCTCTTGATTTCTTTTGGTGAAATAATCCTTTCTTTATTACCTGTTTATTCCACATTTCCCGATTCTGTTCTTCAATACTTAGTGGTATCCCGTTTTTATCACATCTTGCTTCATAGCGAGAAAATTGAAATAACATCAGCGCATACAAAGCATGTGTACTGGCATCAGAAAGGTTTTCTGTTTCTAGTATCCAATCTATTAGCCGGAGCGCTTCGAAGCTAAGGTCGGCATCAAACACAGAATCAGACTTGCTGGTTGAGTATCCCTCATTAAACATCAGATACAGAACTTTTTCAACAATTGGCAATCGTTGTTTCAGCTCCTGCGTAGATAACTCAAGTAAAAAATTCTGATGCTCTCTTAAAACATTCTTTGCCCGATATATTGCCTTTCGAACTGCAGCTTGCTCCATAAATAATGCACGGGCAATCTCTTTATCGCCGAAGCCACATACATACTTTAGCGTAATCATTATTTGAGATTTCGGGGAAAGTAATGGATTACAACACCCAAAAAGTGCCTTTATGTGCACCAGAGTTTTATCAGTAAAACTTTCAGAGTTTAGTTGAACATCCTCTTCTTTGGTTATTTTCCACTCTTTATTTAGCTCTTTATGCCTTCCTTTTTTCCTCAGTTCATTTATAGTTTTATGCTTGGCTACTTTCATTAACCAAGCTTCGGGATGCTCCGGAAGTCCCTTCATCCCCCAAACTTTTAGTGCAGCTACAAAAGTATCTTGGATGGCATCTTCTATAAGTTCAGCATGTTGGAATCCAAACATTCCAATTAAAATAGAGGCCATCTTTCCCGCTTGTTGCCTGAAAAGACGGCCGATTATTTCATTTTTTGGCTGCATTACATCTCAAAGTGCATTACAGGCCGCACTTCAACAGAACCACCTAATCGCAGAATTGGGCAGCCTTTCGAAAGTTCAGTGGCTTCTTCTAAGTTATTTGCATGTATTATGTAAAAACCACTCACCAATTCTTTCGCTTCAATAAAAGGTCCATCGGTTACAATCTTATCTTTCCCACGTATCGAGTATGATTCATTTTCCAGCGGTTCCCCTGAATGATAACGTTCCCCTAACTCGGTTATCCATTTTGCGTGTTCATTTATTTCGTTCTGATACTCCTGAGGGGTCATGGAGGCATAATTTTCTGAGGATTCAAATAATATGAGCATATATTTATTCATGCTTTCACCAAATTTTAAATTAACGTTCACTGCTATTACAATTGAATGAACAAAAACGGGACATCAAATTAAAAACCAAAGTATGACCATACACACTACTGACCAGCCTACGACCGATGACCTTGATCAATTACGGGCGGCCCTGCGGGCTTTTAACCAGTCGGTGACGGGCTTATCCACTTATCATCAAATTTATATAAAAGCCGAAAACAAGCACAAAGAACTGATTGGTGGTATTTATGGAAAAATTGCTTGGCAGTGGTTGTATATAGATTTACTGTGGGTGCACCCTGAATATCGCCAAGCTGGATTAGGTAAAACGCTGATGCAAGCCATAGAAAAAGAGGCTAATGCCCGAGATATCTTTGCTTATTATGTGAGTACAGCAAGTTTTCAGGCTCCGGTTTTTTATCAAAAGATGGGGTATCAAATTTGTGGTGAAATTAAAGATTTGCCACCCGGCTACACCACGTATTATTTAAAGAAACAAGACTTAGCGTTTAATTAGTGCCACCATCGCACGTTGCAAGTCTTCTGGATCGAAGGGTTTGGTTACAAAATCATCCATCCCACAATCATAAACTTGTTCTTTAACTTCCTTTAGAGCCGCTGCTGTAAGTGCAATTATAGGTATGGTACTTTTTGCAGGGTCTTCAATTTCGCGAATATTCGATGTGGCTTCATAGCCGTCCATTACCGGCATTTGCAAATCCATTAAAATCAAATCAAACTGTTCGTTCTTTACCGCTTCAACGGCATCTTCTCCATTATCAACGATCTTTAGCTTGATATCCCAACGTTCGAGAAAACGCTGCATCACTTTTTGATTTACGATATTGTCTTCGGCTAATAGCACATACGAACCTCGAATAGTATCAATATTAGAGTCAACTACTTGCTTAGATTGTGTACTGTCAAACGCATCAACTTTTCCTTTTTCGAAAGTAAGTGTAACTGTAAATTTAGTTCCTTTTCCTTCTTCAGTTTCCAGATGCAGCTCTCCGCCCTGAAGTTCGGTTAGCTCTTTGCTGATGGTTAGTCCAAGTCCGGTTCCACCATACAAGCGTTTGGTACTGCCGCTAGCTTGAGTGAAGCTATCAAATATGGTATCTACTCGATCGGCTGGGATACCTATACCGGTATCTGCTACAATAAAGGCAACTACAATATTCTCGTTGGTTTCGATGCGTTTATTCACACTTAAATGAACACTACCTTCTTCCGTAAATTTGATGGCATTACTAACCAAATTATTAATGATCTGAGTTAACCGCGCCGGATCACCAATCAATACATTATGAATTTCCTCATCTATATCACTTTGTAGATCAATGCCTTTATTAGCAGCTGCGGCTTTAAACGATTCAATTATAGCACCAATTAGTTGTTCTAGATCGAACTCAGTGCGTTCAAATTCGATTCTTCCCGCTTCAATTTTGGAGAAATCAAGCACATCATCGATAAGAGTCATTAATGTTTTCCCGGAGAAATCAAGAATGTTTAGTGGCTCCAGTTGATCCTCTCTTGGCTTGTCTTTTTGCAGCATGTGAGTCATCCCCATAATGGCATTCATAGGAGTGCGAATTTCATGACTCATCGTTGCAAGAAATGCCGACTTCGCCTTGGTATTATGCTCCAATTGCTTTCGAGCTTCTTCCAACTCAGCGATGTATTTCTCTAATTTTCGTTGATTTATTCCAAGCTGCTTGTTTAGTTCGATTTCTTTTTGAAGTAGCTCTGAAGTTTTACTTTCTGCACTTTCTTTGAATTCAGCAAAGGTATTAAAAATTAGCCATGTGGTAACAAAAGCGGCTGTTAGCACACTCCATCTGATGATATTGTACCCATCCTCAGAAATAGCCACCTGATCGAAAATCACATAATCCAGAACGATATAGGATAGAATGGATATAAAAATCGACAAGTTTCGCAGTTTGATATTCTTCGTATCGAAAAGAAGAATTGAAAGTCCCATAGTTGGGATAAAAAACGCCTGAATGAGTGCCTCGCTACCAAAAACCGAACTTAGTACAATGATGCCAACATCGATATAAATGATGTGTAGCATTTTTGCTGTATTCACATAGCCTTGCCGAGCAAGTATCGGAATTAAGCCAAAGGCGAGTGCTTCGGATAAGAAAAACCAGGTTAATGAAACCGACTCATTAAAATGGAAGGGGATTAAGAAGACAACACAAACCAGTAGCAGAAAAAATGATACCCGGTTCATTATCTTAATGCCGGGTTGCTCAATTTCTTCGAGAGGGTCTACAAAAAACTGTCGATCTTTTTTTACCGACCCCATCCCAGTAAGTGAAAATTTTTGATCCATGGTGTCCCCTTATGGATGCGATATTATAAAAATTTCAGAAACCTAGCTAACGAGTTTTGATTTAAAAGCCATGGCATAAATTTTCATTTGCTTTACCATGCTTGCTAAACCATTAGCACGTGTAGGTGAAAGATGTTCAGCCAGCCCTATTTGTTTCAAAAAATCCGGATTATGGGCAATTATCTCGTCCGGTGTTTGTCCCGAATATACTCGAATCATCAAGGCTACCAATCCTTTAGTTATTGCAGCATCACTATCAGCCTTAAATACTACCGTATCTTCGTCAAGTTGAGCAGTTAACCAAACCTGACTCTGACATCCCTTTACCAAGTTTTCATCTTTATGATCTTCTTCCGGTAATGGTTCTAACTTACTTCCCAGCTTTATAATGTGCTTATACTTGTCGGTCCAATCTTGAAATAAGCTGAATTCTTTGATGATACGTTGTTGAATGTCGTTGATTGTCATGGCATTAAGTTAGTCAGAAACTATGTTTCAGAATATAAAAAAAGCCCACCTAAGTGAGCTTTTAAAATTATGATCAAATGTGGATCAGCTCTCTTTTAATTCGAGTTTTACCACAGATTTTACGCTTCGTATAGCGCCATTAGATTCATCTTTTACCGGCTTGAAGGATTGTAGCATATCTACATAGCCACCGGCAGAAGTTCTGTATCTGCAGAGCTGCGCTGATTGCTCTCCGGCAAAGGCATTTTCCAGTGCCTCTTTAATTTGACTGTAATCTTCGCTGTGTATTACTGAAGCCAAACCTTTGTCAAATACTTCGTTTTTACTTAAACCTGTTATTTCCTCAAAAGCTTCGGTAATGAATTTGCAACTGATTTCACCTTGTGGAGCAGATTTTTCAAATTTGATGGTAAACTCCTCTCTTCGTTTCAACAAGTCATCAAAATCGGTGTTGAAGATTGCCTTAGCGGTCTCTTTCTTCTCAGTAACATCCCGTTGATAAGATACCCAGTGAGTTACTTCACCCTCAGCATTTATGAGCGGATGAATATCCCATTGATTGATAAATTCGGAACCATCTTTTCGGTAATTAATCGTGTGGCCAAAAAATGCTTGTCCTTCAATTAGCCTACGCTTCAAACGATCTAAAATAGCCCGGTCTGTTTTCTCACCCTGTAGCATTCGAGGCGTGTTACCGATGGATTCTTCTTTCGAATATCCAGTCATTCGGGTCCAACCATCATTAACATATACAATTTTTGGGCCTGGACGCTCAAGATTTAGCTCTGTAATCACAATAGAATCGTAATCATTTCTGATCGCGCTCTCAAGTAAATCTACATGCTCTTTTGCTTGAGAGTATTTCTTGTAAAGATCACCAAAAAGCTGCTCAAGATGCTTAAATGATTCAGCGTCTTTCGCATTCGCTTTAAGCTGTTCTAGAATTTTCTGTTGTTCGTTACTCATTCTTCGCCACTTAGTATTTGTCTTAATTACCTAAAATATCTGTAGTCTATCGTTCTTAAACTTGGGCAAAGTACTTATCATTCCCGCAAATACTCAACTTTCTAAAAATTATTCAGTTCTATGACAAAACAAGGCATTTTGCTTGTATTAACAGCCTTTTTAACAACAAACTGTTCGATTTTTAAGAAAACCGTAAAACCATATGCGCCAGAAATGGTTACGGTAGAAGGTGGAACTTTTTTAATCGGCGACTTTTATGAGCGTGCAAATTCTGATGCCTTACCAATTCATGAAGTTCAAGTAGACCCTTTTTTGCTCGGGAAATATGAAGTGACTTACGCCCAATACGATCAGTTCGCCAGTAAAACGGGAAGAGAATTACCGGATGATGGTCGATATGGCAGAGAGAATCGAGCCGTAGTAAATGTTACCTGGGACGATGCCATGGCGTTCTGTAAAAGTTTAGGCTATCGATTGCCTTCAGAAGCTGAGTGGGAATATGCTGCTCGATCAGGCGGCAAAGAGCATGTTATCTCTGGGTCTGATAGCTTATCTCATTTAAAAGATTATGCCATTGTTCGAAGCTCAGGCATCAATTTCAGTTTTATGGTGGGCACAAAAAAGCCTAACGATTTAGGACTTTATGATATGAGCGGAAATGTATTTGAGTGGATTGATGAGTTTTACCAATTTTACAGCTTACCCGATCAATTACATGATAATGATGCCGATGGAATTCGAATTATCCGAGGTGGTAGTTTTGGTGAAGAAGAAATGGCAACCCGAACTTACTGGAGGGTAGGAACATTGAGAGATGTTACTGCTACCGATATCGGTTTTAGATGTGCTAAATCGCTGTAAAATAAAAAGGGGGACCGAAGCCCCCCTTCCTCACTCACTCATCGAAGTAGCAACTTAGCAATGGTGCTTAGTTGCATGTTCGTTGTACCCTCGTAAATCTTACCGATCTTTGCATCACGGTAAAACTTCTCAACAGGATATTCTTTTACGTACCCGTTTCCGCCAAATAGATCAATCGACATGGAAGCGACACGTTCAGCTACTTCCGACGAATAAAACTTCGCCATGGCAGCTTCTTTTAGAAAGGGTTGCCCGGCCATTTTCATGCGCGCGGCGTTATACACCAATAATCGAGCTGTTTCGATATCAGTAGCCATTCGCGCTAATTGAAATTGGATGCCCTGGAATTCAGAAATGGCTTTTCCAAATTGTTTTCTTTGTTTGATGTATTCCAAAGCTGCGTCAAAAGCACCTTGTGCAATACCAACCATCTGAGCACCGATTCCAATACGTCCTTCGTTCAATGTTTCGATGGCTACTTTATACCCTTTACCGTATTCACCTAGAATATTGTCTTTTGGCACTTTACAATCTTCCAATAGAATTTCGCAGGTAGAACTTGCGCGGATTCCCATCTTATCTTCTTTTTTGGATACCGAAAATCCTTCAAATCCACGCTCTACTACAAAAGCGGTAATACCTTTATATCCAAGTTCCGGATTCACGTTTGCAAACACTAAGAAGATATCTGCTTCATTTGCGTTGGTAATCCACAATTTTGCGCCATTTAACACAAAATGATCGTCCTCTTCTTTGGCCGAACATTTTAGCGCAAAGGCATCACTTCCCGAACCGGCTTCCGATAAACAGTACGCCCCTACTTTTTCGGTAGCCAATTGAGGTAAATACTTATCCTTCAAAAAGTCGGAACCAAAGTTGATAAATGCATTATTCACCAAAGTATTTTGCACATCCATAAACACACCTGCAGAAGCATCCACCCGAGAAATTTGCTCGATCGCAACAATACTCATCATAAATGTACCGCCACCGCCGGAATATTTTTCAGGGATATCAATCCCCATCAAACCCATTTCAAAAAACTCTTTTACAAGACCCGGGTTTAATTTAGCCTGCTCATCCATCTCATTCACCAATGGACCAATTGAGCTTTTTGCAAAATCTGCGGCGGCGTCTCTCAGCATTTGCTCATCTTCTGTGAGCTGTGTTAAAGGAGGAATAGCGTTTTCGATTTGATTCATCACTTTTTTAAATCATTCTCTTTTTTTGCGAAGCAAAGATACAATTGTAAGCGCTTTTTTACTATTAAAAAGACGATTTCTGAAAAAAAACTAACCGTAAACTTCGTAAGTAATTATCCTATTGAAGTTAGCTTATTTCATCCATCATACGCCGGGCAGCCTCAGTTGGGCTTAACTCGCCGGCCAACATGCTTTGCTTCAATTCGTTCACAAATTTTTGCGTGCTTTTTTGATTCCACACTTTATGTAGCAGTTCATCCTCAACTAAGCGCTTAAACCAGTTTAACTCTTGTTTATTTCGGTTTTTGATGAATAAGTCGTTACCCAATAAATGCTGCTTAAAGGTATTCACAGCTTCCCAAACTTCTTCAATGCCTGATTTCTGAAGCGCACTGATGGTTAAAATAGCAGCTTCTGTACCAGGATATTTTGGCGCCAACATGTGAAATGCATGTTTGTATTCTGATTTTGCCATTTCTGCTAATTTCTTCTGATCGCCATCTGCTTTGTTTATTACCAGAACATCGGTGATTTCTAATATCCCACGTTTTATCCCTTGTAGTGAATCTCCGGCTCCGGGCAACATCAACACCAAAAAACAGTCTACCATCGACGCCACTTCAAACTCACTTTGCCCTACCCCAACCGTTTCCACTAAAATGATATCATATCCAGCGGCTTCACATAAACGAATAGACTCTCGTGTTTTTTTAGCAACTCCTCCTAACGTACCTGCTGTTGGCGAAGGTCGAATAAACGCTTCTTCTTTCCCTGAAAGCTCCTCCATTCGGGTTTTATCACCCAAAATACTACCACCGGTAGTTGGGCTGCTTGGATCAACCGCTAACACCGCAACTCTATGACCTTGATTAATCAGTAAATTTCCCAGCGCTTCGATAAAGGTACTTTTACCAACGCCTGGAACCCCCGAAATTCCTAATCGCAGCGTATCATCTCGCTTTGGAAGTGTGCTAAGCAATTCGGCCGCTTTTTTTTGGTCATCTTCCCTATTACTCTCAATCAAAGTAATTGCTTTGGCCAAGGGGCGCCTTTTTCCGGATGATATGCCTTCTGCCAGCTGGGCTATCGTCATTATTTCATCGCTCTTATTTCGTCGATCACTTCAGAAGCAGCTTTCGGAATATTCGTTCCTGGCCCAAAAATAGCTTTCACACCGGCATTGTATAGGAACTCATAATCCTGAACAGGAATCACACCACCTGCAACAATCATTATATCATCTGCACCTTCTTCCTTTAGTAGCTTGATGAGTTCGGGGATCAAAGTTTTATGTCCCGCAGCTAGGGTGGAAACTCCGATCACGTGCACATCATTTTCAATAGCTTGTTTGGCAGCTTCATCTGGTGTGGAAAATAGCGGACCAACATCCACATCAAACCCCATATCTGCAAATGCAGTTGCGACTACTTTAGCACCTCGGTCGTGACCATCCTGCCCCATTTTCACCACCAAAATTCTTGGGCGACGCCCTTCTTCTTTGGCAAATGCATCAATTTTCTTCTTTATCTGCTGATAAGATTCATCGTTTTGATACACGCTTTCGTACACTCCTTTTATGGTTTGATTGTTGGCTTTGTGGCGACCCCAAGCACGCTCCATTGCGCTGGAAATTTCTCCTACGGTAGCTCTTTTACGAGTAGCATCCACAGCTAAATCCAACAAATTGCCTTCTCCATTTTTAGCAGCCTCAAAGATTTGTTCTAATGATTCTTTTACAGCTGCATTATCACGAGAGTTTTTGATTTTTTCGATTAAAGCTATCTGCTTATTACGAACTTCAGTATTGTCGATGTCGAGAATCTCAACGGGATCTTCTTTGTCGTTGATGTATTTGTTTACCCCAACTATGGTGATATCACCTTTGTCAATTCCGGCTTGTTTGATGGCTGCAGCTTCTTCAATTTTGCGTTTAGGATAACCCTGCTCGATGGCTTTAGCCATTCCGCCCATTTCAAACACTTCGTTTATAATTTCGCGAGCTTTTTCTTTCAAATCGTGCGTCATTGATTCAATGGCATACGATCCGCCTAACGGATCAACGGTGTGTGTAATGTCAGTTTCTTCCTGGATAATGGTTTGGGTATTTCTGGCAATTCGGGAAGAGGTTTCGGTTGGCAAGCTTATCGCTTCATCGTAGCTGTTGGTATGCAGCGATTGAGTACCACCCAGTACTGCCGCCATCGCTTCAATAGTGGTGCGAATCACATTATTCAACGGATCTTGGGCAGTAAGCGACCATCCCGAAGTTTGGCAATGCGTTCGCAACATCATCGACTTTGCATTTTTTGGATCGAAATGTTCTTTCATTAATTCCGCCCAAAGCATGCGTGCCGCCCGAAGCTTACTCACTTCCATCAAAAAGTTCATCCCTATGGCAAAGAAGAAAGAAAGTCGTGGAGCAAAAGCATCTACATCCAGTCCTCGATCTACCGCTGCTTTTACGTATTCCAATCCATCCGCCAACGTAAACGCTAACTCAAGCGCCGAATCTGCACCAGCTTCCTGCATATGATAGCCCGAAATAGAAATCGTGTTAAATCTCGGCATGTGGTTGCTGGCGTATTCAATGATATCCGAAACCAAACGCATCGACTCCTGTGGTGGATAGATGTAGGTATTTCGAACCATGAATTCTTTCAGAATATCGTTTTGAATGGTTCCGCTCAGTGCTTCTTTCCCAACTCCTTGTTCTTCTGCTGCAACAATATATGCTGCGAGGATTGGGATTACCGCTCCGTTCATGGTCATAGAAACCGACATTTTATCAAGCGGAATACCATCAAACAAAATCTTCATGTCTTCCACCGAATCGATGGCCACGCCGGCTTTACCAACGTCGCCCACTACACGCGGGTGATCAGAGTCGAAGCCACGATGCGTTGCTAAATCGAAAGCTACGCTCAGCCCTTTCTGCCCTTTTTCTAAAGCCGCTCGATAAAACCGATTCGATTCTTCTGCTGTAGAGAAACCGGCGTACTGGCGGATCGTCCACGGACGCTGGGTGTACATGGTTGGATAAGGACCACGCTTAAATGGAAACTGACCGGGAAAACTGTCTTCGATACCACGTTGCTCCAAATCAGCCTGATTGTACAGCGCCTGAATAGTTAGCCCTTCCGGACTCATTCGATTTAACGACTCAACGGGTTTTCCTTTCAACGCTTTTTCTGCGGTTGCTTCCCATTTTGCTTTGGCTTCGTTATTCTCGTTCGACATATCTTTGATTTTCTTTCATGGAAACGATTTTCTAACCCGAATGTACGGGTTTTCACCAAATCAAATAAATGCAACAATGTGAAAATGAAGTGAAGGGAGGAGGGAGGAATTACGAATTACCGTCTTTTCCTGATTTAGGTTGACAGTTTTTTGTTTATTTAATCACTAAAACTGAATAAGGTTAACACTTTTTCATCTAGGGTTCTATCTTAGTTTTTTCGGGATAACTCTTAGCCCGTTGTTTCCAACGTTTGATCGGCT
>JAEPQH010000004.1 GCA_017640605.1 Balneolaceae bacterium | reverse complement strand
TTGGGGCTGTAAAGCATCCTTCGGGCCGGGGAATCCTTGAAATCAGCATCACCGAAGTGTGCACCAAGCGGACAGCGCGTGCTACCGGCCCGAAGGACTGTGTTTATTTACCTCCAAAATAACTACTATTCAAGATATGAGCGGACTCGGACGCAGTTCGGGTCTTTAATTTTAATCCCCAGGCTCGCCGCTTAAACGCCGGGTCGTTATACACAGAATTCTAAAAACAATCCTATGATCAACTTTTTATTTGGAGTGTTTGCT
The DNA here is from genome assembly GCA_017640605.1 of Balneolaceae bacterium. GTDB lineage: Bacteria > Bacteroidota > Rhodothermia > Balneolales > Balneolaceae > HXMU1420-13. Next base: position 290,068 of record JAEPQH010000004.1, on the reverse strand, counting down.
GGCATGTTTTTATCTCTACTGCTCCTTCAACTTTTTACTAAGAAAACAATTAATCTAGCAGGATTCACAGATAAGGATAAAAACCCAAAAAGATATTGGACATTTGTTTTTACTTATCTTGGAGGGTTTATAGCCATGGTGAATCTGTACTTCTACATACAAATTCTTAAAGCTTAAAAACTTTAAACCTGTGTATAACAGGCGTTTTAAGCGGACTCGGACGCGGTTCGGGTCTTTAATTTTAAACCCCAGGCTCGCCGCTTAAACGCCGGGTCGTTATGCTACTTTTCCAGATGTCCAAATATTTTCTAACAACAATTTTAATACTCTTTTTTCTGGTTACACCGGTATATGGAAATGCAGGCTCTCCTATGATGTGGTTTGGTATACTGCATCTGTTTTTGATTAATCTTCTTATTGGGTTAGGTGAGACTAAAATTCTCAATTATATATACAAAGTTGATATCAAATCAATCCCTATAATATTCGGTAACTATGTTTCAATGTTTTTTGGTCTTTGGTTTATAGCTCCACATTTTTCAAAATTTGGTAACAACTATGATTTTTGGGGAGGCCAAACAAATTTAGGTGATTATGAAATCACTGGATTTTATATAGGCTTTTTGTCAGCATTTATATTATCCATTGTAATAGAAATTCCTTTTTTCATTTGGGCTAACAATAAAAATAGATCTTTTTTTACAGCCGTTAAGAATTCTTTGCTTGCAAACATTTTATCAAATTTAGTAATGTTTTCTATTTATTTGGCTATTGCATTACCAGGCAGTAAATAGTAGTATAACACCTTTTATAAGGACAGAATCAAGTAGATAGTTTTTTCCCTTGCTCTGTTTGAGCTTTTATTGATTGTGCTTGTTCGTTTCTACGTTCGTTGCTCTCGCTCCTCCCTTTCCGGCTACCCTTCTATCTGTGCGACTACCTGTGGCAGCCAAACACCTTTGCGGGCTTATGCTGAATGTATTTCAGCATTGTTACGAGTTCAGAGCTCGCAACCATCTCAGATATCATGCGGGCTTTATTTAAATCGGCGGCGAGCAATAAATGGCGAACATCGGGTTTGTCAGAATCATGAAATTGTACAATATTCATCGTTGGCATCCTTACTGGTTAAGTTGGTAGCTTAAATCCTAAAAGGTGACGTTCTTCTTTAAGCACGTCAACCTTAGGGATGCCTAATTGTATGATTCCCCGAAGGGATCTTCGACAAGCGGACTCGAACACAGTTCGGGTCTTTATTTTTAAACCCCTGACTCGCCGCTTAAACGCCGGTTCGTTATGCAGCAGCAGCTATGAAAAAAATTCAATCACTTGCTCTAATACTTGGTTCAATAAGTTTTCTTATAAATATCTATGCTCTTTTCTCTTTGATTCTTGGATTCACACCAGAATTGCCAAAGATTTTCTGGAGTTTACATATTGGAGTTTTCATCTGTTTTGCTCCTGCTATTTCAGTAAGAACAAATCGACTCAAAAGAGAAAAAGGTGGAAATGATTTGGGTTCACAAGATTCCATAAAAGCTATGTGGGAAGGCATTCCAATGATACCTTTTCGCATATTAACCATTTATGCATTTTTAGCAATTATCTATCAAGGTGTTATACTTGATAACCAAACAGTTCAAGCTCAACCTTGGTTACCCTTTTCAGTTGGTTGGATGGCATTTTATTATATCAGTTGGGCAATGTTACGAAATGAACAATCCTACAAAGTAGCTGCATAACACCTTTGCGGGCTTATGCTAAATGTATTTCAGCATTGTTACGAGTTTAGTGCTCGCAACCATCCCAGATATAAAGCGGACTCGAACGTGGTTCGAGTCTTTAATTTAAACTCCAGGCTCGCCGCTTAAACGCCGAGCCTTTAGCCAACCTAACCCTAATTGGTTCCTATAATTTCTTTGAGTACTTTAATAATGCTTTAAAAAACTTTATATGTACTTATATGAATATCTCTATCTCTAAAGATATTGAACCACTTTCTGAGTTTCGCAAAAAGTCAGCTGAATTTGTAAAGCGTTTAAAAAAAGAAAAACAGCCTATCGTTTTAACACAACACGGAAAAAGTGCTGCCGTCCTGATGGATGTTACTGAGTTTGAACGCATTTCAAAGAAAATGGAAATGTTAGAAGATCTGCTTGAGGCTAAACAACAAGTAGAGCAAGGCAAAACATTTACAATGCAAGAAGCGAAAGATCGAGTTGAAAAGCATCTTTCCAAATGGAAGTAATTTTTACCGATCGTTTTCTGACTCGTGTTGAAGAGTGTACAGATTACATTGCATTAGACGATGTTCCGACGGCTATAAAATGGGCTGAGGGTGTTTTTAAGCTTTGCGAGCAATTAAGTGCTCAACCAAAAAGTGGAAGAATGGTTCCTGAATTTAACCGAGCAGAAATAAAGGAATTAATTCATGGGAGTTATCGATTGGTGTATGAGCTTAAATCTAACCGCATTGATATGCTTACAATCTGGCATGTGCGTCAATCTTTACCTCAAAAACCTCATTAACGGTTGGCTATCAAGCGTTACTCTTAGGAGAAAGTCAAGAATGTAGTGGTTTTCGTCTTTCATGGATGCACTTCTTCCAGTACGGCGTATCCGCCGTTAAAAAAAGTGGTAAATGATGGTCATTTCTTTAATTTTAAACTCCAAACTCGCTTAAACGCCGGGTCGTTATCCTGCTAATTAAAATTTCAATCTGTAATGGAAGAAACACAAGTTACAGGAATCCTTTGGTGGAAGCCTCAGCAATGGGAAAAGGCTAAACAGATTAGTTCTGATAGCCATGCTTTTGATGACACGTATCAAGATTGGAAAAAGGCAGCAGAAAAGGCTCTTATTAATTTTAGTATCCTTGGGACTAAAGTCTATAAAATTGAGATAGATTTGGATGAATTAGTAGAATGGACTAAGAAGGAAAATATACCTCTGGATTCTAAAGCTCGCTCTAAATTTGTTTCTTTAAAAATTCAAAGGCATTTTGAAACTAAATAAACTTAAGTCAAAGTATAACAAGCGTTACTCTTAGAAAAGTCAAGAATGTTGTGATTTTCGTCCTATATGCACACACGCGCTCTTAAGTAGCTCTAGACTGCTTGATTTAGAAAGAAGGACAATAATTTTGTAGAGCGATTTTAACGGGTTATCACGTCAGTTTATCTACAAAATCCAGTTTTTCCCATGGGAATTCTTCCCGACCAAAATGTCCGTATGCTGCTGTTGGGCGGTAGATCGGGCGGAGTAAATCAAAGCGATTAATGATGCCTTTTGGTGTGCAATCGAACTCTTTAGCTACCAAAGCGGCAAGTTCGGTATCCGTTTTTTTTCCGGTGCCATAAGTATTAACAGAAATCGAAACGGGCTCTACCACACCAATAGCATAAGCCAACTGTACCAGACATTCATCCGCCAATTCGGCGGCTACCAGATTCTTGGCAATATGTCGTGCTGCATAGGCTGCACTTCGATCAACTTTTGACGGATCTTTCCCGGAAAACGCACCGCCACCGTGGGCGCCAAATCCACCGTAGGTATCCACGATAATTTTACGACCGGTTAAACCCGTATCACCGTGCGGACCACCAATCACAAACTTTCCTGTTGGGTTGATGTGATACAAGGTTTCGTCGTCCACCAAATCCATTGGTAATACTTGCGGGATCAAGATTTTTTTGATGTCGGCATGGATTTGATCCTGCGAAACACCCTCATCATGTTGGGTAGAAAGTACAATGGTGTGAATGCGTTTAGGAGAGCCGTCTTCGTTGTACTCAATAGTGACCTGAGATTTAGAATCCGGTCCCAGATAGGTCATTTCTTTTTTTGCTTTGCGGATTTCTGCCAGTTTCTTCAACAAATTATGCGAAAGCTGAAGCGGCATCGGCATAAATTCGGGCGTGTTTTTGGTGGCATACCCAAACATCATTCCTTGATCACCGGCGCCATCGCGGTCCACTCCTTGAGCAATATCTTCGCTTTGTGTGTGGATAGTAGAAAGTACTCCACAACTTTCAGAATCGAAGCGGTACGAGGCTTTGGTGTAGCCAATATCCTTAATCACTTCACGAACCACTTCTTGTACATCAACATAAGCATCGGTGGTTACTTCTCCTGAAACTACGGCAAGTCCGGTTGTTACAAGGGTTTCTACAGCTACTCTTGATTTAGAATCTTTTGCCAGCATGGCATCTAACAATGCGTCGGATATCTGATCGGCTACTTTATCCGGATGGCCTTCTGAAACAGATTCTGAGGTAAATAATTTCTTCATTCTTTATAAAAATCTCTGGTTAGGTACTTTCGGTTAGGAAAGCGCAAAAGGTACGAAGAAATTTGGTTGATCACCGAATGTGGATTTTGATTTCAGTAATCAATATTCAGTTAGCAGTTAGCAGTTAGCAGTGATCAAATTTGGCTCAAGAGTACACCTGCGCCTTGTTCACTCCTTGTTGAATATTGTTTATTGAACAGTCTTGTCCAATCTTTATAGCTCTGATTCCAAATAACTGATACTAAGACTAACCACTTCTTAATCTATCAATATTCGATTTCGGGTTTCTTCGACAATCTAAAACTGCAGATATAATGACCTGCTCACCTTTAATTTTATTGTATATCGCAAAGGGAAATGTGCGAGTAATTTTTCGATAGTAGCCATGAACAACAGAGTGAATACCAGCTTGAAATTGCAGAGCATCAATATCACCAATAATAATCTCTTTAAAGTATTCTCCCAAAAACTCAGAGGCATCATTATAGAATTGATATGCTTCCTGAATATCTCTAGAGGCGGATTCAAGAAGAAGAATGTTCATTTAATCATCGACTTTTTAAAGGTCTCCCAATCGATAAGCTTTTCATCACCGGCTAAGTATTTTGTCTCTCTTTCCTTTAAGATATCCAAATGCCAGTTTGGGGGAGTAAGCTCTTCAGAACTTCTTATTTCATCCCACAATTGATCAATCAACTCTAATTTTTGGGAAGTGTCGAGTTTTTTAAGGTCTACAATTTCTTTCATAGCATCAATTAAATAAATTCGTCGATTAAGTGCTAAAATGAAATATTCAGATAGCAGTGAGCAGTTATCAATTTTCAGTGATCAAATTCGGGTACAGAATCCATCCGTTTCTTGTTCACTTCTTATTGGATATTGTTTATTGATTAACTGCCAAACAAATCGCCTTCTTTCCCGCCTTTGTTCACTCCTAAATATTGATAGGCCTTTGCCGTAGCTACTCGTCCTTTCGGGGTGCGTTGGAGAAATCCTTCTTTGATCAAATACGGCTCATAGACTTCCTCAATCGTACCTTTGTCTTCGCCAACGGCAACGCCTAGAGTATTTAAACCAACAGGACCGCCGCTGTAATTTTCGATGATGGCGCGAAGCATGCGCACATCCATCTCATCCAGACCATTGGAATCGACATCCAAGGCATTTAGAGCTTTGTCGGCTACTTGTTGGTTGATGGCCGTGAGCCCATCAACTTGTGCAAAATCGCGGGTTCGTCGAAGGAGCTTGTTTACGATACGTGGTGTTCCCCGGCTGCGACTTGCAATTTCATGCGCTCCGGCTTCATCAATTCCAAAATTCATGATATGAGCCGATCGAAGCGCAATACGTTGAAGCAATTCCACATCGTAATAATCCAAGCGAATATCGATACCGAAACGAGCCCGAAGTGGAGCCGTTAGCATTCCTTTTCGAGTAGTTGCACCAACCAATGTAAAGTGATTCAAATCAATTTGGATGCTACGTGCATTCGGTCCGGAATCAATCACAATATCGAGTTTGAAATCCTCCATCGCCGAATACAAATACTCTTCAATCACCGGATTTAAGCGATGAATTTCATCAATAAACAACACATCGCCTTCTTCTAAATTGGTAAGCATTCCGGCAAGGTCGCCCGGTTTTTCGAGTACCGGTCCGGTAGTTGGGCGGATATTACTCCCCATTTCTTGTGCAATAATGTAAGAAAGCGTGGTTTTCCCCAAGCCTGGAGGTCCGGATAAAATCACATGATCGAGCGCATCCCCGCGTTGCTTTGCCGCTTTTATAAACACGCCTAAATTGTTAATCGCTTTTTGCTGGCCAATAAATTCGTTCAGACTGGCCGGGCGAACCGATTGTTCAAATGCGTCTTCTTTTTGCAGGGGATTAAGTAATGGATTTTGCACAAAAACTGTGGATTTCGGTGTTTACTTTTACTTTAAACGATTATACTTAGAATTGCCACGAATTGCCTGTGTAAGTTAAACGTTCATCATGGAAAAACCATCATTCTCGCCCGACGACCTCCCCTACGACCCAATCGAAGAACAAAAGAAGCGTCGAGGCGACAAACTATCAAATCAGAAAAAGAACGAGATTTTAAAGGAGAAAGGTTTGTATAAAGATAAGCGAATGAGTGCGTTGAAAATTTTCGGGAATGAATATTTCTTCAATTATGAGTTAAGCTGGCTTAAGTTTAACGAACGGGTTCTTGCTGAGGCTCAAAACGAGAAAAATAAAATACTTGAGCGTGTAAAGTTTATTGGAATCGTATGCTCGAACCTTGATGAATATTTCCAGAAACGGGTAGGAGGATTAAAGCGTCAGATTCATGCTGGAGTTAAATCTTTAAGTGTTGATGGGATGACGGCACATGACCAACTTGAGGCAGTTCGGCAGGTGGTAAAAAAGATGATCGAAGATTACCGGACCTGTTTTTTTGATGATTTGAAGCCCGAACTGGAAAAAATTGGGATATGTATTCAGAATTATGATGAACTCACCGATCACCAAAAAAGCATTGCGGATAAGTTTTTTCTAAAGGATATCTATCCCATTGTAACGCCTCTGGCGGTGGATGAATCACATCCTTTTCCGTTTATATCAAATCACAGCTTGTCGTTTGCCGTTGAGCTTCGAAATCCACAAACCAAAGAAAATTCCTTCGCTCGAATTAAAATCCCCTCCAACCGAAAGCGATTTGTTCAGGTATTTCGTCGCGGTAGTAAAGTTGTACTTGTACCAATTGAGGATATCATCCGGCAGAAAATGGAATCCTTTTTTCCGGGGATGGAAATTCTATCAGCGCACTTATTTCGGGTAACCCGTAATGCTTCTTTAGAACGAAATGAGGAAGAGGCCGATGATTTGCTGGAAGTAATTGAGGATGAACTTCGGGAACGTAAATTTGCTTCGATTGTGCGCCTTGAGCTGGAAAAATCCATGCCTGAACACATCAAAAAGTATTTGTACAAAAATCTGAATGTGACCAAAAAGGATGTGTACGAAATGGAGGGGATGATAGGACTGGTAAGCTCTTTTGAAATCGCCAGCATTTCCGGGTTTTCGAGTTACAAAATCAAAAATTGGTCTCCGGTACTACACCCCGCACTGTCACATCCTCTCGATGAAGACCCACCGAGTATGTTTGATGTGATCAAAAAGCACGAGTTTATGGTGCATCATCCGTATCATAGTTTTGAGTTATCTACTCAGCGCTTTATCGAGGAAGCCGCTTCTGATCCGAAAGTACTTGCCATCAAACAAACTTTGTATCGAACATCGAAAGATTCCCCACTTATGCATGCCTTAATGCGTGCGGCAGAAAGTGGAAAACAGGTTGCCGTTTTAGTGGAAATAAAAGCTCGATTCGATGAAGAGCAAAATATTCAATGGGCACAACAACTCGATAATTACGGGGTTCATGTTGCGTATGGAATTCCGGGTCTTAAAATTCACACCAAACTTACTATGGTAGTTCGTGAGGAAGAAGACGGCCTAAAAACTTATTGCCACATTGGTACAGGCAATTATCACCCCGGAACGGCGCAATTGTACGAAGATTTAGGTGTGTTCACTTGCGACGAAGTGCTGGCTTCTGATGTAACCGACGTATTTAATTTGCTTACGGGCTACGCACCCGGTCAAACCTTCGAAAAGCTGATTGTAGCGCCAAAGCACATGCGTCCACAAATGGAAGCTATGGTTGATTTTGAAACCAATGAAGCAAGAGCTGGTCGGCCAAGCCGGATCATTGCTAAGATGAATAGCCTGGAAGACCCACGGATCATCCAGAAATTATACGAAGCTTCGCAAGCAGGGGTAGAAATCGATTTAATTGTTCGGGGTGTTTGCCGATTGATCCCTGGTAAAGAAAATCTAAGTGAAAACATACGTGTGTACTCTGTGATTGGGCGATTTTTAGAGCACTCACGAATTTTTTACTTCCATCACGCCGGCGAACATATTTACGCACTTGGATCTGCCGATTGGATGCATCGGAATTTGGATAACAGAGTGGAAGCAGTGCTTAAAGTTGAGAAATCGGAATTAAAAAAGTACCTGCAGTTTTTACTCAGTATCTATCTGAAAGATAATCAGCAGCGATGGGTATTAAACACCGATGGAAGCTATCAACGGGTAGAAAAGAAAAAGGGCGAACGAAAAGTTGCTACTCACAAAGTACTGATGAACCATATGGCAGACAGCGTAGAGCCTATACCGATTGCGTAGGCTCATAAAGCTTATTAACAGGATTGATTCCTACTGCCCTACTTCCTCTGCTTGAATATAGCCTAGATCATAATTCAGCTTTTGCAGCAACAAAAATGCAGGTTTTCGGAACACGCCGTCAAGGCTGTATGCTTGCATTATTGCTATGCGTGCATCTTCAAGTTGATTGGTATTTACCAGTGCATTTCCCAGGTACCAATAACTTTTTTCCTCAATCATTCTGCTGTCATCTACCCGATCTAAGGCAAAACGGAAAGCAACAATGGCGGAATCGTAATCCGACTGATTGTAATACACTATTCCTTTATTCAAATAGGCTTTCGATCCATAGGGCTCATAATCGAACTCGCTAATCACTTCGTTGAATAGATACAATGCGCGTTCATTATTACCCGAAACAAACTCACTAAAACCAAGATTAAGCATAGAATCAGCAGCCGATATTTGCATGTCTTTTGAACGAACACCATCGGAACTTTCTAGCTGATCTGCACCAATTTTGTTCACTACAAATTGATCTAAGTTACTCTTACTAGGTATCTGAAGTATTTGAATGGAAGCTACAATCAAAAGCACAGCTGCCGCTGCGGCGTGCCATGTCCACGTAGGTAGTTTAGTGATGGTTGCTTTTGGCGTGCTTCCCTCAGCCATTTCCTGCTCGATAATAGATTTTACACCTACTTCAAGCTCCAGTTGCTCCAATAAATCCGGTTGCTTCGCAAATTCTACCCAAAGCTCCTCAATCTCTTTTTCCTTAAGCGTGCCTTTTACGTAGGCATCTATCTTTTTCTGTATTTCTCTGTAGTCACTCATAATTTTTCTCGTATTCAGAATGTGTCGTTTTACTCACATTCTGTTATGTAAGATCGTTTTCAGAGGAACTCCTTACACTATTGATCTAATTTTTTTTGGCAACATTCTTTCAACAGTTTTAAAACGCGATGTTTTTTGGTCCATGCATTATTTACAGATATTCCGAAATGATCAGCAACCACAGCGGCTTCATCCCGCGGATTATTAAACCAATGTTGGATATATTCTTTTAAGTCTGGTTTTAACAACTTCATACACAGGCTTAAAACTCGCTGCTTTTCGGCTTCTAACAAGTTTAACAGCTGATCTCCCTCAGCAGCATACGACTCGGGGATTTCTTCGTAGTTACTTTCTCGATCCTTCTTAAGAAGTTTGAAATACTCGTTCTTTGCTGTGGTAAACAGGTAGTAAATCACCGAATTCGGGTTCTCAATTTGATCTGTTTTGATCTTTTCGGTGGCTTGAATGAGCGTATTTTGTGCGCAATCTTCGGCATCGTGATGGTCGGCTCCCTGCCTCACTTTCAGAAACTTTATCAACACACTCATTATGATGGGAACCATTTCGTTGATAACGGGTTCATCATCACTTTGAATAGCATAAACAAATTTTGAATAATCCATAAATTGCTACGGGGTTAAGCCGCAATAAAATAACATTCAGGTAATTAAAGAAAACGATGAATTTAAGATATTTAGCCTGTAATTTAGAGTATGTATCGAGTTCAATTAAATAACTTCGAAGGTCCTCTCGACCTCCTCCTCTTTTTCATCAAGCGCGACGAACTGGATATCTACGACATTCCCATCTCCTACATTACCGAGCAGTTTCTGGAATTCATCCAATTGATGGAAGAACTCGATTTAGATGTTGCCAGCGAATTTGTACTAATGGCGAGCATGCTAATGTCGATTAAGGCTAAAATGATGCTGCCCCGCGAAGAAGGGGAAGACGCCGAAGAAATTGACGAAACCGACCCAAGGTATGAGCTTGTTCAGCGATTACTCGAATATAAGCGCTATAAAGAGATGGCCGAGAAAATGGCCGATATCGATGAAGAAACGCGCAAAAAATATACTCGCGGTTTTTATGATGCCGACCAAGTGGATAAACGAGCCACCGGCGAAGCACTGAAAGATGTAACGATGTTTGACCTTATTGGAGCTTTTCGAAAAGTGTTAAGCGACATCGAACGGAAAAACATTGTACATAAAGTAGAAAAAGTAAAAGCTACTATTGAGCAACAAAGCGAGTTCGTGTTGTTAACGCTGCAAAATCGTGGAAGGCAGAACTTCAGAGAATTATGCCAAAACATCCACAGCCGTGTTATCGTAGTAGTTACCTTTTTAGCCGTTCTTGAAATGATTAAAGAACAACAAATTAATTTATACCTGGGCGAAGAACCTACTGATTTTTATCTGGATCTTAAGCCCGTTGATGAAATTATCTCCGCAAATATATCGTAGAAAAATGTCACGTACCTCTCGCTCTCTTATACTCCTAGCTATTACACTGTTTGTTGCATGTAGTAGTTCTAAACAAGCTGTTGAACTTCCTGTTCCTGATGTAACCGACTTTCAAAACACCATTACGGAAGAGGGTTTACTGCTCGACTTAACCGTTATTGCAAGTGATGAAATGGAAGGACGAGATACCGGCAGCGAAGGCCTAAAAAAAGCGGCCAACTATCTTGCCGGTCGCTACGAGGAACTTGGTCTTATTCCGGTTGGGGATGATGATTCGTATTTCCAGTACTTTAATCTGTCGAGCAATGTGTTTGAGAGTATAAACTACGCAGTGTATAATTCCAATGGCGAGCCAATTGATGAGTCAGTTCACAGCGCCAATCAAATTGGAAGCTTTAATACGTTACTGGGCGGTGGTGGCACCGTAAGCGGGGAGTTATTCTTTGCCGGATATGGCATTAAAGATGAAGCTAATGGAATTAATCATTTTGAAGGAAACCTCGACCGAAAATGGATACTTCTGTTTTACGACCGCTCAATAACTGATTTTTCTGCTATTCAAGATGCCATAGAAAACCGCGGTGCAAAGGGTGCAATTCTCATTATTGGTACCGATGAGCAGGATTTCGAGGATCAAGCAATGCAAATGCAGGGAGAATTTGGAGAATCATCCGGACTTGCCCTTGAGTATTTATCCGAAGACCAAGCCGAAGCACCATTTAACAGAATCAGACCCAGCTTAGCAGCTAAACTATTTGGATTAAATTCGCTAGAAGAATTAGCTGCACTTGAAGCAGAGATTAAAGACTCTCCTGAAGCTTTTGAAGGGTATGAACTGCCTTTTACGCTGTATCATCAAGCGCAGGTTAAGAAGGATGTGGTTGAAACGAAAAATATCGTCGCTTTAATTGAAGGAACTGATCCAGAATTAAAGGACGAAGTAATTGTTTTGAGTTCGCATTACGATCATGTGGGAATTAGTACTCCAGATTCTACCGGCGATGCGATATATAACGGAGCCGACGATGATGGAAGTGGAACCGTAGGTCTGTTGCACGTGGCTCAAGCCTTAGCTTCTGCAAAACAAGCGGGTGCCGAAATTAAACGGAGCGTTTTGATTTTACATGTTTCCGGAGAGGAACGAGGATTGTTAGGCTCTCGCTATTATTCCGATCATCCTATTTTTTCTATCGAAAATACCGTTGCTAATTTGAATTCGGATATGATTGGCAGAAGAGATGATCGATATGCCGACAATCCGAATTACATTTATGTGATTGGGGGTAAAATCATCTCTGGTGGATTGCAAGCTACCCTAGAGCAAGCCAATCAAATGAGTGTAAACTTGGAACTCAGCGATCGTTACAACGACTTAAACGACCCTAACCAGTTTTATCGCCGTAGCGACCATTGGAACTTTGGGCGATTGGGAGTGCCATTCATCTTTTTCTTTAACGGCACGCATGAAGATTATCACCGCCCATCGGATGAAATAGATAAAATCGACTTTGAGGCGCTTCAAAAGCGAACAAAATTGATTTTTATGACAACCGCTTTATTGGCTAATGATGCCGGTCGCCCCTTGGTAGATAATCAGCAGTTTATTGAACGGACAAAGCAAAACTAAATAGATTAGAGAATAGAATAGAATAGAATCGATCAACCAGATTATTTGCCGGTTAAAACAAAAGGAGCCCAATGCACCGGATGATTATAATAGGGATGTTCGATCATCTGCTTTTTGGTTTGTTGCAGAGCAAGCGTTTTGAAATCAACGATATCGCTTGAATACAGGTTTGCGTACATCAATGCTTTGTCGATAAATGATAGTTCTTCATCTTCGATTTCGAGTAGGTTTTTGTAGAACTTGTTCATGAAAATTGGCGTGCTTCTATCAAATATGCTCCACAAACTCACCATAACCGATGAGGCTCCGGCTGCAAGAAAAGATCGTTGTAAACCCATTACTCCTTCGCCATTTATAATACGCCCAACGCCGGTATTACAGGCGCTTAAAACTACTAGATTTGCATTGATATCAAGTTGTGAAATTTCGCGAGCATTTAAATAGCCATCTTCCCCAAAGAGCGTTTCCGTTTCTGTTTTTTTGGATAGGATAAGTCCACTTTGTTCAGGAGCAGATTCATTAATATTACCATGGGCGGCAAAGTGCATAAATCGATACTCAGATAAATCGAGTGCTTTAAATGCCGCTTCCGTTACTTGCTCATTTTTCAATACCATTGGTTCCAAAAAGCTAGTTGTAATCGAATCGATTTCTGCCAATGTATACGGCAAGGTAGTAAATTCAGCCTGAGAACTTGCCACCGTTAAATCATCGCCCGATTCAAACCCGGTACTGGCAAGCCCCACTAAAGATCGTTCAAAATCTACAGGTTGCCGTTCATCAATAATGTTAAATACCGAGACGGAAGGAATGTATTTTATGGCAAAGTGCTCGATTAAATATCTGTTTTTATGCATTAAAGCTTCAAACGGAAGTAAATGAAGCGGACCATCCGGAATAATAATCAGGTGTTCAACATCTTCAAGCTCACTAGAAATTGGTTCGATTAAGAACTGCGTTAATTTTTTTGAAGCAATCGATAACAGTTCATTTTCTTCTTTCGAAATGATTGCATCTCTGAATGCTTCAATATATTCCGTCAAGTCATCTCGTAGGTTTGGTTTATCGAGTATGGGGATGAACCGAAAGCCACCATCTTTAACCAGAAAGATAAATAGCTGGTCGTGCATCACCCCATAGTTTATAAGTGCAGTTCTTCTATCCAATAATTTTTGAGCTTCCTCAAGAGTAGTAAGTGTTGGGTACGTTAAGTCTTGCATCGCGGGGTTAGCGCGCACCAACTCATCCTGTAAACTTTGGTATTGAAGCTCAAGTTCAGCAATTTCAATAGCAGTAGAATTACTGGAACCCAATGTTGGGTTGTCTTCAAGGTGATATAAACGGTCGATTTTTTTTTGTAGCTCCAGTAATTGAATTGAAGAAGGATTTTCGGCATCAACTAAAGAGAGAAAGCGTTGCTCGTATATTTGGTCGAAAAGTGCTCTGGATTTGGCTTGTTCATGAAGCTCAAATGCCTTACTGTAGTCGTTTTTATGCTCCACTTCCCAACGCGCTAATAAATAATAAACATGCTGCCATTTGGTATTCAGCGAGTTTTTAAGTGCACTTGAGTAGGTACTTAATCGACGATTTTCTAATTTTTCGAGCGCAGTATAGGCGTAATAAAAAGCACTATCTGCATTAAAAGGTTCAAAATATTTAGCCAAGGTAAATTCAGCCGCCATTCTACTCTTTAACGACTTAGTGCCGGAGAGGCGGTAAATATATTTGGCATACTCTAATTTTTTTTCTGGTGATATTATGTCATCCGGTAACTTCAGATACATGAAATAGATCTGAGGTTTTAAAACTTCCAAGTCATCGCTAATTAAAGCCATTGATTGATTAAGAAAGTTTTCAGCCTTAGTAAAATCTTCTAGCTCCATATATAGATCTGCCTGTTCATGCAAAAGCTTGATTTGATAACGAACATGCAATAACTGGCTATTAATGCCAGAAAAAATAGTCTTTGCTGCATCCAATTCGCCTTGAGATAGCGCAACTTGACCCACAAAAAGCTGCACTTCTGCTACCTTACGTTCAAGGCCCAGTTGTTGGAGAATGGTGATGGCTTCGTTAAAATGAAAAATCGATTTTTCAAACTCGGATAAACCATAATAGATGCGACCAATAATATCGTAGATGGTAGATAATTGAAGGAGATCGTTGGTTTCTTTCGCTAAAAATAGAGCTTCATTTGCAAATGCGAGTCCTTCGCTATACTTATTCTCTGAAACGTGGTGATCAGCCAGGTAAGTAGCGGTATTAAGTTGATTTTCTTTGTTTCCCGTTTTTTTGGCAAGTTCATAGGCCTTCTCTAAATAAGCTACTCCTAGAGTAGGCGTTTCCATGTATAAATGAAGGCTGTAAAATGTCATGTAAATAAACGACTTATCGGCCTCGTTTTCATCGGGAACAAGTGCCTCAGCCTGTTGTAAATCAGCCAGCGCAAGGTCGTATTCATCGGTTTCTATATACGCAATTCCACGAGCAGCATAAGCTTTGGCTACTCGTTCATACATCTCAATATTTTGATAAAAATGAATGGACTGCTCATAGGCTCCAAACGCTTTTTCAAATTGATCGCTGTTTATATAAGTACTACCAAGTAGATAATATTGTTCGCCGAATTGGAGGTCTGTTAGTTCAGAAGAATAGGTATTGATTGTATATTGGATACTTTCAATGGCCTCATTAAACTTAAGTGCATTTTTATAGCTAAGAGAAACAGCGTAAAGTGCATCATATACAAAGTTAAACGGTAGGTCAGCTTCAATAGCAATATCAAATGATTGCTCAAATAGCTCAGCGGCTTTCTCATATTCGTATGCATCATATAGCTCATCCCCTGCGCCATAGAGTTTGTCGAAGCGTTCTTGAGCATTCTGAGCAATAGCTTGTACAGAAGTTGCACCAAGCAATATCAGAAAAAAAGTGAGGGATTTAGTTTTGATACACATCTAATTTCATTGCCTTTGGTGATAATATCACGTTTATTTTTTTAACGCCAAAATCAAAACAAACGCAAGGTCGAAATGAAAAAGAATACGTTCGCCAGTATGTATCCCGATGGAGGTGGCGGTGACGATCCTAAACCACCAAAGCCACCAAACACTGACGATGAAGAGACAACTCCCTAACTTGTAAAGCCTGCTGGAAAGCAGGCTTTTTTATTCCCCAAAAAGTGCGTTTACAAATGCGGCCTTATCAAATACTTGCAAGTCTTCGATCTTCTCTCCCAGCCCAATATATTTTACTGGTACATTTAGTTCATGTGATATTCCAATCACAATTCCCCCTTTAGCCGTACCATCTAATTTAGTGAGCGCTAAACCGGTTATATCAACAGTTTCGGTAAAAGCTTTTGCTTGCTGCATTGCATTCTGGCCTGTGGAAGCATCTAGCACTAATATCACCTCATGAGGAGCATCTTCCACTACTTTGCTCATAACGCGTTTAATTTTCCCTAATTCATCCATCAATGCCTTCTTGTTATGTAGTCGACCGGCAGTATCGATGAGTGTAATGTCGGCACCACGGGCTTTAGCCGCAGAAACAGTGTCATAAGCTACTGCAGCAGGATCCGCATTTTGACCTTGTTCGATGATAGGTACATCAGCTCGCTCGCTCCATATTTTTAACTGATCAACCGCTGCAGCCCGGAAGGTATCAGCCGCGCCTAATAATACGTTTTTTCCGGCCGATTTATACATGTAACTCAGTTTTCCAATGGTGGTAGTTTTGCCCACACCATTCACGCCAACGATTAAAACTACATGTGGTTTATTGGGTAACTCGGCATCAAATTCGGCGGGTTTGTCGGCGGCATTTTCTTGTAGTAGAGCAATGATTTCTTCGCGCAACATCGATTGCAGTTCGGCTTGGGTAACAAACTTATCGCGAGCAACCCGTTTTTCAATTCTGCGAATAATCTCGATGGTAGTTTTTACGCCTACATCAGAGGTAATCAAAATATCTTCCAGCTCATCTAGCGTGGTATCATCAACCGTATCTTTTCCTGCAAGTGCTTTGCCAAGCTTGTCTAGTAAACCGGTACGACTTTTTTCTACACCTTTGTCGAGCGTTTCTTTTTTCTTGAAGCCTAATTTTTCAAATAATCCCATAGTGCTAATTAAATTGTGCGCCTTTCATAATACGGCGATAGCGATTAAAATAATCCAGAAAGGAGATGGTCATTATCAAAACAGATAACACCAGCAAAAATTGGTGAACCGATTCCATATTTCGGAGAAAAAATACCGACAACCAATAGGCAGAAATAATATTTACAGAGATTTTGCCACTCATTGTGCTCATAGCCACTTTCCCATACTTTACTTTGATGAACGACGAGCCTAAAATGATGAGTACATCGCGAACAACAAAGAATATCAAAAACCAGGTAGGAACCCAGCCAAGCCAAACGGTATAAATGAAGAGTGCTCCGGCGCATAACTTGTCCGAAATGGGATCTATCATTTTGCCCACTTCTGAGATGGTATTGGTTTTTCGGGCAACCAATCCATCCAAATAATCAGAAATCACCCCATACACCAACAAAACAATGATCTCGGTGTTGTACATCAAATTATTTCTGTAATGGATATACATGATCGGAAATGCGATAAATACTCGGCTAAACGAAATTAAATTCGATACGGTAAATACCTTTCCGGATACCGATACTTTTTTGCCGTCGATGTTTTCTGTGATACCCAATGCGTTGGATTATTTCCGATATTAATTGCTGAAAGTTAAAGCCATTATTTAGATAAAGCCACTATGAAACACACGAGTAAACTGATTGAAAAAAAGCGGTCGTCTGATCAAGTGTATGATGGCAAATTACTAAAGGTGTTTGTGGATGAGGTGGAGCTTCCTGATGGCTCTTCAAGTACCCGAGATTGGATAAAACACCCGGGTGCGTGTGCGGTGGTTCCAATATTCGAAAATGGTGACATCCTGCTGATTGAACAATTTCGTTACTGCTGTAAACAAGTATTTATTGAAGTTCCGGCCGGAAAAATTGATAAGAATGAAAGCCCGGATAAAACTGCTGAGCGCGAGTTGAAAGAGGAAACCGGAATATTAGCTGATAACCTACATTATATCGGCCACTTTTACCCTGCCATTGGCTATTCGGATGAAGTGATTCACATCTACGCTGCAAAGGGGCTTAACGTTGAACAACAAAACCCTGACGCTGATGAGTTCGTCGCTCTTTTTAGAATTCCGTTTACAGAAGCTATGCAAATGATCGAAACCGGAGAAATAACCGATGGGAAATCAATTGTTTGCTTACAGCGAGTTTGGAATTGGATGCAAGCTCAAGAATAGAACTATACCAAACCTTCGTTTTTTGCCAGCGCAAATAGAGTAGTATGTATATCGTTCTCGTCGATATCACCTCTTCGAATTAGCTCTGTCATTTCTTCCCCACTTAACATGAGTATACAGCCCATATTATTCAGAACGGTATCAAAATTGCGCGGATCTGCGTTTGTTAGCTTTTGCAGATCAATCCCATTTTCGTTTTTAGTTAAATCGATGAGGAGATAGTATTTATCCTCGGGTTTATCCCCAAATTGAAACGTTTCAAGTGAGGTGTCTTTAACGGTTCGCATGTTGTTCAATAAAATCTCGTGCTTTTATTATTTCTTTAATTTCGTTGGTAGCTCGGTCTACAATCTGTACCTGAAACAAACTAATGATAGGCTGTTCGTTTAACAGCGTCAATACTTCATCAACCGTTTCGCATTCTTCAGTTTCGCTTACCAAATCGTTTACGCCTTGTACAATATATTTGGGTGCTTCTTTTTTGCCTGATGGAGCCGTTGACTCAGATTCTTGTGGTTCTTCAAAATAATTGCGAATGGCATCCTCGGTTACATACCAACTTACACCTAGTTTTCGTCCTTTAATTTTTCCGTTTCTGATGTACGTTCTAAGAGTCAGTTTCGAAACACCTAGCATTTCATGCAGATCATCAACAGAATACAGGGTTAATTCTCCGATCTTACGTGGCATTCTACAGTAATATTTATAGTTCTATAATTTGTTTTAATGGGGTTTGAATATACTTTAAATTATTATCAATTATCATTACTTATATAAATCAAATTTGATTTGGTTGAGGGGCATTTCTGCTCGTATATTGGGTATAGTTATTCAAAAATCAAGGTCGGCAAACAACCGGCCTTTGTTGTATCTGCCGTTTTTTTATACTAATCTACGCTCACCTCAACGGCTCATTTCACTCTCCCTCATGCGTCTTATTTCCATTGTTTTATTCTGTGCTTTTGTTTCAGCTTGTGGCACCACCGGGTTATACATTGATCAAGATTCAAGAGATTGGAAAAACAATCCGACACCGGATAATGAAGAAACCATCTACACTGTGTATTTAATCGGTGATGCCGGTTCTCCAAATCTAGATGACGATCCCACACTACAGTTATTCACTAAGTTTTTGAATAACGCAGATGAACATAGCGCCGCCATTTTTCTTGGTGATAACATCTACAATTTCGGTCTTCCTGACTCCACCCATCCACGTAGGAATTTTTATGAGCAACGAATGAATGCTCAATTAAATACCGTTGCTAATTTTAAAGGCCGTGTAGTTTTTGTTCCCGGAAATCACGATTGGAATAATGGGCTTGAAGGCGGACTGGAAGCAGTTAAACGACAAGAAGAATACATCGAAACCTATTTAGATAGAGGAAATACTTTTTTACCGGATAATGGGTTTCCCGGACCTTTCGAAATTGAGCTGATGGACGACGATGAGCACCCCGCATTGCGTCACGACATCAGGTTAGTTGCATTAGACACCCACTGGTGGTTGCACGATCACGAAAAACCTTATGGCGACAATGGCGATTTTTATGTGAATGATGCTGGTGATGTTATTAACGAGATGCAGGATATTATCCGTGATAGAAAAAACGATTATTTAATTGTAGCGGCACACCATCCTCTTTACTCGAATGAATCGCACGGCGGATTTTTTCCTCTGAGCACCCATTTTGCCCCGCCTGTTTTTGGATCGTTGTATGTGCTATATCGAAAATTATTCGGCTATAAACAGGATATTCCTCACCACCGCTACTCTGCAATGGCAGAAGCTTTGAAAAATACATTCAGCGAAAAAGAGGAATTGATCTATGTATCGGGGCATGCACATACGCTTCAATATCACAAAAAAACCAAAAGTAAGCGCTACAATACGCATTACCTCGTAAGCGGCTCAGGCTCAAAAACCGATTATGTGGCTAAAGGAAAAGGCGCTGATTTTGCATATGGTGGTAACGGTTTTATTCGATTGCAGTTTTTAACCGATGGCTCCGTTTGGATGGAAGCATGGACACCGGATAATAATAATTCTGATGGCGAACTGATTTATCGCACACAGGTTCAAGGTCCAAGTGCAACCATCGAAGATCACGTGGAAAATGAAGATCGAGAAGCAATACTAGCTAATACTCCAACAAAGATTGCTGCACATGAGAAATATGATCGTGGCGGTTTTTTATACCGATCGCTTTTGGGGGAAAATCAACGGGAAAAATGGTCGGTGGAGGTGGAGTTTCCGGTATTTGATGTAACAAAGGTAGAAGGCGGATTAACACCGGTTCGGTTCGGGGGACGTGGACAATCGAACACACTTCACTTAGATGGTGATGACGACAAAGAATATGTGCTACGATCGGTGAATAAACAAGCCGGTAAAGTATGGGATGATGCCCTAAAACAATCGTTTGCCTTAGAAGTTGCTCAAGATCAATTCTCGATGCTAAATCCTTACGCCGCTTTAGTTGTTGCTGAATTGGCAAAACATACCGGGGTGTATCACACCAATCCCAAATATTATGTAGTTCCGGATGATCCATTATTAGGAGGTTATGGCGATTTGATGGGAGGATCGCTGGCGCTTTTTGAACGCAAGCCCGACAATGATATGAACGATCTGGAATCGGTTGGGCGACCGGAAGATGTACTATCGCATCTCGATTTTATGCGCGAAGTTGATGGCGATTTAGATCATCGGGTAGACCAAACATTGTTTGCACGCTCACGCCTTTTTGATATGTTAATTGCTGACTGGGATCGGCATGCTGATCAGTGGCGTTGGGGCGCTTTTGAGCCCGAAGATGAGAAAGGAAAAATCTACCGACCTATTCCACGCGATCGCGATGTAGCTCTCATGAAGTTGAACGGATTGATTCCAACCTTGGCAAAATTAGGTCCCTTTGTTCAATACCAAAATTTTGATAAGAATTATGGAAATCTAAAAGGGCTTAATCAGAATTCACTTGGGCTAACACGTAGATTTTCCAATCAAGTGGATGAAAACGAATGGGTAGAACTTGCTTTCGAAATTAAACAAAGCTTAACCGATCAAGCTATCGAGGAAGCTGTTCGAGCATACCCAACACCGATTTATGAAGAATTTGGTGAAGAAACCATCGAAATACTAAAAGTACGCCGCGACCTTTTGCCCGAAATTGCACTTGAATATGCGCGCTTGCTTAACAAAGTAGTGAGCATTCCGGGCAGCCATAAAAGAGAACGTTTTGTGATAAACATTTTCGATAAAGACTCCATAAACGTTGAGGTTTATAAGCTTTCCGGTAAAGGAAAACTCAAAGAAAAGTATTTTCAGCGCACATTTACTTCCAATCAAACCGATGAAATTCGGATGTATGCAATGGGTGATGATGACGAATTCATAATACAGGGAGAAGCCAGATCGAGCATGAAACTGCGATTAATTGGTGGATCAGGAAATGATCTTCTTATTGATGAGGCTGTGGGAGTTAAAAGAAACCTGCACTATTACGATACCGATATCTCCAACGAATCTACCGTTAACAGCAAGGCAGACATAAACCTGTCGCCCGATCCATCCATCAATCATTATTACTACAAAACCGATTATCAGTGGAATTCTACTCAAGTAGGATTCTTCTTTGCCTTTAATGACGACGACGGCTTATTCATTGGTGGAGGTCCACGTTTCGAAAAACATGGCTTTAGAAAATCACCGGCTCAAAAACACTATGTTCGTGCCAATTACGCTCCCATCACCGGGGCTGCAAATATTCGATATAACGGAGCTTGGTTCAATTTCACGAAAGATTGGAATGCAAATATCGATGGCAAGGCGTTACTCCCGGAGAGTTACCGATATTTCTTCGGTTTAGGAAACGACACCCGGCGCGAAGACCAATTATCCTCCGAATTTTACCGTGCCAGGCTCGAGCAATATCAAGTGTTGGGGAAAGCAAGCATAGAAATTCAAAATTTACTACGATATCACATTGGTGCCGGCATCCAATACACAAAACTAGATGATGTAGAAGGCGAGCCAAGCATTTTAAACGACCCAAGCTTAGGAATTAATCCAAATATATTTTCCAATCAATATTATGGGCAATTTACTACCGGCGTTTCTCTCGATGATGTAGATAACTCTGTGAATCCTAAGCACGGTTTTAAGCTCGGAATATCCGGTTTAGCCAATGTTGGGTTTAATAATGCTAGTAAGTCTCACCTACGCTTGTCGGGAGAATCAGCTTTTTATATTTCGGGTTCGAGTAAACGCCAACGCACCTTTGCAGGACGTTTTGGCAGTGAACATATCATCGGAAGTTTCCCGTTTTACGAGGCTAATTCGTTAGGAGCCAGTCGCAATTTGCGAGGCTTCAACAATCAACGCTTTACGGGGAGAACATCAGTATACACTAATGCAGAAGTTCGAATAGAACTGTTTGATTTTTATCGATATCTGTTAGGTGGAAAAGGTGGTTTTCTTGCCTTTACAGATGTTGGCCGTGTGTGGACCGATGGCGAGCAATCTAATACATGGCATCAAGGTTATGGTGGAGGAATTTGGTTTAATTTGTTCGATCAACTGCTCATCAGCGCTACCTATGGTACTTCGGGCGATGAAAACAGCTTTGAAATTAAGGCAGGATTCTTCTTTTAGATACAGGCGGCACGATTATTGAGTATATTCTGATCGATAATTCTTACACTTAACCAGCTATATAGCCTCCCATGCCCGAGACTAAAAATATTCGACTTTTGGCAGCAATTATGTTTGCTGATATGGTTGGTTATACCAAGCTGATGCAGCAAAATGAAGCTGAAGCAAAACGGTTAAGAGATCGACAGCGCAAAGTGGTAGATAATTACATTATGGAGCATCGCGGCCAAGTGATGCAATACTACGGCGATGGAACTTTAAGCATGTTTGGGAGCGCAATCGATGCCGTAAATGCAGCGCGAGATATTCAACTCGAGCTACAAAATGACCCTCAGGTTCCGTTGAGAATTGGTATTCACCTTGGTGATGTTGTGTATGATGATGAAGGTATTTTTGGGGATGCCGTAAACTTAGCAGCACGTGTGCAAGGTTTAGGTATTCCTGGTTCGGTTATGCTTTCGGGTAAAGTATTTGAGGAAATAAAAAATCACCCTGGAATTCGGGTTGAGGCATTTGGCCAACATGAATTGAAGAATGTTTTCCAAACTACAAGCATTTTTGCCCTAGCTGATAATGGTATTCAGGTACCGGCTCAGAAGCATATTCAAGAACTCACAGGCTCTTACCAAAACAGTGTTGCGGTGTTGCCTTTTGTAAACTTCTCAGGCGATCCATCCGACGAATATTTTAGCGATGGTATTACAGAAGAAATAATCAACGCATTAGTTAAAGTTACCGATTTATCAGTGGCTTCAAGAACGTCCGTTTTTGCGTACAAAAATACATCAAAGGATATACGTCAAATCGGAAAGGAATTAAACGTAGCAACGGTATTGGAAGGAAGTGTGCGCAAAGCCGGTGATCGGATCAGAGTAACTGCACAGCTTATTAAAACGGACGACGGATTTCATATATGGTCGGAGAATTTTGATGGCGAAATGAAAGATATTTTCAGTGTGCAGGATGAAATCGCCCAAAAAATTGCCGAAAAACTAGAAGCGGATTCATTTTTCGATACCACTGGTAAGCTTTATGAGGCTTCCACGGATAGTGTTGTTGCTTATAACCATTATCTCGAAGGTTTATATCATTGGAATAAACGAACGCCGGAATCGGTAAATAAAGCGATCACTATTTTTGAGAAAGCGATAAATAAATGCAAAACCTACACAAACGCTTATTCCGCATTAGCAAATTGTTACACCATGTTGGGCACCATTGGGCATTTACCGGCAGAAAAAGCCTATGCGCTTTCCGAAGAATACGCCAATAAATCAGTTGAGCTTAATAGTACACGAGCGGAATCCTATACTGCTCTCGGTTTTGTAAACCTGTTTTCGAAGTGGAAGTTCGATGTTGCAGAGGCAAACTTCAGAAAAGCGATCACACTCGAGCCGGATTATTTAGACGCGCGCATCGGATTGGGATATTTATACCGGGCCACGTGCGAATTTGATCGAATGATTCATCATAATAAAGCCGCTTGTACGCTAGATCCACTATCGTTACCAGCAAAGCAAGAGCTGGCACGAGCGTATATGCTATTTGGCGATTTCGAAAAAGCGTTAGATATATTCGAAGAAATTATCGAACTCGATCCGCTATTTAGATCAGCTTTTGAAGGCATTTCGATGATTTATCTGGAAAAAGGTGACTTAGAAAATGCGCTAAAATATGCGCGAAAGTATCTGAAATTGGTAAAAGAACCGAACTCTGGTGGCGCCTTTTTAGGATACATTGCCGCACTTCAAGGAAATACGGAGCTGGCATTAGAAAACATCGAACGAATAAATCTACGAGCCGATGAAAACCCGCATCTCAATTTATCGCTCGATTTAGCTTGTGTGTTTGCTGGGATGGGAGACGCCGATACTGCCTTCAAATACATCAACGAAGGCATCGATAAACAACTTGGAGCTATGATTTTCTTTGATAGTATGATCCCGTTCCGCCGACTGATCGACGACCCAAGATATCAATTGGTGAGAGAACGCATTGGGTTGCCGAAGATGAAAAAGATGAGTGCATGAAAAAGGAAATAGGCATCTACATCGACCGCACGTACAAAGTAGTTCGGCAAGATCTTATCAACAGGTTTAAAGTAGCAAATATCGACATTACCCCGGAACAATGGGTGATTTTATCGAAATTAGAAACGGCAACAATGAGTCAGGCAGATTTAGCCAGCGAGAGTTTTAAAGACAAACACACCGTTTCCAGAATTATCGATCTACTCCAAAAAAAAGGCTTCGTTAAACGTACTCAGGATCCGGAAGATGGCCGTCGATATTTAATTAGTTTAACCGAAGCTGGAAGTGCTGAAACAAATAAAGCTCGAGAACATGTGTATGCATCCCGTGAACTTGGCTGGGAAAACCTGAATGAAGAAGAATACCGGCATCTAAGAACTTTATTAGATAAGGTATTCAATAGTTATTCGAAATAAATAACCGGTTTCACTATTTATAAGTAACTTCGTAGCCATCTCCCATCCATGCTATATCGCGTTTAAACAAAAAGCTTAATGGAAGCCAAATAAACGACACGATAGTATAAATAAAGGTTAAAGGAATAAGCCACAATAATCCTTTACTACGGGTTTTTGCACTTAAAACTCCGTATGCAATACTATCAGTAACGAACTTAATTGAGCCGAAAATGAGGCCATAAGTTGGAAATGCTATCACCACATACAGAAAGAACAAGGAGAAGGTCATAGCAAAGAACAGCAATGAAGCAATTAATACACGCTCTAGTATACTCCCTTCAAATCCGCCTTTAATCCAACGACGTTGTTGGCTGATAATTTGAGCGTATGTTTTCACCGGTTTTAGTTTGATCTGGATGTTCTCATCCATTTGATGGTGGATATCGTGACCATTTTTTTTGATCATATTGAACAGTGCATGATCCTCGGCAATTCTAAAATTGGCAGCTTCCAATCCACCATATTGTTCATAAAACTTTCTTCTTATTGCCATATTGGGTCCTAAGCCATTTATCGGAATGCCCCAACCTGCCAGCCCCCATCCAACCGGGATGGTATAAATTCCCGCAATCTTTTCGAGCGTTGCGAGAAACGTTTTATTGATGGTCTCAGTCGTACCTACAATCAAGCCGGAATCGTCGTGGGTGCCATATAACATATGCTCAATCCAATGTGGAGGAACAACGGCATCTGCATCTGTGATAAATAGCCAATCGCCGGATGCTTTTGAGGCCGCTCGTGCAATACCTCTACCTTTGGCTTCTAAGTGCGTTTCTGGAAATTCCTCGCCCGAGTAAAATGCTGCATGATCATATTGATCAGCAAATGCTTTCAGCTTGGCCGGTGTGGCATCGGTAGAATAATCATCCACTAAGATGATTTGAAGTTTATCTTTTGGGTAGGTAAGCTGTGCTAGCGAGCGAAGACAGTCGTCGATATCTTTTTCTTCATTTCGGCAGGAAATTAGTAAAGAAACAGTGGGCAGAGGCTCAGATACGGCTTTGGTTCTTGGGATGCGAAACAATCCTGAAATGATGAATACCCCTAAGAGCGCATACGTAATAAAAACAACCCATGCGATGCTAAGGATCACTTTTTATCCAGTTTTTCCTGAATTACACTCACCACCTGTCCTACGGTTTCGAACTGACTAATCTGATCGTTTTCGATAGCGATATCAAATTCATTTTCGATATCGATCACCACATCAATTACATAAAAGGAATCGAGTCCTAAATCCTGAATCAAATGAGACTCTGGAGTTAGAGCATCTATATCCACTTCATCTTCGTCTAAATAAGGCTCAATAATTGTTTTTAACTTCTCAACAATGTCGCTACTCATTAGCATCCCACTTTTTTAAAACGATACAGCTGTTTACATCGCCAAATCCAAGGCTTGCCTTCATCAAGTAGTTGATAGGCATTTCCAGATTTGTAAAACTAATGCTTGTTGCATCAACCTTCGAAACAATGTCTGGGTGTAAGTTATCAATATTTATGTTCGGATGTGCAAACTGATGATGTAATTGTAAAGTTGCCGCAACCATTTCTATAGAACCCGATGCGCCTAAGCAATGCCCAATCATTGATTTTAATGCATTTATTCTTGGAAAATCTGATCCGGATCGTTCAAGTGCAGCAGTCCAGGCCTCTATTTCTCGAACGTCACCAATAGTTGATGTCAGATGCCCACAAATCAGATCAACCTCATCACCGGTAATCCCAGCTTCTGCCATGGTTGTTTTCATAACTCGTTGGGTAGCTGCCGGACTGTTTGCCGTGATAGAACCGCCATTACGTTGGCCGCCATTTACAATATCGCCGGCTACAATTTCTCCGTAAATTTTTGCTCCGCGTTCCAGAGCGCTATCCAACGATTCCAAAACGAGCGCACCGGATCCGGTTCCGGGTACAAATCCGGCAGGATTTGCTGCTAATGGTCGGGATGCTTTTTCGGGGGCATCGTTAGAGTCGGAACAAATAATACGAAGTGCCTCAAATCCACTCCAAATAAACACACCCTGGCTTTCAGTGCTACCACATAGCATTCGTTTTGCTTTTCCATTTTTGATACGCTCATATCCTAAAATCACTGCTTCGGTTCCGGTAGCACATGCCGATGAATTAGCCGTTGCGATATTCCCGAACCCAATCATCTTATTCAAGTAAGTAACGGCACCGCTATTCATGGTTTGCTCCACAACGCGTGATCCTATTTTTCGTGGATTCCCTGACTGAAGGATCTCAAATTTACCGCCTATAAACTCATCCATTGCTAAGGCACCAACGCCAAAAATAATGCCGGTATCCCAATCAGGGTTGTCATCTTTTGAGGTGAATGGTAACCCGGAATCTAGCCAAGCTTCATGTCCGGCAAGGCAGGCATATTTCATTGCTTCGTTTTCTAGCTTGATGTATAAACCGGCTGGTAGGATCTCTTTCAGCTTGGCTTCATCGTAGGTCGGCTTAGCAGAAACCTGACATTGAAAATTTAATTCCTGTAACGAAGCGTCGTGTTTAACCCCCGATTTCCCCGTTCTGATAGATGTTTGAAACTCTTTAATTCCGGTTCCATTTGGTGAAACTACACCAAGACCGGTGATTACTACTCGGTTATTCAAAATGTGATACTCTCGTTAGGTAAAAATATGCCCGAAAGTGTGCCTGAACAACAAACTTCGCCACGTTCGTTGCGCATTTTTACTTTGGTTTTGAGTCTATTTAAACGAAAATAGATATTTTTAGACTCAACTGTAACTGTGGTTTCAGGATATACAGGAGCGCCAACTTTGATATCAGAATTAGTAAATATCGGCTTTATGGCATCGAAATCGACCGTTGGATCTAGTGAGGCCAAATTTTTCATGCCAAGCGGTATAAGCCCAATTTGAGCCATACATTCAATTAAAATCACACTTGGTGTAATTGGTAATTGAGGGAAATGCCCTGAATAAAAAAACTCATCTTTTTTAAAGTGATAGGTACCAATACAATGCTCGTTTGAAAGCTCGGTTATGCTATCAATAAACCTAAAGGGCTCCCTGTGTGGGATGGTGTTCAGGATTTCCTGAAAATTCGATAAATCAATCATCCATGGGCTCCCGGATTTTTTTTATGTAGCATCTTCGTTGTTTAATCACTTTATCCCCACCACCTAAGGTCTTCCATAAGTTAAACATACGCTCATTACTTTCAAGCAGAGGATTAGCATGTAAGCTTTTTATGCCAAGTTTTTTAAAACGCTCCCATAACTCATTAAATATTATAGTTACAACGCCTGAGTTTTGATATTCCGGGTTAATCCCGATTAGATATAGATCAAGATTTTTATTGAACAGCATAGCTTTAGCAATGTGAATAAATCCAAAAGGAAAAAGCCTGCCATTGGCTTTTTTAAAGGCGTTGGTTAACGAAGGCATGGCTACTCCAAATGCTACCACGTTATTGTGTTCATCGGCAACAAGTGAGATATATTTCGGTGATAAAAAGCCCAAGTACTTTTTCACAACATAACGCGCTTCAACCGGGGTTAACCGATAAAATCCATACAAATCACCGTAAGAATGATTGAGTGTTTTGAAAAGCTTTTCCCCATAACGTTTAATGTCTTTGGAAGAAGTTAATTTAACCGTGTGAAGATTAAATCGATCCTTCACAACTTCCGCGGTTCTGGTGAGTTTTTGTGGTATATCTGCTACAAATTCTCCTCGTAGTTCGCGCCAATCTGCTGCTTTTTGAAAACCTAATTCCTCCAAATGAACCGGGTAATATGGATAATTGTAAATGGTGGCAATGGTAGTGGGTTCATCAAAACCATCAATGAGCATGCCCTCAAAGTCCATATCGTTAAAACCAAGCGGGCCATGAATTTGCGTAGCGCGAAGTTCTGCAGCCCATTCTTCAACCTTGCTCAGCAAGGCTTTCGAAACATCGATGTCATCAACAAAATCAATCCAACCAAAGCGTAATTTTTGCTCTTTATTCAGTTCCGGACCATGTTTGATTGCAGCTATTCTGCCAACCACTTTTTCGTTCTTAAAAGCAAGCCAAAGCCGAGCCTCTGCATATTCGAAAGCGGGATTTTTTGTGCGATCGAAGGTGTCTAACTCATCACGGATTAAAGGTGGAACCCAGTGTGGAGAATCAGCAAAAAGCGTAAAAGGGAAGTCAATAAATGCCCGCAAGTTTTTCTTGTTGGTAACTTCTTTAAGGGCAATGGTGCTCATACAGGTTGCTGCTTTAAATCCACGATTATTGATAGTTGATACAGCAAAAGTATAAAAAAATCTCTTTACGAAAGATTTTTTGTAAGGACTTCCTCTGAAAGTGATCATACCTATATGTTTGGCAAGGGATCATATCAATTTCCCTTCTCAAGATATCCGGCGGTTCGAATAGCAGTCTTACTAATTGCAGGGGTTCTTTTAGGGGAGGCTTTCTCGGGGGGATTTTTCTTACCGCTGGTTTTATTTTTATCGGGTTGTGTAACATTATGGGGGATAAAGAAAGTTAACGTTCTTTCTTTAAATGTTACATTAACCCGTTTTTCTACCCTACTGTATTTATTGCTGATTGTACTTTTTGGCTGGTTTAGAATCTCAATAGCAGAAAACAGCAAGCAAAGCATAACTGAAGATTGGTTAAACACCTATGAGTGGGAAACGATCGAAGCTACAGCTGTAATTGTAAATTCATCATTCAATTCGCAGGGAAAAACTCGTAGTGATGCCAAAATTATCGTTACAAGTAATGATTCTTTAGTCTCCAAAGAAAATTATTACGCTCGTATTTTGTTCGATGAGCCTACCCGTTTCGCAAACGGTGACACGATTCATGTCGAAGCTACGATAATTCCTATCTCCGAAAAGCGGAACCCCCACCAATTCGACTATAAGTCATATCTGAGTAATCGGGACATCCATTTACAATTAAAAATTGAGCAGATTCTTTCTGTCTCGCCATTGACTTCGAAGCTCAATTGGGCATGGTGGCAAAATAAGGCCGGCGAAAAAATTGATACTTTTTATGCTCAACATACAGCGCCATTAGCTAAGGCATTGCTGTTGGGTTTTAAACAAGATTTAGAACGTGATACACGTCAGGCTTTTGCTCGTGCAGGATTATCGCACATTATGGCGGTTTCCGGTCTACATGTAGGTTTTATTGTAGCACCGCTCTGGTTTCTGATTCCAACCATTCGGCAATGGAAGTACGGGAAATTACTGGGTGTTTTCCTGCTTGGAACCATGCTGTTTTTGTACGCCGGAATCACGGGGTTTACTGTTTCAGTGTTAAGGGCTTCGGTTACAGCAGTTTTTTTGACGATTGGTAAACTCTATAACAAATCTTCAAGATCCATAAATCTTACGGCTGCAGCTGCTGTATTCATTCTTGTTTACGATCCCACCGAATTATTTTCAATCGGATTTCAGCTCTCCTTTTCCGCAGTATTTATCATTTTATTGGTTCTGCCTGTGCTACAATTTTGGTTACCAAACTGGTTGCGAATCAAATGGTATGCAAAACCTTTGATGGTGGTGATTGTATCCATCGTAGTTCAAATTGGGCTTTATCCGCTCCAGGTTTACTATTTTGGGGAAGTCTCAATCATTAGCCCGATTGCAAATGCACTGTTTGTTCCTTGGTTGGGAGCTTTAGTACCATTAGCCATATTAGGATTGATATTATCTGGTTTCGTTGTGGCACTTGGCTATTGGCTGAGTATACCTTTTGATGTTTTTCTTTCCGGTATGCATCAATTTGTTTTGTTCGTTTCTGCACAGGAATGGGCTTGGTATGAAACCCAGCTTGCTACACTTTTAATTTTCCCTTTCTGGATAGTTTTTATTTTCACCCTAGCTAGCTGGAGAATCCCCGAATTAAAATGGAAACTTGCAGTTATTACACTTTCTATCGGATGCATGGTGCAGATATCCATGTTTTTTTCAACAACCAAAAAAGGGGAACTTACCGTTACCTACTTTGATGTTGGTCAAGGTGATGCCGCACTCATCCAAACACCAAACGGAAAAACGATTTTGATTGATGCCGGTGTTTGGTCGCCGGGATTTAATAGTGGCAAATCGTTAATCATTCCGCATCTGCAAGCAGAGGGAATTACAAAGCTCAATGCGGTGGTGTTGAGTCATCCCCACGCAGATCATATTGGCGGAATACTCGACATCATGGAAGCCATCGCCATTGATACCATTTATAATTCCGGTTTTGAGTACGAATCCAATTTGTATCATAATTATTTGCAAAGAGCTTCTGAGTTGTCCATCCCGGTGAAAGCGTTGACAGCGGGTGATCGACTCTTTGTAGATCCATCCATCTTAGCACTGGTCTTAGCTCCCGAAGGAGGGAAGTTTAATTCAGACCCTAATCAACATTCGGTAGTGTTAGAAATCGTGTATGGAGATACTGAATTTCTTTTTACCGGTGATGCGGGTGAAGATCAGGAAGAGCGAATTCTGGAAAACTACGGCACGATACTAAACACCGATATTTTGAAAGTGGGTCATCATGGAAGCAAAACCAGCAGTGGGTTGGCGTTTATGGCCGCTACAACACCTGAAATAGCGATCACCTCGTTAGCAGATCAAAATAAATTTAGACATCCTCATGCCGAAGCCGTTCTAAGAATTGCTCAGTTTTCCGATTCACTGCTTTTTACCAGTCGCGATAAAGCCGTTATTCTGAAATCGGATGGCAAGAGAATCCGGAGGATTGATTGGAACTAATCCCCTTCAAAAATTTTTAGTGAACCGAAGTCGGGAACCTGCCCACAAAACTGTATATTTCAGGTTCTGAAATTTCCGGAAACCTTCATGTCTGATACTAAAATCGCTGATTCATCCACACAAAAAGCAACCGAAGAACGTCCGATTATCATCAAAGGGGCGCGGACGCACAATCTTAAAAATGT
This sequence comes from Balneolaceae bacterium, assembly GCA_017640605.1. Classification (GTDB taxonomy): domain Bacteria; phylum Bacteroidota; class Rhodothermia; order Balneolales; family Balneolaceae; genus HXMU1420-13. Next base: position 258,229 of record JAEPQH010000004.1, on the reverse strand, counting down.
TGACGTTGAAATCCCCCGAAATAAACTCACCGTAGTTACCGGTGTATCCGGTTCCGGGAAATCGAGCTTAGCATTTGATACCATTTATGCCGAAGGTCAACGACGCTATGTTGAAAGTCTTTCGAGCTATGCGCGGCAATTCCTCGAGCGCATGGATAAACCTGACGTGGATTACATGCAAGGCATCTCGCCGGCGATGGCCATTCAGCAAAAAACGACCACTACTAATCCGCGATCTACAGTTGGAACAACCACCGAAATTTATGACTACCTGCGGCTGTTGTTTGCTCGGGTAGGGACAACATATTCGCCAAAATCGGGGAAACCGGTAAAGAAAGATTCTCCACGAACAGCCATCAAAGAGCTTACAGAAAATTTCGAAGAAGGTACCCGGTTTTACGTGGTGTATCCAATTCCCCATCACCAAAAGAAAAAAATTGGCGATGAACTGAAGGTGCTAAAAGAAAAAGGGCTTAGTCGGTTATTGAATATTGAGGATGAATCGATTATTGAATTGACGGAAGAAGAAGTAGACCTGAAAAAGTTTAAAGCGGATAAATTTCGCGTTCTGATAGATCGCTTGGTACTTAAAGATGATGAAGCCGTAGTGTCAAGAATTGCCGACTCTTTAGAGACGGCATTTCGAGAAGGTTCAGGTCGATGTGCCATAAAAATTCGCGGCGGTGAAGAGCTATCTTTTAGTGAGCGTTTTGAGTTGGATGGGATGGAATTTGTGGAGCCAACTCCTCAAATGTTTTCTTTTAACAACCCTTTTGGAGCATGCCCGAAATGCGAGGGCTTTGGAAAAGTTACCGGTATTGATGAGGATTTAGTGATCCCGAATCACGACCTCAGTATTCGAAATAATGCCATTGCGCCTTTCAATTCTCCGAAGTTCAGCAGTAATCTGAAGGATTTAATTAAAGTAGCTGCCAGAGAAAAATTTCCGATTGATGTTCCCTATCGCGAGTTAGATAAAGAAGTGAAGCGCATCATCTGGAAGGGAAAAGATGAATACATCGGCATCTGGAATTTCTTCGACGAGGTAAAAGCTCAGAATTATAAAGTGCATATGCGTGTGTTGTATTCGCGATACCGTGGATACAGCCGCTGCCCTGAGTGCGAAGGATATAGAATTCGGAAAGATGCTCAATATGTTCGTGTTGGCGATATGCATGCAGGTGAAGTTTCTGAACTCACCATTGGTCATGCACGCGAGTATTTTGATAATCTGAAATTGACCGAGTATGAGCAAGAAGTTGCCGGACAGATTCTTTACGAAATCCAAAAGAGGTTGCGTTTTCTGGATGAAGTGGGCCTCGATTACCTCACGCTCGATCGATTGGCAAATACACTTAGTGGTGGTGAGTCGCAGCGAATTAATCTAGCAAATGCTTTGGGCAGCTCCTTAATTGGAAGTATGTATGTGTTGGATGAGCCAACCATTGGATTGCATCCGCGTGATAACGATCGATTGATAAAAATTCTGGAATCACTGCGGGATATCGGAAACACTGTGTTGGTGGTGGAGCACGATCCGGAAATGATGAAAGCAGCAGATAACATTCTGGATATCGGACCATTTGCTGGTGTGCATGGCGGAGAGATCGTATTTGAAGGTCCATACAAAGAGATCTTAAAAGCCGACTCATTAACGGGTAAGTTTTTGAGTGGGCGAAAAGAGATTCCAATCCCCAAAAAGAGACGAAAAGGAAATGGGAAAAGCATCACATTAGAAGGAGCTTGTGAGCATAATCTCAAGAATGTGGATGTAGAATTTCCGCTTGGGAAAATGGTAGTAGTTACAGGAGTTTCAGGCTCGGGAAAATCAACCTTGGTGCACGATACATTGTACGGTGGCATTAAAAAGCATATTGGCTCTTATAATCAGAAAGTGGGTCGTTTTACCGATTTATTCGGATTGAGTGCCGTCCATAATGTAGAAATGGTGGATCAAAGTCCGATCGGTAGATCTACCCGTTCCAATCCTGCCACTTACACGAAAGCCTTTGATGGGGTTCGAGATGTGTTTTCATCAACGCGACAGGCAAAAATTATGGGTTATACAGCCGGGCATTTTTCATTTAACGTACCGGGTGGTCGATGTGAAACTTGTCAGGGCGAAGGGGTGCAGAAAATCGAAATGCAGTTTATGGCCGATATCGAACTTACCTGCGAAGTGTGTAATGGTACCCGATTTCGGAAAGATGTGCTGAATGTGAAATATCTAGGCAAAAACATCCACGATGTGTTGGAAATGCCTATTTCTGAAGCCATCGAGTTTTTTGTGGACGAAAATTCCATTACCAATAAACTGCAACCATTGGAAGATGTTGGGTTGGGATATTTGAAATTGGGTCAATCTGCCACCACGCTATCCGGTGGGGAAGCCCAGCGTGTAAAACTTGCTCGTTTTTTAAGTAAAAACACTACGGAGCATACGCTTTATTTCTTTGATGAACCTACTACAGGCTTGCATTTCGAAGACATTGCCAAACTGCTGGATGCTTTTAACGAGCTGGTAAATTCCGGGCATTCGGTAATTATCATCGAGCATAATCTGGATGTAATCAAGTGCGCAGATTGGATTATTGATGTAGGTCCGGAAGGCGGTTTTGGGGGCGGACAAATCGTAGCCACCGGCACCCCCGAAGAAATCATGAAAGTAGAAGAAAGCTACACCGGTAAGTTTTTGAGGGAGTATATAAAATAAATGCCCAATTAAAACTGGGCATTTATTACTCATTTTAGATATAGTTTCTTGAAATATTTAAATGGATACCACCAAGATTTATAAAATGGTATCCACCATTTACGATACTCCTCCAATGTAATTTCTCCTAAATCAAAAAGTCGTTTACTATCCAAATACGACCTATATATGAATACATAAAATATCAATAAAAGTATCCCAAGATCGCTGCTATAGTAAACACCAATGAAATAGATTACAAAGAGGGGTAAAATAACTAGTGATAAATATGTATAGCGACTTTTCATAATACACACATTGCTGCGCCACAGCCAATTACAGTACCAATCACCCATGGTGCTTTAAATATTGATTGTTCAATCTACTAACAAAAAGAGCTTCAATTCAATGTTGACTTGCTCATAGTTGTTAATCCTATTAACTCTTTATCCTTAAATGTTAACACTATGAATTTGAACGATCATAACTTCACAAAAATTATTGAATATTAAAAAATGTTAGTTCAAGCACCTCAGAAGACGCGATGAAAGTAGAAGAAAGCTACACCGGTAAGTTTTTGAAAGATTATGTGAGTCAGTAAGTTATAGTAAATATTGGAACATAAATCAATGTGCTTGGTTTAAAGCATCAAAACAGAAACAACCAAACACAGTATGAAATCTTTCAAAAAACTTACTTACAGTCTATTTCTTTTCATTTTTACCTTTGCGTTCGCACAAACTGCGACAGCTCAGGAACGACCTCAAATCGGAATAAAAGGTGGAATTAATTTTGCTACTTTTAATGATGTGGATGATGTTGAATATCGTCCGGGTTTAGTTGCAGGTGCTTTTCTTGATTTACCGATTGAAAACTCACCAATCTCTATTCAACCAGAGGTGCTTTTCGCACAATATGGTTCTAATATTGAAGATTCTGACGCATATTTTGAAGCCGATTACGTTCAGTTTCCCGTACTGTTTAAAGTAGATTTTGTGTCTGAATCGGCTACTACCCCAAATATTTATTTTGGGCCATATCTTTCCTTTAATACCGGCTCGGAAGTGAAAAACGACAATATTGCTATTAATCTGGAAGACGAAACCGAACCCACCGATTTTGGCGCGGTTGTAGGACTAGGGTTTGACACCGAGCATGCACAATTTGGCGTACGATACACAGCAGGTGTTACCAAAGTAGAAGATGCCAGTTTCGAGAGCGATGCTAAAAACGGAGCATTTAGTGTAACACTAGGTATTAAGTTTTAATTGACTATCAACACATCGTAAATAAAAAAAGAGCGGCAATACGTCGCTCTTTTTATTTGATAAAATTGTCGGTAAGTAAAATATCACTTAACCAAGGTATAATTTTTTGAAATGCGTAATGGGATACCACCAAGACTTATAAAAGGGAATCCACCATTTGAAAAATTCATCGTCAGAGATTTCTCCCAACTCATACAAACGTTTACTATCCAAAAAGCTACGATACACAAAGGTATAGATAGCTAATAAGCACAATGCCAGGGTAGACGACACATACACCCCCAGAAAATAAAGTAATACGAGCGGTAAAAATACCAGCAGCAGATATTGTGTACGGTTTTTCATAGTTAGTTATTCTGTACGTTTTATTCGGAATGATACTTCCCGGTGATTGCTTTCGTACTAAAAGTTTTGGCAAGCTAAATTGTTACAATTTATTCTGTAATTATTAAGGCATTCTAAACTCATAGCACTGGCGAAGCAATTATTTTGAAGGATGTTTTCAAGACTACTAACTCTTAACTGGCGAATATTTTTATCTAATCTCAATCGGTTCCAACTGATGATGATGATCGGCTACATCATGTTTTTAGGTGTGATGCTGGTAAATCTAATCGGTACAGCCATTGTGGTGGTTTTGATGGATACCGACCCATGGATGTCGACACAATTGCCGTGGCTCACACCCAAGGTGTATAGTTTCATTCTGCTCGTTTTTGCGAATACCTATTGGGTTATGCATTTCTCATTTACAAATCTTCGCCTGCTGAATATCGAAGAAAACCGAAAGTTGCTTGGCTTTGGTTTCCCGCTCAAGCGCTTGGCCCGCTACATGATTATCATCAGTTTTTGCCACCCGGTGAATATCATCTATAATTTCACCTGGCTCGTTTTTTTAATGATTCAGATTGATGTATGGTATCAAATTCCGGTGGCAGTGTTGGGGGTAATATTGAATTATGTGCTCATTTATTCGATCAAGCATCGATTTCTGCAGATTATTGAGCGACGTTTTATTGCCGTAGTCGTAGGATTCGTGATATTAGTGTTTAGCTTGTTTCAACTGGTGCAAATAGTCTCTACCGAAAATGCACGGATTTTATATCAGATTATTCCGCGTATAGAAACGATCAATGCTTTTTTGGGGTGGATGCCGGGCGGCTTACTCACCAAAGCCGCAAACCTCGATTACGGTTTTCTTAACGCATCCATCTACACAACCTTGATGGTAATTTTTATTGGATTGATTATCGTCGACCACTTCAACAAAACTTGCGACGGACTCCATCGACCGGCGCTAAAAAAAGTGGAAGAAGTCTCCAGTCAGCTTTGGAAAGTTTTGCAGCGCATTCTCGGCAAAAACGCGGGAAAGTACTATTACTACGTAATGATCCATCCCTATAATAAGCTGCAGCTTCTTACGCTGGCCATTATACCGATTGTGTATGTTCCTCTGTTACTAAATGTGAATTACGAGATCGCCCAGACCATTGCCATTCCAACCATTCTTGCCGGTATTCCTGTTGCTCTGCTGGCTATGGGTATGGCTAATATGTATGGCTATGAAAACCGTGAATTGCTTATTCATCTACAGTTTCCGGTAAAGCTCGAACAGCAGCTCAAAGAACGTTTTCTTGGGGTGATCATTCTACCCTTATTGGTGTTTTATATCATCACTATTATGGAAATTCTCTTTATTCCGCAGATTGGGAAACCGCTGAGTATTTTCGTAGGAAACACCTTTATGTTTCTGTGTTTTATGCTCTTATTTATCTGGAGCTCCTATTATCAATATCAAAAAGCGATCTACTCCTCGTTCAGTTATAAACACCCAATCATTTCCCAAAAAGTAACCTTTGCGATATCCTTTACTATTTTTACGGTTGGATATTTAGTATTTGTCCCGCTGAATGGCCTGGAATGGTATCGCATCACCATTATGAGCGTAGTTATTGTAATTATTGGTATTTACTTGTGGGGACACATGGAGGTACTTGTTAATCTTTTCAAAAAAAGAATACTCATGCGTATTTGGAGTGAACTATAATTCATACCTTTCAGCGAATTTTTTGATAACACAGATTTATGCTCCCAATACATCTCGATCTCGGCTTTAACACCATTTACTTTTACGAAGGCATTTACTTTCTAATTTCTATAGTGATTGGAGTGTACATCGCGTATGTACGCGTAAAAAAATATGGGGGTAAGATGGAGCTGTTCGACGGGCTCATCACTTGGTCGATCGTAGGGGCGCTTATCGGTGCTCGCCTATCGCATTTTTTATTCTGGAATCTGGATCTGTTTTTATCGAACCCGGCCATTTTGTTTAGCCTTTCCGGTGCAGGAAATAGTATAACCGGTGGATTAGTTGGTGGTATGGTTGGCGGATTGCTGTTTGTTCGCAGAAAAAAAATCAACTACTTCGAATACTTTTCACTGCTCTCACCCGGTATTTTAGTGGGACAAGCGGTAGGGCGGATCGGGTGTTTTTTGAATGGTGATGCCCACGGGACAGCAACGAACTCTATTTTTGGGATGGAATTTCCACGGTATGGAACCATGATCCCCGGTTTTGAAACCGAGTACGGTATTTCAAGCTCAGCCTGGCAATGGTCGTACCAAAATGGATTGGTAGATCAGGCGAGTACGGTATCAGCGGCTCTCCATCCTACACAATTGTACGAGATGTTTGGCGATTTTGTACTTCTTGGGATTGTACTTTGGGTGTTCAATAAAATTTGGGACAGCGACAAGAAATCGCCACTCATTTTCTTCATCCACACCGGCGGATATGCCCTACTTCGATTCAGCCTCGAATTTATTCGTGGTGATCGCGAACTGGTAAATGTTGCCAATATGTCGAACTTGCAGCTAGTGTTGTTAGCATACGGTGTATTTACCATCGGATACGCCATCAATTATTACCGAAAGCAAAAATAGCATGGCCAAAGCCGTAAGCATTAACGAACTTGAAAAGCGATACGAAGATAAAGTAGTACTTAAAGATTTAAGCCTGGAGGTGCCCGAGGGCTCAATCTTTGGGCTTATCGGGCCGAATGGAGCCGGTAAAAGTACGTTGATTGGAGTGCTAACGGGATTGTTAAGCTACGAAGGTGGTGATATCGAAATTTCCGGTCTTGAACTAAGCTCAGAAAATGAACTAGAAATAAAGCGGCAAATTTCTTCGGTACTTCAACCGCCGCTACTTTTTGAGCAATTCACCAGTCTTGAGTTTATCGAATACGTGTGCGAGATTTATGAAATCAGCAAAGATGGCCTCATCGAAAAGGCATATTCGTTGATGGATTTCTTCGAGATTAAAGACTTTGCTAAGATTAAAGTAAACAAGCTTTCGTCGGGGAGTCGTAAAAAGCTCGCTTTTGTTACGGCGGTGTTAGTGGAGCCGAAAGTGATGTTTTTGGATGAGCCATTTGAGGCGGTAGATGTAATTTCCATCGAACGGATGAAAACGGTTCTCCGTCGGTTAAAGGCAAAAGGCGTAACCATCATCGTAACCAGCCACATTCTGGAAGTGGTTGAAAACCTGTGTGATGATATCGCTATTTTGCATGATGGATTGATCATTGCCTATCTGGATGAAATCAGCCGACGTGAACTTCAAAAAGACTCCAGTCTCCACGAAATCTTCGAGAAATACGTAGAAGTGGAACACAAAGATGATATTGTGGATTGGCTTTAATTAGTGGTGAGGGGTGAGCTGTGAGGCGTGAGGGTCATCTACGCTAAAGCTTCGATGACTAAATGAGGAGTTAGGTTTAATTCTTGACAGTATCTTTTTTAATATGTCATCCTGAAAGAGGTTATGTTGGCAATAATGTATATGATGGTTTTGACCGTTTCGAATATAATCAGTCTAATAGTGTAAATCGACTTACTTTTAATATTAGGTTAAAGGATCAAATCGAATTAGGCAAGCTGTTATGTTTTCTATTCACTATGTACCTAAGCCATTTGTGAGGTTTAAAAATGATTAAAATCGTTAGTCTAGTATTCTTGTTTTCTATGTTTGTGAATTGCAATAACCAAAATTTTAACAGAGAATATACATTTAGATTAGTTGTGAGGGGTGAGGCGTGAGGTTTGAGGGTCAACTGCGCTAAAGCTTCGATGACTAATTGAGGAGTAAGTTTTAATTCTAGACTGTATCTCTTTAAGAAGTCATCCTGAACGAGGAGCTTGCGACGACTGAAGGATCTGCAAATTCTATTCTAATTAAATACGAGGGGTAGAATTGATCAATTATGTCATAAATATTAAAACGAAGCTAGAGCTTCTGGACTGCGTTACCCAACGTGGACGTTGGGAACGAGTGAAAGGGTCACATCCAATTCAAGTTGACAACGATAAAAAGATGAATTCATGTTTAGAGTATATTCACTATAATCCTGTTAACGCTGGTTTTGTACAGAAGCCGGAATATTGGAGATACAAAAAGTATTATCAATAATGATAGGTGGACTGTTTTTTCAATTTATTGGAGCATTTCTACGACTCATTTTTAACCAATTAGTTTCAAAGGAAAAAAAGAGCTTTGATCAATATTATAATGGGGAAGAAGAGTATGGTGACGCTGAGCTTATAGGTAATGATGCAAGAAATTACTTTATAGGGTTTATATTTTTGTTATCAGTTTCAATAATAATAGTCTCTTTTAGTTTAAAAACTTAAATAGCCTATCCTTCCCAATCTAGCGCAGCCTCCACTTTTGCAAGCCCTATATAGTGCAAGCGTCATATACTGCCCCCAAAAACTAGCGCAAGTGTCCACTTGTGCAAGCTCTGTCAATTATTAAGATAACGTTCGAAACTAGCGCAAAAGACTGTAGTCCACTTTAGTTGGTGAAAATGGTCTTAATCTTTATTTATATAGCAAGTACAGATTTGAAAAGAATAATTATTTGCCAGATATAGATTTTCCAAATAAGTATAAAGACCTGTTTATTTGCAATTAGCTGTATTTTAACCCCAATCTGGCCCGCAACTAGCGCAAAGGACTATAGGTATGTTTAAGCTCGTTACGGAGTTCCACTCCGTAATGATAAGTTGGAGCTCTGCTCCGATTCGGAAATTTGCGATTTTAGTGGGAGCCTAGCTCCCGGAAAGGTCCTACAGCAGAGCTACGGACCTCGGGTAATTAATTAAACAACAATGAATATGAAGACTCGAGAACCTGAGCACTATAATTTAGAGGGATTCGGTCTATATTTACATTTACTTAAAAGGCATAGTATATGGCTAATAAGTAGCCTAATTATCGTAAATGTTCTTTTTTATACTACTGAAGTCCCACTTAAAATTAATGAGTTCGAAATTACCGAGCCATATTTGAAATCAGTTGTTTTCACTTCACTTGTAATATTATTTCACTTAATAGCTACAACAATAGCCTACTTTAATGTGAAATCCGAAAAAGAATACTTTCACTAAAACATGCCAAAATATTACACAAACCAGCACAAGCATCCGCTTGTTCAAGCTCTTTCAATTATTAAGATAACGTCCGGTAAATTGGTCCAAGCGGACGCTTGAACCAGATCAAGAGTTGGGAACGAGTAACAACCTCTGCTAAACATTACTCCAATCCTACTGAAAACACAGATTCATCACACCGATCTGAGTATGACCATTAACATGCGTATTCCAGTTTAACCGTGTGTCAGCTCTGGTATTTTTATTCCTGTTTTCATCTCATACACTTCTGCAATAATATAGGCGGCTTGTTGTAAACTGATGGTGCCTACGTTCAGAGTTATATCGTAATTCGAAGCCTCATTTATATCTTTGTTAAAGCTGACGCGCGTAAATTCTGCTCGGTCTTTATCGTATTCCAGTATCAGATTTTTTGCTTCCTCTTTACTGATATTGCGACTGTCCGTTAACCATTTAACTCTTTCGCTCATCGGGGCCACTACTCGAACATGAAGTGCCTGTTTGTTTTTTACAATGTGGTTCGCACCTCGACCAACGATAATTGCGCTTCCGAATTTTTCGATTGCCTGTACCGCTCGGGCCAGATACAGTAAATAGTTCAGATTGGTGCTTTTTCTATTCAGGAACCCAAAAATGGTATCTTCAACCAAATTCTGAGCATGTTCATCCAGAGATTCTAAAAACTCAACCGAACTCCCCAGCCGTTCGCTAATCACATTCAGGATTTCCTTGTCCCACACCTTAAAACCAAGTCGATGTTCTAAGAGTGTAGCAATTTCGGCACCGCGTGCACCGAAAGATCTGGAGATAGTGATTACAGGCAAGGTAGTGCCTTTCGGCGGGCGTTGTTCCGATTTATGGCTCATTCGCCATACGTGAACTTGTTCTTCAATCATTTGGCTAACTCGTTTTGCCATAACAACCTCCTGTTGCATGTGCAACTTGTTGGTTATATAAAGTAGATACCAACTACTACCAAAAAATTATGAAGAACTGATAAAGGAATGGCTTTACATATTAAACGCCCAAACTTTTCCGCCTGCTTCCCCAATCTAGCGCAAGCGTCCGCTTGTGCGAGTTAGGTCTAACGTTTAGGTAACGGTTGCCTCAATGGTCCAAGCGGACGCTTGAACCAGTTTAAGTACTTGGCGACAAACGGGATTCAGAGATTTCTTCGTCAAAATCTCCTTGCAAATGGAGAACTGATAATTACGTTCTACATATTAAACGCCCAAACTTTTCCGCCGGCTTCCTCAAAAGGAAGGCAGGCATCAAATCGACCCGGAACCTGAATGTATTGGAGCACTTGAGTCATGCCCACTTCGGTAGAGAAATAACCGCTGATGGTAAGTTCTTTCATTTGCCAGATAAACGGTCGCGGAGCATCCCAATTTACATCGCCACCAAACACACGATCATGTTCTGTGTTAACAAAGGCTGTTTGTTGTTCGAGCGAGGCATCGTTAAAATCAGTTCCAAGTTCTTGCTTTGCTCGATTATCGAAATCTTCCAGATTAGTTAAAAACAGCATTCTTCCCTCCTCATCCCACATGTTCATCACCATATCGTCGATGTAAGTGGGAACGCCAACTTCTGCCGCTCCGGGAGTATCAGTGGTTGGAATAATAATATCAGAAACGGTAGTTACCAGTTTGGCTTGATCTACATTCAGTAGTTGAAAACCCTCCGCTTTTGCATTGGCAGAACATCCGCCCATAAAACCAAGAATGGTGGGTGCACTTACCGCTCCGCCCAACAATAGTGCAGTTCGGCGTAACGCTTCTCGTCGATTGATTGGATTTTTTGTGATGTCGCTCATCGTATTACAAATTCCCTTTATTTAATTCATTTACTGCGTAATCGGCGGCACGTGCCGTAAATGCCATGTAGGTTAGCGATGGGTTTTGGCAACCACCGGAAGTCATAAAAGAACCATCAGTTACAAACACGTTTTTCACTTCATGCACCTGATTCCAACGATTTACCACCGACTTTTTAGGATCATCACCCATTCGAGCAGTTCCCATTTCGTGGATTCCTTTCCCAAGTGCGATGCCATCGTCATAAGTGCCCACATTTTTGAGTCCGGCCGCTTCCAGCATTTCTGCAGCAGCTATTTTGATGTCTTCCCGCATCTTCATTTCATTATCGCCGGGACCTGCATCAAATACCACCGTTGGCAATCCGAATTTGTCGGTTACATCGGTAGTCAGATACATTTTATTCTCGTTATAAGGCAGCCATTCCCCAAAACCCATAATTCCAAATTGCCATGGACCGGGTTCGTTTACTTCTTCTTTCATTTTGGCGCCAATACTAATTTCGGCGATGTTCTTTTTCCAACCGGTACGACTGGCTCCACCTTGATACCCGTAACCTCGGATAAAATCGGGATGTTTGTCGTTAATGTTTCTGAATCTAGGAATGTAAATTCCATTTGGGCGACGACCATAGTAATACATGTCTTCGAAACCTTCTACGGTGCCGTAAGCGCCTAAATTTAAGTGGTGATCCATGATATTTCGGCCTAATTCTCCGGAGGCGTTCCCCATTCCATGAGCAAAATGCTCGGTAGAATTCATCAGGATGTAAGCAGAAGCGATTGCAGATGCACATAAGAACACTATTTTGCTGTAGTATTCTCTGTACTCCATCGTTTCGGCGTCGAGAATCCGAACACCGGTAGCTTTTTGCGTTTCCGGATCGTACAGAATTTCGGTTACTATGGAATCGGGACGCAACGTAAGATTTCCTGTGGCAACCGCAGCCGGTAAGGTAGAAGATTGAGTACTGAAGTATGCCCCAAACGGACAACCTTGGATGCACATGTTTCGATATTGACAGGATGCACGCCCATTATGAGCACGCGTTAGATTTGCCGAGCGACCAATGGTCATCATTCGGTCATTAAACTTTTCTTCAATGCGCTTTTTCACTTCTTTTTCCACGCAATTCATTTCCATAGGTGGCAAAAATTCACCATCCGGTAACTGTGGAAGTCCCTCTTTCTTTCCATTGATTCCGGCAAAACGCTCAACCTTATCATACCATGGAGCGATTTCATCATAACTCACCGGCCAAGGGATGGCAATGCCTTCTTTCTCATTCGCCTCAAAATCCATCGGACTCAATCGATATGATTGTCTTCCCCACATTAACGATCGTCCACCCACGTGGTAGCCACGCATCCAATCAAAGCGCTGAATTTCGGTGTAGGGATGCTCGGTATCTTTCACCCACCAATGCTTTATGGAATGCCGGATTGCATATCCGGTGCGATTTTGTTTCTCATAATCTTTCAGCTCTTCGGGAGTAAGGCGGTTATTTCTGGGAAATTCCCAGGGATCGCTGGTTGCGGTTGGATAATCCACAATATGGCGAACCTGCCGTCCCCGTTCTAACATCAATGTTTTTAATCCTTTTTCGGTGAGTTCTTTGGCGGCCCACCCACCGCTAATTCCGCTGCCTACTACAATGGCGTCGTAGGTGTTTTCCTGTTTTGATTTGAGGTTTAATCTCATGTTGAGTGATGATAAATCGTTAGTGCAAAAATGAAGAAAGTATATTATTCTGGAGAGTATATCGAAACGCTTCCAAATTTAAAAAAAGCGAGTTGTAAATTTATGATGGTATCTCGACGTGATGCACTAAAAGGGATTGCAAGTGTAGCTGTTGCGGGGGCACTTCCAGTGTCTGTTTCAGCGAATTCTGGTTCAGAAAAAAAGCCTCAGGCGCGATTTAAACATTCTGTATGTAGGTGGCCGTATTCGGGAAAAACCTTAGAAGAATTATGCGAAGCCGCAGTTGATATCGGTATAGAATCAATCGAACTGTTAAATCCCAACGAGTACGAAACGGTAAAGCGCTACGGACTCACATGCGCAATGGCGAACAGTGTGCCATTAAGTTTAACAGAAGGGTTCAACAATCCAGCCCTGCACGAAAAGCTTCAAAAAGAGTATTTCGAATTATTTCCAAAGGTTGCCGATGCAGGCTTTGAAAAGGTGATTTGTTTCTCTGGAAACAGAAACGGTATTTCGGATGAACAAGGCATCGAGAACTGTGCGGTTGGTTTGGAGCCTGTAGTAAAAAAAGCTTCAGAATACGGATTAACTTTGTGCATGGAATTGCTAAACTCGAAAGTGGACCACGCTGATTATCAATGCGACCATACTAAATGGGGAGTAGCTTTATGTGAGAAACTTGGTGCAGATAATTTCAAGCTTCTGTATGATATTTATCACATGCAGATAATGGAAGGTGATATCATTGCTACAATTCGGGAATATCATCCTTACATTGCTCACTATCACACCGGAGGGGTTCCCGGTAGAAACGAAATTGACGAAAGTCAGGAATTGAACTACAAAGCCATCATGCAAGCAATCGCAGAAACCGGTTTTGATGGATTTGTTGCGCAGGAATTTATTCCTAAAGCAGAGGATGTATTTACCTCTCTAAAACAAGGCGTTGAAATTTGTAATGTGTAACACAATAAGATCATGAAAAAAGTTATTCCCACTCTTTTAATCCTGATGATGAGCATAAACATAATACAGGCTCAGAATATTCCCGACCCCGGAGTTCCGCAAGGGCAAAATCTGGATGTGCCCGAAGGATGGGAATTTCGACTTGATAAACCGGATGATTCCATAACACTAAGCGCAGACCCGGAAACAGAGGGCATTTATTTTGTGAATATGACGCCGGGCTGGCATCTGACTACTGGACCAAGAGCTATTTTTTGGCATCCATCGTATGCTGCACAAGGTTCATATACCATCCACACCGATTTGCATTTGTTCAACCCGAACGGGCGTAACAGAGAAGGTTTTGGGTTATTTTTTGGCGGTAAAAACATGCAGGCCGAAGGGTATGAGTATCTTTATTTTTTGATAAGAAATACGGGAGACTTTCTCATAAAACAGCGCAAAGGAGAAGCTACGGAAACCATTCAGGGGTGGACGGCATCGGATGCAATTAAAGTCTATGACAATCCGGAAGTATCATCGGTACTAAACCGCTTAGCCGTTGAGGTGAATGGAGATACCATGAAATTTTTTATTAATAGTGAAGAAGTTGCGACGATAAATGCAAATGACATTGAATTAGATACCGATGGCGTTTTTGGTTTGAGAGTAAATCATGCCGTAAACCTTCATGTTGAAGACATTGGTATGCGTACAGAATAAATACAAGTGTTATGAACATTGAGAGACACGAAAACGGAAATATTGAGGTTGAAATCTCATTTACATTAATGTCGTACCTGGCATTATTTGGGGCAATTTGTTGCTTTGGCGGAATCCTTTATTTCTGGGTTATTGAAGGGCTGAATATTTTTTCTATTCAAATAATTGGATTGGTATTGGCCGGAGTAGTGCTGGGAATTTCCGGAATCATTATATACGAAAGCTCGCATTTTGTTTTTGATAACGAAAAAAGTGAATTGCGCTGGCATAAAAGAAAGTACTTTAGAGCCAAAAAAGGCACCATTCCTTTCTATGATATCGAAGAAGTGAAAATTGATCGTTCGGATGAAAATATGAAAGAAATGCTGGTGAAAATACTGACGAAGCAGGGAATGATAAGCCTGTCTGATTCCTACATGTTAAGCAGCGATTACAATGTGGAAGAATTGGTGGGAGAAGTAAAATCGATTACAGGATTAGGGATTGATGTGTCCCCAAAAAATCGAGCACAAATTTTACTAGATCTTGGCCAAACAAAAGGCGCCATCGATATTATTCGCGAAGAAATGGAAATGTCGTTAGAAGAGGCAAAAGATTACCTTGGCTTGTAACTAACCTAACTTATATGGTCAAATTCCGACGGTTTATCTACGTTTGCATTATTGTGATAGGGTGTGGTTCTATACACCCCATCACTACGGTTGAACATACAGATTTAACTGAAGGTACAGATGGTCAACGAATAAACGTATTTCCGGCCCCGGTAGTTGAATCCGTTGGATGGCGCAATCTTTCCAGCGCAGCAGTAGATGACGTGGATGAAGAATTTCAAATCGCAATTTATTCAGATCGTAAACCTTTCCATTTATTTAGAATATCAAACAGTAAAAAGAATCCCGGTGGCTCGGTTCTATTCTGGCCGTTTGACGGGAGTTCGGATAGCGCGGTACCTGAAGAAAACATGCGCGAATACTTGAGTACAATTTGCGAAGAGTTTGAACGAGTGGGTCCATACGAATACTGCTTACCAAAATTTAATAGTAATAACAATTGGGAAAACACTTATAACAATCTTATCCAACGCAATATATGGACCATGCCTGATGGCTCAGCATTTGAAAGTAGTACTACTAATCCGGACGACGGAGAACTTTGGGGAATGGTATTTCAAGTTCGAAAAGGGATGTATTTCAGAACGTTCAGCCACGAAAACCCAGACCTATACAATGGAACTTCCGAAGCACTTGATGTGCTATCAGTTGCCGCTCAATTACGGTTAATCGCCAATAATTTTGTTCCACCCATTAATTACAATACTTATGCCGGCGTAACTAATGGTTTAAGAGGTTCTGAGTTTATACCATGTGGTGTTAACGAAACCTGGCGATTTGATGCTAATTTAACTGAATTAATGACCAAAAAAGGAATGCCCACAGTTACCCAGCAACAAGATCAGCTGTTGTTTCAGGTAAAAGTATCGGGAGTTTTGCGGGATGAATGGTACTCGAACCGAAGAACCACCGGTTTCACAAAAATCATTACTCCTAATGAGGTAAGTGAAGTTCGTGTTGTAAGTGATACCTCTTGCGTTACTCAATAACTCGCATCATTATGCAGGTTTATACTCCTGTATTTATCCCATAGATTTAACGAAAAAATGAAAGCTATCCACACACTGTTCGCCGTATCATTATTGTGTTCACTTGTTAGTTGTGATATAAACAACAATACTAATAGCCTTGTCGATGAGGTTAAAGAAGGCAAGGCAAAATGGTTGAGCACAGAACGCTCTGATTACGAATATACCTATCAGGCACTGTGCTTTTGTGCGTTCACCGATGCAATGATTGTTGTAGTACAAAGTGATACCGTTGCTCAGGTGTTAGATATAGAAACCCGTGAACCCTACACGGTAGAACAAGGTGATGAAGAAGTGCCGATTCTTGAGCTTTTTCCATCGCTATTTAATACAATTTCTGTGTTTTACGACCGATGGTTGGTAGAAATTCCCGTTTCGCACGAGGCAGAATTTGAATGGGACACCAATACAGGAATGCCAATCAGCATATTTATAGACCGCAGAGAAAACGTAGCCGATGACGAAATCACCTATCTATTTTCTAAGCTTATAGTGAATTAAACGCCCAGTTCAGATTTTATACGATTAAGCTTCTTTTGTTCAGTATCAGATATTTTGGCATCGCAATGGGCAATAGAATCCAATAGGCTGTATACCAATTGTTTTCCTTCGTCAGAGAAATTGGATTTGATATGAGTTAATGCCTCATCCACAATAGTATGTAAATTTTCCGTACTCATACTTCCAAGATGGCTCAGCGTTTTATGATACGTACTCAAATCGTACTTCATGTTTTCGAGAACTCGCTTTACAGCAGATTGTTCGGCAAAAGAGATGCTGCCATCAGCACTCTCGATCCAAAAAATCAGTACATCAATCGAAGTTTCGTCGGTTAAGGAATAGGTGCTCATAATACCCCGGTTTTTGATTATTTAAATTCGGCACTCAGCATTTTGCAGATTTTCTCGAGTGCTTCCGTTTGTTCCTCGGTGATAGAGTTTTTTGTATTAGAATCAATATCAAGTTGTGCTACAAACTCGCCATCCGCCATAATTGGTACCACAATTTCTGATTGTACATGAATACTACAAGCAAGGTAATTATCCTCTGCGTGCACATCTTGAGAAACAAAAGTTTGGTGCGATAATGCTACCTGTCCGCAAATTCCGGTTCCAAATGGAATGCGTGTATGATCGGTGGCTTCTCCAACAAATGGCCCAAGTACTAACTCATTTTCGGCGTCATCGGCTACCAAATAAAATCCAACCCAATCGAAGGTGGGCACTTCATCGGCGAGTAACTCGCACACTGCGAACAGTTTTTCATTTCGGGTAACAGGACGCTCCAGAATTTCTTTAGTGTGAATAATTAGTTTATCGAGTAAGCTGATAGTTTGAGTGCTGGACATAAATCTCTTGTAGTTAAAGTGAACGCAAAATATAAGAATTAGTGAACTAGAAAAGTTAAGCTTTGGAAATTCTGAATCTCTCCCTTCTTTTCGGCAAAATCTCTGTATCTTGTAAGCATGGATTTTTTAAGCGATTTTATTCCCTTTTCCACAGATTTTATGGGGGCAGGCGCACTTTTACTGGCAAGCTTTACCTCGCTATTTTCTGTAGTTAACCCGCTGGCTGCAATGCCGGTTTTCCTATCGTTGATGGGGGATCATACACTTGACGAACAAGTACGAACAGCACGTAAATCTGCTATTTACATGTTCATCGTATTGGTAACATTTCTGTTTTTAGGAACCTACATTCTGTCCTTTTTTGGTATTAGCATATCGGGTATTCGCATTGCCGGCGGAATTGTAATTATGCGAGCCGGTTTTTCGATGATGAACCCTGAAACCGGAGGCCGAAAATTATCCAAAAAAGATACCGAAGCTGCTATGGATAAAGAAGACGTTTCGTTCAGCCCAATTGCGATGCCACTTTTGTCGGGTCCGGGCAGTATTGCTGTTGTGATTGGTTTTGGCTCGCAGGCAACGGGAACCAGCGACTACATCTTAAACACTGTAGCGGTATTTTTAACAGCTTTTTTAGCTTGGGGAATTTTGCGTGTTGCTCCATGGCTAAATAAAGTAATTGGCAAAAGTGGCATGATTGTAATTACAAGAATGATGGGTTTCATCGCGCTAGCTATTGGTGTACAATTTGTAATTAATGGAATCGCGGGATTTTTTGGATTTAACGCTTAATACCAAGTCATGGATAACAAAAAAATTGACTACGATCGGTGGGCAAACAAACTTGTAATCGATGCGATAGAAAAAGTTCGGGAGGATACCCTTCGAGCCGAACTCACCCGATTATTTGCGCATCTCTTTAAAGCACAAATTATTTGGTTTAATCGTATTCATGAAATCGAAGAAACCACCCAGATCTGGGGAAATTATACCATCGAAGAGTGCAAAAGTCTGTTGAATGATAGTGGTGATATGCTGCATCGAATTGCTCAAAAAACTGGTGAAATGATTGATTATCAGGATTTGAAAGGAAATCATTTTACAACTATGGCCGATGATATTTTTGAGCATATCATTATTCATGGGCAACATCACCGCGCACAGATTCTGTATTTGCTAAGTAAAAACGGATACGAAGCCCCTGCTACCGATTACATCTATTTTCTAAGATCATTACCCACTAAGGGCAACTTTTAGTAGTTTTGCGCTGTTTGTAGTCTAAATCATCACTAAATACTATTGCTCTGGAAACTATAGATCGCGCATTAGCCGCATTTTCGTCATTTATGTGGGGAACCCCACTCGTTCTTTTATTGGTAGGTGGTGGATTATATTTTCTCATTTACTCCCGATTTACTCCCTACCGTTACTTCTTTCACGCGATAGATATTTTACGAGGTAAATACGACGATCCAGACGATCCCGGAGATATTAGTCACTTCGAAGCACTTTCCTCGGCATTAGCAGCAACCGTTGGTCTTGGCAACATTAGTGGTGTAGCTGTTGCCATCGCAATTGGTGGTCCAGGAGCTGTATTCTGGATGTGGGTGAGCGCAGTGGTTGGTATGGCTACAAAGTTTTTCACCTGTACCCTTTCCATTATGTATCGTGGAAAAGATTCGAATGGGGACATTCAGGGTGGAACCATGTACATGATTGTAGAAGGTTTAGGTAAGAAGTGGAAACCATTAGCTGTGCTGTTTGCCCTTGCTGGTTTATTTGGGCCACTCCCGATTTTTCAGGCCAATCAGGTAACACAAATTGTACGCGATTTCGTACTTGTGCCAAACGGCATTACAGATCCTGCCAATACATTTGCCAGCGATTTAGTGAGCGGACTTGTAATTCTAGCTATCGTTTCGATTGTAATTTTCGGTGGAATTAAGCGTGTTGGTAAAGTAGCTTCGAAAATGGTGCCGGCTATGGTTGTAATCTATGTTAGCTGTGTGCTCATCATTTTAGGCATTCATATTGATGTACTTGGGCATTATTTATTACTGATTGTAACCGATGCTTTTCAAGGGGCCTATTTTAATGGCGACGCAGCATTTGGTGGCGTTTTAGGAAGCTTGATTGTACACGGAACAAAACGAGCGGCATTCTCGAACGAAGCCGGTATCGGAACAGCTACACTCGCTCATGGCGCTGCAAAAACCAAAGAACCCGTTCGCGAAGGGTTAGTGGCTATGATGGGCCCGTTTATTGACACACTTATCGTTTGTACGATGACTGCCTTAGCTATTTTAGTAACCGATGTGTGGCAATCCGGCGAGTTGAACGGGATCACCTTAACTGCCTCAGCATTTCAGGAAGCAATTGGACCATTTGGTGTTTATTTGTTGATTTTCTGTGTATTGATCTTCGGCTTCAGCTCATTATTTACTTACTCATATTACTCCACTAAATGTCTTGGTTTTTTGATAGGCGCCGATAAACAAAAGTATTTCAACTACTTTTATGCTGTAGCCATCATTTTTGGATCAGTAGCAACTATTAATGCGGTGCTCAATTTTACCGACGGCATGTTTGCGTTGATGAGTATCCCAACTATGACGGTAGCCATACTCTTATCACCAAAAGTAATGGCCGCAGCAAGAGATTACTTCGATAGAATGAAGAGCGCCGGTAACATTTA
Organism: Balneolaceae bacterium; assembly: GCA_017640605.1. Classification (GTDB taxonomy): domain Bacteria; phylum Bacteroidota; class Rhodothermia; order Balneolales; family Balneolaceae; genus HXMU1420-13. Next base: position 237,942 of record JAEPQH010000004.1, on the reverse strand, counting down.
ACCAGCGTTCTACCAATCGGTTTTTTCTTTTTTACGTAGTCAATAACGGAACATGAAATGTGTGATGAGGTATCTTTAATCATGTGAAGGTAGATTCATCCTTCAATCAAAAAATTTGTACATTCTAGAAAGCTTTTCTGTATGATTTTCAGACCATCACTTCTATTTGCACTCATAGTAATTACTTCTGCAGCAGCGCTTGCCCAATCGGGAGGCACCAATCCGCAGAATACATTGTTACCCGAGATTAACCCTCAGGATATTGAGATTAGAAGTGAATTCAGAGCACGTTTCCCCGGTCTTCGTCGCCAGCCCATTCTTGGTTTTAATCCCAAACCGCGGGTATTTCAGATCGACCCTAACAGAATGCCCTTTATGGAATCGCGCGAGCAAGCGGTTGCCAGTATTGCGATCACACAATTAGATCGGCCGGAACCTCCTGCCCGATCGGTATTACCAACTCCAAGCCGCACTAATGTGTATCTAAAAGGTGGCTTTGGATCTTTTATCACTCCGGAAGCTGACGCCTATTTTTATCAGGGATTAGGTAGCAAATCTACTTTAACAGGTGATTTTTCGTTGCTAACGTCGGATGGTCACCTCGACGATCAGGCTTCCGGTTTTCGTTTTATGGATGGCGATGTTCGCTTTTATTCGAAAGTAAAAAAGGATTTGGCGGTCGAAAGCTCCATCGGTTTTCTAAGTGATTTCAATCGCTTATATAATCTGGATCCGCTTTATCAGGATGTAATTGGTGAAACTACCCGAAAAGATTATCTGGGGTTGAGTTGGAATGCAGCGCTTCATCAAACAAAAAATGCCTTAGAAGGATTAACCACTGAACTAACAGTTTCGCACTTTGAGGCAGACTTAGATGCAGGCGATAACACTACGCGAAATAATGGAAATCTTATATCCGGAAACAGCAGCGAGCAATATGTACATGTAGAAGCCAACAAATACTGGCCCGGCTCTCGTCTATACGAAACGTTGGGTATTAATGCCCAATTAACAACCGGACGATATGATGCGGCCAATAGTGCTTCTCAGAATATATTTCTTGGCACACTTGGTGCCGAGTACAAAAAGTTGATCAATTTCAACATGCACGCTACGGGTGCATTTAATATTGCGTATGTGAGCGATGGACTAGAAAATAAATTCTACATCGCACCGGAAGCAGAACTTTCCTACAATTTAAAAGATGCTTTGTTGGTGAAAGGGGGAATTAAAGCGGGGCCGTTTTTAACAAACCTTCAAGAGCATTATCAAATCAATCGCTTTTTAAATACAGCTACAACCTTGCGCCATAGTTATCAATCCAAAGCATTTGGCGAAATTGGACTTCAGTTATTTGAAGGCAATCGAGTGTATGGCGGGCTGTCTTATCAAATCACAAGAAACAGAGCGTATTATCAGCGGGTATCAGAAATTAGAATCGGGCAGGATTATGCACTTTTTTATACCATCAATTACGAAAAATCGAGTACGTTCGAGTTATTCGGCGGGATTACTCAACAGCTTAACCCCGAGCAATTCTGGTTTGATGCCAAAATTTACGCTCGGCGACCTAAGCTAGATAGCGGAGCTGACATCCCCTATGAAGAACGTTTTGGGGTAACAGCATCACTTAATTACCATTTAGAAAAATCGTTGTTGCTAAGCACCTGGTTTGATGTGATTGGCAAGCGGCAATCGCCCACCAATAACCGCGAATTAGGTACCATCGGCCTTGTAAATGTAAAAGCCGAATACGAATTTAGCGATCGGTTTGGTGTTTATGCCAAAGTATTGAATATTTTGGGGCAAAAATACGAAGTGTGGGACGGCTATCAGGAGCGCCCATTTCAGCTCTTCGGAGGGATAATCATAAAATTGTAAATATGAAAAAAGAGTTTTTAGAAGCATTTAGTGTAGTAGTTCGCGATCAAATTATAATGAAGAACTCCGTAGAGATTTCGGGCCTAGGTACATTTAAAGCCGTTCATCACAGTCAACATCAGGAAAAAAGAATTGACGGTAAAACCGTAATGATGCCTCCGCGTGATACCATTGAATTTGTAGCGGAAATAGAGAGGTAAAGCATGCATATCGATCATCAGCAACTACTTGATTTACTTGCAGAAGCCTCCGGATTGGATGCCGAAACTACCGAAAAACAACTTAACGAACTGATTGCCGACATTAAGCAATCGTTGAGTGACGACGAAGCCTACGAAATCGAAGGATTTGGGATCTTTAGTAGCCTGGGAAATCGCATAATGTTTATCCCTTCGAAAGAACTAGAGACAGAAATCAATTTCAAATATGTTGGAATGGAGCCCATCGAGCTAGACGAACCGGCTCCAAGTTTTGATGATCCTTTTGAAGGACTTGATGATGAAAGCGGTGCCGAAGAGATAGATCTGGAGGCAAAAAAACCGGTTGGCAAAGATTTAGGGACTCGCTTTGCGGGACTGATTGATGATGATATTAACGATCCGGATTTAGAACCGGCCGAAGATCCCGGTCCTGAAATGTGGGGAGTTGAAGCCCATAAAGAAGATGAAAGTGCTGATCGATTGTTTGCCAGTTTGATGGGACAGGATTACGAAAAGCCGATCGAAGAGGACGAAGGTATAGATACTTCTGATGAAAACGAATTTGACGGTTTCGACGACGTTTTTGCTGATACAGATCAAGAAGAAGCAAACAGCAACGACCTCGATGCAGAAGTTGCAGCGTTTATGGGTGGGGATTCTGATTCCGAGGAAAATGACGAGAAGGATACCGACGAGTTATTAGATGATGTATTTGCCGAAATGGAATCGGATGGGTTGTTGAATGATGATATGACCGAAGAAACGCTCGGTTTAGACGACACTGACGCTGTGATTGACTACGCCGAAGTTCCACAAGAAGATGGTGAAGATGATTATATCGCAGCAGATTTAAACTCCATTAGCGCAGAGAATGAAGCAGAAAAGAAAGAGCCTGATGAAGAGGATCCGGAACCGGAAGACAACACTGAAAACGATCTGGAACTGGAAAAAGAAGTCGATTTAGATTTTGAAGATCCATTCATGAACCTGGAAGATGATCAGGTGGATGAAAGTGTACTTAGAATGGAAGAATTCGATGACACCGAAATCGTACCGGTTATAAAAAATATTACTACCGACGATCCTACCGATACCGATCAAAAAGCTGAGGCAAACAAAGAGCCGGAAGAAAAAGAAACGAAAACCAAAAAGAAGGAAAAGCCGATTAAGGCCAGTAAAAATTCCGAAGCAGCCCCCGCTTGGTTATGGGTGGTTCTAATCATAGTTGTACTTGGTGGCGGTGTAGTTGGCTTAGGCTATTTCAATATCTTAAACATTCCATTTATTTCGCCGAGCACTTCTACCGTTGCTACAACATCTCAACCGGCCACGCCACCTCCGGTGGTTGAAACTACCCCAACCCCTGTCACTGATCCGGTTTCTGAAACACCAACGGAGACTTCACAAACAGAAGAACCGGCAACAAATCAGGAACAAGCTGCGCCTCCGGTAGTTGAAAATACACAGCCTATGCAAAATCAAACCAGTAATGAAGCCGAGAAATATGGCCTTACCGGTGCACTTTCGGCAGATGGAATGGATGGCTATACGATTGTGATGTATTCACTCAGCAATCAACAAAACGCACTTTCTGAACAACAAAAATTACAGAACGACGGTTATCGAGCTATTGTGGCTCCAATCGAAAGCGAGCGATATGGCACACTCTGGAGAGTAAGTTTAGGGCAGTTTGCTTCGTTATTTGACGCTGCCGTAGCTGCCGAAGAAATTGAAACGCTATTACCTGATAACTACTTCATTAAAAAAATTAACTAATCATCTACATGAATTACGCATTTCTTATTCAGGAATCCGTTGCCTCGGTCGATTCTCTGGCAACGTCGTTGGAGGGAGAAACCATCACATTTTTCGATTTAATGGTAGAGGGTGGCATCCTGATGATCCCCATCTTTATCCTCTTCTTGATTTCTTTTTATGTGATTTTTGAGCGATGGAGCGCCCTAACTCGCTCCCATACCGATACCCAACGCTTTTTGGGCACCATCGAAGGAATGCTGAAAACCGGCCGTCAGAGTGATGCTATTGCCTATTGCGAGGACTTTGATAAACCGCTCGCCAGAATTATCAAAGCAGGAATTAAGCGATTAGGTCGACCCATTCGCGATATCGAAGACGCGATTGACAATGCAGGCAAAAAGGAAATCTTTTTTCTTGAAAAACGCATGAACTGGCTGGCAACTATTGCCGGTGTGGCGCCATTAATTGGGTTTACAGGAACAGTAACCGGTATGATCGAGGCCTTTATGGATATTCAATCGCTGCAGGGTAATGTAAACCCTAGTGCACTTGCGGGTGGTATTTGGGAAGCATTGATTACAACCGCTGCGGGTTTAATTGTTGGTTTGATCGCGTTCGGCTTTTACAACTTCCTGCTGGGTAAAATCAATCGTTCGATATTTGAACTCGAAAATGCCTCGGCTGATTTTATAGACCTTCTTCAATCACCTGCACCCAAAAAACAGAGCTGATATGGCACGCGATTTCAGAAGAGGTGATAAACGTTTAACTCCATTGTCGCTGTTTTCACAGTCGTCGTTAACGGATATTGTACTGCTCTTACTGATCTTCTTTTTGCTCACTTCATCGTTTGTTACCAACTTTGGTATTCAAGTGAATATTCCAAAAGCAGAAAGTGGCGCGGTAACACAAGCAGAATATATTTCGGTAGCCATAACTAATGATGGCGAATTTTATGTGGAGGGAGAACTGACCGCACGAGGCTCGCTTGCCGGCGCCATCCGCGAAGCACGAAATACTAAACCTGAAGGCACCATCGTACTTAGGGCAGACAAAGACGCAACTGTTGACGATGCCGTTCGTGTGTTGAACATTGGAAAGGCATTGAATTTGCGATTGGTAATGGCCACCGAACAAGGTTCACTTTAAAGTAATATGGATCCTCAATTCACAAAAGACGATACTCGCGCATTATTTGCAACCATCAGTGTTGCCGCAGTGCTGATTGCATTCTCTCTTTGGTTTACCATCGATATGGGAAGGAACATTCGCCCGTCTTTTATAGAAGTTGAGTTTGGCGAGTTTCAAACCGGGCGATTAACCGAGTTTTCGGAAGTTGAAGATGAACAAGTGGCAACTCGTCCAAATCCATCAGAAGTAGAAACGGAAGAACCCACCGAAGAAACCCCGGAACCGGAAGACATCCCCGAAACTACCGCACAAGAAGATACCAAGCCGGTTGATTTACCTGATGAAGTTGAGGATGTAATTGAAGAAGCCATCGAAACGCCGGTAACCGAGGAAATAGATCCTACCCAAACTGCCGAAGAAAATACCGAAGAAGAAATTGAAATAGCTCCGGTTGCCAAAGAAGATATCGACACGCAAGAAGGTGAGGAAGAAAGTGGCGATGTTGAAGGCGCCACCGGCGAAACCGACTCCGATCAGGGTCTTGGTAATGATGATGACAAAACAGCCCCATATGAGCTAAAGTGGGAAGGTGATATCGAACGTGCACCCATGGTTCAGCCTCTCCCTACTAATACTGCAAATACAGAAGCGGTTATAACTGTTCGCTTCGAAGTACGACCTAATGGAACGGTTGGACGAATTATTCCGATCAAAAAAATGAGCCCAGAGTTAGAACGCGAGGTAATGAGCACGCTTAGAACATGGCGTTTTTCTCGTTTACCGGGTGGCGTACCGCAAACCATACAATGGGGTTCGATTACCTTTCGCTTTGTGTTTAATTAATGCTTCTGTCTCCCCTTCACAATTTTTTACCGACATCTTGATTCTGAATACCTACCTTCGGTAATTCTAAACCGCTCTTCGCGCTAATCATTTAAAATAAACGGGATACTTATGAAGCGATTTTTAAGTCTTGCAATCTGCTTTTTGCTTGCTCTGTGTATGGCAGAAACTTCACAAGCTCAGGTTTTTGGCCATGGCGCCGAAACCAATTCACCCCAATTTGAATCTTCGTTATTTCAGGATTTGGAATATCGGGAAATTGGTCCATTTAGAGGAGGTCGATCAGTAGCTGTAGCCGGGCATGATGATCAGCCCTATATCTACTATGTAGGCTATACCGGTGGTGGAGTATACAAAACCATAGACGGAGGAAATACCTGGGAAAATATTACCGATGGATATTTCAAAACGGGATCGGTTGGAGCAATAGATGTGGCAGATTCTGATCCGAATGTAATTTATGCCGGAATGGGCGAAACGGACATTCGTGGTAATATGAGTGCCGGCGATGGAATGTACCGCTCAACCGATGCAGGAAAAACCTGGCAATATTTAGGCTTGGGCAACACGCAGTTTATTGGCGACATCGAAATCCACCCAACCAACCCAGATGTTGTTTGGATCGCAGCAATGGGAAAATTATTTGGAAACGTTGAGAGCGCCGATCGAGGTGTATACAAAACCACTGATGGCGGCAAAACCTGGAATAAAGTTCTATTTAGAGATAATAAAACCGGCGCTGTAGATATCGCTGTAGATCCAAATAACCCACGAATTTTGTATGCAGCCATGTGGGAAGCCTACCGAAATGAATACGAAATGAGTAGTGGTGGTGAGGGCAGCGGTTTATTTAAAAGCACCGATGGTGGCGAAAGCTGGACAGAAATTACTCGTAACCCAGGTCTGCCAAAAGGAATGGTAGGAAAAATTGGAGTTTCGGTATCTCCGGTAAACTCCGATCGTGTGTTCGCAATTGTTGAAAATGCACGTGGTGGTGGTTTATTTAGAAGTGAAGATGCAGGCGCAACTTGGACCCGAGTGAGTGCCGACAGAAATCTAAGGCAGCGTGCATGGTACTACTCAAAAGTAATTGCTGACACACAGAACGAAGATGTAGTTTATGTGCTGAATGTTGGTTTCTGGAAATCTATCGACGGCGGAAAAACTTTTAGCAGAATTCGAACTCCGCACGCCGATCATCATGATTTATGGATTGCCAGCAATAACCCAAATCGAATGGTAATTGGTGATGACGGCGGTGGACAGGTTACATACAACGGAGGAAAAACCTGGACATCTTATCATACTTCTGCCACAGCACAGATTTACCAAGTGGCGGTAGACAATCAATTTCCATACATGATTTATGGCGCACAACAGGATAACTCTACCTTTGCCATAATGAGCCGTACCAATTCATCGGGTATCGATGAGGATGATTGGTGGCCGGTAGCAGGTTGTGAATCTGGCTACATCGCTGTTGATCCAGAAAATCACGATGTAACTTATGGTGGTTGTTACGGAGGTTCTCTTTCCCGTTATGATGCAAATCTTCGGTTAAACGATCGTATTGATATCTGGCCGGATAATCCGATGGGTTCGGGAGCCGATCAGTTGAAATACCGTTTTCAGTGGACCTTCCCGATAATTATCTCTCCTCATAATCCTGATGTGCTGTATGCAACCTCGCAGTACGTACATCGCTCTACTGATGAGGGAATGAGTTGGGAAGATATCAGCCCGGATTTAACCAGAAATGATAAATCTAAGCAAGGCGAATCCGGTGGACCGATCACCAAAGATGATACCTCGGTAGAATACTACAATACCATTTTCACTTTTGTGGAATCGGAAATCGAACCCGGTTTACTTTGGGCTGGATCAGACGACGGATTGATTCATATTAGCCGTGATAATGGCGAAACCTGGGATAATGTAACGCCACGAGGTTTACCCGAATCTATGATTAGTATTTTAGATGCCTCGCAACATGATCCCGGAACGGCATATTTTGCAGCAACTCGGTACAAATTTGGTGATTTCCAACCTATGATTTACCGTACTACAAACTACGGTAGAAGCTGGGATAAAATAACGGATGGAATTCCGGATATGGACTTTACACGAGTTGTGCGTGAAGATCCAAATAAAGCGGGTTTGCTTTATGCAGGAACAGAAACCGGGGTGTACGTTTCTTTCAACGCCGGCGACGATTGGCAACCACTTCAAATGAATTTGCCGGCTACACCAATTACAGATTTAGCCGTTCATAAGCGGGATAAAGATCTGATTGTAGCTACACAAGGGCGTTCTTTTTGGATTTTAGATGACTTACCGGTACTTCATCAAATGACGGACGAGATTGCTAAAGCAGATCGTCACTTATTCGATCCGGAGGATACTTATTTATACGGTGGCTCAAGCTGGGGAGGTCCATCTCCAACCTCAGGAAAAAATCCGGAGAATGGTGCGGTAGTATTCTTTAAACTCGATAAAGAGCAGGAATCCGAAATTAAACTCGAGTTCCTAGATATGCGTGGTAATACCATTCAAACCTACTCAAGCATGGAAGACACGAGAGGAAGAGCTGTGAAGGAATCACCATTGTTTTATGAGGAAGAGGGGCGAACCCGACCAAGTGTGGTTCCAAATAAAGCAGGGTTAAATAAATTTGTTTGGAACCTTCGCTATCCGGGTGTAACAAATCTTGACGGTCGCCAAATTCTGTGGGCAGGAAATACTTCCGGCCCAATGGCGGTGCCAGGAACTTATACGGTGCGCATGCATATTGGAGAAGAAATGGTTGGCGAGCAGCAGTTCGAAGTGAAAAAGGATCCACGATTGGTCGATGTATCGCAAGAAGACTTGATTGCACAATTTGAATTGATTCAAACCATAAATGCCAAGCTAGATACAACGCACAAAGCGATCAACGAAATACGATCTGTTACCAGCGAAATCAATAGTATGATGGCAGAAATAAAAGGCAATGAAGCACTTAGCGAACGTGTTAAAGAATTGACGCAAGCAATTAGCGAGATTGAACAAGAATTAGTACAAACTAAAGCGGAAGCAATTCAGGATGTGTTAAACTTCCCAATCAAGCTCAACAACAAATTAGCAGCATTAAAAAGCACTGTTGCAACCGGTTACGGGCGCCCAACCGCTCAACAGTATGCAGTGTTTGAAGATTTAGCAGCAAAAGTGGATGTTCAGCTAGAAAAACTCCAGGCGATCTGGAACGGCGAGTACGAACAGGTAATCGAGGAAATTGAGAATCCTTCCGTACCAATTAATCGATAAGGTTGATTACACACTATTTTGTAGCCACTTCCAATTCAATTTGGGAGTGGCTTTTTTTTTGAGGTAAAGTTGATTTCCTATCAAGGCAAGATTTCAAAAAAACAGGCGTTGCATTAACTATTAAACCAAAATAATCGGGGAGTTTTCATCAATGGGTTTTTTTAAAGCTCGAGTTACCATAACTGCATTTCTAATTTTAAGCGTATCCACTTCTTTAGCAGCGCAAGAAGAAATAAGCCAGGAAACATTTTTGGAAGATAATCTCACCACTTTCATTACACAATTTGATAGTGAGCAAGCAGACCTCTATTTGCACCAAAGTATTGCTTCAGGTTCGAATAAAATACTGGCTCATTTACTCACTCTGGATGTTAACCCAAATATTAACGACGAAAGTGGCTTTTCGGCACTACACAAAGCAATAATTGCAGATAACATTGAAGCTTTTGAGCAACTGATTAATGCCGGGGCAAACGTAAATCAACAAAGAGTGGGCGGACTTGAAAGTACGCCTTTGATGTATGCGGTTTCTAAACCATCCACCGAATTTTCTAAACTTTTAATTGCGCAAAATGCCGATGTAAACATTCTTGATTTAAATAAAGATCCCGCACTTAATTGGGCTGCTTATTATGGTCATGTACAACAACTTGAGTTACTTATTAACAGCGGGGCAGATCTTTCTATAAATAGTATACATGGCAATGCAGTGGATGTAACAGTTCGTTTGTGGCATGCAGATTCTGTGTTACAGGTTTTTAGAGAAACAGAGCTGATGGACGACCTTAGCCGGCAAAATGAATTATTACTTGAGGCAGTTATCAAAGAGGATGTACCGCAAGTTCTAGAATTACTTGCCGAAGGTACGGATCCAAATTCCGGGGATGGATTAAATAATCCACTTTTACAGATTGCAGCGGCCAATGGAAATATCCAAATCGCAGCAAATTTTATTCTAAACGGCGCAGATGTAAATCGGTTAAATCGCGCCGGGCAATCACCACTTGCATTTGCTGCTCGGTTTGGCCACACAGATATTGTTGAGCTTCTCATAGAATGGGGTGCGGATGTAAATTTAGCGGGTGAGCGATATAAACTAACTCCACTTATTGGTGCTGCTATTGGTGGAAATACAATTATTGGAAGATTGTTGATCGAAGCCGGAGCCAACATCAATCAAAAAGATGAGATAAACGGTGGTTCGCCGTTACTTTGGGCAATTATGTATTCGAATACCGAATTTGCAGAAATACTCATTAATAAAGGGGCAGAATTTTATAACGAGGATGAACAAGTTTTCTCTGCCTACCAGTTTGCCCAACAAATGGGAAATCAACATTTGATAAATTTGATGGAAGCAAAAATGAAGTAGTTGACGCGAGTTACCGAACAGATAAATTAGGCAACACTCCTTTTATAACAATCTTTTTCTTGTCAATAAACGGATCTAATGCTTTATCCAGGTCTCTAGAATGTAGCATCTCTATGTAGTCGCCAAATTCATTTAGTGTATCTATGCCGAATACACGCACGTATTGCCATCCAGCTGAAATGATGTATTCTCCTCCACTCGACGGTAAACCTAGCTCCTTTTCTGCCGGAATGAGTTGTTCATGCACAAAGCGGCGAAAGTCGGTCGATTTTCCGGCTACGATATCATAACTAATGAAAACTTGATATTTCGATGTAAACGGGTCTTCTATTTTCCACTCGGCGATCAATTGTACAAATTCATCGGTATGCCCTGCTGTTAGATCTGAAATCCTTCCATACAAGTTACCAACACTAATATTTTGTTCTGCTGCAATAGCTCTTAATCGGTTATTTGAAGCATCCATGCCTCCCAACCCATGCATTTCGGTAAGAACCATTAATCCGAATGGAACAGGACTTTCAACCTCTCGAAAACCGCGAAAACGTAGCATTTCTTCGTTTTCTGCATAAAGCGGAACTGCTTGCTGTTGATATAAATCGATAACGTTATTGTACTGGCCAGGTAAAATATTAAACGTAACAAGCTGCCAAACAATCGAGGAGTCACTTTGTGCTTTCGCAGTTGCTGTACTCAAACAAAAGAGGAGGGCAGCTAAATAGCCAAATCGCATCAAACTCATTGTTTTGCAGAATCGTCTTTTAGGCCGGTATCGTCAGAATCAGCCTCATTCCCATCAGTATTGCTTTGATTCTTTTTGGTGTATTTATCTGGATTCCGCTCTACATCCGAATATGAATCTGATTCCAGCTCTTTCTTTTCCTTCTTTTCTTTGTTTTGATTGGAATTCTTTTCACCATCTTTAGCCGAGGTATTTTTCTCTTGTTGGCCTTTGTTTGAGGTTTCTTCATCCGAAGCTTCGGATGGCATAGGATTTCGGAAATTGATATCGCGCTGAGGAAATGGAATTTCAATATCGTATTCGCGGAATTTGCGCACAATTTCTTGATTGATTTCATTCAGCACACCGTAACGCTTTTTCACATCGGGAATCATAGCCAAAAGCTTCATATTCCATGCAGAATCACCAAAACTGCGCAAGTGAATACGGTGCTCAGGATGCTCCAATACATGCTCATTTTCTTCGGCCACTTCGTTTAGTGCTTTTATCACCAAATCTAAATCAGAACCATAGGCAACGCCTACATCCACAATTAACAAATACGAAGGGTCGCCATGTGAATAATTGATCACATCCTTACTCACAAATTCACTGTTTGGGACAATAATGGAGATATTTTGAAGGGTTTTCACTTTGGTAGATCGGATATTAATCTCCTCAACATCGCCTTCAATACCATTTACTTCAACTCGATCGCCCACACTAATCGGTCGCTCGAAGAGTACAATCAACCCTGAAATAAAATTGGAAGTGATGTTCTGTAAACCAAAACCAATACCAACGGAAAGGAAACCAAATATTACGGCTAATCCGGTAAGGTCAATCCCCAAAAACTGAAAGGAAACAAACACCCCGATTATCACAATAACATATTGCGACATCCGAGCAAGTGTGTATCTAAGTCCGCTATCATGGATAAATTTTGGTAGGACCTTATCCTTCAAAAAACGTTTGATGAACGAAGCTAAATACGTAAAGCCCACCAGAAACAGAATAAAAATGATGATGGACATAAAAGTAACCGGCGTATCCTGAATTTTGAATAAGGTTACTTGCAGAAAATCCCCTACATAATCGAAAATTTCGCCCAATGAGTAATCCGTGGGATTTGGGATATTCATCACAGAGTCGGTACTTATGATGCTAGAATCAGGTGTTGCAACAAGAGAATCGGGTGGTGTGGGTGTTTGAAAAAACTGCTTCATAAATGTTGATTGCTTTGGGCTAAGAGTATAAACAAAAAAAGCCGAAACAGAGCATTCTCCATTCCGGCTTTAAATAGTTTAAAAACTAAGATCAAATATTACTTCTTGAGTTTAACGTACTCTGATTTCCAGATTTCGTCGTTGTAATCTCTAATGGTACGATCGCTGGAGAATTTTCCAACTTTTGCAACATTAATGATAGCTTTACGCATCCATTCATCCTGATTACGATACAACTTCTCTACTTTTTCCTGCTCTTTTACATATGCTTCGTAATCGGCAAGTACCATAAAGTAGTCGTTCTCGTGCAACAAAGCATTGATAATCGGATCGAACAAGTGTTTGTCTTCCGGAGAGAAGAATCCATTTTTGATCTGATCGATAGCTCTTTTCAGCTCAGCATTGGCGTGGTAATACGTGTTGCTGTCGTAACCGGTGCGGCGTAATTCTTGTAGTTCTTCTACCGTTAAGCCGAAGATGAAGATATTATCGTCACCCACTTCTTCTAGAATTTCTACATTGGCGCCATCAAGTGTTCCAATGGTAAGCGCTCCGTTAAGGGCAAACTTCATGTTTCCGGTTCCGGATGCTTCCATTCCGGCAGTAGAAATTTGCTCTGATAAATCGGCTGCAGGAATCATGATTTCAGCCAAAGTTACCCGATAATTTTGAGGGAATACGCATTTAAGCTTTTGATTTACTTCCGGGTCATTATTTACCACTTCGGCAATTGCATTAATCAATTTGATATGCATTTTTGCCATTGCATAACCGGGAGCGGCTTTTCCACCAAAAATCACGGTTCGCGGTACTACATCCAGATCCGGATTTTCTTTAATGCGATTGTATAAGGTAATCACATGTAATGCGGCCATTAACTGACGCTTATACTCGTGAATTCGCTTAATCTGAATATCGAACAGAGTATTCGGATCAATCTCAATTCCCTCATGCTCAAGAATATATTTAGCTAAGCGCTTCTTGTTTTCATGCTTAATTTTAGCAAATTCTTTGCGGAATTTCTTGTCTTCAGAAAAAGGAGTTAAGTCTTGGAGTTTATCCAAATCAGTAATCCAGTCATCACCAATATTCTTGGTGATCAAAGCGGCCAAATCTACGTTACACTGCTTTAACCAGCGGCGTGGTGTAATACCATTGGTTTTGTTGGTGAATTTGTCTGGATAAACATCCACAAAATCTTTGAACATGCTTTCTACCAATAAACGCGAGTGAAGTGCTGCCACCCCGTTTACTTTGTGTGAGCCTACGATTCCCAGATGCGCCATATGCACCACCGGATGCTCTCCCTCACTTACAATACTCATCCTAGCTTGACGATGTTTATCATCACCAAACTTTACAGAAATGGTATCCATAAATCGTCGATTGATCTCATAAATGATATTCATATGACGAGGAAGAAGGTTTTTCATCAACGAAACCGGCCATTTTTCAAGCGCTTCGGGAAGCAAAGTATGATTAGTATAGGCCAGCGTATTGGTGGTAATATCCCAAGCTTTTTCCCACGACATATCCACTTCATCAAGCAAAATACGCATCAGTTCTGGTACAGCTAAGTTTGGATGCGTATCGTTACATTGGATAGCTACTTTCTCTGGGAACTTCGTCCAATCGTCGGTTTGATTTTTGAACCTTCGGATGATATCCTGCATCGAAGCCGAAACAAGGAAATATTCCTGCTTCAAACGTAATTCCTGCCCAACAAACACCTTGTCGTTAGGATAGAGAACACGAGTTATATTTTGCTCCAGCTGATTATCACGAACAGCATCGATATACTGCCCTTGATTAAAGCTATGCAAATCTAACGCTGTATCAGACTCAGCCTTCCAGAGGCGTAAATTGTTAACAATATTATTATCAAAGCCGGGAATCGGTGTATCGTACGCAACTGCGAGTACTTTATCGGTGTTTTCCCACGCATAATTGATGCCACCACCTGCTTTTGGTGCCATATGCTGATGTCCGTAAAACTCAACCGGATATTGAATTTTTGGGCGAACTACATCCCAAGGATTTCCATAGCGTAACCATAAATCCGGCTTTTCGATTTGGTAACCGTTTTCGATGGTTTGATAAAAAATTCCGTAATCATAGCGTAATCCATATCCGGTTGCAGGTACACCAAGTGTTGCCATGGAATCCAGGAAACAAGCAGCAAGTCTACCAAGGCCACCATTTCCTAAACCGGCATCCCATTCTGCTTCACGGATTTCATCATAATCTAAGCCAAGATCGGCGCAGGCATCGGCTACTTCTTGTTGTACATCAAGGTTTACAACCATATTATCGAGTAGACGACCAATTAAGTATTCCATCGATAAGTAATAAACTCTCTTTACGCCGGAATGATGATAATGCTGCTGGGTGGTAATCCACTTATCATGCAGGCGATCCATAAGGGTTAATACAACACTTCGATATTCGTCCCAAGGGGTTCTCGAATATTCATCTTTAGCCAGTGTGTGGCGCAGATGTAGTTTAATGTCTTCTCTGAGTGATTCTTTATTTAAACCCGAGCGAACCTCCACTTCGGATTGCTTATTTTTTTTAGCCATTATTTTAAATAAAATTCAATTGATGAAGTTTTAACATCGGTTATGTTCGAGTGTAAATTATTAATTTTCTTTTAAGTACACTCCAAGATCTGGACTAAAGCCAGGCCGCGTCAAATTCACAGGAAAATTCAATCTATGAAACGACTCGTAGGCGTCAATAGCAACAAAATCCTGCAAAAAAATCCCAAATACGCTGGAACCGCTACCACTCATACTGGCATAGCTGGCTCCGTAATCATAAAATTGATCTTTGAAGTTTCCCACTAGGTTAATGCGCGGAAATACTGCAGTTTCTAAATCGTTTTGTAGTAGATAATTCCACTCCTCTATGGCTCCCTCAAGTAATAAATTTCGAAGTGAAAAATCAGGTTCCGGATTTGGTAGGCAATGTTGATAGGCTTCGGGGGTAGAGCTGAAAACATTAGGGAATGCGGTTACGATGTACGCATCGGGCTGGATGTCTAAGAACTCGATGTCATCCCCCAAACCGGTACCGAAGCCGGGCTTGCCATGCACGAAAACAGGAACGTCTGCACCAAGTTGTTTACCTAGTTGAGCCATATCATCAATCGATAATCCCAAGCCGGCAATTTTGTTTAACATGCGCAAAGTAGTTGCTGCGTTGCTGCTGCCACCACCTAAGCCTGCGCCTGCAGGAATTCGTTTGTCTACGTTTATTTGAAAATTATCACGTAAACCGGCTTCTTTTTGAAGCAACTTAATCGCCTTTACTATCAGATTTGAGTCATCCACCGGAATTTTCTCGTCGCTCATTAACAATTGCATATTTCCGGATGGACGCACTTCGAAGCGGTCGTTCCATTCTATAAATACAAAACCCGTTTCAATAGTGTGGTAACCGTTAGGCAGCCGCTCTAGTACATGCAAACCTAGATTAATTTTTGCGTACGAATTAGAAACCCACAATTCATTCATCGATAAACTCCTTTTTTCTGTCCATCATAAATTTAAAAGCTGCATCGTGTTCGTTGGGTATATCTCCATTCAAGATGGCTTCTTTTACAGCGTCTTTAACATCGCCTACAGTTTTGCTGGGTTTAATGCCAAGAGCGCTCATAATTTCTTCGCCGGAAAGCGGATTTTTCCATTTACGCAACTTGTCTTTTTCTTCAACCTCTACAATTTTTTGTTCAACCTTCGAAAAGTTGTTTTGGTAGCGTTTTACCTTGAATTCATTCTTACTGGTGATGTCGGCGCGGCACAGCGTCATTAAATCGTCGATATCATCACCGGCTTCGTAAATCAAACGGCGAATAGCACTGTCGCTTACAATATCCGACACTAAGGCTATGGGTCGAAGGTGAAGGCGAACGAGTTTTTGAACATATTTCATGCGTTCGTCGAGTGGTAGTCCCATCCGGCGAAAAATTCGTTTCACCCATTTAGCGCCTAATGCATCGTGACCGTGAAAGGTCCAGCCAATACCCGGCTCAAAGCGTTGAGTGGGTGGTTTGGCAATGTCGTGCATAATTGCCGCCCAACGTAGCCAAAGGTCATCACTTACTGCTGCAACATTGTCGAGCACTTCCAGCGTGTGCCAAAAATTGTCTTTGTGGCGATGTCCCTCAATCTCCTGAACGCCATGTAGCTGATGCATCTCAGGGAAGAACTGTTTGAGCAATCCGGTTTTAAATAGCAATCCAAAGCCAACCGACGGTTTTGTAGAAAGAATAATCTTGTTCAGTTCATCGAGAATGCGCTCTTTTGAAATAATTTCAAGACGAGGAGCCATTTTTTGGATAGAACTAAACGTCCCGTCGGCAATTTCGAAACCAAGCTGACTCGCAAAGCGCACGGCCCGCAACATTCGCAAAGGGTCATCATCGAATGTTTTGTCGGGGTCGATGGGAGTACGCACACATTGTTTTTTGAGATCGGCTAACCCACCGAAGGGATCATTTAAAAGCCCGAAATCATAAGAATTGAGCGACCACGACATAGCATTGATGGTCAGATCGCGTCGCTCTTGGTCATCTTTAAGCGTACCATCTTCAACTATGGGTTTTCGGGAATCCCGCCGATAACTTTCTTTTCGTGCGCCTACGAACTCCAATTCCAGATCATTAATTTTTACCTGCGCGGTACCAAATTGTTTAAAAACCGACAAATTAGAACCGGGCAACTGTGCGTGTACATTTTGTGCCAGAGAAATCCCCGAGCCGAGTGTAACAAAATCGATGTCAGGTTCTTCTTTCAAGCGATCCAAATAGTAATCGCGAACATATCCTCCAACAACATATACCGGTTGGTTGAGTTGGCGACCGGCATCGCGAATGATTTCAAAAATCCGGAGATGTTGTTTTGGTATTTTGTGTGCAAAATTCATATCCCTAAAAGATAGGAATGAATACAATCGGTTTCATTGTGTTGTTTAGGATTTCGTACTTTCTACAAATTGATAAACATTTATTTCCCGCTTATGAACTTTCCCTCTAAATGGTTGATAGCTACAAATGGTACAAAATACGCAAGTGCAGCCGTAGAATATGCTGGCAGACTTGCGGCTGAACTTAAGAAAAAACCTTTGGTTACGATTTTAGTAGTGGCAAATACTGAAGACACCGAAGATGTAGCGCTGGGTATTGTTGAAATGGCTAAATATTTATTTGAAGAAGAAGCCGACAATAAAGTTAATCCCAAATTATTAGTAAAAATTGGCGAGCCCGGTTTCACTATTGCGCAAACAGCGAAGGAATTAGAATGCGATCACATTTTAATTGGTGGTGCCGATTTCAAATGGGACATCAACGACGATAAGCCCGGTGGAGTAAGCAACTACATAATCGCCAATTTCGACGGCGTAATATCTGTGGTTAAATAATTACCAATTAATTGGTTTTCCATCTCGGTAAAACCCACCGGTAGGTCCGTTTTCATCCAAGGTAGCGGCCCATACAATGCCAATAGCGCCTTCTTCTACTGAACGGGGCGCAGCATCTCCGCCCATATCCGTTCGAACCCAGCCAGGACAAACTGCATTTACTTTTATGTTGTCACCCTTCAATGCATCAGCCAATTGTATGGTTAGTACATTCATTGCAGCTTTTGAAGCCGAATAAGCTGGGGTTCCCGGACTCATATCCTGTAACGATCCGGCTCCACTCGAAACGTTTACGATTTTCCCGGCATCACTTTTTTTGAGAAGTGGTAATAATCCTGCACTTAGTTTCCAGGCTCCAATAAAATTTGTTTCTGTAGCTTCTTGAACGATGCTCCAATCAGGATTAGTCACATCATGACCGCTATCGTAATGGATACCGGCATTGTTGACCAATACATCTAAATGGCCGAATTTTTCAGCAATGAAATCGTGTAGTTTTTGAATTTGCTCAAGATCGTTCACATCTAAATTTCGGTAAAACACTTCATTGCCTTGTTCGCGTAGCGCTTTTGCTGCTGATTCTCCCTTTTCATCATTTCGCCCGGTAAGAATTACGGTATACGATTTTTCAGCTAGTTGTTTAACGGTTTCGAGTCCAAGTCCACGGTATGCGCCGGTTACAAGTGCAATCATTTTTGATAAGTAAAGTTGTTATTAATTATTCGCCCCAGGATTCGTACAACTGAGATCTTTCCACAACCTTTTGCAGATAGCTTCGCGTTTCTTCGTAGGGTAGATTTTGGATCAGATATTCGTAGTTCTGTTGTGGAGTCATCGCGTCGATTTTACGAATAGAACGAGGTTTAGAGCCACTTCGATCGTATGCTTTGAATACATTAGACGCTCCGGTATTATAGGCAGCAATAGCTAAGTATTGCTTAGTGAGTACGTTGTCGATGTTATTAAGGTGTGTGTTTAGAATAATATCTAAGTAAGCACATCCAAGCTGAATATTGTTTTCAGGATCAAAGAGAAACTCTGCACTAGGAATTTCTGAACGTCCATATACTTTTTGGAAGGCGTCAGCGCCGCCACCTTCGGGAACGAGCTGCATCAAGCCAAGCGCATTAGCACTCGACTGTGCCATTGGATTGAAATATGATTCGGTATGGATGATGGCAAAAACCAGCGATGGGTAGAGTCCGTACTGCTCAGCATATTTGTAAACAAAACCTTGAACCCGCTTGGCTCGCTCACGAATGGCATCGGGGGCTAAATCAAAATTTAGAGTAAGTACCGCGCGTTCTACGCCATCATCGCCGGTAGTTTGCCGAACGGTGGGTTGATTGTTGTTTATAACACGAAGTGCAAAATCGGCATTGGTTTCACCAACTCGCTTTGTAAGCTGATTGAATAAAACCGGCCGGTTTAGCACCGGAGTATAATTGTCTGAACTGGCCTCAATGCCCGTTTGACTTCCTCTACTTTCTATCGTTTCTACAAGTACAACAGGCAGAGTTGCTACACGTTGCTCGGCACTTTGTGTTCTATCAACTAACACTTCGAGCAGTACCTGATTCTGTTCAAAATCAACATGAACACGAGCATTTCCTTCATCAAGATATTCCACCCATTCGGTCTTCGAGCGATACTTAAAATCACCCCAGCGCTGTTCCATTTCAGTTTTGAACGCTTCAAACTCAGCAGAAAACTGAATTTGGAAATTATTCGCTTCTTCAGCTCCATCCGCCGAAGTATATTGCTCTTCAAATGCTTTTTGAGCTTGGCGTACACTATCCCTGTATGCTCGAAAATCACTGTTTTGAGCTGCCAACGAGTGTGTGCCTAACGCAAATATTAAGATTAAGAGAAGTTTACAACGCATAAGTATTCCGGAGGTAACGCCGCATCAGGAATATAAAAATCATTTGAGTAACGTGTTTATATAGTGATTTTAAGGCGTTGTTCCCGGAAAATTAGCCGAGCCACTATTTTTTTATTTGAACCGAAGAATGGTCTCCAATATCAATTGTTCCGCTTACATTTTTTACCTGAGTGTGTGCCCCAATGGTTGAGCCAGATGTTTCGGTATCTTCAATTACAGCGTTTTCTCGAATAATGGAGTTTTCTACTGTTGAATTATTGATACTTGTTCCCGCCTCGATACTCACTTTTGGGCCAATTGTACTTCCTTCGATAATAACGCCATCTCCAATAAAAACCGGTGGGATAATCGTTGTATTGGGATATTTTTCAGCCTCAAAACTATGGTTTTCCTTTACCAGAATTTCTCCGGTAGTTTCGAGCCATGCGGGTAGCGTTCCACAATCCAACCATTCATCAACGGTGGCAGTTTTAAACACTTTGCCGTTGTTGATCATGTTATCAAGGGCCTCTGTAAGGAAATATTCGCCACCAGGACCTTTAATGTCTTCATCCATAATGCGCTTTAATTCGGCTTTTAGCCCTTCCCCATCTTTAAAGTAGTAAACTCCAATAATGGCTAAATCTGAAATGAATTCTTCAGGTTTTTCAACAAAACCGGTAATTCGATCACCTTCGTAAACAGCAACACCAAATCGGGACGGATCTTCTACTTTTTTTAACCAGATTACGCTATCCGCATCGTCGATATTGAATTTTTCTTTACTATCGAACAGGGTATCAGCAAACGCTACAATTACTTCCCCTTCTAAGTCTTCTCGGGCACAATCAACTGCATGAGCAGTTCCTAACGCCACTTCCTGTACCCGAAAGGTTGCTTTAACATTGTGCCGCTCGCTCATTGCGATTAAGTCTTTCTTGATTTGTCGGCCAAAATCAGGACCTAAAATGTATACTATTTCGCTTAATTCACGATCTAAGGTTCGGATGAAGGTTTCAACTAGTCGTTCGATAATCATAGTGCCGGCAACCGGAAGCAAGGGTTTTGGAACAGTATGCGAATGTGGCCGAACTCGGGTTCCCCTACCCGCCATTGGGATAATTAATTTCATATATTTATTTCAATCTGTATTAAGCTGATATTTAGTGGTGCAGAATATACTACCCACAAAAAAGAAAGTCGAACGGTCGCTTTACTTGTCACCATTCTTCACAAACACATAATATATCGAGCCATTGTATTATCTCTTTTTAGACGCACTATCGGTATTATTTTCATTTATTCTGGCCAGATATTGCTGGACAAGATTACGATTCTTCATTCATGTATACCAGCAAGTAGGGTATAAACACAATGAGTATTGGCAGTGGTTGCGCAGCCATTGGGAGCAGAAAGTGATTCCCGGCGATTTAGCGTTATACAACATTCTCCTTTTCGTTTTGGTGATCGGTTTTGATTGGATAGAAGTTGCTATTACCAATACCGCGTTAACTTTGGCTCTATTTATTTGGGGGATTTTCTGGTTCGGGAGTGTAAAACGCTACAAATCTGGTCAGGTAAAAAAACCGCTCGTATTTACCAGCCGAGTAAAGCGATTGATGGTTCCATTGATGATCCTAAATCTGTTTCTGCCGGTATTTTTCATGATTTGGTCGTATACCGGTTATATTCCTTTTTTGTGGATGATTCCACCCACCTATGATCCGGGCTTGTTAAGTTTTGATGTTGTTTTACTTGTTTTTGGATGGGTGATTGGCGCATTACTTATACCGTTTTCGGTACTTGTTGCAGGTAATATCACTAAGCCGATTGAGCGTAGCATTCAAAATGGCTTTAAAAAACAGGCGCGAAAAAAACTGGCAGCCATGCCAAATTTAAAAGTAATAGCCATTACCGGTAGTTATGGTAAAACTTCCATCAAGTTTATGATTAAAGATTTGTTGAAAGAGCGCTATTCAGTTTGCTATACGCCGGGGAGTTTTAATACGCCGATGGGAATCTGTAAAGTGATTAATAACGATCTTCAAGCACATCACCAGATATTGATTCTTGAAATGGGGGCGCGATATGAAGGAAATATTCAGGAACTATGTGATATTGCAACGCCCGATGTTTCGGTGGTTAGTAATGTTGGTTTTGCACATTTAGAAACTTTTGGATCGCAAGATGTAATCGCCCGTGAAAAAGGAACTATCGTTGATAATTTGGGCAAAGGTGGCGTAGCTATTTTAAATGCAGACGACCCAAGAGTTTCCATTATGGGCGAAGGCCGCGACGAGATACAACGAATACTTGTTGGTTTAGAAGGCGGGGTGATTCAAGGTAAGAACATCAGTTACGATACCAATGGCACCCGGTTCGAAGCAGTATTTGATGAAAAGGTGTTTGAGTTCAACACCAAATTGTTAGGCGCGCATAATGTGCAAAACTTGTTGCTTGCAATAGGTGTTGCTTACCATTTTGATATTCGGCCAAAAACGATGGCTATTGCCGCCCAAACCATTGAGCCGGTAGAACATCGGCTGGAGCTAAAAAAAGCCGGAGATCTATTTGTGATTGATGACGCATTTAATTCTAATCCGGTGGGTGCCAAAAATGCGGTAGAAATTTTGGGGCAATTCAAGAATCGAAAAAGAATAATCATTACGCCGGGAATGATAGAACTTGGAGAAATTGAAGAAGAGGAAAACTTCAAGTTCGGGGAAGCGATTGGAAAAGCGGATTTGGATATGGTGATTTTGGTGGGAGAACAACGATCGAAGCCGATTCGCGAAGGCATTGAGAGTGTTCAAGAAAATACCGAGCATGTGTTTGTGGTAGCTAGTTTATTTGAAGCCAATGAAATTGCCCGACAGAAAGCCGTTGCAGGCGATGTCATCCTGTACGAAAACGATCTACCGGATGTGTATAATGAAAAGTGAAGTGTGCGAATAATCGGCTCTCACTCGTAGCGCACTGCTTCTGCCGGCTGAATTGCTGAAGCTCGTTTAGATGGAAACCAACTAGCGGCAAGGCACAATAGTAAGCTTCCGCCCAAAATTATCGCGATGTCTAATAGTCTGATTTCTACCGGATAAGCATCAATAATGAACGCAGAGGATAACTTGATAAGTCCATATTCTTGCTGCAGCCAGCAAAGTGCGAAACCCAGCGAGCCACCTATTCCACATCCAATTAGTCCGATAAGTAATCCCTGCTTTCGAAAAATGGATTTAATTTTCGAAGCCGACAATCCCATCGAAATCAAAATCCCAATATCGCGTTGTTTTTGAATCACTATCATTGTTAACGAACCAATAATATTGAGCACAGCAACCACAACAATGATCATCAAAATGATGTAAGCTCCCCATTTTTCGAGATACATCACATCATATAAAGGCTTTTGCAAATCGTACCAAGTCGAAATTTTGAATTCTGCCCCTAATGCAGCTTCAAGCTTTTCTTTAATCTGTTCAGCCTCTTCGCTATTCGCCAGTTTAAGATCAATTCCTGTTACCTGATTGCGAGCATTGAAGAGTCGACGAGCAGCATCAATTTCGACATAGACACTAGGTGTGGAAGCCACTGATTGCACCAAATAAGCACCTCTTACATCAAAACGATACGAACGCGGAACAGTGATTTGCGTAAGTGCCTTTCGCATTCCGGTTGCACTCAGTAAGGCAATTTCATCGCTCATATCTAAAAACAATTCTGAGCGAAGTTGCTCATGCACAATAATGCCTGGTTTTCGGTTGCGAACCTCTAAATCAAACACTCCGGATGTGATGCTTTCTTGAATATTTACCATGTTGATGAAGGTAGCTTCATCGATTCCCTTAACCTCAACCACTTTGGTGGCATCATCACCATTCGAGAGTAGTGCCTTGCCGGTAACAAAAGGAGATATAAACTGAATTTCAGGAATGCTCTCGAGTTCTTGCTGCAAAGCTTCGGAGTATTGAAAGGTATTCTGCTCGGCAGATTCTATACGAAGGTCAGGATCAAAGGATAGTAGCAGTGATTTAACGACATCAAAAAAGCCATTAAATACCGATAAAACCACAATTAACAGTGCAGTACCAATGGTTACACCCGCAATACTTATGTACGTAAGCGTTGAAATTAACGAGATATATTTTCGGGAAAAAAGATAGCGACGGGCTATAAAACCGGATATGTTCATACTGCTAAAATAAAGAAACCATTAGAGTGTAGCATCACGCATTTAGCAGGCAAACGTTTTGTATATATTTTATTATCTTTTGCCCCCCTTCAATTAACAATATTATGACGTTTTCGCTCAAAAAAGAAGAAATTGAATCAATTTCAAATGGGTCTCACGGGGATCCGTTTTCGGTATTAGGGTTTCATAAAATCAAACAGGGTAAATCGGAGAAATTAGTACTGCGGGTATTTAGACCCGAAGCTAACCTAGTATTTGCAAAATTAGGCAAAGCCAAACCGGTTGAACTCCAACGCGTCTCGCCCGAAGGCTTGTTTGAATACGTATTTCCTCGCAGAAAAACTCCCGCTCTTTATTCATTGCGAATAGTGCCCCATGCCGGCGATGAATTCGAAATCTTTGATGCCTACGCTTTCGATAGAATGATTAATGATTTCGATTTACAGCTTTGGGGTGAAGGAAATCATAAAAAAGCGTATGAATTTATGGGCGCTCATCCCAAAGAAGTTGATGGCGTAAAAGGGATTCATTTTGTGGTATCAGCGCCTAGTGCAACGCGAGTTTCGGTGGTAGGACCGTTTAATAATTGGGACGGACGCGTTCATCGAATGCGAAAATATCATGATCAGGGACTATGGGAGATTTTTATCCCTCATGTTACCGAAGGGGATGAGTACAAGTACGAAATTAAATCACCTGTTCAGGATCCACCATTGCTTAAAGCCGATCCGTTCGCTTTTTACGCACAAAAACGCCCCGAAACAGCCTCTAAAGTTTATGATTTGGAAGGGTTTGAATGGAGCGATGACGATTGGGTGAACTCACGTAGCGATCGGCAAGCTTTGGATCAACCACTTACTGTTTATGAAGTACATGCTGGCTCATGGCGTAAAAAAGTAGGCGAGGAGTCAGGGTTTTTATCTTACCGTGAAATGGCACACGAGTTAGTGCCTTATGTGAAAGAATTGGGGTATACCCATATCGAATTGTTGCCGGTTGCAGAACATCCGTACGATCCTTCCTGGGGATACCAAATAACAGGCTACTACGCTCCAACAAGTCGTTTCGGTACGCCTCACGATTTCATGTATTTTGTAGACGAATGCCATAAAGCGGGAATTGGTGTTATTGTTGATTGGGTTCCTGCTCACTTTGCAAAAGATGATCATGGACTCCGCCGATTTGATGGTACAGGCTTATATGAGCATGAGGATGCCCGCCAAGGCGAACATAAAGATTGGGGCACGTGTATTTTCAATTTCGGAAGAACCGAAGTACATAATTTTTTGATTTCCAATGCGCTGTACTGGTGCGATAAATTTCACATTGATGGACTTAGAGTTGACGCAGTAGCTTCTATGCTTTATCTGGATTACTCTCGCGAAGAAGGTGAATGGATTCCAAATAAATATGGTGGACGTGAAAACATCGAGGCTATCGATTTCCTTCGAAAGTTCAACGACTCGGTACACGAGCATTTTCCTGGCACCATCACATTTGCCGAAGAATCAACCTCATGGGGTGGAGTATCGCGACCAACCCAAACCGGCGGTCTGGGATTCGACTACAAATGGAACATGGGTTGGATGAACGATACGCTGGCCTACATTGAAAAAGATCCTTTGTATCGTAAATATCATCAGGGCGAATTAACTTTTTCGTTGATTTATGCTTTTAGCGAGAATTTTACCTTGCCTTTTTCTCATGATGAAGTAGTTCACATGAAGAACGCAATGGTTGCAAAAATGCCCGGCGATGATTGGCAGAAATTTGCTAATCTACGTTTATTGTATACTTATATGTATGCTCATCCGGGCAAGAAATTACTTTTTATGGGATGCGAATTTGCCCAATGGGCCGAGTGGAGTGAGTCGAAATCGTTGGATTGGCATTTGTTAAACTGGGAGCCACATCAGGGAGTGCAAAAAACGGTACGCGATTTAAATACTCTCGTAAAAACAGAGAAAGCACTTTATGAAAACGACTTCGATTGGAGAGGTTTTGAATGGATCGATTTTAACGATGCTGATAACAGCATTGTATCGTTTGTACGACGAGCAAAAGATCCGGAAGATTTTTTAGTTACAGTGCTTAACTTTACGCCAACTGTTCATCACGAATATCAAATTGGGGTGCCCGAAGCTTGTGAGTACGAAATAATTATGAATAGCGATTCTGAATATTATGGAGGCAGTAATGTAGGCGATACTGTGCTGAATGCGGTACAAGGTGATTGGCAAAATCAGCCTGCATATTTAAAGTTAACGATCCCCCCACTGGCAGGAGTAATATTAAAACCAAAGAAATAATTAATTAATCTATGAGATTTCCCCGTTCATGCGGTACACTGGTACATCCCACATCGTTTCCCGGAAAATATGGAATCGGAGATTTTGGGTACGAAGCAAGAGAATTCATCAATTTTTTAGAGCAAACTCAACAAACAATTTGGCAAGTTTTACCACTTACTCCTACCGGATATGGTAATTCTCCCTATGCAAGTTATTCGGCTTTTGCGGGGAATGCATATCTGATCAGCCCGGATATTTTAGTAGAAAAGGGACTTCTCACTAAAAGTGAAGCCGAAAAAGCTAAGTTGCCATCACGTTTAGAGGTGCAGTATGAAGAAGCGTTTCAGCAAAAGGACATACTTTTTGGGTATGCTTGCGATCGATTCTACGAAAACCTTGATAGTGTTGAGGAAAAAAAATTCAAAGCCTTTAAAAAAGAGAATAAACACTGGCTGGAAGACTACACCTTGTTCATGGCGTGTGGAAAACATCACGGAATGCAGCCATGGAATACTTGGGAAAAAGAAATTGCTCAACGCAAACCCGAAGCACTTAAAAAATACCGCAAAAAGTATAGCGCCGACATAAAACTACACAATTGGTTACAATACGAGTTTTACAACCAATGGATGGCGCTTAAGCAATACGCAAACACCAAAAATATCAGAGTGGTAGGCGACATACCTATTTTTGTTGATCACAATAGTTCTGATGTGTGGGCAAACCCGGAGTACTTTGCGGTAGATGAGCTGGGAAATCGAACGTTGGTTGCCGGAGTTCCGCCAGATTATTTTAGTGAAACTGGTCAATTATGGGGAAATCCTCAATACAATTGGAAGGTGTTGGAAAAAGATAATTTCTCGTGGTGGGTGAAGCGCTTTAAGCACATGTTTACGCAATGTGACGCTATTCGGGTTGATCACTTCAGAGGCTTTGATGCTTATTGGGAAGTAAAAGCAGACGAGAAAACTGCCATTAATGGCCGATGGGTTGACGGCCCCGGTGAGAAGTTATTCGATACTATTCTCAAAGAATGTGGTGAGCTTCCGATTATTGCCGAAGACCTCGGTTTTGTAACCGAAGGGGTTGAAAAATTACGCGACAAATATGCATTTCCCGGCATGAAGATCATTCAATTCGCCTTCGATTCGGATTCTACCAATAGTTTTTTGCCACATAACTATCCGCAAAATAGCGTGGCCTATTCGGGTACTCATGATAACGATACATCAATTGGGTGGTACAATCAGGCGCCTGAAAAAGAAAAGCATCATGCTCGGGTATATACGAAATCGGATGGGAATCAGATAAATTGGGAGTTTATCCGCTTGGGCATGCTCTCCGTTTCGGATCAAGCAATTTTTCCACTTCAAGATTTTATGAACCTTGGAGGGGAGCATAGAATGAACTTCCCGGGCACATCGTCGGGTAACTGGCTGTGGAGGTACACATCAGAGATGTTACATCAGGTAGATACCCATCGAATTAACGAACTAATCAATTTATCAAACAGAAAGAATAACGCCTGAAAGCTGAGCCTTTAATAAAAGGCACTATTTGAGTATATTCCAAGCTTTCTAAATTTATGATTTATGCCTTTTTCGCTAAACAATTTACCAAAGCGCACGCACAAACCACGAACCGAAGGGATAACTTTGGTTTTAGACAAAGGGTACAGTGTTCGCCAAACCGAAGATTTTGTAGATGTTTGCGCAGAATATATTGATGTTGTAAAGCTTGGTTGGGGAACTTCGTATGTAACCCCAAGACTCGAGGATAAACTGAACGTTTACCGGCAAGCTGGAATTCCGGTTTACTTTGGTGGCACTCTTTTCGAGGCATATATGCTTCGAAACCAATTGGATGCTTACACAAAATTGTTAGATCGCTACGAAATTGATTGTCTGGAAGTGTCTAACGGAACCATTTGGATTTCAGACGAGAAGAAGCAACAAATCATCAAAGATCTAAGCAAAGATTACCGGGTTTTATCAGAAGTTGGATCAAAAAACCCGAACGAAATTATTCCACCCTATAAGTGGGTAAAAGTAATTGAGAAAGAATTAGAAGCAGGTGCCTACAAGGTGATCTGCGAAGCGCGAGAAAGCGGAACTGTTGGTGTTTTTAGGCCAAATGGTGAGGTGAGATCTGGTTTGATTGAGGAAATAACCGATCAAATTCCGGTAGAAAAACTCATCTTCGAAGCTCCTAAGAAAGAGCAGCAGGTTTGGTTTATCAGAAAATATGGAAGTAACGTAAACCTTGGAAATATTCAACCTGAAGAAGTTATTCCGCTAGAAACCTTACGTCTTGGCCTCCGAAGCGATACCCTAATGGATTTTTACTCGCTGGATGAAAACAGCGAACTAGATCAAGTAATCAAAGAGAACACAATCTCAAACAAAGAGAAATAATATTTATGAAAATTTTATATGCGGCGGCAGAAATCTCCCCCTTTGCAAGAATGACTTACACCGCCGATTTGTTGAGATTCCTTCCGGCATCTCTGCAAGATAAAGGCTTTGAAATTCGAATCTTGTTGCCCAAGTATGGCACCATTAACGATCGCCGAAACCGACTTCACGAAGTAATTCGCTTGTCGGGTATAGAAGTAGAAGTGGGTGACAATTACGAGAGTATGAAAATCAAAGTGGCGAGTATCCCGAATGCAAAACTTCAGGTTTACTTTTTGGATAACGACACTTATTTCAAAAGAAAGGGGATGTTCATCAATCCTAAAACAGAGAAATTTTATCCTGATAATGCTGAGCGACTTGCCTTCTACAATAAAGGAGTGCTCGAAACAGTTATGAAGCTCGGTTGGCAGCCGGATATCATTCACTGCCACGATTGGCCGGCCGGATTGATTCCTTTATTAGTAAAAACGAAGTATAAGAATGAGGAAATCTTCAAGAACACGCAGATTGTGTACAATTTGCATCACCCTGAAAATGAAGGGCACGGAGATTCTTCAAAAATTTTGGAATTACTCGGGCTACCAGACGACATAAACATAAAAGAGCTTACCGACGATGGTAAGGTTGATTTACTGAAACTTGGTTTAATGTACAGCGATCATGTAGTAACGGGTAATTACTTGCGTGATGAATTTGATGAAATATTCAAAGAGCTAGGCATTACACCAAAACAAATTCAGGGTTCGCCTGAGGATGTTTCAAGTAAATTTGCCGACTATTATCGAGTAATTGCCGAAAAAGAATAAAACATCAAGATTGTATTTAATGATTATTAAAAACAAAGCTGCCCTAACCAGGCAGCTTGTATTTTCTGTACTGTTATCATTTACACTGTTATCCTGCGAAGAAAGTGGTACCGTGGGCGCCGGGTTTATAAACGAATCAGAAATTGTTGCAGATACCATAACTATTTCTCAACTACCAGTAAATTCGGTAGATCCCTATCTAGGAAAATTAAACTTCTCAGCCGTGGGTAAATTCAACGACCCAATTTTTGGCAATCTAGACGCAATGGCGCTTTTTAAACCCTCAATTATCAGGGGCGATATTGGCGATTTATCGATAGATACTAAAGCCTTTCTACGGTTAAATGCAGATCTGGAGAATGTATATGGAACGCAGGATAATGAAGCTACATTTAGAGTGCTGCGCGTAGAAGATTTCTGGCGAGGATCTGCATTTAAAATGAGTGATCAGGTATCGGTAATTGAAGGCGGTGGGCCCATAGAAGCAGAAGTTGGGGAGTTTTCACTTGCTGATTTCGATACCACAGGATTTGTTGAGTTCGAACTTAGTGGTAATTGGAAATCAGACTTCATAGAGTACTACAACAACGGAAACGAAAATCGAGATTCGCTATACCGCTTCGAAGATTTTGGACTTGCCATAGTGCCTGCTACCGATGCGAATGAAATCATTTACACCCGGTTTAGTACTAGCAGATTACTATTGATTGATCCGGCCGACGACGATACTACCACAAACATAATGCTCGACTGGGCTTACGATGTTGAACGAACTCCAGGTACGGTACCTGACGATAATTTGGTGCTGTCTAATTTGTACGAACAGTTTATACAGTTTGATTTTACAGACTTGGCAGAGAATCTGGACAATCAAAATTTTGTAAGAGCCGAATTGGTATTCAAAGCGAACGAGGCTGCCATGGCAAATTCTCTAACCGAGAATCAAGGCAGGTTAGAAACTCCACCTTTTAGAATTCAATTAGGGCCCTCAACCGATATTGCATACGATTTAGGTTTTAACTCGATAAGTACTTCGGCTACCTACGAAGAAGGCTTCTATCGCTTCGATATTACCGAACTTTTGAACGCTTTTATTTTTGCCGGTACAGATATTTCTGAAGTTTACCTTTATGCCGCACAAAATGGTGGATATCTTTCTTTCAATACATTTTTTGACGTAACTGCATCAGAAGATAATGCCCCAAAAATCATAATCTTTAATCTGGAAAACGAGGAGTAATACGATGAAAAACCTTGTATTCCCGATACTTTTAATGTGCTTAATTTCTATTTCCGCCGAAGCACAAACCGGAAACTCTGCCGAAGCCCGTGGTGGTTCTATTTATTCATCAATCGGTGTAGGATATCCTGTTGAGCCGACCTCAGCAGGATTGCAAGCCCAAGGAATTTTAGGGCTCACAAATATAAACAGAGAAACAAGCAGTTTGGCAAATCCAGGTTTGTGGGCAAGTACTTTTTACAGCCAAGCTTCTACCGGACTACGCCTTAGCAGGGCAAATGTGGAAAGCACAGCTTCAAGCGGGACCAACGTAAATCTGC
Organism: Balneolaceae bacterium; assembly: GCA_017640605.1. Classification (GTDB taxonomy): domain Bacteria; phylum Bacteroidota; class Rhodothermia; order Balneolales; family Balneolaceae; genus HXMU1420-13. The sequence goes on along the minus strand of JAEPQH010000004.1, from coordinate 206,959 downwards.
AAACGGGTTATTTGCACCTACTATTTCCGATAAAGCCGGGTAAAATGGGTGTATCAATAGGAATGTACCCGGTAACTCGCGCAAATTTTAAATCGGTGAATGTGAAATCGTTCAACGCTACAGCTACTTCCGAGCTTGAATACACCAATGAGGTGCAAAGCTTTGGTGGTATCAACAAATTTGAATTAGGTTTTGCATTTAAACTTGGTGAAAATCTATCATTTGGATACGCGCCTTCCATCGCATTTCTAACCCTGAAAAACTCTGAAGCGCTAGATTTTAACGTAGTTGGATTCGAAGACCATTCTCAAGAGATAGATTACAATGGAAACTCATTTGCGCAACGTTTTGGTATAACCGGTACGTTTAATGGATTACTTCGAGAAAACGACTCTTTCTCATTTGGTGGGACTCTGAACCTTCCATACACCATAAAAGCGAAAGAAACATTCAGCGCAATCAAAAGTGTTCGAGGAATTGAGCAGGAAGTAACGATTGATGGAACTGAAGATCGTGAAGGCGATATTCAAATGCCTCTGGAAGCTGCTTTTGGTTTGGGATATGCTCCGAGCTCCATAGTAAATCTCTCCGCTGAGATTCAAATTCAAAATTGGTCGGAGTTTACTAACGAGTTGGACCCAAGCTCTCAGCAATTAATGAACGATCGCACAAAATTCGGTATTGGTGGGCAGTATCATCCGTATCGAACAAATTTAGATTCTTTTTTGGCAGGCTTTAAATATGCGGCTGGCCTATCTTACGACACCGGTCACCTAAATATCTTAGGTGAAAATATTGAAACGCTTTGGTTAAATACCGGAATTGGGATACCTTCGAAAGTCGCATCATTTGTGGACTTTAGTTTTCAGTATGGATTTAGAGGCACAACCGACAATAACTTATTTAAAGAACGAATTTGGACCGTTGGTATGTCGATTAATTTGACAGAGCTAATGTTTGTGCGGCCGAAACTAAGATAATTTTAAAGTAATAATTCAAATACAAGCCGAGTTTATATACCGAACTAACGATTAAATAACAGAGCAATGAAAGTACTATATACAATATTAGGGATTATGTTGGTTGGTGCCTCTGGATTACAGGCCCAAGAAGATTGTAATCCAAATCCCCCACAAGGAATGCAAGAAATTGCAGCTTATTCCATCTTTCAAGGAAATTATTCCAATGGCGATTACCCTTTCGCGTTAAATTATGGACGTTGGATGCTATGCAAAAAGCCTCGTGAGATCGAGGGGATACCCGCTGGTCGATTTAGTCTTGCAACACAGTACAACAAATTGATTCGCATTTATACAGAAATTGGTCTGTCTAAAAGTGATCCAAGTGAAAAAGAAGCGTATCTGGATACCGCTCAAACTATTTACGCAGAAATGTTTGAAGAATTTAGCGACGAGGAAGTAGACAAGTATGAATTACTTCAGCGTAGAGGACGATTTTATCTAGAGAACTACAACAACATCGAAAATGGTCTCCAGAAAGCATATCAAGATTTTGAGCAAATGTTTGAAATGGATCCTGAAAGAACCACTACTTTAGCAGATGGTTACTACATTCGTGTAACGGTTGATAATATGTCGCGCGATGATGCAAGAAAGGATGAACTGATTGAAACCATCGATACTGCACGGCCATTTGCTAATCCTGAAATTCAAAGCTTTTTTGATGAAATTTTGGATGATGCATTTTCTTCACCCGAAGAGCGCCTAGAGTTTTGCGGCGGTAAGTTGGAAGAAAATCCAAATTCTTTATCCGACCTGGAATGTGTTGCTGATGCCTATGAAGCATTGAATATGCAAGCCGAGTTAGTAGAAACACTCAAAAAAATTCATGAGCTAAATCCAACGTTTGATTCAGCGCTTCAATTAGCGGATGTTGAAAAAGGAAATGCTGAATATGCGGATGCCGCTAAGCTTTATACAGAGGCTTTAGAAAAAGCTACCAATGATAAAGACAAGAAAGAGATTAACATTGATCTTTCTGATGTAAATGTATCCATGGGGAATTTGCAGGCAGCTAAGCGATATATTGAAGCGGCCATTGCTATCGATCCAAATTATGGGTTAGCATACATTAAGAAAGCTTCTTTATATGGACAAGCTGTTACCAATTGTACCGCTGAGCGAAAATTAGAACCGGCTGATAAAGTAGTGTACTGGTTAGTAATTGATTACTTGAACAAAGCAAAGCAGGTTGATGCATCCACAACCAACACTGTGAACAGCCAGTTAGCTACGTACGAAGCTGTAACCCCAAATACTGAAGATAAATTCTTTACTCTTGGTTACGAACAAGGTCAAAATGTAAAGGTAGACAGTTCATTAAACAGTTGTTATAGCTGGATCAATGAAACTACCACTGTTAGATAATTTGCTATCAGTTAAAACATTTGTATCTTTTCCCATCTTCTGAAACGGGTGCAGAGCTTAATCTGCACCCCCTTTTTTCGCTCTCCTTTTTAATTCAAAGTACCGTCATATACTGCTTTTCCAATTAGGAGACTTGAAATTCGATAATTCCATTCATGGCTAGAAACAACAGAAAGAACTACGGCAATAATAAAAACCGGAATCGCAATAAAAAGAACCGGAACAATAAAAACAGAAACCGAAACAAGGGCGGAAATGTTTTTATCCCCAAATTCTACTGGAATAACAACCAGGGTGTAGCCGGGCGATATGCGGGCGTGCTTGAAGTTAATGAAAAAGGCTGGGGCTTTATCCGTAAGCTGGATTATGAGTTTACCTACGATCCAAAAGATCCTTTTTTGAAACCTGAGGAAGTAAAAGCACTTGAACTACGCCAAGGGTTAATATTGGAAGGGGAATTTGAGGAAGATCACCAAGGGAATAAACATGTATTTTCTATTGATCTGATAAATCGTCAACCAATCGAAACGTGGACAAAATGTGCTCGCTTTGAACGTCAGGTTCCGATTATGCCGGTTGATTGGATAAAAATGGGTGAGCAAGCCGAAGATATCGAAATGCGTGTGATTGATCTTGTTGCACCGATTGGGAAAGGTCAAAGAGCGTTAATTGTTGCCCCGCCTCGTACTGGTAAAACAGTGCTCCTAAAACAGATTGCGAACGCAGTTGCCAAAAATAACCCAAATATACATTTGAGTGTATTATTGGTTGATGAACGCCCTGAAGAAGTTACAGATTTCATTCGATCTACAGATGCCGAAGTATTTGCATCCTCGAACGATAAAAAGACTAACAGCCATATTCGAATTACAGAAATGGCCTTAGGATATGCAAAACGCAAAGCAGAAATGGGCGAAGATGCAGTGCTTCTTATCGATTCCCTCACTCGCTTAGGCAGAGCATACAACGCTGTTCAAACAAACTCAGGCAGAACTTTATCCGGTGGACTTGACATTAGAGCTCTGGAAATCCCGAAGAAAATTTTTGGCTCTGCAAGAAAGATTGAAGGTGGAGGATCACTTACAATTATTGCCACTTGTTTGATTGAGACCAACTCCAGAATGGATGATCTGATATTTGAAGAGTTCAAAGGAACCGGAAACATGGAATTGGTACTTGATCGTGAATTAGCTAACGATCGAATTTATCCGGCTATTAACATTACCGCCTCCGGAACCCGCAATGAAGATAAATTCATTACGGATTCGTTGGAAGAGCGTAATATGGTACGGCGATATTTATTGAAAAAATCACCACGAGAATCTATGCTGGGATTACTTAAAGTGTTAAAGAACACAGAAAGTAATCAAGAGCTATTAAATCAAATAGCTGCTCTGGTTTAAGCAACCGGGATGCTTGGGTCAATTTCTTTGCCCCAAGCAGTGATTCCACCTTTCAAATTATGAACATTGGAAAAACCTTGCGCAGTTAAAAACTCTGCTGCTTTTCCACTGCGTCCGCCCGATCTACACATAACAATAAATTCTGCATCGCGCTGATCTTCTAATTCTGATACTCGATCGGGTAGTTCGCCTAATGGAATGTGAACGCCATCAATATTTGAGACTTCATACTCCCAGCCTTCTCGAACATCTAACAGGAAAAAATCTTCCCCTGCATCTTTCTTTTCTTTTAATTCCTGTACAGTGATTTCTTTCATTATTCTGATTGATTTATATAACGATCAAGTTTAAAAGTCTCGCCAAGATACAATTTTCGGGCATTTTCATCATTTGCCAATGTATCCCCATCTCCTTCCATTAAAATTTTCCCCTCAAACATCAGGTACGCGCGATCGGTTATCGCAAGAGTTTCGTGAACGTTATGATCCGTAATTAAGATGCCAATATTTTGCTTCGTTAATTTGGATACAATCTCTTGAATATCTTCAACGGCAATGGGATCAACGCCAGCAAAAGGTTCATCTAGCAATATGAATTTTGGATTGGTAACCAAGGCACGCGCAATTTCAGTTCTACGGCGCTCGCCTCCACTCAGGCTATATCCTTTGCTGTTAACCACCTTTTGTAAGGAGAATTCCTCAATAAGACGGTCGCATCGTTCTTTGATGTCGGCTTTACTGTAGGATAGAAATTGAAGGATAGATTCTAGGTTCTGTCTCACCGTCAGATTTCTGAATACTGATGCTTCTTGAGCCAAATAACCAACCCCTAGACGCGCTCGCTTATACATGGGCATTCCGGTTAAGCGGGTATCATTCAGATAGATATTCCCTTCATTGGGAGTTACTAGCCCAACCATCATATAAAAGGTTGTTGTTTTCCCGGCGCCATTAGGTCCAAGTAGACCTACAATTTCTCCCTGATTAACATTAATCGACACATCGTTTACAACGGTACGTTTCCGATAGCGTTTTACCAGCCCTTTGCTGTGTAGGGTTAATGATGTATCTGCATGGGATTTCATAGAGGCTTAAGGTATGAAATCTTAAGCTACTGACAAGGAATTTAGAATGGACTCAAAGATGGGCTTTCCATCTTCAGAGCCTAATATTTTTTCCATAGCACGTTCCGGATGCGGCATCATGCCAAGCACATTTCTGCCAGTATTTGTAATGCCTGCAATGTGGTCTATAGAGCCATTAAAATTGGCTGATTCAGTAAGCTCACCATTTGCATCCGAATAACGGAAGAGAACCTGATCATTGTCCTGAAGTGATTTTAGCCCATCCTGATCGATAAAGTAATTTCCTTCGCCATGTGATACAGGAATATCAAAAACCTGGCCTTTTTGAAGAGAGCTTGTAAATAACGACTCCGTAGTTTCACAGCGGATATATACGTTTTTGCACACAAAACGGAGTTTGTGATTATGCATCATGGCACCGGGAATTAAACCCGCCTCCAAAAGAATTTGAAATCCATTGCAAATCCCCATAACCGGACCGCCTTTCTCTGCAAATTTCACAACTTCTTGCATGATTGGTGAGAAGCGAGCAATAGCTCCGGAACGCAAGTAATCGCCATAGGAAAAACCCCCAGGAACAATCAAAAAGTCGATGCCGCTCAAATCGGTATCTTTGTGCCAAAGAAATTTAGTTTCGCATCCTAAAACATGCTTCATTGCATGATAAGCATCGTGATCACAATTAGAGCCTGGAAAAACGATTACGCCAAATGTTGCCATGTTATCCTTTAATTTCTGTAACTAGTTGTATTTCTTTTAAAACGCTATCTACTCGCAGGCATTCTTCAAAGTCGCCTTCGTAAGCAATAGCTTTGCCTTCGTTGTGAACTTTCCAAGTAAGTTCTTTTGCTTTTGCTAAGCTGCAACCGGTTGCTTTAATCAACTGGTTGATAACCTCATCAAAAGTATGAATGTCGTCATCGTACAAGATAACTCGCCATGGCGTAGCAATACTTTCATCAACCACCTCCTCCGTCTCAGACTTGGTGCTTTGATCTATCTGCATTAGTAGATCTTCGAAAGGTTGCATGGGGTGATTTTTTAAGATTCGATTTCGATCGTAAAGTCTTCCATCACTTCGTTGGCAAGCAATTTAGTACAAGCCTGCTCAACCACTGCTTTAGCAGCTTCTTCGTTATCAGCATTCACGTCAAGCTCAATAAATTTACCAATTCGAACTTTTTCAACCTGATTAAGGCCCAGGTTTTCAAGTGCGTGATGCGCCGCTTTTCCTTTAGGATCTAAAATAGATGGACGAAGGGTAACATTTACTTTTGCTTTGTACATAGTGGAGCTGTTTTAAAGTGAGTGCAGAAAATAAGGGTTAAAACGGTTAGCTGCTAAAGAGTTGACAGTATTTTTTGCCTCATTTCTTCCGTTGTCAATGTATCTGCATCCAGCCACATAACAAATTTCCAACGGCGAAACCAGGTAAGTTGCCTTTTGGCATACCTACGGGTATTCGTTTTTATTTTTTCGATCATGGTTTTTCGATCGAATTCTCCATTTCTGTGAGCGATTACCTCTCGATAACCTACGGTTTGAAGAGCTTGTAAGTCTGGTGAAAACCCTGCATCCAAAATTTCACTTACTTCGCGCTCAAGCCCTTCTGCGATCATATTATCAACGCGCTTATTAATTCTGGAGTAAAGTAATTCGCGAGGGTGACGCAGCCCAATTACCAGCGTAGAATCGTCAGGCGCTAATTGATCGTTTTGATGAAAACTACTGAACGCTTTTCCTGTTTGCATCCAAACATCGAGTGCTCTGATTATCCGCTGTCGATTCATTCCATCCATTTTTGGGATATAATCCGGATCAATAGCCTTCAATTCTTCATATAGCGTTTCGATGCCCTCGGCTTCGATACGTGAATTAAGCGAAGATACATTTTCAGGATTGGAATCGGGAATATCACTGAATGGCTGAATGAGTCCGGTAAGATGAAGGGTACTTCCGCCTGCATAAATCACATGATTAGTATTTGATAGAATTTGTTTTTCCCACTCTTCAGCCCGTTTATTAAACTTTATAGCGCTATCCTCTTCATCCAGCGAAAGATTGGAAATGTTATAGTGAGGAACCCGATCTAATTCTTGTTTACTCGGCTTTGCGGTTCCGATATCCATCATCGAGTAGCATTGACGCGAATCAGCTGAAATGATAGAAGTTTCCAGTTCCTCAGCTAGCTGAAGAGAAAGCTCCGTTTTACCGGAAGCAGTAGGGCCAAGGATGATGATGCGCATTTAATTTTTTGGATGAAAGGTAGGCAGAATATATCTTAATGATGGAGGCAAAGCCATGTCAAAAATTGTTTTAAAAAAAGAAGATTCTATAGAGAAACAGAGAAAAAAGCTTTATAAAGCCGTAGAAAAGAAAACTGGGGTAAACACAAAGAAATTTTCCGGAATTCTTGAAGTAAGAGAAGACCCGCTAAAATATCAAAAATGTATTCGTAAAGAGTGGGATGAAACTACTTATTGATACAAAAATTATAATTTTTCTATTAAATGGTAATGAGCGGCTGACCGATTTGTTGAATGGAATAGAAATATGTGTTTCTGTAATCTCAGAGATTGAGTGTCTTGCGTATCCTGGGATTTCTGAAGATGAAAAAGAGGGGATTAAGAGTTTCCTTCAGGAATGTACAATTGTTGGTTTAACAAATGAAGTGAAAGAGTTCACAATAGATTTAAGGACTAAATATCGCCTTAAATTACCAGATAGTATTATTGCGGCTTCTGCAATGTCATCAAGCTTAACTTTTATGTCAGCTGATCATGACTTTTCAAAAATTGAAGAACTCGATTTTGTTGGATTCGAGGTCTAGGTCGACTCTTCATTCACCATCAGGCTCAAATTAATCGGATTTCCTAAACTCAAACTTCAACGAAATTCGATGGGTGTAGCCAAGTGTACTTGAAGCCCCTGCAAAACTTGTAAACCCATAATCGAGATAGAAATCAGATACTTTAAGGCCTAATCCTAGAGTTGGAGAAACGGAAAACCCTGAAACCGGGTCATCCACAAAATCTGTAAGCCCTGCTCTAAATGAGATACGGTTTTTGTAAGTAGTTTCAATTCCTGCATGGGGCTCAATGCTTGTTCTTCCTAAACTCAGATAATAGGCGCGTCGGTTTTCGAAAAGGAAATTAAAATCTAAAGCCGCAGCAATATCGAAATCGGAAATTGAAACCTGTTTTCCTAGCCCAAGTCGTACAGAAGGCAGAACGTATTCATTTTGTGCGTTTGGGATGGAATCTCCAAAAGTCTCCTCAAAGCCTTCGAATTCTTCCTCATTTACCGTCCACATTTTTTGCATGGTGGTTACATCTTGTATCGAAGCACCTACATCCACAAAATCGGTGCGCAGAAGTACGCCTACGTCTAAACTGTAGCCCCAGGCGTTTGCAAATGGCCCTAAACGTTGATTAATGATTTTTGCAGACCCACCAATCGAAATTTGCTCGTTGTACTTTTTTGAATAGGAAAGAAGGATCGCTACATCTGCAGCCGAGAAACGAGTGATGTATGATTCGGCATCTTCTTTCGGGCCGCCGTTTTCGCCTCGCTCAGCATCCCATGCATTTAGCGTATTGGCAATGTTATCTACCCCCTGTCGGAAAAAACTGATCCCGAATACTCCGCCTTGAGTTTTTAACGGGAAAGCAGCCGCCCCATAATCGTAGCCTACAATGCCGCCAAAGCGCTCGGAATGCATATAAATAAACTCCGGGCGTTCTAGCGTAGCAAGTCCGGCAACGTTCCAATAACCGGAGGTTACATCGTTCGTTAATGCTACGTGTGCACTACCCATTCCCAAGGCTCTCGCTCCGGCGCCAACCGACAAAAAATCGTTGCCATATTTCGAAAGCACACTTTGAGCCTGAAGGTGAACGGAAAGACCGACTAAGAGTAAAAGCGCTGTTACAATACGTTTCATCAAAAGGGATTAGATCTCTTAAAAAAATAGTAGCGCTGTATCGATAGGATAATTGCTTAAGTTAAGCGGTTTTTTTGGCTCGTATTGTATTGCAACGGGAACGAGGATTTCTTAGTATAAGCACAACTTTTAGAAAGGGCAAGATTGGGGAAAAATTGCCCGAAACAACTAAATCTGACACAAATTTTATGAAATTTTCGGTCTCAAGCAGCGAACTTAACAAAGGCCTTTCAGCGGTGATTGGAGCCGTTCCATCAAAGGCTACCTTACCAATTCTGGAAACTATTTTATTCAAGAGCGAAGACGGCAAACTAAAATTAACTGCTACCGACCTCGAAATTTCCATTGTTCAAAGCATCGATGCTGATATCGAAGAAGATGGCGCGGTTGCGATTCCCGCACGCAGACTTCTGGAAACACTACGTCAACTACCAAATATCACCGTATTTTTTGATGTGGATGAGCGGAAGAACATCAATTTCCGTACCGATAAAGGGACGTATAAACTCGTTGGCGACGAAGCAGAAGAGTTCCCCGAAGTTCCAAATCTTGATAGTGGAACTGTTATTTCTACAACCACCGAACTGGTTCATAAGGCCATCAATAAAACATTATTTGCAGTAAGCAGTGATGATTTACGCCCGGCAATGATGGGGGTTTATTTCCAAATCGGAACCGAAGAAAGTAAGTTTGTAGCTACTGATGGGCATCGTTTGGTTAAGTATACCAACAAAGAAATTAAAGCGGCAAATGATGTAAACTTCATTATTCCGGATAAGGCGCTTAGCCTGATTCAAAAAACGGTACAAGGTGATGAATGTGAAGTAACCGTAACTCAGGATCACGCACGATTCCATAGTGGAAGCACTCTGCTAATTACCCGATTAATTAACGAACAGTATCCAAATTACGATTCGGTTATTCCACGCGATAACAACAAGTTCCTTACGATCAGTAAAGATCAAATGCTCTCAACGGTGAAGCGTGTAGCGATTTTCTCGAGTTCAACTACTCGTCAAATTCGCCTGCAGCTGGATGCTGACAAACTCACCATCCGCGCCGAAGATTTGGATATGAGCAGTGAAGCAAAGGAAACCATCGAGTGCGATTATAATAACGAAAGCATGGAAATTGGCTTTAATGCCAAGTATTTGGGAGATGTACTCAGCAACATCGACGATGAAGAAGTAAGCTTTGAGTTTTCATCACCAAACCGTGCGGGAATTGTAAAACCAACTTCAGACGACGAATCGGAAGATATTCTCATGCTGGTTATGCCGGTGATGTTGAATAGCTATGCTTGATGAGCAACATTATCACACTTACTACTGATTTTGGAGCACAAGATCATTACGTAAGCGTCATGAAAGCCGTGATGCTCGGCATCACTCCCTCTTCTCGGTTTATAGATATTTCGCATGAAATTCCTCCGCAGGATATCATGGCGTGTGCGTGGGTAATTCGAAATGCAGCCTTCGAATTCCCGAAAAACAGTGTGCACCTTGTTGTGGTTGATCCTGGTGTAGGGACTGAACGCCATCCTATTGCACTAAAAATTAACGACCAATTTTTTGTTGGCCCCGATAATGGCATATTCTCGCTAATCACGAATGAGTTTAAGTACAAAGCCTACAAACTCAATAAACCTGAGTTTTGGCGTAAAGATCGCTCTCGAACGTTTCATGGTCGGGATATTTTTAGTCCGGTTGCTGCGCATTTAAGTGCCGGGGTAAATATCAAAGAATTAGGCGAACCCATCAAAGACCTGGTTTCCTATCATTGGGCAGTTCCCATTGGCGATAAAGACGGCGTACAAGGTTGGGTGATTCATATCGACCGGTTCGGGAATCTGATTACCAATATTTCAGAGAGTTTATTAGAAGAAACAGCGGGGCGACGGAAAGTGCGCGTTTATGTGGGTAATACCATTATCGATCACATGGTTAACACCTTTGGGGATGTGGAACCCGGTGAACCTGCGGCATTTATTGGAAGTTCAGGAATGTTGGAAGTGGGCATCAATAAAGGAAATGCTGCGCAAATGTTAGGTGTTGATAAGGGTGCACAAATCTCGTTGGTGTTGCAGAAATAAATTCGAAACACGAGTTCGATGCCAGCGTAAGGTTGCCAAAATTGAGATATCTCCATGAAATTAGAATTAAAGTCACCGGCCAACGAGCGTATCGGAATTCATATTCCAGATGAGGTTGCCAATCTTTCCCTGCCTTTTAATGGATCTTTTGCCACCACTGATGGCGACGAGTATCGAGTAAAGAACAATATCATCGATATGCTGGAGCAAGATCCAGAATTTGCCAGCATTGCGCTTAGTACCAATCACTGGAAAGTAACGGCGGCTATTTATGAAGAACTTTGGCGCAAGCGCTCTCTCAGCTTATTAACCGGTGAAGATTTCCCTATCGAAAAAGAGCATGAATTGTTGATTGATTGGACCGCTCCTCAGGAAGGAGGATTATACCTCGATTTAGGAGCTTCAACTGCGTTATATGCACGAGCTTTAAAAGCTGCGCAACCTAAAGCGGACATTGTAGCGCTTGATTTTTCGACGCAAATGCTGGAAGAAGCGCGCATCAAAGCAGAAGCGGATGAAACTGACATCTTTTTATTGCGAGCAGATGGTCGAGACATGCCATTCTTTAGCAAAACTTTCGATGGGATCGTTATGGGTGGAACTCTGAATGAACTTTCTGACCCAACCAAAGTACTTTATGAAGCAAACCGAGTACTAAAGAAAGAAGGAAGCTTTTTTGTGATGCATCTTATCAAAAGCGATGCCTGGTACGGGCGATTATTGCAAGATTCGATGGGATTAGGTGGCATCAAATTCTGGACCAAAGACGAAAGCAATGATTTATTCAAACAAGCAGGTTTTCGGGTGGATAAGCAGATAACACGTGGTATTGTTTGTTTTAGCAGGTTGCTACCCAATTAAACGAAGTTTGAATGAGGAATTGGTGGTGAAGCATCATCTATTAGATGAATAGGTTCAACTCTTTTAGATTGACGCTTATCAAATGTTCAATCTGACAAAACATGACACGATTTCTTTTTTCGGGCTCTCTTTTATTGCTGATCTCAAAAAAATGTATTTAGTGCTATTCGAAGAGCGTTAAGTAATTACCACAGAGGGCACTAAGTTCGCAGAGTATGATTGTGTGAGGGTAAATAATGATTCCTCTGTTTTCTCTGTGAACTCAGTGGTGAAAGACAATTTCAGTAAACAATATCCAGCAAGCAGTTTTCAGTGATCATTGAATATTGACTACTATTTATTGGTTATTGAAGTAACCCTGTCTCCTTCCCTGTGTTGAACTAATTATCTAATCTAAAAACAATAGGAAGCGAATACTCTACCTTTACTGGTATTCCGTCTTGCATACCGGGATTAAACGTTGCTTTAGAAACTACCTCTAGAGCTTCTTCATCACATCCATAGCCAATCCCCCTAGTAACCATAGGACAAAGTACATTTCCTTTTTCAGAAACCACAAAGTGCACTTGAACCCGACCTTCAATACCGGCTTGATGAGCAGAGTCGGGATAATTAACTTTGCGTTGAAGTTCTCCCAGCCCACCTTGAAGTACTGGCATTCGTTCAGCTACTATAAAATAATCTGATACTTCTTCACAAGAGAAAGGATATTCAGTTATTCCATCTTCTATTTTTTCAACCTGTTCTTTGTTAAAAAGCTCACAACTTAGAAAGCCAAGTGAAATATATAAGAATAAAAGTTTTTTCATTTAGATCTATAAAGTGAGTAAATACAATAACCAATATTCACCAAGCAGTAAACAGTGATCACTGAAAACTGCTTGTTGGTTATTGGATATTGGCCCCTCTACATTCGTTCCGGCGCGGTAATTCCTAAAATGGTCAAGCCGTTTTTCAATGTTTGAGCTGTAGTTTTAGCTAAAGCGATTCGGGCTTGAGCCAAATCTGCATCCACTCCGATAATTCTGCAATCATGGTAGAAAGTTGTGAATGCGGAAGCCACATCATTCAGGTAATTAATCAAACGATGAGGTTCACGAGCTTCGGCGGCGCTTTGAATCGCTTTCGGGAATTTAAATAAGGTTTTGATGAGTGCTGTCTCAGCATCTTCTTTCAGTAGATTCAGTTGAACTTCTATTTTAAAAGAATATTCTTCCTCTGCTTTGCGAAGGATGCTGCAAATTCGTGCATGGGCATATTGCAAATAAAATACCGGATTTTTCTCACCCGCTTCTTTGGCTTGAGCGATGTCGAATTCGAGATGAGTATTTGGGGATCGCATCAAAAAGAAGAAACGAGTCACATCGGCGCCGACTTCATCCATCAGTTCGTCGAGCGTGACGAAGTTCGCTTTACGGGTGCTCATTTTAAATGGCTTGCCGTCTTTTACGATCGTCACGAACTGGTAAATCACCACATCTACTTTCTCTTTGTCGTAGCCAAGGGCTGAAATCCCTGAAAGTACATCGGGATAAGTAGCAATGTGATCGGCACCAAATACATCGATACACATGTCGTAACCACGATCGAGTTTGTTGGCATGATACGCGATATCGGGCAGACGATAGGTTGGTTCACCCGTGCTTTTGATCAATACTGTATCTTTTTCTTTGCCAAACTCTGTCGTCTTAAACCAGGTAGCCCCGTCGGCATCGTATACCAGTCCTTTTTCGCGAAGTCGCGCCACGACAGATTCAATGTCACCATTTTCGTAGAGATCGTGTTCATTAAAATGATTGTCCATGTGGATGTTCATGCGCTTCAGCGTAGCGTCGATATCAGCAAAGATCGCCTGTTCGGCTTTTTCTTTGAAGGGCGTCCAATCTGAATCGACTAAAGCAACTCCTTTTTCATCGGCTAATTCCTGGGCGATATCTTTAATGTACTCGCCTTCGTATCCGCCTTCGGGGAATTCAGAATCCTTGCCTAAAATTTCCAAATATCGCGCCTGCACCGACTGTCCCAATACACGCATTTGTCGCCCGGCGTTGTTGAAGTAATATTCACGATCCAACTCTGCTCCCGTCCATTCCATTAAGCGAGCCACAGTGTCGCCCAAAACGGCATTTCTACCATGACCTACAGTAAGCGGTCCGGTTGGGTTAGCGCTCACAAACTCGATCTGCACTTTTTTTCCCGAATTCAACTCCGATTTCCCAAACGCTTCTCCTTCTTCGATGATGGAAGCTAATTCATCGTATAAATAATCTTCAGCATATCGAAAGTTGATAAAACCCGGCCCAGCAATTTCCACCGATGAAATTTTGCGCTCATCATACTCAAGTGCTTCGATAATTTGTGTGGCAATCGCTCTTGGGTTATTTCGAAGCGGACGGGCCAGAGTCATTGCCAGGTTTGTAGAAGCATCACCATGCGTTGGATCTTTTGGTGCTTCTAGCTGTATTTCAGGAGTTTCGTCTAGCTCAAACTTCGTTAGTGCGTCGGACAGGATTTGTTTTAAATATTCGGTCATTGGGAGAATTATTCGGATTTCTTAAAAGATAAGGGTGTATCAATTAAGAATTAAGAATTATTCAATTATCAATTAAGAATGTTTTCTAGAGGTGATTTTAATTTTTCCAATTATTGCTAAGATTTGTTCACAGTCGTCAATTAATGATAATGCTAATTTATTATCAATTATGTCTGAATCGCGTAATAAGCGGAGCCAGTATTTAGTTTCTCTTGCTTCTTTGTACGCAATTGAAAACTTGTGAATAAAATCTTTCTTTGATTCTGCCCCAATAGCTTCTTCTGTATTAGCACCTATTGAGGTTCCACTTCGGAGTAATTGCTTTGCAATTTCAAATTGTTTTTTTGTTTCACAAAGATGTGAATGTAAACGAACTATTCTGACAGCGAAGGTATAGGTTTTATTAAGGATAATGTTTTCTTTCATCTATCTTAATTCCATTCTTAATTGATAATTGAATAATTCTTAATTGAACAAGCGCTCTGTGCGTAGTGAGACAAACTCATACCCCGCAATTATCACATGATCATCCACCGGAATGCCGAGGAGTTTTCCGGATTCGGCGATGCGTTTAGTGAGGTTGATATCCGCAGAAGAAGCTTTGCATACACCAGAAGGATGGTTGTGAACGAGGATGACGGAATTGGCTTTATGCAGTACTGCTTGGCGGAGTACTTCCGCCGGTTCAACGATGGTGGCGTTGCTTCCCCCAGAGCTGATTTCGTGAAATCCGGTCATTACTTTTTTGTTGTTGAGGAAAGCCACGTAAAACACTTCATGATTCAGATGTCGCAGTTTAGGCCCAAAATAGGCGCTCACTGTTTCCGGCGAGGTGAGCTGAATTTCCTCTCCCAATCCGGCAACCTGAATTCGTCGTGCAAGCTCAAACGCTGCTTCCAGCGTAATGGCTTTTACTTTGGCGATTCCCGGAATTACTCCCAATTCTTTCCATTCTCGCTTTACTAGCTGATGCAGTCCACCAAAATGAGTGAGCAATGCTCTTGAGGTTTCCACCACGTTCATTTTTTTGGTTCCGGTACGCAGGAGAATGGCTAGTAGCTCTGCATCCGAAAGTGATCCGGCGCCGTAGTTCAGCAGTTTTTCGCGAGGCTGCTCATCGGGCAACATCTCTTTAACGGTTCGATTGTAGTAGTCTTCGTGAGAAAAGGATTCGGTTTTTGTAATCATAATACACATGTTTTTTACATGTTAGATCGATTACAAAGCAACTCCTTACAAACTTTTTTCAATATTCAATATTCAACACTCAATAAGCAGTGAACAATTCTTTGAATGTTGAATGTTCTATGTTGAATATTGCTTACTGCTCCCGGTATTCCAGAATGTCGCCGGGTTGGCAATCGAGTACTTCGCAAATGGCTTCGAGGGTGGAAAAGCGAATGGCTTTGGCCTTGCCGGTTTTGAGGATGGAAAGATTACTCATGGTAACTCCCACTTTTTCAGAAAGCTCGGTTAGGCTCATCTTTCGTTTCGCCAGCATTACATCCAAGTTTACAATTACTGGCATTTGCTAAACCGTTAATTTTTGTTCTTCGTGGATGCGGGTGGCTTCTTTTAGCACATATCCAAATACAATACTCATTAACCCAATCGCCATATGGTATTCCGTTGAATATCTTTCAAAAATTACGATTCCTTCTTCGATAAATGGTTGGGCATCTAATATTGGTTGAGGGAGGAAGTTTAACACTTCATAAAAGATGGATGTAAGGAATAATGTCCACCCGATAAGGAAAAGATACCGGGTGTTTTTTGAGTCAAAGTAATTTTCGTCGCCAAGATTTTTAAACAAGAGAGCACCCCAGAATAGAGCAAATAGAAACGAAATTTTTTCAATGAAAATCACAAAAGAGTGATAAATGTAAGCACCGGAATTTTCTAACGGGTTCCCGTAAACCACAACCTGTGCACTGTTTGAATTGATAATCGAAACAGTTAACTCTTCATGTTCAAATGAAGTAGTTGCGTCATGGTTATTGCTAAGTAATACCGGAGTTGTACCAACAATTACATTCGTTGGTTGCCAAAAGCCAATAGTTTTTTGGAACATCAAATATCCATTAACCCCGGCCAAGAAAATAAAAGTAACGGCAAAGGAGAAGTATAGGAGGTAAGAAATCGATAAATATTTTTTGAGCTTCATATTTTCCTCACACGACTAGTTTTTGTTCTTCGTGGATTCGGGTGGCTTCTTTGAACACGTAGCCTAAAACGAAAAGAATAAGCCCTAGATAAATGTATTGATCTAAATTAAAGATAGGCTTGAAGTGAATACCTGATTGGAAATTAATGTCGTTTAAGGAAGAAGCAATTGAGAAGCCAAGAATGGAATCAATCACTGAATAACCTATCAAAATTCCACCCATCCATAATAAGCGAACAGAATTCCGGTTCGCAAAAGGTTGCTTATCAATCACACTTTTCAATATTTGGGATAACAATAATAGAAACCCTAAAAGACAACTAAATTTCAATATTCGAAGCAAAAGAATGTACAGGTTGGTTGCTGATAAATCTTCATCAAACGAAGCATATCCCACATTTACATACATTTTTAGAGGCATTAAGTAATGCCCAGTCTCACTAACCAATTGCTCATCATCAATTTCAAGTTCACGTAGCTCTACCAAAGGATCAATTTGAGGAAAAACCAACAGAGCATCTTCGGCGCTTTGGTAATACAATAACAGTACAACTAAAATTGCTACAACCGATGTAATTGCCCCAAGCCATGTAGTATAATACAGAAAGTGCGCAAGCGACCAGTCGTTTTTTAACCCCATAAGTTCAAATGATTTGTTAATTGTCGACTCAAATGAAACCAATTAAATCCCGAAAAGCAATAATTATTTATTGATAAACAATAAATAGTATGCGAAATACAAAAAACCATTTTAGTACTCTACTTGAAAAATGTGAAGTTTACTAAAACTATACAGTTGCAAACTTAAGATCCCCGCCTTCGCAGGAATGACCCCAGCCGTTGATCTTCGAAGTTCAGCGTTCACTTTCGATGTTCGATGTTCCCTATTCTCCACTTCCCATCAACGGCTCATTGAAAGCGCGGATGCTGGAATTTGGCAAGCCGTTTGGATACATCGCTTTCACTTTATCGATGGCTTCAATCACCAGCTTGAGGTGCATTTCCTTAGAGTTTTGATAAAACGCCTGTGCAGCTCCCGAAAGTTTGGGTTTCCCGTGAAGAGGTTTATCACTTACACAAAGCAAGGTGGCATGGGGAACGCGATATCGGAATCCATTAGTAGCCACCGTACTCGATTCCATATCAATAGCCAAACTTCTGGATTGATGAATTTTTTGCACGGTATCTTTGGCAGAAAACTCCCAGTTGCGGTTTCCGGTGGTAAATACGGTGCCAATTCGATGGGTAAGATGGTGCGAATCGAGCACTTCTTTTAGGAATTGATTTAGTAGATAATTCGGAATTACAGGATTGCCAATCGGAAAGAGTTCATCCAATACTTTGTCATCGCGGAAATAGGAACTGGCCAGTACAAAATCCCCAATTTCCTGATGGTTTCGCAGCCCACCGCAATGACCAACCATAATCATGGCATCGGGTCGAAGCACGCACACATGATCGGTAATGGTTTTTGCGTTCGAGGGTCCAACGCCGATATTGATGAGTGTGAGCCCTTTGTTATCGGGAAGTTTATGATGATAAGCCGGCATTTGGACGCCATCACGAGCCGGTTTTACGCAATCGGGATAGAGCTCCAGAAATACTTCCACATGCATCGAGTAGTTGGTGAACAAAATGTACCGTTGAAAATCCTCCGGATTTGTACCTGTATAATGATTCAATCGATCCAGTGAAATGTCGGTGCGCTCCGGACTGAATAAAAACATCTTCTTTTTAGTGAAATCCCACTCTTCTTCATCCGTATGATCCAGTAAATCCGGATCATTTAGCGCCATTCGTTTTCTTTTGGCGATGATTTCGATATCCGCATTTTTCTTGAGTAAACGAGACATCTCGCGCAACAAATACCATCTGAAAGCTTGAGGTTGTGCTAACTCTCCTTTGATGGTAGGATTATGATCGGAATACTCACGATGAACAATCATGCGCGGATACATTCCCTGTTCATACATTTCTTCCATCAAATCGCAGGCTTTTTCCGTAGCTTCGGCAATCTGTTTTTCAGAAGTGAAATCGGAATGATTTAAACGCATCGAATCGGGCATATGAGTAATAAAACTATCAGGTTTACTATTGAGCCGTGGATTACCACGGATGAACGCGTGGAATATACGACGAATATCTTCAAGGTGTTAAAGCGCGATATGCGGATTGATTCGGAAAATCATGAAGCAACCTTCTCGATTCTCGATGCGCCCGATTGGATTAACGTAATAGCACTTACTCCTGAAAACGAAATCGTGTTAGTTGAACAATATCGATACGGCACCGAAGTGCCAACGCTTGAGTTGCCCGGTGGTGTTTGCGATCCCGGCGAGTCGCCGTTGGAATCATCGAAGCGAGAATTACTGGAAGAAACCGGATTTTCAGCAAAAGAATGGATTTCACTGGGTAAAGTGAGTTCAAATCCGGCTATGCAAACCAATCACACACATACCTATTTGGCAAAAGGATGCATCAAAACGAATGAGCAAAAATTAGACGGCAACGAACGCATTCATGTACATGTACTTCCACTATCTGATTTTCTGGATTTAGTAAAAACGGGTCAAATTGATCACTCGCTGGTAGTTGCTGCAGTGGCTAAGTATTTGTTGATTTATAAGTAACAGTTACAAAGTTGCAGAGCAACAAAGGTTGTGTAATTAATCCGCTATTAGGCCGATTGTTTGTTCTTCCGAAACCTAAACACGCTCCAATCGGGTTTTGGCACTAATTGTTGTGGTACTTCTCCTGCTTCTTTTCGTCGCTCGATTTCTTCCTTCAGAGCCTGGATTTTTTCGGGATACTTATACTCATTCACATGATGGAGCATATCGTACAATTCTGTGAAGGTGTAGTTAGTTAGGTCTTTCATATTACAGAATCAGTTCGGTTTCCCAGCCATCATATTCCCCGCCAAGTTTTGAGCACATATTGGTGAAAATGGCGCGTAGCCCTTCGATGATATCAGAATCGGGCACCATATTACGGGTTGCAAAACAAAGCCATTTCTCACCGATTGCAGCAGTTCGTACTTCCGTTTCAAAGCGCATAGCCTCTAGCTGTTCCGACATTCTTATCGCAGCGGCTTCTTCCGGAAAGTAAAAATAAAAGTGAACCGGGCGACACTTTTTAGAATCGCCACCAAATTGTTGCATCAGTTCGAAGACTCTTTTGTCGGGACTCATAAATATTGGATTGGTTGTGGATATTGTAACTCAGTTTTAGCAAAAATTCTAGTGCTTCACAAAATCTTTTGAGTTTTAGATATTTGGAATAACTAGTGAAAAAGAAATCATGCCTGATCTTGCTCAGATCAAAAAAAACACTTCATGCCAAAACAACATCATTATTCTGCAAACATCGTTTGGACGGGAAACCAAGGGATTGGAACCTCGGGGTATCGGGCTTATTCAAGAAATCATGAAATAAAAATGGGCTCCAAGCCACTGATACATGCTTCCTCAGATCCTGCATTTAGAGGTGATCCTGATCTTCATAATCCGGAAGAATTATTTTTAGCATCACTCTCGTCCTGCCACATGTTGTGGTTTTTGCATTTGTGTTCAGTAGAAGGCGTGGTGGTTCTTGAATATGAAGACCGTGCAACGGGAATCATGGAAGAAAACAACGATGGAAGTGGAAGATTTGTGCGGGTTAGGTTGCATCCCACAGTGCACGTAAAAGAGGAACGAATGATTTCTAAAGTCGATTCCATTCATTCCAAGGCCAACAAGATGTGCTTTATCGCAAACTCATGTAATTTTCCGATAGAGCACAAATCAACAACAAAAATAAAAGACTATGATTGAGACCGGCGCAAAAATGAATACCGATTTCACTTTGGATGTTGTTCAGGGTGAAGAAGAGAAAACCATAAAATTTAGCGAGATTTTAGATCGACCGACTATCGTTTCGGTGTATATGAAGAACAACACCTCCAGCTGCGATAAGCAAAATGTGTCGTTAGCGGAGCACGCTGATTGGTTTGATGATGCCGGATATAATTTAATGACAATCAGCAAAGACACATGCGGCTCGCATAAACGCTATATTGCGAAGCACGACATCAGCTATTTGATAGCGTCGGACCCTGAATACAAATTCTCAAATGCTACCGATTCTGTGGTAGAGAAGAAGATGTACGGAAAAACTTACGAAGGTCCGTCACGTTCTGCCTTTGTTATTGATACAGATGGTACTATTTTGGCGGTTATCGAAAAAATTAATGCGAAAGCGCACGCTGAGGAACTGAAAGAGTTAATCGGCTCACTCAAATAAACCTGTTTGCACATGAAAAGTCTTGTTATTGTAGAGTCTCCCACAAAGACTAAAACCATCAGTAAGTACCTGCCAAAGGGGTATGAGGTAGATTCGTCGATGGGACATATACGAGACTTACCTGCATCCGCAAAAAACATTCCGGCTAAATATAAAAAGGAATCCTGGGCTACGCTGGGGATCAATCCTGATGATCGATACTACGCGATTTATGTTACCCCGCCGGATAAAAAGAAGATCGTTTCCCGATTAAAAAAGAAGCTTAAAGAAGCCGACGAGTTGATTCTGGCAACGGATGAGGATCGCGAAGGGGAAGCAATTGCGTGGCACTTACTCGAGGTTCTAAAACCTAAAGTGCCTGTAAAACGCATGGTGTTCCGCGAGATCACCAAAGAAGCCGTTCAAAATGCGTTGAAGAATATCCGCGACATCGATATGAATCTGGTGTATGCCCAAGAAACGCGCCGAATTCTGGATCGTTTGGCAGGATACACAGTTTCGCCATTACTTTGGAAAAAGATTTCTCCGGGTCTTTCGGCGGGACGTGTACAATCGGTTGCGGTAGAATTTTTGGTTGAGCGCGAACGAGAGCGCATGAAATTTAAAAGTGGTACCTACTACGATTTACAAGCGGTATTACAAAAAACGGGCGAAAACGACGAGTTTAAAGCTGATTTAAGTCACGTAAACGGAAAGCGTATTGCAAGCGGCAAAGACTTTGATGAAAATACCGGAAAGTTAAAAAAGCCGGATTCTGTTGTGCTTTTGGATGAAGAAGCGGCAGACTCGCTGGTTAAAGATTTGAAGCAGGCTAGTTGGTCGGTTAGCAGTGTAGAAGTGAATACACAAAAAAGAAATCCTGCGCCACCGTTTATTACCTCAACTTTACAGCAGGAAGCCAACCGAAAATTCGGAATGAGCGCACGCGATACCATGAGTGTTGCGCAAAAGTTGTACGAAAAAGGTTTTATCACATATATGAGAACCGATTCTACCCGCTTATCGGGTCAGGCCATCGATGCCGCTCGAGATGGCATTGTTCAAATGTATGGCGAAGATTATTTGTTCGAACGGGTTCGAAATTATAATGCCAAAGGAAAATCAGCGCAGGAAGCTCATGAGGCCATTCGCCCGTCCGGTTCAAAATTTATAATTCCGGAAAAATCCGGTTTGAAAGATCGCGAGTTTAAATTGTACGATCTCATCTGGAAACGTACCATAGCCACACAAATGGCGGAGGCTGAACTCGAGTTTACCAACGTAACCATCACTGCTAAAAATAATGGTACTTCTGCGGATTTCAGGTCGAGTGGTAAGAAGATTTTATTCCCAGGTTTCTTCCGAGCCTATGTTGAGGGAAGCGACGACACGGATGCCGCTCTTGAGAATCAGGAAAAATTTCTGCCGGCTATGGCCAAAGGAGACGGGGCTGATTTACAAGATCTGCAATTCAGTTCGCACGAAACAAAACCACCGGCTCGATATACAGAGGCAACCTTGGTAAAAGCACTCGAGCAAAGTGGCGTTGGTCGCCCATCAACATACGCAGCGGTTATCTCAACTATTCAATCACGAAATTACTGTAGAGCAGAGGGTAAAGCACTTGTGCCGACGTTCACTGCTTTTGCTGTAACCTCATTGCTGGAGGAGCATTTCCCTGATTTAGTGGACAGTGAGTTCACTTCTAATCTGGAAGACAAACTGGATGGTGTAGCTAATGGCACGGAAGACCCGGTTAAATATTTGGATGACTACTACAAAGGCGAAAACGGATTAAAAGCCAAAGTAGAGCGTCAAGAGGATAAAATTGATCCACAGAAAGCAAAATTGCTTGATTTACCGCTTGATGGTCTTGAAGGAATTAGTGTAGCTGTTGGCCGTTTTGGGCCGTATGCTAAAATGAAAAAAGGGGACGAGGAGGTTTCGACTTCTCTGCCTCAGGACATGGACCCGAGCGACATAACGCCTGAGAAACTTGAGGAACTCATCAAGCTTTCGGAAGAACAGGATAAACCACTGGGAATTCATCCCGAAGAAGGATTGCCGGTATTTTTACTGAGTGGTAGATATGGGCCGTATGTGCAGTTAGGGGAAGTATCCGAAGAAAATAAAAAGCCGAAACGTGTTTCCTTATTTAAGGGAATGTCTCCGGAAGATGTGGACTTTGACCTCGCTTTAAAACTGTTACAACTGCCAAGAACATTAGGTGAACATCCAAGCGATGGAAAAGTGGTTAAAGCGGGAGTTGGCCGATTTGGTCCGTTTGTGGTACACGACGGCAAGTTCAAATCAATCCCGAAAGGAGATGACGTACTCTCTATCGAGCTAGACCGAGCAGTAGAACTACTTGCGATGAAAGCTGCACCACGAAAAAGCTCAGAGTTGAAAGATCTTGGAAAACATCCGGAAACTGAGCAAGCCATTAAAGTGATGGATGGCAGATATGGGCCGTACATCAAGCATGGAAAGAAAAATATTGGTTTGCCTAAAGGTACCGATCCGGAAAAGTATACACTGGACGAAGCTGTTCAACTGATTGCCGAAAAAGGCTAGGTTGTTTGGCTCACTTCTAGGAAGTATTTTGTCTGAGGTCTGAGGTCTGAGGTCTGAGGTCTGAGGTCTGAGGTCTGAGGTCTGAGGTCTGAGGTCTGAGGTCGAATTTTTTAATTCATCAACACATGCATAAGCGAAGCGACTTCCATTTTAAGTATCCGCCGAATATCTACGAGCTAGACTTAGCTACGATGGTGAATATGTTCCGAAGTCGTGGCGAACCCAGAAAAGCTGCACCGGGCCAATATTTTGCCTGTGCCTATACTCAGGAATTATTGAAAGAAGCAAAATGGTGGTTTGGATTATACTTTTCTCAATCCACTTGGGACTTACTGTTAACTAAAGGCAGTGAAGGGTATCCGCTTACAAATATAGAGCTGAATGTACTTGGGCAAGTGTATATGGCCGAAGAGGATGTTCCACATCGCGAAGTTGTAGAGAGAAATGCCGGAGTAACCGAAAAGTTGGCTTATTTGATAGTTAACGATCTGAGAACGTTTGGTTTTCTTACCGAAGACGACAGCGGTTTTTTGCGCATCACTCCGCGCGGAGAGAAAGCACTGCATGGCATTGCACGCAGGATGTACGAAAAACGCTTCTTGCCGGAAATGCTTTCTGATGAGCCGTTACCTCAGCACCCACCAAGTATAGAACAAGCTCAAAAACGCGACGAAGAGCAGACGAGTTTGTTTTAAAAACCGAATATATCCAATAGTGATGTTGTAATCATGCCTAAATCGGTACTGGTTTCCCCAATGATTTTGCCATCTGGAGCAACCAATATATACTGCGGGCGGCCAAATAAATTGTACGCTTTATCTACATCTTGGTCAGTGAAAATATTGGGGTATAGAAATTTGTTTTTCTCGATCAATTCCTGAACTAATTTTTTGTTCTCTTTAGTAACACCAATTATAGTAAAGTTTTCGTTTGCATATTTTTTTGCCAGGTTTTCTAGTTTGGGAAAAGCTGTGATGCAATACAAGCACCAGGTTTCCCAAAAATCTAAAAGCACATAATTACCCTTAAAATCATTTAAGGAGACGGTGTTCCCATCCTGATCTATACCCGAAATATTTGGAGCAATTGTTAATTGAGAAACCCCTGAAGAGGTAGATTTGATACTTGGTTCTTCTTCAACAATATTTTCATATCGATATAAATTTGAGACAAGTCGTGAGATTCCCAACTGATTAATTCTATCAATTCTAATATTTGAATATTGCCAACTATAATTTTTGTTAAGATTATTTAGGCTAGAACGTCTTTCGATACTATTTATATAGTAAGTGTTCTTATTGATTTTAATGTCAATAGTCGCTTCTAATTTGCTACCTTCATCTAGTGTTTCGCTTACATCAACACGTAAAATCCAATTCTTCTTATCATCAAGAATACTGGAATTTCTATCATTCATGATCGACCGTAAATAGTTTGAGTCGAAAAATATTTGATTATATGGTAGAGTAGAGGTTCGGTTAATTAGAGGAATTGTAATTGAGTCAGGAAATGAAAAAGTGCGATAAACATTTTCATTTGGTCGAACTTCATAAATATAAACCCCATCACTTATAACTTGGAAAGGCGCAAAGTCAAACCCATTTAGGTTAAAACGATATAATTTTTTTCCTGAATAGTCTCTCTTAATTAACTGTAATTCAGCTTCAACTTTAAAGTCACCTGATATGTGTTTAATATCAGCTTCGATGGCATGGGCTGAATAAAAAGCTGAATCAAGTTTAGCAAACAAGACATCAACTGTAATGCTTTGAGCAAAAACATTGCTTCCTAAAGCGAAAATAATTAATAACGTATTTCTTAGCATATAAATCATTTTTTGCTAAAAAACACACCTTTGCTCTTTAAAACAAACGAGTTTGTAATAGTTGGGAGTGGGTTGGTAAAGGCGTTTTGAAATACGCCCTTACCTGCAAGCCATTCTACCCTTTTAGGCTACGAATTGCTTCGGCAACCACTTCTGGAACTCGTTCATCAAACGGACTTGGAATAATGTGCTCTTCATCCGGCTCTTCCACACAATCAGCAATAGCTTCTGCCGCTTTAATAAACATGTTGGTGGTTAAGTTTGAGATACGAGCATCTAAAGCACCCCGGAATAGCCCTGGAAATGCCAACACATTGTTAATCTGATTTGGAAAATCAGAGCGACCGGTAGCCACAACTCGTGCACCTGCTTCTTTTGCTTCATCGGGCATTATTTCCGGTGTTGGGTTTGCCATTGCAAAGATAATCGGCTCATCTTGCATGGTTTTTACCATTTCTTTGCTAAGTACACCCGGTGCAGAAACGCCAATAAATACATCGGCATCTTTAACTGCATCAGCTAACGCACCATTTCGATTGTTTTTATTCGTGATCTTCGAGATTTCTTTTTTTACGGAGTTTAAATCATCACGATCTTTATGAATGATGCCTTTACTGTCGCACATCATCACCTCTTCAACTCCGGCCTCGAATAACAGGTATGCGATAGAAACACCGGCAGCACCGGCACCATTAATTACCACACTAAGGTTTTTAAGCTCACGATTAGTAATTCGGCAAGCGTTAATCATTCCGGCCAAAGTCACAATAGCAGTACCGTGCTGATCATCGTGAAATACAGGAATATCCAGCTTTTCCTTTAATCGCCGTTCAATATCAAAGCATCGTGGAGCTGAAATATCTTCTAAATTAATCCCACCAAAAGTTGGTGCAATAAGTTCAACAGCTCGTATAATTTCTTCAGTGTCTTGGGTATCTAAAACGATAGGTACGGCATCCACTTTGCCGAACTTTTTAAAAAGTACAGCTTTTCCCTCCATTACCGGTAAGCTTGCTTCGGGGCCGATATTTCCCAATCCCAAAACGGCGGATCCATCGCTTACCACAGCTACCAAATTACCCTTGGCTGTTAGATTGTAAGCTTCGGAAGTATCATCAGCAATTACCTTACAAGGTTCTGCAACACCCGGAGTGTATGCGATGCTTAGATCGTCTTTTGTATTTAATTCAAACTTCGGTTCTACCGAAATTTTACCTCTATGTTTTCTGTGAGCTTCCATAGCTAAGGAAGCGTAGTCTTTTTTTGACATTAAATGTGTTGGTGTTTATTCATAAAAAAAGGCACAAAGCATATTAACTCTGTGCCTCACGATATTTAAAAAAAGCAGTTAATCGAACATTTTCTGAACATCAAACATATTGTTGTCTTGGTTGATGTCGGCCAGTCGCTGACTCTTATCAATAGTAATGTTAGATATAGAACGAATATCTGTTGGAATTTGGAAAGTATAGGTTGGATTTACCCATGGCCAATCTTCGAGAATTGTTCTCTTCAAATCATTTTCGGCAGGCTTTTCGCCTCTCATCAATCGCATTGGAATGTAGAAAATCTCAGTAGATCCATCGGTATATTCCACATATACATCGAGGGGCATAGGCATCAGTTCAACGCGTTCCAGTTCTACATTTGTCATTGCTCCATCACCGGCTACGGCTTTTATCCCATAATCGATGGTTTTAGTAGTGTTTACAAAGTATTCGTGATACCAGTCTAATACCATACCTGATTCTCTTTCCATCAAACGGATGACATCCAAATCGGTAGGATGCTTCAGCTTCCACTGATTATGAAACTCTTTTATAGCACGGCGAAATGTTTCATGACCCATGATATAATCAAGTTGGCCAAGGTATACAGCACCTTTACTATACGCTGCACGGCCATAGGCAAAATTCGTATTATAATGATCAGCATGAGTACTCATCGGCTCTTCCAACCCTGATTCAACCAGACTGTAGTAACCACGATAAGAACCGGAATATGGGAACTCAGCACCGCGATTAAACAGATGATCCATAGTTTCAGCAGAAGCATAACTGGTAAAACCTTCATCGATCCATTCGTAAAGGGCTTCGTTGGTGGCAATTACGTTCTGATACCAGCTGTGATACATTTCATGCACACTTACACCCACTAAACTACCCAGCGAACGCGCACCGGTGATAAGCGTACCCATTGGATATTCCATGCCACCATCACCACCTTGAATGGTTGTATATTGCGGATAAGGATACTCGCCAAAATGTTCGTTGGCATATTCAAAGGCACGAACTAAAAAATCAGGTAATTGCTCCCAGTACTGTAAATACTGAGCGTTTTCTTCTTCACTAGCCTGCACACTTATTTGATCGGCTTGATAGAAAAAGTGGAGCTTTGGTCCATTCGGTACTTGTGCCTGGGTGTGTACAAAATCCGGATCTGCTCCCCAGAAGAAATCGAGTACATTTTCCGCTTTAAAGTGATAGGTGATTTTATCGCCACGATAACGAACTTCTTTGCCTTCATCCTGGTAGCCGTGTCCAACCTCGTTCGGATTTTGAAGGATTCCGGTGGCTCCTAAAACATAATCTTTATCAATAGTGATTTTAACATCAAACTCGCCAAATACTCCATGAAATTCACGACCGATGTACGGGTTTGGATGCCATCCGCGGTAGTCATATTCCGCTAATTTTGGATACCATTGACTCATCGAAAACTCAACGCCTTCTGCATTTTGTTTCCCAGACCGACGAACTTGTTCCGGTACCTGACTTTCAAATTCCATCTCGAAAGTCGTTTTTTTGCCCGGTTGGATCGGTTTGTTCAGTTCAACCACAAGAATGGTTCCTTCAACATTAAACTCTACATCACGCCCATCTTGCTTAAGGGATAAAATGTTATGAAAGCCGATGTCGTCTTCCTCCAAGTACAAAATGCGATCACGAACTCGGCCATCCGGATCCTGAATGGTCCTAGAGCGAACATCCATCATACTACCCGGCTGAAAGGCATTGAAATATAAATGATAGTATACCCGATCAAGTACATCCGGAGAATTATTGGTGTACACCAGTTTTTGGGTACCTGTAAAGCGATGCGTTTCTACATCCACATCAATCTCCATGGTGTAATCAACGTGTTGCTGCCAATAGCCATGTTGCTGTGCAGTAACTGCTACCGAAAGCATCCCGGCGATAAGAATTAAGAACAGTTTTTTCATTTTCAAGATTTTAGAACCGCAATACGTTGCGCGGCTTGATTCAAGTTTTTGCTAAAATAAGGTTTTTAATGCTTTAAACTGATGTACTTAAACTTTATTTACGAATGCTATGTTAACCACAGAGGCCACGGAGGAAATGGAGTTTTCTTTCTAGGATTTTAAGAAGAGATTGTTTTTCTCTAAAACGCACTTCGGCTGGTAAATGCTCTGCTAAGTGTGGCTTCGTCGATAAACTCGAGCTCAGTTCCCATCGGAATACCGTATGCAATCCGGGTAACTTTTACTTCGTAAGGTGTTAGTAGCTTGTTGATGTAATAAGAAGTTGCTTCCCCTTCCGCATCAGGATTTAGTGCCAATATCACTTCATTAACATGCTCATTTCCTCCCACTCGCTTCAGTAGGTCCTGAATCTTCAACTGATCAGGCCCGATATTATCCATTGGGGAGATAACCCCGCCTAGTACATGATATCGCCCACGAAACTCGTTGGTTTTTTCGATGATGTAGACATCGTTGAATTCCTCGACCACGCAAATTTGACCATTTTCTCGCTTTGGGTTGTCGCAAATATTGCAAGGATCGGCATCCGAAACATTGCCACAAGTGGAGCATCGAATCACTTTTTGTTTCAGATCAATAATAGCGTTCGCGAGCTTTAGGGCGTACTCATCGTTTTGTTTGAGTAAGTGAATAGCAATCCGTTGTGCCGATTTTCGTCCCGTTCCGGGTAATTTGGACAACTGTTCAATCGCCCGTTCTAAATATTCTGAGGTAAGCTGCATTTATTAATTAAAAATGAAATATGAAAAATGAAAAATAGGGAGCATCAGCAATTTTTAATTTTTCATCCTTAATTTTGAATTTCCTACAGTCCAAACTTTGAGAGGTCCATTCCGGGCATGCCGCCGGGCATCATTCCTTTGTAGGCTTCCTGCATTTTTTTCTGCGCTTCCTGCTCAGCCAATTCCATGGCTTTATTCACACCTGCTACCACTAAATCCTCGAGCATTTCTTTGTCGTTGGGGTCTACAACATCTTTGTCGAACGTGATGGAAAGCACTTTTCGCAGACCATTCGCTTTAACTTTCACCATACCGCCGCCAGCTTCTGCCTCCACTTCGATATCACCAAGCTGATCTTGGGTTTCTTTCACTTTGCTTTGCATTTCCTGAATTTTGCCGAACATATCGGCCATATTGAAATCCATACTGTGTCCTTGTGTTTAATATTCTAATTCTGCCCCAAAACGCTCTACCAATTCACGTAAAATGGGGTCTTTTTCCTGAATTTCTTTGAATCGTTCGTAAGGGTTACTCGCTTTTTGTTTGCTCTGATTAACTTGAACCACCACAGGATTAAAACGTAGTCGGCACCCAATCTGTTCCTTCAAAATGGGAGTTAATTCCATTTCCTGCTCTTTCAGCATTCGCTGAGACAATGGGTTATCACATTCAAGGGTCAACTCCATGCCGTTAAGTTCGGTTGGTTTTACGCGCTGCACTTGTAGTTCCAGAATTTTTGGAACGCGCGTTGATAGAGTCTCCAGAAAAGTTGGCCAGGCTGCCCGAACTTCTTCAAAAGTTATTTTTTTATCAGGATTTCGATTGAATTCCTGTACGTGCTCGGTTGCAACTTCTGCAGTAACTATATTATTTCCGTTACTACTAAGGTGTATTTTCTGCGCCTGATGCGTTACCTCCGTAACCAAAGCCGGGGCACCCATATCAAACTCAGCAATAATTGGGTCAGGTTTGGGTGGTGTGGGTTTTGAAGTCGTTGAATCAGAATGAGGAGGTTGATTCTTTTTCTCGCTAACAATAATAGTCTCAGAATTTTGAATCTGCTCCGTTTCTGTACTAAGTTTCTCTGGAACTTTGTCACTCTGTAACTCAGTAACTTCCCCACTCTGCACCTCTGGAACTCTGTCACTCTGTAACTCAGTACCTTCCCCACTTTGCACCTCTGGAACTATGTCACTTTGTAACTCTTTACCTTCCTCTGCTTGCCGAGGGGCTAATCCCTGATTCCTAAAGTTTTTTTTTACCTCTTCCAACTCTGCAAGGAGTTTCGCCAGGTTTTCACTCTTCTCCATGTGGATGAGTTTCAGCAAGGTAATCTCAAATTGAATGCGAGGCTGATTAGCATCTTTGAGTTTGATTTGTGCTTCGCTGATCATGTGCATCATACGCATCAAATCATCTCTGCTGAAATCCTTTGCGGCTTCTTTATAACGGGCTTTGGTATCCTCAGAAGCTTCCACCAGATATAGCTGCGGGCTGTGATGTGCGATGTATAAATTGCGAAGATGCTCGGTAAGTCCGATCAAAAATTCCTGTATATCATAGCCTTCTTGCAGTAACGTATTAATGAGTTGTAGCCCGGCATCCGCATCTTTTACTTTCACACACTGCATAAACTCGAATAACCGCTCGGTACCTACTACATTCAACGCTTGCAGTAATTCATTGTGTGTGATTTGATCTCCACAAAAAGCAATAGCCTGATCCATTAACCCCAAAGCATCGCGAAGTGCGCCATCAGCTTTTTTGGCAATTACATGTAAGGATTCTTCATCAATCTGAATGTGCTCATCTTGTGCGATTTTTCGTAATCGGGATACAATTTCATCTACCGCAATACGCTTGAAATCAAACCGCTGAACCCTAGATAAAATGGTTGGGAGCACTTTGTGCGGTTCGGTGGTGGCAAAAATGAATATCGCGTGTTCGGGTGGTTCTTCCAGCGTTTTAAGCAACGCATTAAAGGCTGCTTTCGAGAGCATGTGCACCTCATCCACGATAAATACTTTGTAGCGCCCATTTTGAGGAGGAATTCGAACACTTTCCCGAAGATGATGCACATCCTCAACCTTATTGTTGGAAGCGGCATCCATCTCGATGATGTTGAGCGTTTGGTTCAACGACTCGCCATCAACATTCGCATCAATTTGATTTATTACCCGAGCTAAAACGCGAGCCATTGTAGTTTTTCCAACCCCTCGCGGACCGCAAAACATGTAAGCGTGAGAGAGCCGGTTTTGTTTGATGGCGTTTAATAGCGTGTTGCTCACATGATCTTGTGAGACAATATCCTCGAACGAGTTTGGGCGGTATTTTCGGGTAAGAGCTCGGTAGGTTTCAGACATTCGGTGCGATCGCTTTTGCTAACGAGGGAATGTACAAAAAGAAGAGCTTTATTTTTGGATGGATGTGGAAATTAAAGCACTTCAGAATTGGCAGACAGCACATCGAGAGCTTCTCGTTTGTAGGTGCGCCCGATCGGTATTGTTTCGCCGGAAATTTCCACCTCATGACTGTTCCAGCTATCCAGTTTTTTAAGGTTGATGATGAACGAGCGATGCACTCTTAAAAAGCACCCATCCGGCAGGTGTTCATCCATATAAGTGATCGTTTGATGGGTTAAAACTTCTTTATTCGAAGTTTTGATCAAAATATAATCGCGTTTGCTTTCAACGTACTCAATCTCATCCAAGCAAATTTTAATGTTCTTCTTCTCAGAAGTAACAAACACATATCTGGGCGATGGATGTGCCGCAGCAACTTCTACCGTGGTTGAGCTTGGGATGTTATCATACAACTTATCCACAGCTTTTAAGAAGCGATCAAACGAAATTGGTTTCAGCAAATAATCAATCACGTCGAGCTCGAATCCTTCCAGCGCATATTCTCTATAGGCAGTGGTAAAAATGACTTTAGGCGGGTTTTTTAATGTGCGTAAGAATTCGATGCCGGTAAGTCGGGGCATCTGAATATCCAAAAAAAGCACATCGACCTGAGTATCTCTAAGCGCCTGAAATGCTTTAACCGCATTCTGGAAAGTTCCGGCAATTTCAAGGGAGTCAATTTTAGAGATATGATTTTCAATTACCTCAATGGCTAGTGGCTCATCGTCTATGATAAAGCAGTTTAAGGTCATGCCGGAGGGAAGTTTGGGCGTTCCAGTTTATCGATTTGGAGCGTAAGCTGAACCGAATACATCTCGTCGGTATCTCTAATCGCCAAATCGAAATGATTGCTATAGAGTAATTCCAGTCTGCGAGTTACATTCTTCAAGCCAATACCTTGCTGATATTCAAATTCCGGAGTGTGTTGCTTTTCAATTCCATTGCTGTTCATAACGGACAAGCGTAACTCGTTGTTTCGCAATGCAACGTGAATTTCTACCCATACATTATCGAGCGAATCGCTGGTGCCATGTTTAAAAGCGTTTTCAACAAAAGGTAGCAACAGCATTGGTGGGATTTGTCCGGATGAAATATCTCCTTCCACCTCATAAGTGGTGCGAAGGCGGTCATCGTAACGGATTTTCTCTAATGAAATGTAGTCTTCGATCAGCTTTAGTTCTTTACTAAGCGGCACTGTAGGCGAATTACATTCGTACAACATAAAACTGAGTAAATCGGACAATTTTAAGACCACTTCGGGTGAGGCATCCGACTTTTTAAGCGTTAAGGCATACAAATTATTCAGCGTGTTAAACAGAAAATGTGGATGCACCTGCCCTTTCAAAAAATTAAGTTCGGCAACCAGTTTTTGTTGCTGATATTCTTTGGATTTCTTCTCCTCGTTGTAAAAATGTTTGGTGATTTTTATAAATGAAGCGAGCGCTACCACCGGGTAAATCCCTAAAGCAATTTTTAGGATTTTCGGTAGATAAAAATAAGTATCGCCAAGACCACGGGGATTAAATAGTGGGTAGTATATTTCCATATCAATCACCCGTTGTAGCACAGAAATCAACAGCATTGAGCCGATGGAAATCAAAGTAGCGGCAACGTATTTCTTCTCAAGAAAAAACCGTGGAATGATGTAATACAGCGTAAAGTACACCACCATCATTTTGGTGGGTAAGGAAGTAATCATCCAGCGAAATTCCTGTAAGTAACTGTCGCTGAAACTTCCATAAATCAGTACATACATTGCTGCATAACTCACCCAAAACAAGGCGTGCCAAGCAATGCGCTGCGGGGTACTTTCATATTTCTGTAATATCCGAACCATAATTGGCTAAAATACTAGATTGTGAGGCTCGAACATATTCATCGAGCGAACATTCTGCATACAGCACGAAACCTTCTGCGAATGCGCATCTCGGCACTGCAAATGGCTTTAAGCTACATGGACTCAATTATCGTCTTTAAAGTGAGGGTGTTTGTCGAAGGCCTAAATAAATAAGTATTCAGCAAGCTATCTAGGGCAAAAACCAACAAACCCTATTGCTATGCGTACTTTTTTCTTACTTCTTTTTGTGTTGATGATTCGCCCGCTTAAAGCTCAGGAACAGCCGTTTATCACCGATTTTAACCTTGGAATATCTAAAATAACAGATCAGATCAAGATTGATGGGAAAATGGACGAAACGGCGTGGCTAAACGCAACATCAACCAGTGAGTTTTTAAATAAATGGCCGCGCGATGAAGGCTATGCAATTAATCAAACGAAAGCATGGGTAATGTACGATGATGAGCATTTATACGTGGCTGCTATCAATTATCAAAAAAAAGAAGATCTGGTAGTTGCCACACTCAAGCGCGATAATGCTGGATATTTCTGGAACAGTGATGGTTTTAGCGTAGTGTTGGATCCGTACAACCAAAAAACGAATGGATTTCTATTTGGTGTTAATGCCGCCGGTGCAATGATGGATGGAATGGTAAGCCTGGAAAATTCGAATACCCGTCCTGACATGAATTGGGATAACATATGGCATAGCGCTGTTACCGTTCATGATGATTATTGGATAGCCGAAATAGCCATTCCATTTAAGTCGATTAATTTTGATCCAACCAAAGAAGAATGGGGGATTAATTTCGTTCGCAACGATATGCAACGCAACGAGTACTCAACGTGGTCGCACGTGCCGCAGGGATTTCCGGGAATTGATTTGGGTCACTTAGGAACCATGCAGTTGAATGATCCTCTACCTGACAAAAACCAACGCATAATCCTTCAGCCTTCGATACTAACCTCGGGCAGTCGAGATTATACCAACGAATCGTCGTTCACCGGAGATGTTGAAGTTGGGTTAGGGGCAAAAATCCCGGTTGGCAGCAAATTTAATATGGACCTCACTGTAAATCCCGATTTCTCGACGGTAGATGTAGATCAGCAAGTGACAAACCTGAGTAGATTCAGTATTCAATTTCCCGAGAAGAGGGCTTTTTTTCTGGAGAACAGTGATCTATTTTCGAGCTTCGGAACCTGGGGAGTACGACCGTTTTTCTCTCGTCGAATTGGACTGAATGGAGGCGAAATCGTACCCATTTTATTTGGTTCGCGGCTAACCGGTAACGTAAATGATAATTTGAGAGTTGGGGCGATGTCGGTACAAACGCGATCGGTTTCGGGATTGACGGCCAACAACTTTACGGTGTTAGCTGCTCAGCAGAATGTTTGGGGAAGATCCAGTTTTAAAACGCTCATCACCAATAAAAACGCATATGCTGATGGAAGTTTCCAAAATGATTTTAACAGAACCATCGGTGCCGAATATCATTTTATTTCGCAGGACAACCGGATTCGTGGCAACCTTCGCTACCATTGGTCGCAGACGGAAGATCGCCTAAATGATGCTTCTTTTGTTGGTGCAACCATGATGTACGATAATGGTAGTTTTTATACCGGTATTACAGCCGATCGACTTGGCGATAATTATATTAACGAGCTTGGATTTTCGGCACGTTCCTTTCAATATGATGCCACTCGTGATTCACTGATTCGAGTCGGTTTTACCTTCATGAATCCATGGATTGGCTATGTTCATCGCCCGGAAAGTGAGTGGGTAAACAGTCATGAACTTTCGGTATGGACTGTGGCCAGTTTCGAGAATAACGACCGTTTTATTGATCGGGTGACATCGCTGAACTATGTGCTGCAAACCAAGGATTTTGGGACTTTTGAAGTGGCATTACGCAATAGCAAAGTGCGATTATTATATGAGACCAATCTGATTGGCGGCGATGAGTTTCTCCCCGCTGAAACCTATGATTTTAATCATTTTAATTTGGAGTATGACTCCGACGAACGTGGAATGCTGAGCGGTGGTGCTGATTTTTCATACGGTGGATTTTATAACGGAACCCGTTTATTTGCAGGAGCTCGTTTAAATGTAAGAGCACAACCGTGGGGGAATTTTGGCGTTCGATATGTAATGAATAAGGTTGATTTACCGCAGAATTACGGGTCAACTACGTTGCATTTATTAGGGCCACAAGCCGAGATCAGCTTCTCCCGAGATTTAAGCTGGACCACCTTTCTACAGTACAACACCCAAGCCGAAAATTTCAATGTAAACAGCCGTTTGCAATGGCGATTTGCTCCCATGTCAGATTTGTTTGTGGTGTTTAACGACAATTATCAAACCGAAGATTTTGGAATTAAAAACAGAGGAATGGTTGTGAAAATGAGTTATTGGATAAATTGATGACTACATCCAATAGGTTAGATAGGAAGTAATGTTGATCAATCAATAACCACGTTACTTCCTTCTTTTATCACGATAAAATTCTCACCATTTAAGGCAATTTCAAGATCGTTAAGTGGCTGCTGCTCGCCATCGTCGGCAAGTGGAAAAGTTCCAAAATGCATCCCGATACTAAGTTCTGCTCCCACATCATGATGGATTTGCACCGCTTGAGCCGGATCAACGTGCACCGGACTCATAAACCAGCGTGGAATGTATGCACCAATCGGAATTATAGCCGTTTTGATGGGAGCATAGCGCTCACCAATCTCGGTAAAAAAGTTGTTGTATCCGGTATCGCCGGCAAAATATATATTACCATTGTTGGATTGAATAACGTAGCCTGCCCAAAGGGTTTTGTCTCTATCCAGCATCCCGCGTGAAGAAAAATGCTGTGCTTCTACCGCATCAATCCTAAGTGAATCACTCACATCCACACCTTCCCACCAATTAAGAGCTATGGTGTTTTCAATGCCCATTTTATTCAGATAAGCATCCACTCCTAAGGGTACTATAAATTGCGTATCAAATCGCTCATTGATACGCTTCAAAGTTTGAATATCGAGATGATCGTAATGATTGTGACTGATGAAAACCACATCAATTTCAGGTAAATCCTCAAATCGAATTCCGGGTGGACGCATACGTTTTGGTCCTGCAAAACTGAACGGACTTACTCGCTCGCTCCAAACAGGGTCAGTTAAGATGTTTACGCTATCTGTTTGAATCAAAAATGTAGAATGGTTTATATAAGTAATTACTTGTGTTGAATCGTTTACACGATCGGCAGGTTTAGCCCCGAACTCGACATCCGCTTCACTTTTTTCGATCCAAGGACCGGGTCGGCGCGTGGTGGCCCATTTTAGTAAATCAGTAAATCCCTTGTTTTGGTAACCTTCCCGATTGATGAACGTTTTGCCGTCAAAATTATCTAGGAGTTCTCCTTTGTATGCAGGTGCAGAAAGCCACCAACCGATAATTAACGCTATCACCAAAAAAACGCCGAGTGTTGAAATTACCCAGAAGCCAATTGTTTTAAGTAAAGCCATTTGAATCATATGTGCCGTTTTTCGATGATGAATTGATAGAGTGAACAGGAGAAAAATTAAATATCTTCCTTGCTCATAACCACTTAGCCAATACATTGGTTTCATAAAAATGCTGTCGAAACCCCATCCGTTTATTTTTAATCGCTGGAGTATAATTATTCCGGGAATAGTTACTGTTTTGGTGATAATGGTATTGATGCCTTTAGACTTTGACCGCTTTCCATTCAGTGAAAGATTTATGCTGGCGGTTATTTTCGGTGCCGTTGCTGCAGCAACTGTTGGGCTAAGTGTATTTGCGTTACAAAAGCTTGCTCCGAAGTGGGTAAGCGAAGATCAATGGACCGTTAGGCGAGAGATCATTTTAATATTTGCAGTGATAGTTCTGATTTGTGTGGTGAATTTCGTTGTGCTGCATTTTATCGGAATGAACGATAATGAAATGTCAGAAACTCTAGCGCAGGTGATTGGTTACACGCTGGTGATCAGTTTTTTCCCGGTACTTTTAATGGTGCTTACTGAGCAAGTTCTACATCAGAAAGCCAAACTGAAAGAATCAGAACGATTAACCCAAGCATTACAGCCCGCGGTTGAGTCATCACAAAAAACATCACAAATAGTGAAAGATGATTCGATCGAATTGGCGGCAGAAACCGGTATTGTTGAACTTGTTGTTTCTCCTTCACAAATTGATTTCATCCAGTCAGATGGAAATTATGCCGAAATATTTTATTGCGATTCGGAGCTGAATCCACAGAAAATATTAATACGCAATCGGCTCAAATATTTTAGTGATGTACTGCCGCAACCGCCATTTATGCACTGCCATAAAAGTTACATCGTTAATCTGGATAGGGTAAAATCGGTGACGGGAAATGCCCGAAATTTTGAGCTTTTACTTGCTGATAGAACCGAAAGAATTCCTGTTTCCAGATCAAAAACAGCCGAACTACGCCAACGCTTTGTATAGAACGGAGTTGAAGCTTCCCATTCATACCAATCCCTCCCGATAGTACCAAAACGAGCTTTTTTGTGACACTTTTGGATGCCAGCTCCCTATAATTGGCGGCTTCAAAAAATCAAGAATGTTATGATAAAGAGAATAATAGCGTACGTTTTATTTGGATTACTTTGGACAACTGCAATCCACGCTCAGGTATACATGGAACAGCGAAGTCAACATCGATTTGCCCAGAGTTATTTCGGATTCAACGTTCAGGTTCAGCCTGTTTCCGGTAAATATATTTGGAACGGAAAAGAATCCGCCTTTCCAATGGTAAGTTCGCCACGAATAACACTTGGTGGACTACATTTCTGGGGGAAACTCGATTTCAACATGAATTTCCCGATAGCTCGAATCGCTGATTTCAAAGTATCGGAAGGAGTGGAAATGTATTTCAATTCGGGAGCTGATTTAAGTGCTCGGTTTTATCCCTGGCGGGTAAAGTATGAGGTTGTTCGACCATACATCGGCTACTCAGCCAATGAAATGACACTTGGTTTTGATGATGAAGACCTTGGACATCGATATGATTTGTTTGTTACATCGTCGGCGTTGCTTGGATTTTCCTACGCAAGAAACGGACTCCAAATTAATGCCGAACTCATGTGGATGTTGAATAATAACCGCGATTTTTATTCAAATAGATCGGCAGAGCACACTTTTGAGCTGCCAAGAGGTTATTTTTCTGTTGGGATGGTCAAATTTTTCGAAGGCACTTTACGCGAAGAGAAAGACACTCAATCCGGCAAAATGAAACGAATGGAAGAGCAGTTACGGCAAGAAAATAAGCTCAATAGTTTTTCGGTAGGCTTTGCACCGAGTGGAGCTTATTCGTTGTTAGCGCCACATTACCCCGGAGATGAGCTGCGTCAATCACTTCCACGCCATAAAGGCACCATGGTGTGGGAATATTCGCTAGGTTATTTGATGCATGATGCCGGATTGCACGTTGGCGTTAGTTATCGAGATTACACTTCTGATGTAGAAAGTTTCGATTTCGAACACATCATGCGAAGACGTAGTGTAGCCTTCGAAGTGCTAAAATTTATTGGGAATTACCAAGGATTTGTGCCTTTTGTGGGCCCAACACTTAGCTTTGACCGATGGGCAGTGGGTGAATTTCTGAACAATCAACAAATTGGAAATACACAGAGGACGGCTATGTTCTCGCCGGGGATAATTTTTGGGTGGGATATCCTTGCATCCCCGCTCGAAACATGGGTACTTAGAACCAATTTGAGATATTATCCTTTTCAGAAAATCAGAGATGCAGACGGTACAACCATGCGCGTAGATCAATTTGAATTTAACTTTATCCAACTCGTGATTTATCCAAACCGATTGGTTCACATTCCGAAATTAAAAGGAAGGATCTAGACATGAATACATCAAAAAAGCACTCTTATTTTCGGGTTTTATTCTTTTACTTGATGATTGCAGTTGTAGCAATTACTTCTTTTTCCTGTAATTACTTTCGAAATGTGAAACTGCTTACGGGCGGTTTGGTTGAGCGTAAAAACTTCGAACAGACCATTCCTTTTGAGTATATAAAAGGGTTAATCGTTGTGGAAGGCTTGGTAAATGAAGATAATGTTGCTCGTCAATTCATTTTCGATACCGGAGCGTTTAACAGCAAAATTGAGTACGGTTTGGCAGACTCACTTGAGTTAAAAACCTTTGCCACCAAAGAGAATTCAACTGCGGCCGGGGTTTCTCAACAAATAGAGGTCACTAAGCTAAACTCGCTTTCTTTGGGGGATGTCATTTTCAAAAACATTGGAGCAGGCAAACTCAAGTACGATGCACAATCTGCCAGTCCGTGCGTCGCCGATGATGGCCTAATCGGGGCTAACCTAATCAAGCTGGCACACTGGAAAATTGATTATCAAAACCGGGAACTGAGCTTTTCAGACTCGCCTTTTTCTTCTGAAAGCATGGATGCCGGAGAACCGATCAAGTTTAAGCGTCCCTTGCTTTCCGCTGTTCCTGAAATTGAACTCGGTGTAGGCGGTAGAACGGTGCAAGGAGTGTTATTTGATGTGGGCTACAACGGAGGGTTGATTCTTCCGGCAAAGTTCGCGGACTCCTTTGAAAGTGAGATTCAATCAAAAGTATACGATAGATCCACGACCGGGATTTATGGTTCAAATACGGATACGCTCATCACAAAACAGCTTGAGATTTCGTTAGGCGGACATACATTCACTACCTCCGTTGAATTTTCCAGTATCGGAAAAGCACTGTTGGGCAACGAGATTTTGGAGCATTTTGAAGTACTCATCAACAACAAGAAAAAAGAAATCACTTTAGCGCAAATCTCAGAGGTGGAAGTGCCTGAAAGCTATTCCTTCATTCCAGGCATATTAAACGATTCGTTGTGGGTGGTGAACCGAACTTCTGATGAGCTTCCTTTCAGTTTAGGAGATACGCTCACCTCCATCAACGGAAAAACGCCGGCTGATTATTTCGCTACACACTGCGATTACGTGATGGGAATTGGGGCGTTGCTCGAACAGGATTTGAGTATTGAACTAGCGGATGGGGAACTGCTGGAAATTGATAGTTTTTGAAATTTTGCTTTAAAATCCTATGGAGAATCCTTTTCTGTCTAGAAAGACAATTGTTAATTATATCAGTTACAATTCCGGGATCATTCTAAAAGAAATACCATTTCTTAATCCAGATCCCCCACCATTTTGGACATGAACGAAACCCAAGATTGAATCTGTTGAATCTAACATCACAATTTCCAAAGTATTTCTAGTCATTTGATTATTTCCCGCTTCACAATTCTCACCCATATCCCTTGTTAAAATCTTAAACTTATAATCGTCTTTAAATACCCATTTATAATCGTATTTCCAGTGTCCGCTAATGCTTTTAATTGATGTATCTGAAGCGACGGCTTTTAGGACTAATGTATCACCGATAGTAAATGATTTTGGTTCATATTCTACATTCAGTAACCTGTTACCACCGTTCCATTCAAGGTTATCTTCAAACCTTAGTGAAGTCAATTCTTCAACGGTGACTTCGAATTGAATAGGTGAAGAGATATTTGTTCCTAGACAATCATCCGAATCATACTTTCTTTCAGCCATAACTGATATCGTAGATGTTCCAGTTTTAATTCCCTTAATAATTAGATATTTATCTA
This sequence comes from Balneolaceae bacterium, assembly GCA_017640605.1. Classification (GTDB taxonomy): domain Bacteria; phylum Bacteroidota; class Rhodothermia; order Balneolales; family Balneolaceae; genus HXMU1420-13. The sequence goes on along the minus strand of JAEPQH010000004.1, from coordinate 165,919 downwards.
CTGATCTAAGCTCAAATAAATCGGAATTAGAATTAGAAAAAATAACCAGAGGAGTATATTCTTCTTTCTCACAACCAATATCTCCCCTCCAATATTTTGACATATCAATAATTACAGAATCATGAATAGCTAAACTAAAATCAGGGACAGTATTAGTAATATAAAAATTGCCAAAAGTCCCTCTTGCCATAAAACAATCATCTACAAATAATTGGCAAGAACTAAAAGTTAGAGCGATGAAGAAATATGCAAATCCAAGTTTGTTTTTCATTTGAGACAACTAAAGACTCGAAAATTATCCATTTATTATGCTAAATAGCGTATTCGCTGAGTGCAGTGATGGAGTATGTTCTTAGTTATCGTAGAAATAACGAATTAATTTTATTGGGTACAAACACCTTATGTTCTCGATTTCCAGTATCCAGGTTTTCGCATCATGTGCTTCACGGCAGTAATAGTGATTGTTTGACCAGAAACGTAATAAATAATTTCAAAGGGAAAACGATTAAGTAAAATCCTTTGATCTTGTTTTGTAAGTGAAGACCCCTGATTGAGGAAAAGCTAACGCTTGAGCTATGGCTTCTTCTATTTCATCAAGAAATTCTGCCCCAAGTCCAACTGATTTCTCTTCGTAATAATAAACTGAACTTAATAACTCCTATGCTGCTTCAGGATGATACTGAAAGTTTATTTTTTAAGAAGTTCACGGGCAGCCTTAAGTACCTCTATACCGGAAATTGGAGTAACTGCACCAGACTCGATCTCCTCTTTTCTTCGTTTGACTTCATCAATCCAAGCTTGTTCAATATCTTCATCTCGCTTCTTGTCAAGGCTATCGATAAGCTTCTTTGCTAGTTCAGTGCGATGATTTTCGTCTAGTTCAAGAGCTGAAAGCTGAATGTCTTTATAATCTGAACTCATGGTTTCTGGATTTTTCTATTTCCAATCTATTGAAAAACGGCCAATTTTGACAAATCTTTGTTCTTTTGAAGTCCGAATAAAGAATTCAAGCCATCTAATTAACTGTGACTAGTTGTTGGTACTTAAGCCTGTCGATTATTCTAGGTTGCTCTTAATGCGGATGTGTTTAAACCGTTAATTTAACGATTTCGCAGCCAATGCAGCACCAATAATACCGGCATGATTTCGGTTTTTAGCAGGAACAACAGGCGTTTCTAAATCCAGGTAGTTCACAAACTGATCAAACTTTTTGCTTACACCACCACCAATAATGATGAGATTTGGATAGAACAACTTTTCCATGTGCGACAGATACTCGTTTACACGTTTGCCCCATTCTTCAAAGGTGAGTTCTTCTCTTTCGCGGATGGAGTTTGCGGCATAATGCTCGGCAACCATTCCATTAAGTAAAATATGGCCTAATTCGGTGTTAGGAAGCAGCTTCTTTTTATTGAAAATGGCAGTGCCAATTCCTGTGCCAAAGGCAGCAATAAGCACAATACCTTTTTCCTTTTTACCGGCACCAAATTTCATTTCGGCGAAGCCCGCAGCATCCACATCGTTAACCAAATGAGTGGGACAGCCTGTCACTTTCTCAATTTTATTAGCGGCATTTATACCTATCCAGGCTTCATCGATATTTGAAGCCGTACGAACCACTTCATCCACAACGGCGGCGGGAAAACCTACGCCCACCGGGCCATGCCAGTCAAAGTGCTTAATAATTTTTGTGATTGTATTAATTACCGCGTTGGGTGTTGCCGGTTGCGGGGTTGGAATTCGATACCGTTCGGTAATCAAATCCCCTTTTTTTGTATTTACAATAGCTCCCTTTATTCCGGAGCCTCCAACATCTATGCCTAAAATTTTCATGCAACAAATCTATTAAAGATATGCGACAATCAAAATGCTACTGTTCGGTGGCAATTATATCTACGATCATCGGTAAATGATCGGCAATGAAATCCATCGACTCAGGCGAAAAAGGGGTAAATACCTGAACTCGTTGTTCGACAATTTCCGGCATCAAATATTCATTCGGGATAATGTGATCGATTCTCCAGAACACAGAATCTGCAGGATGAGTAAATACATCGGTTCCGGCTAAAGGATCAAGAAAACGAAGTTGGGTAGAATCACCCAGGAAAGATCGAAATTCGGGGCTATCCGGAGTGGCGTTAAAATCACCCACTACTAACAAATTTTGATCATTATCTAATGCCGTAAATTTAGAAAACTGATTTCTCATTAGTTGGATCATTCCTAGTCGCCAAGCAGCATTTCGTTCTCCGCGACCCGCTTTTAAATGAACGCCGGTTAAATTGAAATCATAATCATCATTCACAAGTACATCCACGCTCCACATTCGGTTATTCAAAAATGCCTGAGATTCAGGATTGCCTTCCTCATCAAACTGATCAATGATGGGAGTATTAGCATGTGCATATCCATAGAACGTGCCAAGTGGAACCCTGCTCATAACTACCACATTCATGTACCAGTCGTCACTTTCTAAGCCGCCAAATACTTGATATCCGAGTTCAGGAAAATACTCCTCGGCTAATTTTTGAGCATAAGAACTGCTCTCGAATTCCTGAAAAACTACGATATCAGCATCAGCCTTCTTAAGTACTTCTGCAAGTTGTAGGCGACGTTCTCCTAAATCTTCTGCGGGATTGTTTTCTCTTCGATTATCGATGTAGGGATTATCAAAATCATCCACAAAATGTTCCACATTCCAGCTCAACACTCTTACAGTGTCTAATGGAGTGTACCATTCCGGCCAGGTTAAGGCGGCCTTTGTGGTATTATTGTCGGCGGGTATAGGCTGGTTAGTGCATGAAACAATTGTTAATAAAACAACAATATAAAGCGGGCGCATATAGATATTGATTAAGAGATTTGATCACGAAATTAATGAAACTGAGCAATTCATTGTGTTATCAAATAAAAACGATTTTTTGAGGCAAAAAATGGGATAGGATTGTAACTAGAAAATCAGTGTTTTTTCCGTTTATTAAGTGCATTCAGTTTAAGGGGACATTCTATGAGGTTATCTAATCTAATCAACGAACTAAAAAGACGAAATGTCTTTAAAGTAGCTACGGCCTATGCCTTCGCCGGTTGGTTGATCATTCAGATTGTTACCGTAATTGAAGAACCACTTGCTTTACCTGATTGGTTCGATACCGCCATTATTGTATTGGTGACAGTAGGATTCCCAATTGCAATCATCATTGCATGGGCTTTCGAGTTGACTCCCGATGGAATGAAGAAATCTGATGAGGTGACCATTGAAGAATCGGTAACCAATCAAACGGGAAAAAAACTGAATGTGATCATCATTTCTGTTTTAAGTTTATTGATTCTAGTATTGCTCATCGAGCGCCTTGTTTTTGCTCCCACTCAGATGGTAGAAGAACAAGAACCACTCATCTCCCAAGTATCCCAACAGTCGGTGGCGGTACTTCCATTTGCGGATATGTCGGAGAATAAAGATCAGGATTGGTTCAGCGATGGTTTGACCGAGGAGATACTGAATTCTCTGGCTCAGTTACCCGAGTTAAAAGTTACTTCCCGCACATCTGCCTTTCAGTTTAAAGGCAAAGACATCGACATTAGTATCATTGCCGACACATTGGGTGTGGCCCATGTGGTAGAAGGCTCGGTTCGGCGAATTGGAGATCAACTTAGGGTTACTGCACAGCTCATTCGGGCAGAAGACGGATTTCATTTATGGAGCGAAACCTATGATAGCAGCACCGAGAACTTATTTGAAGTTCAAACCGATATTGCCGAAGAAATAGCCAAAACTTTGGATGTATTTCTTGATGATGAGCGTCGTGAAAAAATGTTTGCCGCTGGAACTCGCAACGTGCAAGCCTTTCAGGAATATCAAAAGGGCATGGAAATTTATCGAGATGCACATAATACAAGTGATCTGGACAGACTTTGGGTGGCAAACGATTATTTTGATGTAGCTTTGGACTTAGATCCGAATTTTGGATTAGCCTCTATGCAAAAAATGGATGCCTATTCCCATTTAATTGCAGATCCCGGTGGCTCAACACTGAATATGTCCTATCTCGAAGCTCGGGAAGGAATCATAGAGTCGCTCGATTACGCTACCGGCAGAGTAGATGACCCGGTACTTGGACTATTGGCAGAGATGAACGCTGTGTTTTTTAGTGATTCTTGGTATCAGTTACCGGAATTGAAAGAAAAAACACTACAAGCGATGGGCGATGCGGAAGCATTTCCGGTAGGAGGTATTTGGTCTGTTGAAGTTTTCACGTTGCTGAGTGCACACCAAACAGTTCTTAGCGATGTAGAATTTACAGTTCAATCTGATCCCTTAAATCTGAATGCATGGATGTACAGAATAACGGTTGGCATGAAAGAAGGCGGGTCTGAAGAGTTGTACAAGCAAGTTGATCGCAGTAAACGAGCCATAGGTACCAATGATTTTTTAAATACCTTTGCCCATGTGATCATCGGCGTACATCAAGAAGATGAACGAATTGCATCCGCATACCCAAATGGTATAATAAATTGGAATGCACAAGATATCTGGTCACTTCAATTCAATGCATTTTTAGCGGCGGTTTTAGAACAAGATGAGCTGGCAAAAGAAATTTTCGACGAATATAAAAACAGGGCTGAATTTATAGATGATTTAGCAGCGATAACACTATTTAAACTTGGAAAAACAGAAGAGGCTCGAGCTGCTATCCGATATATAGATAGTATGCCGGGTGGACCGGCCAATCTGGCATTGGGAATTGTAACTTTTGGAAATGCACTTTACTTCGATCTAAAGGACACCCCAAATTTGGCAAAACGTTTTAAAGAAGCTGACATAGATCCGGCAATGTTCACTAAAATTCAGTGGCAATAGGAGAATTGCAGATGTGTACTTCTAAACTGGAAAAGGGTATAAATTTTGAATTTTTCATTTTGAATATATAATTCATCAAACGGAATGAAGATTTCGAACCTTTTTAAAGAACTCAAACGTCGCGATGTATTTCGGGTAGCTACTGCCTACGCCGTTACTTCCTGGTTGATAATTCAGATTATCGTTTCTGTATTTCCTTACCTGGGTATCGACGATTTCTGGATTACCACTATCATCGTTTTACTAATCATAGGATTTCCTATATCAATTATTGCGGGATGGATATATGAAATGACTCCCGATGGAATCCGCAAAACAGACGAAGTTGAAGTAAGCGAAGAATTTGAAGAACTCAGTGATCGAAAACTCAATCAAATAATCATAGGGGTACTGGCAACGGTTATTGTATTCATGGTGGTTGAGCGACTGTTTTTTGCAGAAGGGCGGATTATTGAACGCGATACGCTGCAAGTACAGACAGCTTCAGTTGCCGTTTTACCCTTTGTGGATATGAGTGAAAATCAGGATCAGGAGTATTTTTCGGATGGATTGTCGGAAGAATTACTAAATGTTCTGGCCAAAGTGGAAGGACTTAAAGTAGCGGGTCGGACCTCATCGTTTCAGTTTAAAGGAGATAATCAGGATTTACGGAAAATCGGTAGTGAATTAGGTGTTGATCATGTGTTGGAAGGAAGTGTTAGAAAGTTCGGAAATCAAATTCGGATAACTGCCCAATTAATAAAAACAGAGGATGGATTCCATGTTTGGTCGGAAACCTTTCAAAGAGAATATTCTGCGAATGATTTGTTTCAAATTCAGGACGAGATTTCATCGGAGGTTTTACAGGAATTAGAAGTTCGGTTAATTCCCGAAAAAAGAGACGCAATCTCGCAAAAGCTAACCTCGAATACAGCTGCATTGGACGATTACTTGAAGGCTATTCAGCTGCTATCAAATCGAAAAGCAACCGAAATAAATGAATCCATTTTGTTGCTGGATAAGGTGATTCTTGAGGATGATCAGTTTGCCGAAGCATATGCTAGAAGAGCTATTGCCTATGATTTATTGGGGATGTATGGCAACATCAACCGAAAGGAAAAGCTCGATAAAATGCGATTAAACATCGATCGCGCATTGCTGATCGATCCTCAACGCGGTTTGGCTTACGCGGCATTAGGGCTTTATCATACCCATTTGGATAATTTTGATGAAGCTCGAATTGCCCTTCAAAAAGCACACGAATTGTTACCCGGAAATCCAGAGGTGATGATTTGGTATTCACAGGTAGCAGATAGTTGGTCGCTTTCCGAACAGTTGATAAACCGAGCCTATGAAGCCGATCCCTTTAACGCTCTGGCTTTGGATGCTAAAGCCCGACTTCTTTACGATGAAGATGAATTTGAGGAAGCTGTACGCTTGATGGAAGTAAACATTACAAGAAATCCAGAAAATTCGCTCGCATTAAGCTTAAAAGCAGAGTTCATGCGCGATCAGCCATTCGGAAAACTTGATGAAGCTTTTATATTGGCATATCAGGCGTACCTGTTGGAGCCCGGTAATATGACGCACAAGTTTAATCTGGCTGAGATGTCGTTTGATCTGGGGTTTTACTTTTTAGCTGAGCAAATGCGAAATGAATTAAGAGAGGATTTTTCAGAGAACTTCAGCCTTTTGGAGCTAAAATTCGATTATTTCTTATATACGCAACAGTATGATAGTATGCGGGTAGTAATGCAGCAGGTGGTGGATTTTGAGGATACCGATCCTTCTGACTATGCACTATTTGAACCCTTTATGTTTATGTATTTAAATGGAGGATGGTATGAGGAAGCCGAAAACTATCTAATCGATAATTTTCCTGACTTAGCAACCGCTAAACTAAACGAGTTTTATTATCTGGAGGATTTGGCGTTAGCAAGCGAGTTATTTCGCAAGTTAAATAAGCCCGAGCTTGCCCAGCCTTTGGCCGAAGCAGTATGCGAAGAAGCCGAAAGCTATTTTAGTTTTGATGGGGATATAAAGCGAGAGATTGTACAGGATTTAATGGACTACATGGACTGCACATCTGTTCGAAGGGATAAGTCAACGTTTATAGAAATTCTAGAAGAGATTCATTTTGAGAGAAAATCCAAAGCAAATCTATACACGTTTCTTGATGCGAACCCGGTTCATGATTTTATCAAGCAAGATGCAGACTATCTTAAGTTGAGAGACAGAATGGAAGCCGATATCGCTGCTATGCGAGAAAACGCTAAACGCTGGTTACAAGAGAACGGCCATTGGAAAAATGATTGGCAAATCACATTGGTCGATTATTCCGGCAGCTAATCAGTTTCAGGTGAAAACTTAAGGGTTGACCATATCCCAAAAGCTGGTCCGATTAATATGATCCAAAACACATATGAATTTGCCGTGGCCGACCAAATTAAGTTCACAAGCTGAATACTTATGATGGTAATGGAAAAGCCAATACAATTAACAATGGTGAGCCCGGTTCCGATATATTCTGCATAGGCTGATTGGGAAACCATGGTAGAAAATTGTGGACTGTCAGGGATTACGAATATTCCCCAAAGTATCATTATCAGCAGAAATGGAATGATTGGCGCTGAAAAACTAAAGGGGATGAGAAAGCAACAAAGTGCCGAGCCCATCAAAGAAAATAAAGCAACACGCTTACTTCCCTTACTAATTGATAAGTATCCGCCGATAACACAGCTAATTCCACCAATTCCGATAATTATAAAAGACCAAATCGGAATATTTAGATGGGCATTGGAATTGTTTACTAAATAGTAAGTAAGTAATACGGGAACAAAAGTCCAGAACGTGTAAAGCTCCCACATATGTCCGAAATACCCGAAAGCAGCAGAGCGGAAGTTCCGGATTTTGAACAACTCAATCAGAGCTTTAACATTGAAAGAGAATCCTTTGCCCGGCGTTCGATGAGGTCCGTCTTTTATAGTGAAAAACAACACTAATCCTCCAAGAGCTGCAAAAACGGAAGTTCCGATTAGAACGAATCGCCATGGAAGATTCCCTCCTAACGCTTTTAACAAATGCGGAAAAGCTGTTCCCACCACTAAAGCTCCAACCAGATAACCCAGTGCTTTTCCGAGTCCGCCTTTATGCCAATCAGAGGCAATTTTCATCCCCACCGGATAGATGCCCGCAAGAAAAAAACCGGTTGCCACCCGGCTCAACATCACTTCGGTAAAATTGGAACTCCAAATGGTAGTCAGATTGAAGGCCGCTCCTGCAAGTGAACAAATCAAAAATACTTTTACTGGTGAGAAGCGATCAGCAATATTCAGTAAGGCAAAAACCAGCGTTCCGATTATAAATCCCGATTGAATGGCCATGGCAATAAAGCCAATAAACATTTCAAGTAAATCCAGCTCTATTATGAGATCGTTTACCACCGCGTTTCCGGCAAACCAAAGCGAGGTGCCGGCAAACTGGGCAAACACAATTACAGGTAATATTTGTCGTGGAATTTTTGACATCCGCTTAAGAAACGAAAGTGCAGATGCATTGACAATGTGAAATTATAGAACGTTCTTTCTGTCGGGGAAGCATCATACAGAACAAACACAGATATTCTTAAAATCGGGAATGAAGATTCAACAATTCTTAGAGGAGCTAAAAAGAAGAAATGTATTTAGGGTAGCGACCGCGTATACCGTAACGGCTTGGTTGATCATGCAAGTTGTTACTTTGATCGAAGATCCTTTGATGATACCGGATTGGGTAGATACTGCCGTAATTTTGCTACTACTCTCGGGCTTCCCAATTGCCGTTGTAATTGGTTGGGTCTTCGAATTAACACCAGAAGGCGTTAAGAAGACCGATGAGATCGAAGTTGAAGAATCATTCAACAAAGCTACTGGTCAGAAGCTAAATCACGTGATCATCGGGGTATTGAGTTTGATCGTGATATTCTTTGTGGCTGAGAAGATCATTCATTATTCAACATCTAAAGTTGATCAGGCTGAAATAGTTGAAATTAATGATGCTTCAATAGCAGTCTTACCATTTAATGATCTTTCCCCAAATGGGGATCAGGCATATTTTGCTGATGGGATATCGGAAGAATTGCTAAATGCTTTGTCTCAGTATCCGGATTTGAAGGTGGCAGCCAGAACTTCATCGTTTGCTTTTCGTGATGAGTCCAATCTCACTGAAATTGGAAGTAGTTTAGCGGTAGAACATGTACTTGATGGCAGTGTGCGTAGATCGGACGACCGTTTAAGGGTTACCGCACAATTGATAAGAGCAAGTGATGGCTATCAGGTCTGGTCTCAAACCTTTGAAAGTGAAGAATCTGATATTTTTGTGATACAGGATGAGATCGTCAGTAACCTTGCAACTGTATTGCAAATTCGCCTTGGTGTAGGAGGGGGTACGGGCAGATCGGCCGGGATCGAGGTAAATCCACAGGCATATGAACAATACCTGCGAGGATTGTCTTCATGGGCTCAGCGATTCAAGAGTGATGAAACACGTAAAGACGCAATAGATCAGCTACGACTAGCAACAGAACTAGACCCGACATTTAGTGATGCATGGTCGGCGTATGCAACCTCTATGATCTTCAGTTTTGTTCGATTGAGTGGGTTTTCAGAAGAACAGTATTTGGTTGAAGTTCAGAATGCATTAGAAAAAGCCATTGAATTGGATGATGAAAATTTCAGAGCACACTCTGCACTTGGGGCCTGGTTCTCTTTTGTGAATGTGAATATTGAAAAAGCAGAATATCATGTGAAACGGGGGGTAGAGTTAGCGCCCAATTCATCGTTCACACATTATAGCCTAATGGATTATTACAGAATGGTTGGAGATACTGAAAATGCGCTAAGATCTATTAACAGAGCTATTGCACTGGATCCTTTGAATACCATTTTGGTAAGGGTGAAGAGTGAATATGCATTTCATCTTGGTATGGATGAAATGGCGCGAAGAACAGTACAACAATGTGGAGGCTGTATCCCAGATAATATCATGTCTACTCTAGCATTGGAGGGAGGTATCGTAACTAATCCTCTTCCTCAATTATGGGAGAAGAGATCAGTTTTTATGGATTACTGGGATACAGACCTTAGTTCAATTAGAGTGATTGAAGTGGATGCCTTCCTAGACACATTAAATGTGGCGCAACGACTTAGCGATCATATGCAGCAACATCCCGCAACATACACTGAACTGCCCTTGCAATATGCTTCAATGTTGGCTCATATCGGTGATTATGACGAAGCATTACGGGTGTTGTTTGATGGGTATGAAAAGAAATCATTATTCGGGACCATCCTAAATGAGTTTACATTGAGGGAGGGAAGAAAAGAATTTCCTGATGATTTTCGACGTCATCCCAAGTATCACGAATTCTGGGAATTACCGGGAATGCCTGAGTTAGCTAAAGCCAGACGAAATAATGGTGTTACCGCCGGTTTGCCTTTACCTGTTGGGTCTTAGCTAATGACTTAACAATTTAGAATAACCTGCGTAGATGAACCTACAGATATTTTCCGCTGCAGGTTCGCTTAAAACAATGGATACCTTTACAATAATAACAGTGATTGCTATAATCTTGTTTGCAAGATTGGGGATAAGGTTGTTATTTGGTTGGATCAAAGTGAATAAGAAAAACGGGGACGAAAAAGGGGAATGAATTCACATCACAGTACAATTTGTTGGTCATTCCTGCGAAGGCAGGAATCTAATACTATGTCAAAAACCTTCACAAACATCTTAGATCCCCTGCATTCGCGTGGGGATGACTACTTTAAGTTAACTTTAGGGTGATCGATGCTTAGATTCTTCCGAAATATCCGCCAAAAGCTCCTCGAAAACGGAAATCTTCGTAAGTACTTTTGGTATGCGTTAGGGGAAATTCTGCTGGTTATGATTGGGATTCTGCTGGCGCTTCAGGTGAACAATTGGAATGAGGTTCGAAAAGTTGAATCCGATAGAGTTACTTTGTTACAGGCTTTAAAAACGGATCATGAATCCTTATCGAAAGATGCCAATGAACAGTTTCAGGAAGCAGACCACCGCAAGAACGTTCTTAAACAATTGCTCGAGTATTCAGCGGGTGAGGAAATCACAGTATCTGATGATTCACTTAAAACAATGTTGAGAGAATCAATGATGTTTTTCTTTTCAGAGTTTCCCATTACCTCCTATGAACAAGCAAAGTCATCCGGTAAGTTAAGCCTCATTAAGAATCAGGATTTGCTCTGGGCATTAAGTAAGAATGAGGAAAATCTTAAAGGACTGAAAGCAGTTGGTGTTCCGGGTTTTGATCGGGAATACAGTGAATATCTTGCGAGCATCGAATTCATTAAGGCCATTGATAAATTAGGAAACTTTGACTGGTCGCCTGAGCCCCACCCCCTCTTAGAAATGAATGGTGATGACCTTGTTGATTTTTTACGATCAACCGACACTTATATTCATTTGTACCATGTCTATAACACGAACAATATAATTTATTTATGGTGGGCTAATATTCAGACCAGTACCCAAAATGTGCTTACTGAACTATCCGAATCACTAAACGATACCTAGCAATGCTCCGTTTTTTCCGAAATACAATCTTTGAAATATGCATGCAGATCAGAGCTTTAGAGGAGTTCTGGATTTCACATATTTCCGGATTAACACGGATTCTCTCGTTTTTGTCATGTCGATCCGCCAGCTGGCGGAGAGAACTAAATATGTTATTTGTGGATTCAAGCTCTTTAGACTTCTTGTTACCACTCGAAGTGACAAACTCTGTATCCGCGAAATCCCAAAATCCATTAACAACGTCATTCCTGCATGTCCTCCGGAATAATACTATGGATGGAGGGCGCAGGCAGGAATCTAATACTATGTCAAAAGCCTTTACGAATATTTTAGATCCTCTGCATTCGCGTGGGGATGACAACTTAGAATTAATTGAATGGATGATGGGATGAAAAAAGATCAAAATAAACAAACATTTAAGCATGATTATGGGAAAATATTGTCCCGTAGGGACTTAATATCGGTAGAAAGAAATTTAACCCACCACCAATGTGCCGTTAGGTACATCCTATGAGTGATTGATGGCTAATACCTATACACAAATACATATTCATTGTGTTTTTGCAGTCCGAAATCGTGATTGTATAATTGATAACAGCTGGAAAAATGATTTGTACAAATATATTACGGGTATTGTGCAGGCTAATGGACATAAAATGATTCAAATAAACGGCATGCCTGATCATGTTCATTTGTTAATTGGGTTACGCCCAGTTCAATCTCTTTCAGAACTCATGAAATTGGTAAAACAGGATTCTTCTAAATGGATTAACAAAATGGCATTAACCCGAGGGCGTTTTTCCTGGCAAGAAGGATTTGGTGCCTTTTCCTATTCTCGGTCACAATTACCTATGGTGATCGATTATATTAGAAAACAGGAAGCACATCATAAGCAGAAATCATTTAGAGATGAGTATGTGGAATTCTTGGAAAAATTTGATGTGGATTATGATGAAAGATACATATTTAGTAGCCTTGAATGAGATGATGAAGATGGCACTAAGAGACACACCAAATATATTACGTACCTACGGCACGAGTTTAATAAGACATTGTCTTCTTTCTACCAACATTATGTCCCTTCGGGACAATGTTAATATCAGCTATTGGATCCAAACAATTAAATCATAATGCTCCGCTTCTTCCGAAATATTCGCCAAAAACTTCTTGCTAACGGAAATCTCCGCAAATACTTCTGGTATGCCTTGGGGGAAATATTACTTGTTGTGATAGGAATCTTGATCGCGCTGCAAATCAATAATTGGAATCAAAGTCGAATTGAGAATAATGAGTTAGTTGCTTCGCTTAATAGCATTGCAAAAAATATGGAACAGGATATTGCTGCTGCTCAGAAAATGATTGCAGTTAAAGACTCAGCCAGAATTTTGGCGGCAGAGTATATCAGTATTATGAAGGTTGAAGAGATTAATCCTGAACGCTTTTTTGATATGATGTCCGCAATTTTTGTTGAGGATTATATCAATATTAACGACAGTGGATATGAAGCATTAAAAAATTCCGGCTTATTAGGTAAACTCAGGGATACAGAATTTGAGCAGTTACTGTTTGAGTATTACGATGTGGTGCAGGAAGCTAGAGATCAGGAAGTGAGCACAAATGAATTCATTGAGGCAATGGAAGCAGCAGCCGGCGCCAAAGGCACTTTTATCCCCCTTTTTGATATGTACTTTAGTGAAAAAGAGCTAACAATAGAACAAATAAATACTGCATTCCAAAACGTATTAAATGATCCAGCTGTTGCTGCAGCGGCAGGACGGGTATCTATTCGCACCAATTTAATTGTACAGTATGAAGCGCTGATTTCGGCGGGTACCCACTTTATAGATCTAGTTTCGGAGTTGGAATAATGCTGAACTTCTTACGCCAAATTCGCCAAAAACTCCTCGAAAACGGTAACCTTCGCAAATACTTCTGGTACGCGCTTGGGGAGATTCTTTTAGTGATGATCGGGATTCTATTAGCCTTGCAAGTGAACAATTGGAATGAAACAAGAAAAGCTGAAATAGCAGTTAATGAAGCGTTGATAGAAATAAGGCAAAATATGGTACAGGATTTATCAAATATAGAAGCAGCCAATAGATTCAATTCAATTGTGATTACTGATTTGATAAGACTAACTGAAGATGCAGAAGATATTCCCGATGATTCACTAAACTTTTACATCGACAGACTCCATCGGGCCTCTGCGTATAACCCAATCACCTTCGGTTTTGATCAATTGGAGCAACTAACTATTCCAGCCACAGTGCCTGACTCCTTAATACGAACACTTACAGACTACTATACAGAATTCGTAGGAGACGGTGTCAATAACATAGCATTTCGCGATCTGTCTATTTACAACATTAATAAGTATCGGGATTATATGATTGAGCAAGGCTTTCCTGTATCCACGTTCAATAATATTGAAAGTGCCAACCCATCCAATTTGAGGAAAATTATTTCGGATATGGAGTTTAAAGGTATTGCCCGTAGTACTATCAATAGCAGAAATGTACAAAGCCTTGGGTTCAGTGGTGCAAGTGAAATGATTCAGCAATGTATCAATCAGATTGATGCTTACCTTATTTCCCAATAATGCTACGATTCTTGCGAAAATACAATGTTTGAAACACGGATTACACCGATAGATGGATTAACACCGATTTTTCGATTAACGTGGATTAAACTAATATGTGCTACATCCGCGCAATCCCTTAGTCCCACAAATCCGCGATTCAAACCATGTTGAGATTCTTCCGAAATATCCGCCAAAAACTCCTCGAAAACGGTAATCTCCGTAAATACTTTTGGTATGCCTTAGGGGAAATTCTGTTGGTGATGATCGGGATATTGTTGGCGCTACAGGTTAGTAACTGGAATCAAAACAGAATAGAACACGAGCAGCTGCAGAACTATTATGAAAGGATTATTGAAGAAATTGAATCTGATATCCCAGTAAAACAAAACTTTCTGGAAATGAATCAGTTAGTTATAGAGCTCAATAAAAGGACATTGAATCTTCTTAGTTCGGGGCATCCAGACTCATTAAATGAACTGAAAAACACTCTTGGCGCACTTTCTACAGCCTGGAGCCTCAAGTTATCTTATCCGGTGCTAAATGAATTCAAGAATAACGGATATCTGACTCATGTTCAGAATACACAACTTAAACAGAAGTTTTTTGAGCTTTACACGGCTATTGAATTCACAAATGCGATGGATGATTACATCAAAGATCAGTATCTGAATACTATCGAACCTTTTATTATCAGGTCATTTAATTATCAGGCTGTTGCAATGGAAAGGTATCAAGCCTTTCTTATACCGGGAGGACCTTCTATCGATTACACCGCTTTGGCTGAGAATCTTGAATTGTGGAATACAGTTACTTTTAAACTCGAAACAGCTGAACTTTACAGCGAATATTTGTCGGGATTAATAGACGAACAAAGTTCATTAATTGTACTTCTAAAAAAAGAACTAGAATAAAATGTTGAGATTCTTCCGAAATATCCGCCAAAAACTCCTCGAAAACGGGAATCTCCGTAAATATTTCTGGTATGCGCTAGGAGAAATCCTACTGGTTGTGATTGGAATTCTGATTGCTCTTCAAATCAACAACTGGAACGAAGAACGTAAAATGAGGGAAAGGGAGAGTTTTTACCTGAAAGAACTAAAGGTGGATTTTGAAAGAAATAGAATGGAAGCTAAGCGCTTAGTTCAGTTTTCCAAAAATCAGGTTGCCAATATAAATCTACTACTTGATTCAATGAACAATCCGGATCAGGTAACGGATCATACCCTTTGGTTTACTGCACTCAATCATGCTTGGTTTCTACCTCATCCTGTGTTTGTAGACAATGCCTGGACGCAACTTCAATCAACAGGAAACTTAACACTGATAAAAAATGATACGCTAATCAGGGAAATTGGAGATTTTTATCAAAATGTAGAGTCCATGAATAAGTTGGAAGACGAGTGGTCAGCTTTTCATTTAATTTATCGTTCAAAAGTAAATGAATTAATAGAAATCGATTTAAGAGATACCATCATGGAAAGTATGTCAGACTCCGGTGTAAATGGGCTAGAGGATAGTCCGGATAGCCGGCTTTATATCATCAAAATGAAAGAGATTGAAGGAATCAGAGGTGCTTTATCAGATATTGAAATTAATCGAGGTGGTTCTGTTGTCGGTTACGAACTCCTTCAGGATAAGTCTTTGCTGATTATTGAGCGTATTGAAGAAGAATTAAAACGATTGGATCCATAACTGATGCTCCGCTTCTTCCGAAATATCCGCCAGAAATTAATTGAGAACGGAAATCTCCGTAAATACTTTTGGTATGCGCTTGGAGAAATTCTGTTGGTGATGATTGGGATTCTCTTAGCCCTTCAGGTGAATAATTGGAATGAGAGTAGAAAAGCCAAAGACATTTCAGAGATTACGAAACAAAATTTGAAGGCTGAATTGACAGAAGCTAAGAGCCATGTAGAGGCACGGCTTGAGGTTAATAATTTATTCCTAAAATGGTCTGATAATTACTTGAATTCAGATTCATACATAGATACACTAAAGAATAACCCCAGTCTCATCTTCAGGTTGATCAGTAGTGCATCAATCACATTAGACTTACCGATACTGCAACAAGAACTAAGTTCTAATCAAAAAATAACCGATAGAAGCGAACTAACAATTAAGCTAAGGCAAGTTAAAGCTGAACTCGACAATGCTTCGAACATCGAGCAAACAGCTGAAGACCTCTGGAATAGAAATGTAGTAGTATATTTTTTGGATAAGCAATTCATGACGGATTTCAATGCATTTATTAGGTCAAAGGCTTTTAATGAGGAGAAAGTAATTTCTTTGCTTTATGATGAGGAGTATAAAAACTTAGTAGCAATGGTTAATTCAATCACTATTCAGTACATAAGGATTTATGAAAATTTGTTAGTACATATTGACGATACCATAGAACTAATTGAAACGATAAACTAATGCTCCGCTTTTTCCGAAATACTATGTTTGAAACACGGATTTTACAGATGGTTGGAAAATTCGTTAATCCGATAAATCCGCAGTTCAAACCATGTTGAAATTTTTCCGAAAAATCCGCCAAAAACTCCTCGAAAATGGGAATCTCCGAAAATACTTTTGGTATGCGATGGGGGAAATACTTTTGGTGATGATTGGGATAATTCTGGCTTTGCAGGTGAATAACTGGAATGAAGAGCGAAGAACTAAAAATACTATCGACCAGATTCTTACAGAGGTTCAGGAAGACTTATACAACGATATCGTAGAACTCAGTTTAGCCTTAGATTGACACAACAAGATGGACACCATAAGCACGCGAATTATTGAAGATCGCCTTAATCTTGAGGAAGATCCCAATCTGAATATTCAGGATGTGTTAAATTCAGGTCTGGGTTATTACGACATCATCATCAGCGATCGCTCTTTTCAACTCTTATCTGAATATAAAGATAGAATTTCCGCGGAGTATCGTGACCTGATGAAGCGACTTAATTCAATATATGTCGAAGATCAGAGTTATCTGAATACTGTTCAGGAGGAGATTATTGATTTTACTAATCAGTATTCCGGGTACCTGCACCAGACTCAAGAATGGTATATCAGTGATAAGTCATTGCCATCCCCAGAAGCTATCAATTATTTTAAGACAGACGCCTATCACAAGCGACAACTATCGAATTACAGGCAGTCACTCAGAGGGATGATACAATATGGTACTCGAATGCTAGATAAAGCAGTAGCTAATTATATGAGCATCAGGTATTTATTGAATGATCGTTCTGAGCTACCAAAGTTTCTTACAGAGTATGGTATGACAGGGTTTCCCATACAAGGCAACTATGAAGGTGTTTTTGTTTACACCGATGAACAGGAAATTATGGAGAGAGCAAGAATCAATACCAAGTATGAGCTTCTATTTTGGGAAAATTTAGATGATAGAGCTGCTTTTTACTTTTCAGAGATACTATTAACAGAAATCACCACTGATTCTTTAGCGGTTGCCGGATTTACTGCCTACACCGTTTCGATAGAAAGGAATGAAAATGGCGAGCCGATCAACATTCAATGGTTTTATAACAGTGAACCAACCAGAAAATATGTCAACCGAAAGGAATAAGGTAGCTGATGCTTAGATTCTTCCGCCAAATTCGCCAAAAACTCCTCGAAAACGGGAAACTCCGAAAATACTTCTGGTTTGTTTTTGGGATTGAAATCAAGATGTCCCGTAGGGACTAACTGTTGGTAGAAAAATTTGTAACCAACCACCATGTGCCGTCAGGTACATTATATGATTGATACGATGAATACATTTTTTATTTGCCCCATATTCGTCACATTACGTACCTACGGCACGTGCAAATCTTTTTGGATTTCTTTTTCTACCCATGTATTGTCCCTACGGGACAGAATTATATAGATTCTTATCCTCAAATCCGTGAAATCCTTTAATCCAAAAATCCGCGGTTCAAATCATGTTGAGATTCTTCCGCCAAATCCGCCAAAAACTCCTCAAAAACGGAAATCTCCGTAAGTACTTCTGGTATGCGCTAGGAGAAATTTTTTTAGTTGTGATTGGGATTTTGATCGCACTTCAAATCAATAATTGGAATGAAGAGCGTAAACAGGAAGAGGAAGCTATTAAATTATTATCGGACTTTGTTGCCTCGATAGAGCCAATCGTTTCACAGGATCCGACCTATCACCTGATGCCGGCCATACAACTGGATTCGGTGCATCATCAAATTTTCAGTAAAACTTTGGAGCCCGAATTTGTAGATGGTATTCGCATTATAAACCCAAGGGGCCTGATTATTGATCCTATGATAAAAGGAAATTCCTCTGCTTGGGTGTATAATGAAAATGTGAATACGATTTTACAGAATGAGCGACTTTTTTCGGAGCGTTTTTCCAGTATCATTTTCCAAGTTCGCAGACTCAATGCTGCTTTTCAAACAATGGATGCTCTGGGAGAAGATCTAAAAACCATGCAATTGGAAAATCAGCGCTATCTACGATCAAAAGACTGGATGTTTAAAACGGATCCAGAGAGTTTTGCCAAGCGCATAGAATTTTTCCATTCGGATATAGAGTTCCGGAATCATTTACGCAGTTATCAGGAGCTAAATGGTTTGTATTTACAACAGATGGATATCTTTCGAAAATATCAGATGTTTATCTGGATTGAATTTCAAAATCTGGTAAATGAAAAGAGCATGGCTGAGATTTTTGACCAAATAGAAGAATTCGGGTTTGAATCTTCTGAAGAAATGGCATGCAGTGAATCGTTTGATAGAACTCTGGAAGAAGGTTATGCTTCCTTCTATATGTGGTATCCGGTATTTAATAATACATCTGAACCCGTAGATATCTATCACCTTAATCCATACACGAACGAGAATTATTTGTCTAATACAATTGCTCCGGGTGGATTTTCACCGTCGGCAACATCCAGAGAGTTTCCATACCTGCAAGTGGGCACCAATAATGCGTGCGAGCGACAATATGAGGTAAGCTGGGACAAAGTGATTATTATCAATCCGTGAAATTCTTTAATTCCATACATCCATTTAAAATGTCATTCCTGCAAAAGCAGGAATCTAATACTATGTTAAAAGCCTTTACAAACACATTAGATCCCCTGCATTCGCATGGGGATGACAACTTTAAATTAACTTTAGGGTAATCAATGCTACGCTTCTTCCGCCAACTCCGAAAAACCCTCCTCGAAAACGGGAATCTCCGCAAATACTTCTGGTATGCACTTGGGGAAATTTTGCTAGTTATGATTGGGATCTTGTTGGCTCTTCAGGTGAATAACTGGAATGAAGACAGAAAAAAAGAACTGTTCGAAATTGGTATGTTGCAAGAACTGGTAGTTGCATCAGAAAGAGATAGTGCATTGGTCACTGATTTTTTTAATCCAAGAATAGAGATCAAAGAGTCTGCTATTGATAGCTTTCTTATAGCAATTAATTCCGAGGTAAATCTTAATGAGGCTCGATTGGCTGAATTATACAACTCATTAAACGTTGAGTTCCTATTTCGCTTCAATGCAGGTCCCTATGAAACCATTAAATCGAACGGATTGGATATCATATCGAATGAAGTTTTAAGGGCTTCGATATCAGGAATGTACGAAACCACGTTACCTGCATTTAAAGGATTCATAACTATAACTTATGAAGAGTTAAAGCCAGTTATACAGGATCTTGAACCAGAATTTCTAATTAATCGAATTGAGTGGCATAATGGTGAATGGCATAATCATCGGTACTCTAAAGATGGACGTATGCTTCAAAACGAAGCATTTATTAGAGTTTTAGGGTATCAGGTGGATATAGCTCGGAATTACCGAGATCGTATCTCGACCATTCAAGGCTATACGTTAGAATTAAGAAATGCTATCAGAGCAGAATTAGCCAAAAGAGGGTCATAAATGCTCCGCTTCTTCCGAAATATCCGCCAGAAATTAATTGAGAACAGAAATCTCCGTAAATACTTTTGGTATGCGCTTGGAGAAATTCTGTTAGTGATGATCGGGATATTGCTGGCACTGCAAGTGAATAATTGGAATGAGCAGAGAAAATTGGCGAGCCTGGAAAATGAGCTTTTGAATGAGATCCTAGGAGATCTCAGAGTAGACAGTTCCAGATACACCTATACCATTGAAGACATTGAGGAACAGATTCGAACGGCGGGTTTACTCAGAAATCATATGAATAAGAGACTCCCATATCACGATAGTCTGGATACTCATTTTTCGTCTGTTTCTTTTCCTCCTTTCTCGGAAGTGGTAACGGCAGGATATGAAAGTCTTAAAAATGTTGGATTTACTACTTTAACCACGGATTCTCTTCGTGAGAATATCTTGCTTTATTATGATGTGGCATTATTTAATACTTCTGTAACGAATCGCTACGATTTATCAAATTTTTTCAGGGAAAGAATTTATCCGAAATATTTCAAGTCTTTTCAATGGAGATATGTTGGAGCAAAACCTTCTGACTATGAAGCACTTCAGGAAAGCAATGAATTTAAAATAGCCCTGGATTATGTGTTAAATGATATGAGCTATTATAAGCGACAGTATGAGACCATACTGTCCTTTAATATCAAATTGATGGAAGACATCAGAAATGAACTGAATAGATGATGTTTGTGAATTCAAGCTGTTTATCCGTGAAATCCCTAAATCTAAAAGATCCACTTACAAGGTCATTCCTGCCTGTCCTCCGGAATAGTAGAATGGATGGAGGGCGAAGGCAGGAATCTACTACTATGTTAAAAGCCATTAAGACCATTTTAGATCCCCTGCATTCGCGTGGGGATGACTACTTGAAACTAATTTAGACTAATCGATGGTCCGCTTCTTCCGCAAAATCCGCCAAAAACTCCTCGAAAACGGAAATCTTCGAAAATACTTCTGGTATGCGTTAGGAGAAATTCTGTTGGTTATGGTTGGGATATTGCTGGCGCTACAGGTAAACAATTGGAATGAGGAGCGAAAAGATGCATTAACAGAAACCCAATATTTGAAAAGTCTTTTGCAGGATCTTCAAACTCAGGTTGAAGCGCTAAATGGTAATATCGCAAATGAGACCATTCATTTCGAAAGAGCAGTTGGACTGATAAATGCTTACAACTGGGACGGTAAACTCAACTCAACAGAAGAAAACAGAGAATTAATGGCTTCTCTTTGGGGGCGTACAACCTTTGTTGTTCATGACCCAACTTTTTCAGAGTTAATCGCAACGGGTAATATTCAGCTTATCTCAAATGAGATACTAAGAAATCAGATAATCGAGTATTACCAAGATTTTGAACGAGTAGAGCTGATCATTCAGAAAAATAATGATATGAAAGACCAGTCCATTATGCCTTCTGTGTTTAAATATGTGGATATATGGCCGGAAGCCGCTTTGAAGCTTCAGGAAAATAGCCTCAGAGTTCAGAATAGTGCCCGAATTGATACTATAAAGTACCCTTCTTTTTTAGAGTTCGGTGAAGAAATTCTAAATCGGGAAGAAGTAGTTTTTGAAATACTTAATATGGCAAAGTTTAAAACAATGACTCATTCCATTGCGATCAATTTACTGGTAGATAGTAAAGCTGAGGCTCAAAATCTGATCAAGAATATAAAAGCTCAATTATAGATGCTCCGCTTCTTTCGACAAATCCGCCAAAAACTCCTCGAAAACGGAAATCTCCGCAAATACTTCTGGTATGCACTTGGGGAAATTTTGCTAGTTGTAATTGGAATATTAATTGCATTGCAAATCAATAACTGGAATGAGCAAAGAAAGGAAGCTGAACGGGCAGAATTGGCAGTATATAGCTTATATGAAGAATCAGAGAAGATTGTCCAATATTTCAATGATCAGGTTACCTTGCTGGAGGACTTTATTGCAGATGTTGATAAAACCGCAAAAGCGTTACACACGGGGAATATTGATGATTTAAAGCCAGAAGAAATAGCGCTAACTGTTGGCTTTTATCCTTCGCCAGTTCCGCCTAGAACAGTATATGATGAACTCATAAATTCCGGGCAATTCAAAGAGATCCGTAATAACTCCCTAAAGTTTAAAGTAACAACTTATTATCAAGAATTATCTTTTCTGGAAGGCCAATTAGATTACTTTAGAACTTTGACTGAAGATCTGCAGAAGTATGCTGATAATGGCATCGTATCTGTGTATGACTCTACCAACTCAAGACGTAGATCATATAAGTATAACTTTGAGATACTTGTCGAGAATGACACATTTAAACAGAAACATATTAATGAGTTAAGGGATCTCATCCAGTTTCAGAGATTCAGAATTGGTACGCAAGAGGCTGCAATTGATATGTGTAAAGAATTAGCTCATGCGTTGGATAAAACCTGTAACGCTGCTGTTACGGATTAGTTTATTTCACATTACCTACCGAAAATGGATTTCACAGATATATTCGTTTATAGTCATATTAATTAATCCGCCGGCTGGCGTAGAGAGCTAAAAATGGTGTTTATGAATTCGAAATCGATAGATTTTTAGCTACTATTCAAAGTAAAAAGCTCTATATATGCGAAATTCTTTAATCCATTTTAGAGTCATTCCTGCATGTCCTCCGGAATTTTACAATGAAAGGAGGGCGAAGGCAGGGATCTAATACTATGTTAAAAGCTTTTTGAACTCATTAGAACCCCTGCATTCGCGTTGGGATGACAACTTTAAATTAATCTAAGGGTGATTAATGTTCCGATTCTTCCGACAACTTCGAAAACAATCCACCGGAGAAACAAAAGCCTACCTCTGGTATGCAATAGGCGAGGTTTTTCTGGTGATTGTAGGGATTATGATCGCACTACAAATCAATAATTGGAGCGAAGCCAGAAAAGATCGCCAAACGGTAGATGCTATTCTCTTGGGTATTCAGCAGGATTTACTTAGCGATATCCGCGAAGCTGAAGCAAAGATTCTTTGGTATGAACAGCGCGAGTATGTGATAAAAGATTTATTGGAGGGCGAAGTTGATGAAGAATTTGATGAGTTCATCTATTCAGCAGGCATGTTTTGGAACACGTATGTACTTAATACAAGCTCATTCGAAGCGCTTAATGCCCATAAAGATATTATCCCGTCAGAATACCGCGACATCGATAAACGACTGAATGAGTTATACATTCAAACTTCTTCCTCCTTGCAAACACGGCAACGTTATATGGATGAACATCTTAGTAAATATCGCTCGCAGTTGGTAGATGAAGAACCCTGGTATGTCGATTATCAACTGGGAAACTACACCGAAGAGGTTCAGAATTACTTTCTCACTTCAGAAAGACATCGCCAGAAATTAGTGCGCTTCCTTACTCTTTCCGAGGATATTCGGTTTTCATTGCAGCAAATCATTAGAAACGCCCGCTACAATTATGTGGTCATTCATAACGTGCTCGATAATCCTGAGCCTTATTCCCATCACTTAAATCTGCCTGATTTGGAAGTGAGCACTTCCAAAGGCCGTGGGCTAAGCGGCACCTATTTTGAGGATGAGTTCCAAACAGAAGTGAGAATTAATCGGGTTAACAAAGTATTTACCTTTACTGTAGATTCTCCCCAGCTTATCGATTCTGAGCCGTATTTATTGGTAGATTTACCCGGAGATACCTTAGGCAGTTTGGTTGATCCGGGTAGTTTTATAGTGATTCAGCGAGATGATTGAAATAGAGTCACCGGAATTAAGGTGTATCAGGATCTGGGATTGCAATCGGTAATGAGTAAAATCGAATAAACCATGAGTACTCCGGAACTTGAGAAAAAGCATCAAAACCCAAAAGCACTGGCATTGTTTATGGGTACGGTAGGTGTGTTCTTTGTGCTGATGGGAGAAGGAATTATCCCTATCGAATTGCAAGAAAATGAAGCTCCGGCATGGATTATCACTGTTTGTGGGGTGATTTTTATCATCGCGGCAACGCTAACCCTACGCGGACAAGGTGCGCGATTTAATCAATTACTTGCCTCCATTTTGATTGCTTTGATGGGCACTGTTGGCGCTTGGGTTGCTTTATTTGGCGATAGCTCGCAGATGTCGGGAGGAATGAATCTCCTATCTGATGAAAATAACATCACCTTAGGCAGAGTGATTTTTGGATTGGGAGCGTTGATCTGTTACGCCACAGCAATCCATGCTTTTCGATTGCACTTAAAAGAACGGCGATCACCGCCGGATAAATAAACGATTTCCCCATCTTAAGACTACTGGCTCCGATGCTCTGCGTCGGAGCCTTTTTGTAAGTACAAACTGTTCGATCCATCGCGGAGCATTAGATCGAGGATGCAAGAACGTCGATCAACGCCGGATAAATAAACGATTTCCCCATCTTCAAGAAAATTTCACAAACAATTCCTACGTTTAAGAATGTGAATTTTTCTAACCATGAACCTAACTAATCACCATGAAAAACAATATTTTATTGAAAGGGATTTTGACTATCTCGTTTGCTGTAATGATTGCAGTATCCGCCATAGCACAAAGTGTAATGACTCCCGAACATGTGGCAAAAACGCAACAAGTTGGGGCAGTATATCTCTCAGCTGATGGAGAATATGCAGTCTATACGTTAATCGTGCCCGCAGATCCACTGAAAGAAAATGCTCCGGCATCTTCGCACCTATATCTTTTGGATATGGAAACCCTAGAATCGAAACCGTTTGTTACAGGAATAAGTGTTGGAGGCGTTGCTTTCCGTCCGGGACATGAAAGCATCACTTTTCTAGCTCGAAAAGAAGGCGATGCCAAACGATCGTTGTACGAGATTTCACTAAAAGGTGGGGAAGCTCAAAAATTGTTCGAGTTTTCAGAAAACATCAGCAGCTATAGCTGGGGCAGCGATGGCGATCATATTGTATTTCAGGCATTAGAGCCTGCTCAGGAAAGTAAAAACCCACTCCCGTATCAACCTGAGGTTTATGAAGAAGGATTGCGCAATACCTGGGCGTACATGCAAAATGTAAGCAAAGAAGGCCACACTCCACATCGTATAGAATTGGAAGGGAGTGTTTCTCAGACATCATGGAGTCCGGATTTAAGCAAAGTAGTAGTTGCTCTATCTCCAACTTCTTTAGTGGATGATACTTTCATGGCTCAAGAGATTTTTGTAATCGATCATGAAACACGTGAAGTGATTTCGCAAGTAGAACACGAAGGAAAATTGGGTGCGATTGTTTGGAGTCCTGATAGTAAAAAATTGGCGATGATTGCGGCCGCAAATATCAACGATCCTATCGATGGTCGGCTTAAAATTGCGGATGCAATGACCGGTGAATCAACCATCATTTTCGAAAACTTCCTCGGAAAATTCGAACAGCTGAAATGGAAAGACAATAATTCATTGTATTACTTGGCTAGTAAAGGTGTGTGGTCGGAATTAGGAGCTCTGCGCGCCGATGGCTCCAAAATGGACGTAATGATTCCAACCGGTGGCACAATGTTGAATGCGTTTGTTGAATCAAATGGTACTTTTTTGTTTGATGCTGAAAATCCGATGCACCCGGATGAAGTGTACATCAAAAAACGTAGAGATCGAGAGCCAAAACGTGTTACGAATGTAAATCCGTGGCTTGATGAATTGGAATTGGGTCGGCAAGAAGTGGTTACCTACACCGCCGAAGATGGAATGGAAATTGAAGGACTACTCATCTATCCGGTAGACTATCAAGAAGGAACCCGCTACCCATTGATTAATGTAATTCATGGCGGACCGGAAGCGCATTACGACAATGGCTGGTTAACGGCTTATTCAATGGCTGGGCAAGTTGCTGCCGGTGATGGATTCGCAGTTTTCTATCCAAATTATCGAGGCTCTACCGGGCGTGGACTTGAATTTGCGATGAGCTCGCAAGGTGATTTAGCCGGTGCAGAATTTGATGATATCGTTGAAGGAGTAGATCACTTGATCGATCTTGGAATTGTAGATCGCGACAAAGTGGGTGTTACCGGCGGTTCTTATGGTGGATACGCCACAGCTTGGATGAGCACTCGATACAGCGATCGCTTTGCTGCAGGCGTAATGTTCGTTGGAATCAGTAATAATCTCTCGAAGTGGGGAACCAGCGATATTCCGGAAGAATTATACCTTGTTCACTCCAGAAAACGACTTTGGGACGATTATCAGGGCTATCTCGAGCGCAGCCCGATTTATTATGTAGATCAAGCAAAAACCCCGCTGTTAATCATGCATGGTAAAGAAGATACCCGCGTAGATCCGGGTCAATCGTATGAGTTGTATCGCCATATCAAAACCCGCACTGATACTCCCGTTCGATTGGTTCTATATCCCGGTGAAGGTCACGGAAATCGTCGTGCTACCGCTCAATATGATTACAACTTGCGAGCAATGCGATGGTTCAATGAATACCTGAAAGGCGATGCAGAACGCCCTGATATGGAGTTGCAAATCGAAAGTCGAACGGTAGATAACTAACACAAACAGATTTACTAATTAGCATGATTTACCTGGCTCCGATGCTCCGCGTCGGAGCCTTTTTTTTAGGGTACATAATTATCGATCCAACACAGAACATTGGATCGAGGGGAAAAGCCAGTCATCCCGCGGCGAACGCCGGGATCTGAAGCCTTGAATAGGGCAAGAATCTTAATTAACGTTTCAGATTCCCGCCTTCGCGGGAATGACTATAAAAAGGGTAAGTTTTTCTTACTCCGATGACCTGTGTCGGAGTCTTTTTTGGGAGCATAGTGTTCGATCCAACGCAGAGCATAGGATCGAGTTAGAAAACATGAAAGCAGGTCATCCCGCGGCGAACGCCGGGATCTGAAGCTTTGAATAGGGCAAGAATCTTAATTTACATTCTAGATTCCCGCCTGCGCGGGAATGACTTTATAAAGGGTAAGTTGCTAGAAAAAAGCCAGTCATCCCGCAGCGAACGCCGGGATCTGAAGTTTTAAATAGGGCCGACGTTTTGGTTTTCGATTAAGACTGTTCTTGATCTGAAAAATATTCGATCCAACGCAGAGCATTGGATCGAGGGGTAGTGTCTACTCTTCCTTTCTAAAATCTCGTAGCTCTAGTAAATATTTCCCATTAGTAATATGCAGCGTATCCTGTTCTTGCTGTGGGAACGCAGTATTTATACGCTTTTTCAAATACACCGTCATTTCAAAAGTGCCGGAAATGGTTTTTCGCCCATCTTCCAACTCCTCCAATTCAACGGAAACAAAACCATCACTATCATCAGGGGCTTGATAGTCTGATATAATTACATCACCGTCATTTTCATAATATGAACCAACAGGAACATTGAAACCTATATCGTTCGAAAGTGCTGAATCAAAATGAAGAGAATAGTTGTTCGAAGTATCATTGTAAACCATTAGAAAAAGAATTTTCTTTGTAAATGGGAACAGATTGTCGTCAGAATAGCTACCGCTAAAGTTTAAAAATGATTTGTTATTTGATGAAGACATAGATGCACTTGCCCTGTTAGCATCAAACCGTTCCCCATTAATTTGAGCATAAAAGAAAGTTGGTATGGGCTCTAAAGGCTTTGGTTCGTTATCGAATAAACTACAGCTTGAAAAGATGAGTAATAATGGAAGGGAGATGTGAAATAACATATTCATGAGTCAAAAATAGTATTCCGGCAGAAAGAAATCATCTGCCGGAAAGGTTCGAATTTATTTAATAAGTGTAATGGTCTGAGTTTGCACAACATTGCCGGCTTGCATGCGCACAAGGTAATTGCCACTCGAAAAAGTGGATGAATCAAAGGTTACCTGATGCCGCCCGGCCTGATAATTTTGATTCGTCAATTGAGTGAGTTCTCTTCCAGACATATCATACACCATTATAGAAACATGCTCAGCTTCCGGCAAATCAAAGGTAATTTGAGTGGAAGGATTAAACGGATTTGGGTAAGCGGGTAATAGAACAGTGGTTTCCGGCATTTCAGATTCATCTGTTCCTGAACCAATTAATTTCGGTTGAGGACCTCCCGGATTCTCTGCAGTGCTTGCGCCGGCAGTTGTAACTGATTTAGCCCTTGTTTCTGGATAAGAGTTTTACCTTGCTTTGAAGGATTGTTTAAGTGTTGCGCTTGTAAGGTTATTGGTAACAATACCAAGATGGCAAGTACCCCCCCCCATTGTAATTTACGGATAGTTAAATTAACCATTGTACCTATGTTTTTATTAATTGATTAGCTGTGTTGAGAACCCCTTAAAAAAATCTCAACAAAACCAAGAGATACTTCTTATGCATTTGTTACAGATTAATATTTCTTTAGGTCTAAAAAATTTATCTCGAATTTTTCTGTGATTTATAAACCGGTTTCTTGCCTGCGCAGGAATGACTTTATAAAGGGTAGGTTGTGTGTAAAAAGCTCTGTCATCCCGCAGCGAACGCCGGGATCTGAAGCTTTGAATAAGGCAAAAAACTTGATTTACGATTTAGATTCCAGCCTGTGCGGAAATGACTTTATAAAGGGTAATTTGCTAGAAAAAGCCCGTCATCCCGCGGCGAATGCCGGGGTCTGAAGCTTTGAATAGGGTGTGAACCTTTATTAACGTTTTAGATTCCTGCCTCCGCAGGAATGACAATTATCACAAAGATGGGAGTACTTACCTACGTGGGTGTATTTGTGCTTTCGTTTCAAAATCAAAAAATCGCTCTGAAAAACATCACTGCAAACATCGCGGCAACAAAAGTCTTGATCATTGTTCCGGTTAGGAATCCTAAAAATGAACCCCAAGCTGACCGGAGTGCTACATGTACATCTTGTTTGTAAAGCAACTCACCTAAAAACGCACCCACTAATGATCCTAAGAAAAAACCGATCGGAGGCATAAAAAACATACCAAGTATCATCCCAATCATACTTCCGGTTGCTCCATAAACGGTTCCACCAAATTTTTTAGTTGTATACGCGGGAATCAAATTCTCGAGCACTAAAATGGCTACAATCACAATCGCCCATACAACCAAAAAAGTAGTGCTGTAGGTGGTAACACCTGCTAAATGGAGCACAAATAGCCCTAAATAACTAAATGGTAAACCGGGGATTACCGGTAAAAATGCTCCGATTAATCCTACTACAATTAACAAGCCTGCAATTACAATCCAAATGAGTTCCATAGCAACAATTAGTTATGGAAGTCTGTCACGGATAAATAGCATCAATGTTTCAGTCGCGGTTAGATTCTAAGATAATTATGGTCGAAAGAGCTTTCGATGTATTCACTTATCGAAATGTTAGCCCATTTATCCGACGAATTCTTTTTGATGAAATCTAAATCGTGCGATTGGTCATCCGCATAACGAAACAATAAGCTACTTAAGTGATCCATATCTTGTTTGCAGTATTCGTACAAACGATGATTGGTTACGGATACACGTGAGCCACCGAGAATTTCGGATGCGATATTATAAGCCACAGTTTTCGCCATGATATCGGTACAATATCGAGTTCTTGGAACTCCACATGGCACTCGGGTTTCATCTTCCTGTGCAATGTACACCGAACCGCCAGCGCCGTAAATATTGGGATATCTCACATGCTGAAATTCGTTATTTACCTTTATCAAGCCGGCAAAATTCGAAAGATGATGTGTAGTCCGAACAGCATCAATTCCAATAAATTGTGGAATAATCATGCTAAAGGTAGAATCGATTTCTTCTCCAGAGTCGAGTATTACTTTACCACGTTTAAGCTCTTTAATTTCAGCGTTTGTTTTCCAGTTGATGTCGTACCGATCAAATAAATGCTCGCAGGCTTTTACATCATCGTGGATACCGCCAATTCCAAAATGGGTTAGATAAGGCTCAGCAGTTATAAAATGAATAGGTACTGCATGTATCAATTGCTCCACTTTTAAGTGATATAGCGCATTAAGTAAAAACTCATAAGCTGCAAAAAAGTAACCCGACCATTGAGCAGCACCAATCACAATCGGTCCGGGATTTTCGATGAAATTTTTCCATGCAAGTCGTGTTCGTTCTGCTTCGCGCATCGTACAAATCGAAAAAATATGATGTTCGGGCACAAACCCTTTGATGCTTGAATAATTTGGTTTAGTTCCGGTTGCTAAAACCAGATAGTCATACGCGATATCTTGTTCTGATGTGTATACCAGCTGATCATCTAGATCAAAGCCATACACGGTTGATTGGATAAACTCGATATTATGGTCTTCATAAATCGGGCGGGTATCGAATGAGATGTCTTCAGAATTTCGATATCCGAATGGGTGCCAAACCAACGACGGTAGAAACATAAACTCCGGCGTTTTATCGATTACTGTGATGTCATGCCTGCCTTCAAATAGCTTAGCTAAACTAAGCGCGGTGGAATAACCCGCAAAACTAGAACCTACAATTACTACTCTTTTCTTCATGATAACCTCCCCAATTTTTGGATGCATGTATCACTTTAACTTCAATAGTTGAAGATTGTGTGAATTTAAATCAAAAAAGCGCTTTTTCATAAAACCTTCATAAGAGCGAAGTACTCTAAGCCTGAACCAACGGAGCAAATATGGCCAAAAAAACTACATATAAAGGAACGCTAGGAATTTTAACCGGAGGCGGTGATGTGCCTGGCTTAAACCCGGCAATTCGAGGGGTAACAATCCGGGCACTACGAGAAGGCTACCGCGTTATTGGATTCAGACGCGGCTGGGCCGGTTTAATCGATATCATTCGAGATAAAAAAGCAGACAACAGCAATAATTTCATCGAACTAACAGAAGAAATAGTAAACAAAGCCGGAAGAACCGGGGGTACTTTTTTGCATACATCCCGAACCCGACCGAGTCATGTTAAAAAAGCAGTGGTCCCCGATCACCTTAAAGAAACATACACCGAGGATGACAACGATTTAACGCCTGAAGTGCTAAAAAATCTGGAATGGGTTGGTATTGATTATCTGATCCCAATTGGAGGCGATGACACACTTAGTTATGGAGTGCGCTTATATACCGAAGGCTTTAAAGTAGTAGCATTGCCAAAAACTATGGACAATGACGTGCCCGGAACAGATTACTGCATCGGCTTTAGTACATGCGTTACCAGAACCATTCAATTAGCTAATACCTTGCGTACTTCAGCAGGATCGCATGAGCGATTTTTGGTGATGGAAGTGTTTGGGCGTTATGCGGGCTTCACCGCTATGCTACCAACTATGGCCGGAGCAGCCAGCCGATGCGTGATTCCCGAATATAAATTCGATATGGAACAGTTGGCAGAGCTCATGAATTATGATCGACTAAAAAATCCTAGCCGTTATTCCATGCTACTTGTTTCTGAGGGAGCGATGTTTGAGGGTGGTGAAATGGTATTTCAAGATGCAACTACCGATGCCTATGGACATAAAAAACTCGGTGGAATTGGGGATTTAGTTTCTGAAGAACTAAAACGGATGTCGCCCAAATATAACAATGGGAAAACCGTGAATATCATTAATCAAAAACTAGGGTATATGGTACGTGGAGGTGATCCCGATGCTATCGACTCTATAGTTCCAATGGCATACGGAAATATGGCCTTCGATTTGATTAAGCAAAAAATACACGGCCGATTAGTTGTTCTTAAAAATGGTAGATATGACAATGTGCCTATCGACATTGTAACTAGCAAAAAGAAACTGGTGAATGTGAATCGACATTATAACACAGAAAGATTACGGCCTTACTACAATAGTTTCGAAATGCAGCCGTTGTTTATCATGACAAGCGAATATTAGGTTAGAATATTTGAGTTAGATTGAGCAATAAAAAACCCCGTCATCTTTCAGGTGGCGGGGTTTATTGTTTACGTGAATAAGGGTAAGCAATTTCCAATGTTCCGGTGAAGCTCCGGAAAGGTTTGCTTTAAAAGTTGATTAAAGGTAGAAGCTGAATGTAAAGATTTTATGAAGCTTGCTACGGCAGTTCTAAACTTTGCTTGCGGTCGAAGGTGCGAATAGGTATCATCATCGGAATTTGTGATCGAACCCCAAATAAAATCTTATGAGTACAAAAACTTTTTTCGGGCACCCAAGCGGATTGGCCACACTCTTCTTTACCGAAATGTGGGAGCGTTTCAGCTACTATGGGATGCGCGCTCTTCTTATCCTATTTATGACAACACCAGCACTTTCTGGAGGTCTTGAATTCGACGATGTTACTTCAGGTGCTATTTACGGTTTATATACAATGGGTGTTTATCTCTTAGCATTACCAGGAGGTTGGCTTGCAGATCATATCATTGGCTTGAAAAAATCTGTCTGGTATGGTGGAATCATTATTACTCTTGGCCATTTCACGATGGCAATACCGGGAATTGTAGGTCTTTTTGGGATGCACACAGAAGGAGTTACAGGGTTAGATACGAATTCATTTTTCCTTGGTTTGATTTTGATAGCAGTTGGTACCGGAATGCTTAAACCAAATGTAAGTAGTATTGTTGGTGAATTATATGGTGGTGCTGAAGATAAAGACAGTGCAAAACGCGATGCAGGCTTTTCGATTTTTTATATGGGGATTAACATAGGAGCATTATTAGCACCTATAGTTTGTAGTTTCTTAGCCGCTGAAGTAGACTGGCATTTGGGTTTTGGAGCGGCCGGTATTGGTATGTTACTTGGTTTGATTCAGTATAAAGCAACAGCGTCAAACCTTGATGGCTATGGGGACGCACCCGTTTATGAAACTCCAGAGGAACAGGCAAAAGCAGCAAAAACTGCGAACATCGCTAAAATTGTTGGAGGTGTAGCTCTGGTAATCTTTGCTCTATTCTTTTTCAATGTAATTTCTATTGATGCTGTTAGTATTGCTAACGCTTCCAAATACATTATTTCTGCCGCAGCTGTTCTCTTCTTTGGATATGTGATTTTACTAGGCGGTTTAAATATTGAAGAGAAAAAGAAAGTAGGTGTAATTGGGTTATTACTCATTTTTTCTGCGTTGTTCTGGTCAGGGTTTGAACAAGCCGGTTCCACACTAAATCTATTTGCAGAGCGATTTACCGATAGAACGGTATTTGGTTGGGAAATACCTGCCGGTATGTTTCAGTCCATCAACTCGATGTTCATTATCATTTTTGCACCAATTTTCGGTGCCATGTGGGTTTGGTTAGCAAAGAAGAATCTCGAACCTAGTTCACCACTAAAGTTTGCCTTCGGTTTGATCCTTTTAGGCATAGGGTTTTTAGTGATGTATTTCGCGGCTAAAATTGCTGCATCTGGCGATCTCGCAGCGCCAACATGGTTAATTTTCACCTACTTATTCCACACTTTTGGAGAATTGAGTTTAAGTCCGGTTGGATTGAGTTTGGTAACCAAGTTATCACCACATAGATATGCTGGTCAAATGATGGGAATGTGGTTCTTATCTATTGCCATGGGTAACCTCTTTGCCGGATTAATTGCCGGATCATTAAGTGGTGGAACTGAAGATGCTCTCGCTTCTATGCCCAGCCAATACATGTTAATTGTTTATACCACAGTTGGAGCAGGAATTTTGCTTCTCTTGATTTCTAAGCCGGTTAGAAAACTGATGGGCAACGTGCACTAGCATCAAATGAGATTAAATAAAAAAACTCGTTATTCTGGTTTCAAAATCAAATAGAGGACAATGAAACATCTGTTATTATCGGGATTTATTTGTTTGGGTACGTTGATGAATATACATGCTCAAACGATTGATGATATAAAGGCGAAAACATCTCAATTACTAGCAACTTTTTCAGAAGAGCAGTTGTCAGCTGCGCAATTGGTATTTGAAGATACAAGCCGGACAAGGTGGACGAACCTTCCTGTTGGTCTGGCTCCCAGATCAGGGATAAGATTTGGGGAATTGTCAGAGGTGAGTCGTATTGCTTTGCACGAATTACTTACAACTATACTAAGTTCGCAAGGGTATTTGAAAACCACAAGTATTATGATGCTGGATGATATCCTGAATCAAATATTTGCGGAAGCGAATGAGAGAGGTATTGTACCTGACGAGGCTCTTGAACAGATAAGCCGATTACAATGGGATTTTGAAAATTATTATCTAACCTTTTGGAATACGCCAAACACAGAAATCCCATGGGGATTTAAATTGGAGGGACATCATTTATCGTTAAACCTGACTGCCGTAGGGAATGATTTTACCCTAAATCCATTGTTTGTTGGTTCAGATCCACACGTGGTTCCTATTACAAAATATGCTGGATTAAAGGTGCTAAGTAATGAAGAAGAATATGCGTTTGAACTACTCAATCTTCTTACGGAGGATCAAAAAGATGTGGCTATTTTAAGCGAAGAAGTTCCCGGCGATATCATAACCAATCCCGAAGGGCCAAACAGGATTGACGAATATTATGGTATAAATGCATCTGAGTTTAATGAACAGCAGAAAGCGGCGCTAATGCGGTTGATCATGGAATATGTAAACAATCTGGAACATGAAATATCGCATGAGTTTTCAGTGAAAATACAGTCTTCCGGATTGGATGAGGTCTATTTTGCATGGATTGGTTCTCAGGAGCCCAAAGACCGGCATTATTACCTGATTAATGCTCCCGATTTTATGATTGAATATGATAACGCAGGAGGTTTTCCACATAATGGAAATCATATACATGCAATATGGCGTGATAAAGCCAACGACTTTGGAGAAGATATTCTAAGAAAACACTATTCCGAGCATGATCATTAACGAGCGAAGGGGAATCACTCCTTCGCTTGAATACGGAAATAAATTACTGCTCAAAATCCAACGGCGGTGGACCGGGAGGAATCATCCCTTCATATACATAATCTCCTTTACGCTCCAAAAACTCGGCTTTCACGTCGTTAATCAAATCCGGATTTTTAAATAGATCGATTATTGTCATAGATAAAGCTTTTGAAGCATAAGTTAATCCTTTGTGCCCGATCGACATGCCGCCGGTTGCAACAACCGCCCACGAATGCCATGGAGTACCGGCGGGTGCAGTGGTTGCCCGTAGCCGAATGGTAGGGGTAATAAATGAAACATCCCCAACATCGGTAGATCCGCCCATTGGATGTTCAGCGGTTTCTTTCATGGGATTAATTTCCATATCAAGCCCAACTTCAGGTTTGTTGGTTGCACGCTGTATTGCTCTGGCAAATTCCTCTTCCTCTTCGGTGTATGCAATGGAGCCAAGTTGTTCAAGGTTTGCTTGTAAGGCTGCCCCACCTGTTCGATTGGGCAAAACTTCATGAATTCCTGAAATAAGGGAGACTTTGTGGTCAACATTAGCCATTATTGCCGCCCCTTCGGCCATGGCCATTACACGTTCGTACACTTCTTGTAAACCTGCGCGCTTCGT
Organism: Balneolaceae bacterium; assembly: GCA_017640605.1. Taxonomy (GTDB): domain Bacteria; phylum Bacteroidota; class Rhodothermia; order Balneolales; family Balneolaceae; genus HXMU1420-13. The sequence continues at coordinate 130,642 of JAEPQH010000004.1, read as the reverse complement.
ATCACGCACACGTACCCAGATTTTAGAATAATCGGGAACAACATTTACCACTTTTCCAGCATCCTGAATGTGATAATGTATCCGAACGGTAGGTTTGATATGCTCGCGATACATGTTAATGCCATCGGTGTAGAGCTCAAGCGCATCACCAGCACTACGTCCATTCCACGGATCGCCAGAGGCGTGTGCTGCTTGGCCATAAAATTCCACCAAAAAATCGACTAAAGCTAAGCTACTTTGTACATCGGCTTCTGTTCTGTTGCTAGGATGCCAATCCATCATCACATCCACATCATCAAATAATCCGGCGCGGATCATCCACAGTTTACCAAAAAATTTTTCTTCGGCAGGGGTACCATAAAATCGAATGGTGCCTTCCAGCTCACCAGCTTCCATCAACTCTTTAATTGCAATTGCCGCCCCAAGCGATGCCACACCAAAAATATTGTGCCCACAGCCGTGTCCGGGGGCATTTTCGATAAGTGGAGATTTATGAGGCACGGTTTCTTGCGATAATCCCGGAAGGGCATCAAACTCGCCCATTATTCCGATGATTGGACCTTCACCGCGACTAAACTCGGCAGTAAATGCGGTTGGAATTTCTCCTACACCACGTGTTACAGTAAAACCATTATCTTCGGCATAATCGGAAAGCGCTTTAGCGGATTGATTTTCCTTAAAGGCAATTTCGGCAAATTCCCAAATGGCATCGCTGAGTGAAATTAAATCCTGAGAATGATGGTCTATCCGTTCGATAACCTGATTTTTTAACGCTTCCGTATTCGTTTGGGCAGACAGACTGATTATTGAACCCATCAGTATCGTTAAGAGCAGTAGTATTTTTTTCATAATGATTGTTTTTAGAAACGTGTTGCGATTCCCGTTTTCAGATATGGATTATTGTCATCGTCGAGCACAAGCCCAAGATCGATTTGTGAATTAACATGAATCATGTGGGCAATTCCAAATTCATAATTTGTTTCATCTATAAAATTAGTGTCTGTATAGCTTAAACCCAGATATACAGAGGTACCCGGAGTTAATATATAACCTGGGTTAATAGTGAAGTAAAGTTCGGGATTATCTCTTTCGCTGAAAATATAATTACCATACCCAAGATTGGTACTCAAAGAGAGTTCATTTGTTAGCGAAAAATCTGCCAGAACATATAATTGAGTGGTGTAATCTTCATCGCTCTGTAGAAAAGAAAGAGAAGTACGATTTAACAATGTAACCTGTATATCACCATCGGCAGTATTATAAATTTTATGTTTAAGAATTAAATACTGTGTAGTCAGGCCGTTCTTTTCATCTTCAACCGAAATCGAACCTGCTTCTATTTGAACTTCAAAATCATCAGTTATTCCGGCTCTAAAGAAAAATTCACCTATATTTGTACCAAACTCTGAGTGTGTGATTCCGGCTTCGAGCCCAAACATACCCGGAGCAGTAGTACCGGAGCTAAAGCCAAATCCGGGGCGATCTGGACTGAATGCATTCTGAGCAAATACAGAACTGGATGCTAATAGGAGGAGCGTAAAAAGTACTGTTCGGATCATAATAGTTGATGTGGCAGTTAATACTATGTAGTTGATAGATTTATAGTAGGCATAAGCTTTATGAAAAACAATAACGAACAAGAGTTGATGGAGCAGAAACGATCTATAGCAGCAATTGCAACACCCGTTGGTGAAGGAGGAATTGCCGTAATTAGAGTATCAGGGAAAGATGCATTCGAGAAAGTAAATGCGGTATTTCGTGGCAAAGATTTAACCCAAGTGCCCTCGCATACTGTACATTTTGGAAAAATAGTGGATGAGAACAATCTGCCGGTAGACGAAGTGCTAGCAACCGTGTTCAAATCACCCAGAAGTTATACCGGCGAAAATACTGTTGAAATATCGTGCCATGGTGGTGTGTTGGTAACCCAGAAAGTATTAGAAACCATTTTAGAGACGGGTGTAAAAGCCGCTGAGGCCGGAGAATTTACACATCGTGCATTTTTAAACGGCAAAATGGATCTCGATCAAGCGGAGGCTGTGGCGGATATCATCCATGCAAAAAGCATAAAAGCCGTAGACGCTGCGCATCAACAATTGGAAGGCCGATTGGGACAACACATCAAACAATTTCGCCAACAAATTATTGATGCCACTGCCATGGTAGAGTTGGAACTTGATTTTATTGAAGAAGACGTTGAGTTCGCCAACAAAGAACAACTCATGAAATTATTGGTAGATGTTTCAGCGGAAATCAATGCTTTGCTTGAAACCTACGAAACCGGAAGATTGGTAAAAGATGGAGTGAAAACCGTACTCATCGGTAGACCGAATGCAGGGAAGTCGACCTTGCTGAATACCTTAGTGGGAAGTGATCGCGCTATTGTAACCGATATTGCCGGAACTACCAGAGATACCATTGACGTAGATTGGAACTACGAAGGACTATTATTTAAATTGATTGATACCGCTGGATTAAGAGAGACGGACGACATTGTTGAAGCCGAAGGCGTAAAGCGATCTCAAAAAGCCTTTGAACAGGCTGATTTAGTAGTTTACCTGAAAGATTTATCGCACTCGTTTACACCGCAAGAAAGAGAGGAAATTAAAACCTTTCAACAACGTGCGGGTGAAACGCCTTTTATTCTGATTGGAACCAAAGCTGACATTGAGCAGAAAACCGAATGGCGAACCGAGTTTGATTTAAAAATATCAGCTCTATCCGGCGATGCGATCAATACCTTGAAAGCAACTCTTAAAGAGCGGGCTCTTGAGAACAAACATTATGACGCTTCCAGTTTGTTGGTTACTTCATCCCGCCATCGCGATGCACTAAAGAAAGCAGAGGAACAAGTTCAAGCCGCAATTAATGGGTTAAAGTTGGGTATGACCGGCGATTTTCTTTCTATTGATTTAAGAGCTGCTTTAAATGAACTTGGCTCCATCACCGGCGAAATTACCAACGAGCACATCCTAGATTCGATCTTCTCCCGTTTTTGTATTGGCAAGTAGTAAGTTATTAATAAATGGTGCTTAGCCCTATAATCTGATATAAATATTGGATTTGTAAGTGATTGTAGGACAATATTTTAGATAATTTTTTCTAATTAAAGTAGTGGTTATTTGCTCCGATAATTGAACCACACAAAAAGAATAGAGAAGAAGGTCTGGAATATGACATTGCCGGAATATAATAATTCTGTTTGGGCAAAATTGATTACAGGTAAAATCACCCGCGAGTTTAAATTATTTGCAGTGAAAGTATTAATAAGCGAACTAAGACTTACGTTTTTAGCGCAACCGACAGAAGCCACTTTACGAACTTGCGCACGCCAACTACATGCATTTTTTAAGTTCAATAAGCATAACCCTCGTGCATTCGCGGATCTGATGAAAATATTTAACTAGCTAGATAAGTAATGAAAACTCAAATCAGAACTGTTAAGCAGGTAGCCGAACTGATAAAAACCGGTAAGACCTTGCTTATTGCAGGAGATGAAAAATTATTGAAGCAATTACCAAAAGGAAGTTGGATTGCAGGTACCATCCCCTACTTAATGGATTATAGTGGCGGGATTTTTACAGAAAGTGAACTGTTTATCACCGAATTACCCGGCTATGTGCTTTCTACCAAACAAGTGGTGTATGATGACGATTCTATCAGTAGTGTATATAGTGATGCTTACACCAATGGTTTTAGCGTTATCATCATGCCATCAGGTAGTGATATCCATTCATCTTTTTCACTAAACAGTGGTAAGTACCATGGGTTCGCAAATAAACCACTAGTAGGTTGGGTTTCGGGGATAAATCTGGATAAAGCAGAATATTCGACCCCTAAAGTATTTGATGGAAAAACCGGCAACTCTTTTACCGATCAGGCAGTGGTGCTACATGCCTGCCTACCTTCCAATAAAATTGCCTATGTGGATATCATCAACATATTTGAAGAAGGTACCGGTGATGAGTTAACTTTTCCTGTAGATGGGTTTTTAACCAGAGATGTACTAGTAAATGGGCGTAGAAAAAACTTTGCGGAGTATCTTGAAGTAAACAAGATTAGTTTAAAACAACCATTAGTGACCGATTCATTTGGTACTATGCTAAACACGAGTTTTAAAAAAATCGAAAATAATAAAGTCTACTTCTACGCACCGGTTTATGCTAATACCGTGTATAAAATTGCAAAACCGATAGAGGATTATGTTTACGAATTCTTTAAACAAATTCCTGTTGGCATAAGCAAAAAGGTGGTGTTTTCCTGCAATTGTATTTTAAACTATCTATATGCAGAACTCGAAGGAAGACCAACTTTCAGCTTTGCCGGTCCTATAACCTTTGGCGAAATTGCCTATAAATTACTCAATCAAACTATGGTGTACTTGTCTGTTGATGAAGTAGTATAGTTTGCACAAAAAAACCCTCAATTCTTTGCAGAAAAGAGGGTTTGAATAGGTTTTATTCAGACGTACTTATTTATTTTCGTCTGTATTTTCTTGCATTTCTATGATGATGTCGCCATTTGGGCTTACATCTACTACTTCATATCCTAATGCTTTAAGGTTTTCTTTGTGAGATGCCGCATCACCAACCACAAGAATATAAGCGTTATCAAGATCAAGATGCTTTTTAGCAAGGGCATTGATCTCTTCTTTTGTGATAGTTCGGATTATTTCAGCCTGGTCATCCACATAGTCATCCGCTAAATTGTATCGGATGATTGTACTGAGAAAGCCTGCTTTTTGGAATGGCGTTTCATACGATCTAGCATCACGCTGACCAATAGAGTTTCTCATAAAAGTTAACTCATCGTCAGTTATGCCATCCTCACGGAAGTTTTTAATCTCCGATAAAAACTCTACGACAGCGCTATCAGTAGCATTCGCACGAACACCAGCGGAAGCAGTGAATTCTCCATTCACATTGTCTGAGCTGAAGAACGAACGTGCACCATAGGTCCAGCCTTTATCTTCACGTAGATTCAGATTGATGCGGCTGTTAAAAGCACCGCCCAACGTGTAATTCATTAACGTGGTTTTGAAATATTCACCGGTAGCATCAAATTCTAAGCCGGTCATATAACCCACTCGAATTTCTGATTGAGGCGCTCCTGCTTTGTCAACCAAATAAATTTTGGTGTAATCGCTTTGGGTTGGTTCTGGTAAATCCGGCATTTCTGCTCCGGTCTGTTCCCAGGTTTTCAAAAAGTCGAGTTTTCCGATGATCTCACTTTCCTCAACATCGCCAACCACTACCACTTCGGCTAACTCTGGAGTGTAGTACTGCTCGTAAAAAGCGCGCACATCTTCCACAGTGATACGCTCCACGGTTTCTTCAATACCGGTTCCGGGAACCGATAAGATGTGCTCATCACCATAAAGAAGGCGATCGTACACTAAGCCAGCAATGGAAGCCGGGTTTTCGTACGTACTTTTAATGCCTTCGATTTGTTGTTGCTTAATTCGATTGAAATCTGCTTCGGTAAAGGCAGGTCGGTAAAGAATCTCTTCAGCCAACTCAAGCGTTCGGTCCACGTTTTTCTTTAGAGTAGCAATGCTCATAGTGGTGCTGTTATCACTGCTTGAAACGCTAATTGAACTGGCGATTAATCGAAGTTCTTCTGCAATTTCCTCAGCTGTAAAGTTTTCGGTCGACTCATTCATCATCCCGGCGGTGAGTGAAGCAAGTCCGGCTTTTTCTGGGTGATAGGCATCCATTTTGTGTCCACCTTTAATGCTTAACTGGATATTTACTGTTGGCACTTCATTTGATTCTGTTCCAATAAATCGAATTCCGTTGTCAAATTCAGTTTTCCAGAAATCAGGGATAGTAACTAAAGGAGCCGGGCCCGGAGTTGGTTTAATACTGCGATCAAAAGTGTCACCGGTTGGGCGGGTATAGGTTAATCCGGAATAATCGGTGGTAGGGAATGGATTTTCGCCTTCGGTTACCGGAGTAAAGTTATCCGGTTTAGCAGGTTCTGTAGCGCCATCATTCGGGATAACGCTGGTAATAACCGCTGGCTTATCTTTAATGTATTTGTTGAACACACGGATGATATCATCGCTGGTAACCGCATTATAGCGCTCAATATCTCTTTTGATGTAGTTAGGATCACCGGTAAATGTCTGGTAGGCAGCTAATCGGGAAACTTTTCCGGCAACGCTGGTTAATCCGTTAATGAAATTACGTTCATAGGTTGCTTTAATTTTCTGTAAGTCTTGCTCATCTACTCCTTCGGTAGCAAATTCATCCAAAATTGATCTCATTTCGGTTTCAAAGTCTGCTAAAGTTTGCCCGGGAAATGGAAGGACAAACATTGTTAATTCTCCCGCGAGTTCACTAGTTGGGTGAAAGGTAGAAGCCTGTATGGCTTTCTGCGTGAGTACAAATTTTTTGTAGAAATAACTAGAACGACCGGTACCAAGAATTTGAGCTAAGAAATCAAGTGGAGCTTCATCTTCGTGATATTGAGGGACTGTTGGATAAGTAAACAGGAGCGCAGGGAAACGAATGTTATTATCTACGTAAGAAACATATCGATCGGAGTCGATGGTAACCGGATCTAATTCCAAATCTTCAACTTCCGGGCCGGCAGGAATTACCCCGAAATATTTTTCTACTAATCGAACTACTTCATCAGGATTTACATCTCCACCAACAGTTAGGGTAGCATTATTTGGTCCGTACCATCGTAAGAAGAATTTTTTCAGATCATCAACATCAACACGGTCTAAATCTTCAAGTTTTCCAATGGTTAACCAAGAATAAGGATGTCCGAATGGGTACAACGCTTCGGCAGTTACTTCACTCCATCGGCCGTAAGCGCGGTTATCGTAGTTTTGACCTTTTTCGTTTTTAACAGTTTCTCGCTGTACTTCGAATTTTCTCTGAGTTACCGCATCCAGAAAGAAACCCATACGATCGGCTTCAAGCCATAACATTACTTCTAGTTGATTGCTGGGAACAGTCTCGAAATAGTTGGTTCTATCGCGGTTAGTAGTTCCATTAAGTGTTCCACCCGCATCACTAATAATTTTAAAATGTTCTTCATCGGCTACGTTTTCAGAACCCTGAAACATCATATGCTCAAAAAAGTGAGCAAATCCTGATTTATACAATTCTTCTCGGGCCGAACCTACATGGTAGGTAACATCAACATGAACTAAAGGATCTGATTTGTCTTCATGGATGATTAGTGTTAAACCGTTATCGAGTACATATTTTTTATAAGGAATAACGATTTCGTCGCCTTCTCTTGTAACTTCTTCAACCAATTTGGTTTGAGCAACTCCGGCGCTCATAAAGAAGCTTCCCAACAAAAGGGTGAGCAATAGTTTTTTCATGACGTTGTGTTAGGTGATTGGATTATTAATAGCAAGATTTCACGCTACTTAGAATAAGCAAAGTAATGTACTTACTTGCTAATTATCAACTATAGAACTACGGAGGTACTCCAAAAAAGTTGTAGCATAAAAAAACCCCTTTGCGAAACAAAGGGGTTTAAAAATTTCGGTGCGACTTAGTTATTGTCGTCGTTGCCGTTGTCCTCGTTCGTTGCTGGAGGAGGAGGTGTTTGCATCGGTACTGCAGATTGTGTTTGCGAAGGAGCGCTAATATCGTTTAGCGGCGCGCCTTGTTGTAATACCGAGTTTCCGGTTTGCTGGCGATCAATCGCAAAGTTTGCAAGAACACAAAGAACCAAAAAAGCGCCACCTAAAATAGAAGTTGCTCGAGATAGTAAATCAGCAGTTCTGCGGGCGCCTAAGCCACCTGCACCGGCGTCTAATCCACCGCCCCCGCCAATTCCGGAAAGACCTTGTCCCTGTCCGTTTTGTAGCAACACTACCAGAGTTAATAGCGCGCAAATAATTGTGATAACAGCAATAATTATGTTGTAAAGCATTTTGTAATCAACTAAACTTTCAAAAGATTACAAATATACCCAAATTTTGAATATGAAACCAAGCAAAAGCAATTCCTGAAAATAAAATGGGCGAACGAGTTGAAAATATACGACAGGCATTGGGCGACTACTTCCTGAACTCTCCTGATCTCACCGCAAAAATCATCGAGACTATTGGTGTATTTGTGCTCCTATGGTTGTTGCGACTCATTATTCTGCGAATTGTAAATAATCAAACCGAGAACAAACGTACCCAATATAAATGGCGTAAAAACCTATCCTATGGTAGTTTTTTTATAGGGTTTCTGGTAGTTGTTCAAATTTGGTACTCGGGAATACAGTCGCTGGCTACATTTTTAGGATTGCTTAGCGCCGGTATTGCCATTGCACTTAAAGATCCGGTAACCGATTTAGCCGCATGGTTATTCATCATTTGGAGGCGACCATTTGATGTGGGTGATAGAATAGAGTTGGACACCTATAAAGGTGACGTAATTGATATTCGCCCTTTTAAATTCACCATTCTTGAGATCGGAAACTGGGTGGGTGCCGACCAAAGTACCGGGCGGGTCATCCATGTGCCTAATCATAAAGTGTTTTTGCATCATCTTGCAAACTACACCAGCGATTTTGAGTTCATCTGGAACGAGATTCAGGTGTTGGTAACCTTCGAAAGCGATTGGAAAAAAGCAAAAACCATTCTTTTTGAGATTATTGATGAAGTTTCGCAGGAGTTTATACAAAGTGCGGAGCGCCAAATTGCAAAGGCATCGAAATCGTATTTAATTGAGTTTAAATATCTCACCCCTATCGTATATACAGATGTCAAAAATAGCGGGATTAACTTAACGGTTCGATATCTCACCAATCCTCGTAAAAGAAGAGGAACATCTCAGATTATTTGGGAGCAAGTTTTGGATGAATTTGCAAAACACGACGATATTGACTTCGCTTATCCCACCATTCGCTACTACGAAAATCCTGTTGAGGGTAAACCGGGTACAAAACCGAAAGATCAGTAAGGATACATCTACACAGTGCCTTAGTCTTCGTCTCGTAGCTTTGGGATAGGTTGCAGAAGTTCCGGGCCGTTATTTGAGAGGTCGTTCACTAAATCAGGAACTCGAAATACCGTCATGTCGGGGATCATAGTATTGTGTGTAAATCCACTCTGAATAAGGTTGTTGGTTTCATCAATTAACCATCCGTTATGTTGATTTGGTGCAAGAATTGCCGGCATTTGCTGTTCGACCGGTTGGATTAATACATTTGCACTTTGGGTGAGAACAGCAAAACTATTTCGAAATTCCCCTTTTTTTGTCAAAAACGCGGCGATAGCCAGTATCGGTTGTGAATGGATTCTGACGAAAAATGGGAGCGGATCATTAACGGTTTCCTTCCAAATATAAAAACCGGAGATGGGCACAATGCAGGGGTCTTCGGTAAAGTGCATGTGCGTTTTTTGTGATGCATCATCAATAGAAATCGTAGGCTGTGTTGCATCCCAAACGGCAAAATCCATCATGAGTTGATCATTTGATTTGTAAACGATTGGCATGAGATGCCCGGGAGCTGCATTAAAATTTGATTTCAGTGTTTGATGAGGACTAGAAATTGCGCCAAATTCGTCGAGTAGTTGATCAAGGGTAGATTGTAAAACATATCGCTGCATGGCGAATTGAGAAATAATTTAATGGTATAATAAAAAGCTATAACAAGCCTAGAATCGACTTTAGTATGAATCCATTGATTAATAAAGCTGAGATGCGAATGCGAGCCGGAATTAGAATTCCGGTATTTATGGTTTTTTCCTTTCTCATCATCACAATTGGAAACTCATTACCGCTAAATGGGGTGCAATATCTGATTACTTCCGCACTGGTTTTCGGGTATTTCTGGATCAGCTTCCGTTTTGTAGATAATAGAAGCGATATCAGCCTAGCAGGGTTACAGCTTTCTCCCCTTTGGTGGAAAGAATTTGGAGTTGGGTGTGTGATAGCTGTACTTGCCATGCTTTTTATTTTTCTGGTGGAGCTCGCAAGTGGTGATCTCATTTTTATGGGATTTAGTTGGCAAAATGCAGCATCAAACAGTTGGTTATTCCCTTTCTTGATCTTCTTTTTTCAAATGCTGAACGTGGGATTTTATGAAGAGGTAATGAGTCGGTCGTATCTAATCCCAAATTTTAAAGAAGGTTTTACCATGGGAAAAATATCTCCAACTATGGCTACCATCGGAGCGGTAATTTTCAGTTCAATATTTTTTAGTGTTGCTCATGGTTTTAATCCCAACCTCACGCTATTAGCGTTGGTGAATATTGCTTTGGCCGGAGTGATGCTCGCCATTCCATATTTGTTAACCGGTCGTTTAGCATTATCGGTTGGCATTCACTTTGCATGGAATTTTGCCCAAGGCGGCATCTTTGGGTTTCGAGTGAGTGGACTGCCTATTCGCGGATCATTAATACAGATTCAGCAAGCTGGCAATCCAACGTGGACAGGTGGAGCATTTGGTCCGGAAGGTGGCATAATTGGTACGCTGGCAATTATTCTGGTTGCTTATTTATGTGTGATTTGGATCAGAAAAAAGAAGGGAAATCTGGAAATGGCTCCGGTTTTTACAAATTCTTATCTCCAAAACGAGGGCCGTAGCCAAGAAAATCCCTGAGCTTGTTTCAATCTTTCGTATATTAGGGCGTTCCCGAGTGGAACATTGATCTTTGAAAATTGAACACATAAGCCAAACGAAAGAGGTGTAACATTGTCTTTTGAAAAATATGGCCTGAGCCCCGAAATATTGAGCGGGCTGGCCGATGTACGAATTGAAAAGCCAACACCTCTCCAGGAAAAAATGCTTCCAATAGTTTTAGATGGAAAGCACGCATTGGTAGAAACGCACTCGAACGATGACCTTGCGTTTTTAATACCGGCATTGCAGAAAATTACGGAACACGGAGAGGAAAATGGCACACAAGTTTTAATCTTAACACCATCCATTGAACGCGCTGAAAAAATAGACGAACAAGTTTGGGCGCTCGGTTATCACGCACAAATAAGCAGTGCCTTGATGGCAATGAAGGGAGATAAAGCAGCACAGGAAAAAGCTCTGAACGAAGGAGCACCTGTTATAGTAGCTAATCCCGGTCGATTTATTGAAATACTGGATAAGAATAACTTCAGGCTCAACAATCTCAAGCTGATTGTGATTGATGAAGCCCACGAGATGCAGCAGTTTAATCTGGTGAATCGCGTTAAGGATATTCTGCGCTTTGTTGATTGCGAACCACAAATAGTGATGCTTTCGCAAGAGCAAAATTCTGCCACAAAACAACTAGTAAAACTTGCCCTAAAGAATCCTGAACTCATTGGATTTGATGGAGAGACTATACCTGAAAGCAAGAGTGAATCGTCATCAAATGATGAAGCTGAAGTTGCAGATATCGATATTGAAGAAGTAGAAGAAAAGCTGGAAAAGGCTTCGATAAAAGTGGTGCTGAAGAAAGATATCGTAGACCAAGAAGCAGATAGCGACAGTGAGAGTGAGAGCCAACCGGAGAACGCCCAAGAATCTGAAATTGACTTAAACGGCGTAGAAGAAAAGCTAGAAGAAGCTGATGTTTCTGTTGTTTTGAAAAGTGATTTAGAAGATGATCAGGAAGAAGATGCTTCCGAAACAGTCTCCGAAACCGAAGAAGTTGTCGACCTCGAAAAAGTAGAAGAAAAACTCGAAGAAGCGGAAGTATCGGTAGTACTCAAGAAAGATCTTGATGAGGATTCTGAGACCGAAACAACCGCTAAAACTGCTGATGAGAATGCAACCGAAGAACCTGCTCCCATTCCAAAGCATTTAGAGCAGGCCTATATAAACGTGCCACCGCGCATGAAGATTTCGACCTTGATGGCTCATCTAGAAGAATCGAAAGCGAAGCGCGTGGTTGTATTTGCAGCTTCGAGCCGCACCACAGATCGTCTGTTCCGCATTATCCGCAAGAAAAGTTGGGGAGTGGTAAGTTTAGGTGATGATCTAGACGAGGCAACCTACAACGAGCGTTTCGAGCGATTCCATAAATACAACATGCGTGTTTTATTAGTAGGTGGATTATCAGCCACAAAAATTGATATGAACGAAGTGGGCGAAGTAATTAATTACGACGTACCCAGCGAAATGGACGAATATCGATATCGCGCAGAATTGGTAGGAAATGGAAAAGCGGCACAAATTATCTCGTTAGTATCCAAAATGGATCGCGAAGATATTGCCCGTATTTCTAAAGAAGCGGGATATCCACCGGAGGAAATTCCGCTACCCGAAGAATTGGTGGAGAAGAAAAAATCACCTAAAAAGAATAAGCCGAATAACAAGTCTACTAAAAATAATAATCGGAGATCCGGCGGACGTTCCGGTAACAATAATCGGCAGCAATCAAAAGATCGCAGAAAGAAACCCGCACCGAAAAAACAAGGAAAAGGACCAAGTTTACCTCGCCCAACCTACGACGGACTTTCCGGTGGTAGAAACGGCGAAACGTCTGAATCGAAAGAAAAAGGTGGTGTATTCGGTTGGGTAAAAAAACTGTTTAACTAGTTGACTTACAACAACGATTAATCACAAAGTTGGAAGCTCCGGCACGTATTGTATCGGAGCTTTTGTTTTTTTTGGAAGTCGCTAAGCTTGTTACACTCTTTTGATACTTGTGTGATATCTGAAAGTTTATCGAGCGATATCATGATTTATAATCTTAAAACAAACAGATAAAATCATGAACATTAGACTATTAACTATCACACTCTTAACCGCAGTAACCTTTCTTGCCTGCGGTACCGAATCTGAGAATACCGATTCAGAACTTGCTTTAGAATTCTCGGGCTTGGAAACACTTCAAAATGGCTTTCACTACGAAGGCTGGCTTATTTTAGATGACGGACCGGTAACTACCGGTAAATTTAATGTTGATGCAAATGGCAACTTGGTAGATCTAAACGGAAGTAGTATTTCAAACGGAGTTTTTAATGTACCGTTGGACGTTAGCAGCGCATCCGCATTTGTGTTAACCATCGAGCCTGCCGGTGACGTAGACGAAATCCCAGCAGAAACTCATCATTTGGCGGGAACTATAACCAATAATACTGCAACCCTAAATTTCGAACATTCAGCTTCTTTAGGTAATAGTTTCAGTAGTTCTTCCGGGAATTATATTCTTGCAACTCCAACAGATGGAGTAAATGATAATGAGAATAGTGGTATCTGGTTTTTAGATCCAAGCAGCGGTGCGGCAATGGCAGGATTGAATTTACCCACACTACCAAATGGCTGGAGATACGAAGGTTGGGCCGTATATAATGGCGTGCCAATAACTACCGGAACATTTGTAGCTGTAAATGAGGTCGACGCGTTTAATTCTTTCAGTGGAACTCAAAGCGGACCTCCTTTTCCCGGCGAAGACTTTTTGATGAACGCACCTAACGGGCTTAACTTTCCGATCGACCTTGCGGGTGGAGTAGCAGTAATTTCTATCGAACCTTATCCGGATGACAGCCCTGCTCCGTTCGCTCTAAAACCATTAGTGGGAATGATTCCAACAAACGCTACCGATAGAACGGTGTATTCAATGGATAACAATTCAAGTTCATTTGCGAGTGGAACAGTGCAAATTAACTAATTTATGAAGACTTTACATTTAAACCCTGCTCGAGTTTCGAGTGGGGTTTTTTATGCACGACATTTTGATGGGATACATGTAGATTTGAGCATCAAAAATATTTATTACATGAAAAAACTGCTTTATCTGTTTTTCCCTGTTCTACTCTTTGTTGGCTGTGAGAAGCCGGCTCAACACTCAGTAATGACCTACAATATTCGTTATGCCACGGAACGAGACGGTATTAACAGCTGGGAAAACCGAAAAGCGTGGGTGCTAGATCAGCTCAATGAAACCTCACCGGATGTGTTTGGCATTCAAGAGGGATTACATCATCAGGTGACCTATATCGACAGTGCACTATCGGAATATAATTTTGTTGGAGTTGGTAGAGATGACGGTAAAACAGGAGGGGAATACACGGCCATTTTCTACCAAGCTAATAAGCTCGAAATTTTGAAGAGCGACACATTTTGGTTGTCTGAAACTCCAGATACCGTTTCGGTAGGTTGGGATGCTTCGATGGAGCGCATTGCTACGTGGGCTCATGTCAAAGACAAGGCTTCTGAAAAAGAATACTTAGTTTTGAATGCTCATTTTGACCATATCGGTGAGCAGGCTCGTCTAAATTCCATGAAACTGATTCGGCAGTTTATTGAGGATAATTTCAGCAAAACACTTCCGATAATTGTGATGGGAGATTTCAACGCAGAACCGGAATCAGAGCCCATACAATACATCAATTGGGTGATGAGCGATGCATTTTTAGCAGCTGAAGGGGCACCAAAAGGTCCGGTAGGCACATTCCATGGTTTTGATCCAGAACATTCACTCGACCGACGTATCGATTACATTTTTGTGAGTGATGGAATTGAGGTGACTTCCTACGAAGCGATTCATGCTTTCGATGAAGGATTTTTCCCGTCCGATCATTTACCGATTCTGGTTCACTTCTCTATAAATTAAACGGGTTGTGTACTTCGGTCATTACTCAACTTTGTGGAACTTTCTCTCCTCTTGCAGCAAGTAGTGCAGTTTGGTGGATTCTTTTCTGGCGTGTTTTTTCCGTTTTTGCCAGTTTTATCCAGCGTAAGGTCCACCTTTTCGAGGAATCAGGTGTGGAATCAAAAAAAGCTTCCGAACCGGGATGATTTTTAAAAGCCATGATTAAATCTTGAGGCTTGATTAGTGCATCAACATCATCCATAAAATTCCACAGCCCTGATTTTTTCGCTTCTTCAATACTTTGCATTCCCGACGCATGCATTTTACCCTCGGCAATAAGTTTTTTTGCTCTGTCTTTATAAGATTTTGCCCAATGTTGAGCTTTTCTGGGTGATAATAATTGCATGGTTCTGTCTTCATCCAATTTTCTCCGAATCCCATCAATCCATCCGAAACATAGAATTTCGTCTAGTACTTCTCCGCGACTCACATATTTATGATTGATGTGCTTTTTAAAAGTAACAACCCAAATGCTTTCTTTTTGCTGGTGATGAAGTTCAAGCCAAGTTCGTAACTCCTCTACCGAACTGATTTCTACCTTTTCGAAATTATCTGTTTTAATCATGCGCAAATAACTCGAAATGAATAAGCATCATTCATAAAAATACTCCGTTTGGGTGATCGAGCAGAAGCAGTAAATCAAATAAGTTTAAATAACATTTAAACAAACCTATCTATGATGAAGAATCTGCTATTAGTTTGCATCGGGCTGGTTTTACTTTCGGTATCGGTTCATGCACAAGAAACCTATCGAACCACCATGTCTGATCCTGAGATAGCGTATCCCGGATATCTTGGGCTAAATTATTTTACGGTGGATGCTGGGTTCAGTAATACATCAGGCGCGTCAATTTGGAGCGTTGGAGTTGATGGATTATATCCTATAAACGAAAAATTAAGAGTTGAAGCGCTGGCATTATATTCTTTGCTTTCACTACAAAAAGATGGCCCGGCTTTCTTGTTCAGTGCTGGAGCGGAGTACGGAATATCTTCTAAAACAAAAGACAAAGAAATACCGGTTTTACTGAGCTTCGCTTGGGAAAAAGATTACTTCAACAACACTGAAACACAAACTTGGGAAGCGGTAAAGTTACCGGCGAAGATGAAATATGAGCTGGTTGCACGTGGCGGATTGTATGTGCGAAACAGTGCTTTAGAGTATGAAGAAGGTTTTACTTATTACGATGTCACTTCACTAACTCATGCCGGTGTGTACGCTGGTGTTGGTTATAACATGACGAGCTACCTTCAAGCACAAGCAAGCGATGGGTACGAGTTTGCAGCAGGACGGGTTATTCGACCGTATGCTGATGTTTTGATATTACCAACTACAGTAGATCTTGAATTAAATGGAGTAGCCGCCAAAACTATAGAGGAAACAATAGGTTGGCGTGCAGGAGTAGTTGTAGTTGGGAAGCCATTCACCAAAGCAGAAAACTACAACCGAAAAATCGGATTTTTCGCGAACTCCATATTTCGATTGGATATTGGCTCGCGCCCATTTGATGGCTTTTTTGTTACTACAGGAATGGCCTGGAACTTCAAGAAATTTAAATGAATTGATTCTCGGTGGGAGAACTGGTTGGGGAAAAAGAAAAAAGCCTTCCCGGTTTTCCGGAAAGGCTTTTCTCATAGATGACCACAAAATCTTCTGCTACGCTGATAACTTATTCGTAGCGTCCATCACAAAATCCTTAATTGCTGCGAAAGCGTCAAGTGTTTTTTCAATTTGTTCATCATTATGTGCTGCGGTTGGAATTAGTCGGATAAGAACAATTCCTCTTGGGACAACCGGATAGGCCACGCCGCTAACAAAAACGCCATGTTCTTCGCGTAATTTGCGCATAATATCCTGGCAAAGCTCAGTACTTCCTTGTGTTAAAACAGGGGTTACAGGGCTTTCTGAAGGCAATACATTGTAGCCGATTTTTTGTAAACCTTCACGCAGTTTGAGCGTGTTATCCCACAATTTTTCTCTCCACTGCGGATTATTACGAATCATTTTAACGCGTTCACGGGCAGTTACCACAATCGGGTTAGGCAATGATTTTGCGAAAATCTGACTGCGTACGTTTGCTTTCAAAAATTCGATTACGCGTGGTTCTGATGCTACAAATGCTCCAATAAGTGCAACAGCCTTAGCAAACGTACCGAAATAAATATCGATACCATCCTGGCACTCAAGTTGGGTACCTGTTCCTGAACCGTCATGGCCAAGTGTTCCTAAACCGTGGGCATCATCAACCAAAAGACGAAACGGAACTTCTTTTTTCAGTTCGATAATTTCAGGGAGAATTCCCAAATCGCCGGTCATACCAAAAACACCTTCGGTAACTACAAGAATCGAAGAGTTGTCTTTCTTTTTTGAAGCAGCACGATATAATTGCTTTTTAAAGCTCTCGATATCGTTATGCTTGAATACAGACTTCTCAGCCATGGCAAGTTGTTTACCATCAACGATACAAGCGTGGCTCAGCTCGTCGTAGATTAGGAAATCATTGCGGTCAACGAGAGCGTGAATCACACTCATAATTCCTTGATAGCCGAAATTAAGAAGTTGAGCAGCAGGTTTGTGTACCCATTCTGCAAGTTCTTTTTCTAATTCTTCGTGCTCGGTGGTGTTACCGGTCATTAAACGGGCACCCATCGGCGAGCTCAACGAATATTTAGCCGTTGCTTCTGTGTCAACCTTTTTGATTTCTTCGTTGCTACCTAGGCCCAGATAATCGTTGATACTCCAAACGATCATATCTTTGCCATTAAACTTCATTTCAGGACCAAGCGGACCTTCAAGTTTTGGAAAAGTGTAGTAGCCATATCCGGCAGAGGTGAAAGGTCCTAATGGACTCGGGCGTCCTTCTAGCTTGTCAAATAAATCCATGAAAAGAGATTGGGGTGTCGTTTATTGATTGCTGAATTTGAAAGTGCTAAAGTTACGTAAAAGTGCCTTTAACTTAAAAATTGAGCAGTTTTTTAATCTAGAGTAAATAAGCAGGTAAGAAATTTACTTAAATTATTAAGTACCAATTATTTGATTGTTCGATATTGAAAACACAAGGTAAAAGTGAATAATTTTGAATGAAAATACCGGACAGATTTGAGCAATTCAGTAGCTTAATTTATTCATCCAGATGTGGGTTCAGTATAAATAAGCCACCAAAAATATCACTTACTATTATAATACCACTTTCGAAATATGGATAACTACTCCAAGTGCCTTGAAAATCAACCACGTTATTTTGTGGCGTAGTATCGAAGTAACCTACCTGTGTAAATTCGGCATCAGATAAATCTCGATTTTCAAGTATTCGAAGCCCGGAAGTGTAATTCGTTAAAAAAGTGTGGCCATTTTTCACATACAAATTGTGATCAATGGTCCGTGTGATGTGATCAAAAGAGCCAACAAACTCGGGGTTGTCTAAATCACGTACATCAAATACATGGGTTTTGGTATTTCTTCCAAGATTTAATTCATCCAGCTCGTCGTTCATAATAAAATAGGCTTGATCTTCCGTAAGCCATCCTTGGTGTGAGTACTGCACATTGGGATTTGCTGCAAACCCAAGGTGTACAGGATTGGATTTATCAGAAACATCTGCGATATCAACGGAGCGCTCGGCAGCATTAAAACAGATTTCTGAGCCCTGATAATCGGCATCAGGACCGGCATACTGTACACACTGAGCATCGTGAATATAAGCTGAACCAGCACGGCGACGAGGAGCGTCGGTATTTCGATAGCAACCTGCAAAAACAGGCGCTTTTGGGTTTGAAATATCGATCATGTGTAAACCGCCCTCGTTGCAATCGTTAACAAACTCTTCGTTAACGCTGTTTGTAGCACCCACGGCATACGCAAATCCACTTTCCTCATTGATCACAATATTATGCGCGTTCGAAATTTTGGTGTAAATGGCATCTTCAGAAAAAGTAAGCGGAGTCCCTTCAAATTCACGAAGTGCACTAAGATCAAATACCTGCATTCCGTGAGATTGTGCATCACTGACTATAAAAAGGTGATCATCATAAACTTTTAAGTCGCGCCAAACCGATCCTTCAGTTAGTGATTTGGCTTCGGGAGTGCTTCCGATTCCAAACTCACAGATTTCAAAATCTGCTGTTTCTAAATTTAATCGTTTTGCTGAAAAACTGGTTTCAGGTAGTGAACCGACGATAACCGGAGTTTTAGGGTTGCTTACATCCACAAATGAAACACCGTTGTAAAGGCCAACCAAAGCGTATTCTTTTCCGGTTTGGCGATCAGTCCATCCCCAGATATCATTTAATCGTTCTGTATCAAATTCAGTAAGTGGGATATGTGCATACATTCCAACGTTTTCACAGGGATATTTCCCGTCGGCCATGCCGTCTTCACAGGGGAAGGGTTCGTCAAAAAGCGTTTTATTCTTATCGCAAGCCATAGAAAATATGGAACATGAAGCAATAATTAGGATAACATATCTTACACGCATGGCTCAAAAATCAGTTTAACGAGTACAACATACACAATCTACAATTAGTACAAAGTAGTTGGTAAGCGATTCAAAATCTCAATAAAGTTTAACGATTGCACAACAATCATAAATTCCTTTTTTGCCAAACTAAGTGCATATTAATTAACCGTAATCAGGGTTATCAATCAAACAGGGAAGCAGCAATGCTCATCATATTAAAATACATCGCCAAATTATTGAAGGCGTTATCCTCAGAAGCCTCGTCGCCACAACTTGCCGGCGGTTTTGTGTTGGGGATGATAATCGGGTTAACCCCGTTTTTCTCGTTTCACAACTTGATTATAGTGGCTTTACTCATCGTTCTAAAAGTAAATATCGGGATGGCTATTCTTGCTTTTTTGATATTCAGTGGAGTTGCATACATCGCAGATCCGGCCTTTCACAATTTTGGAACCTGGTTATTAGAGCATGAGTCGTACCAATCTCTGTGGATTAGTTTGTACGACAACGAGTGGTGGGCGATGACTCGCTTCTACAATACCGTAGTGATCGGTAGTTTTTTTGTAGCGGTATTTTTAACGATTCCGGTATTCCCGAGTGTAATCTTATTTGTGAAACAATATCGAAAACACATCCATGAGCGTGTACAAAAGTTAAAAATCGTACAAGTATTAAAAGGCTCGAAATTTTATTCTATTTATCAGGGCGTTAACAGAGTGAGGGGCAAATAATGAGAATTAAAGGATTACTGTTTGTATTGATTGTTGCCGGATTATTTTTCGGGATTCCCTTTCTTGTTCCCGATGGATATGTCGAAGAAAAGATCGAAACACGATTAAGTATCGCAAACACTGCTAAGGTAGAGTTCGAGGATTTTAAACTTAGTTTAGTTGATTTAGAACTGAGTTGGAGTCGCCTTCAGGTTACCGATCCCGATAATACGATGATGAATTTATTTGAGACCGGCGAGGTAGAACTGGATTTTGAATTCTGGCCGGTATTATGGGAGCAAGTGATTATAGAAGATGTGCGAATGACCGGTTTTGCATTGGAAACAGAACGCGAAACCGATGGCGCTTTTGAAATTCCTGAGGGCTACGATCCGGAAACCGGTGTGCCCGAAGATGCCGGGTTTTTCTATAACATTACCAATCAAGTGACTTCTACGATTGCTGAGAATGCACGCATGGAATTTACGGACGTGAAGGATGATATAAACGTAGATAGCTTGCTTGCCACCATCAATCTGCAATCGATTGATAAGATGGAAGGACTCAAAAACGGTTTGGAATCGAACTACTCAAAATGGGATTCTACCATTACGAATAACAGTATTGAAAAGAATGCTCGTGAAATTGAGAACTTGGTGAAATCCATTAAACTGGACGAGATCAAAGATGTGCCGGCAGCACTCAAAGCGATCGAAACCGTTCAAAGAGTGGTGAAAGAAGCCGATTCGCTGAAGAATGAGATTAACACATTACAAACAGATTTTCGGGCAGACATTCAAAACTCACGGAATAGCATTGGTCAAATTGACGAGTGGATCAGTGAGGATGTAGACCGTGTAAAGAATGTGGCGAAACTGCCTGAGATTAATGCACAGAGCATCGGTACTGCCTTATTTGGGCAAAATTTACTAGCCGATTTGAATACCTACCTGGAATACTTTGCTATGGGTAGAGAATACGGACAAAAGTTTATTGGATCCGACGAGAAGGATGCAAAGCCGGAACGCTACGAAGGCGTTAACTACGAGTTCACCGATAAATACGATTTGCCTAAGCTCTGGATTAAGAATATTGAGCTCTCCGGTGTAACTAAAAATAATATCGAGTTGATGGGACAAGTACTCAACGTAACAAATAATCAGAATAAAACCGGTTCGCCCATCACTTTTCAATTGTCCGGCGCTGAGGAAGGTGTGGCTACATTAACAGTAGATGGTGCTTTGAATTACTTGGGGGAGGAGAAATCTGAAAGTCTTTCGATTAATTACTCAGGCTTTTCGCTGGTAAATTCTAAGATTTCTCCCTCGGAGTTATTACCCTACGATTTACGCTCGGGTAACGGCGATATCAATGTAGATTTGACGATAAAAAATCGCAGAATTGAAAGTCGGGTTGATTACGTGGCGGACAATATTGCCTTCGATTTCGAAAGTGCCGGTAGGCCGAAAGGAACCGTAGAGCGTTTGATTCGGGATGCAATTTCGGGAACCAATCGAATTACAGCCACAGCATTAATCGACAACACCGAAGGCCCGCTAAGAACTCGGGTTCGATCGAATGTAGATGATTTATTTTTAAATGCGCTAAAGCGAACGGTGCAAGCAGAAGTGGATAATGCAAAACGTCGCATAGAGAATGAAGTAAACACACGCGTAACGGCAAAAAAGAAGGAAGTGCAAACTCTGGTGGAAGAGCAAGAGCAAATCCTACGAAATAAATACGCCGAGCTTGAAACCAAAGTGAATGAGCAATTAGCCATTGTTGAAAAGAAGAAAGAAGAGCTCGAAGAGAAAAAGAAAGAACTGGAAGAAGAGCTAAAAAACAAAGCTTTGGATGCCGTTAAAAAGAAGATTGGATTCTAGAAAAAATTCAGACCAGCTACTTTAAAAAGGTAACTGATAACTCACGCTTAAAGATGCGGTTCGATACATGGTTTCGAAGGTAGTGGCAAGAGCAAAAAGCTGTCTGCGTGGTTCAATCTCAAGTTGAACATTAATCATATCTTTAAAAATGTAACCAGTGGCAAAAGAAAAACCGGGTTTGGAAACGGTGTCGTTTGCACCGTTTCTGTAATCGTATTGAATATCGGTTTCACCGAACATTGTGAGAATTAGGCCCGATTGCAGATACCAGCGCGACTGTGGGTTCAAATATTTGTTGAATCTTAATCCAACCGGAACATTGATAGAAGAATGGTCAAAAGATACGGTTCCGAATTCATTCGTAATGGTATTAGAAAATCTTTGAGGAGTAACTCCAAATAGAATGCTCCATTGATTGTTGTTGAAGGGTAAAAAAGCTTCGACTTCGATATCGAAAGTAAAATGAGTTACGGAACCAAAATCTGCAAAATCTCTTTCTCTGCTACCGGTAACTTCAAGTGTAGAGATATATACCCGCGGTCCAATTGAGATATTTAAGCGCTTGGTTTTTTTGCCTTTATACTCGATATAGTCGCTATTCATACAAGTATGATAGGATTTAAATACCGCTATTAACGCTCTCTTTTTGTATTCGATTTTTTCAAAATCAATTGCCTCTGTGTTAGCACAGAGCAGCTGGTTTGCAAGTTGCTGCTGATAAGTTTTGTTGGTTCTGATTTCAGTGGATGAAATGAAAAACTTCTTGTACTCAAGTGGTACGATTTCTCCGTTATTGATCTGAAAATAAAATCTCTTATTTACCTCAGTTTCAAGTTCAAAAAGAGAGGCAACTCCTTCTAATACTACTTTTAAAAAAACGGTATCGGTTTCAAATTCGGGAACCATAGAAACTCCAAGCTGAGTTCGGGAATCCGTCGATTGATCAACCGGTACTTCAGCGCGCACATATTTTAACTGCCCAATAATTTCAAATAAAGATGCTTCAGTAATATCAACTACTTTTGGGACATCATTTTCCGATGATTTATACTGAAAAGAGCTTGGATTTTTTTTCCAACCCAAATTCTTAATCAGGCCTTGCTTTTTTACTCCATCTTGGGTGATGTAATAAGCTTCTTCGAATTCAATTTGGGCGAAAGCTGATACTGAAAAAATAAAGAGTATAACCAAAGCGAGAGGACACCGAAAAGATTGCATGCGAACTATGAATTAAACTATATATGACTCGAAAGCTAATGGTAAGGCTATCAGAATAATTTTACTAATTGATAATGAAACAATGTTTTAGAAATAAAAAAAGGGACGAATGTCCCTTTAAATTGTAAAGCTAAAACTACGATTAATCGTATTTGAAGAATACGGCTTTAACCTGAGTTTCTTTGTTGCTCGAATCGCCATCGTTGTATCGTTCGGTGTCTATGCCGGTAATGATGATGCCATCTGCGCCTTTGCGTTTAGCGGTCTTCACCATTTCCTTTTGGATGTCTTCGATGGAATTAAACCAAGATGAAGAACCAATGGCCTGCCCAATAATGGTATATTCGTATTCGATAGCTTTCTCATCATAAAAAATTTCAACTTCTGTTGTTGGCTCATAACTCTGTCCGATATAATTCACTTCGGCGCAAGATGCGAACACAAATATCGCAGATAAAATTAGTAAACGTGATTTCATGGATGTACTCCGATTAGGTTTAAAATGTTTGCGTGAAGGGTACGAGGTTTTGCACCTTAGGTTCATAACATAATCATGCTAGCGGTAAAAGAATAGCATGACGATTTGATAAAATTCACACCCCTGAATCCGACTTTAGTAACAGTCTTTTTAGTGACAACTTTAAACGGATAAATAACTCGGAATCTTACAAGAATTTCAGATTACTTGACCAATAACATTTTTCCAGTTGCGCGGTATGTATTTGATGAGGTTGAGTTACCCAAAAGCTCATAAAAATACACGCCACTTGCCAAATTACCGGCTTGCCAGCGGTAGGAGTGTAAACCAGCCACTTGCTGATCGAACGTTTTGGTGAACACTCGTTGGCCAAGAGTGTTAAATATGGAAAGTTCTACATTCATTTTTTGAGGCAATTGCCACGATAATGTTGTAGAAGGGTTGAAGGGGTTTGGATAGTTCTGAAAAAGAGTAAACAGCTTGGGAGCCTCGCTTTCTATGCGGATTTCTTTGGTGCGTAGCAGCGTTTCGCCTTCTCTAAACTCAAATGTAAGTACACCAACGGTACCAACGGGTGCTTGTTTGCTGATGGAAAAGCTAAACTCGGCAACCGATTGATCATTAATTTGAAGCGGGTTAAGGTATTGATTCGGCTCCTTTATATTAACCCAACTTGGATACGATACTGCCTTCACTACGATATTCTTACTCTGGGAATCGCCAACATTTACAACGTCGAGTTCTATTCGGTTTCCTTCACTGCCAAAAGGAACGGAATAAACTTGGCCCAGAATGGGTGTGATTAAAAGCAGACTTATAATACCGGGAAGAACTAAAAAACGCTTCATTGGAATAACCTTATTCATTGTTAAAGCCGATCGGATTGCAGGATGACGTAGGAATCACCGCATTCGTGCCATCAGCAATCGGATAATTCGCGATAAGTCCTGAAAGGTTAGGCGCTGAAACCTGAAGAAGTTCACCCTGTGAATTAATCTGAGCGTTGTTATTGGTTTGTATGTTTGATTCGCTGTAGAGCAATTGATTATCCCCATTACTTTCGATGGCGCCGTTGAGGCGGAGCGCATCTAACCAAACCATCGTGTTTTCACCGTTTAGATTTAGCACACCTTGGCTATTAATGGTAACCCTTCCATCACTTTGCAAGAAACTTCCGGTTTCTGCTGAGATCGTGCCATTTAATTGTATCGGACCATTAACGGAAACTTTACATTCGTTGATCAATGAAGCATTAGAGTTTAAGGTGAGGCGTTGCCCTACCGAAAGGATTCCGGTGTTCAGGTTACCGGGTTGATTCAGGTTCATGGCTCGGTTCACGGTAAGTGTGCCTGAATTAGAAAGGGAACCATTGTTTTGATTTAGCCCACCTTTCACTGTAAGCTGTCCATGATTGATCAGCTGTCCTTGATTTACATTTACCTGATTCCGAAACTCCATGCTTCCCCAGTTGATGAGGCTGTCGGCGGTGTTATTGTTATTCCAGTTTTGGATGGAAACTACGCCCGTTTCACTTACCGCAACTGTTCCGGTATTGTTGCCGCTGATATTTTGGAAGGTAGCGTTGCCACATACTTCCAGCTTCCCCGATTGCTGAAAAAAGACCGATCCCGAAAATTCTCCTGCCAAACATCGCGTTTCTCCACCGGTAAAACGTATCTGCCCGGAGGTTTGTGTGACCAGATTGGCACACTCACAGGTAATGCCTGATCCTTCCGGTTCATCTACCGGCATAGGCAAGCGCTCGGCCAAATACTCGGCGTTAAAATAAAGCAAAGCGTAACCTTCGCTGGTTAAACTCGCGTCTTTCTCTTGTTCCACCAACTCTATAAAATTTGAAAGAGTATTGGCAGCAGCCACGGAATCCCGGGCAAGTAATGCGCTTTTAACTTGTGATATATCTTCTTCTAATTGCCCGCAGACTAAGGCGTTGGTTGCCCACCCTAATTCTTCGCACGATCGGAGGCGGAAAGTTTCGAGGGTGTCGGTGAAGGAGTCAAGACTCATTGTGGGATCGGGGAGCCATGGGCCGAGAGTGAGACCTTTTTTACTATTTTGAAAAATATCTGCTCCTTCAGTTTGCGCCAATTCCGGTGCTTTTCCATATTGAACAGGAGTGATTTCGACATATCCTCGAGCAAAATAATTGGTAAAATTCGGGAGTGCATGTACCCTAAGTACAAAACCTGAAAGTAATTCTGAAGCCTTAACGTCGAAAGAAGAATCTCTAGAACCCCACGATATTACTCTTTTACGGGCAGAAGATAAATTTCCTCGCCACATATTTGGTGATTTTACTAACTCAAAATCGGTTGATATTTCTACCAAAAAGGAATAAATATTCTGCTCACTTTGCAAGGAATTTTCAATCGTATATTCGAAATCTAAAAACTGTCCAGCATAATTAACATTTGCATGTACTTTTTCTATTATTAGTGATGAGTTTGGATATAAAGTTAAAGAATCTAGTTCTTGACTCTGAATATTATGGAAAATTAATATTGTCAAAATAAAAGGATAGACGAATTTTTTCATGCCTTAAAATTATTATTCTTGATTTACATAAATGTGAAAATGATTGCCTTCCACAAATGGTCGAAATTGAGTTTGATCTTCGATCGTTTTTTCTAAATCTCTTAGATTTAATCTTTCAACACATGAGCCAGAATTATCTATTCCTGAAAATCCTATATCTGCGTTTATACCTATACGATGAGATCTATGCGGTGTAGCCCAATTATTCTCAAAGTCAAATAACCCTCCGTATTCTAAACTCATATCATTTATTCTAAGTTTTGTGCTATCGTTGGCTAAGTAAAATGACTCAGCTATTTCATGGATTTCACTATTTATAGAAGAGGTTCCAAAGTGACCAAAGGCATGTTCTGAGGTTAATGAAGCCTCTGTTCTACATGGATCATTGGTTGTAGTATTGTATTGGGGAGCACCCACTAATTCGAAGTATGGACTAGACCCAAGAAACTCTAGATTAGGCACTCGAATTGATACTGTGTCAACTATTTCAATAGCTTGATTAGAGGACTTAGTTGCCGTAAATAGGAATTCTCCGCTAATCTGACTGGCAGAATACTCAAATAGAATTTGGCCATCAATATTTGTTATGCCTCTAGCATTCCCATTTCTGAAAACTGTATTGGTTTGCAAATTCGTTATGTTTCCAAGTAAACTACTATCCGGTAAAATTAAGTGATCATGCCCTCCCGAGTTCAATAAAAAGCTTACTTGTAGATCTATTTCTTCATTTGAAACTGGTTCTCCACCTGAGGTTAGTGTAACAGTTATGTTTTTAATATTTCTATTATTTGGGTTTCCTCCGTCGATACCATTATTCCGTAGAGTAGGCCAAACACTTGTCCCATTTTCAAATTCTAATTCTATTTCTGGTTGTTCATCTCCAATCCTAAACTCAAAGCAATTCACAAAGATGTTATCCTCAACGGCATCGATGGGTAGGCCACAATTTGGGTCATTAATATCATCATTTACCGAATAGCCGGTTGGCAGGTTAAAGAGTTCATCCGCTGCATTGGAAAATCTAGCGCTGGCCATTTTACCGGCCATTAAGCCTTTTACCATATAGCCATATACACGCACTTTAAAGGTGCTGTCTTGAGTAAGGCTGTCGGTACGAGCTAAAAGTTGAGCATTGCGGGTAAAATCATCCAGAAAAACAAGATCTGTGAATGAGCCGCTAGCGGGTCCATCATCATCTTGCTCGCTAAAAATGGCAATAGGAAAGCCATCTACTTCGGGTACATCATATAATTCCATGGTATAGCTCGCAAAAATATCCGGTAAAGTAGTATCACCATTTTGGTAAGCCAATTCGGGCTCTACCGTAGTCTGATAAAAGCCGGCTAGTGTGTCAATGGGAATAGTTGTGGGCGTATTCAGTACAAAATCGAAATAGCGACTCGTGGTATCCTCAACTAAAACTGGAGCAGTAACTACTAAACTACTTGCACAATCACCACGTTGAGTAAATGACAAAAATTCTTCAACTGCTAAAGTATCCCCAAGCCTTTCAAAATTTGGAAAAAGGCCGTCATTAAATGATCCAAAGTTTAGCTCTAAAGTATCACCGGCTTCAACATATCCTATGCTAATAGAGGATTTGAAGTTGCTACCATTCGAGGGGTTAATCAGTTCAAGATTTAACGAGGGTGGCGTTACTGCTCCACCATTTAGTGTATTTTGCAGTGAGGCAAATTCACTACTTGCAAAAAAGTGTTGATTAAATGAATTAAGTTCTAACCCAAAATAAGTAGTACTCAGCGCTTCGGTCAATGCAGAAATATCCGTGGAATATAAAGGTAAAGTATCCCCCTGGCTTGTTAATACTAAATCATTTGGGGTTGCAAATATTGGCGGCGAAAAGGTTGTGTCGATTGAGGGACGGTTATTAAACATTTTCACTCGTTCCAAACGTCTTCGTTTGGAATGTCCCGATGAATCGGGAGAAGCACCAGCTTCCTTTTATTAATGTTTCGCTTACTCATTCTTGCCCGCCAATCTAGCGCGTAAATACTCGGCATTACAATACAACAGCGCATAGCCTTCACTTGTTAAACTCGCGTCTTTCTCTTGTTCTACCAACTCAATAAAATCAGACAGGGCATTCACTGCTGCAATCGAATCCTGGGCAACTAATGAGCTTTTAACCAGAGTAAGATCGTCTTCTAATTGCGCACATACTGAGGCTTTGGTTGCCCACTCAAGTTCTTCGCACGATCGGTAACGGAAAGTTTCGAGAGTGTCGGTGAAGGAATCGAGGCTCATCGTGGAATCGGGGAGCCATGGGCCAAGGGTATAGCCGGAAACAGAATTAGTTATAATATCAGCTATACGTTCTTCATCTGTTGCATTTAGACTTGCAGAGGGGGGAAAGTCGTTGAACGACTGTAAATAATAGTTAGTGATTTTAATTAAAGATTTTGTGGAAAATGAAAAGGATTGACTTTCGCCTAAACTTAAAGAAGTTTTTTCTTTATCAAGTCCTTCCGCAAAAAGAGTTATAAATCCATATCGTGATTCAAATAAATCTCTTCCAATAGGGATCGAAATGCTTTTAAAGCTGTTAATATTGGATTCTAAATAGAAATTCTCAATTTTTTTTAAGCTATTGATTTCATTATATATTCCATATTGGAAAATGATATTTCCAAGTACTTTTTTGACTTTAGTATTTACTTCTGCTGAAAATCCTGTCCTATCAAACTGAGATAATACTAGATCCTTTTTTTGAAGTTTTTGATTTAACAAGTATTGATAACCACCCCATCTCAACAGATTGTAAAGATCATTGGAATCGTCTTCATCGCCATCATAAAAATCATAAGTCATTATCTCATAAATACCATCTCCTTCAAAATCAGGAAAGAAGATAACGTCCCCTCCGGCATAGAATTCAGATTCACCATTTTCATCCACTTTATTGATAATTTGCCCGCTGCTACCATCCCAGGAAACAATCAATAAAAATGAACCGCTTGGATTTACCCCTAATTTCCATCCAAAAATTAGTTCAACTTTACCATCACTATTTAATTCCCGAGAACCCAAAAAGCGACGAAAAGTAGAACTAGTAAGAATTGGTTCAGTATTCCATAAAAGAGCCCCATCTTTATAGACACCAATTAAATCTTTGTCAAACGACAATCCGGAAGCCATAACTAAATAGGTTCCTGACAAAGTATTATAAGGGTCTTGATAGGTATATGTATCTCCACCATCAAAGGCATCCACATCTACCAAAAAAGAAATCCCGTATTTTGATTCCAGTTCTGACTTTACTTGTTGCTCAATATCTTCTATGGTCTGACCATAACCGGAAATTGAAACTAAGAGCGAAAGAATTAATCCTAATAAAAATTTCGATTTCATAAGTCTAAGGGTAAAAAGTTCTTGATGTTTTCACTTGTTCCAAACGTCCTCGTTTGTAATGTCCCGATGAATCGGGAGAGGCTTCAGCTTCCTTATTCTTGCCAACTGAAACAAGCATAGTGTAAATTCATAAATTGACCTTACAGGTTGGTAAATCACACTCCCGAATCCGCCAGATACTCATGCACGTATTTGATGCTCATGGCGCCTTCGCCCACGGCTGAGGCCACACGATTCATCGCTCCGGCGCGTACATCACCCGCTGCAAAAATTCCGGGCGAACAGGTTTCCAGTAAGTATGGCGTTCGTTCCAGTTTCCACACTTTTGCAAACTGCCCGTATTTGTTCAGTTCTTTTCCGGTTTCAATGAAGCCTTTCTCATTTTTGATAATCTGATTTTGAACCCAATCGGTATAAGGCCGGGCGCCGATAAAAATAAATAAACCGTCAGCGTTAACATCTTCGGTCGATTCGTTCTGCGTATTCTGTAATACAAGGCGTTGTAAATTCCCATCACCACACGCTTCTACTACTTCGGTATAGGGCAGCAGTTCAATGTTTTCGGTTTTATTGATCTGATCGATCAGGTACGAGCTCATGCTGCTCACCAACGATTCTCTTCGAATCATAATGTGAACCTTTTCAGCAAAAGTGGATAAGTACATGGCAGCTTGTCCGGCAGAATTTCCGCCGCCCACAATGTATACCTGCTTGCCTTTAAATGCGTGGGCTTCCGTCATGGCTGCGCCGTAATACACACCGGCACCCGTAAAGTCGCTCAATCCTTTACTTTCCAGCTTTCGATAATTTACTCCAGTGGTGATAACTACCGCTTTGGCATTTACAGAGCTTCCATCCGAAAGATGAATCACCTTGTATTGATCTTGCGACTCAATGCCCACCACTTCTTGCGGTGAGAGAAATTCTACTCCAAAACGGGTAGCCTGGGTGATGGCTCTTCGGGCCAAATCAGAGCCGGAAAGTCCATTGGGAAAGCCTAAATAATTTTCGATGCGAGAACTGGTGCCTGCTTGTCCGCCCGGCGCCCTTTTTTCGATCAGTAGCGTTTTCAAGCCTTCCGATCCACCATAAACTGCGGCAGCTAATCCGGCCGGACCTGCACCAATAATAACTACATCGTAAATTTCGGCATCTGGATTGGGATTCCGCCCCAGTTTTTCGGCAATTTCTAAGGGCGTTGGCTCATTGATGTGTGTTCCATCTTCAAAAAATATGGTGGGTAATTCTGAGGCCTCTACTCCATTGTTTTCCAATAATTCTGTGGCTTTATCAGAATCTTCAATATCCAACCATTGATAGGGAATCAAATTTCCGGACAAAAAATCTTTTATCGCGTGCGATTTTGGTGAGTATTGATATCCTACTAGTTTGATTCCCTGAAAATCGGGTTTGAAATTTGCCTGCCAGTCGTCGAGTAAATCATCCAGCACCGGGTAGAGTTTCTCTTCGGGTGGATCCCACGGCTTTAATAAATAGTAATCGAGCTGCACTTCGTTAATCGCTTTGATGGCAGCATCGGTATCGGAATAAGCAGTTAATAGTACACGTTTGGCTTCCGGAAAGTGCTTTTTTGCCTGTTCAAGAAAATCCACTCCGATAATTTCAGGCATGCGTTGATCGGTCAGGAATAAGGCAATCGTTTCGCCTTTCGATTTAAGCTCGGATAAAGATTCCAAGGCTTCTTTGGGCGAGTCGGTACTTAATATGCGATAGGCAGACCGATAGCGTTGGCGCAAATCGCGCGTAACTGCCCGAAGCACCTGCGGGTCGTCATCAATAGCAAAAAGAATGGGTTTTTTCATCCCGGAGGGAATTAAAGATTTAAAATGAAAAATTTAAGATTAGGGCTCCAAATTTTAAATTTTTCATCTTTCATTTTGAATTTAATTTAGAGGGAAAATCAGTTTGAATTCGGTGTTTCCGGGTTTTGAGTTTAACTCGATGCGGCCTTCGTGTTTTTCGACGATTTTGCGCACTACATCCAGCCCGAGCCCAGTGCCTTTGCCTACATCTTTTGTGGTAAAAAACGGATCGAAAATTTGAGATCGGATTTCATCCGGCACTCCGGCACCATCATCAACAAAGCTCATGGCCAAATTACCGTTTTCGCTGCGAGCCGAAATTTGAATGTTGCCCGATTCTTCCACCGCGTCTATGGCGTTATCTATTAAATTGGTCCAAACCTGATTCAATTCGCTCACATATCCACAAAATTCAGGTAAATCTTTCGGCACTTGTACATCCACCGAAATATTTTTCTGCTTGGTTTTATGATTGAGCATCGTAAGGGTGCTTTTGATCATTTTTTTGATGTCTACCGCTTCCTTATCCGAGCCCCGATCCATGTGCGAATAGGTTTTTACAGATGAAACCAGTTCCGAAATCCGGCGCGAGGCATCTTCAATTTCTTCTACCATTTTTTCGGTGGTTAGCACGTCTTCGACCCAACCCAGAACCGGTTCGAGTGCTTCTTCGGTGAGATGCGATTTTATAAATTCGAGATCATCAACATCAAAACAGAATTCGGCAAAAGTGGGAGCATATTCGAAGCCGAGTTCAATATTGTGATCGTCCAGCCAGTCGGTGAGTTCATCTTCCAGTGCCGTTCGCTCCATCAGCGATTGATTATTGGTAGATCCTTTTCCGGCTTTTCGGAATACCAACTCATTCACTGCATCCACTTGTTCATCCGTTAAACGAATGTGCATTACAGCTTTAAATTTATCGGGTTTGGCACGCAGATTATCACGTAATGCCGTAGCGGAGCGAACCATCGCCGAAGCCGGATTATTCAATTCGTGGGCAAGTCCGGCCGAAAGTTTTCCGAGTGCCACCAGCTTTTCGTTTTGTTCTTGTCGGGTAGTGAAATTCCGAATCCGATCCGACAGTTGATGTACAAATGCTTCGATTAACGGATAGCGTTTAGCAATTTCAGGAAATAACGATTGATGCGTTTCCAGTACCGTAGTTTCTTCCATCACGGTTAGATATCCCGTAGATGATTGCATCCGCGAAAAAGGAAGTCGGCCTGATACATCACCTTTAGCAAAATGCCCGAGCAAATAGAATTGATTCCCTCTTTTGAGTTCAATTTTTATTTGTCCGTCGAGAAAAATGAGCATTTTATCGATTTCATCGCCGGGTTTGGCTAGGTGCTCATCGGGTTGGTAGGTACACACTTTGGAGTTATCAACCAACCAGGTTAAATGTTCAGCAGGAACATTTGCAAAGGCATCCAGCGATTGCAAAACCTGAACTACATATTCGTTGTATTTATTCATGATGACAGCATTTTAAGGTAATAGTGCCATGATTTTGGGAATTCCATAGAACCAATAATTTGGTGAGTGTGCATTCTATCATCTCTCCGAAAGTTGTTGTTCAATAAATGCACGTAGTGTATTCATTTCAAGTTTACCTTCATATTTCATCTGATTCATAAAGAAAGTAGGTGTGTCATTTACACCGTGCTTCACACCACTGCGGTAATCTTGCTGAACTCTGCTTTTGAAGGTCCGGTTTTCCAGCGCCATTCGAAATTGATAAATGTCCAGACCAATTTGATCAGCAAATTCATCCAGCTTTTCTCGATTCAGAGATAGGTTATGATCGAATAACAGATCATGCATTTCCCAGAAAACGCCTTCTTGACCTGCAAATAAAGCAGCTTCAGCACAGATCTCGGCATGTGGATGTTTTTTCGAGATTGGAAAATGGCGGAACACAAATCTGAGCTTTTCTTCATGATCTTTTAAAATTCGTTGTACAAAACGATATCCCATTCTGCTATAAGGACATTCATAATCACCAAACTCGATCAAAGTGTGTTTCGCCTTCGGATTACCTTTTATGGCTTCATCCTCATGAATATTTAGTGAATAATCCGGCATGTTATGCAAGCTCCAACGACATAGAGCCATCAATTTCATCACTAATGCTAAGCTCAGCTAGTTTCCTTCCGGCTTGTTTCATGGGTAAACACACCGCGTTTGCACCAGCCTCGGCTAACCCGGCATGTTCCTCATCGCGCATGGTTAATGCGTAAACATCGTGATCATAATTATTCTCTCGCAACATTTTAGTAGCCTGAAGTTTTGTATCGGGATTGGTCATCGCCAGAATAACAGCTTTCACCCCTTTTAGGTCGATATTTTGCCATAGCTCTGGATCAAAAGCATCGCCATAAACTACACGGCGACGGTCTTTCAGGTTTTTTTCGATGCGGGCGGGATCACTGTCCATTCCGGTAACCCGATGGGACCGTTCTTTTAAGTAATCGTAAGCAGCTGCACCGGCCTGACCCATGCCTACCACTAAATAATGAGCGCCACCAAGGTTTACTACTTGATCGCCCGGATGTTTGGTATCACGCTCGAATGGAATAAGCGAAAACTCGTACTTCGACCAAAGTTTATTGGCCCCTGATGCGATTGGAGCATTTATTGCATAACTGATTGCTGTAATTACTGCCATTGCAATAAGTGCTGATTGTGGAATAAATCCGGCGCTTGCAGCAACTGCACCTGCAATCAGAGTAAACTCGCTGTAAGAGGTTAGGGTAGTGGTAACCATAAATGCATTTCTTGATCGAAGTTTGAAGGCGATCAACAGAAAGAAATACATCACCGATTTTACAGGAAGCACAGCTAAAACAACGAGTGCAAAAATCATGGTGCTCATGTCGGGTAATCCGGCTAACCCAATTTCGAGGAAGAAGCCTACCAAAAATGCTTCTTTTAGTCCCCAAAGTTTTTCCGCTAATTCATCTGCTTGAGGATGTCCGGATAGGAGAGCACCTGCAGCTAAGGCTCCGAGCTCAGAAGAAAGTCCGAGGACTTCGAATAAGGTTCCCGTTCCCACAGCAAGGATTAGCCCAAACAGAAGCTGTAGTTCTTCATGTCCACTAGCTACAAATAGTTTAAGAATTAGAGGTCGGGCAAGCGGAATTAGTAATAATCCTAAACTCCAATATGAAGGCAAACCACCTCCACTAAGAGCTAAAATTACGATGGCCACTAAATCCTGAAGAATGAGAATTCCGATTGCAACACGGGCGTGGTAAGCTCCAAGTTCACCACGAGCTTCCAAAGCTTTTGCAGCGAGTACGGTACTCGAAAAGCCGAGTAATACACCAATAATGATGGAAGCAACCGGATCGTAGCCGAAAGCAAATGCTATTCCGGCAAAGATGATGGCGGATACCAAAAGATGAATCCCACCAGCGCCGAATACTTCCGGCTGGATGATGTTTTTAAGCCGAAGATGTAAACCCACGGTAAATAAGAGCAATAATACACCAAGATGACCCAGCTCGTGAATTACTTCCGTTTCGATGTGCAGTCCGCTTAATGATAAAATGATACCGGCGGCAAGATATCCGATCAAAGGTGGTAATCGAAGTGCCTGCATTCCCATGCCTAAAACGTATGCCAGCACCAGCCAAAGGATTTCCATGAAATGTACCTTAAAAAGTGAGTGAGATTTATAATACCGAGTATATAATCCTCAAATTCTCAACTTCCAAATAGAGAAGATTGATTTAGTTGATTGTTGAAGATGTTCGAGCGTGTGGATTCTTATTACTATTTATCTTCGTAAATATCTCTTCGATGACCAAGTCGGATAACCAATATTAATATGTTTTCGTCTTGAATTTGGCTAATGATTCGATAATCACCCACCCGATATCTCCATAACCCTTTCATGTGTCCCTTCAGAGATTTTCCTGTTTTTCTAGGATCTTCGTTTGTTGCGAGGTTTTTTCTTAACCACTTAAGGATGCGCTTTTGAGTTTGTTTGTCGAGCTTTCTGAGTTCCTTTCTTGCTCGGTTATCAAATTCAATTGTCCAGATCATCGCCACGCTCTAACTGATCCAGAGTCCAGCGTTTGTCAGGTTGTTCTAGGCGCTGCTCTGCTATATACAAATCTTCGAGCTCGTCCAATTTTTCTACTAACGCTTGGCGAATGTAGTAAGTTTTGGTTCTACCGGTTAGTTTAGCCAGTTGATCCAAACGCTTTTCAACAGATTCTCCTAATCGTACTGTTATTGGCATTATTCAAGAAATTGGTTTACGTGTCATACAAGTACGACAAAGATACAATTTCGGTTTTTTAGAACGAATTAGAACTTGTATGAAAGAGAAGATGATCTACTCAGTAATTCATCAATATCTATACCATCGATGGGAGAGGAGGATTTTTTACTAAAGATTTAGTTCGTCATAGGTTAATCCTGACTTTTCACAACACTCTAGATACTTGCAAGAATCATTCGATTAATATGATCAATCTCATCCTGATTAATGGTATGACCCATGCCCGGATAGATTTTCTTGGTTACATCCGCATTTAATCCAGATAAAATATCAGCGGACTCGTGAACTCGTTGCTCGGGGATATGAGCATCCACATCGCTGCAGCCCATAAAAACAGGAGTTTGATCTAAGTCGCCGGTATATTGATCTTTTGGAAGTGTATCGCCAATTAAACCACCACTTAATACAATTAGTCCCGCATATTTTTGTGGATGACGAGCCACAAACTCTGAAGCTAAACAGGCACCTTGAGAAAATCCGAGTAAGAAAATCTGATCTTTTGAAAAGCCATCGTTTTCTGCTTGCTGTACGGCGTCGAAAACTGCTTGCAATCCTGAGTTTAATCCCGGCTGGTTTTGATCAGTAGGGGCTAAAAAGGAATACGGATACCAAGTATGTCCGCTGGCCTGTGGGGCATAAAAAGTGATAGAGTTTTGATGGTCCAATTCATTAGCTAGTCCAAGAATACTTTCAGCGCTGGCACCACGACCGTGAATCATAATCATTGCAGCTTTTGCAGATGCAGGGTCGGCCCCGGCTCGTAGTAATTGCTGGTTTTGATGTGGACCACTAAATGGTTGGTCGGAGGTTGCGATAAAAAACGACATAATAATATATTTATGAGGTTGAAATTCTGCGACAAAGCGCGATTAATGGGTTTCTAAAGAAAAGGAGTAGCAATGCAGTTATAGCGAGAAAACCACCACTACTGAGGTATAATCCCGGAATATCTAAAGAAACTTGAATGGGTTGTGTAGCAATTGGTGATAGAAATTGCCCTAAAAACACAAAAGTAGTGATGCCGCCCATAACTCGGCCACGGAATTTTTCAGGTGCAACTTCCGCAAGCCAAGTATTTACATTCGGCATGAATAGTCCAAATCCGACGCCGATTATGATTAAGCCGAAAACTAAAAACCAAAGGTTATCGGCAAAACTGATACTGATATATCCGATACTTAATAACAAAAAAGCTGAAACAAGTATGTACACATAACCAATTCTGTGCTTGATCCATCCGTAACACAAAGAAGTTATTCCTGCAAAAAGGGTTACCAAACCAATAGCTAATCCGCTTGAAGTGGCAGAAGCGTTAAATGTGTCCATCAAAAAGAAGGGTAGATGAATGGGGATGGTGTAGAAAATTATTTGAGCGGAGAGAATAAGCCCATATACCAAGACGAGTAATTTTAGTAGGTCGCTAGCTGAAATTATGGAAGCCGAGTCATCGGTTGTGGGTTCGTTTGTGCTACGTTCAGGTTCGTATAAAAACCGAATTGCTAAAGGCACAAACAATAATGCCGAAAGGTAAATGGCAAAAGGGAATCTCCAGCTTAAATCGGCCAGAAATCCTCCGGTAGTCAAAAAAATTACGCCCCCCAAAGCCATAAACGAAGATTGCATACCCAATGCTCTTGCACGTTCATTGCCCGAGTAATAATCCGAGAATAAAGTAATAACGGTAGTCATAATACCGGCTACTCCTAACCCCATGATGGCTCTTCCGGCAAGTATAGCGAAGAGGGAATCCAAAAATAACCCACTGCTTCCTGCTAGCGCATATACAATCATACAGCTGATTAGGAATTTCTTTTTAGAGTACCGATCGATGAGTGCACCCGCTGCAAATGCCCCCAAAACAATAAATAGTCCGGGAATGGTAAGTACCAAACGAACCCAAAACTCTGCGTTTTCAACCGAGTTGAATTGTTCTTGCATAGCCGGTAAAGCCGGAGCTATGGTTGCTCCGGCCATTACCGTTAACGTGCTGGTTAATAGCAGCGTAAATAGCGTTAGTTTTGAGTTTTTTGATTGGCTCATGTATTAGTCCAAGCTAGGTAATGTACGCTCGATAAGCTCACGACGAGGTTCTAGCCACGGGGTTAGGATGAGTTTTTCTCCAAGTTTTTCGAAATCCTCATCAACAGTGTAACCGGGGTCATCGGTTGCCATTTCAAAAAGCACACCGCCTGGCTCGTGATAATACACGCTCTTAAACCAATGACGATCTATGATACCGGTTGGGCGTAATCCTTTGCTCATTACTTTTTCGCGTAGTTCATTTAATTCGTCTTCATTTTTTGCACGGAAGGCAACGTGATGCACAATGCCACGTCCTCCTTTGCCAGGTTCTTTATCACCGGTTTCTATGATGAGTGAGCTACCGATTTTTGCATCGGTTTCGAACAAAGTTAGGTTTCCATTCGAAGAGGATTCTCTAAAGCCAAGCACATCGGTTAGAATATCAACAGTACCATCGGCTTCACTCAATTTTAATCGCGTAGATTCAAATCCTTGTATTGCCGATTCGATAGGCACAGTACTCTCATAAGTGCTTTCTTGTTCTTTGGCTCCTCCATCGAATACTAAATCCAATTCCAAACCATCGGGATCGTTAAAGCGGATCGCTTGTTTGCCAAAAATCTCGAAGAAATCGGAATGCTGAATATCCAGATAATTTAAACGTTCTAGCCAGAAATCTTGAGTTCCATCAGGCACCTTTAGAGCAACATTCACGGCTTCACCCGTTCCGGTATTTCCTTTATGTGCTCTTGGCCATGGGAAAAATGTTAAACTAGAACCAGGTTGTGCGGCTTCGTTTCCATAAAACAAATGATATGTGCCCGGGTCATCCTGATTTACCGATTTTTTTACCATGCGCATTCCTAATCCACGTACATAAAAATCTACATTTTCTTTCGGTGAACCTGCTAACACGGTGATGTGATGTAATCCTTTATTGTGTTTCATAATGTCTCCTTAATTAATTTCCGGGCGAAATTTACCAAATAGTTTAACATTAAACTATTTGGTAAATTCTATCTGCTCTATTGCATTTGTTGATGGAAGTTGTGCAAAGAAATGATGGCTATTCCCTATTTTCTAATCAAAACAACAAACACTTCTTCATGAACATTTACGCTATTGTAATTCTTTCAGCGCTGATCATCGACTATCTGATTGGATTGATCACGAATATCAAAAATCTGAAATCCCTTTCACCGGAATTGCCGGCCGAATTCGAAGGAGTATATGATGCCGAAACCTATGCAAAGTCGCAGCAATACACACGGGTTAGAACGCAATTTGGGTTAATTACCGGCACCTTTGATCTGTTTTTGTTACTCGTTTTTTGGTTTTACGGAGGCTTTAATGTGCTGGATCAATGGTTGCGAGGTTTTCCGTTTAGCGATCTGGTAAATGGGTTACTTTTTATTGGGATTTTACTCATCGCAAAATCTATCATTTCGTTACCGTTTAGTATTTATTCGACCTTTGTAATCGAAGAACAATTTGGGTTCAACAAAACAACGCCCAAAACTTTTATCGTTGATCTATTGAAAGGATTGTTGCTTGGGGCTCTCATCGGTATTCCATTATTGGCGGGCATTCTTGCATTTTTTATGTATGCCGGCGATTGGGCTTGGTTGTATGCATGGATTGCAGTAACGCTTTTCTCTTTGGCGATGCAATACGTGGCCCCAACTTGGATTATGCCACTGTTCAATAAATTTACCCCGCTCGAAGAAGGCGAACTCCGATCAGAAATTGAGCGCTACACCGAAAAAGTAGATTTCAACCTTAGTGGTTTGTTTGTGATTGATGGTTCTAAAAGATCAAGTAAATCAAATGCTTTTTTTACGGGTTTCGGAAAGAATAAGCGTGTGGCTTTGTATGACACTTTGATCGAGAACCATACCACTCAGGAACTAGTAGCTGTGCTTGCACACGAAATCGGGCATTACAAGAAGAAACACATCGTAAAAGGGATGGTAATCAGCGTGGTGCATACCGCAGTGCTCTTCTTTCTGTTATCCATATTTCTGGAAGAACGTGGCTTGTTCGATGCCTTTTATATGGAGGAAATGTCGGTGTATGCAGGTCTGGTATTCTTTGGAATGCTTTATGCTCCAATCGAAATGCTGTTATCGATTTTCATGCAGCTGTCTTCAAGAAAACACGAATACGAAGCAGATGCTTATGCGGTAGAGACAACCGGAAACAAAGAAGACATGATTTCTACCTTGAAAAAGCTATCGAAAGATAATTTGTCGAATCTTACCCCGCATCCATGGTACGTGTTTCTGAACTATTCGCACCCACCTGTGCTGCAGAGAATTAAGGCGATCAGAGAATTAGAAACGAGTAATTGATCTGCGATTTTTGTTAATTAGGAGAAAAAGTGATGGGAAAGACTGCGAAAAAGAAAAAATCATCATCTAATCTAGTAGAATCTTTGAAAAAGCTTGAAGGGTCGAGAAAGACTTTCGATGCCAAAAAATTTACAGGCACCATAAACTGGGAAATTGATCCCGTTGATTATCAAAAAGAAGTCAGAGAAGATAGAAGTGAATATTCTGGTTGATACGAATATTATCATTTATCACACTAATGGTGATTCAAACCTCGAACAGATATTAGACGGTAACACTATTTTTGTTTCTGATATTACAGAGATGGAAATATTCTCCTATCCAAATCTAAAAAAATGACGAAATGCTATTTAAAAGCTATTTTGATCAGTTGATTCGCTTATCGATTAATGATCGGGTAAAAACTGAAGCAATAAAAATTCGAAGACAGAATACGGAAAGATTATTGGATGCTATAATTGCGGCAACTGCAAAAGTATATGACCTTTTGTTTATCTGTACTGATGCAGATTTTGATAGAATTAAAGATTTCGAATACATGAAATATGAAATCTACTAAAAACATCGAAACCA
Source organism: Balneolaceae bacterium (assembly GCA_017640605.1). GTDB lineage: Bacteria > Bacteroidota > Rhodothermia > Balneolales > Balneolaceae > HXMU1420-13. The sequence goes on along the minus strand of JAEPQH010000004.1, from coordinate 90,366 downwards.
TTGCCATTCATAGTGGCAGTAAGCATTGGTCGGGCAGCCGTGGAATCGCATCACCAATGGAACCGGCAACTACGTACGAACATGATATTACCGGGTATCAGGAGGGTGATTTTATTTACTCGCGATACGAAAACCCAAACAGGCTACAATTAGAACAGCTGTTATGTTCACTAGAACAAGGTGAAGCTTGTGCCTCTTTTTCATCTGGAGTTGCAGCCCTAACAGCTATGTTTATGAGTGTTCCAAAAGGAGCACATGTTCTGATTCCGGAAGATATGTATCACGGTTCTCGATCTTTGCTTGAGACATTCGCGAATCAATGGGGAATTTCCTACTCAAGTGTAGACACCACAAACCTTGAAGCATTTGTCGAAGCCATTCAGCCGGAGACAAAACTAGCCTTGCTTGAAAGTCCTTCCAACCCATTGCTGCTAATCACAGATTTGGAAAAGACGATTCATGTTGCTCATCAAAAAGGAGTTTCGGTGTGTGTGGATAATACATTTTCAACGCCATTCAATACGAATCCAATTGTATATGGTGCAGATTTTGTGATGCATTCAACCAGTAAGTTTTTAGGAGGACATTCCGACATTATTGGTGGGGCAATTATCACTGCTAAAACCGATGCCCAATTTGATGCTATTCGAATTATTCAACGTAAACAGGGCTCTGTCCCTTCTCCATTTGATTGCTGGTTATTAGCGCGTAGCATACGTTCGTTTCCTCATCGCATGCGCATGCACAATCAAAATGCATGGGAAATTGCACAGTTTTTAATCACTCAAGATTCAGTAGAGAAAGTATTCTATCCGGGACTTCCATCACATAAAGACCACGAAATAGCCGCAGCACAAATGAAAGGATTTGGAGGTATGGTTTCTCTATTGATAGATGGAGATGGTAACCGTGCCTTAGAAATAGTCGGTAGAACAAAAATTATTCGTCGAGCCACAAGCTTAGGTGGAATAGAAAGTTTGTGGGAACACCGCCGCTCAAGCGAGGGAGAACATTCCACAACTCCTGAGAATCTTATTCGATTTAGTGTTGGTTTAGAGCATGTAAAGGATTTAGCCGAAGATTTGGCTCAAGCCCTTAAATGATACTAACACGCACGCACAGGTAGAATTATTTTAAACTGGGCGCCACCTTGTTCGCGATTAGAAACCGTGATAAATCCACCGTGTTGACGAATAATTTCGTTGGAGATAGCTAACCCAAGTCCGAGACCAAATTCTGCACCTTGGTTTTTTGTAGTAAAATTCGGTTCAAAAATACGATCGATGATTTCTTCTGAAATACCGGGACCGTTATCTGAAATCAAGACGACAATCTTAAAATCACCTTCCGATTTTGTTTTAATCGAAATGTTGCCACCGTCGGGTAAAGCATCACAGGCATTCACCAATATATTTGTCCAAACCTGATTTAACTCACCCATTTTACCACAGGTTTTTGGAATATCTTTCAAATCTAACTCTACATTCAGGTACTTCAAACGATGTGAGAGAATTAGAATAGTATCGTTTATGCCATCACGAATATCAATTTCTTCCCATTCGTTATTGTCTTGCCTACTATAACTTTTAAGGCTCTTTACTAGATTTGCAATCCGTTCGCTTGCCACCTGAATGTTGTGGATGAACTTACCCGATTCAAATTGTCGTACTAATTCTTCCAGTCCCACATCTTTTTTGTAATCTAAGATTAGTTGGAGCGCTTCATCCGGCATTTGTGCAAGCTTACGAACTTGAGAACGCTCTTTTACCCAAGGGAACTGCTTTTGAATAGTAAGCATGCGTTTTCGCACATCGGTGCTATTTACCGGTTTGGAATCTAATCCGAGTTTAAAAATCGAAGAAACCGCACTGTTAGTCTGCATATCCCCAAAATTGGATTTCAACATTTCAGAGGAGCGTAAAAGGGCCGCGGCAGGGTTATTTACTTCGTGCGCAAAACCAGCTACCAGTTCACCCAAAGTGGCCATTTTCTCTTGATGCACCAGTTTTTGATGCGAACTTTCCAGTTGTTCATACGCAAGTTTAAGTTGCTCACCTTCATCTTCCAATTGCTTGTTCAGAGCATTCATTTTTGATTCGAGCTGAACATTTTTCTGGAAACGGGTAGCCATATTGCTTAGCATCAGTTTTTGAACAGGACTACTAAGCTTTGGATGATCGGTCATAACCGATTCATACTCATCCTGCCGAATACACAAGGCAATGGTATTTTGCCGGCATATGCATGTAGTAAGTGAATCGTTACCAGTTGTGAAAGCTACCAATCCCACAAAATGACCGGGAGCAAGAGTAATTAGATCTAACTCGGTACCGTCTTCTCGTTTATGATTGAGTGTAACTTCACCTTCTAGTAGTAAATAAAGGTGGGGAATAGGATCACCTTGTTGAAAAAGAACTTCACCTTTTGAAAAAGTTCGAAGTAATTTTTGTAACTCCGGCGACTCGGTGATGGCCTGCCGAATAAACCGAAGTAATTCTCGCCGATCTGAAAAAGCTTTAGAAGGCATTAGTGATCCGTTATTTTATGCGTTCTCATGTATTCAGAAAGGCGTACGCTGTCCAAAATCATCATGTATTGCATAGGATTATACTTCCGCTCCATGATATAATTCGTTAGCTGTGTAGTTACAACTTCTTCCAATTGTTCTTTTGTCCACGGTTTTGCGATGTAATAATCTAGTTTAGCGTTATTTATGGCCTGAATAGTATCTTCTAAACCAGCCTGACCGGTTACTAATACTTTTTTAGCTTCGTGCTGAGCATTATTGGCTTGAAGTTCGATCAAAAAATCTACTCCATTTTGTCCGGGCATTACATGATCGCATAACACCAGGCCGATCTCATTTCCGGCGGCGTAAACATCTTTCACTACTTGTTTAGCTTCTTCGGATGAGTTTGCAGATTCAATGGGAAAGAATTCCTCGAATTGCTCCAGATCATTTACCAGAGCTTCCATCACTTCCAGTTCGTCTTCAACTACGAGAATATATATTTGTCGATCCATGACTGATTAATTTAGAATGAAAGGCCAGTAGAACAAGGCGTAAATTACCACCAGGATAATTCCGAATATTCCTACAGAAATACCTGCTTTTGCCATGTTCGAAGTTTGAATGGTTCCTGTACTCATCGCAATAGCGTTAGGGGGAGTTGATATAGGTAACATCATTGCCATACTTGCACTAACACCAATTACAAGACTAACGATAATAAGATTGAATCCATCGCCGGCAATTCCTGAAGTTGCCAAACTTACAGCCAAAGGAATAAGTAAGGTTGCTGTAACAGTATTCGACAAGAAGTTACTCATCAACACAGAAACCGAAGCAAATACTACGAGAAGGGCAATGGTTCCAAATGCGCTCCACTCGATGCTTCCAACAATCCATTCAGCCAATCCGGTACTCTTCATCGAAATTCCTAATGAAATACCACCTGCTACCAACCACAGAACTTCCCACGGTAGCTTTCGGATATCTTCTTTGGTGATAACTCCACTTAGCGACAAAAATACAACCGGAATTAACGCGATGATAGCACTTTTAACGCCATGGAAACTTTCGGTTACCCAAAATAAAACGGTAGCCCCAAAGGCTAGATAAAGCAAAATTGCATTGGTAGAAGTATTGAACTTCCCCGACATATCAATTTCTACCGACGCGGCTTCGGGTTTAAACATTTTAAGTAGTAAAAACCAGGCAAATAGCAACGCAATAACCACTAAAGGAGTAGCTAATATCATCCATTCGCCAAAAGGAATGTTTATACCCTGCTGAGAAAGCGCCCCAATAACTACGGCATTGGGCGGGGTGCCGATGGGCGTTGTAATGCCACCGATATTTGCCGCAAACGGAATGCTAAGCGCTAAGCCAATGCGCAATGGATCTGTTTTACTGATGCGAGCCATTATGGGAAGAATTACCGTCATCATCATAGCAGTAGTAGCTGTGTTGCTCATAAAGGCAGATAGCAGTGCAGTAACCACCATCAAGCCAAGCAAAATAGAGCCTGGTTTTTTACCAAATGGAGATAACAAAATTCGAGTAAGATTACGATCGAGATCGTATTTAACGGCAGCATCAGCTAATACAAATCCGCCCAAAAATAAAATGATAATAGGACTAGCCAGTGTACCAATAAATTCTGTGTAGTTGTTCGGCGAATACTCTGCCGTACTTTCAGGAAATAGAAAGCCTTGTTGGCTGAGTAAAATTACTTGTAAGAAAATAACCAATACTGATGTAGCATAGATTGGGAAGGGTTCGAGCATCCAATACGCTGCAGCCAGAAAGAAAATCCCCAATGCAACATGGCCGGCATCCGACAATCCTTCCAGATGAAAGAAAAAGGGGATAATCAGGCCAATGAGGCCGATTGCTATACCAATTAGTTGTTTTTTGTTGAGCTTCATTACTTTGATGAGTGAGTGTTAAAAACTAATGGTGAATTGAGTGAGAAATTCGAAATAGTTGCAGTTTTTTATCGCGGCAAATTCTTCGCTAACATATCCGAGTTGAGACTGTAATTTAAGTGAGTGACCTAAAAAGAAGTAATTGAGACCCATAGAAACTTTATGTTGTTGTGTGAATTTTCCCAACTCATTATGATGCAGGACATCCGGTTTTAAGGTGCTAAATCGAGTAGTGAGTTCGATTTTTTCGTCTACAAAATATCCAGCTTGCGTATAAAACCCTTCTCCACTGGTTTTGTCAGCATAGAAAGTTTGTCCATCTGAAATCAGAACCTCATTATCTACCGATCGTTTAATGTATTCTGCCTGAAACGAAAAACCGTTGTATTTGAAAACAACATCGACATATCTATCGAAAATATCATCTTCTAAACCATCCCATACAATATTGCCAAGTTTCGTATAAGCATCTTGGTTAAAGTAGAAGCCTGCACCGACGCTAAGTTTTGGTGTAATTTCGCGCTGGAGATCACTTTCTACATAATCTCCACCTTTAGTGAAGCCGCCCAAAGGCAATACTTCCAAACGCGACATATACGCCCAGCCACCAGAGGCAGTTTTTAGATTTTTGCCCTCGCCATGGGTAAGGGCTCCAGAAGTTTTAAGCTGAAAAGTTGGGCTGAGATTAAAAGTTCTGCGAACACGAATGCCTAAGTCGTAATCTGTAAAGAAAAATCGACTCACATTCGATCTATCTACCATTTGTAGATTTTTAGATGTGGTTTGGAATTGCCGAAATGTGGGCGGGAAAAACTGCCCGAAGGTAATTCGTGTATTTTTATCAGGCTTCCAGGTGTACTCTGCATTTAACAGCTCTACACTTCCTCCATCCATGCCTATTTGAACTAGATAATCGAGTTTGTTGTGGAATAAAAACCCTCGAAATAACGCACGTTCTCTCCGAATTAAGTATTCAACTTGTAGATTGTCTTGTTCGCTTACAATTTGAGTGATAGCAAGTTGCTGTTGTAAACGAAAACCCATTCGGAATTCCATGAATCCATCGGAACTATTAAAATGTACTCCTTTTTCTGGGCTAACATTAAATACACTAGGTTGTGGCTCTCTTGGTTGGGCGTGTGCAATCAGAACTGTGTGAAAACAAAGTGCGAGTATAAAACATCCTCGCATCAGCCATTTCATAATCTTTTACCTCTGTTATTTTTAAAATCGATAAATAGCTTCGTTTATTACTTTCAGCTCAAGATTACGGGCGTAATAAGAATATTATGTGAAGGTTTTTCAAGGTGATAGAAAAGAAGCGCTTCCATCAAAAAGAAATTCTTATCCACCTAAATTTGTAGTACTATTTGTTATGATTATCGATCCGGAAATATTATCAAAACTTGCATCCATAGAGCTGCGGGCAAAAAAAATAGTCGAGGGATTTATCTCTGGATTGCATCGAAGTCCGTACCACGGTTTTTCGGTAGAGTTTGCAGAGCATCGACCCTATAATGCCGGAGATGATTTTAAGCACATCGACTGGAAAGCATACGGGAAAAAAGAGCGGTTTTATGTGAAGCAGTACGAGGAAGAAACCAATCTTCGCTGTTATGTAATGCTCGATACTTCTTCCTCGATGTTATACAAACATTTTGGAGTGTGGAGCAAACTTCGGTATGGTATTCATTTTGCGGCTTCGTTGATGTATTTAATGCATCGCCAACGAGACGCTTGCGGTCTGATTCCCTTCAACGATGGGTTGGAAACCTTTATACCTGCAAAAAGTACCTACGCTCATTTACGTCAAATTTATACGCAGTTAGAACGAGAGCTAATTCTCGAAGAGAAAGCAGACAAAGAGCAACGAAAAACGGCCTCAGCACAAGCTATTCACGAAGTTGCGAAGCGGCTCAACCATCGGAGTTTGGTGGTGATAATCACTGATCTTTTTGAAAATGTTGATGAAAAAGATGCCTTGGTTTCGGCGCTAAAACACTTGCGGCATCGTAAGCACGAAGTGTTATTGTTTAATGTGTTGGAACATCGAAGTGAGCGCGATTTGGCTTTTACAAATGATAGAATTGTATTCGAAGATTTGGAAGCCGGTGGTGAAATCGAGGTGATTCCTTCTCAGGTACGCAGCGACTACAAAGCTAAAATCGAGGAATACACGCATGATTTCCAAATGGCCTGCAGTGAGTTTGAAATCGACTTTGAGCAAATCGATACCGAGGGGCAGTTTGATACTTCACTTCTCGCATATTTAAATAAACGTCGCCGACTTAATTAATTTAAAGTTAGTTTAATTTATCTAACTCGATACGCAGAAATGGCATAAGGCTATCTGCTACAAATTGGTGACCTTCCGGCGTCCAATGCCCTCCAAAAGTTTCATAACGAAAAGAGTTACTCACATCGAGAAATGGGAGGTCGAGTTGATCGACTAATGATGCAATGGATGGTTTTGGACTTTGCCCTAAAAGAATGAAGGGGATGTTTTTGTTGCGCAGATCACTATCAAATTTGGTGATGAGATCTAAGGTGGGATCATCGATATAGATTTTTGCTTCAGCCCGGTTTTTATACCATGCCGAAACGCTTAAGCGAACGAGCCACAGTTTAGAGAGTCGTGGAAATTCCGCATAAAAATAACGTTCGCCTTTTGGAACAGGAGTTCCTTTTAGCTGCAGTTCAGTTGCAGTGCGCTCAAAATAGGGTTTATAGAATCCGCCATGTCGCATGTTGGTAGAGTTATCTACATGGTCGTTTTCTCCAAAATAAAGCAAGACAACGGCATCAGGTTTAATAGTTTGTTCAATCTGATTATACCAAAGCCACTGTTGATCGGTACCGTACCCATTTATTCCTGCATTGATGATTTGATAATCAGGGAAATGCGCTTTTAGACGTTCAGTAAAGCGCTCTTCTTGCTGCACATCGAATCCCCAAGTGAATGAATCGCCTAAAAAGAGTAATCGTTTTCGAGCATCATCTACAATTTCGCTTTCTCTCATTCCCATCGAATTATGAGCATAATCGATGGCCCGGCTAGCGGTGTATGTTCCTGATGAATTGGGAATAATCGACCAACCCAGTTCTGCATCATAGGTAAACATCGGTTCGCCCATAATGGCATTGCTTACCGAGATATGCGCCGGGTTATACACCAAACGAAGAGCAACTTCGGCAATCATCAGCCAAAAAAAAGTGGCGCCAATCACCAAAGCTATATTTTTCATATCACTTTACTGCGTTTGAGAATCCGGTTTAGTAGCCAGGGCGAGATTCGTTTCATAATTAACCCAAGCCGTTCTTTTGGGCTGGATATGTAGATTTCTTCTTTTTCTTTTTTGATGTCGCTCCAAATTCTGTTCACCATTTCGTCGGCATCCATGGCATTGCTGTGTAAGTTTCCCTTCTTCCCAAATGAGCTGCCATCCGCCGTTAAAGAGTTTTGTGTAATATTGGTTTTGATTGGTCCCGGGCAAACCATCGTAACTGAAACATTAAACTCGTACATCTCTTGTCGAATACAATCAAAAATTCCTTGGAGGGCATGCTTGCTAGCCGCATATCCCGAGCGATATTTCGTACCGAATTTTCCTGCTACACTGCTGGTAACAATAATTTGTCCGGCTTTTTTCTCCATCATGTGCGGCAATACATACCGAGTTAAAGCGACCGATCCGAAGAAATTAATTTCCATCAATCGGCGAATGGTGTCCATATCGGTTTCGGCAAACAGTGATCGTTGACTCACACCTCCGTTATTAACTAAAACATCGACGCCCCCAAATAACTGAAGTGCTTCTTCACTTTTCGATTCTAACGTTTCGGATTGCGCCAAGTCAAGCGTAAGGATTTTAATTCGGGTATCATCGCCACCTAATTCAGATTTAACGCGTTCGAGCTCTTCCTGTCGCCGTGAGGATAGAATCAATTTTGCGCCATCGCGATAGAAAAAACGAGCAAATGCTTCACCAATTCCCGATGATGCACCTGTTATCCAAATAGTTTTATTTTTATAGTTCATTCTGATAACTTTTCGCTGAACTTAATCATTTTTACTCACGTGAACACCAACCATACTATTTTACTCGTCGAAGACGAAATCGAATCTGGCGAAATGCTAGCTAACTTTCTGGAAATCAACAATTTTAATGTGCATTGGGCTAAGGATGGAAAGGAAGCACTCAATATTATAGAAAACAATGCTAACGACCTTGAGCTGGCTGTACTCGATATAATGGTGCCGCACATGGACGGTAAAGAGATTTGTAAACACATTCGAAAACATCCGGTGATTAATGAAATCCCGGTATTGTTCCTAACTGCGCGCGATGAGGAAAAAGATGAGATCGAAGGTTTACAACTTGGTGGCGATGATTACATCAAAAAACCGGCAAGCTTAAACTTGATAAAAGCCCATATCGAAACGTTGCTTCGGCGCAGAAATCCGGAGAAGTCGCAATGGTTACGGTATGGCAATGTATATCTCGATACCGATACCAACGAGATGTACATCAACGATCAACAAATCGATCTCACCCATACCGAGTATGTAATTGCTGAGTTAATGTTTAAGCATCCGAAATTGGTGTATAGCCGGCAAGAGATTTTGGAGCATATAACCGACGAAGAAAAATACATTTTTGACCGAACCGTAGATGTTCACATCAAAAATTTACGCATTAAGATGAAAGATGCCGGGAAACTGATCAAAACCTATCGTGGTGTTGGGTATGGATTCAATCGGGAGTTCATTAATTCGTGAATATCCAGCAAAAACTTGCCGTCACTTACATCACTTTACTTTCTATAGGTGTAGTGGCGATTAGTGCATACGCCATTTTGAGTATCCGCTCTTTTTTATTGGATGAAGCCATTTCTCAATTCGAAGAGGATGCCCGAACTTTTGCAGAGTCGTTAGAATTGGAAGACGATTTTACCGATCTATTTATCAAAACAACGTTTACGGCCGACCTCACGGGTTACCAAATTGCGCTGTTCGATTCTTCGGGTACGGTACTTGTAAACGCGCCAGTGGATGTGCCTGAATTCGAAGATTCACGCGCCTTTATGAACGATGAGATTTTGGCTCAATTAGCTACTTCCAATCAGGTAATTCTAAATGATGAAGATTTAGATCAGGTAATCTCGTTTCATTCCATTAACCGTGATATTACTGAAGTTCACTTTTTACGCATCTCCAAAAATAAAAAAGAGTTGTATGCGGCGGCAGCTTCCATTCGACATTTGATTTACGGCGCCATGATTGGCTCCATTTTAGTGGTGATTTTAGTGAGTATTTACTTTGCTCGTTATTTGGGGAAACCCATCAAACAATTGGAAGAGGCTGCACTTGAAATCGCGAACGGCAATCTGGATCGGGAAATAGATCTTGAACGTCAGGATGAGTTTGGATCGTTGGCGAAATCGCTCAATAACATGGCAGCCAAGCTAAAAGATGACTACGAAAAGCTGAAGAATCTGAATGTAAAGCAGAACGAATTTTTCGCAGACATTGCCCATGAAGTACGCAACCCACTGCATACTATTTCCGGCGCAATGGAAATGTTGCAATTGGAAGGATTAAGCAAGGAAAAGAAAGCGCAATACTTGCATACAGCCCAAAAACAGGTAGATCGGGTGGTTCGACTTTTTCAGGATATTAAATCGCTTCAGCGTTTTGATATGGACGAGAGTTACATCCATAAATCTACCTTTGTAATGGAAGATTTAATTGAGGAAGTGATAAAGACCTACAAACCCATCGCCAACGAAAAAAACAATGCACTCCGGTTTGTGAAAAAAGGGGAGCATACTGTGTTTGCGGATTACGAAAAAATGGAGCAAGTATTGGATAATCTAGTTTCAAATGCCATCAAATATACGCACGAAGGGGAGATAAGGGTTGAATGCACCAAAGTTGGTGATGAAGTAAAAGTTTCGGTGATTGATGCCGGAATTGGAATTGGTGAGGAACACCTAGACCGACTATTTGATCGCTTTTATCGCACGGATAAAGCACGTAGCCGCGATAAAGGAGGAACCGGACTAGGACTAGCAGTTGTGAAAGGGATTTTGAACGCACATCAAGCGGAGATTTATGTTGAAAGCACTCCGGATGTTGGTTCTACTTTCTATTTCTCATTACCCATTCACGAAGCTTAGTCGCTGGTATACCAATGCAAAAGCGCTGCTAGGGATGCCCCGGTTATTGGTGCTACGGTAAACAGAGGAATGCTTTCGAACGACTTACCGCGCTCGGCCATAAAATCGATAATGGAAGTACTAATCGACATAGCCGGATTCATGTAACCACCCGATATGGTTGCTCCAATCATAATGCAAGCAGTAAGTGTTAAGCCCACACCAAGTGCATTAATTCGGAAGGTTTCTTCATGTTGATTATTGATCAGATTTAAGTAAGCCGAAACAAAGAGAAAGGTTAAAAAAGCCTCTACACTAACCTGCTGATAGAGATTGGTTGTGGTTGGAGGTTCAACAAAAAACACCGAGTGAGTGACCATAAGTATAATTCCCGCTGCGGCAAAAGCGCCCAATAATTGACTGGCAGAATAGCCTAAAAACATGCGAAATGTAATAGATCGACGTAAAAAATAGGCAAATGAAACGGCAGGATTGAAATGAGCTCCCGAGCTATACATGCCCATATAAATTAGTGCAGAGAGGGCAATCCCCAATGCAAGTGGTTCGGTAGTAAGCCCAAAAGCCAACACCAACGCCATGGTCCCGATTACTTCTATCAAGTATTTACGCATTCCTAACCGCTAAATGTACTACTGTCCTTCCAGATTGCAGGAAACTAATTGCAACCGATAGTAATTGCAAACATCATCAAACAATCAGTGTAAATGTTGGTATATTGTGGATTCTAAGCTTTTGTGTTCATTCGAGCTACAAAAATCGGATTTTCATTATTTAATATCTCTCTCATTCTATGCTTGAAAAACTGAAACAGCGCTGGAATATCCAAAGCAACACACAGATTGTTATCGTGTTTATTGTGTTTGCTGTAACCGGGTTTTCGGTACTTTATGCCAAAAAGTTAATCTATTTGTTGATTGGCGTTGATCCAGAGTGGGCGTGGTATTTTCGCTTGGGGATTTGGCTGGTAGCAATTTTACCTACTTATTATGCCCTATTGCTGTTTTGGGGAGTGGTATTTGGGCAACGTGAATTCTTTTTTTGGTTTGCAAAAAAATCCTTATCAAGATTTAAACGATCTAAACCTAACAGTTCTACGACCGCTGATCATTAATCAACGCTTGTACCTTTTTAGGTAAACCGGATACAATCAGATCGTACGAATGGTCGATCAGCTCGCGAATGAATTCGTCAGAAAGTGAACCGTTCATATCTACCGTATTCCAATGCTTTTTGTTCATATGGTAACCGGCGATGATCTCGTGATACTCCTCACGTAACTGAACGGCCCGTTCAGGATCGCATTTTAGATTGATGCTTTGGAATTCATCCACATCAGCAAGAGCAAACATTTTGTTGGCCACTTTAAACACCAACACTTTGTCATCAAACGGGAAGCTTTCGGTAACTTCAGGAAAGGCTAAGCAATAATCTCGATACTCTTCGATGTTCATACTTCTGTGGTAAACGGCAATTAATCATTGATGCGGTAGAGTAGCAAACCTCCACTTCTGGTTCCAATTAATAATTCGGGAATCTCATCACTATCAATGTCCTTAAAAAGTGGAGCGCTTAATGGAGCAGTAGCCGTTTTAAAAGGAACTTCAGCTTTTTGGAAAGCAGGATTGTCTGGTAATCCAACATTCTCGAAATACAACAACCCTTCAATTTTACTCCCGGTCAATAAATCATAGTCACCATCTCCATCGGCATCAAAAAAAGTGGGTGTACTACGGTGTTTAGATTCAATACCATCGAAAAAACCATCCACATACTCAAAACTTGGTTGCTTGGTATTGCCGATATTTCTAAAAAAGTGAATATCTCCACCCGACGAACCCGATATGATATCTAAATCGCCATCATTATCTAAGTCGATAGTGCGAGGTACGGCGTTACTGCCGCGCGGCAATTCTACAATTTTTTCTGTTTCGAGGTTAAATGCTCCATTCTTGTTGAGGTAATAAGCGATATCACCTTTCCAATTTCCCAGCAGCAGATCATCGAACCCATCGTCGTTGAGATCGGCTAGTTCCGGCGCATAATGATAGCCGTTGGGCAAAGTGAGCGTGCCTTGTACTTGAAAGTCGGGCTGTTCTTTTGATCCAATATTCTCAAAAATGTACACGAAGGAAGATTTCAAATCTGATGGATCAATTTTGTTTGCTAATAGCATATCCATATCTCCATCGCCATCAATATCGCCAACGGCAGGAATGCTTTCGTCGCCCACATCGATCTGTGACAGAAATTGTTGGGTTTGAAGTGAAAATCCGTTCGGGTTTTGCTCGTAATAGTAAAAATTTTCGGCGGTAGTTCGGTTGGCATTATACGCACCTCCCAGAACGCCAAGGAGTAAATCCGCATCGCCATCCATATTCCAATCCACTAAAGCAGGTGCATTATAGCCACTACTTTGCACAGGATTACCGGGTGGAAAGGGTTGAGGTTCGCCCTGAAAAACCGGGTTTATACAAGTTCCTTGATTTTCAAGAAGCAGGATGCTTGGTTCAAAAAAATCGCCCCAAAAAATATCCTCATCTCCATCTCCATCAATATCCATGAAAGTCATGGTATTGGCGCCATGCAATGTTCCAAACTGTTTAACAATCTCAATGTCCTCAAAGCGATTGGTTAGTAAGCTAAACTGAGGAATGTCGTTGGCATCGATTCCAACGGCTTCATAACGAGAAACCGTGCCGTCTAAGCTTCCAATAAACAAATCTGGGAGTCCGTCGCAATCGATATCGGTTACATTGGGAATATTTTGGCGATCAGAAAAAATGGGAGTTCCCGTGGCATCTTTTAACGAATCTGCGGCTAACACAAAATTGGGACGGCTTGCACTACCAATATTTTTATAATAGCTGATATAACTAAACGGCTGTTCGGTTAACAGATCAAAATCTCCATCCTGATCCATATCCACGAAACGAAACCATTCGCCGATATCGATACCGGCGTATTGTTCTGCCCTGAAGACGAGTGGAGACTCTGAACCGGGATCAACATTCTCAAAAAACATAAGTTCATCGGTGTGTTCCTGCACGAATAAATCAGGATCGCCATCGTTATCAATGTCGACAAATTGGGGGCGAGGAGTGTTTAAACCGCCTAAAAACGGGTGGTCTAATTGGTTACCTTGTTGATCAGAAACTTTGAGCCCGGCAACATCTCTGGAGTAGGTATTCGATTCGCTTCCGGATTTAGAGAGTTTTGTAGTAGATGTGCAGGATGCTGTTAAAATAGCAAGCAGAACAACAATTGGTACAAAACGAATAACTGGAAACTCGCCTCTTTTCATACTTCCTATTTGGTTCCAATTCCGGTTGGATTAATTCCAACCTCGATAACTTTTACGATTTCCAATTTCTCTGTATCCACAACGGTAACCGTTCCATTTTTCGGCATCGCGTGATTACTGTGATCGGAGTGATTGCCCCCCCCCATCATATTCATTTTCATGTGATTATTGGATACAAACAAAAATTTATTATCCGCTGATAGCACGGCACCATGCGGTTGAGCTAAGCCTTCGCCGGTAATCACTTTTTTAACAGTCATAGTTTCGGCATCTACAACGGTGATGGAATTTCCTTCTTTGTTACCAAAATAAATGCGTTTACCGTCATCGGAATAAACAGGATGCCATGGTTGCGCGTCTACATCCAACGTTTTTGTTAATGTTGGTGATAATGGATCGGCAATGTCAAAAACCAGTAATTTTCCCGTCATTTGAGTAGTACCAACCAAGGTTTGATTGTCAGGAGAAACTGCAAAGTTCACGAACATGTGATTCATACCATCCATCGTAATTAACTCACTTTCACCCGATTCGATATTCGTTGTTAATATCTGATTGGACGATAAGCTCGCAACAAAAATGTGTTGTTGTGTCGGTAAACTCGCGATAGCATGCGGACGAGTAAAAAACAGGTCGATTTCGTCCATGACTTCCATGTTTGCCCGGTTTAAAACGGCAAAGCTTTGTGGAGGATTCACAGCGCTCATAGAGCGTCCTACAAAAAGCACATTTTCTTTAGGATGTAGTGCTAATAAACCCGGTACTTCTAATGAGGCTCTGGCAACAAGTTCGTTGTTGGCATTGAATTTAAGTACGGTATTTTCGCCAATTAGGCTTACATACCAATGCGATCCATCGGGCTCAACTACGGTGTGATGAGGTTTAGCATTTTCAGAAAATCCAAACTGTGTTAAATCTACGGTGTGTTCAATTTCGAAAGTAGAACCATTAATTACGGTTACAGAAGCCGAATTCTGATTGCAAACATACACCTTTCCATTGGTACTTTGTGCTTGTGCAGATATGGAAATCGAAATAAAGAGTAGAATGCATCCTACAAAAGAGGCTACAAAGTTGAATGATGAATCTCTCATAGCGCGATCAGATAAATAGTGTTGGGTAAAAAAAGTAGGACCTCCGGAAATGACCGGAGATCCTGTAAAATTGATCTGTTATTTGTTAATAACAGGACTTGTTTCAAGTACAAACAAGCCTTCGGTGCCGCTGGTCATGATAATAATACCACTTTTGAAATATGGGTAATTACTCCATGTACCGCTAAAGCCAGCTTCATCAGGCATAAACGGGAAAGTATCGAAGAAGCCTACACGCTCTGGGTTAGCAGGGTCAGATACATCGATTACTTGTAAACCACTTACGTAGTTTGAGGCATACATGATGTTATCTTTGATATACAGGTTATGATCAGACGATTTATTGTCGTTGAAATACTGAGTTAATACCTGAGGATCATCCAGATCAGTAAGATCCCAAACAATAGTTCTGGTTTCTTCCACAGTGCCTACAAGCTCATCAAGCTCATCGTTCTGGAAGAAATAGCGCTGATCTTCAGTAAACCAACCCTGGTGAACATAACCGTAATCAGGATAAGAACCGGTAGATAGTGCAATCGGGTTATCTTTATCGGTTACATCTGCAATACTAATGGCAGTTTCGTTTGCGCCCACACAAATCTCTTTTCCTTTGTGCTCTGTATCCGGTCCATCGTAAATCACACACTGAGCATCGTGAGAATATCCGGTTCCGCTTCTTCCGGTTGATGGATCAGCAAAACAACCAACAAACTCAGGATTTTTTGGATCCTGAATATTTACCATGTGCAAACCTCCACCGCAAGTAGTTCCGCCACCACTTGCACCAACGATGTAGGCAAAACCGGTTTCTTCGTTAATAACCACGTTATGCGCACTGTTTACGAGATCGTAATGAGCATCGGTATCTAAGAGCATTGGTTCGCCATCGAATTCGCGTAAACGAGTAAGATCAACTACCTGCATGCCATGCGGGCCGGCACCATCCGCAACAATGTAAGCATGATTTTTATACACTTTGATGTCGCGCCATGCGTTGATTCTAGCGCCTTCTGTCATTGGAAGATCTGCAACATACACCGGATTAGATGGATTGCTTACATCAACAAAAGATGTACCGTCGGTTCTACCTACTAAGGCGTATTCTTTTCTGGTTTCAGGATCTTCCCATCCCCAAATATCATTCAAATTGATACCGCGTTTTCCACCGATATCACGATTTGGTAAGAAAGAAATCAAGTTCACATTTTCGCAACCGAATAAGTTAGCGGCACCGGCGTCGCAATCAACTCTTCCATCGGTAACAGGAGCTAACAAATTTGTTGGCTCGCTAATTACGATGTTCGATGCTGTCCAGTTTCCCATATTATCTTTTTCAAGAATAGCTGCAGCACCCGAACGTTGATCTACACCAAACATTCCTGAAACAGCAATATCACCCTTAACAGCCAGTGAATAACCAAAATAGTCACCTGGATTTTGGCCTACATCACCCAATTTTGTGGATGATTCGATTGAACCGTCTTCGTTCAGCATAAAGCGATATAACTCACCTGCCGACGAATTTGCATTTAAAGCGGTAACCCAAATCTCGTTATCTGCAAAACCAAGAGCATAACCGAACGAAAGACGTGGTTTTCCATCAAAAGCTGCTAGTCGGCCATCGGCAGACCATCCATTTTCTGAGTTTCTATATACAAATACTGTTCCAATACCATCCTGTCTGGAGGCACCAATCAGTGCAATATCGCCATTTATAGCTACAGAATTAGCAAAACCGGAACGTTCGGTAAGGCTTGCACTCTTTAGAGTACCATTAAGAGTCCACTCGCCGGAATCATCCATTCCATATACATAAGCTGCTCCGCCATCGCGGCTTGTAGCCCCAACAAGTAAATTAGTGCCATCAAATGCTAATTCTGAACCAAAACCAGTTTCAGCTGTGTCGGTGTTCATAATCAGGTAATCCTGCATCCAGTTTCCGCCATCAGCTTTGAACACTGCAACAGCCCCGTCGCCAAGCTCAGGAACTCCAACAAAGGCGTAGTCATTACTGAGTGCTACACTTGAACCGGCAGCAATTACTGATGAGTCGGCCTGAACGGTTAATGCTGCAACTTGCGACCAAAGTCCGTCTTCGCTTTGCATAAAAATGTACGCGCCACCTTCGTCATCATTTTTATCTGGTGCGCCTACCATCAGCATGTTATCGTTTGCAGAAATGGCTTGTCCAAATCCGTCGCCAATTACGCCGTCTTCTGCTTTAATCATAAACTTTTGTGTCCATTCCCCATCCTCTTTAGTGAAAATATACACTACACCGGGTAAGTGAACATTCGAGGGTTCGCCGATAAATACGTTGCCGTTAGAAATATCCACGGCCTGACCGAAGCCCTGCATTTGAGTCGAATTCCCATCCGGAGTTGACTGAGCGTTGACTCCGAGCGTCAACATCGCCAAAACAAGTGTGCTTATTAAGTTATAAATGTGCTTCATGTTTAATAGTTGGGTTATCATTTAATGAATAGAATAATTCATCTGATTGATGGAATACAATCAGGAAATTCCTCTGCGTAAACATAAACAGAATGTTGCATATAAAAATGCTAAGAAGAGTAAACGAGTAATAGGTTTTATTAGTACTAATTTACCTCCATAAATTCATCCTTGAAGAGATTAGCGGTATATACGGCTTGTTCCACAATTAAAGGGAGAAGATCTTCAGATACTACACCAATTTGCCCTTTATTCCACGTTGAAGCCATACTTTGTAGGTCATTTTTAAGGACCAGTTTAACAGGTTGGTAGAAATTTAATTCGATGGAATAAGGATAGGTCAAGTTTGGAGCTTTCATCACGTTGATGTGAATATGGAGTATGGGGTATTGATCGGATTGCCGAAGTATTGCGTCTGAAATGATTTCGATTGGAAGCTCACCTAGTTGCTCGGCTATTTTTTTTCGGATGTCGCGACTATTAAGTTCATTATCATCGATGGAGGCAGGTTTTTCGATATTAACTACCACACCAAAACTGGAAATGCCTGAAAGTGAATTTAGTTCACGAAGTACTTCGTTTTGGGCAAATATATTTGCTGAACTTAAAATTAAGAACAGCGCCAAAAAGGAGAATAAACTCTTCATAATGTGAGCATTAATTTTAATCAATTACGCCAAAAATAATTCCTTGAGCAATAGTCTCTGTCGCTTAAAACAGAAAAAGCCTGCTATAATTAGCAGGCTTTTGCGTATCTGATTGACTGAAGTAGTAACTCAGTCATTAAAAATTTAAGACGGATTTCTCAGTACTTATTCAAAGAATCGAGACCCATCGGTTTGTACGGCGAATTCTACCGTGTAATGGCGATCTTCAGGTCGGGTGAAGAAATTAGCAAAGGCATCGGATGATAAATCAGGATTTCCTTTGTAATAGTTCAACACGCGGAATTTAGCATACTTTTCATCCGCAGTTTTTACCACTAAGGTTACACCGTCTTTCGGGAGAACTGCATGCTTTGGTCCACTCGGTGCTTCGCCGGTGTAAGTATACCAGGTAGCGTTGCTTTCGGTGTATCCGCCGGTTGGTGCTTCGGTTACTTCATCAAAAGGGATGTTGAGGGCCTGAATACCGCCACCATTTCCGAAGTTTGCAATGATGGTTGTTGCGTTTACTCCGATATCCCATTGAGAAGACGCAGAATCTTGCACAACGGCACCAGTTTCAAAATCGAAGAATGTAAATCGATCTTCGTGGAACAGTTGTGTGGTTTCGGCACCTTGAACGGTGTAATTGAAGGTGAAATACTTATCGGCCGGACGGGTTCTAAAGTCCGCGAACTGTGGAGTTGAAGTATCCGGATTACCTTGGTAGTAACTTAAGATCTGGATTTTAGCGTAGCGTCCATCAGAAGTTAAAACAACAACCGTTTTATTAGTGTCGGCAATAACGGCATGTTTTGGACCATTCGGCGCTTCACCTGTATATGTATACCAGCTTCCAGAGCCACCCACTTCTGCATTATAACCGCTAGTAGGAGCTTCCATCACGGTTGAGTATTCAGCATCCAGCACTTGAATACCACCACCATTTCCTGAGTTGGCCAACAGGGTTGTTCCGCCATAAGCAATGTCCCATTCAGCTGAAAGAGAATCCTCTACGGTACGTCCGTTGTCAAGATCGTAAAAGGTGTAGCCGGGATTTGCTTCGGTATTTCCTTCTACATCCGACTCAGGGATAGCCGGAGAAAAGATGGTGTTTACGTTAGCTGGAATATCAGTGGCTATCTCTGCATCAACTGCAGCCGGACCACTAGTACCTGAGTCTTCACAAGCGGTGAAGATCAAAGTAGAACCAAGTAGTAAGAAAAATGCTCTATTGATTATTTTTTTCATGTTGGATGAATTAGTCTTTAGAATAGATTTATGTTTATTTGAGTGTAAAATGTTCGCCCAGGGTTTGATGGGAGCACGATTTCGTCTTGGAAATCGAATAGATTATTGATGCCAAGTTGTAGTTTATATCGCTCGGCAAATGTTTTAGAAATGGAGTAGTTAACAATGGCATTTTTGAACGGATTTTTATCGTTCAGTACATATTCGCTTTCTTCGTCAATGCCATTGTCGTTAAAATCGAAAAACCAGTATTTACCGCGAAGCATTACGCGAAGGCCGGTTTCCAGCCCTAAATCATCAAAATACTGATACACTTTTGCATTAAAGGTGTGCTTCGAACGGTTGTACAGCGGAATAAACTCTTTCATCGATTTTGTAACTACTACTCCGTTTTCAACTCGGTCAAATGTACGGGTGATTTGCCGCCGAGCATCAAGAAATTGATAACCCAAAGAAAGTGACAAACCTTCAACTTGAGACGGTTGGTATTTAAATTCCGTTTCTAAACCCTGCGTGTAAACTTTGTTTAAGTTGAAGTAAGAAAAAACGGACTGACCATTAGTTTTTAGCGCGATTCGCTGCGTTTCGATAAGATCATTAATGTTGTTTCGGAACGCATTCAGATTGATTTGAAGATCATCATGCACGAACAGATCAAATCCCGCATTGAAGGCAAACGATTCTTCAGCGCGTATATCGGTAATCTCATTAGGATTGAAGTACAACTCTTCGATTTGTCCATCTTCAGATAATCGATCGATGCCCTGTACTACCGTGCTGGTGCCGTACACACTATAACCGGCAATAGGGTTGGTGAAATTCAGGAATAACTGCCGAAAATCAGGAGCTTTAAAACCTCCGCCAAACGATGCTCTGAACTGAATTAATTCGCTGGCCTTGTAAAGTGCCGAGAATTTAGGGCTCAACTGCGAACGGTATTCAATGTGCGCATCAAACCTGAAACCTCCGGTCAGCGATAGTTCCTCAGAAGCCTGCCACTCATGTTGCCCAAATGCGAAGTATGAGTTAAAGCCCGGAACATCAGCATAAATTTCTGCTGTTAAATCTTCTCTATTCATTCCAAAACCGGCAATGGTAGAATGCTCGTTATTCCAGAATGCAGAGCCTTTGGTTTCGTATTTATTCAACGTTTGTGAAAAGGAATCCGAAAAATAAATATCACCTGATTCTGTAAATATGCTTTCTGACGTGCTTTCGAAAGTTGAAAGAAACGCATTGGCTTCAAGTAAAAAACGGTTTCCGAAATAGAGGTTTATTTCTGGAGTGATACTCAAATCGGATTGGAAATCTTCACCAATAACCGGATTGGTATTGGCGCCATCCGAAACTTCATCGTTATAAAATTGATCTTCGGAATAATATCGAGCAGAAAGTCCCACATCGATGTTGGAGTTGATGCGATAGTTTGCGCCACCAGACAGCGTAATATTTTCATATTCTGGAATAGTTGGGGCTACTGTTTGAGCATTTAAATCGTACCCGTTTGAGCCATTATAATTACCAAAAAAGCGCCCTCGTAGCCGATCATGCTTAAAAGTGCCATTTAAACCCGCATCGTAAGTAGAATGTGTTCCATATCGGCCATTTACATCCAGAGTAAGCGGTTTACTTCCTTTTTCGGTGATGATATTAATTACTCCTGCTAATGCATTACTTCCCCAAAGTGCTGAAGAAGGGCCTTTCACTATTTCAATTTGCTCGATGTTACCTACCGAAAGTCGGGTAAGGTCTAGTGTTCCGGCTGTTCGTCCAATTACTGGTTGATTGTCGATAAGAATGAGTGTGTACTCAGGATCAAAACCCTGAACCTGAATACCGGTTCCGTGATCGGAAACAATGTTTAATCCAATTTGTTCGTCCAGAATGTCGCTCAGGCGTAAACTGCCGGAGGCTTCAATTTCATTTTGATTCACCACCGAAACCGGTACACTTACATCTTGCAATAATTTACTGGTTCTATTTGCAGTTACCACCACCGGGTTGTTGTCATATACTTTCTCTTCCAAAATAATTTGGAGCTCAGTGGAGTTATTTAGCGGAATTTGTAAACTAAGTTCCTTGGGTTGATAACCTACCCGTGATACTACCACTTGATACTCGCCTGTTTCTAAATTGTCGAGCTCAAATACACCTTCGGCGTCGGATATTGCCCAAATAGACTGTGAAACGTAAACTGTAGCTTCAGAAATCGGAGCGCCTTGTGAGGTAGACACAACTCCTTCTACGGAAAATTGTTGAGCAAACAATCCCGTTTGAATAGCAAAAAAAATACTCCAGAACATGGAGTGTTTTAAAAGTCTCAAAGTTGTGATGATGATGTTGATGAATGATTATTTAGAATCAATCAAAAGAAACGGGAGAAATGTGAAGATTTTGTGAAGACGGCATAAAAAAACCCGCTAGAAGCATTATTTAGCGGGTTGAATGTGAAGATTATGTGAAGAGGCGTCTAGTCTTGAAATGTAATCCCCCTCTCCAAAACGCAACGTGATCTTTAATTTGGGGGCGACATCTTTTCAGTTAGGGTAATACTAAGCTACATTTTTGGTATTATTCGCCATCCAATTCCAGTGAATAATAGCTTGCTGTTCCTTTCCACGGGCACACCGTTTGATGTGAAGTTTTTTTGAAGAAATTCAACATTCGAATCTACTAGGCTTTAAACCAAATTAGATGGATTATTATTCCTATGATGTTATTTAGTATAACATCCCAAATTGCCAGAGTGGGATAGTATTCAGAAACCCGGTTTCAAGTCCATCCTTAACTAAAAACGCATTGGGAATTCCTGAAACTTGTTTGTTGCTTTTATTTTTACCACCAACTTCAACTGTGATGGTGTTATCTACAATAAAATCTCCTTTCTCAGCCAAATGTAGTTCATGTCCGGCATTTCGAATTTGATTCACGAAAAAAGTTTCTCTCAATGCGCCAATTTCAGCTTGGGGATTGAGGGCTAGCGCCAGAATGGTATTTTCGAAATAGATTTTATCCGGCTTTTGTAGCATTGAAACTCCGCGGCCTGTTTTGTGAGTGAGATTTAGAATATGTGCCTCTTCTAAATGTTTTAGATAATTATAGATGGTATTTCGTCCAACATTCAGTTTACCCGCTATACTCGAAATATTTGGAGAAAAGGGTGCAGTACCAGCAATAACACCAAGCAGTTTTTTTATTTTTTGGATGTTTGACGGACTATAATCCTGTACATAAGCCAGGTCATTTTCTAATACTGTATGGATAATCGCGATAAGCTTTTGCCGGGTACTTTCAGCTGATTCATTGGTAAGAAATGGAAAATATCCACGCTCCAAGTATTCTTTAAATAATGGGAGGGGTTTTGCCAATTTTAAAAAAGCGTTGCTTACAGCTTCTGAATCGGATAAAAGATCGTTTAATTTCACGGGAGGGAAATCGATGCCATGCCTAAACATGATAAATTCTCTAAACGACATTCCCGGCAATAAGGTAACGGTTGCTCTACGACTTAAATCGGCTTCCGCTTTAAAAATATCGAAGGCAGAGGAAGCCGAAAAAATAAACTGCATTTCAGGATGTGCATCGTAGCCTGTTTTTAGTTCCGACGACCATTTGGGGTATTTATGAATCTCATCAATGAGTAGTAATTCGCCCCCCTGTTTTCCAAATTCGGTAATCAGTTCATACAACGAATGTGAATAAAACCAGGGATGATCTGCGGTTACATATAGGGCTTTTTTCTTATTCGGGTACTGGTATTTCAAATATTGTAGCATCATCGTGGTTTTACCAACGCCACGTAACCCTTTTATCCCAAATAACCGTTGTGACCAATCGGTAGTAGAAAAAGCACTGCGCTGCCAACTATTACTAACCGATTGCAGAATTTTGTTTTGATATGAGAACAGTTCTTGCATAAAATTGTTTTGAAACAAAAACAAAATATGCATTAAATTGTTTTGATTTCAAAACAATTATAAGCCAAAAGCACTACTGCAAAGCAAGATGAAATTACCTTTTCAGAATTACTGCAAATCAATAACAACAGTTTACAAATAAAAAGCCCACTACCTCTTTCGAAATAGTGGGCTATCGAAAATGTGAAAGTTTAAGATCACTCACTCACTTCAACCCCTTTCCAAAACGCAACGTGATCTTTAATCTCGGAGGCGGCATCTTTTGGATTTGGGTAATACCAAGCCGCATTTTGATTTTCCTTGCCATCCACTTCCAATGAATAATAGCTTGCCGTTCCCTTCCACGGGCACACCGTTTGATGTGAAGTTTTATTGAAGAACTCCTCGTTGATCGAATCCGGGGGGAAATAGTGATTGTTCTCAATAATAATGGTTTGATCACTTTCGGCTAATACTTTGCCGTTCCAAACTGCTTTCATAACGGTGATTAATTTGTTGATGATTGTTTACTGCTAACTACTTGTACACCAAAAACAATCCAGCCTGAAATTAGCAGAACTCCGCCGATGGGAGTAATTGCTCCAAAAATGCCGATGCCGGATAAACAGAGGGTATACAGTGATCCTGAGAAAATTAACACGCCAAAAAGTAAAAGCGTTGTGGCGGTTTTAAATACTTTATTAAACTGCTGTTGTACAATTGCAATTAGCATTACACCCAGCGTATTCCAGGTGTGATAAAAAACAGCAGTTTCCCAGGTTTTCATACGTTCCGCAGTGAGGACTTCTTCTAAAGCATGAGCTCCGAATGCTCCAAGTGCAACAGCGGAAGCTAATAACAATGCAGATATTCGAAGTAAAACCGGGGTATTCACGAATCTTAGTTGGTTGTAAAGGTAGTATTGGTAGTGGTGCGGATCGTCATAGGGATTTGCATACCTTGCGCGCTAGCATTCCCAGAAATGTCGTTAACGCTTTCGAAAGAAGTGGGCAATCCGGTAGTCGCATCCAAATTGTAGGTCGCTTTTTGCGTTCCTTCAAGTTTTAAATCTACATTTGTTCCCATTTGAACGGTAGTTGCTTCTATGTTAATGTCGCTGTTTGCCTCGATGGTAGTATCGTCGGCATAACTGTAGGTTGTGGTGATTTCTACCGGCATGTTGTTCATGTTAGAATCTTCGTTGCGGGTCCACTCACTAGCGTCATCACCGGAATAAAAACTAAAGCGCTGACGTAAGCCTGTGCGAATTACCTCTTCGTTGAATGTTCCATTAATTTGAGCCTGCATTTGTGGATTGCTTTCAACTTTCGAGCTTACCATTTCAATGAGGTCGTCTAGGCCCATTACTTCGATAATCTCGCCACTCTCCGACATGGTAAAGGTGTACGATGTGCCCTTAATCGCTGCATATAATCCGTTATCTGATTCGGGATCTTCCGAATCCATGGTCATGTTCATCATCGGTGATTGAACTTCAGTTTTTTGAGAAAGGGTAGTTACTTTGAGAGTATAAATTCCATCTGCTTTACTAAGAACATCAATTTGTTCAGCTGTTTGATTTGAAGTTGTGATGGTGCTCGGGTTACCCATGATGATTTGGGATATTTCCTGACTTTGATCCACATTCACAGTAAAAGTAGATCCGGTTTCAAGGGTGAAAGTGCGCACTTGGGCCGTTAACGTGATGCTGCATAATGCGATAATGGTAAATAGTGAGAATAGCTTTTGCATAGCTTAATTTTGAAAATTATTAATGAGCTAGAAAGTAAGAAAACTAAATGATTCTAGCTTTTATTTGGTTGTGTGATTAGTAGGAAAAGGTTCGTTAACTTAAGCTCACATTTTTAAATAAACGATATTATGACAAACGGTAAGATTTTAGCTTTTGGCGGCATTTTTACTCTTGCATTCGCCGCTTTTTTATTTTGGCCACAAAACGAAGATACTACTCAACCATCTACCACACTGGCCGATGTAGGTGATGAAAAAATTGAAGTAGTAATGTATAAACGCGAAACCTGTATGTGTTGCGCAAAATGGGCAGATCACATGGAAACAGCTGAGTTCAAGGTAGAACAAGTTGTGCCGGAAGATTTATTTGCGGTAAAAGATGAAGCAGGAGTTCCTCAAGAATTGGCGAGTTGCCATACAGCAAAAGTGGGTGGATATATAGTAGAAGGCCATGTTCCACTGGAAGATGTTCGCAGATTGTTGGATGAAAAACCGGATGCAATCGGTATTACCGTTCCGGGAATGCCTATTGGTTCTCCGGGGATGGAAGTAGAAGGTCGCCCTGCTGATAAATACGACGTACTGCTCATCCACAACGATGGCACCACCAGCGTCTGGGCATCGCACTAGCTAAGAAATTGATGTATTGAAAGTAAAAAGGCTCCGTAAATGGAGCCTTTTCTGTTTGTGAAAGACTATATCAAAGATTCGATGCCATACTATTAATTCGAACGAACTGGTACACGAATCAAACGCACTTCTTCAGACGAAAATGCTAATTCTAAATCAATAGTATCGCCTTCTGACAAGTTCATCTCGGGTCGAATAATCATTATGTGGATTCCACCCGGTTTAAGTTTTACGCGCTCACCACTTGGAATAGCAACACTTTTTACCGGTCGCATGCCCATCATCCCATCCTCAGCTTCAAAGCTTTCATGAATCTGAGTGTCAGCAGCATTGGTGTATCGAACCGATAACAGTGTATCTGCATACGATTCGTTGTTTGTGATACTGAAATATGCTGCGGTCATCATTCCGGCGTTGGCAGGTCGTGCCCAAGCATCTGATATTTCGATGGAAGCATTTCCAATATTTACCGTATTTCTCTCGCTATTTTGTTTGTCAGGTGAACAAGCTAATGCTGTTATCAGAGCTAAAAATAGGTATTGGTTTAAAGAGTATTTCATCGCCTAATTTTTTGAAAATCCTCAACAATTAAGTTCGGAACCATCGGTTGGCTCCCTCCATATTCGATGATTACCCTAGATTTAGGGTCCATTACCATAATTTTATCAGAATGATTTAAAAAATAGAGTTCATCCCCTGCTTCGGTGGTAGTTGTGAAAGAGACTTGAGTGCGCACACGCAAACTATCCATTAAAGCAGAAACCGTGGTGGTGTCACCGGTGATGAAATCGAAGTTCTCATCAAGTCGGAAGGCCGATTTGTATTCACTTAATTTTGCAGGAGTATCTCGTTCGGGATCAAAAGTAAAGCCTAGAAAGTGTACATCATCCGGCGAGCCCAATTCTTCTTTAATTTTGATCATATTTTGTGTAATTAGCGGACAAATATCCGGGCAGTTGGTATACACAAATCCCATCACCACATATTTTCCTTTAAAGTCGTCGGGGAAGGTAACCGAGACACTATCTTGATTGACTAATTCGAAAGAGGCATCATTCAAATCGTCGATTACTTGGGTTCGCTGGCAGGCTGCTCCTAGTAATAATGTAAGTGCAATGAATATTCTCATTGAAGTATTATTGATGAATAATTTTGTACATAAAAAGTACGAAACTTGCTTTTTAATAGCCGTTAATTCTTGCGAAGTATCAGTACTGAGATAGGGTCAGATATTCGTTCAAGCCCCAAAAAACCAAATACCGAAACTCACTATTATCGAACCTAACATTAGCAAGTAGGCTTGTTTAACCGGTTTGTCTGGAAGTAGCGTTTCGATGGGGTGTTCGTTTATGAATTGCAGTAACTCTTGCTTGATTTCTCTCTCATTGTCATTCAAAATTTCTTCACTTTGTGCCAGTAATTCAGCGCGATTCTTTAACTCATCCACTTGCTGGTTTAGAAACTCTGCAATGGTGAGCTCATCAATTTTTGCCAGTCCGCTGATAATCAAATAGGCAGGAATACCCACCATAAAAATTGCAATTGCAACCAATGATTTATCGTACACAGAAAGCTCTACAAACAAACCAAGAACCATGCTTATCATCGCTGCAAGCCCCATTATGCATAACAGAGCACTTAGTATGAGTCGTAATTTCCAGTTATTAAGAGCTTTGGTTAAAATCAAAGTTAGCTGCTTGTATTAGTTGTTTTGCGATTTCCACTCTTCGAGCATCAGTCGCATCAGAGATTCTGCTGAATGTACACCAAGTTTTTGGATTTGGTCAATGGGTAATTCATCACTTACTTCGTAGGTGAGCGCATCTGAACCAAAAGTGCGATAAATCCAGTTTTTCGCAATTGGGGATGAGGTGTCAAATTCCTCGGCAACAAAATTCATTTCAGGCAATTCTTCGGTAATTACGTCATACCAACGCTGTGTTAGATTATCAGGTGTAGTCACAATTTCTTCGTTAATCGGATAAAAGATATTCTCGTTGGTGGAATGAAAATCGATACCGTAGTACACTTTTTTTGTTGGATCATCGACGAGTGGAGAAAGTGCATCCCGAACGGCTCTGGTTTCCGGTTGATTGAAATTTTGCCAATCACGATTTAAATCTACTCCCATTGCGTTGTGGCGCCAATGTCCGTTCACCACACCATCGGGGTTAAGCATCGGAAAAGCTTTGATCACAAAATGCTTCCGAAATTCCATGGCTAACTCTGAATCTCCAATCATTGTATCAAAAAAGCTGCGATAGGCATGATAACCGGGAAATTCAGGGGGATGCTGCCTACTAATTAGCACCAAAACTCCGGCTTGGTCTACATCGGATTCATCAACCGTAAATGCTAAAATTGCTCGATTTTGATTAGAGTACCCGACAGTATCAACGGTGATATAGGATTGAGGGAATGAGCGAGATTTCAGTATTAACTCGGAATACCGGCTATTCTCTAAAAAATGCGCAGAAATAGTTTGAGGTTCTCTTTCCAGAAATAGCCCAAAAGTGGCGGTTCCATTGGTTGAATCGAATTCGGCATCGGTGATTATATGCTGTGCCGATAATGAGCCCATGCTTCGGTACA
This sequence comes from Balneolaceae bacterium, assembly GCA_017640605.1. Taxonomy (GTDB): domain Bacteria; phylum Bacteroidota; class Rhodothermia; order Balneolales; family Balneolaceae; genus HXMU1420-13. The sequence goes on along the minus strand of JAEPQH010000004.1, from coordinate 62,141 downwards.
CCTTGGGTAAGTAGCGATGCCGGCCTTCATTGTACGCCAGTCTCAGGTTAATGGCTTTTGGTACATCTGCCCAAATCTTAAACGCATACCAAGGACTGTTATTAATTGGGAAGTTTTCCGGTTCGACGAGCACTTCGTAGGTGGTGTCATCAATCTGATAGAAATCAACAGCACGTGCACTTTCAAATTCGTTACTGAGCCAAATCTTCGGTTCGCCAACACCAATTACACGTCGATGTTGAGGAGTAACTTCTTTCCCGGTGGTATTTGTAACACCCGGCGGGTCGTAAGAAAATCCTGTAAATTCCTGTGTTGATTTACATGAGATTAAGATTATGGAAACAAATAACAGTAACTTCAGTTTCATAGTATAAATATCGTTTGCGCCTAAAATAGAAAGCAATTCGCTGCTTTTAAACTTTTAAAGTGCGTTTTATCTAATAAAAGATAGGAGTATACTGTTAAGCATTTTCAATTCATATTTTGGTTATAAATACGTTCCGACATAGCTCTCTCTCACTTCTCGTTTTTTTCATGTTGAGCGGATTGTTAACACAAGTTTTTGCTCAGGAAGAGGATCCTGCGCGCATTTGGAATGTAGAGATTGAAGGGAATAAGCAATTCGAAGATTTAGTGATTAAGCGCTACATCGCAAATGAAAGGCCTCCGTTATTGAAAAGAATATTTGCACGTCGTTCAGCGGGGATGGATGTAGATATGTTTGAGATAAGAAGGGATGTGATTCGCATCGAGCGATTTTATCAACGGCGAGGCTATCCATTTGTAGAAGTTCGATTCGAATTAACCGATGATGGTTCGCCCAAACGGAAAGAGCTCACTTTTGTGATTAATGAGGGGGCACCACTTATAATCAGTGCGGTTGAAATAGAATTAAATGCAAATGATCAAACAAAATCATTCATCACCGAGCATCCGGAATATCAGCGAACGGTGCGACGAGTTCCATTCAGGGAAGGGCGGAGATTTCAACAAATCGAAGAATCGGAAGTAGTGGGTACATTCACGCGCACATTAAAGAATATTGGGTATGTATATGCAAATACTTCGGTTGCCATAAAGGTTGATTCTTTAGCAAATGAAGCCAAGATCACCATTGAAAGCACTCCCGGTCCACGAACACGCATTACAACCGTAACTGTGGAAGGTAATGAATCGTTGAGCGACGAGATCATCATCAGAGAAACCGGTTTGAGAATAGGCAGCACATACACTGAAACTAAAATCCGTGATGCACAGCGTGAAGTTTTTAAACACCACCTTTTTCGGCTAGCGCTGATGTCGGTTCCGGATCAACCAAAAGACACAACCCTAGAATTAAACTTGAGAGTTAAAGAGCTATCGCTTCGATCTTGGCGGAACCGTTTTGGAGTAGGTGATTTTGATCGATTGGATGAAACACTCAGTTTCGGAAATTCTTGGAAATTAGTACGAGCTCAATCAACCTGGGTGCATCGCAATGTGGCAGGTTTAGGCACACAATTTAGTACCAATATAAGAGCATCATTTTATGAAAAAGAGCTGAGCGCGGAATATTTGATTCCTTATGTATTTAATACAAAAAGTAGCTTAAATATCAGTCCATTTATCGAAAACAGGATTGAGCCATCCTATTCAATTACTACCGGTGGGTTAATAAATACATTGGGTTATGAGTACAACAGAAGCCTGACCGGTACATTTTCGTACGAATTTGCCCTGAACAATGAGTACGATATTACGGAAGCTACAAATGTAAATGTGAGCGAAGTGTTACCGGATAGTGTGCTGAATTATAATATTTCTAGTTTTTCGTTCAATGCATATTACGCGCGAGGATTAAGCCGCGGTAAACGGGGTTTGATAATACAGCCTTATCTCGAATTTTCGGGTTTATTCGGAGAATCCACCTTCAGTTTTCAAAAAGCCGCTTTGGACGTACGAAAGTACACCGAACTGAACAATAAATTAGTATTGGCTACTCGTGTACAAGCCGGCGCTATTTATTATTCTAAACAAGATTCATTACCGGCTGATATAGAGTTTTATGCCGGAGGAACCAACTCGGTGCGAGGTTTCAGTAGGCGAGATTTGGGCCCAAAAAGAGCGATAGTATCCGAACCGGAACCGGGTTCAAGGCAACAAACAGTGAATTTTGTGCCGATTGGTGGAAAAGCAATGTTCACCTTTAATGTAGAACTTCGCCAGCAATTAGATCGATTACTAAAAGGATTTGGTGTAGCCACTTTTCTGGATGGTGGACAGGTTTGGTCTGGTTTAAAAAGCCTGAGTAGCCGCGAAATTCAATACAGTACCGGTGGGGGAATTCGTTATCAAACACCCATTGGTCCCCTTCGTATTGACTTAGCCTATGTACTAAATCCAACCGATGCTGATTTAGATGTGTTAACCGGAATTCAGGATGTGGCCGGAAGGCGGTGGCGAATCCACTTTAGCATAGGACAGGCGTTTTAATGACCGATAAGCAACCAACAGATACCAATTGGCTTAAAGGAATTGCTATCGCCGTAGCAATAATAACCGGCGTGTATTTTAGTGGAGCATGGCTTGTACAGAGCGATTGGTTGTTCAACACCATCGAGGAAAAGATTGAGGAAACAGCTTCGCAGATTCTGGATGCCGAAGTACAAATTGAGGAAGTAACCGGCGAAATATTTTCACAATTATCTATCCAAGGTTTGAGTTGGAAAAAAGCTGAGAACGATGTGAAGATTGCGGAAATCCTAATCGATTACTCCATTAAAGAACTATTATTTGGGGATGTAAACATCCGCGGTATTTATGTGGATTCGGTGTTAGCAAAATTCAACAATCCTAATTTTGAAGAACTCATCCCTGCTAATGAAGAAGAAAGTACAACTACCTTTGTGGTGGATATCTTTTCGATCAGCGATTTAAGGACCGAATATCGCGACGAAGAGTTTTTCAAAGATACCGCTCTTATTGTCGATAATTTTCAATTGGCAACGTCACTGCAAGTAGGCGAAACAAATGCTATTACCATTCAGGATATCTCTTTTGCCATAGAAAGCGGAAAATTACCCGGAAACCTATTGGTTGGCCTGCAAGGCGCAGTTGATGATAATACCATTCAACTCAACGATATTATTCTTAAAGTAGGAGAAACTATCCTGAATGGAAGTGTGGATGCTAATCTTTCTAATGAAGATGTGAATAGCAGGTTCGCCGGCACACCTGTTTATCAAAAAACCATCACTACGTGGACCAATCAGGAATTAAATGCCGATGACATTGATCTACAATTAAGTTTAGAGGGAAATTTTTCAGAGTTCGAAGTCTCTGTACTTTTGGATAGCGATAATATCGAACAAGGAAAGATTAGCGCAAATGTAGTTTCAGAGCCCGAATGGACGGTAAATGCGCTGGAGGTTAAAGCTTCTTATTTGAATTTTGATCAGGTATTAAACGACAGTACATACATAGCTACAGGTCCGGTTTCGCTCAAATGGAATGGAGAAATACGTCCGGCAAGTAAAGAATACTCTGGAACTTGGGAGGGAGAATTATCCAATCCGCGGTACAACGAATACCAACTTTCTGCAATTCGATGGAAGGGTACTATTGATAAAGGTGAAGTTGAAACACAATTTTCAGCCAATACTCAAAGCAATGAACAAATATTTGTTGATGGAAACATAACCGGTTTATTTGAAGAAATACCAAATTGGGAAGTTGGATATGAACTGGTGGAGATTAATCCTAGAACATGGACGCAAAATGAAAGTCTGAGCGGATTATTTACACTTTCCGGAACAGTAAAAGGTTTTGGTTGGGCGATTCCCGATTCCGGCTGGACCTATTCGTTAGCCAATAAAAGGCTGGATGAAGATGAACTGATTCCGATTCAATTATTTGATGAAGAGCTTGAAGCGCTACGCCTTTCCGGTGAGTTCGGAGAATTAAAAACATACGCCGACTTTTTTGCAAAAAAACAAGAAAATGAGGTTAGGGCAGATTTTCAGGCTACAAATATCTTTAGCGAAATTCCCGAGTATAGCTATCAGATAGAATTTGATTCCATTAATGCCGGTAGTTTTAAGCCACTGGAAGGCAATTTTACCAACATAAACGGCAGTTTTTATGGGATAGGAAATGGTAAGTCGCTAGAAACGATGAATATCTTTGGTACATTATCCATCACCGACAGTGAGATAAATGAAGCGCGACTCGATACTTTTAAAAGTAGCATCAATCTGGATGAAGGTGTTTTGATCCTTAAAGAAGGCACTATCGATAGTGAAATTGCGTCAGGGAAAATTAGAGGGCAACGAAATTTATTCGATTTAACCGATCCCAATAACCGATTAAACTTAAATCTGGATGTGTTGAATACGCAGCCATTGGCAGGTTTTTTGGGGCTACAAACCTTACAGGCAACAGGTAAATTAACGGGCGAAATAACTCAAGCTGAAAACCAAGGGTTAGAAGGAATATTTGATCTCGGGCTAAATAATGTAACGGTTGATTCGATGTTCAGTGCAATTTCTGTGAGTGGCGAGGCTAGCCTTAGATTTGCAGAAACCATTGGGTTTGATGGAGGATTTAATATCAAGGAGCCAAGCCTGCAAGAGGTTGTTTTACAAGATATTATGATGGATGTGAACGGGGCAACAACATCCGATTCATTAACGGCCGATTTATCAATCACCATTACCGGTAGCGAACGTGGCCGATTGGAACAGAAAGCAAACATCACAAAAGATTTGAACAAAATGCTGATGGATGTTCGGTTTTCTCAATTCGATTTCATCACTTCGGGGTCAAATCTAGTGCTTCAACAGCCTTACAATATCCGAGTGTCCGAAGAAGGGTTTGGAACCGATACACTCATTCTATCCTCGCAAACCGGTGCCTATTTTGAGTGTTCAATCCCGTATTTAAGCGAGCTTGATAAAGAAGTGCACCTCAATGGTACCAATTTCGATTTAGGACTGATTCAGGAGATTATTTTAGGTGAACGTTTTTTAGACGGGCTACTTTCAGGGAAAATTCAATATCAACAAGATGGCGAGCTTACATCAGGAAAAGGAAATGCGATCATCAGCAACATTAACTATAACGAAACCACAGCCGACAGTTTAGTTACTAATTTCGAGATTTCTGAAGAACGACTACGATTGGAAACGCGGTTAAGCTGGGATAATCAGGTGATGTTAACAGGATCGGCAGATGTACCTTTCGTGATTAATACAGATTCTTTGGATGATGAATTTTTTGGAAGTTCAGTGAGTGGATCTTTATCACTAAAGCCAACTAATCTTGCCAGATTTAAACAATTGCTTGCCGATGCTGGAATTGAAAATACAACAGGCATAGCTTCTTTTAATAGCTCGATGAGAGGAACGGCCGGCTCTCCTACATTTACCGGACAATTAACCATCGATGAGCCGGTTCTTTCCGGTATTCCCATAAATACGATAACCTCAGAATTTACGTACAGCGCAGAACGTCAATCTCTGGATGTGCAATCCGAAATATTTGCGGCCAACACTTCAGCGGCCGAAATTACCATCGAATATCCATTCGCCATCGATTTTAGAACGTATGAATTTAAGCTGCCTGGCGACGAAGATAATCTTGCCATACAAGCAGTGAGTAATAAACTGAACTTGGCGTTATTTGATGATTTTATAGATCCTAATTATGTAAAAGGGCTGAAAGGGGAATTAAATGCCGACATCGCCTTTACCGGTACAGTCGGCGAAATTAAACCCGATGGTTTTGTAAATGTGAAGAACGCAAGTTTTGATGTACCCTTTACCGGAATAAAGCTTCGCAATATCAATTCTGAGATTAATGTGAATCCCGAGAAATTGACCATCAACAGAATCTATGCGGAAAGTGGAAGAGGTCGGTTTACCGCTAATGGTTCGGCAGCCTTAGACGGGCTTTCTCCCTCCGATATCGATATCAAAACTAATGCACGATTGTTCGAGATTTCGAATACCAGAGATATGAAATTGGCTATTGATTTGGATGCAGCCATGAAAGGAGAGCTTTTACAACCTGAGCTATCAGGTAATTTGATTGTAAATAGTGGCTACTATTATCTCTCGAATTTTGGGGAAGAAGCTATCGAAGAAGTGGAACTTGAAGACGAAGGAATTGATAGCTTTGCTCCCTTCGATTCCCTTAAAATTGATATAACTTTAGAATTACGTCGCGACTTTTTTGTGCGATCGCGCGACTACTTAGATCTTGAACTTGAGCCGGTTGGCACACTCGAAATTGCCAAAGAGCGCGATCAGGAAATGAGACTTTTTGGCTCACTTAATGCCGATCAAGGATATATTCGCCCACTTGGAAAACGTTTTGAGATCGAGCGGGGAACCTTCCAGTTTATTGGAGATTATGAAAATCCGGAGCTGGATATCAGAAGTGCTTACGTGCCACAAACTCGTCAAAAAGGAGAATCGGTGGTGCTTTATTACGTAATTACCGGAACTGCCGACGACCCAGAATTCAGTTTTGAAAGTGAGCCCGAAATGGAGCAATCGGATGTAATTTGCTACACCTTGTTTAATAAACCGTGCTATTCTTTGGATTCATGGCAAAGTGTACTCGCCGAAGGTAACGATGCTATGGCTTTTCAGGCATTAGCGGATGTACTTTTGGATCAGGTTGAAACACTAGCTACTCGCGAACTTGGCGTAGATGTGGTGCAGATCGATAACTCCGGCCAAAATGGCGCTACTGCAATTAGAACCGGTTGGTATTTAAACGATCGCACATTCTTTTCCATCATCAATGAAATCACCAGCTCAACACCAAAAACATTGTTTGTGCTGGAGTATATTCTGAATGAAAGCTGGGATTTGATAATCACACAGGGCGACGATGCACGACAGGGCATTGATGTGCGGTATCAATACGATTATTAAAGGTGTTAAATTCCAAATTCCAAGGGTTAAATTCCAATCGGACAGATTTTTTAGTGTTTTAGAGCTTATTAGTTAATTTCAACATTGGAACTTGTTTGAAATTTGTTCTCTTGGAATTTGGAATTTAAGGTCACTTCATCAATTCGTCGTAGGCGGTATTAATCTGGAAGTCTAACCCGAGAAACCATCCTTCAAAAGCGAATTCTTCAAAGCCGGGAAGCACTTCTGTTTTCGCAAGTTCCTCTTTCGATTTTCCTTCATCCATTCCTTTTTGCACAAACGAAAGCAGCTCTTCCAAAAAGTTACTCATCACAATAACATCGCCTTTAGAGCCTTGCACGCCGTATTTTGGATTGCCATGACCAAAAATGTAGATTGCATCGTTAGGCAAATCATCGGCAGTTGATCGGAGAACATTTACCCAATTTGCGATGTTTGCTCCTGCACCCGGATCGATAAAAGGATACGCGCGATTGAACACCAAATCGCCCATGTGAGCCACATTTGCTTGCTCGAAATAGACGACTGAATCACCACCGGTGTGGGCTGGGCCATAATGCGTTAAGTGAATAGTTTCATTTCCAATATCTTGGCTCCATTTTTCTGCATAGGTCATATCAGCATACACTTGCGCATCCACAGTTTCTTGTCCACGCGATTCTGCCGCCGCTTTCTGATAACCGGGTACATTATTGTGAGCTACAATGTGCGAGGTAAAGTCTTTGAAAGCCACGTTACCGGCAGTATGATCACCATGATGATGCGTATTAATGAGATAATCCATCTTTCGCGATGTTTTATCTTTTACACCGGCAATAAAATTAGCAGCAGTTTGCGGATATTGAGAATCCACAGCAACCAAGGCATTATCGTTCATCAACCAACCAATAGTTCCACCGCGCTCGGTGTACATACCAACGCCACGTCTGATTTCTGTAAAGTTTGATCGTTTAGCTAATTTTGAAAATGCCGGGAACGGCAATAGAGTTGCTGCACCCATTAGCGCAGTATTCCTAAGAAAATCAGATCGTTTCATAAATAAGAGTATTAGTTAATCGAGTGAACCCAGATAGCGGCCCTTCACAAAGTTTATAGCCAAAAGCAGATTCATGCAAATTGCCGCGAGTACAGAATACACCACCGACCAGAAATCAACAACAAAAAATGCACAAACTATTATGGCCACATCCACAACCATTTGAAAACGGCCAGCGTTTACATTGTGATATTTTTGTAAGTACAACGAAACGATGTTAACCCCACCCAGGCTGGCTTTATGCCGAAAAAGCATCAAAACACCGGTACCAATGGTTAATCCGCCAAAAACGGCACCAAACCAAGGAGCGATGGCTCCAAACTCAAAAACGCGTGGAATGAGCTCGGTAAATGCTGAAAGTAGAAAAACCGCAGTGAAAGTTTTAAGTGTGAAAGGAATACCCAATCGCCAGATAGCAAGCGCATAAAATGGTAGATTCAGAACAAAAAAGACCTGTCCAAAACTGAAGTCGGTGTAGTACGAAATCAGGAAGGCAAAACCGGCTGTTCCACCGGTAAGAAATTTCAGCTCCGTAAAAATGGCGATTCCAAAAGCCACTAGCAATGAGCCAATCAGTAGTGCCTGAAAATCTTCGAAAGGGGAATGTTTTTTTAATTTTGGATCGATGGTAATGGTTTCAGTCTGCGCCATTACCCGTCCAACTCATCTCTGATTAACAACAAAATAGCCGAATGCGGTACAATTAAATAGGTTTCGTTTTCGAACTTAATTTCGTGCGCTCTGCTTTTTAGAAATATAGCTAAATCACCTTCGGTCGCTTGCATCCCAATATATTTGGTGTCTTCGGTTCCTTTCCAAGCTTCTTCTACTTCCATATTTGGGATCGGGTAACCGGGACCAGTTTTTAAAATGTATCCACTTTGGATTTCTTCTTTTTCTTTTACCGAGGCAGGTAGTACCAGCCCGCTGCGAGTATGCGTTTCAAGATCGCGTGGTTTTATGAGTACCCGATCGCCCACGACGATAAATTTTTCAATTGAATTTAAATATTGCTGAATCATTGTGTTCTATTCTACGAAATGGGAATTTGAAATCGATTGTTTCAACCATAGATTAACAGCAAACACAATGCCATCATTCTGCCATGACAAACAAACTATGCATAATTACAGGAGCTAATTCCGGGATCGGATTCGAAACTGCTAAAGAACTTGCACGGCAAGGAGCATTTATTGTGATGGTGTGCAGAAATGAAGACAAAGCCATTGAAGCAAAACAAGCCATTCAGCAGGACACACCAAGCGCAGGCATTGATATCGTTTTGTGTGATTTTTCGAGTCAGGATGAAATTCGAAAAGCAGCCGATGAGATCATCAACAAATACGAAAAAATTGATATTCTGATAAATAACCATGGTTTTATTGCCAGCGAATATCAAGAAACAGTGGATGGATTTGAAAGCACTTTTGCAGTAAATCATTTGGGCTATTTTTTGTTTACCAATTTATTGCTGCCAACCATTTTAAATTCAGGATCAGCCCGGATTATTAATGTAGCCTCTGAAGCTCATCGAAATGGAACCTTTGATCCTGAAGATTTACAGCAGAAAGACAATTTTAAAGCATGGCAAGCTTACGGCAATTCTAAGCTGTTCAATATCTTGTTTACTATTGAGTTGGCTGAACGATTAAAAGGCACCGTTGTAACAGCCAATTGCCTACACCCGGGCGTGGTAAAAACCAATTTTAGTGCCGGATTACGCCCTATGTTTAAACTGTTTTGGTGGATGGGGCAACCTTTTATGAAATCCGAAAAAGAAGGAGCTCAAACTACAATCTATCTTGCTACATCCCCCGAGGTGGAAGAAGTAAACGGCGCATATTTTGCTGATTGCAAAGTTAAAACCCCACGAAAACAAGCTATGGATCCAGCAGCAGCGAGAAAATTATGGGAGATTAGTGAAGAACTTACCGGATTAAATCAACAATCTTTGCTATGAGCGCGAACATCTCACACTTTGCAGCCATTTTTCCCGCAGTTGACCCTGAGCAATTAGCCACCTGGTATAAAGAGAAACTTGGATTTGAAATTACCTTCCGTTGGGGTGACCCCACCGATTACGTGGTAACGAACCGAGAACATAAGATCTCTATACATTTTATTAGATCAGGAAATGAAACTATACAAGCCCGACAACTTTATGTGTTTTGTAAAGATGTAGATGCAATGTACACCGAGGTAGTAAAGCGTGGAGTAAGACTGATTTCAATACCGGAAGATCGTGATTATCACATGCGTGATTTTGATATCGTTGATCCCGAAGGAAATCAACTTACCTTTGGTACGGGTTTGACTGAATAATCAGATTTCCTGCTTTATCAATCGGATTGCTGATTCATACATTCTTCGGGTTAACGACCGTCGTTTCCAGCGTTGTCGAGTTACACGTTCGGAATTTGATAGATCTTCCTCAAAATGTGCATCTAGTTCTGTATTCAATGCTTTATCAATGGCTACTAAATTAATTTCATCATCTTTAAGCATCGACCGATGATTGAAGTTTGCACTGCCAAAACAGGAAACCTCATCATCTACCAGCAGAATTTTGGCGTGCATCATTGTTTTCTGATAGTAATAGAGCTCAATATCTGATGCGAGAAGGGGTTCAAAAATATCCTCGGCGGCAATCTTGGAAACCCGTTTATCGGTATGAGAACCCGGCAGAATAATCTTAACATCCACTCCTTCATTCGCTTTACGGCAAAGAATTTCTACGAGGGCATCATCAGGATTGAAGTATGCTGTGCAAATATGAATTTTCTTGCTCGCACTCGATAACAACGTTTGATATAACAATACAATATCACTCCAGCGCACTGATGCTGAAGTTCGCAGTACTTGTACGCTGGTTGTACCCGAGGATGGATGATCGTCAGATTTAAACAGATCGTGATTAAGTGTATCGGTCGCCTCAATCCAATTTTCTACAAAAGCAGATTTAATACCCCGAACGGCTGATCCTTTTAACTTAAAATGTGTTTCGCGCCACTCGTTTGGATTACGGGCATCACCTTCCCATTCCTGAGCAATCCCTACGCCACCGGTAAACGCTATTTGATCGTCGCAAATTAAAATCTTGCGATGTGTTCTATTGTCTGATTTCCAAATTTTCCATCGCGCCAACGGGCGAAACCAAATAACGTGCGCTCCCGCCTTTTTCATTTTATCAAGCAGAGCTTTATTCATTGGCAATGCACCGAATGCATCCAATAATACACGAACTTGTATTCCCTGCGAGGCTTTTTCGGATAAGGCTTCTGCGAACTTATCAGCGATATATCCTTCCCAATACACAAAGGTTAAGAAGTCAACACTTTGTGTGGCATTTTCGATGGCCGTTAACATTGCCGGAAAAATCTCATCCCCGTTCTTCAGCACCTCAACAGTATTATCATGAGTGAAAGGTATGCCTACTGTTTGTTCTAAAAGGGATATTGTATGCACGTATTGGGTTTACTCTGTGGAAGGGTTGTTTCCAAGAATAAGTGATAATACGAACAGAGATACAAATACAAAGAAAAGAATTTTAGCGATATCAACAGCAGCTCCGGCAATTCCGCCGAAACCAAAAATGGCTGCAAGTATGGCTATTACTAAAAAAGAAATGCTCCAACGTAACATGAAATCTCCTAACTATTTAATCCGCGCTACTACTAAGCCTACAACTAAAACAACTCCCGAGATGATTACCGGGGTAATATTGCCGGTACTAACAGCAACATCGGCTCCAAATGCTTCAAAAGATTCTGAATTCTGGAAATATTGATATCCAAAATAAATGAGACCGAGTAGTCCGCCGCCGGCTAATATGCTTCCAATAGTGCGTTTCATAATTGTTTTTTTTAATTGATACATCATTAGTAAGTCATTTTTCGGCAAATTGTTCCAAATTAGCCTCGTTAAGGCCGTTTTGCTGATCAATCAGGTTTCATCAAGTGGGCGTGTAAGTACTTCGCTCATATAATCAAGAAACGGGCGCACCTCTAAGAATGCCCTTACAACCTCGTATAAAAAATCATCCGATTGAGCTTCTGAATCTGTAAATGGTTTCATAAAAGTAAAAGCCTTAAAACGAAGTAAATCGATTGCAGGGTGATCTTTCGCAAACCCTTTGGGAGCTGTTTTCACCTGATCGCCCTTTAATGCGCCCCAAGTTTTGCTGAAAGTCGAATCGTTTAAGATGTTTCGTAAAGGCTGAGCATCATGGGCAATCTCATCCCGAATTAGTTTAAGGTCTGATGGGTTTGGATTCCAAAACCCTACTCCCAGAAATACGTTATCCGGTTCAATGTGTATATAATATCCCCCGCGCAGCCATTGTGTAGCTCGTTTTAAACTACCTGGTAGTGCTGTTTTGTAAGGCGATTTATCTTTACTAAAACGAACATCTCGATAGATTCGAAACATCGATTTTTTCCCCGATTCGTTTTCAATGTTATCCACTTTCTTCATTTCTGTGATCAGCGCATCCATAAATGCGATCACGTTTTGATGTGCATCCTGATAACGATTTTTATGTTCGATAAACCAATCTCGATTGTTGTTCTTTTTTAAGTCGGATAAGAAATCGAAAGTTGAAGCTTCAAGCATAGTAATAGTTTTAGTTGGAGTAGTTGTTTTTATCAGATTGCGCCTCAGTTATCTTTTTCATTCGGGAAAAAGGAAAGCCGTTACAGCCTGTGCGGGGAGTTTGCGGATTTGTTTCTGTAAATGCTTCAGCAGCTTGAGCACTTCCGGCATTGTATATACCAAGGCAAAATGCCCATTCGAATGGTTCCATGTTTTCCAGGTTGATCCAATCGATGCGAGTCCACGCTCCCGGATCATAGGCATTCATTGAATCATTTTGAGCAATTATATACTGATCCTTCAGGTTCCACTTTTTTATATGATACACATCAGCAGGCAGGAGAATAAAAAGGGAGTCGTTTACTAAATACTGTATTTCATAATCATCTTCGAAAGTGCCGGTCAGGTATTCAGGTGGCGTATTTTGTACAATTTCTTGGGATTTATCAATGCCGCAATTCACAACATTTAAAAAGTATAGTGCTAAAATAAATGCCAATCGATACATACAATGGTTACCCCGATTTTTGTGGAAAACATTAATAACTAGTTCGCGAAATACTTTCAATTGTAAGTTCTCATGTCAAGATTGAGCTTTCAACTTCAAGTAGATCATTAGGTTTAATGTCCGAAAATAAAGTTAAACATAAACGAACAGTGGGAATTTGACGAGTTAAAGTCGAAAAAAGACTAGATAATTATACCGACTGTTAAACTTTTTGGAAGCCCTTCCTTTTTTTTTGGAAATGGCGAGATATGCTTTAGATTTTCCGACCAAGTGATCCGGATACTAACTAATCAAATTCAATGAAAAATATTAATGCACGCCTAAGTTTGATGATGTTCCTTCAGTTCTTCATTTGGGGGGCGTTTTTTGTAACAATGGGTGCCTATCTGCTCGAAATTTTTAGTGGAGAAGAAGGCTTAAATACAATTATTGGGTCGGCATATGCCACTCACAACTGGGCTGGATTACTGGCTCCGGTGTTTGTTGGATTATTGGCTGATCGTTTTTTTAATGCCGAAAAAGTAAACGCGATATCTCATTTATTAGGGGCTGCGTTGTTATGGTATGCTTCTACTATTACAGAACCGGGCTTATTTATTTGGATTATGTTGGCCTACTTTATGTTATACATGCCCACATTGGCACTCGTAAACGCCATCGCTTTTGCAAATATCACAGATCCGGGATCAGAGTTTCCGAAAATCAGAGTTTGGGGAACCATTGGTTGGATTGTAGCTGGTTTTATTGTAGCTCAAACGGTGCTTGGTTTTTTCGAAATTCCACTACTTGGATGGATAACCGGCGTAGAGAGTAACATTCAATCTACAGATATACCGCTAAAAGTAAGCGCGGTAATTTCGGTGATTTATGGTTTGTATAGCTTCACTTTACCCGAAACGCCTCCATCGGCAAAAGGTGAAAAATTCGATTTAAAACAAGCTTTAGGGTTAGATGCTGTTAAGTTACTAACCGATAGAAATTTCGCAGTCTTTTCGTTCTGCTGTTTTGCGATCAGTATTCCATTAGCCTTTTACTACGCTCGTACCAACGACTTTATCGCAGCAGTTGCTTTTGGGGCACAATCGCCATCCTTTATGGCAATCGGGCAGATGAGCGAAGTATTGTTCATGCTTGCCATCCCATTTTTCTTATACCGTTTAGGAGTAAAATGGATGTTACTAGTAGGTATGCTTGCGTGGACGGCCCGTTATTTCTTGTTCGGATTTTTCCCAAGTTCAACAGCCTTAGTTATTCTAGGTATTGCATTACATGGCGTGTGTTACGATTTCTTCTTCGTAACCGGTCAGCTTTATGTGGATAAGAAAGCTCCAAAAAATTTGAGAGCCAGTGCTCAAGGGTTTTTTAATTTGCTAACCTACGGCGCTGGGATGCTAATTGGTAATTACGTGCTGGGTTGGTGGGGCGACAGTATTGCACTAGATGGTTCAACCAGCGAAGGTTGGCTAAGCGGTGCACAATCGTTTTGGGTGATGCCCGGAATCCTCGCTTTAGGCGTTGCAGCACTTTTCTTTCTCACTTTTTGGGATAAAGAAGCCGACGATAACCTAGAAAAAGAATCAGATTTAAGTCCTGTAGTAGAATGAGCCTAACAAATAGAAAACTTAGAATGGGAATGATTGGTGGCGGTGTTGGCGCTTTTATCGGAGCAGTGCATCGTCTTGCAGCCAATCTGGATGGACAAATTGAATTAGTATGCGGAGCTTTTAGTAGAGATCCTGCAACCTCTAAACAAACAGGTAAAGAACTGTTTTTGGATGAAAGTCGTGTATATGACTCTTTCAAGCAAATGATCGAAACGGAAGCCGGTTTGCCCGAAAGCCAACGCATGGATTTTGTTTCCATCGTAACCCCAAATCATGTACATGCAGAGCCGGCATTGTTAGCACTGGAGCACGGATTTCCGGTAATAATCGATAAACCTCTCTGCTTTAATATGGAAGAGGCGTATGCGATCCGAAACAAAGTAAATGAAACAGGATTACCATTAGCGCTTACGCATACATATACCGGTTACCCGATGATTAAAGAAGCCCGACAATTGGTTAAAAGCGGCAAATTTGGAGCTATCCGAAAAGTGATGATGGAGTATCCCCAAGGTTGGTTGGCTGAGAAAATTGAAGATTCTGATCAAAAGCAGGCGTCTTGGCGTACCGATCCATCAAAATCAGGAAAAAGCGGTGCCTATGGCGATATTGGTACTCATGCTGCTAATATGGGAGAGTATGTGTCCGGATTGCAAATCACTAAAGTACTTTCAATGGTTAAAAAGATTGTACCCGGACGCTTATTGGATGATGACGCCAGCGCTTTTATGGAGTTTGAGGGCGGAGTTCCGGGTGTATTAACAGTTTCACAAGTATCTGCAGGCGAAGAAAATGCAATTCGGGTACGGGTTTATGGCGAGAAAGGCGGCCTTGAGTGGACACAGCGTGATCCGAATACCTTGTTAGTAAAATGGAATGATGCTCCAGATGAAATTTACCGAACAGGAACCGGGTATGTGTCGGAAGCAGCACAAGCAAATTCCCGTACTCCTGCCGGCCACCCGGAAGGATATTTAGAAGCCTTTGCAAATATCTACAAGAATTTTGCAATGCATTTACGAGCCATCGATGCGGGAATAACACACAATATGGATGTTTACGACTATCCGGGCATTGAGGATGGTGTGCACGGAATGAGTTTAGTGGAGGCTGTGATTGAATCCACAGAAAAAGGAAATATTTGGGTAAACGTAACAGATTAACAGATGATGAAAACGATTAAAGGACCGGCAATTTTTCTAGCACAGTTTATTGATGAAAATGAGCCATTTAATTCATTGGACGGTTTGTGTAAGTGGGCTGCGGATTTGGGCTACAAAGGCATTCAAATTCCCACGCTGGATAAGTGGTTGATCGACCTAGATAAAGCAGCGGAAAGCCAAGCCTACTGCGATGAGCTAAAAGGGAAAATTGAAGGATACGGTCTGGAAATCACAGAACTTTCTACGCATTTACAAGGGCAGCTGGTGGCTGTTCATCCTGCCTATGATTTGATGTTCGATAATTTTGCGCCGGTTGAGGTTAGAAATATTCCGACAGCCCGAACTGAATGGGCAGTTGATCAGATGAAAAAAGCGGCAATTGCCAGTCGCAGACTCGGATTGAATGCCCATGCAACGTTTTCAGGATCCTTACTCTGGCCATATTTTCACCCATGGCCGCAGCAACCCGATGGACTTGTAGATCAAGGGTTTGAAGAATTAGCGAAACGATGGCTCCCGATTCTGGATGTATTTGATGAGAACGGTGTAGATGCGTGTTACGAAATCCATCCCGGTGAAGATTTACACGACGGGGTTACCTTCGAACGCTTTTTGGAAGCAACAGGTCATCACAAACGAGCGAACATTCTTTATGACCCCAGTCATTTTGTGCTCCAACAGCTAGATTATATAACGTATATCGATCATTACCATGAATTTATAAAAGCTTTTCATGTTAAAGATTCTGAGTTTATCCCAAATGGAAAAAAAGGAGCTTTTGGCGGATACGGTACTTGGAAACATAGAGCCGGGCGGTATCGGTCGCCGGGAGACGGACAAATCGATTTTAAAACTATCTTCACAAAATTAACGGAATATGGTTGCGATGTATGGGCTGTTATGGAATGGGAATGTTGTATTAAGAGCCCGGAGCAGGGAGCACGAGAAGGAGCAGATTTCATTCAGCAGCACATTATCGAAGCTACAACTAAAGTATTTGATGACTTTGCCGGGGGCAATATAGACTCCGATACTAATCGTAAGATTTTAGGATTGGATTAATCACTTTCCTCGGGTACAACTTCCGGCCAAAGTTGAACTTCGTTTCCATAAGGATCTTCGATAATAACTCTTGAAGCAAGTTGTACAAGGCGAGGAATGCTGAATGTGTATTCGCTTTGGAAATAAGCGTTGCAATCTTGATCCGGGGTAGATTTAAACAGCCAGATGTTGAGGTTATTAGAAAAAGTTTGTGGGTGCTCTAGTTTAAATGTATGTCCGTCATCGCAACCCGAGTAGTTAACCGTAATAGTAAGCTCGTTGTTTTCTACAGTTGGTTCCGGTTCGTTAATAGAAATGGAGTAATCGTAGCCAAAAACATTATACCTGGCTTCGTCGATTATCAGAACGGAATTTAACTGAGTAATCCAAAGTGGTTCAGCGTCTTTTGGTACTTTTACGACGTAGCCATTGCCGAGTGGTCGGTCAATTTCGAACTCTAAATCCTCAGCAAGTTCCAGTAAATCCTGATAGGAAACGCCACGTTCTAATCGGATGAAAACTTCACCCTCTACAAACTCTAGAGCAATTTCAGAGTTCTGATTATTGGTAGTAAAGCAAGCTGTAAGTGAAATTAACAGCAAGCCCATTAGGCTAAATCTTGATATTTTTGTTTGTGATGGCATGGTATTGATTCTCTCTGTTGCAACGCCAATTTTAGAATTATAGTGCCTGTTTAAGTTAATAAAATGGACCGCATACCAAAGCTTTTTTTACACCCGGAGCTAAATGGTTGATCCCTCTTATCAACTGATCTTCACCTAAGAGTATTTCCACAATCTGACCGCTGTATTTAATAGCAGTTTCGCGCATAAAGCCCATCATTGGCCAGCCCCATAATGCCGAAAACAAAATTCCATCTTCCTCAAAATACGGGTTAGTGAGGTAGGTACATTCAATAACGTTTTCTACAGCACTTCGATTGGTTGCAGAGCCACCGATTAAATCGATCACAACAGTACCCTTTTCCAAAAGTGATTCGGTATGCTTTTTAGTAATTAAATAGTTTTTACCGCGTAAATGCTTTGGTTGTTCAGCGCCGTTAATAATTAAATCAGCATCTTGTATGAACTCTTCGATTCTATCAGGCTGTGTTTGATGCTTCCCTAAAACCCGAATTTCTTTTACTCCTGCGTTATAGCATTCATGAATGGCGCCCATACCAACGTTACCATAGCCAAGAACTGTAACGGTTGCTTCCTCTGGGTTAAGTGCTTTACTGCTTTTGGTGGCTAATAGTTCTAAGCCATATCGGGCACCGGCACGCCCTGTTTCATGTAAGGCCTCGATTTTGCGTTTACCAAATTCCGGAGCTGGATTTACATGGCGATAATACTTGAGAGCTTGATCTCCATGTTGAGTGATGAACTCATTAACATCGTAATAGCGCACATTATGTTTCTTGAGTTCCTTGATAAGGGTAGGTGCATCCTGAATGGTGGTAGAGTCAAAAACAACACGAATTTGTTCGTTTAATTCCCCTAAATCCTTGATGTTGCCATTTACGTGGTGCAATACAAGATCTTTAGGATTGTGATTCATCAACCTTCGTATCACACCGGCCATTTTAGTGTTGTAACCGATCACATGAAACTGATCTTGATCAATTCCCGCAACTCTTAAATCCATTTCCACACAGTTATCAGCAGCCATGGTGCCCAAAACTAATTCTTTGTGTAATTTCTCGGGAGATTGCACCACGTTTTCCATCGCAATTACATTTATTTGATGGTCTTCCAGAAGCTTTGCCCGATCCGGAAAAGAGTGAAAATGAGCCATACAGAACAAGGTGCTTCCGGATTTCATTTTTGGGATGCTTTCCATGGCAGGACCTTTAAACTTTACAATCAGATCTTTATTTGTGTATAAATCCTCATGCGAAACTATAGTAGCACCTGCATGGAGGTATTCTTCATTAGAAAAACCTACTCCAATACCGGCATCTTCTTCAACAAACACAGTAGATCCTGCGTCAATGAGTTTTTTTACATCGGCGGGGATGAGAGCTACGCGTTGTTCCAGCGCACCAGGGTTTTCAGGTGATTCTACTTCTTTTGCAAGTCCGATTATTTTGTACATAGTATCCTTCTAAAATCCGATTCCGGGTAATCCTTTAAATGTAATACCCAGGTAAGTGTCGTAATCAAAGCTGTAATTTATCCAAAAACCGGGTGATATCTTACCAATTTTGAATACTCCAGGAAAAACGTCAAGCCGGATATTTTCTTGATATACGCTATGCGTAGTTACTACTAAAGAAATTAGTAAAGAGTTGTTCTTATCGATAAATAAGCCAGCCGATGGAGTCATTTTTACATAGTCAATTTGTTTATCCTCATTTAAGACAAATACTTCTTCGGTATTAGTGCCATAACTCATGCTGTAGGTTCTTCCCTTAAAGTCGTAGACTAAATCAATGAACTCTGGCTAACTCAACTATGAAATATTAGTTTGTGCGAATAATACCTATTCTATATTAAGTTTCGAATTGTCAATAATTTATGATAAATTGGGAGCAACAAGTTAAAGGTCAGGTTTCGGTCTTTTAGTACAGTATTTGATTCCCTTCTCTAGTTTGTAAATAAAAATATCCGCACAGCCGATTAAGAATGTAATTCGCGGGCTCATATTTCGTGAACAACTGTACCTGTGCAAACAAGTAATACAAGATTTAATAATGGAATACGGTAAAGTAAAGTGGTTTAATGACGAAAAAGGATTCGGATTTATAACCAGAAATGAAGGTGGCAACGACGTATTTGTACACCGCAATAATGTTGAAAACCTAGCTCATCACGAGTCTTTAAAAGATGGTGATGAAGTGGAGTTCGCAATTACAGAAACTCCTAAAGGGTTGAACGCAACAGAAGTATACGTTTTAGAATGAGATAAACACCATTTCTAAAGAGTAAGCCGCTACGTAAAAAGTAGCGGCTTTTTTTTATTCGGTCTATCTCAATTGAATATGTAGCTATTCTTCGCTGCCGATTGTACCAATTTCAATTTCTTTTTCGATGTACCCTCCTCTAGTAGAAAGTACTTTCACTGTACCTTTTGCGCCATCAACTCCATTTAATGTAACCCTGAATGTTGCTCGTTTTGATTCACCCGGTTCTGTATATCCTAAGTACACGGTTTTATCATATAATGAAGGTTCAGTAATCGTAATCTTTGCATTTTCGAACCCTTTGGTTAATTCGCTATCAAAATGTAGTTGAATTCGATCTTCCTGAACTATTTTTACAAGTTGTGCCTGTTTAAGCGCTACCGGTAATTTACCGGTATTCGAAATTTGAACAGAAATCTGATAGGTGGAATCGTCTATCTTGTTCACTTTAATCTCATCTAAGGTTATTTGTGGCAGTTGCATTGCCATTTCGAGATTAAAGAGGGCTTGTTTTTCTGCCCAATGTTCGAGCATCCAAGTCGGACCATTTTGACTGAAAAATTTTGGATGAAATCCACCAATTTCTACCTCACCTAGAGTGGGATGTTGAAATGGTTCCCATTCTCTGAAACCGTTACCATCGTTTTCTTCATCATCCCAGCGAAGTGCATCGTAGTTATCATATATACCATCACCGTCGTAATCTTTCATGGTTCCATTGTTCCAAAGTTCATCTCCATACCAAATAGAGCCAAAATAGAAGTACCCAAAATCAGGGCCATGTCCAAAAAGCGGACTCGGTTTCGACGGGTCGCCTGTTATCCGATTGGTTGGGTAGCGAGTCATATAGGTTTCGTACACATCTCCTGCCCAAGGGTATTCAGTTATTTCTAATCCTAATTTATCCAATCGTTCATAAATAGCCAGATCCTCCGGATACATTCGATCGGTGCTTTTAGAAGTTGAAGGTGGTCGTAAATGCATGGGTACACGCGTATCCATAGAGTTAACAACCGAAATGTTAGGATGAGATAGCATCCAAAGTACCACTGACCTTGACTCAGGTTCACTAAGTGGTGCAGCTCCGGCGCCGTATTGAGTATAACCGCGTCCGGTTAAATCGCCGCCAACACCGGGGCGCCAGTTCTCAGCATAATTACGATGAAGATCTAATCCCCCAACTCCATCTTCGTTGTAATCGCCATCACCATCGTTATCTATGCCTTCTGTATACACAAAATGAGTGCCTTTGCCGGCTAACACGCGAGTCATTAACCTCCCGGATGGATCTCGCGGGTCTACAATGTAGTTCGCATCTTCAAGTTCTTCACCGGTAGCTTTTACTCGAATTGAATATATGATACCATCTCCATCTAAATCCTCTTCGTCGTCTTCATCTAATAAACCATCTCTATCATTGTCATGAGGCCGCACCGAGCTTCTATTTCGTTGAGCGGTGTGTAGATAGAGATTCGAGCCATCGGGGTTATTTTGTGGGCGCAGGTAAATGGCCTTGGTGTCGATAAGGTGGGTGATGGCATCATCTTTACCATAATTTTCCAATAAATGCTTAGTAAGCCACAGAATCGATTCACTACTTGTAATTTCTCCGCTATGCCTTCCCCCTTCGAAATAAGCCGCTGGTTTATCTGTGTCTTTTCCGGTTTCTTTGTTTGTGATGGTCATTTGAAGGATGGGGCGTCCCTCAAAACTGCGCTCAATTTCATAGAGATCTACAATTTCAGGGTATTCTTGTGCCCATTTTTTGTACCAATAGTACATAACATCAACGGTGTGGTACACATCAAAGGTGAGTTGTTCGCCGGGGGTATATTCAACTTCCGGGTGTTGATATTGTGGAAAAAAACTAATGCCGTGTCTTTCCCCCTTTACCGTATAGGTGGAGGTATCTGCATCTGACTCCGGCCATTTATACTCAATAAAAGTTCGTATTTCCTGTGCCTGTAAATTAAATGTGAAAATTAAAAACAGGCTAAATAGTATAATCCTCTTCATGCTCATATTGTAATTAGTGAAAGTGAAAAGGAATGGAAGTTTATGGAAATAAAAAAGCCTCACCGGCATCACCCGGTTGAGGCATAGGGTACAGAATAAAAAGGTGTACTTAGAAATAAGAAATTGTTGTGGTTAGTGTGCCGTGGTAGGTGCCTCGCAGGTTTGCCGTTGGTTGGCCAATATCAGCTCCTAAGGTAACAAAGCGTACATCGTTATCGATGGTAGAGCTACTATCTGAGCCAATGGTAATACTTTCGCCGAATTCGTTAGTGATAACCACCGATTCTTGATTTACGATTTGGGCATCCATGCTTTTTGGAGTAGTAATTTCAAACCCGCCTTCCGAGATGGTGTTGTCATCAAAATTTATATCCACAGTACTTACTTCGCTTAGTGTAACTCCGCTGATAACAGATACCGAAACATTCATCACTGCTGTTGCAGACTTCTGAGCCAAAATATTTGTACTCACTAACAACAGTATGATGAATGTCCAGTATGTGTTAATTGCTCTCATGACCAGTAGTATTTTGTTTCTCTCTTGACCAGCTTGACTCTCTCTCTGAGACAAATATATTAATATTCTCTAACATTAGAAAGTCTTAATAAATATTTTTATTCAATACATCATTAACAAATCACAAAAAAGCACTGATTTTATTAGGCATAGATGAGTAAAAAAAATTTCTCTTTTTACTCTATCTCACCTACATGATTATGTAGAAATGATTTTTTAGTCCGATAAGTAGACAGATTTGGTATCATCACAAGGATATTATTATTACCATGCCACCGAACTTTTTAAGAGAATTGTTATGAAAGGGGTACTACTTAAAGTCGGGTTGATTCTTCTACTCGCAGTAACAACTGATGCGTTGAATGCTCAAACTTTTGTTCTGAAACCTGCAGAGCTACAAGGTTCGGACGGTGGGTTTTCGGTTAAGCTTTTAATCAAAAGAGATAAAGTTTTTCGTTTAACCTGGTTAAATCCGGATGAATCGGCATTAAATTTGAATGGGGCAAATGCGAAACTATTGATTGGCAGAACTCCTAATGATTATGATGTTCTCTCTGAAAATATTTCCGGGACAAATGCTCAATTTATTGCCGATAATTTAGGTTTGACTCCCGGTAGGTACTACGCGCGAATTACAAATTCGACGAATCGTACGACTTCAGAGATTCAGGCTGACTTCGAAAATGATCCCAACGGCATTATTTATTCGAACGAAATACAGCTGTTGATTGAGGCTAATGAAGCACCAGCCATTACGGCCCCCAGAGGCACAATAAATAATTCTTCGCCTATATTTCAATGGACGGCAGTTTCAGGAGTTCCTTCCTATTGGTTAATATTGTCCAGTACACCATTCGATATTGTTGAAGATGAAAATGGTGAAGTTGCCATAGAAGGAGCTACCATTGTTTGGCAATACATCACAAAAAATACTACAGCAAACTATGGCGATATTAATTATCAGTCGCCATTTACCGACGAAGCGCCACCATTAAATTCCGGTCAAGAATACAGCTACACTATACTAAATGTATATGAAGAAAATAATCCAGGATATACGAGTCCGGTTTTCGGAGGGATTGTACCGTTTACTTATTTTGATCCTAACGCCGTTCCGGTTACTTCCTTAATTGAACCGGTTAACGAAGAGGTGTTTTTCTCGGAAGAAACGATCACTTTTTCTTGGGATGAAGTACCGGAAGCTACCAACTACACAATAAATTTACTGCAGATAGTAAAACAACAAGGTATAGATGTTACCATCCCGATTTGGACAAGTACCACTACAAATTCATTAATCGAATATCCTGCACTAGATAACTTAAAAAACGGGCGGTATCAATGGAATGTAACTACTAATAACAATAGCGGTGGTGGTTCTACAAGTAATAGCCGGTTTTTTACCTATGAAGTGGAAACCGGTGAGTTTGCAGCAAGTATCCGATCAAGCGAAGACAATTCGATATTATTAGGAGTTGAACTAAGTGCAAGAGCTGTTTCAGGTGGTGTTACTCCTTCTATCCCTTATTTCGTTCAAAATAGTACCCATTATGATAGTTTAGTTGCAGGTACTTACGAATTCACTGCTACAAAAGAAGGGTTTGAATCAGGTAGTGGTACGCATACTATCAGAGATGATGCCCAAACTAGATTTACAATCGAATTAAACCCTCTACCATCAACCATAAATGGTTTGGTTGTTGATGAAAATGGCGATGTTGTTCCAGACGCTCAAGTCAATATATCCGGTATTGGAGCAGACTTTAACGATGTAATTAATACTGATATTAATGGTGAATTTTCTATTTCGTTAAACCAAGGTAGTTACAACGCTACAGTAAGTAAATCCGGATATATAAGTGCGGATGAACAAAGTGTAACCGTTGGTTTGAACGAACAAAAAGCATTTGCTGAATCTTTTACTCTGATAAACGATGAAGCCACCGTTTCGGGCTATGTATTTAACGAGGATGGTGAACCTATTCAACGTGCAAAAGTTCGAATTCAAAACAATGAATTTACGTACGAAGTAAACACTAATGGGGACGGACTCTATCAGTTTACCGTGGCGAGCGGTGAGTGGCTGTTATCATCAGAAAAGGTAGGTTTTGTTAAACCTTCAGATCAACAAATAACACTTTCTACAGGTGATGTTCTGCAGAATCAGGATTTTGTGTTAACAGGTAACGCAAACCAAGTTACTGGTTTTGTGAGAGAGCAAATAACTAATAGTGATGGAACTGTAGGTACCAGCATTTTTGAAGGCGTGGAAGTAAAGGCTATACCAAATGTAGGCGAACCAATATCTACAATAACCGGAAGAAATGGACAATACACGCTTTCTCTAAAAAGCGGTTCATATACTATCGAAGCTATTGAGGATAATTACACATCAAATGAAGAAAGAGAACTGGTAATTGGTATTGCAGTAGGTGAGACGATTTCCGGGATGGATTTTGAATTGATCCCAAATCCTAGTGCCATTGCAGGTACTGTAACTTTACCTGATGGTAATGGTGTTGCAGATGCACTCGTCTCGATTCGTGGAGTTGGTTCGGTGGAGACTTCTGGTAGTGGTTTTTATGAAATTAGTGTACCGGAAGGTGAACATGAAATTACGGTTACCAAGACTGGTTTGGTTAGTCCTGAACCACGCACTATTTCGGTGGCAGTTGGACAAGAATTAACCGGTGTAGATTTTCAAATGACTCCAAATGCAGGCACTGTGTCTGGAAGAATTACTGCGGGTGGTGAAGCTTTATCGAACGTTCGTCTTACAGCAAGAAATACTGCTACCGGCTCTATCACATCGATAACCAATAATTTAAATGGTAGCTATTCTTTTAACCTAAACTCGGGTAGTTGGTATATCAGGGCTACAAAATCCGGCTTTATAAGTGATTCAACCGAAGTTTTAACAGTTGGGCCAGGACAGCAGTTAGTGAATCAAAACCTTGTACTTGTAGAAAACTTAACCACACTTCGCGGTACTGTAACTGATGGTACTGCTGCGTTAAGAAATGCAAGAGTAACCATTACTAAACCCAATGATGCAACGTTCGAACAAAGCACCGTTACCCAAGTAAATGGAACATTTGCTTTTTCTTTGCCCGCCGGTGAAACGTATAGCATCAGATCTACCAAGGATGGTTATAAATCTGCCTCTAGTACAACCAACGAACTGGTAGCAGGCACTACAGTAGTTTCAGATTTTGCGCTGGATGCTAACCCAAGCTCTGTAGCCGGTAAAGTTACGGTAGATGGTGGAGATGTTTTATCAAAAGCTAAAGTGATAGCCATTAACTCGAATGGGAATGCCATTGATAGTACAGAAAGCTCAACAAATGGTAATTATTTATTGGGATTAGACCCTGGTAATTACACGCTAAGGGTAAAGAAATCAGGTTACACGCGCACAGAAACATCAACCAGTTTAAGTATTGGGCAAAATTTAACGGGCATCGACCTGGATGTAGATGAAAATTTTGCGTTCATCAATGGAACAATTACGGATGGTAATGGAAGTGGTATAGAACAAGCGTTTATTAGTCTGCAAAAACAAGGAGGTAATGGTGCATCCGCTATTTCAGATCAGGAAGGAAATTTTAACATATCTCGATTAACAACCGGCACATTTACCATAGAAATAAGTAAAACCGGTTTTGTTACTATAAAAGAAACGTTTGAATTACAAGATGGCGATTTCTTGAGCTTCAATCGCCAGCTAGATCCAAAAAATGGTAGTATTTCTGGTTCGATATCTGACGAAAACGGCCTCATACTAAGCGACGCAACCGTCACCGCAACCAATACGGAAGGGGTAACTTACACTGCAATTTCTGATTTAAATGGTGAGTATACGATTAATGCGGTGGAACCATCCAGTTATTCCGTAAATGCGGCTCTAACCGGTTACACCACAGCCAGCGCTTCTTCTGTAATTATCAATCTCGATAATTTAAACGCTACTGATGTTGATGTGGCTAATCTTATACCTAATAATGGAGTTATTCAGGGTAGAATTACCAATGTAATTACCGGGGATCCGATTAAAGATGTTCAACTATCTGCAAACGGAAGTAGGGGTTCAGGCTTTGCGATCACGGGCGCTAATGGACAGTTCGAGATTACGAATCTAATCCCTGCTGATTACACACTCATTAGTAGTAAGGACGGTTTTAAATCTGATACCATTACTGTAACCATTGATCCGGGTAATCCCACTTTAGTTTCGAACAGCACTTTATTACAGAACAACGGAACCATTGTCGGAACCATTACTGATGCCGAAAATCAGGTGCTGCCTTTCCGAGTAACTGTAATAGCTTCGAGCGATACCGAAACTTTTACCACTCAAACTAACGATGTAGGGGAATTCGCTTTTGAAGGCGTAGAAACAGGGGTAAGTTACTCCATAGAAACAGATATCTACCGAGAAGGCTATGAAAATACGAGTACAGAAATTGATGTCCCTTTAGGTGCAGATGAGGTTAGTTTAGGCGATAATCTGGAAGTAATCGTAAAACAAGGTACGATAAGTGGAAACGCCGGGATAAACGCTGCTAGTGTGAAATTATTAAACGCAGATACTCGACAAATCATAAATCTCGCCAATTCAAACACTTCAGGTGCATATCAATTTGAGTTTCTTGAAGCAGGTCGTTATCGTGTGGTCGCAAATAGATTAGGGTATGTATTCTCGCCTGATACCACTTCAGTAATTGTGTTGGGAGGTGAAGAATCCAACACTCAGAATTTTTCTGCTCAGGCGAATATTGGTAGCATCTCGGTGTTGGCAAATAATGCAAATGGCGTGGGCCAATCTAACGTAAACGTTACCATTGTTTCGGCTGATACCACAGTAATCTTATCAAAGAAAACAGGAGCAAACGGTGTAGCCACATTTAGTAATATAAAAGCCGGTACAGACTACACGGTTCGAGCATCTAAATCTCAATTTACCTCAGATCCTGAAACTCGAAATGTAGCGTTAAATTCGGGAGATTCTACCTCAGTTAGTTTCCAGATATTGGCAAATGCTGCAACAATTAGTGGAAACGTGCTTTTGGATAATGGTACTACAACTTCAAACCTGAGGAATGTAGACGTTGCGGCCACATTAAACAGTACGGGGCAAAGTTTTAGTGCAAGCACAAATCAATCTGGGGCATATACTATTGCAAATCTGCCAACAGGAACCTACACCTTAATTGCAGAACGCGAGGGATTTACAAAGGATACGGTTACTGTTGTTGTATCTGCGGGTGCAACTGCCACAGCTAACGATCTTATACTAAACAGAGCTTCTGTGGATGTGCGTGGGATTGTTCGATACAAAGGTGATGGTGTACAAGGTATTTCTGTTGAAGCTATATCTGGTTCATCATTCAATGCCACTACTAATTCTAGTGGCCAATTTAGATTCAGCACGTTACCGGTAAAAACCGGTGCTTCGGATACTACTACGTATCAAGTGCGTATTAAATCCGGGCTTTTTACTAAAAGTTATACCCTGTCGCTCACCGCCGATGATATTGGGCAGCGCAGAAATGTGCCCACAACCAATTTGCCAAGTGGTCAGGTAAATTTATTGGTTACCGATGGAGTTAATCCCCTTGAAGGAGCGATTCTGGAATTTGGAATATCAGGTGGAGAATCAAACGAGATTGTAACGGGATCAGACGGTAGTTTTTCTTCGGATGATAACTTGCGCAAAGCAACTTACGTGGTGGCTGTTTCGAAAAGTGGATTTCTCATTCCAAAAAATACCATCAGAATTTCTTTACCGAGTGATACAACAATTATTGAAAATGAAGTAGTTCTGCCATTCAGGCAATTAGTAGTGAATCGAATTTTAGCAGATGAAGAAACTCCTGTACGTGTGATAAACCCAAGTGGGTATGATAATTCGGGAGTGTCGGGCAATCTATTTTACAAAAGAGCATCACAAACTCAGTTCCAAAAAGTAGCTATGGTGCAAAGTGGAGATACGCTTTCAGCGTTTATTCCTGCGATTAACTCTACAGAGCAGGTTACGTTTTACACTTCTATTGATGATACTAATGCTTCAAATACCTTTGTGAGTAATCAACGCACAATTACTCCTTTGGCGAGTGGAATTTTAACAAATGTTCGACTTACACCATCGGTAAATGGGCAAACTCTACGGGTGGGCGAAACTTATAATCTGCAACTGTTAGTTCGTGATGGAGTGAATAAGTCCCTGGCTGATAAGTTTGTTGGCGAAAACGCCTTAGGAAACATATCAGTGTCCAATTTATCAGATACCACAGGCATTGAGTTGGCAATTACAACCGGTACATCCATTCGTTTAAAAGCTCTAAAAAGTGGTACCTACAAAGTGCGAGCTACAGCAATTTTGAATGGAAGTAATGTTGCTACGAGTGTTTCTTTCTCGGTGAGTGATATTCCGTTACAGTCTATTCTTGTAAACGCGCCTGCAAAGCAGCTCGATAATGCTGCCACTCATGTTTTTTCGTACTCTGCAATCGATACGTCAGGCAAAACGGTGTTACTGGGTGAAAGTCTTGAGTGGAATATTAAACCATCTAATTTTGGTACTATTGACAACAGAGGCGTGTTTGTGCCTACTTCAAACTCGTTCTTAGGCTCGTTTATAATTTCGGCAAGTGATTCAGTTTCAGGCTTAATTGGTAGCACAGAAAGCGTTGACTTAGTTGCCAATGTAAAACCGGATGAAGCCTATACCTTAATCAATGGAGGCGGGCTGGAACTGCAATTACCGGCAGGTTCTGTTGATTTCACATCAAGAATTGCCTTAACAGAAACCAATCCCCCACCCTCTAAAAAGTTTGTATTTGCACAGGGCTCGGATCAGAGTTATACCGTTGGTGATCGGATTTATGTGCTTTCATTCTCGGGAAGTGAATTAAAATCGTCGGCACAACTAACCTTGCCAACCGATACCACCATTTCCGAATTGAATAATGGGGAGCGGGAAATTGCTAGATTTAATTTCACAACCCTGCAATGGGAAGTGTTTAGCGACATTGCAGCGAAAAACGCATTTTCTGAGCTTGCAGGCACTGTAACCACAGAGCGACTTGGGCAATTTGCTGTACTGGCAGCTAATGAACCATTAGGAATTCGAAATGCCGCCGTTTTACCTAGTCCATTCTCGCCGGATATTGCCCCGGTGAAAATTGGATATTGGCTCGATACTGCCTTCCCACCAGCTAAGGTGACCATCAAAATCTTCAATATTCGTGGAGAATTGGTGCGAACATTGCTAGAGAATGATTTGCAGCAACCCGGACGATATGGCTCCCAATCGAGCACGAAAGAAATTCTGTGGGATGGACTTACAGATGCCGGAAATATGGCAAGAAACGGACGCTACGTAGTTCAAATTTCTGCCAAAGACCAACAGGGCGAAGATGTTCAACTTTTACAAGTAATTCTAATCAAGTAAGCACCATGAAAAGACTCATACTCCTTTTAGTTACACTCGCAGTGCTTGCTTCCGGCAATGCACAATCTCAGGAATTATCAATGATTCCCGGCTCCTTCGTAGACATTGGTTTTGGAACACGCCCCGTAGGAATGGGATTTGCCTTTGTTGGCCTTGCCGACGATGAAAACAGTCCGTACTGGAATCCGGCCGGGTTAACACAACTTAATGAGATAAAAGCAGGGTTCTCTCAAGCCGATCAGCTGGGATTAATCACCTACAATTACGCTTCTGCTACTATGCCACTTCCGGGAAATCAACATGCAGTGGGTATTTCTGTGATTTCCTCAGGGGATGAAGCCATGGAAGAACTTTCGGTGCATGCTGCCTACGGTATTCGCTTTAACATTGTGAGCTTGGGAGTTGCATTAAAGTATCGCAATGCTTCTTTCGGAAACAATACTCTCAATCGCGACGATTATGTTGTGTTTGATGACGAAGAAATAGATATCGGGTTTGGGCAACAAGTTTTTGGGGATGCGAATGGAATTGGCCTTGATCTTGGGGTTTTAATTCAACCTACAGAACAGTTTCAACTTGGAGTGGTTGTGAGAGATGCTTATGCCCCTATGAGTTGGAACAGTGAGGCACGGAGTGTAGAATATCAGGCCCGTGGAGAGTACGACGAAGATTTACCTTATGAACTAATTGTTGGATCAGCGTTAACCTTTTCAAAGAACTTTCTGGCTGTGGTCGATTTTCAACCGGCAACGAGTAGTGAGCGAACGAATTGGGTGCGTGCCGGGGTAGAAGGCAGATTGGTTAACGTGTTAATGGTTCGGGCAGGAACCGAGCAAGGAATCAACGAAATTGATGATGACCGTTTCACCTTGGGAACGGGTCTCGATATAAGGATTAAAGACAAACTTCGGCTGCAATCCGATTTTGCCTATGTAATTGATCCGATACAAAATTCACAACGCATTAGCTTCACAATCAGTTTTTAAGGGGAATAATCATGAAATTCATAAAAAAAATTACCGTATTGATTGTGCTAAGCGTTCTGCCACTAGCTGGATGGGCGCAAGAAGAAGAAAATGAAGATGCCAACGAGTTACATGTATTCCGTGGTGGCTATATGGATGTTAACTTTGGGCTCAATGTAAATACTGTTGGCAGTAGCCTGGGTTCCGGCAGTATGGGTGGGGTTATTTCTTCTAGAGTTTCGAATGGAGCATTAAGTGTTAATTTAAATCCGGCTCACCTAACAAATCTTAAGAAAGGCTATTTAGCTATTGATACACGATTGGGATTAGGAACTAATTACATCTCTAGTGTAAATAAAGAACTACTTAAAACGGTTAACGAAGAACTGGATACCGCTGTTAATGATGAGTTTTCGAACGAAGCTTCGTGGACAACCTTCCCGGAAACTTACATCAAACCAACAGAAATGCGCAGCCTGGATGTTGGCTTTGATGATGAAATTGCATCCATTGCCTTTGCAGCGCCCATTAGTGATAACTTTACCTTAGCAGGGGCATATACCTATCCCGTTTCTGTAAATCTGGATTTTGGTGTTACCGGATTATCAGCAAAATTGGCGCAGGAGCAAGGAACCGACGAAGTAGCCATTCGATTCGATGTTTTAATGAATATTTCGTTGCTCACACAAATGAATTTCAGAATGTCCTCACTATCGCTGGGAGGTGGAGCAAAAATATTTGATACTCGACGAAAAAAACTGAGTGTTGGCGCC
The DNA here is from genome assembly GCA_017640605.1 of Balneolaceae bacterium. GTDB lineage: Bacteria > Bacteroidota > Rhodothermia > Balneolales > Balneolaceae > HXMU1420-13. The sequence goes on along the minus strand of JAEPQH010000004.1, from coordinate 30,650 downwards.
ACGGTTACACGATATGAATTAACAAACACCAGAAATTTACAAGCTGATCTGTCAGGATTAGTAGTAGTTGGTGGAGCTGATGAGCGATATTTTAACGATCCGAACGACCCAAACTTAAACAGAGATCTAGGCGAGTCGAATTCCTTTTTTATGAATGCCTACGGGGAGTTTGCAGCTACTGAATACGGTACCCGACTCGGTTTGTATTACAATCTTGACGATGAGTTCAACCTTTCGATTGTGTACAATCAAATGCCGACCTTTCAAATGAGAGGGACCAATAAAGTAGCGAGTGCTTTCTTGCCGGTGTTTCTTGTTGGCACAGGGGATGAAGTGTTAAGCGGCGATATTGAGGTTGCACTAGATAGTTTACAGGCTAACAAACCAAACTTAACTACCGAAAGAGATATTTCATCATTGGTAAGTGATGGAGAACTTCAAATCCCTTCCTCGCTGCTGCTAGGTATAGACTTTGGTTTAGGTAAGCATACCATGGCGTTTAATTATTCGAGATATTTTGGTGATTTATCCTTCAAACATGGCAGTACAACTATTGGTAAGGCCGCAACACATGGTTTAGGCCTTGGTTTCGATTTTCGAATGCGTGATCGTTGGGTTAGTCCTGCACAAATTCTAACGCTTCCTGTGCGATTACTATTCTTGGATATTGATGGCTTGATTTTTCAGAGTTTAGGACGCTTCACCGGCTACAAAAATTCGCACTATCGAATTGGTGGAAATGTGATTATTGGAGAAGGAATAGCAACTAACGATAATGAAAGTTTAAGAAATAACTTGGGTAATCCTTTACCTCAATCATTTTCTATGGGACGGCAATACACTATTTTCGGGAATCTTGACGTTGGTGTTACGGTTTTGGCTGTTCCTGATCTGATGCTAAAATACTCTGTAGGTATTCGCTTCTAGTATTTGTGATTCGATTACGATCAGGCACATATCTTTCAAATAATTAACCAACAATTATATGTACTCTGATCGTAAAGAATTTCTCAAAAAAGCAGGCTCAGTTGCACTTTTTGCAGCGCTAGGAATCCAATATACAGCCTGTTCATCCTCAACCGGACCGGAAACTAATAATGATGATGACGGCAACGGCGAGAACCCAATAACTATTGAAGGCAATAAAGTTACTCTTGATATTTCCAGCTCTTTCTTTGATGATTTACAAAATCAGGGTGGAATGGTTGTCTCAGTTTCGGGTGGTTTTTTAGCAGTAAATGTTGATGGTACTACCATTCGGGCTTTTACAAATGTATGCACGCATACTGGCTGTACCAACAATTGGAACCTACCCGGAGACCGATTCGTGTGTACATGTCATAATTCTGTGTTTAACTTAAATGGTAGACCAATAAGCGGGCCTGCTGAACGAGATCTTGCCGAATTTCAGGTTTCTCGAAATGGGAATACCGTAGTGATCGATAAAGGATAATATTGTATCACTGATTTTAGTTAGAAAATCGAATTGAGATCAGGTCCTGTATTTCCTTACCCCAAAACGTTGGAGAATTTGATACGCAAGTGCTTGAGTAGCGTACAATAGGCAAATAGGGGATGTATACGTTTATATTTTATACAGTGAATCAAAGGGGAAATATTATACCGGCTATTCTGAGGACACGAAAAAACGGCTGATTCAGAATAACTTAGGAGAAACAAGATCTACTAAATCCGGCATTCCATGGGTTCAGGTTTGGAAATCGCATACAATGGCGAAGACGGAGGCACTTCGCTTGGAACGAAGGATTAAGAAACGAGGTGCTAAACGATTTTTGGAAGATGAGTCCTCAAAAACAAATTGAGATTAGGTACTTCATCGTTGTATCTTTGAGTCACTCGGGACGTGGTCACGCTAGGGCGTGAGTAGCGCACAACAGGCAAATAGGGGATGTATACGTTTATATTTTATACAGTGAATCGAAGGCGAAATATTATACCGGCTATTCTGAGGACACGAAAAAACGGCTGATTCAGCATAACTTAGGAGAAACAAGATCTACTAAATCCGGCATTCCATGGGTTCAGGTTTGGCAATCGCAAGCAATGACGAAGACGGAGGCTCTCCTTTTGGAGCGAAAGATAAAAAAACGAGGTGCTAAACGATTTTTGGAAGACGAGTCCTCAAAAACAAATTGAGATTAGGTACTTCATCGTTGTATCTTTGAGTCACTCGGGACGTGGCGTAGTCCGGTAGCGCACTCGGCTGGGGGCCGAGGGGTCGCAGGTTCAAATCCTGTCGTCCCGACCATGTAAAACCTCAATCAAATTAGATTTGGTTGGGGTTTTTTATTAGTGAAACTTTTCGATAACCGACAGCTAATTCATGAGCAGAAATGACAACTCAGAGAACTTTGAAATCGAAATAGAAGGAAGTGGTCGCGCTAGGGCGTGAGTAGCGCACTCGGCTGGGGGGTCGAGGGGTCGCAGGTTTCCCGCCCGGCGGGATCGTCCCGACATTGCAAACCTCAACCAAATTTATTTTTGGTTGAGGTTTTTTTTTGGGGAAACTTTTTGATAACCGACAGTTAATTTATGAACAGAGTAAACAGCTCAGATAAAGATGAAATCGAAATTGAAGGACGTGGTCACGCTAGGGCGTGAGTAGCGCACTCGGTTGGGGGCCGAGGGGTCGCAGGTTTCCCGCCCGGCGGGATCGTCCCGACATTGCAAACCTCAATCAAATTAGATTTGGTTGGGGTTTTTTATTAGTGAAATTTTTCGATAACCGACAGCTAATTCATGAGCAGAAATGACAGCTCAGAGAATTTTGAAATCGAAATTGAAGGACGTGGTAACGCTGGGGCGTGAGTAGCGCACTCGGCTGGGGGGTCGAGGGGTCGCAGGTTTCCCGCCCGGCGGGATCGTCCCGACATTGCAAACCTCAACCAAATTTAAAATTGGTTTGGGGGTTTTTTTGTTAAACCGAAGGCTTGGGCCAAAGATTGAACTTGCAGAGTTAATGATTTACATTAAATGCCACGAGAGACATTTATTTGAGCTGATTAATTGTAGATCGCATTAAAGACATCTATGCTCAAAATCATTATTCTTTGCCTGCTTAGTGTATTCGTCCCACTCCAAATAGAAGCATCCGAACAGCTGAAATTGACAGGTGCGGTTCAAACGATCGGAATTCAAGATAATCTTGATACGCTTAGAGTACTCTTCGTCGGAAATAGTTACACATACTTTTGGGGACTCGCCCAACTTGTTGAGGGACTTAGTCGAAATGGGGATCGGTACATTTATACAAGAACTTCCACAGCAAGTGGCGCTTCTCTAAACGATCATTGGCATAGAAGATTCGATCTAAAGACGATTGAGAAAATTGAAAACGGTGATTGGGATGTTGTTGTACTTCAAAATCAAAGTAGAAGCAGTATCGATTCTCTCGATCAATTTTTGAGATATGGGAAAAAGTTAATCCAATTAATAAGAAATGCAGATGCTATTCCTTTAATCTTCGAAACATGGGCACCGAAGAGAGATCCCTTCATGCAAGAATTAATAACTAGTGCGCACGATGAGCTGGCTCGAGAAACGAATACTAAAAAGATTCCGATTGGGACACTTTGGGAAAAAGTAAAAGAGCTAAAACCCGGACTGGATTTATACGATCCTGATGGCAACCATCCCAACTCGACCGGTACTTATTTCAACGCCTGCGTTTTTTATGCCTTTTTTACCGGAGAAAAGGCTTCATATCTTGATAGCAGAGTACAAACAATCGATCATCATGGTGATTCCGTACAATTAAGTGTTCAAGACGATCAAGACGCACTTTTCCTGCAAAGTATAATCGATACCTACTTAATTCAAACCTTGGGCGAGCAATAAATCGAACAAAAAACCCCGACTTTAATAGTCAGGGTCTTAGTAATCATAATGATTTATCAAATTGGGTTTGCTAACATCACTCAGCTGCTTCCAATTCGTCTGATACCGGATAGTCAATGTATCCTTTTTTCCCCGGCGTATAAAATGTATCAGGATTCGGTTCTGCTAAATCGATATTATTATTTAGTCGGGTAGGTAGATCAGGATTTGAAATGAACGGTCGGCCGAAGGCAATTAAATCACCTAAATCGGCATCTAAATCTTCGTTTGCCTGAGCTTCTGATGTGTAACCGCCTGATAAAATAATTGCTCCGTTCGAAAAAGCATCACGAATACTCTGCTTGATTTCACGCGGAACTTCCGGCGCTCCCATCGCAGAGTGATCTACGATGTGAATATATGCTAGCCCAATATTATTTAAGCCTGCTGCAAGTAGATTATACTGTTCATTGAGTTCTTGATGAGGCTTTATCTCGTTGAATACTCCAAACGGCGATAAACGAATTCCTGTCTTATCCGCCCCAATAGCATTAGAAACAGCCTTCGCCACTTCTAGTGCAAAACGGTTTCTGTTCTCGAAACTTCCACCATATTCATCTTCTCTTTGATTCACATTTGGGGCCAAAAATTGCTCAATTAAATACCCGTTTGCACCGTGTAGTTCCACGCCATCAAAACCAGCTTCGATTGCTCGTTGTGCAGCATCCACGTATTCTTGAATAGTAGATTCAATATCATCCAAGCTCATAGCATCAGGCGTAGGAAAATCCTGAGGACCTTCCTGATCGGTATACATTTGCTCACCTTCGATTTTTACCGGGCTTGGAGCTACAACTTTTGCATCGTCCGGCAAGTTTAGTGGATGTGATACTCGTCCCGTATGCATTAATTGCATAAAGATCTTACCATTATTGGCGTGTACTTCATCCGTAATTTTCTTCCAAGCCTCGGTTTGTTCATCATTATATATCCCGGGAATTCTTGGATACCCTACTCCATTCGGTGATGGCCCAACACCTTCTGTAATAATAAGCCCGGCTCCTGATCGCTGCCCGTAATAAGTGGCCATTATTTCGGTGGGAATGTGATCTTGATCCGCACGGTTGCGGGTCATGGGAGCCATGACGATTCTATTCTTTAATGATACATTTCGAAGTGAATATTCTGTAAATAACATATGATAATTCTATTGATTAATACTTAATTCAATACTTTAAAAGAGAAGAAGTAATAATCAGTTCCAATTTGTATTTCGATTCTATCCGTAAAGCCCATAGAGAAAATTGATGAGGCAAAAAATCAGTTCATCTAATTCATCATCACTTCATAGATTCAATTATATTCTAAGCTGAATTTTTAAAACTACGATGTATGAAGCGATTACTCACTCTTGTGTTTTTAACAGCGGTATTTCTCAGCTGCTCGACCTACTCAAATCGGGATTTTATTGATTTCGAGCATTCGGGTAATCAATATTCGGTAACTGTGGATGACGGCGAATATATTTTTCAATTCTATTCGCCTGAAATCTTAGAAGTTCATTTTATTCCAACTGGAGAATCTATGGAAGATAGTTCTCATGCTGTAGTGATGGAGCTTCCTCAACAGGCAATTGCACAGGTAAATGAACAACGAAATTCCATCACTCTAGAAAGTAAAGCTCTTTCCGTTCGGATCAGAAAAGATCCCTTTCAAATTTCCTATTTCCATGACGACAAACAAGTTATTTCAGAGCGAGCCGGTTTTGAGCGAGATACGTTGGAAACCATCGAGTTTTCTATAACTGAAAACGAAGCTTTGTACGGAACAGGTTCGCGTGCTTTGGGGATGGATCGGCGCGGACATCGGCTGCCACTTTACAACAAAGCTCAGTATGGATATAGCAATTACAGCGAACAGTTAAATTACACGCTTCCTGTGGTATTATCCTCAAAACAATATCTGTTACACTTCGATAATGCGCCGATTGGTTTTATTGATTTAGACAGCCAAGGTGATAATACCCTCACTTATGAGACGATTTCGGGCAGAAAAACCTATCAATTGGTCGTTGGAGATAGCTGGCTGGATATAATGGACAATTACACCACACTTACCGGAAAACAACCTATGCTGCCGCAATGGGCGTTAGGTAACTTTGCAAGCCGATTTGGCTATCACACTCAAGACGAAGTATTAGAAACAGTAGCAAAATTCAAAGAAGATGAAATCCCTGTTGATGCGGTAATCATAGATCTATTTTGGTTCGGTAAAACGATTCAATACACCTTGGGTAATTTGGAATTTTATGCTGATTCATTTCCCGATCCTGATCGGATGATTCGCGAGTTACGTGAGCAGGATGTAGAAACCATTCTCATCACCGAGCCTTTTATTCTTAAAACTTCAAACCGATGGGAAGAAGCACTCGAAGAAGAAATTCTTGCTGTTGATTCAACCGGAGAGGCTGCCGAATTTGAATTTTATTTCGGTGAAGGTGGAATTATCGATATCTACAGCGAAAAAGGATATACTTGGTTTGCAGACATCAATAAAGCACTTTTTGAACGTGGTGTAACGGGAATGTGGGGCGACCTTGGTGAACCCGAAGCTCATCCATCGTACGTAATTCATGAAGCCGGAACTGCGGATGAAGTGCACAATATTTACGGTCATGATTGGGCGCGATTGGTATTCAACTCGTTTCTTGAGGTTGATGAAAACATGCGTCCTTTTGTACTTATGCGAGCAGGATATTCTGGTTCACAACGATATGGGTTAGTTCCATGGTCGGGCGATGTAAGCCGTTCTTGGGATGGACTAAGTTCGCAAGTAGAAATTGCGCTTCAGATGGGAATGCAGGGATTAGCCTACATGCACTCAGATTTGGGTGGATTTACCCCGGCTGAAGCGGACGGAGAACTCTACGCGCGGTGGATGCAGTATGGTACATTTCAGCCCATTTATCGTCCACATGCCGATAAAGCTCTGCCAAGCGAGCCCGTATTCTGGGACGATACCACCAAGGCTTTAGCCAAACAAGCCATTGAGTTACGCTATCAAATGTTGCCATATAATTATACACTAAGCTGGGAAAATACGATGACGGGAGCTCCCCTCATGCGACCATTATTTTTCGAAGAGCCTGAAAACGAGCAACTTTTCGATTACGATACTTCCTATTTGTGGGGCGAGGATTTCTTAATTGCTCCCATCATGAATGCCGGACAAGAAACCATCGAGTTTTATGCGCCAGCAGGTTCTTCTTGGTTTGATTTCTACACAGATGAGCGATTTGATGGCGGGCAATATCATACCGTAGCAACACACATGGAATACATTCCAACATATGTTCGATCAGGAGCAATAATTCCGATGGCGCAGCCGATGCAATCCACCAAAGAATATGACGGCAATACACTGGATATTCATTATTTCTACCATGCTGATGCCGGTTCTACTACAGCCACAGTCTACAACGATGATGGGCTTACCTTCGAAGCCTACGAAAAAGGGGAGTATGAACTATTACAATTCGAAGCAGTAGCCGATGAAGAATCAGTAGCTCTCTCATTAAGTGCAGAAATTGGTGCAAATTATGCAGCACAAGATAAAAGCTTAAATCTGGTACTTCGTAATATAGATAGAGATCCGGCGCAAGTTACCGTAAATGGTGAACCTGTGGTAAGTACCTGGAATTGGGACGAACAGCGATTGAGTTTTGCCTTAGATTGGAATACAGCGGATAAGGCTGAGATTTTAATTCGGTTTTAAATCAGAATAAGCAATAATTCAAAACCTGTTTTTTTGCAGAATTGAGACAAAAAAAGTCAGTTCATCCCTATGGTAGATGAACTGACTTGAATATATATGGCATTTATTCCGCCAAGAAAACACCATATTTATTGAAGGTTTTCACTACTTCTTCAATATTTGATTGATCCATGTTGTGCACTTCTTTAAACATGCGTTCGAAACCACCTTGTGCTATGGTAACAAGCATTTTTGTGGGTTTTAAAAATGTATACGCATGTGGCACGTTTCTTGGGCCAAAAATTGTATCTCCAGGACCGGCAACAATCTTTTTGCCATGCACCATAAATTCGGCCTCACCTTCTACGATATAAAAAACTTCATCTTCGTTAGTATGATAATGAGGAGGAACTCCGGCTCCTGCTTCGTTATTCGTTTCAACTACGGCAAATTGTCCGTGTGTTTCTTCGCTGGATACTTTAATGGTAATATTATCAGCTAAAACTTTTACGTGTTCGCCTTCGCCACGCTTGATGTACTTTGGTTCTAATGTGTTCATCGCTCTGATATATTTTGTTTGTGATTAACTTGACGTTTAAAATTTACAAACAAAGTAAATTCAGTACCTTGAAGTAGGTTAAGAAGGGCACTTAATCTAGGTTAAGAAGCTTTGGACTGCTGCCAATACTCTTTTTTCAGTTTAGAGAAAAATTCTGGAGTAACACCTATATATGAGGCAATGTATTGATTAGGTAAGCGATGAAGATACTGCGGATAGGTTTCCAAAAAATCTTTGTACCGAGATTGCGCATTTGAGCCAATTAAGCTCAAAATACGATCATACGAGCGAATCATACTGTTTCGGAATTTTTCTCGAAACAGAGAGTTTAGTTCCGGGCAGCTTTCAAGCATTTTTTCTTGATTCGCTTTTGTAACACTTAATACTTCTGCATTTTCAAAGCATTGGATGTTTAGTCTTGTTGTTACATCATTAAAAAAACTTTTAGGGTCACCAATCCACCAGTTATTAAAAGCGAACTGCAGATTATGCTCTTTAAAGTTTTCATCTACAATAAACATCCTAAAAGCTCCCTGAAGAACAAAGTTATTATACCTGCAAAACTCACCTTCGTTTAGAATGTACTGCCCCTTTTTAAATCGCCGTAGCATAAAGCACTCACGAATTATTTCTTGTGTTTCTTCGGGAAGTGAGACTGCGCACTCTAAATAGTTAATTAATTGCTGGTGTTTGATACTCATAACACGGAGCAGAGGATTTAGCTTAGATAGTTTTCGTTGTTATCGACTGATTGAGCTAAATCGTTAAAAAAATCACTCTCTTAAAAAAAAGATTTGTAATTGGAAGGGGGAAAAGCGTTTAAAAAAAGAATGGGTATTACTCATAGAGCAATACCCGAAAAAAAATGACTGAGTTAAAGGTGAACGAGAGCGATCAGATACCTTTCATCAAAAAGGCTTCATGAGTTACATTGTATTTTTGAATTAAAGAATTCATGGTGTCATCACTAATGAACTCACCCATTCTAGTCATATCAAATTCATAGAGTAAAACTACTGCTTGTTGATCGTTAACCTTTATTACTTGAGTTTTAGCTTCATCAGCAAAAAGTGCTCTTCGTTTTGAATCAGGATTGAATGCATTATTAATCCAGCTGTAATAATTATCAAAGGTAATAATGAATGCTAAATCAGCTCGGTCTGGTGCATCGTTTGGATTTATATCTTTTAGATTGGTTAATCGAAAAACATCGTGGTCTACGTGATATTTTTCCGCCAGCGATTTCATGCTTGGGTGTCCGGCAAATTCCGGCATTCTTTGTAAATCAAACGATTTCAAAATAACCAATCCTTTGCGATCATCAACTTTAGCAACAATTGTTTGATCTTCGCGGCAATACTGTGCTCTTCGGTCGGTATCTGCTAAAAAAGCATAATTATACCAACTGTTATAGTCGGTTGAAGTCGCAAAGAATAACAGGTCGGTATATTCGGTATTGATGGTTGATTTCAGCGATGCTGATTTAACCGAGGCAGCAATGTAATCTTGACCAATAGCGCTGCCTGTGAAGCTTAGGCTCAATAGTATGAATAGTATAGTTCTCATGACGTATATATTTAGTTTGTGATTATTTTTACACAACAAAATTACACATCATCCAGCCTTCCATCCTTTAAGTAGTTCACTTAATTCTCTTAACCTAGATTAAGCGATTGTTAGTTTAAGGGTGAAAATATTTAACCAATTTTCGAAGCCATGTCGATGGCGGCCATTGCGTAACCGCCGTCGTCGCCATCCACAAAATGAAAATGCATGCCCGAGTATTCTTTGATCATGCAGGTTACCAAAGCCGCCTCGGATGTATGTATGCCAAAACGAAACGATCCTTCTTCTTCGAGCTGATTTAGATAGTTGGTGAGGCTTACTTTTTCATCTTCGGTACAAGAAAGTACAACACGCAGCATGTCGTCGAACTTTTTATAGTCAGAGTTCATGATGAGGTCTGATTTATAGTTCCCCCAATTGAAAGAGTTAGTTTTGAAGTTAAACCCCATCAAAATTTTCCCAATAATGATTCGGTAATAAAGGTCAATGATATATTTTGTTTTATCGAAGAAGGATTTTGCAAAAGTACGGGTGCGAAATTCATTTTTTAACCAACGGGGATTAAATGAGAATTTTAGTGCCGGCTCAGTAATAGGATGTTCAGAACTCACTATTTCTTCAATATTGTTGATAATCTTACGGTATTCTTTCACCGAGTTCAATGAGCTTTCGGTACATTTAACCAGCATTGACACTACTAGTTTTCCATCTTGTGAAACCCGATCCCAGCGGCATTCTAAGCCCGTAAAATCTGCCATCACTTTTTGGCTGTCCGATTCGATGATATACTTCGAGTTCTTTTGCTTAAGCAATTTATCAGCGAGTGCCAATCCTCCGCCGGTGAATACCGCCTGCTCATACACTTTAGAGAGTTGAACTTTGGCAACCAGCAGTTCCCCGCCTTCATCCCTGATTTCTTTAACAGAAATCGCCCCGATTCTAAGCTCCAGAGAAAAAGCCACCTTGGCCATGTTTTTAGTTCCTAAAAAAGCCTCCTTGGTGAGTTCCAGATATTCAGGGGGTACACAAATACTTGCACCATCTCCACCAAAAACATAAGGCACATCAATGGTATCTAAAGCGTTAATGGTTGCGACAATACAAGAAGCCCCAATAGTATTTACCTCTTTATATTTACCGGCTTTAATTGCATCACGGCTACCAACTACATCCGAAAGTACAACATACCATTCGTCAGGAATTCGGTGATAAGAGTCCGGCTCTGTGATTGCGTGGAAATCTTGTAAACTAGGGAGTGAGGCATAAAAATTTGTATTCATACCGGCTTACAACCACTTTTTGTGTTTAAAAAATGCCACAAGTCCTATGGTTGTTACTAGCATTACTCCAAGTAAAGTTGGATACGCCCAGGGATATTGGAGTTCCGGCATGTGCTGGAAATTCATACCATAAATTCCGGCTAAAAAGGTAAGAGGGATAAAAATTGCAGCAACAATGGTGAGCACCTTCATCACCTGATTCATTTCGTTACTGAGTAGAGAAATGTGTAAATCGGTTAAGGTTTTTAAGGCATCACGGTGATCGTTTAATTGGCCTACAATCTGATTTAAGTGATTTTTCAGATCTTCATAAAAGTGAGATATTTCATCGCTTATAAATTCAGACTCATGCTTAGTGATGTGCTGAATAGCCAGATCCAGCGGCACCATATATTTTCTAAGTTGAATGAGTTCTTTTTTCAGCCAGTTAATATCGTTTAGAGTATCCTTGCTGTTATTTTTGAAGATTTTCTCCTCCAGCTGATCAATTTCTGTGGTGAACTCATCGAGTACTAAAAAGTAATTATCTACTACGGCATCAAGCAATGCATAGAGTAAATAGTCATGGCCTCGGGATCTGAATTTTCCATAAGATATACGAAGTCGATTTCGAACACCATCAAATACATCGCCGGGTTTTTCTTGCAAAACAAGCAAATACCGATCACCTAGCACCAAGCTCATATGCTCGGTTTCGATTTCGTCGTCTTGCAAGCGAATCATCTTTAACGTGATGAAAAGCTGATGCTCAAACTCTTCAGTTTTCGGTAATTCGCTGGTATTTAGTGCATCTTCTAAGGCAAGATTATTGATGGAAAATTGTGTTCCAATACTTGAAATGATATCAGAATCGTGCAAACCGGATACATTAAACCAATTTACCATATCTCCACGAATTGCACTATAAACAGCCTCGTGAGAAGAAATGGGTTCCTCTATTAATGTTTGTGGATTGTATTGAGTAGCCTCTAAACTTACCGGGACGTCTGTATGATCTCCGGTGTAAAGAAGTGTTCCCGGAGCCAGTCCTGCTTTCTTGTACATGTGATTATTTTTTACTGATTATAAGAAAGATGCCAAGGTTTCCATAAATAAAAAAAGGCGACTGAAATAAATCAGTCGCCTTTCAATTAAATGCTATCTGTTAGTAAACAGATAGTATGGTTTATTTTTTCTTACCACCTTTTCCATTGCCTTGGTTTCCGACCACAGAAACTTCCACGGTATCACCGGAAGTATTACCGGCTATATCAGAGGTAGAGAATGAAATAGTATAGATACGACCACCGCCGCCTCCAGCACGCTCAGCTCGTACATATACGTCGTAACTGCCGTCTGCATTCGCTACGATATCATAATCTTCATCAGTATTACCGTCGCCATTACCATTAGCATCTTCACTGCTTGTAACAATGATTTCAACATCAGTTGCTTCATCAACAATGTCGTAGGCACTAATACCACTAACTACAAGTACCATTTTATGGTTTGGTGGCCATAGCGAATTGGTTTGTGTAGTAAAGGTTAAGTCCGGTGCAGTTGTATCGGTGATAGTGATAGTAACGTCATCGCTCCCAGTTCCACCGTATCCATCATCTACAGTAAGCGTAAACACATAGGTTCCCGGAGCCAGATCGAAGTCAGCGTCTGCTGTGGTAGCAACTTCATTTCCATTTAAGCTCCAGCTGAATGTCAATGCATCGCCATTGGCGTCAGTTCCGCTACCTGAAAGTGAAACCGGAGATGTCGGTCCCGTTGCTTCGAAGGTTTGATCAGCGCCTGCATCTGCAACAGGAGCAGTATTGTAAACTTCTACAGTTACTTCGTCGGTACTGCTTGCACCATAACCATCATCTACAGTAAGTGTAAAGGTGTAGATATCTCTTTCAAGATCCAGAGAAGGGTTCGCACCAGTTGCTACTTCATTACCATTCAAGCTCCAGCTGTACGTAAGTGGATCGTTGTTGGCATCAGAGGATCCTGATCCATCAAGGGTAATCGATGTAGTATGTCCTGTTGCTTCTACAGATTGGTCAGCACCAGCATCAGCAATAGGGGCAGTATTATATACTTCCACAGTTACATCGTCAGAATCTGATTCTTCACCATCATTAACCGTAAGTGTAATCGTGTAAACACCACGTTCCAGATCGATAGAAGGAGATGCGCCGGTTGCTACTTCTGTTCCATCGATGGTCCAGCTGTATGTTAAATCATCACCATCTGCATCTGAAGAACCTGAACCATCTAATGATACTGAAGTAGTTACACCGGTAGCTTCTACAGATTGATCAGCACCCGCATCGGCAACAGGAGCAGTATTCAAATTGATTGGAGGTGGAGGTGTGCCACCAAAGTCTTCAGTAGTTTCCAGTCTGAATTTTCCACCGGCTAATCCGCCACCATCAAAAATTACGAAGGTAAGGGTATGATCTCCAGTTAACGTAACGCCATATTCGCCGGGTGTACTTACTGCTGGTTGATAACCAATCAATTGTGGATTATCACCATTTTCGTCAGCTAAATATACCCAGGAGCAGTTATCTGCTAATAATTGAATTACGAAATCTCCATCACCCGAAACCTGAGTTTCATACTTTGACCAGTTATGGCCGCCAGGTCCACCTGACTCACTAGAGTTCATGCTGTTGAATGAGTTAATCCAAGCGGCATCAAATGTTGAATTATCCCATGGGTGTGGGGTGCCGTTATCCTGTGTAACTTCAAATGCATTATGTGGATTAACCCAGTTAGCAGTTAATCCAAAGTCATTACTCTGGTAGCATACAGTAGAAGCCCAGTTTGTGTCTTCGGTACCGGGTAATACAGGATCCCATGTAGTTATACCGGTTCCACTAACATAAGTGTTGTTTACCGTACCCGAACCACCAGAACCATCGCCATTCCAGATAACAGCTCGGTTAGTACCATTCTCATCATAACTATATCCAACTACCTCGGCATTATCGTTAATGTCGTAAGGGTAACTATATGCGTAATAATACGATTGATTCTCATCCAGGTGCCCCAGATCTATGAACCCGTTTTGTTCGTCCCACTGCATAGCAGTGTAACTGTAATAATAATTGGTATTGTTATAATCGTAATAATGGCCAATCACGATTCCATTATTGTTTAATGCACGTACATAAAAATAGGTGTTTGAATCGCCATCATTATTCAAACTTTGAAAGCCGGTTCCCGGATCATAGAAAAAAGCTCCACCTTCATGTCCATCAATATTATAGGCATCCCCAACAATTTGACCATTGTTATTGATGTCGTAAGCATAAATGCTTGGGTAATTGGTACTGCTTGTTTCTCCAAGAAAACCTAAGTCGGTAAATCCGTTCTGTTCATCCCATGTAAAAACTGCATTTACCCAATAACCAGACGTATTTTGGTAGCTGTAATATCCTACAATAACGCCATCATCATTGATTGCTCTTGCGACTACACTGTTCGTGGTACTATTTGGTACTCCAATATCCACCATACCATTAACTTCATCCCAAATAAAAGATCGGGTTCCATTGCTGGTATTAGAATATCCGGTAACCTGACCACTATTATTTATTCCAGTAGAGTAACTATAGGTTCCGTTAGGTAAGGTTCCAAGATCGGTTGCAGTTCCATCACTTTCCCATCGAACCGCATGGTAGTAATAACTGTAATTGTTATTATAGTCGACATAACTATAGCCGGCAACTTGCCCGTTATCATTTACATCTTCTGCCCAGGTGTAATTGTAATATGAGTTTGGTAATGTTTCCAGTACTGTAATTTGGCCATTATACCAAAGTACAGATCGCCAATCAGAACCTGTGTACATATAGCCTGCTATATAGCCAGTGTTACTAATAGCCGTGGCATATCCGCTAGGATTGTTTGAATTCAGAACAGGGAGTTCATTTATCTCAAAGCCTGATGAAGAAGTTTTCAGTCTAGAATTGTTTTCTACTTTGAAATCTTCAAGGTTTAAGTCTTTAAATCTCGGATCTGTCCCCATTGGATCCATGATTTCTTCCGGTGACATTACTTCAGTACTTACTTCAGCAGTAAGTTCAGGTTGCTCAAGATCCATTTCCGGTGATAACGGCGAATTATTCTGATCTTTACATGATATGATTAGGATTGGAATTAGAAATACAAACAGTATTCCCTTATACCAATTATACTTGGTGTGCATATAGTACCCCATAGATGTATTAGTGTTGATTGTTAGTGAAACCCGCGTATATTTTTTCTGATGATAAAAGAAAAAAATGGTTAAAAAAAGGCAGCTTTTTCACGAGCTGCCTTTAGGTAGTGTAATACTAACTCTTAACTGTTAGTCAACAGATAGTAAAATCAAAGTGTTTAGTATTCTTCCACATCTTCTTCGCCTTCAACATCCGCAGATTCAGCTCCAACCTCCTCGATTGTTGGTTCACCACGGCCCCAACCGTTATAACTCCTACTTCTATTTATCTGATAATTATTTGGACCGTAATCCTGGCGATATTCACTCTCATAAGTTGTTAATTGAATCTCACCTGAAGCTGAATGGCCACCAAATTCGAATTCAAAGCCTAAATCTTCGCCAAGCTCAAATTGTGGACCAGTTAGGTTTTCACTATAGAAATCACCTGAAAATTCACGGTAGCCATAGTAGATTTGCTTGTATGAGTAGAAGTAAAAGCTGTAGCTCAATCGATTGCTCCAAGTACCGATACTTGCATTAAACCCGGTACTAAAATCGCTGAACCTACCATTTACCAGCGTAAGATCTACATCAAAGGCTGTTTCTCCACCCGTCGTTACTTTAGCACTGAAAGTGTCTGGCATTTCAAAATTGGCAGGTAAGTCTTTATTACCATTAAAAAAGATAAGGTAGCTTGAATTTTCTCTTATCTCGTATTCAGTTTCTGAATATCGTCGTTCCCAATAATAGTCAGACGACATGAATACACTCGCATACCAGCTGAATTGATTTGGACCACCTGTTTGTGGTTCGAGAATAGTTAAAGTAGTGTATGCGCTATTGTTAGAGGAATCGTAATCACCGGGGGTTACATCTTCTGCAGTTACAAGAATATGCTTCTCACCGGCTTCAGAAAAACTCGTTGTAAATTGACAACCAACCATATCACCGGCATCAACCCATACATTATTAGCGCGGTCAACTTCTTCGCCATCAATATATAGTACACAAGATGTAGTAGCCCCTAAATCACCATTGGCTTCTTGTATGCCCGCTGTAATGGTTACCACTTCATCAATTAAGGCTTCGTCCACACCTGTACTAACATCAGTTACCTGAATATCAGGCCGGGCTTTAATTGTTTCATCAAGGAAAACCACAGCAGTTCCTTTGATGATTCCTTTAACATTAGTGTGAAGCGCTAATTGTTGCCCCCTTTCTAGACCGGTGTAAGTATTTGAGAAATAACCACCGTTTCGGAGTTTATTGTAGTTTTCAGTCCACTCTGGGTTATCCTTATCAGGATTATCTGAGTTGAGTGCTTTAACCTGTTGTTTTGTAATCTTACCAGGTGCGGTACCATCATTGTCTAGCGAAGCAGTTGTAACTTCTAACAACGTGTTGCCATCTTTATCGATCATAGCTCGGGCTGTTACAGTTACTTCTCCATCACGACCAGAGGCAGATGGCATACCACTTTCTTTGTATCGTTGCGAATTGGGAACGAGGCCCGCAGGCACTCCGCCTTTCTTAAAATTTATATCAGAAGTGGAAGCTTCTGTGTTAGTATTGCTTGTCGGTGCTAAGTTTACATCGTTACAATTCAATGTTACCAACCCGATCACCAAGAAAAATGATATAATTATTCTTGTACTTATTTGAGCATTAGTAGTCATGGTTTTCAACGTATTTATTGGTATTAATTAATTCGACTTCCCCCTTTCAGAAGCCGCCATGATATTACTCGCCAATAATTACATCTCAAATGTAACTTGCATTCAAAAGTGTGTAGAATCATTCCATATTCGAAAAGCTAGGTGGCTGGTGTGTGTAAAATTAATTCAGCTAGTAGGAGTTAAAAACATAAAACTAACACCTAACTCATTATTTTAAATGTTTTCAGAGTTGAATGGGGTGTGTAAAATCCATTCAAATCTTTGTTTAAGCATCTTTAAAGTGAGTTTTAGAAGATAATTTCTAATATTTGATTTTTAATGGAGCTCGTACTTCTTTAAAATGCACTACGAGACAACAGGACATGTAATATCAGTTCAAAGGCAATTCTTGGTTCATTTATTTCTCAAAAAAACGGCATTGTATCACGTAGTAATAGGCTCTTTACTACTGTTTCCTCAAATGCTTTTTGGATTTCAAAATGTATCCGTAGTTGAGGAGTTTGTGGTAAGAAGTTTTAGTAAGAATGATGTACTACCAACAAACACAGTAACTGATATCCACAGTACAAAGCATGGTTTTTTAATTACAGCTAGTATTGAAGGCTTGATAATCTACGATGGGTTAAATTGGGATGTTCTACATACCGGGAACAGTCCGGAATTACTTTCAGATCGAATTCTTAAAATCTTTGAGACAGAAGCAGGGCAGGTTTTTATTCAAGACCAGTCCAATCATTTATACTATTTAAACAAGGCAAGAGAAATCAGGATCATAAATTATCCGGAAAGTGACATTCCTGTTGTTGTAGAAGCAGCTGCGTCATTTGATGATAATCTAGTAGTTCTAACCAACAATCAGATTATAAATATAAACTCAGAATTGTTAATAGAGGGTATGCCGCATGCGTTCGAGGGCAAAATTTGGGATGTCGCAAAAATTGATAATCACTTATATGCAATAACAAGTATTGGCTTATATCGTGGTGATGTAGATGGAGGTTCCATATTGGTATCAGAATTCGATCATGTAAATCTCGAATATTTTACTCGAATTCAGGTACAAGATAAAAGAGTGTTAATTATGGGTAATGGAGGGGTTGATTGTTTTGATTCGCAAACACTGAATAAGTGCAAAGAATTAGCTTTTAATAGCATTGATGATGAAAAAGTGTATCACATAACAATGCTTGATGAGGAAGAGTACTTGATTGCCACCACGCTAAGGCTGCTAAAAATGAATGGGTCTAAGGTAACCGAGCTTATAGAAGATGAAGCACTAATGTATGAAAGTTTGATTCAGAATAACTCGGGCAATTTTATCTTAACTACGCAAAAAGTTATTGAAAATAATAGAGAAATCTATACACCAAACATAGAGTTTGTAGATGCAACCTCAGATGGGACGAGCCTTTGGTTGACTTCAGATCAATACGGAATAGTTCAAATTCAGCTAAATAGATTTTCACACTTTAATTCAAAAGGACTAGTTAACAGTTATGCGGTAATAAACTCTAAGGATGGCGTGTATGGAGGGAGTTTTGAATATGGGTTCTCTGCCTTAAAAAATAGTAACGCTTTAATTTCATCAGAGAATTCTGCCCTGCCAAATAATACTGTTCGTATGATGGGAGGTTTAAATGATGGTGGCGTACTTATATCAACATGGGGAAAAGCACCAGTGCTTTTTAAAAATGGGGAGATACAATCGTTTAGCCAATTTAACAGTCTAAAATGGCCGACTACTAATGTTGCTGAAGCATTTTACGAATATGAAGATGGTCGTTTTTTAATAGGAAGCCTGGAACAATTATTCTTGGTTGAAACGGATAAGATAACTGAGATCAGTTTCAGTGACGGATCTGCGGTTAAAAAAGTAAATCGGATTGTGCCGGATCCTTTTTCCGAAAAACTTTACTTATGTACTCAAGACAATGGGTTACTGGTGTATGAAAAAGGATCTATTCATTCATTTTCGACAGGGACAATCCCGCGGCATATCAGAGATGTTTACGTGATAAACAAAAACGAGCTTTTACTAGCTAGCTATAGTGATGGTTTAGTGCAACTAAAATTCGATGATTTTAAAAATTTGATTTCTGTTAAGGCAGCGGATGAGATAAATGGCTTACCGGATACTGGGTTTCATAGAATCCTTAAAGGGAGCGACGATCATTTATGGATTTCCAGCAATGATGGATTAATACGAATTGAAGAAAAAGCATTAGTTGAGGCCGCCGAAACCGGAGCTAAACTAAAAAACTATTCCATCTACACAGAAACAGACGGCTTATTGAATCGAGAGTTCAATGGTGGAACACAAAGTACAGGGATTTCTGATGAACATGGGTTTCTTTGGTTTACAAATCAGTCTGGTTTAGTTCGAGTGAACCCACAGGATTTTAGGAGAAAAACCGATTCTGAAATTTCATTCTACATTCGAAATATTAATGAAAATTATAGCTACGAAGAGTGGCTGAGTTCTGATTCTGTTTTATTTAGTGGATGGAAAAATGACATCGAGATAAGTTTTGCACAAATCAACACTTCAAACAATTATACAAATCAGGTGTGGTATTCTGTAGATGGTGAACAATGGCAATTTCCAAAACAAACAGGCTTAACCAACAACGAAAAACTTTTGCGTGGTAACATGGAAGTTCAGTTTGCCATGTATCCTCAAACTAGCTCCTTCTTTACGTTAACTATAATCCGAGATGCTCCTTTCTTTAATCAGCTTTGGATGCAATTACTTGCAGCACTTGGGGTTTTATTGGCCATTGTAACAGTTATAGTACATCACAGAAATCGAACTAACGCTTTGGCAGATTTTGAAAATGAAAATTTAGAGAGTACTGAGGAAAAACAGCAGCTACCTTCTGAAGTTGATTCAATAATCTCAGTTGTAAACAATCACTATCAAGATTCAAATTTCAACTTAGATGTTTTGGCAAGCGAAGTAAAAATGAGCCGCTCTTCATTGTACAGAGCTTGGGCCAAAGCTCGTGAGGAAAGTTTAAATGAATTTATTCTGTCGGTTCGCTTAGAGAAAGCTGTGGAATTAATGAGTACGACCCAAAAAACCATAACCGAGATTGCAGACGAAACAGGGTTTAGTTCACAATCATATTTTTCAAAAGTATTTAAAAAACATTATAAAGCAAGCCCCACCCAGTTTATGGAGCAATTTGAAAAGATAAATTCTTGAACGTTATTTCTTACTCTGGCACAGTTCTACCAACACCCCGGCATTGTCTTTCGGATGGATGAACGCCACCAACTTATTATCGGCACCATCTTTTGGTTGTTCATTTAAAATAGTAAAGCCTTCAGCGCGCAAGCGATCTAGCTCAGCATAAATATCTTCCACTTCGAAAGCTACATGGTGCAGCCCCTGACCTTTTTTGGCAACATACTTCGCGATTACAGAATCGTCGCTAGTTGCGCCTAGTAATTCTACTTTAGATTCGCCGGTTTGGAAAAAGGCCGTCTCAACTTTTTCACTTTCTACAACTTCGCGTTTGGTACACGGGCTGTTAAGGATGGTTTCGTATGTTTTTACAGCGGCTTCAAAGTCGGCAACGGCAATTCCTATATGATCGATATGCATGTGAAAAGCGGGTTTAAGTGTCTGGTTCTTTTCGTAAGTTTAGCATCGCAAATTTACATGAAAATTAAATGAACCCCTGATGAAAAAACTTTTATTGCTTGCTGTAACTGTGTTAGTATTTATTTCGTGCAGCAGCGGAGATGACGCCACTAAACAAGATGATATTGCAATTATTAGCACCGAATTTGGCGAAATGCATGTCTTGTTATACGATCAAACACCCATTCATAAAGATAATTTCATAAAACTCGCGAACGAAGGCTTCTACGACAGCACCACGTTTCACCGCGTGATTCAAGGATTTATGATCCAAGGTGGCGATCCTAATTCCAAAGACGATAATCCGATGAACGATGGTCAAGGAGGTCCTGGATATACTCTTGAGGCTGAATTTGACAATCAGCTGGTACACAAAAAAGGAGCGATTGCAGCGGCACGCTTGGGTGATCAACAAAATCCGGAGCGAAGAAGCAGTGGTTCTCAGTTTTATATTGTGCATGGCCGACCGGTACAAAGTATAGAGCTCGATCAGATGCAGGCACAGCGTAACGAACTGGCCCGGCAAGATATGATTAGAAAATATGTGCAAGCTCCCGAGCAACAAGAGCTTTTATCAAAGCTTCAAACCTTTATGCAATCGAACATGGTGGATAGTGTAGAAGCCGCTATTTCTGAAATCGAACCCATCGCTACCGAAGGTTTTGTTCCAACTACCTACACTCCAACACAAGTTGATTTATACAACGATATTGGTGGCGCTCCATTTTTAGATGGAAATTACACTGTATTTGGAGAAGTAATTTTAGGCCTAGATATCATCGATAGTATTGCTGTGCAGGAAACGGGGCAAGCCGACAGACCGTTAGAAGAAATACCAATGACGGTGCGCGTAGAAACCATGGATAAATCAGACATTGAGCAAACTTACGGCTACACTTACGATCAGTAACAAACGATTATCCTTCTTTTTATTAATTCTGGTTGGGTTGATGAGTTGCGTGCATCAACCCGAACCGGATCATTACTTTTTAGATGGATACCCGGAACTGATTTTCCGAACTCAAGAGGGAGACCCTGTACCCACTCGTTTTTTCATTGCCAACGAAACGGACAATGGTTCAAACACATATCGTGTGTTGGATCAATCGCTAATTCTTACTTACAGAAAAGATGGAAGTCCGTACAGCGGGTTCATCCGCACTTTTCATTGGGGTATCTATAACATCGAAGCCATTTTTCAGGATGGATACATTCAGCGGCTACGGTATTGGCATCCAAACCGTACATTAGGCATGGATGCGAATTTTATTGAGCAATCCGGCATTGTGTGGAATTCTGATGGAGCACGATCCATCGCCTGGAATGCAGATCAACACGTGCATTACAATCCATCCACTCAAAAACCACGCGAGATCCAAGAAGACAGTTTAACCACCTATTTCACGATTAGTGGTGAAGTGGATTATTACACTATTCGCGAAGACAGTATGAGCTTATCATATTACCCGGATGGAAGCCCAAGTTATTTCAGGCCAAGAGGAGTGCGAGGAAATGGTCCTGTAAAAAGATGGTTCCCAAATGGGCAGCTTCGCGCAGAAGGGGAATTTCGAAATTGGGATGAAGCCGGTATTTGGATTGAATACGATTCGTTGGGTAACGAAATAAATCGAATTAATTACGATCTGGAACCCTGAAGCGGTTGAAAGGCAGTGTATTTGTGCTAACTTAATGGTGTTCAATTAGCTAAAAGCCATGAAGTTTTCACTGCCTTCCATTCAGCACATTACTACCGAAGCTTATCAAACACTGTCACGTTTTCCCTTTGTGATTTTATGCGCTGTTGTCGCCTCCTGCGCCGCGGTTTGGTATTTCTACCAGCCTTATGATGTACAAACCGACCATCCCCAGATATTTAAAATGATGTTCGTTGGTTTTCTGGGCATTTCATGGATGTACGCTTCTACTACTTTTGCTGAACAACAAACATGGAGTACCCTGATTCGCACGTTATTTAACCTTACTTCTCTCATTGTATTAATCATCTATTATGCGCTTTTAAAAGATGATCTTACAGAAGGAGCCTATTTAGATTGGTACAGGTTGGTCATGCTTTTTTTGATCGCACATTTATTCGCGGCATATGCTCCGTTCATTTCAGCCGGATCGGTAGATCAATTTTGGGAATATAATAAAACCATTTTCCTGCGCTTTTTACTTTCGGGGATTTATACCGGTTTCCTCTATGTGGGGCTCTCGGTTGCACTAATTGCTTTAGATGTTTTATTGGGCTTCGACATCGATGAGCGCACCTATTTATCCATGTTTTTTATACTCGCGGGAATCTTCAATACCTGGTTTTTTCTTGCAGGGGTACCGGATGCCAAGACGATTCAAACGCATTCAATAGATTACCCTAAAGGACTGAGAGTATTTGTTCAGTTTGTGTTAATTCCACTAGTTACGGCGTACATTCTGATTTTATATGCCTACCTCGCGAAAATTTTGATCGAGTGGGAATTACCCAATGGGTGGGTTACCTATTTAGTGCTCAGTTTTTCCATTGTCGGTATCCTAGCCTTATTACTCTTGCATCCTGTAAAAGAGGATTCCGACAAACAATGGATCAAGTGGTTTTCAACCGGATATTATCGCGCACTAATACCCTTGGTTGTGTTATTACTTTTTTCGATTTGGGTGCGAATTGATGATTACGGGGTTACCATTAACCGATTTATTGTTGCAACCTTGGGGGTGTGGCTTACTTTGATGGTGCTATATTTTATCATCAGTAAATCGAAAAGCATTATGGTGATTCCCATTTCGTTGTGTGTTATAACTTTAGGTGCAGCATTTGGTCCATTTAGTGCTTTTTCTGTGTCAGAAAGCAGTCAGCTGCATCGGTTTGAGGAAATATTGAGCGAACAGTCGATGATTACTGAAAGTGGAATTGCAGTATCGGCTTCGGAAGTGTTGGAGTTGGATACTCGAAAAGAGCTAAGCTCCATTGTTACTTATTTAACCGATCATCACGGAATAGAAGTATTTCAGCCCTATTTCGAAACTTCCATCGAGACTGTTGTGGATGATTCAAGTTATCAAAAACGAATTGGGTATTATGACCCGGGCCACGGCGATGCAGCCAGTTTACTTGCTTCATTAAATGTTGAGCTTACCAACGAATGGGTTACCATTGAGACTATGAATCAAAGTGTGTACTTCGAGTTTACAGCCGAGACCGGGGTGCAACAAAATATCGGCAATTACGACTACTTCATCGCCCCGATTACCGTGAATACGGTTGAACTGGAATATGAGTTCGAAGTGGGAGATGATCAACTCTTAGTGCGTTTTGATCCAGACAAATTTGCACTCGCCATATCATTGAAGGATGTGGAAGAAAGTGAACTAACTATTAATATATTAAATGATATTGACGCCTTCAAATACACAGTTAATCCGTCAAATTATTATAAAGATATCTCACTCTCTGAAATGACCTTTGAAACTGAAAACGACTGGTTATCTTTACGTGTAATTATGGACTCGCTTTCAGGTATGATGGGAGATGAACAGCAGCTGAACCGGGCAAAATTTAACCTTTACGTACGCATAGTGGAATGAAACATCATCAGGTAAAATCAAACAAACAATATCCATTCTGGCTAAAAGCATCGGTAACATTAGCCGGCTTATCGTTGCTGTTTGTAATTCTCAGTTACGGCAAATTTATATTGATGCCATTAGCCTTCGCCGCTTTCTTGTCGATGTTGCTGAACCCGATTGTCGACAAGTTAGAAAGTTGGAAGTTAGGTCGTGCATTCAGCATTATCATTACTATGTTGATGGTGCTTATAGTGTTTGCGGGGGTAATCACTTTAATCTCTGCGCAATTTGTGCAGTTTGCTGAACGAGTACCGGAAGTGACTGAACGCCTTAAAGATGTTACGGCAGATGGAATCCGCTTTTTAGAGGAAACGGTAGGTTTATCGGAAGAACAACGCACCGATTATCTGGAACAAGGTCTTAGCAATTTGATAGATCGAAGTGGAAGTTACGTAAGTTCCATACTTGGAGCTACCACCAGCACTTTTACGTTAATGTCGCTCTTGCCCATTTTTGTGTTTTTCATGCTGTACTACAAAGAAATGTATCAAACATTCTTCCGAAAATTATTCGAACGTAAAGAAGGGGTTTCTAAAATCGATGAAGTGCTCGACAATGTTCAGGATGTTACTCAAAATTACCTGGTTGGCTTACTTACGGTAATTGGAATCCTAGCTATTCTAAACACAACAGGGTTAATGATAGTAGGACTTGAGCACGCCATTTTCTTTGGGGTATTTGCCTCGTTGATGGCGATTATTCCATATATCGGGATCATCATTGGAGCACTTCCGCCATTACTGTTTGCGCTGCTGTTAGGCGAAAATCTGTGGACACCTGTTTTTGTGTTGGCAGTGTTCGGTACTGTTCAATTTTTGGAAGGAAACTTCATCTCGCCTAGGATTGTAGGCTCAAAAGTCGCTATCAACCCGTTTATGGCAATGTTGGCATTAATTATCGGTGGCGAGATTTGGGGTATTTCAGGGATGATTTTATTTGTGCCGCTCATCGGAATTCTTCGAGTGATATTTACTGAAATCGACGAGCTAAAACCCTATGGGTATTTGCTTGGGAATCAGATTGAGTATAAAGGAGAGGAGTAAACTAAAAATCTGTTCTTCAACTAAGCTTTATAAGAATTAACACTTTGAGTGTATATTTGGTTTGACATTTTCCTCTTTTTGAATAGTTTTCCCTCTATAAATAAAAAACCCCACAGAAGCGGGGTATAAGGATACTCGTTTGAGCAGAGCCGGCAGAGTCTTAATGACATCTTTGATGTGAAAAGACTCTTTTCGAGATGAATTACTCAAAGGTATTGCATTTAAATTAAAAATCAAATTCGGGGAAAATGACTAAGATATTAGGTCTTGATTTAGGTGTTGCATCGATTGGTTGGTCTTTAATTGAACAATTCGATGAGGGTGGACAAATCTTAAAAAGCGGTGTAAGAATATTTCAATCAAATAGCGAAAGAGCACTAGCTGCACCTGGTGAATCTGCAAAATCTGATCGAGGAACTAAAAGGTCTGTAAGAAGGCAAAGAGATAGAAGGTCTAGACGAAAGCAAAAATTGTACAATCTATTATTTAAAAATGATCTTGCGCCAAAAAGGGAAGATTCAGAAAAGTGGATTTCGCTAGATCCATATCAAATTCGAGCAAGTGCATTAGATAATAAAGTAAGTCTTGCTGAATTTGGACGAGCATTATATCACTTAAATCAGCATCGAGGATATAAGAGTAATCGAAAAGATGGTGAAGATAAGGATGGAGCTGTAAGCCAAGGAATAAAAAAGATTAATGAATTAATGAAGCAATACGACGCAAGAACCTATGGTGAGTACTGCTTCAAAATTTCTGGAAATCATCATGATGAAAGTAAAACACCTAATGATGATGATTGGAGGATTCGAAATAATTACACCCATCGTGACATGTTCATTTCAGAATTTAAGTTTCTATGGGAGGCGCAGAAAAAGCATCATCCAACAGTTTTAACAGAAGAATTAAAAAATGAACTGTTTGATACGATATTTTTTCAAAGGAAAATGAAAAGCCAAGCTCATCTGATTGGCAAGTGTCCATTAGAGAAAAACAAGAAACGAATTCCAAAGGCACATTTACTTTTTCAAGAATTTCGAATTAGAAAAGAACTTAATAATCTCAGTCTTGCTGACGAAAATGGATTGCACATTACTTTAAAACAAGAAGATAAAGAGAAGTTGTTTGCATTTTTAAACAAGCGTTCTGATGCAACATTTAGTGCGTTAAAAACTGTGTTGATTAAAAATAATGTGATTGCAAATTCGAATGTTACATTTAATCTAGAAAGAGGAGACCGTAAGAACCTTAGAGGAAATACTACTAATCATAGGTTATCGAAACCTAAAGCATTTGGCGACGATTGGTTTACACTCGAAAGAGAATTGCAGGATTATATTGTCTATGTTTTAATCCATTTTGATGATCCGCAAAAAGTATATGAAAAAGCTAAAAATGAATGGGGAAGAAGTGATGAGCAAGCAAAGACTCTAAGCCATTTACGTTTAGAGAGTGATTATGGTAATTTTTCTGAAAAGGCGATAAAAAAACTACTTCCTTTACTAAGAGAAGGTAAAGAAGAAAGCACAGCAATAAAGGAGGCAGGATACGACCTCTTCGAAAAAAAGCAAGGTAATCTAAACAAGCTGCCTATGCCTCCAGAAATAAAAAACTCGGTAGTGTATCATGCACTCATTGAGCTTCGAAAGGTAATCAATGGAATTATCAGAGTGTATGGAATGCCGGATATTATTCGAGTTGAGCTAACACGAGATATTAAAGCTGGTTATGATCGTCGCCAAAAGATGACTAAAAAAATGCGTGACCTTGAGAAGAGAAATCAAAAAGCACGTGAAGCTTTAAAAAAAGCGCCATTCGAATGTCAAGAACCAACTTATTCAGATATTTTATGGTATAACCTTTGGAATGAATGCAATAGAACATGTCCTTATACCAATAGATCTATTCCCGCAGAATCATTCAATTTCGGTGAGTTTCAAATTGAACATATTATACCATTCAGCAGATCATTAGACGATTCTTTTGCAAATAAGACATTATGCGACGCCGATTTCAATCGTAAAAAAGGAAATAGGACTCCATGGGAGTGTGTGCAGGCAGGGCTAATTAAAGAGGACGATTTACTACAACAGATTCGAGAACTCCCCTGGAACAAAAGAAAGAAATTTATTCAAAAATCGGTTGATCAATCCAGCTTCATAAGTCGACAATTAAACGACACACGTTACATCAGCAAAGAAGCGAGTTCGTATTTAAAGCAACTTGCATGTAAAGATGTGGAAGTAGTAAAGGGACAAACAACATCACTACTTCGACATGTGTGGGGGTTAAATAGTGTTTTAAATCCGGAGAATGAGGAGATGAAAAGTCGTGATGATCATCGCCACCATGCGGTTGATGCTATTGTTGTTGCCTTAACCTCTCGTTCGATGTTGAAACGAATGAGTGATGAAAATAAAAAGCTAACCGAAGATGAATGGAAAACCTTAGAAGAAACTGGAAAAGCACAATATGCTGAGTTGAAAAAAAGAATGGATGGAAGAATTTGGCTCAGTCATCCGTGGCCGAGTTTTAGAAAAGACGTTGAACGATCGGTAAATGATATCACTGTATCACATCGAGTAAAAAGAAAAATTTCTGGTGCATTTCATGAAGAAACTTTCTATGGGTTAACTAAAGAGAAAGCACCTAAGAATAAAGTTATGATGGTAGTTCGCAAACCTATACATGCACTATCAGCAAAAGAGTTGAAATTAATTAGAGACAGAGGTATTAGGCAGATAGTGAATGAGACGGTTCAGAAAAGAGTAGATGCTGGGCTTTCACAAGCTAATGCCATAAAAAGTTTAGAAGCAGATCCCCCGTTTATTATTTCTGAAAAAGCGAGAGTGCCGATTCGAAAGGTTCGGCTACTCATGGAGAAAAGTCCGGAAATCATGCATTCATTTTCAGATGACGATGGAAATGAGTTTAAACATGCACTTTATGGAAATAACCATCATATAGCTATTTATGAGACTTTAGATAAGACTGGTGAAGCCAAACAAGTTGGATTTGTGGTACCTGCAATGGAAGCAGCTCGTAGAGCAATGGATGAAGAGCCTATAATTGATAAAACATTTCGGGCACATGATCATACCTTTAAATTTACTCTTTCGATAAATGATATGATTATAAATCATGAGGATGAAAAGATTTATAGAGTTCAGAAGATAAATAGTAAAGGGGAGATTACTTTTAGAAAAAGCGAAGTAGCTTTAAAAGGGGCATTTGATCCAGGTGTTTACAGGAAAATGCCTAGCACATTAAAAGCATCAAAAATAAAGATATCTCCAATTGGAGAGATCTTCCCTGCAAATGATTAAACGAACTATTGAAATATCGAGTGGGCCAATTCATTTATCCATTAAGCATAAACAGATGTTGCTAAAAAAAAATGGAAAAACTCATTCGATTCCTGTTGAAGATATGGGGTTACTGGTTCTTTCTAATCCAGCAATCAGTTATACCCATCAATTGATGTATGAATTATTGGAAAATAATGTTGCGGTTTTGTTTTGTAATCGGCAACATATGCCAGAGGGTTTACTACTACCATTTGAGGATAACCAATTGCACCAAGCGCGTTTACAAGTGCAAGCTGAAGTAAAAAAACCATTAAAAAAACGACTTTGGCAGCAAGTGGTGCGAGAAAAAATTAAAGTTCAGTCAGAAACACTAGTGCGAAAACATGGCAACGATGATGGTTTAAAGCACCTAATGAAAAAAGTAAAATCGGGTGATACTACAAATATCGAAGCAAGGGCTGCTAAGAAATATTGGAAATCGCTTTTTAGAGATTCTGAATTCAAAAGGAATTATAAGCTAAATGATCTAAATGCATTGCTAAATTATGGTTATGCGATTATTCGAGCGGCTGTAGCAAGAAGTATTACTGCTGCTGGTTTACACCCTTCTATGGGTTTACATCATCATAATCAGTACAATCCTTATTGCCTAGCAGATGATTTGATGGAACCATACAGACCTTTAGTAGACTCCATAGTCTATGAACAATATGTGATAAGCCAATCGCTAGAAATTAAAGTGACTAAAGAGACGAAGAAGCCATTGTTGGAATTATTAACTGCCGACGTTTTGGTGGATGATATGAAATATCCACTAATGGAAAGTTTACACATAATGGCAAGTTCATTGGTAAGTTGTTACTTGAAAGAACGTCAACAAATTGCATTTCCAAAATTGGTGTAGTAATGGGGGCGAAGAGTTACATTTTCGGGGGAATGAAAACAATGTGGATGGTTGTAATGTTCGATTTACCGGTAGATACTAAAGCGGCAAGAAAAGAAGCGAATGATTTTAGAAAGCGAATTAAAAAAGATGGATTTACGATGATGCAACTCTCTGTATATATGCGCCATTGCCCGAGCCGAGAAAATGCCGATGTACATGAGCGAAGAGTAAAAAAAATATTGCCACCGGATGGAGAAGTTCGCATAATAAGGATCACCGATAAGCAATTCGGAAATATGAAAATTTTTCGCGGAAGGCGAAGAAAACCTACAGAAAATGCGCCCAAACAACTTCAAATGTTTTAGTTTTTTAAGACTTGGAACTGAACAAGTAACTGGAGGACAATTACTTGAACAGAACCTAATCTAATTCATCTCGAAAAGAGTTCAAATCACAGCACTGCACCCGAGTCTGGTTTACTACAAATTAATCTAATTCATCTCGAAAAGAGTTCAAATCACAGCTTGTCGGATTAACAATCGGGCAAGTTGAGCAATCTAATTCATCTCGAAAAGAGTTCAAATCACAGCGAAATTGGGATGGTGGTGCAGCACATCACTAATCTAATTCATCTCGAAAAGAGTTCAAATCACAGCTCCAGGAGACTTGCCTTATACCGATCGTTTAATCTAATTCATCTCGAAAAGAGTTCAAATCACAGCGCTCACCTTCTATTACTTGTTTCGCTATAGAATCTAATTCATCTCGAAAAGAGTTCAAATCACAGCAACGTTCGGGATTAGTGTACCCAGTACATTAATCTAATTCATCTCGAAAAGAGTTCAAATCACAGCCACATTAGTAAACAGCTTATCTCGTATCGTAATCTAATTCATCTCGAAAAGAGTTCAAATCACAGCAAGCTTATTCTGTTGAATAGGTTTTTATACAATCTAATTCATCTCGAAAAGAGTTCAAATCACAGCGTCTAATCCTTTGCTGCCTGGTTGACCGATAATCTAATTCATCTCGAAAAGAGTTCAAATCACAGCATCTTGGCGGTGGTCATCGCTCCAACCATTAATCTAATTCATCTCGAAAAGAGTTCAAATCACAGCGAAGAAGCACGGCAAGATCTGCAGCTTCCAAATCTAATTCATCTCGAAAAGAGTTCAAATCACAGCAGCTATTAAGAAGTACGTTTGTCAGCAGAGAATCTAATTCATCTCGAAAAGAGTTCAAATCACAGCAGTGGTACTAAGTACCGTGACTTATTGCGTAATCTAATT
>JAEPQH010000012.1 GCA_017640605.1 Balneolaceae bacterium | reverse complement strand
TTTTGAAAGTATGGTGCAATTACAGCAAGAACTCACCGAATATATTTACTATTACAACCACCATCGTCCTCATCAGGGTATTGGTGGAGAAAAGCCCGCTAATTTTAACCAAAACTGTCCTCGAATTACCTGACATCTACAATCACGAGGAGAATTATAATTATTTCAAGTTAACCGCCACCATCGACGACGTGATCTCTCGTTGGTGGCATTCATCAAGTAGTCACATTCCTCTTTGACCACTAATTTGACTATAGAATTATTTCGTATTTCGAAATTCTCTATTCGTTACTCGTAATTCTTGCGATTGCCACATCGATTAATACCGAGTTAGTTTTGCTAAATCCCAGACTCCTCGCAAAAACAATCCTCCCATTTAACATTTAAAACTTAACATTCATCATTTATAAAAAGATTGATCGAACAAATTATATCGAGGTTCATAAGTTCATCAAAAACTAAAAAGCCCGAAATGATCAAATCTCGGGCTCTAGAATTACTTAGATATTTAGGGTTTAGACGTTTCTCTCCAATTCCTCAAGTTCCGATTGCTTAAACAATCGGGAAATGGTTACAAATCGAAGTCCGAGCGGGGCTTCAACTGAAAAACCGGCACCTCTTCCTTCGGTTACATCAATGGTTAAATGTGTATGTTTCCAGTATTCAAACTGATCAGCAGACATGTAGAATTCGCAATCAGCAATCGATCCCAATAACACATCATTCTGATCGATCAGGAATTCTCCAACCGGAAAACACATAGGGGAAGAGCCGTCGCAGCAACCGCCACTCTGATGAAACATCAGAGGGCCGTACTGTTCCTGTAATTGCAGAATTACTTTTGTAGCTGCTTCGGTTACCTCAACTCTGGCAGTCATATTGTTTACGATTTAGAAGAACCCCATGGCTTTTTTATCGTAAGAAATAAGCATGTTTTTGGTCTGACGATAATGATTAAGCATCATTTTATGAGTTTCGCGACCAATACCTGATTTTTTATATCCACCAAATGGTGCATGGGCAGGATAGAGGTGGTAGCAATTCACCCAAACACGACCGGCTTTAATTTCGCGCGAAATGTTGTACGCCTGATGCGCATCACGAGTCCACACTCCGGCACCTAATCCAAACAACGTGTCGTTGGCTATTTGCAAAGCTTCGGCTTCATCTTTGAAGGTGGTTACGCACACAACAGGACCAAAAATCTCTTCCTGGAACACACGCATTTTGTTATTTCCTTTCAAAATAGTTGGCTGAATGTAATATCCGCCTTCAAGTCCTTCGTTGTACGCAGCACTGCCACCTGCAAGAACTTCACAACCTTCATCTTTACCAATTTCGATGTAGTTAAGGATTTTTTCGTACTGATCGTTGGAAGCCTGTGCACCCATCATCGTGGTTGGATCGAGGGGATGTCCGAGTTTAATGGCGTTGGTGCGTTCTATTACACGCTCCATGAATGCATCAAAAATGTCTTCCTGAACCAGCATTCGGGAAGGACAAGTACACACTTCACCTTGGTTAAGGGCAAACATTACTGCTCCTTCGATACATTTATCCAAAAAGTCGTCGTCGGCATCCATCACATTAGAGAAAAAGATATTTGGTGATTTTCCACCTAACTCGAGGGTAACCGGAGTGATATTTTTTGCCGCATATTGCATGATCAGTTGTCCGGTAGTTGTTTCGCCGGTAAAAGCTACTTTTTCCACGCGCGGACTTGAAGCCAGTGGTTTTCCTGCCTCTACTCCAAATCCATTTACTACATTCAATACACCATCGGGTAGAATGTCTTGAATTAATTCCACAAGACATAGAATTCCAACCGGGGTTTGCTCGGCGGGTTTTAGCACCACGCAATTGCCTGCAGCGAGGGCAGGAGCAACTTTCCATGCAGCCATAAGGATGGGGAAATTCCAGGGGATGATTTGCGCAACTACGCCCAATGGTTCTAACACATTCATCGAAACTGTGCTGGAATCGAGTTCAGAAACGGAACCTTCTTCGGCGCGGATTACGCCCGCAAAATATCGGAAATGATCGACGGCGAGTGGAAGATCGGCAGCCATGGTTTCGCGTACAGCTTTTCCATTATCCCAGGTTTCTACTTTGGCTAAGGCTTCGAGATTCTGCTCGATCACATCGGCAATTTTCAAGAGAATGTTACTACGCTCGGTTGCTGATGATTTATTCCATGTCTTGGCGGCCTCCCAGGCAGCGTCGATGGCTAGTTCTACATCTTCTTCAGTAGATCTGGGGATTCTGGTAAAGTTGTTGCCGTCAACAGGCGAAGAATTTTCAAAATATTGTCCCTTTATCGGCTCGATCCATTTTCCTCCAATGTAGTTCTCGTACTGAGCTTTAAATGGTGGTCGTTCGATTTGATTGTGAGTTAAGGTTTGTATTTCACTCATGGTAATTCAATTATATTAGTGTTTATGATCGCTTTCTTTAAGTAATTATTGCACCCAATCTGGCTGGAAAAGCGCTTGCACACCTAAACTAGGATACTTGGTGTGACCAATACTGCTAAGGCTGTGCACAATACTTGCAAACCACTCCATCAGCCCGATAGAATTGTGCATATATTTGGAGATGTGCGAATAATTCTGCTCTTTTAGGCTGGTACAATAAAATAGAGGCTGTGAAAATGGAATTACCCAAACACTTTTTTGAAGGACGCAGGTTGGAGACCTTAGTTGAAAACCAAACGACCTATGCGGTGAATAATGCAGAGATGCACATCTTCGAAACTCATCAACAAGCTGATAAAGTGTTATTGCAATTTCATGAGCCTGTGTTAGCAAGTATGATTGAAGGAAAAAAGGTGATGCATCTGCATGGTCATCAGGCCTTTAGTTTTCTTCCCGGCGAATCGTTGATTCTACCTGCCGATGAAATCATGTGCATCGATTTTCCCGAAGCCCAGATGAATAATCCTACCCGTTGTTCGGCCATGTCAATTAATACAGAAAAGATTGCAGAAGTGGTTGATATCATGAATAGCAGCAGTCCGCGCATTGATAATAATGAATGGAAATATGCTGATTATAACTTCCATTTTACCAACGATGCAGCCATCAATCAGATCATACAGCGCTTATTTTTTCTGTTTACCGAAGATCATCCCTCAAAAGATGTATTCGTAGATTTTATGTTGAAAGAACTCATCATTCGGATTCTTCGTGCCAATTATAAAGAGATTTACACCGAGCAGGCTCTACAATTAAGCGGAAATAACCGCATTGCCTTCGTGATTAATTACATCCGTAAAAATCTGGATAAGCCATTAACCATTGCTGAGCTCAGTGGTAAAGCCTATATGAGTGAATCCCACTTTCATCGTGTATTTAAAAACGAGTTAGGCATCTCACCGGTAGATTTTATCAATAACGAACGCATAAAGTTAGCCACTCGATTATTATCTGATCCTACCATCTCGATTAAAGAGGTTTACATGCGTTGCGGATTCGACAGCCGTTCGTATTTCAACCGAATGTTCCGCAAAAAGCAGCAGTTATCCCCGACTCAATTCCAGGCGAAGTATGCACAGGAAGTAGCTTAAAGCTTCATTTTTGGATGAAGTGTTTCTATACTTTCTAACGTGTGAAAGCTTCTGTCTACTTCTTTAATCAAGAGATACTTGATCTACAATAGATGTACATTATATCAAAAGTAGCTTTTCTCAACCCTAGTCTATCTAAAGGCAATCAACAATGATTCCAGAAGTAATCAAGCCGGTACCTGTCCGACCTAAAAAAAATGCCCTGCACTTTTATAAATCAGTTAATGTAGAATCTGCGATTGAGTCTTTAAAAGCAGAAAATCATGTTATAATCGCAGATTATTATAGTAGCGGATTGTTACTTCTAAAAGAGTTGAAAAAGCATCTTAATAAGAGCTTACCCAATATGAGTTTTCTGGAACAAAGGGAATATCGGGCTGAATATCAAAAACTGTCTAACCTCATTTTGATGGAAATCAAAAATCATTCGTTGGCAGTAAAAAAGGCTCCTGCAATAGGTTGGCTGGAAAAATTATATCAGGAATCGGAACCGTTTTATTTGTCACTCCCGCAAATCCAAGGGTTGAACAGTGCCTGGCAATGGTACATTAAAGGAGTTTCAATTCCTGTGCTAAGGAATAAAATCCACCCATTTTACGGAGTGTATTTTCCAACTCGTTTTGATCATCTGATTGTTTTCGATAATTGGCTGAAACGGTATAACGGACCAAAAAAATCGGCCATGGATATTGGAATCGGAAGTGGAGTACTCTCGTTGCAAATGATGAAATATGGCTTCCAGAAGGTGTATGGGACCGATGTTAACCAGAATGCGATCATCGGGTTAAAAGAATTTATGGGCGAAACCAAATTGTCCCGAAAGATTGAATTAGATCATGGAAATCTATTTGGAAAGTGGGATAAAGAAACCGAATTGATCGTATTTAATCCACCTTGGTTGCCAAAATCGCATGACCTAAACCGGCTGGATGAAGCCATGTACTACCACGAAACGTTATTTGATGAGTTCTTTTCTGCGGCCAAAGAACGACTGTTACCTGATGGAAGAATCGTGCTATTATTTTCAAATTTAGCGCAAATAACGGGTGCAGCAAAAGAGCACCCAATTGAAAGAGAATTAGCTAATGGTGGGCGCTATAAGTTGGAAAATTATTATAAAAAAAGAGTGAAATCAGCTTCCAAAAAGACTAAACGAAACCAAAGCTGGCGGGCTAAAGAAGAAGTAGAACTTTGGGAGTTATCGATGGTGGGGTAATGTTTTGGAATTACTGTTGCGCCTACCTTTAGACGGCATGAACTGCTATGATTTGTTACTTATTCACCTTCTTTATTCTTAATCCCAGAACTTACTTGGGTTAATAAAAAAAACGGTGTCAATAAAGTGAAGCATTCCCTTGGCAGTCAATACATTTTCATCATGCAAGTCCTCAATGATTAATCCGAGATCTGAACTTTCGTAGTCGTGCCGTCTTTTATTTTCAAATCCATTTGCAGACATAAAATCTTTGACCTGATTTAAATCAGTTATTTTATCCGCCTTAATATATGGCTGTTGGATTACTGCGTATAATGTATTGCCGGTAATGTAGAAGCCTAATAGGTGATATGCTGTATCAGCAAAAAAGTAATTGTGCAGAAGCAAGTTATAAAAGTAATCTTCCCAAGAAGCGTAGTATATAGCATCATTTAACTTAATAACATACTTTTCTCCTGAGATGTAAACTTTTTGCTCTGCACCACTAGCAATAAAACGGTCTTTAGGGATATGATCGATTATCAGATTATTTGACCTGGCAAACTCAGTCAATTCCTCTGTTTCTTGTGATTTGTTTTGGTGTTTTTCTTCAGCCATTGGACCTGTTCTCTTGCCGCTTCTAAGGTGACTGGCAACTGTTTGGATAAGCGCATCATAGCTTGCGCCGATCTTTCCCGAAATGAGATTTTGTAATTCATATCGAATTTGTTTTATGTCCATTTATTTTATGATGCAAGAAAGTAATTTTAAATCCAGTTTGTAAAATAAGATATTGATTTGAGCATTCATACTTCCGCTTGTTTTTGGTTTTCTCAGGTGAAAGCTAACGGTTTGGCTATCAAAAGTTGCGTGGGTTGGCACGGACTTTTGCAAGTACGCACCAAGTTGGGAATTCTGCTGGAATTTCCAATGTAGGCGAGAAGTAGCAATTGCTCATAGCTAATGTTCTATGTTTTTTTTTCTTTGATTATATTCGAAAAAGTGGCCTTGAATTTAACCGTATTCTTGGACAACCAATCGATTGCTTCTTTCCAGTTTTCCTTTCTTTCCAAGTCAAAATGTTTGGTCAGAGTAATTACTTTGTCTTTATTGTTCGGATTAGGATTCCAATTTAATTCCGTCCCAATTTTGGATTCGATAATTTCCTTTTTCAACTCAAAATATGGTAGCCATTCCTCAACCTTTTTGTTGTGAATATATACTCGAACTCCAATTTCATTTCTGTCTGTGTTGAATGTATTTGATAGGTGAATCCCAGATTTGCCAAGTGCAACATCAAACCAATACTGAGGTCGTGGCGTTTGTAGAGAACGAATTTTGCCTGTATTCTCTAATTTTTCCCTAAACGCAGTCCAAAATTCGAATTGGGTTTTTCTTGTGTCCGAGAGTTCTCCTTGTTCTTTTCTTTTGGTTGCTTGACGAACTGCAGTGTTTGGTTCACTCACAACATTAAATCGGACTGCTGGTTGAGATTCGTCAATTTGCCACAATTCTACTTTTATTCCATAAAATCCGATTTCGTCAGAAGTATGGTCGTTTAGCCAGTCCAAAGCTTTTTTATGTTGGTCTGTAAATTTTGAAGCAATCCAAATTACAGCTGAAGCGTCAAGGACTGAAGCATAAGTAATACACTTTCCTAAGTGGTCATGATTTGTTTTCTCAAGTTGGTTTTCAATAACTACAAATTTGTCCGATCCTGTGTCTTTCGCAAGAATGTCAGCCGAAAATGGTCCGACAGAAACTTCTTTAGAGTCTAATTCAAGTTCAAGTCCGATTGCTTCTCCGATTTGCTCTAAATTTTCGGCAAGCCAAGGCGTGAAATCATACGCTTCGTTTTTCCATATTTTTCGTAACTGAACTTTCTTTATTTCTCCGAGCATAGTTTGGTTGGGTTAAATTGCATAGATTGAAATATGTTGAATAAACACGATTTACTCTCAAAGTACAACATCAGTTTATTCTTAAAATAATAGTTTATGCTTTGCAACTGTGAGGATGAGTTCTATCAGCTGAAGTTTATTACTTTCTTTGAAGACGTGATCTCCCATTAGCGGAATTGATCTAGGTAGCAACATTCCATTCTCACCAATAATTTGGAA
The DNA here is from genome assembly GCA_017640605.1 of Balneolaceae bacterium. Lineage (GTDB taxonomy): Bacteria > Bacteroidota > Rhodothermia > Balneolales > Balneolaceae > HXMU1420-13. The sequence goes on along the minus strand of JAEPQH010000012.1, from coordinate 102,043 downwards.
TATGGATTACTTCGTAATTCAACACTCCTTATTCAAAATTCGTAATTCCAGGGATTGCCGCGTCGAGTTTTAATTTTTTTCAATTCTAGGTTTCAAGGCTCCTCGCAATGACCAGAAAAAAATATCTATCCGTCATCACGAGGAGAACGATAGCCATTTGAAGTTTAATGCTGTTATCGACGAAGTGATCTCCCGTTAGCGGAATTGAATTGGACAGTGACATTCCATTCTCACCACTAATTTCAAATATGGATTACTTAGTACTTCTACACTCCGTATTCGTAATTCGTAGTTCCAGGGATTACCATGTCGAACTCTTACGAAAATGAATTGAGTTAAATGGGTACCTCTTCCAATTTAACATTCCTAATTTAACCCTTTACATTCTAAGCCTTCTTGCAAATAAAAAAGCCCGCGAATGCTTCACGGGCTTGAATAATCTAAATAGGTGAGTTAAGAATTACATCCCACCGTCGGGATCGAAATTGCTTACTTCATCTAAGGATGCTTGTCCTTTGGCTAAGGCTTCTAATCGTCCATAAGCACCCCACAGGGTCATGGCTTCTTTGAGGGTGGTATCGAAATAATCGTTTACTACAGGATAGAAATACTGCATGCCCCAAACTTGTCGGGCAATTTCAGCTTTCATTCTTCCTTCAGCCATCCATTGTACTTCTTCAAAGTATCCTGCAGGGACAAACAGTGAATCGTTTTCGAATTTAGGTGAAGTTACTTCATCAGTGATAACAAATCCTTCACTAATCAGGCGATCTTTAAAGGAATTCATCTCGTTTTCGTTCCAAGTGAAATTGGTTCGGAAGTCCTCAAAATCATCTTCCCACTGCGCTCGAAACTCATCACCATTCTGATCGAGGTAATCGCGTACAAAATCAAAAGAAATACGTTTTCTGATTGCAAAATTGATCATGTAGCCAGAGCGTGTAGTGTCTTGTTGGATAATGTAATCAGGCACAATTCCACCGCCTCCGTACACCGTGCGACCTGCATCGGTTTTATAGTGCAAGGAATCCGGAATCTGATCTACAAATTCAACCGCATCGTTCATGGCGTTATCGTTTCGCTGATAAATCTCGTAAGCGTATTCCTCGCCACCACCTTCAGTGAAAGATTTCTGAATCACGCGACCGGAAGGAGTCATGTAGCGTGAAATAGTCACCCGAACCATGCTTTTGTCGATCAATTCGTATTGTTGTTGAACAAGGCCTTTACCGAAAGTACGGCGACCCACAACCAATGCACGGTCATGATCTTGTAACGCACCGGATACAATTTCACTTGCTGAGGCAGCACCTTCATCAACCAAAACAATCACAGGCTTATCTTTGAACACGCCATCTTTACGGGAAAAATACTCCTGAGTGAAGCGATTATGACGGCTTTCAGTGGCCACTAATTCAGTTCCTCTTGGGAAAAACTCTTCAGCAATAGCCACGGCCTGACCTAAATATCCGCCGGGATTTCCACGTAAATCAAGCACTAATCGCTCCATACCCATTGGCTGTAATTCTTCCATCGCTTGCATAAACTCGTCGTGGGTAGTGGCAGCGAATCGGTTTATTTTGATGTAGCCTGTCTGGTCGTCAAGCATATAGGATGCATCCACGGTGTATAGGGGAATATCATCGCGAGTTATGGTGAAATTCAATGGATTTCGTACACCGGGGCGTTTGATGGTCACTTTAACTTTGGTTCCTTTTTCACCGCGAAGACGTTTTACAACATCCTCATTTTCGAAGCCAACCGCAGTGGAATCTTCAATTTGTATAATTCGATCTCCCGATTGAATACCGAGCTGATCACTTGGTCCGCCAGCGATTGCGGTAACTACCGTGATGGTATCCTGAATGATATTAAACTGAACACCAATTCCCTGAAATTTTCCGGCGAAGTTCTCCTGATCTACTTCACTTTCTCGGGCTTCGATAAATACAGAATGTGGGTCGAGTGTAGAGAATAAGCCACGAATAGCAACTTCAGTGAGTCGCTTCATGTCTTCATCGGGACTATTATTTGCGACATACAAATAGGCTGATTCGAAATTTTCATAAGCATCACGAATGGAACTAACATCCAAACCGGGAAAAGTGGTGTCGATAGGAGTTCCTTCAATCTGTAGCGTAGAATCTTCGATGGCGTTCACCATGTATCGGATACTTGCGCGGTACATCATATCTACATCGGGGTAGCCAAAGTAGTTTTGGACGATGCTGCGTTGCGCCTGTACATATTTAGTGAGATTGGTGGTGTCGTCATTTTTAGTTTTAACGACATCATCTACACCGGTGAAGCTTAGAAAAAATAATACAATGGAAATGATCGCGCTCGGAATCAGGAATCTCTTAATAGTCATTTGAAGTCGTGTTATTGCTGTCATAAATATTACCTAAATACGAGAAAATTAGTTCGGCGGTTTCCATTGTAATAAATCTACATGTTCAAAACCACGTTAAAGGATGTAATGGCTAAGATCTTTGTCTTTCACCAAACCGTCGAGTTGTTTTTCGACGTAGGCCTTGTCAATGTTAATCTCTCCACTGTTGATATCATCCGGAACGGCAAAGAGCAACTCGTCGAACAACGACGACATAATGGTATGTAGTCTGCGAGCGCCAATATTTTCTACCTGAGAATTTACCAATGCCGCAATGCGAGCCAGCTCGGCTACAGCTTCTTCAGTAAAGTTTATAGTTACACCTTCGGCGGCCAACATGGCAATGTATTGCTTTGTTAAGGCATTTTTTGGTTTCGATAAAATCTCTACAAAATCACTTTCGGTAAGCGAATTCAGTTCAACTCTAATTGGGAAACGACCTTGAAGTTCCGGAATTAAATCAGACGGTTTAGACACATGAAATGCACCCGATCCGATAAATAATATATGATCGGTTTTTACGATTCCATGCTTGGTGCTAACGGTGCTACCTTCTACAATAGGAAGGAGGTCACGTTGTACACCTTGCCGGCTTACATCCGGACCACTTTTTCCGGCGCCGGTACTCGGTTCAGCGATTTTATCAATCTCGTCGATGAACACGATGCCTTGCTTTTGTACTCGCTCTAAAGCTTCCTGAACGGCCGATTCGTGATCAATTAACTTTTCGGATTCTTCATCCAGTAAAATCTCTCGGGCTTCAGAAATCGGTACTTTTCGTTTTGATTTCTTGTTTTTGCCCATTCCTCCAAGCATATCCTGCAAATTAACGCCCATTTCTTCCATTCCGCCCGGACCGAATACCTGCATCATCGGGGCTTTTGAGCTTTTAACTTCGATCTCGATTTTACGATCATCGAGCTCGCCGTTTTTCAGTTTTTCACGGAATCGCTCACGGGTACGTTCATTCAGTTCTTCATCGGTTGCGTTATTCACATTAAAGCCAACCGCATCTTTTTGGGGATTGGTAGCTGATTTACGAACAGGAGGGATGAGAATATCTAGAATGCGCTCTTCCACCATTTCGGCGGCTTTTTCTTTTACGCGTTCCTGCATTTCGTCTTTTACCATGTTCAATGCATAATCCATTAAATCACGAATCATAGACTCAACATCGCGACCTACGTAACCAACTTCAGTAAATTTCGAAGCTTCTACTTTTACAAAAGGAGCTCCTGCCAGTCTCGATAATCTACGCGCGATTTCGGTTTTACCAACACCTGTCGGTCCAATCAGCAGAATATTATTCGGTACAATTTCTTCTCTGATTTCCTCGTCGGCATTCATTCGGCGCCAGCGATTTCTTAGTGCGATGGCTACCGATCTCTTAGCTTCTTTTTGTCCGATAATGTATTTATCGAGCTCTCTTACAACTTGTTGTGGCGTTAAATTCTTTGCATCAATCATGTTAATTAATCTCTAGTAGCGTTCGGTTATGATTGGAATAAATGTCGATATCGGCAGCAATACGCAGTGCTTCTGATACAATATCAACCGCTTTCATTTCCGGTGCGTGTTTAACCATGGCTCGAGCGGCGGCTAAGGCATAACTCCCACCACTTCCAATGGTCACAATGTTGTCGTCGGGCTCAATAACATCTCCCTGTCCGGAAATAACTAAGGCATAGTCTTTATCCATCACCACCAGCAAAGCTTCCAACTTCTGCAGGTATTTATCCTTACGCCAGTCTTTGGCAAGTTCCACAGCAGCCCGCTGCATGTTGCCGTTATATTCGCTTAGTTTTTCTTCGTAGCGTTCAAAAAGGGTAAAGGCATCGGCTGTAGAACCGGCAAAGCCTGCTAGAACTTTTCCGCCGTGTAATTTTCGAACTTTCTTAACAGTGCTTTTCATCACCGTTTTATCTAATGTAGCCTGCCCATCGCTACCAATTGCTGCTTCGCCGTTGTGAATAATGCCAACAACGGTAGTGGCATGTAAATTAAATACACTCATAAAATTTCTTTGGTTTTACCTGAATGAATGGGCAAATACTACGCCAACCTGTCTAGTTGGCGTCTTTCTGATAATTCCGGTTACCTCGACCGCCATTATTCGACGAACGGCCACCACTATTATTTCGTGATCTGTCAGAATTTCTTGAGTTGCCATTGTTCTGTCGCTGAGGCTTTTTGGTAATATCCAAGTTGCTGCGATCATGTTGGCCACTATTTATTTCTTCCAGCTCCTGTCGATTTAACAGTTCATCAATCGATGCTCCACTCATTACTGCATCCGTTATGTTGATGTCGGAGCCTGCTAGAGTAGCGTGAAATTCATTTAGTGAAGTCTTCTCATCACCGATGATGGTAATTTTGAGCCCGAATCTAGTCATCCATTTCCAACGGCGACTGAATAATCCTTTGGTGAGATACGACTTCAAATATGGATTCACATATAGATCGAGTGCTCGGTATTTCGTGTTGTGTTTGAACTTACTGATCCAGCTTTCAATGTCTGTGAGTATAGTATTTTGGCTAACCACACTGCCGGATCCACCACACATCGGGCAAACTTTTGATACCGAATTCACCACACTGGGGCGAATTCTCTGACGAGTGATTTGAACCAAACCGAAATCGCTCATGCCAATCACATTTGTTTTGGCAGGATCTTTACGGAATTCTTTTTTCAGCTCATCGTAAATCTTCTTACGGTTTTTATCGTCCTTCAAATCGATGAAATCAACTACGATAATTCCGCCAATATCTCTTAAGCGTAACTGCTTGGCAATTTCACGAGCAGCTTCGAGATTCGTTTTGAGCGAGTTGTCTTCCTGACGCTCTTTGGCAGCATACGGACCTGAGTTAACATCTACCACGTACATGGCTTCGGTTTGCTCAAAAATTAAATATCCACCCATTTTTAAGCGTACGCGAGGGGAGAAGATGGAGTTTACATCTTCAGCGATTTTCATGAAATCGAAAATGTGTTGTTTCCGATTGTATAACTCCACATTCGGGACCATATGCGGCGCTATCTGACTCACATAGCTCTTTATCTGCCGGTACATCTTTGGGTCGTCGATAAGTACTCGATCGTAATTTTTGGCAAATAAATCGCGAATCAGACTTTCGGTCATATCCAGATCTTTGTACAAAAGCGATGGTGGTTTCGCATTATCCACACGATCTACGATTAATTCCCACTTTTTAAGCACGGTACGCAAATCGTCTTCAATAGCCTGCGCATCCTGATTTTGAGCAACTGTTCGTACAATTACGCCAAATCCATCAGGAAGCATCTTATTGAGAATGCTTTTTAAACGTCGTCGCTCTTTATAATTGCTGATACGCTTAGAAACGGCAATGTAATCGCCCATCGGAATTAGCACCAGAAACCGCCCGGCAATGGTGATATCAGTAGAAACTCGCGGACCTTTCGATCCAATAGGTTCTTTCACAATTTGAACCAATAACTTCTGACCGTTCTTAAGAACTTTACCGGCGAGCAACTGTTTTTGCACATTGCTCATATTTTCTTTGTTCTTGATTTCTCCGTCCAGGCTAGAAGGAATAGCATTTTTGCCATTCAACATTCGGATGTAGCTGTCGAGATGATCGCCTGCGTCGGAGAAGTGAAGGAACGCATCTTTGGGCGTTCCCATGTCGATAAATGCGGCGCGGATGCCGCTCATTACTTTATGAACCCGAGCTACATAAATGTTGCCAACGGTACGTTGATTTTCCTCTGATTCTATGAAAAGCTGCGCTAATTCTCCTTGTTCGATCAGCGCAATTCGGGTCTGATTGCCCGAAGAGTGTATGATAATTTGATTTTTCATCTAGATATTCTTTTTCTAGGCACGTTTTCCCGGTCACAACCAGCCATCTTCTTATTTTTTTAATGGTACCTGTTACTTTCCACGAATTGTAGGTTAGGCTTTGTGGAAGTGGTTGTGCGTCTCCGGCGTTATTTTTGCCAGTTAATTCTTTAAAAATTGGTGGGGATTCCAAGGTGGAATCAGTAGTTAGCGTTTGCTTAAAAACGAAAAATAGTAATGAGCAAAAGCTAAGTAATTCGGTGCAGTGATCGCTTATTTCATCTGCAAACAGCGAAACTGAGAATTTTCTTTGATATGTATTTTGTGCGTAAAGCAATACTTAATATGCGATATAAAAAACTCTTGTGTGTGATTTTTATCACATAGCAATATAGGGGGAGGAAAAGACTAAAGAAATATGAATTATGAGGTAAGATTCAATTCTTATTGAACCGGTGACGGCGTAAGGTCATCTTCAATCACACGAAGCTTGTAAATCGTTCTATTCAACTTAAAAAGCTTAGCTCTACTTCTTGTTAATGTTAATTAGAAACGACCTTCAATTGGGAATGGGCTGAAACCAAACAACTATATTAATAGCAATTTTAAATGGATTTACATACTTATAGCCAGTAACGGCGCAAGGCCTTGCGCCATTACTGGTTCATTCAGCTAAAATCTATAATCTGTGATTAATTATCCTCAACCCGGGTAATTTTTGCACCTACGGGATTCAATTTATTTTCCAACGATTCGTAACCGCGATCTAAATGATAAACACGAAGCACTTCCGAGGTGTTTTTTGCGATCATTGCTGCCAATACTAAGCTCACACTCGCACGTAGGTCAGTGCTCATCACAGAAGCACCGGTTAAAGGTGTTTTCCCTTTAATGTTTACCGTGTTTTGTTCAACATCCATATCGGCGCCCAAGCGGGTAAGCTCCGGAACGTAACTAAAACGATCAAAATAAACGGTGTCGGTAACAGATGAATTACCAGCGGCTTGGGTAAGCATCGTAGCCCACTGTGCTTGTAAATCGGTAGGGAAGCCCGGGTAAATATCCGTTTTTATAGAAACCGGTTTTAAGGTTTCCGGTGCTTTGATGTGAATGGTGCTTCCGTCTATAGTTACTTTAGTCCCTGTTTGGCGAAGTAGTTCAGGGAAATTCCCTAAATGATCCGCATTACAACCCGTAAGTGTAAGTTCGGAATCTGGATGCATGGCACCGGCAATCATATAGGTGCCCAACTCAATGCGATCGGGATCGTTACTGATTTCAATCCCTTTAAGTTGCTTCACTTTTCGAATGGTTAAAGTATCAGTACCAATACCTTCGATATTAGCGCCCATCTCAACCAAAAAGTTGCAAAGTTGTACTACATCAGGCTCTTTTGCGGCGTTTTTTATGGTGAATTTCTTCGCTCTTAATACGGATGCCAACAATAAATTTACGGTAGCACCTACACTACTCGGTTCCAGCGTGAAACTTTCTCCATGTAATTCTTCTGTAGCTTTGGCAATAACGTAACCTTTATCCAAGGTGATTTTAATTCCCATGGCTTCCATCCCTTTCAGGTGTAAATCTACCGGACGAGGTCCCCAAGCGCACCCACCCGGTAAGGAAACTTTCGCGTAACCGTGTTTACCAACTAATGCGCCCAGCATATAGAAAGAAGCTCGCATTTTACGAACCAAGTCGTAGGGCGCTTCTAAGTAAGAAACGAGCGTTGGGTCAATTTCTACCGTGTTTTCCTGCTCTTTGAAATCAACTTTAGCACCCACAACACGCAGTACATTGCTGAAGGTGTAAATGTCTTGCAGGCGTGGAATGTTATGAATGGTAACTGGCGAATCAGCCAGTAACGCTCCTGCAATAATAGGTAATGCGGCGTTTTTTGAACCGCTTATAGCGATGGTTCCTTTTAAAGGAGTTCCACCTTTGATAATAAATTTATCCAATAGCTTCTATTTCTAAAATTGGGGTTTTCTTCTCCACCGATTGTCCCACTTCGGCAACTATTTTGGTCACAGTACCATCTACAGGCGATTTTAACTCGTTTTCCATTTTCATGGCTTCTAGGATTGCAACTGGTTGTCCTTTTGTTACGGCTTCTCCTTCCTCAACCATGATATCTAAAATTTTACCGGGCATTGGAGAATTTAATTTCCCTTCAGATGAAGCAGATGCAGATTTAAAGCCAAGTTTATCGAGCAATAACTGCTGTTCGTCTTTTACATCTGCTTTATACCAAGCACCATCAATTGAAAATTCTACGGTGGAGTTTTCTACCTTTACATTATCGATGGTGTAGAGTTTTGTTCCCTTCCTTAAATAATAACGCCCATTTTGTTGCTCAAACTCAAAGCTTGTGGTGTTATCACCAACGGTATAGCTACCATTCTCCTGATTGATGTCGATTTCGAGTGATTTTTCATCAAATTCTACTTTAAAGTTCATACTGTTTCCCGTATTTGTTTCAGCCCCGTTTTTGTAGCCCGAAAAGTAAAGTCGTGAAGGTTGTCGGAGTCGTAAAATGCGGTGCTGTCTTGTTGTACAACCTCGGTATTTACTACTTCGATCAAGCGATAATTGATGAGATTGATCAAATCGTCGCGCAAAGCACCTGAGGGGAGTCCGGTTTCTTCCAATAATACATCGTAAGGTTCTGGAAAAATTAACCTTGCTAACACTAGCTTTTCTGACGGGTATAGTTTACGCATGGCTTGAAGATAGAACCTCGGATAGCCTAAAACAACCTTATTGAATCAGAATATCACCATAAGAAATGAGGCGCTGGTTGCCGTCAAAAATTAGCATTCGTTTTATGCCTTGTGCCTGAGAAAGAGAGCTGCCGAATTGCCGAGTATTGATAAGAAAAGTGATGAGTTCAAAATCATTTTGCAAATCCTGCTGCTGCAAGAAAATCCATTGATTAGATTGGTTCAAATAACCTACTTCGATGCTCGAACTGGCCGGAGCTCCTTTAATGTCAATTTCGAGCGTTACGTTTGTGCCAAATTGTACCGGGTTGGGGAAAATGGGTTGTACCGAAGCAAGTCCTTGGTAAAGGGGAGAAATTCTCCAATCGTCACTATCACTTCGTACAACATCGCCCTGAAAGTTGGTTTCGGTGTAATTAGCCGGTTCGCCATAGGCCATCGCTTCAAATTGGGATTGTGCGTCATCGTTGGAGCACGACCATCCCAAAAAAACAGCAGGTGCAAGAATTAATAATTTTTTAAGAAGGTTGTTCATTAGAGTGGTCTCTCCGGGCTAACTTTTACATCGGCTTATTGTATCTTTCAGAAAATACGAAACTATTCATTTATATATCGCATGTTACACGTTATCGGCATTCCAAATTGTAATAAAATAAGAGATACCAAGAAGTGGCTGGAAGAGCGGGATATTGCTTTTGAGTTCATCAACGTAAAAAAAGAGCCATTAACTCTCGACGAACTAAAGGATCTTGAGTTTAAGGTGGGTTTGGATGTGTTGGTAAATAACCGAGGAACAACATACAGAAATCTAAAGATTAAAGAGTTGAATCCAACTGATGAAGAAATGCTTCAGCTTTTGTTTGATAATCAAAGTATGATAAAACGCCCGGTTCTTGTTTTCGAAGATTCTGTGCTGGTTGGGTTTGATGAAGAATCGTTTGAAACGTTTATGAAAGAACACGGACTAATAGAAGTGGAAGAGTGAACTCAGCAAAGCTCTCAGTCTTTTTAATACTTTTCATTTGGGCTGGTTTTTTATCCAACACTAGCTTCGCACAATCTGATACAAATTCGGAGCCTCCTACTATTCAGGAGCTTTTTGAGTATAAAGAGGTGTTTACTTTTGAAGTTAAGTACGGTTTTCTTCGTTTGGGAGAAGTGGAGGTTACCATGATGCCTGATTCCATGTTTCGTGGACAAATGCACAAACATCTGGTCACCAAAATTGTGTCGAACCCGAAAATCCCATTTATCGGAACAGAAATCGATCATTTTCACAGTTTATTTTTGGTGAATGATGATGGCTTACCGATTACCTCTTACTATTGGAAAGATAATATCGACGAAGAAATCTATAAAGACATTGAATACGATTTTGATCGGGATAAAAATTGGGTGACCTATAAAGAAGAAGACCAATCCCGCGATACGCTGGAGCTCGAAGAACCTGCTACGGCCGGACATGTTATCTTTTTGTTCTCGCGTTTATTTGCGGGAACTGATACGGAAAACTCGATGATTGTGTATGTGACCAAGCGAAAAGGCTACATTCATTTTGATAATAACACCAAGCTTGAAAAACGTAATTACCAGCCTTGGGACGAGCCGGTTCAAACCTATTTAACCACCGGTTACACCGAAAATATTGATGGTCCTTTTGGTTTCTCCGGAAAATTCAGAGCCTGGTTTTTGGATGATGAACTACGCGTTCCCCTTGAAGCCCGCGTTAAAGTGTTATTTGGGAATGCATTGGTACGATTAATTGACTATAAAAAAGAGCGTCTATGACTTCCGTTCAATTTAAAAAGATGCCTCATGCTAATGATTTAGCTCTGCCGTCATACGAATCCGATTCTGCGGCCGGTATGGATATTCGGGCAGCTTTGGAATCGCCAATCACCCTAAAACCGGGTGAAAGAACGCTAATCCCAACAGGTTTACAAATGGCACTGCCGCATGGATATGAAGCCCAAATACGCCCAAGAAGTGGCTTAGCTATTAGAAATGGAATCACCATGTTAAACAGTCCGGGCACAATTGATGCTGATTATCGGGGAGAGGTCAAAGTGATTGCTATCAATCATGGACAGGAAGAATTTGTGGTAAATCACGGTGACAGAATCGCGCAAATGGTGATCGCTCCGGTTGTGCAATTATCTGTAAAAGAAGTTAATGATCTCGATGAAACGAGCAGGGGAGAAGGTGGGTTTGGTAGCACAGGAATGCAATAAGCAATATTCAATAACCAACAACCAATGAACATTGAATATTCTTTGTTGAATATTGAATGTTGAAACAGTTTGGCAAATTCGATTTCTCCGTATATACAACTCTTAAAAAATAACACCAATTACCGACGGTTGTGGGCTGCTCAGGCTATTTCGAATTTCGGGGATTGGTTTGGCTTGTTGGCCTTATATGCACTTATTGCAAAGTATTCAGATTCTGAATTTCTTCTTGGGCTCATTATCGTAGTAAAGATGCTGAGTCTTGCTGCTTTTTCGCCACTAGCGGGTTTTATAACCGATCGATTTAATCGGCGAATGTTAATGTTGTTATGTGATGGCTTACGCGCTTTGGCTGTTCTTGGGATATTATTTGTGCAATCTGAGTCGATGCTTTGGTTAGCCTATGTACTTACATCTGTTCAGATGATGATTTCTGCTGTATTTGAGCCGGCAAAAACATCTTCTATACCGAATGTTACTTCGAAAGAAGAACTCGTGAATGCGAATATCATTTCTACGGCAACCTGGAGTATTATTTTTACCTCCGGTATGGCTTTTGGAGGATTCGCCACAGAATGGTTGGGCATCGAAATGGTGCTGATTCTTGATGCATTCACGTACATCGTTTCGGGATATTTTATCTATCATGCGGTTATCCCACAGCAGGAAATGTCGGCCGAGGAAAAAGAAAAAAATCGAAATCCGTGGAATGGAATTGTAGATGGTGCCAAGTACTTGATTGGGAATCCACACATTTTGCGCCCAAGCATCGCCAAAGGAACTTCAAGTGCTTTTCTGGGAGGATTAGTTTATATGCTGATCATCGTAAGTGAAGAGATTTTGATGATGGGAAGTATTGGACTTGGCTTGCTTTATGCGGCTCGCGGAATGGGAACGGGAATCGGGCCAATTATTGGTCGGAGATTGGTTTCTGAAGAGAAAGATTGGATCAAGTTGATGGGGGCAGCAATCGGTTTGGCCGGCATTATGTATATGATAGTTGGACTTACAAACATCATTTGGGTTATGATTTTATTCGTATTACTTGCCCATGCAGCCTCGGGTGCAAACTGGGTAACGAGCACCGTACTTCTTCAAAAACGAACCATTGATACCTTCCGTGGGCGTGTTTTTTCTACGGAGTGGTTGTTATTTACCATCATGAATTCCATATCCGTGATGATTGCCTCTTTAGTGTTAGAATTTGAGCTCGTTCCCGTAAAAACACTGATGCTTATTTACGGAGCAGTAATGGCCGGTGCAGGAATAGTTTGGAGTTTAACCATCACTCGAAAAGAAAAGGTATACCAGCGAGAAGTTGGGTTGATTACTTAGAAGTAAGCCGTCAGACCAAATAGTATGCCAGCAGATTGTAGTGAAACGTCATGCTTTTTTTTAGTTCGATCTCGAAGCTGTTCATATTCTATCGGATCAGACTGTTTTAAGTCCGAAGCAAATTCATACTTTTCTAAAGTTAATCTATAAAAGAGTGTTCCTCCAAATTGTGCATTTACGCTAATATTTTTTGCAATGAAATAATCGACTCCAAAACGTGCGGTATAACCAATCGATGGACTTAAGCTTTTGGTATTGTAATCTATAGTTTCATAAGGATCAGAATCAGGTTCATTCGTTTTGGTAATAGATCTAGGTGAGCTTCTAAATCTATTTCCCACATATAAACTTTGAGAAAAAAATGGTAGGATATCACTGTTTGTTGGGAGATAGTTTATAATTCCTAGATAAATACGCAGTTCTGTGTCGTAGTTTTTACCCTCTTCTTCAGACTTACTAAACAAGGTGTCTATTACAACTTCATCTTCATAAACGAATCCATTGAAATCTGAATCTTCATGTGAACTCGAAATACTATTTACGAAATAACTCCTAATGAAACGGGCTTTTTTTTCAGAATCAAATCGCATAAAATTTAAACTAGCATTTCCAAAATTGGTGAGTGTAAAGTTATTTCCTATTCCAAATTGCACTGCACGATATCCTTCTTTAAATCCATCTCGAGCAACCATTTTTTCTTGAGCAAGGGCCGGGGTGATAGTTCCAATTAAAAAGACTAGGAAAAGTAAGTAAGTTGATTTCATCTAAATGGAAATAAGAATTGTCGATAAAGCTTGCTACTAAATGTTGATCCAAGAAGCTAAGCAATCAACTTTTAGCATACCCATATATTGTGAATTTTATGAGAATTAATGGAAGGTAATTTGACTTACATATAATCAGGTTTGGTGTAAATAAAAAGCTCAAGCTCGGAACTTTGGAACTAAGAGAATCGCTCAATTCTCAGTCATTCCTGCGGAGGCAGGAATCTTGAATGTGTCGAAGTTTCGGGCTTTTTTATAGCCTTAGATCCCTGTTTGTTCTCGATCCAATGCACTGCGTTGGATCGGAGACTGTGTTTAACGTAAATAATAAGCTCCGAAGCAGAGCATCGGAGCCAAATAGGGCGTCATTTCCGCGAAGCCAGCATACCGAAGTTTCAACTTAGGTTTGGCAGGAATCTGAAGTGTATTTGCAGTTTCGGGCTCTGTTATAGCTTTAGATCCCCGTTTTCACGGGGATGACTTTTATAAATTCAGTGTCTTGGTGCTTTCGTGGTAGGAAAACACCTCATCTGTCTTCTCCTCAAGGAGAAGGACTCGTTGATTAGGAACTCATTAATTTTGTAGGCTAGTTATCACCAACACCCTTCTAGCGATCAGGTTTTGGTGTTTTTGGACGTTGTTACAGCTTTAGTTCCTCGTCTGCATGGGGATGACTTTGTAGATTGTATTTGGCGCCGTTTTAAATTAGTAGTTTGAATTAGTGTACGAAATAACGTACGTTTACAGAGAATTGAGTTAATAACAGAATCATGAAAACACTTACAGCTACCCAAGCTCGCAAAGAAATATATCGTTTACTAGATGAGGCATCAGATACTCACGAGCCTATCCAAATTACGGGAAAACGTTCAAATGCTGTTCTGATCAGTGAGGAAGATTGGCGTTCCATTCAGGAAACTCTGTATTTAACAACCATTCCAGGAATGCAGGAATCAATAGCAGAAGGACTACAAACTCCTCTTGACGAAACTGAAGATGAACTGGATTGGTGAGTAATTTTAAACTCGTTTATACTAAACAAGCGAAAAAAGATGCCAAGAAAGTAGCTTCATCGGGATTAAAACCGAAAGTCATCGACTTACTTGAAATTCTGAAAGAGGATCCGTTCACAGAATATCCACCTTTTGAAAAACTGGTTGGTAACTTAGAGGGAGCATATTCACGAAGAATCAATATTCAACATCGTTTGGTATATCAAGTGTATGAGGAGGAAAAGATTGTCAAGGTTATTCGGATGTGGACACATTACGATTGATTCGACTCACTATATATTTGTCACTAAATTTAAAAATCGGTCAGATAAGAATTCCATCCTATCGAAAACTAATCCAAATTAGAGTCATTCCCGCGGAGCATGCACATCGAAGTTATAACGTAGGTTTGGCGGGAATCTGAAGTCTATTTGCTGTTTCGGGCTTTATTTTAGCCTTAGATCCCTGTCTACACGGGGATGACTTTTTTAAATTTGTTTTGGTGTTTTCGTGCTTTCGTGGCAGGAAAACACCTCATCTGTCTTCTCCTCAAGGAGAAGGACTCGTTGATTAGGAACTCATTAATTTCGTAGGCTTGTTATCACCATCACTATTAAACAGATCAGGATTTGGTATAAATAAAAGCTCAAGCTCGGAACTTTGGAGCTAGGAGAAACACTCAACTAAAGGTCATTCCCGTGCAGGCGGGAATCTGAAGTGTATTTGGTGTTTCGGGCTTAATTACTGCTTTAGATCCCCGTTTTCACGGGGATGACTTTATCCAATTACCATGTTTCTGTGGCAACAAACTATTCGGTCAGACGGGTGATCCGTCAGACCGCTGACTTACTTATCAATCCAACTCTTGTTCTCGATCTAATGCTCTGCGTTGGATCGGAGACTGAGTTCCACGTAAATAATAAGCTCTGATGCTGAGTTTCGGAGCTAGAATCACAAAGAAAGGGGGCATTCCTACAGAGGGAGGAATCTAAAGTAAGGTGATAATTGAGGCTTTGTTATAGCCTTAGATCCCCGTTTTCACGGGGATGACTTTGTCTAAATCTGTTTTTGGTGTTTTCGTGCTTTTGTGGCTAATACTAAAATCGGCCTGAAAGTAAAAAAAAGTCGGTCAGACGGGTGATCCGTCAGACCGTTTGCTAATTTATCAATCCAACTCTTCGGGGATGTTGAAGTTTACGTTCGTTCTTCGATCGCCTAATAAATGCTCCGCAAAGTAGTACCACATCATTCGCTCGAAGTAAGCCCTTGAAGCTCCGCGGAAACCATGGCGCTGGCTGGGTAACATCATCAAATCAAAACGCTTGCCTTCTTTGATTAATTCTTCAACCAAACGAAGGGTGTTGGCAGGGTGCACGTTATTATCCATACTACCATGTACTAAAAGCAGTTTTCCTTGAAGGTTGGAGGCCAACGAAATATTTGTCTCGATGGGGCCGTCGAAAGTGACTTCCTCGCGTTCTACTTCTACGCTGTCTTCACCCATTTCAGTTACTTTCTTAACGGTTTCTTTTACTCCATTATGAGTTTCACTCCACCAGCGGTTATACACGTTGTTATCATGATTTCCAGCCGATGAAACTGCTACATCATAAAAATCGGGATGAGAAAGCAGTGCCGCTGTACTCATGAATCCACCACCGGAATGACCGTAGATTCCAACATTTTCGCCATCAATAAAGTCATGTCGACCGATTAACTGCTCTAGGCCATATCTGTTATCAGCTAAAGGATAATCCCGTAAATCACCGTAACCATAGGTGTGGTAATATCTGTTTCGAAGCGGAGTTCCACCTCGGTTTCCGAAAGCCACCACTACAAAACCGACTTGAGCCAGAGTTTGGTGTCGAGAAGGACCGAAGCGAATCGGGTAAGGTTCAACCTGAGGTCCCGGATACACATAAGAAATTACCGGATAGTTTTTGGTGGAATCAAAGTCGAAGGGTTTCCACATCACACCATAAATATCTGTGACGCCATCCGCAGCTTTCACTTTAAACTTTTCGGGATATTTCCAGCCGAGTTCGGTTGCCCGGTCGATATTTACTTCCTGAAGGTTGATAATCACTTTTCCTGATCCATCCCGAACTACTGCTTTCGTTGGCATGTCAACGCGCGACATATTATCTACAAAATAATTGCCTTCGGGAGATGAAAATATTCGGTGATTTGCATGCTCGGGGGTTAGGTGCGTCATTCTGCTTCCATCAAACTTCACAGAATATAAATGCTGATAATAGGGCTCATTGCCAGCTTCACGTCCATATCCCTCAAAAAAGATCGTTTGAGCAGCAGTATCAATTTTCATGATGTTACCCGCTACAAAATTACCTGAAGTAATCTGATTTTTGAGATTACCTTCTGCATCATGACGGTATAAATGTCCCCAACCGGATCGCTCACTCCACCATAAATACTCCTCACCATTGTTAATCACATCCGCATCCTGAAAACGCCAGTTCCAGTAAGGTTCAGAACGTTCAGAAATGATTACTTCCACCTCACCGGTTTCGGTGTTTCCTTTCAATAACTCAAATTCACTGGCGGCTCGGTTTAAACGTTCTATATAAATTACCTCAGAAGAACGACCGTTCAAATCGCCGGTAGCTACGTCCGAAAAATCGACCGACAAATTCTGATCTTCCCATTTATCGGTATTCATGATTACACGTTCTTTGGATGTAACGTCAAACACTTCAACGTAATCGATACCCACTTCTTCTTCGCCGGGCATTGCATATTTATAGGTCTCAAGACTCGGGCGTTTCCCCAAATTATTGATCACCCACAAATCGTCTACTTTTCGATTATCGGTACGTTGAACGTAGAACTTTTTTTCGTCATCGAACCAGCGAATACGCGCACTCATTTTTTTATCGGTTGCGGTGTCGCCTTGTGCCCATTGGTAGCTGAACCAACGCTCTCCATCGGTGGTAAGTTGATGCTCGGTGGTATCCGATGTATCGCCACTCATTAAATATAAATTGTGATTTTTTGCGAAAACCACCCAAGTGCTATCGGGCGACCAGTTTGCCCATGGTTCTCTCTTATTAGGTTCCAGGCTGTCACCTTTTACCAAATTATTTGTTTGCACCGACCATTCGAACTCAATACTGTCTACATGAAAAGTAAATAACTCTTTATCTTCATCGAAATCAAAGCCTTTCAGTTCAAGATCGGTGGCATTAAACGGGCGCTTAAATTCTTCGCTAAGTAAGCCTGCCAGCTCTTCCCGGTCGAACAATTCTCGTTGATTTTTCGCTTCGATATCCACATAAAACCAATTAGTGCCGCGCGCATCTTCCCACTCGTACCAAAAGTCGTCGGAATCTTCGATCCAGTTCGGAATTACATCGGTTGATCCGATTAGTTTTTCCATTTTTTGATTAGTGAATCGCTCAGCGAGCTCGAAGTTTGCTTGTTGTGCTTGTGCTGTAAATTGAGATAATAAAAAGATACCCAAACAAATAACGAAGGGTAGAGAACGAGGAGAAAATCGCATTTTAATTCAGTTAATTTTAATAGCTCGCAAAGGTTACACATTTCAATTGTAACGAATTGCAATTTTTGAAAAGCTAGGTCCGATTTTTCAAAGGAAATCAGGGGTTTTTTGTATATTTAAAGCTTTGAACCATCCAATAATATTTGATTTGAAAGTCTGGAAGTACATAGTAGCGATCTGGCTCACATTAGTAATCGGTGGTGGATTTCTTATATATATCCCTGAGATTCCTATTCTTGAACAAACAGCCCGTAACATCTTCTTTCATGTTCCCATGTGGATGGCAATGTATGCGATGTTCCTCACAAGTTGTATTTACAGCATTCGCTACCTGAACAGCCCCGAGCCTATATTCGATATCAAAGCCGAGGCTTCGGCGCGTGTTGGAATGATGTTTGGATTGTGTGGACTGCTAACCGGTTCGTTGTGGGCGCGATTTACCTGGGGAACCTGGTGGACGTTCGCCGAGCCTAAAATGAATCTGGCAGCCTTAGCTATGATGATTTACGTAGCCTATTTAGTACTTCGATCTGCTTTTGATGACGAAGACAAACGCGCAAAAATCGCCGCTGTTTACAATATTTTTGCGGTTACCACTATTCCGTTTTTGTTGTATGTGGTTCCGCGCCAATTAACAAGTTTACATCCCGGAGCCGACGGAAATCCGGCTTTTTCAGAAATTACCGCTGCCGAATTACGGTTAATTTTGTATCCGGCTATGCTTGGGTTTATCGCGCTCTCATTTTGGGTGTACGACATCATGCATCGCTATCAAAGTGTGCGGTATAAAATCAATCCCGAACAGGAATCTTAATACTTATGCAAATCGATTCTACTGCCGTAGTTGATACACTAACTCAAGCTTATTCCGACGTATGGGCCGGGCAAGAATCGCTGCAGGAAGCAAACGCATTTATCGCTTTTATGTATTCAAACGATCTTATCTATGTGGTGCTGGGCGTTACGCTCATCATCTGGTCAGTCTTATTATTTTTCATGATTCGAGTGGACAAAAAAGTTGCTTCGCTCGAAGAAAAACTTAATTCCGAAGAACAA
Source organism: Balneolaceae bacterium (assembly GCA_017640605.1). Classification (GTDB taxonomy): domain Bacteria; phylum Bacteroidota; class Rhodothermia; order Balneolales; family Balneolaceae; genus HXMU1420-13. Next base: position 83,212 of record JAEPQH010000012.1, on the reverse strand, counting down.
TGAAACCTAAGTTAATTCTTGGCATTATCGCCATTGTCGCATTTACTTCCATGTTGATGATCAATTTTGGAAACAGCATCAGTACCTACACCGATTTCGAAACGGCATCGGAAATGAAAGCTGCACATGTACCCGGTGTTTGGGATTCATCCAAAGATCATGGCTTCTCTCGAGAAACCATGCAATTTTCTTTTTATATGACCGATGATGCAGGCGAAACAAAGAAAGTGGTGTATCCTCGGCCAAAGCCCAACAATTTTGAAGAGGCCGATCGTCTGGTAGTAATTGGAGAGATGCGCAACGACGTTTTTTACGCCAGCGAAATGCTGATGAAATGTCCGTCTAAATACAATAACGCTGATCCATCAGAATACGTAAAAGCTTCAGAGAGCTAGAAATATGTTAGAGTTTGCCCCTGTAATTGGGATAATGGGAAAGCTTACCATTACGCTTTCCTTTTTATTTTGTGTGATATCGATGGTGTTCTATTTCCGTGCCGCTCAGGCCGATAACGAGCGCCAGCTGAAAATTGGTAACTGGATGTTTGGATTGCAAGGTCTTTTCATGGTCATTGCATCCGCACTGTTGGTGTTTCTGATTTTTAAACATCAATTTCAGTTCTACTATGTATTTAATTATACCAGCCTTGATTTAGCACCAAAGTATTTATGGTCGGCTTTTTATGGTGGACAAGAAGGCAGCTTTATGCTGTGGATTTTGTTCTCTTGGATTGCCGGTATTTGCTTGATGAAGTGGACCCGAGCGCCGTACAAAGCTCCGGTGTTATTCTTTTTAGCACTAACTCAGGCTTTCTTGATCTCCATGATTGTAGGCTGGAGATTCGGTGATTTCACCTTTGGAGCATCTCCATTCAGAACGTTGGCTGAAGAAATGCCGAATGCCCCGTTCATTCAAGCCAATCCGGATTTTATGCCGGCAGATGGTACAGGACTGAATGATCTTTTAAAAAGCCCTTGGATGATGATTCATCCGCCCATCCTGTTCGTTGGTTTCGCGATGATGACGATTCCATATTGTTTTGCAATGGCCGCACTCTGGAAACGAAAATACAACGAGTGGGTAGGACCTGCACTTCCATGGACTTTAGGAGCGAACTTGTCCTTACTTACGGCAATTTTCTTAGGCGGATATTGGGCGTATGTAACCCTGTCGTTTGGTGGATTTTGGGCGTGGGATCCGGTGGAAAATGCATCCTTAGTGCCTTGGTTAATCGGTACTGCGGGAATTCACACCATGATCATTCAACGGAAAAGCTCGGTGGCGCAGAAGTCATCACTGCTATTCGCAATTTTGGCGTATGTACTGATTGTATACGAGACATTTCTTACACGATCGGGAGTATTGGCAGATTCATCAGTTCACAGTTTTGTCGATCTAGGTCTGTACAATCAGTTATTGATCTTCATGTTGGTGGTAACTGGCGTTGGACTTGGAATGTTTTTCTGGCGTTACAAAGAACTTCCATCCCCGGAAAAAGAATCAAAAATATTAAGTCGTGAATTTATGACATTCACCGGCGCTGTTTTATTGTTGATTCTGGGCGTGGTTATCATTTTGGGAACAAGTTCTCCGATTTTAGGACTTCTATTTAATGAGAATCCTACTCCACCTGAAATCAGTTTTTATAACGATTGGAGTATGCCTATAGCTATTATCATGGCTCTTTTTACGGTGTTGGGGCAATACCTTTTCTGGAAAAAATACGATGCAGAAACGCTTGCTTCAGCATTGATTTATCCAACGTTAGTCACATCGTTGCTTACGCTCGCTTCGGTGATTCTAGGAGGAGTAAAGAATCCATATTACATGTTATACATTTTTGCTGGATTCTTTGCCGTAGTAGGAAACAGCTGGGTGATGGCACGACTCGCCATGAAACAACCAAAATTGATTGGTGGCTCGCTAACACACGTTGGATTTGGAGTGCTTTTACTTGGCGTATTAGCCTCAAGCGTGTACAATCGACCATTGCTAGATGCAAACACACAAAATTACAATGCAGCGGTTTTAGCGGGTGAAGTGGTAGATGAAATGGGTTTCCCCGTATCGCAAACGGTAGAAATGCTGGAGTTGAAATTAAACGAGCCTAAGGTAATTAATAATCAATATCTTGTTACCTACGAAGGATACGATTTAACTCAACAGAATCGACCCGGACAACAAACCTATCGCTTTAAATTCGAAACTATCGAAGGCGGGAAGCCCTTTTACCTGTATCCGGAAGTATATCCAATGCTGGCCACATCTAATGCTCAGAATGTAAATTGGTCGGTAGATCCTGATGTGAGAACCGGAATCATGAGTGATATTTACCTGTACGTTGCAGGTAGTTCATATATCGAGCGAAGAAATAATCAGATTGAAGAGCAAGGAACCATTCAAAACGTTTCAGATGTGGATATCCCGGCTCAACCGGCAGACAGTAGTCAAAGCATTGAATTTAAGCGTGGGCAAACCATCGAAGTAGGAGGTTTTTCTTTTAACTTCATCAACTTTATGCAGGCAGATACGACAAATCTACCTTCGAATACTTCCATTGGAATACGAGCTCAAATCGAGATTAAACACGCAGCTAGTGGAGAGGAATTTCTGATCGAACCATTATTTGCTGTATTTACTGAGAATGAGCAAAGTTTTGTAATGTCGCCTCCGGTGAATCTGCCATCCTACGACTTAAGTTTCCAGTTCTCGAAAGTGAATCCCCAAACAGATTCCATCGAGCTTACAATAACAGGCTTGGATGAAACGTATGACGAAGAGTGGGTTTTAATCGTAGCCGAAAAGAAGCCTTTCATTTCGGTAGTATGGACCGGGACGTTTCTATTGATGGGTGGATTTACTGTATCCATTTACCGACATTGGAGACGAGAGAAAGACAAAAATTCAAAAACTACATAGATTGATTAAAATCATCGCAAATAAAGTGGAAGGAATTAAAAATTTAAAATTTAAAATTTTGAATTTTTCATTTTTGATGATTTTTATGTCAATCTCGATAACCAGTACAGCGCAGGAGTTAGATTTAGGTAAAGAAATTAGTCCGCGTGGTGCTTTCCTTCGTTCGTTAGTATTGCCCGGTTGGGGGCATCATTATATCGACAAAACCGATTGGAAACGTGGGCAATATCACATGGCAGCCGATGCGATCATGATCTTAAGCTATGCCGGTATAAGTGTAAGATCGAATACTCTGGAGACCGAACTAGAAACTTTTGCCAGAGCAAATGCAGGAATTGATTTAAGTAATAAAAATCGAGATTTCTTTCTGGCAGTAGCCAATTTTGATAATCTTCAGGAATACAATGATTTTCAATTACGTAGCCGAAACTGGGATAATTTAATCGCTGATGAACCCGTAAACCGCTGGAATTGGTCGGAGGATGATAATCGCTTTCATTATCAGGATATGCGCGAGCGAATTGACAGGAATAATAATCAGCTGCCTGCGCTATTAACCTTGATGGTTGCAAATCGAGTAGTTTCCGGCATCAGTGCATTTGTGAAAGCGAGAAACATGGCTCGAGTAATGCCAGAGACGCGCTTTTCGTATCTGAATGAATTCGGCGAGCCCGGTTTTACCGCAACGATGCGCTTCGGATTTTAACACTGTGTATGCCACGTTTTCTTCTTGAAATCGAATACAAAGGCACCGACTATTCCGGGTGGCAAATTCAACCTGATGCTCAAACGATTGAAGGTGTATTGGAATCAGCTTTTTCGAGAATCCTTCAACAACCCATCGATATAATCGGGCAGGGGAGAACCGATGCAGGCGTTCATGCAAAAGGACAAACAGCACATGTCGATCTTCCGGAGGATAGTGATATTTACAAGCTGATCCACGGTGTAAACAGTTTGGTTGGTCATGCTATTCATATCAAGCATATAGAGCCTGTATCCGATGATTTTCATGCTCGATTTGATGCCCTAACACGATTGTACAGATATACTGTACTCGATTATCCAAGTCCACTTTTGATCGATCAGGCTTGGCACTCAGGAAATAAAATTAAACTAAGTGAACTTCGTGCATGCGCGGAACTCATTGAGGGAGAACACGACTTCAATGGCTTTTCGAAATACAATGAAGAAAACTTCACAACCCTTTGTTATATCTACCGGGCAAAGTGGGTAAATGAACCCAATTATATCTACTTCGAAATTGAGGCCAACAGATTCCTGAGAAATATGGTGCGGCGATTAGTTGGAACTATGATGGAAGTATCTAGAGGGAAGATTTCGCGCGCTGATTTTTCCAAAATTTTGAATAATGAGATGGAAGCACCGGCTGCGTATACTGCACCTGCAAAAGGGTTGGTTTTGCAAGAAGTTTTCTACAAAAAATGATAAATAAATGTTGACTACGGGCCGATAATGTGTTTATATTTGTCGCCCTTCAACGAAGGGAATGCTTCTAGTTATGTGGCGAAACTAGTTTGCAATTATTGATAAGCCACACAATATATTCCTCGGTAGCTCAGTGGCAGAGCAATGAGGCAGTTATCCCGACTGAGGTCGGGACGTTGGTTCGCCAACGACACATATTGAAATTGTCACAAGATTATCTTCCTCGGTAGCTCAGTGGCAGAGCAATCGGCTGTTAACCGATCGGTCGTTGGTTCGAATCCAACCCGGGGAGCAATAAAAAGCCTGATTCATTAATTTGAGTCAGGCTTTTTTTATTTACTAAACCAACGACCGATCCGATCGGTCGGCGGTTCTGCCGAAGGCATCCCTACGGGAGAATCCAACCCGGGGAGCACTTACGAAAAAGGACATTTAGGCAACGCTTGAATGTCCTTTTTTTATGGCTGTGAATTATTATTTATACATACTAAAATCTCAGATTAAGGAAACGTATTACGTAGGGAGCTCGGATGATCCGAAGCGGAGGGTGAGGTACCACAATTCGGTAAGAAAAGGGTATACGCAAAGACATCGCCCGTGGAAGTTGGTTTTTAGTGCCGGATTTGAAACAAAAGAAGAGGCTTTAAAAGCCGAACGAAAAGTTAAAAGCTGGAAGAGCAAGAAAATGATCCGATTGTTGATATCTGGTGTAATTAATATTCATGATTATTTGTGAGGTAGCTTAGTGGCAGAGCAAAGTCTCAAAAAAATGTGGTCTACTTCAAACCGATCTTAAAACCTTAATCAAATGGTAAAATTGAGATCTTTATTTTATTAATGTCGCATTCAAAATTTAACTCTGCTCATATATGAAAATATTCATTCAGGCTGCCCTTTCAATCTTGATTTTTCAGCTTTTGCTATTTACATCACCGGCCTATTGCCAGCAATGGGTTGCCGGTCCACAAATCATTGATAAGAATACGGGTAATGATACAGTGATCGGTTATGTATTTAATGATTCCAATAAAAATGGATTGATGGATCAAGATGAAAATGGTGTTGAAGGTGTATTGGTTTCAAACGGTATAGATTGGATAAAGACGGACAAAACTGGGGCCTACCAAATTGAGGTTCGTGACGATATGGATCTCACCATCGTTCAGCCTTCCGGCTGGCAAGTCCCGACAGATGAGCGCATGGTTCCGCAGTTTTTTTACATCCATAAGGAAAGCGGCACTGGGTACGACATGCGATTCGGAGGCCTCTCACCAACAGGACCGGCACCCAGGCAGATAAATTTCCCGATCATCAGAAGAGAGGCTACAGGCTCCAGTTTTTCATGCGCTATGATTGGTGATTCCCAAACATATAGTAATGAGCAAGTTGGCTGGTTCAGAGATGGGGTCATGGCAGATGTGCTTGACTCCGGTCTTGGTCAGTCTGACTGTATGATCTTTCTCGGTGATGTAGTTGGTGATGACCTCGGTCTTTTAGATCGACTTCTTAGGATCAGTGCTACTGCCGGCATACCACAATGGTTAGTAATTGGAAATCATGATATCGATTTTGATGCCAAAACCAACAGTGATAAAGCCGACAGCTGGCGTCGGATTGTAGGGCCGAGTTATTTCGCATTTGAACAGGGAAACGTTTTGTTCGTAGGTCTTGACAATGTTGTGTATCCCTGCGATGAAGAAGATGTTGCGCTAGGTCATGATTACTGCGGCAACGAAGAAAATCCCCGGTACAACGGTCGGGTAACAGCTACGCAGCTTAAATGGCTGGAGGGACTTATTGAGCACACGCCTGAAGATCGGCTAATCGTTCTTAATCATCATATTCCCTTCGTTTCATTTGTGGATCATAGCAGTAAAACACATCAAACTGATAATTTGGATGAAATTCACAACCTGCTTGAGGGCCGTGAAGCTCTGTCTCTTTCAGGTCATACTCACACAATTGAAAATCATGCTCCAGGTCAAATCTTTGAAGGATGGACTGAATATACAGGAACCGGACCTCTTCCTTTCCGCCATATTATAGCGGGTGCCGCATCAGGAGCCTGGTTCCAGGGAGATTTCTCGATAGACGGAGTACCAATGGCTTTGCAAAGAATGGGTGCGCCAAAAGGGTTCCTGAGACTTGATTTTAACGGCACTGATTATACGGAAAAGTATATTGGTGAGGGGCTCGGTAAAAAGCGCGGACAATGGATCAGTTTGAATACACCCGCTTTTCGAACCTGGTTTAATGAGATTACGGCCTGGAATAGTGAAAATCCTGAGGACAGGGATCCGCTTCCGCCTGCATCTATAAACGATCTGCCTGACCCAAATATCCTGACACCCGCCGATTTCAATGAAACCGTTTGGATTATGGTCAACGTCTGGGCAGGAACATCCGAAACAACCGTTGAAGCTCGTTTGCCTGACGGAACATCTCTATCTATGGAGCGAACGCAATCCGGTAAGGGTGAATCACAGAAAAGAGGTGCCGAGTGGGCAGATCCGTTTGCAACGGCCCGGCAGCTTTCTGTTGCTCGCTATGCATTCCAGAGCCGGTCCGGTAACGAGCGTGCACAGGGGCATGAGCTCTTTTCAGGCAACCAATTCGGACCTGCGCCACCGCAGCCACAAGGATCTATTTCTAACAGAAATATGCACCTATGGCGGGCTCAACTTCCAAACCTTCCTATGGGTATTCATCTGATAGAAGTGATAAGCACAGACCGTCATGGTCATAAATTTTCAGATACGATAACAATAGAAGTTGTCGAAGAACGGCCACAGCGCTATTGGCGAGACGAATTGTGGGAGAACTGATTGCTGAATCTGTAAGTTTTCAAGCTTTGATTTTCGTCTAACACGCTAAATAGGAATCACATAACTGGTTTATCCAAGCCATTCTTCTATTTTGTTTTGGATTGTAGAGTGGAACTCTTTGGATGGCATATGTTTTGAGTTCTTGAGTAAAAGTGCATCCTGAAAATTCGGGAATAGTACTTTAGATCTTTGGATAACCTTTTCACCGGGGAAGTAGACATCATCAGATGCTGCAATTACAAATACAGGTTTCTTAAAGTCTTTGACATTTTTCGCTTTCAATAATTTAGGGATGCTTATATCCAAATGGGTGCCCACCATTATCTGATGCAGTAATTCGTACGTAAACGCATCTTCGATCGGAGCAAAACCACTAAGAAATTGTTTTAAATCATCTTCTTTCTTAGTGAGTTTCCATTTTATTAATGGTAGGGTTAATTTTTTTGTAGATATCCATGGATCTCCCGAAACGATTCCACTCGGAACCACAAAAACACAGCTGTTTATTTTAGATTGATCGAGTTGAATAAGCTTTTGAAGAATATATGCTCCATAAGAGATCCCGATACAATGAGCATTTTCAATGTTCAATCCTTCCAGAACTTCAGAAGCCCAAATAGCATAGTCTTGATTTTTCGAGTTTAGTCGATTTGGTGCACTTTTAGTAGTCTGACCAATGGTATCAATTGCATAAAATTGGAAAGTATCCAGTAGTGGTTTTACTACTTCCAATGTGGTTGGAGCTCCGGCATTAATTCCATGGAAAAGCACAACTTTTTTTCCACTGGTATTCCCAGTTTTAATAACACGCGTTCTACCAAAGCTTGTTTTAATATCGATTTCCTGATAGTCAATCTGCAAACTTTGGAGCTTTTGATCATACAACTCCATGATTTTATTCTTAGCCGAGCGAGTTTTATATATCGGTTTCACTATTAATTTTCACCTTTTATGTAGTTTCTGATTTCTGTTTGAAGGCGCCACATATGTTGCTCGCTGGTTGCGCCATTATTCGTGAGTATGATTACTTGAAAATTCAGATCATGACTTATGTAGAGGAGTGTTTTATAACCATCATAACCACCCGAATGAAAGTAGTCGTTGCGACCTGTATGTTTTCCAGTATGCCAATAAACTCCTGTACTTGTTAACCAACCATATCCATAGTCAGAAATGCCCTCAATAGACGAATGGGTGGTTGTCATCAATGCTAGTGTTTCTTTCTTCACTATCTGATGATTAATTAAAGCTTCGGTAAATTTTGTGAGATCGTTTATAGTACTAACAATACCGTTCGCCCCATAAATCAAAGAGTTAAATCCCAATACATTTAAATCATACCCATACGATAGTGCGTAGTTTTCGCCAAAATCACCAAGGTGAGTATCCTCAGAGATCACGAATGAATTTGTCATTCCCAAAGGATCAAAAAACTCTTCTTTCATGTGAAGTGGGAACGAGGTGTTGGTAATCTCTTCAATAATCAGTGCCAACAAAACATATCCTGTATTGGAATAATCACCTTTTGTACCTGGAGCAAAACTGAGGTTTTCCAAACCAGAATTATCGATTAATTCCAAAACATTTGATGTAGTTAAATTATCAAGAGAGGAGAGATCATTATTGTCGGTTATGTAATCTAATATCCCTGATGTATGAGTAAGAAGGTGTTCAACAGTAATATCTGAATAGCTGGATGGCAGTGGTGTTAAGTAACTAGATATTTTGTCATCAACAGTTAATCTACCGTCTTCAACAAGTTTTAATATGGCAAGTGCAGTAAATGGCTTTGTTATAGAAGCCGTCCGGAACTGAGTGTTTTCATCTATACTTATTTTGCCATCGATTCGAGCCAACCCTTTACTATAGGAAAAATCAGATTTGCCAGATTGAATTAAACGAACACTTATTCCAGCTTCATTATCCTCAAAATTGTTTTCTACATAACCTTCGATTGTTTCTTCTAGGTTTAAATGCGAGTTATTTTGTTCATTATCAGCGCAGGAGATAAAAATTGAGAGAGAAATGAGAGTAAGTAATAACTTGTAGATCATGATTGAATTCTGAATTAAAACCTGAATTTTAGATATTATTCGATACGAGGCATTGACTTTAGTTAAGAATTCAAATCAACCAGATAGTTTAATGCAAAGGGTATTCGATCGGTTTATAAATAGTCTTACAGAATCATTTCCATTAAATGAAGAGGAGATCCTATTTTTAAAGAAATCCATACCAATTAAGAAGCTAAAAAGAGGTGAGTACCTCCTAGTAGAAGGGGAAATCTCAAAATCTTTTTTCTATAACATATCTGGTTTTGTTCGGCTTTTTTATCTCTCGGATGGCGAAGAACGAACAGCCTTTTTTTATCCCGAAGGTAAATTTATAGGAGCTTATGATAGCTTTCGAAATCAGAAACCTTCTAATTTCTTCTTTCAGGCAGTGGAAGATACGGAAGTGGCCATTTTCAATTATGAGGTTGCTGAGAAAATGCTGGTGGTACATCCAAACTTTGAAAAGCTTGCGCGCTTGGTTATGGAAGAAGAATTAATGAACCTTCAAGAAATGGTGTCGTCGTTAATTACTCTAAGTCCCGAAAAAAGATATGTTCAGCTAATGCAAAAGAATCCTGGCATTTTCAACAAAGTTCCTCAGATACAAATAGCCTCCTACATTGGCGTGAAACCGGAATCATTAAGCAGGATCAAAAAAAGGGTTCATAACCATTTATAAAATTGGCTAAACTGATTTGTCCTTTTTTTGCCCATATATTTCAGTTAGCGCTTTAAATGCATATTCGAAGCAGGAGCTTCTGGAATGTATTGCCCAAGCCGGAGCTTGGGAACGAGTTGGGCTTTGCACCACCGATAATTAAGAATTTGGATTACAGTTTACCGATCTATTCATCCGGCTTCGAATATTCAATCAATTCCTCTACGTAATTAAAGTCGCCTTGTGATTGAGTCAGTTTAATAAAGGTTTTTACGGCAGGCGCATATAGCCAAATCTCTTCTTCTTCGGCATTGTATCCTCTTGAATTGGTGGTATTTCCGGTGTATTGGATGGTGTAAGCCATAAATGTTCCGGCTTCTACGGTTTCTTCTTGATATGACAATACCACCGCTTGATGCGATTGAGTTCCCGTGGTTCCGTCCTGACTGGTCCAGTTATTTTCATACTTCCATGTTTTGCCAACTTCCAGAGGCCAGTCATATTTGGGGGTTTCGCTTTCATCCGGTTTTACAATATCAGCGAGGGGAATGGTGTCATTTCCGATGGTCATTCCCAAACCTTCATTCATTTGGACGATCATTCGCTTGTCGATGCCATCGGAGCGGACTTCACCATCTGTCGTAACGCCTTTATATTTCCAAACCCAGGTTTCGCCTAGTTGATAGTCTGCCAAAGTTGGTTGACCGCTCAAGCTTTGATCGGAGCTTTTACATGCAATACAAAGAATAGCAGTCAATAAGAGTGCATAGTGAAGTTTCATAGTTATGAAAGACTTTTGAATTAAGGTTTTTTGCGTTTTTGTAGAAGACGATCTTCGATTAAGTTGATCATTTCTGAACTTCAGGCCTGATCCCAAAAATGAGTAGATAACCGATCATCCAGAATTCGCCGAAAGTAGCCGGAAGGGTTAGGTAATCAAGAAAAGACGATTCTATTCCCGAATAATGGAAAAAAGTACTCAGTACATAACCGAAGCCACCAATAATTAGCGTATATCCTAACCAAACAGGCATTCGGCGAGAATGAGTGATGATATAACCCATTGGAATTAGCCACAGTCCAAAAAAGAGACTTCCGGTAGCCCAAGCATTACTAATTACATTGTGCAAAACCGAAATCAATAAAATCTGTTCATCAGGCGAGAACGAGGATGCTGCAACATTGATCATCGCTCCCATAGATATTGCACTGATCAAAATAACCACCGCATTAACTGTTCCCCAGATCGCAACCGACCAGGAAGCCCACTCTTTAATTGGTCTGAATAATTTGTAAAACCAAACAGCCGTCAAAACTTGTGACAGAACTATTCCTAATTCCAGGAGTAGTCGAGTTCGAATAGCCGATTCATTGTCGAGGATATTTTGAAGGGTTGACGCGGGTTCGCCCACAATAAATATTTTGGGATGAAATATCAGAAATCCCAGAACTCCGGAAATTGCCAATGATAGATAGAAAAAACCGGTTAATCGGGCATCTTTTTTAAGTGATACTTGAGAATGTGTCATTATGAATCTTGATAATTGTTTTTTGTTTTGATCTTATAAATGTCGCCGGGTAGCTCTGAAAAAGACATGGCTCCTTATCCCATTATTTCGTGTTCAATTAGTTCGTTCTGTTCATTGTTTTGAACATGTTTAGAGCCTTCGATTAGACTGCCGTTTTTAAGAGATGGGAATATTTTCCGTGCTCTTTTAAGCATCTTTTTGCCGGGAAACATCAGGTCTTCATCAGCACCAAAAATGGTAATAGGAGTTCGTATTGCCAGTGCTTTCTTTGCATCGATAACCGGAACCGGTGTAAAGTCCATCTCAAATTCTAAAAAGACTTTAGATAGAAATTCGATAGCAAATTCATCCCTGTCTGTGAAGAGAGCAGAAAGAAACTTTTCCACATGTTCAACCTTTTTTGTTTTCATATATCGCTTCATAGGAATAAACACCTTGAAAATTGCTTTAAGTGGATTCCCATTTACGATATAAGCCGGAGCAGATAAGTAAACTTCTTTGATCTTGCTTTCATCATATTCCAACGTTTTCAGAATGATTAATCCCCCGAAAGAAAAGCCGGCCATTGTTACTGATTCGAGTTCCAATACACCGATGATTTCATTCATCCATTTACCATAAGAATCATCTTTCATGCTCAGTCGCGTATCGGCACTTTTATTTGGTTGAGCCAACACATCCACCGCAAAAACTCTGTATCTTTTATGTAGATTCGCATACGTTTCTAGGGCAATAGGAGCACAACCATTCGATCCATGCACCAAAATGATGGGCGGATTTGCAGGATCTCCGGTTGCTAAGATATTGGTCTCTCCATAGCGGGTATGAACGGTTATGGACTCAACATCCAGATCTAAACTATTCAGTTTTTTGTCGTAGAGTCGGAGTATTTCATCCTTTCCTAGTTTTGATTTAAACATGGTATCAGGCGTTAGTTCTTATTTGATGGCGTGCGGGTTCAAACCGCTAATTTTGAGTAGCTATACCCTAGAATTTAAATCCGAAGTAAAGGTTGGGTTCGAACCAGAAGACGTTTCCGTATTTGTCATCAAATTCTTTAAATCCTTCCGGGGAGTTGTTGTCGAACATCCACTGGTTTATATGAACCTGAGGCTCTATGAATAATCGTTTTTTCTTCCCGAAAGCTACATGATAGCCCAAGTGGTATGAGTTGTACAGTTTAAAGCCATTCTTAATCTTATTGCCGTCTAAATCGGTATAGGTTTGTATCTGTGGAAGTACTTCAATACTTGTAAATAGTCCTTTCCAAAGCATTCGCTGGTAGGAAATACCAATTCCAGTTTCTCTTAAGTATCCATCGTAATATTCGGTTCCAGACTCAATTTTATCTACAACACCATCCCACCAGGTAATTCCCATAGGTTGAAATAGTCGCCAGGTTGCAAATTTCACACCTATAATGTTTTTTTCGTCGAGATTACGTTTTACATGCAATTCTACCATTTGAATACTTGTACGCTTACCATACCCAAAGATAATCTCGTCGGGAACGAGATAAGGTATACTTACTCTCCACTTATGGTCTACTTCAATTTCTTTTTCTAGTGGTGATTTTTCTTGTGCAAAAACACTTAACGAGGTAAATGTGAAAACAAAAATTAGCAGGTATCTCATTGTTCTAAATTTTAAAGGTTAAATGACTGACTCTCCGATTATGGATAGTTTTTTCTGAAAACCTCCGGTCAATCAAATCGACAGATCAATGATCGTAAGAAACCCTAGACCAAACGTCCTGAAATGAAAATGCGGACGTATTAGTGAGATATGGGACTTTTCGGAAGTGAATGGAAAAAGACTGAAAAAGGAGGTTTTTAATCTCCGTGTTTCTTTGTGGGTATGATTTTATATCTTCTTCGCAATTACATGAATTTCGGGTAGTACGTAAACACTTTACATATTTTTGGTTGATAACAAATCCATAGCTATTCTGCCGTTTCTGAACCTCAGTTCAGATCCTGAAAATGAATATTTCAGTGACGGTATCACCGAAGATATTATTAACGCATTAACCCGTATTCAGGGGTTAAAAGTGACCGCACGAACTTCTTCCTTTGCATTCAAAGGGCAGCATATGGATGTGCGCCATATAGGAAATCAATTGGGCGTTTCCACGGTGTTGGAAGGAAGTGTTCGTAAGACAAAGAAGAGAGTGCGAATCTCAGCACAATTAGTGCAAACAACCGATGGATTTCAAATATGGTCCGGGCGTTTCGATCGTGATATTGAGGATATTTTTGAATTGCAGGATGAAATCAGTCTGGAAATCGCTGAGCAGATCAGAGAAAACTTTGGTCACCTCGAAATTGCTGAACATTTGGTGGATGTGCCCACTCAGAATGTTCAGGCCTATAATCTTTACTTAAAGGCGCGTTATAATCACTTGCGATGGGATAGTGAGGGGATTGGTAATGCTATGAAGTTTTATCCGCAATGTATTGAGATGGACCCTAACTTTTCGTGGCCATATTTCGGAGCGGGATACTGCCATTCTATGTTTGGTTCATGGACTCCAAATATAGACTCGCTTGATATCGCTGCTGATTATATTAACCGTGGATTCGAGTTAGATGATGAATCATTTTTGGGCTATTACAGCAAAGCAACGCTCGAGTTTTGGGGGCATTGGAATTTCCGGGAAGCAGAAAAGCTGTATCTCAGATCCATGGAATTAAATCCATCGTACACCGAAGCTGAGGAAGGATTGGCTGAATTATACACAGCTATTGGGTGGTTTGATGAAGCTTTGAATCATACCAAACACATCCTTCAATTGGATCCACTCTCGCCGAACCATCATTTTACCAAAGCAAATATCCATTATTTGCAGAAAGAGTATGAATCGGCACTGGCGTGCTGTGAAGCGGCTTTGCGGATTAATCCTGACTTTACCCATGCAATTAGTTTAAAGCAACTTAGCCTGATTAAATTAGCACGTAAGGAGGAATTGACCGGCTTTATTGAACAAACTCCGATGATTGAATCTCCGAAATCATGCGGCATATTATATTCACTATCTCATCATTCAGCTGATCACGGAATCAAGCTTGAGGAAATTGATGAGGTGGTAGAAGAAGAAGGATTTTCGTTAACGCCATGGGCTGCATTTTTATACGCTGAGTTTGGGGAGAAAGAAAAGGCAATGCAACTCCTTCAACAAGCCGTTGATAGTAAGAGAGGGCAATACGCAAACTTCCTGAACCGCCCGTTTTTTGATGAATTACGGGAATCAGATGATTTTAAAGTGATGGTTACAGAAACTTTCAAGCCATCCCGATTACCTGAAAACCGATCAAGACCTGAGCTCAATTTCGGAAGTGCACAGAGAAAGAATGGAATTGACACTAAGGCCTTGATGGAGCAGGCAGAGATCGAAATCGCTCTGAAAAAGCTCGATCAACTCATGCAACAGGATGAGCGCTTTCTGGATACAAGTTTATCATTAAGATCACTGGCTGAAGAGACCGGAATCCATCCCAATAAACTATCCTGGATGTTGAACGATCAGGTTGGGGTAAGTTTTAACGACTTTGTGAATAATTTTCGGTTTGAGTGTTTTAAAAAGAAAGCGCTAGATCCCGCAAATAAGAACTTTACACTACTCGGTTTAGCGTTTGAAAGTGGGTTCAATTCGAAATCTGTCTTCAACGATTACTTCAAGAAGAAAACAGGGAATACCCCACGCAAGTGGTTGAAGGAACATCAGTAGCAGGTTTGATTCTTTTGATTACCCACCGCAAAATGATCGAGCTATTTTCATTTAAGACAACAAAACCCGCAATAAGATTTCTTTTAATAGACTCGAAATTGATTAAATCATTGAGAGGATAAACACCTTTCATGATTCCACTCCTTCAACAATGCTGATCACCACATTCCCTTTTTTGTGACCTTTTTCCACATATCTGTGAGCTTCGGGAATTTGAGGAAGTTGATAATATCGGTCGATAACGGGAGTTAGCTTGTTATTTTCAATCAACTTCTTAATCGCTATAAACTCTTTGGATTTAGTTTTCGAATCCCGAAGTCCTGTCGCCATGAACACAGCTTTTTTGGATGAAAAAAGCTTAGATATCATCATATCCTTCAAACTACCGAGGGTAAGCACCGGAGTCAGATAGATGCCATCATTTTCGAGTACAGGTTTGCATGCTTTAAAACTGGATTTCCCTACCGTGTCAAAAATCACATCGTATTTTTTACTCCCTTTGGTAAAGTCGGTTTTTGAATAATCTATCACGTAGTCCGCCCCGATTGATTTTACCATCGACACATTTGCAGTACTGCATACTCCGGTTACTTCCGCTCCAAAGTACTTAGCCAATTGAACGGCTGCTGTTCCGATACTTCCGGATGCGCCATTAATCAGGATTTTCTGTCCCGCTTTAAGATTAATGGCGTTTTTAAGAAATGCATAAGCTGTGGATGCCCCATCAATAATCGCCGTTGCTTGTGCGTGGGTGTAATTTTCCGGCTTCAGGGTAAACACTTCGTTTTCCTTGATTGTCAGATATTCTGCATAACTACCGCCATTCAGGTCGGTGGAGCCAAATACGGAATCACCAATATGATATTTTTTAACTTTTTCACCGGCGGCAACTATTTCTCCCGAAAAATCGGTGCCTGAAATCTCCATTTTCGGTTTCATCAAACCCATAAATAATCTGCCGAATAAAGGATAACCGGTCCTCATTGCAGTGTGTGCATTGGTTACCGTAGTTGCATGTACTTTTATCAATACTTCATCTTGCTCCGGAACAGGTCGATCGACTTGTTGGAGTTTCAGTACGTCCGCTGATCCATAAGCTGTGGAGATAATCGCATTCATCTTTTGAGCTTTCATAATTCTGAGATTAATTTGTTTCGGTTAATGCGGATACAAACCTACTCAGTATGAATGCTGTAAACGTTCAGGTTTCGAAATGCGAACGTATTAATTTCGTACCGATTTCAAATACGCTTTGGGAGTCATGCCTTCCGAACGTTTAAAAAAGGAATTAAAGGCAGATTTGGAATTGAATCCACTTTCATAAGCTATCGCAAGAATGGTGAATTGTTTTTTATCCGGATTTTTAAGCAACGCTTTAAAATGCCGTACTCTGTATGAATTTATGAATTCCGAAAAATTCTGATCGAACCCTGCATTCAAAATTTGAGATAACTGATTGGCAGGAATTCCCAATAACTGCCCAACTTCTGCTAATGTGAGATGCGGGTTTAAATATGGCTTTTCAGTAGACATTAGTGTTTTCAGCTCAGCCCTATACTGTTCAACATACTCCTGACTTACCAACGATTTTTTATAAAACTGCTCAATATCAGGTTGTGATTTTTCTGTTGTCAGAAAGGAATCAAAAAGTTCTTTGAACTCGGGAAGGTTATGAAGTGGCTTAATAATCGGATCGATTTTCAGATAAACCAACATGGGCAATCGATATTCAAAAGCCTGCCGAATGTATTGTATCGCTTTATTAGTGTTATTGAGGGCACATTCGAGGATAATCAGCAGGTACAATGCTTTTTCCATCGATTCGCTCTGAAGTGCTTCTTCCAGCACTTTCTTTTCTTTTTCCACCAGATCCATATTTCCCTGAAAAGCATGAACAAGTGCAATTCCGCCTTTTTTTATCAGTTCAGATTTATCAGATGGAAGGTTTTCAAAAAAGGTGAGCGCCTCATTGTGTTTCCCACTCAGAAGAAGAGAATGACCAAGTTCGGTATAAGAAACCGTGGATTCGGGGTTTAATTCAAGGCATCTTCTGTAATAAGTCAGTGCTTCATCGTACTTGTGTTGCACATAGTAAATAAAGCCTTTCAGGTTATGGGTAATTTCTGAAAGGGGATCCATTTTCAATGCAGTGTCAATGTAGTTTTCTGCTGCTTTGAAATTCCGTTCTGTTACTATCACCGAAGCCATCGTCTGATAATAGTCGACGATTGGTCGTTCATCGTGAACTTTACTAAGGTATGCGTATGTTTTATCTAAATCCCAATCCTGCAGAAAACTAATCCACGATTGTTGCAGGTTACATTCCGGGAGATCGGGTTCCAGTTCTATCGCTTTCTGTAGATAACTCATCCCGGTTGGGAATGCTTTCTCGGCAGGCATGTATCCTAAAGTACCCAGCATGATATACCCCATATGCATACCAAGATGACCGTAAACATAGTCAGGCGATTGAATAACCAGTGGTTCTAATAGTTTTATCCCTTCGTGGATATCAGCAGCTGTCATTTTTAAAATGTGATATCGAGCCTTGAGATAGGTAATGTAATCTTCCGGTGTAATATCCTGAACCGGGACCAGAGATTCATCAATATCTAAATGCCCCAGGTATTCGCGAAGTCGCTCGGCGATGGCCACACTTACTTCATCCTGTACCTCAAAAACATCCTCTAAAATCCGGTCATATTTATCCGACCAAAAACAGTAGTCTTCTTCAACATCGATTAATTGAACGGATATCCTCATTTTTGAGCCACTGAGCCGGATACTACCCACTACAAGTGTGGTAACATTAAGCAACTCACCAATTTCTGCGGTACTCAGGTTTTTGTCTTTTAAACGGAAAGCCGAGTTACGTGAAGTGACTCTCAATTCTTTTATTTTAGAAAGTGCATTAATGATCTCTTCCGTCATTCCATCGCAAAAATAGGCCTGTTCTTGTGATGGGCTCAAATTTTCAAAAGGCAGAACCGCAACAGATTTTTTATCAAGCACTTTTGTGACCGATGATTGATCAAGTGCTAAATCAGAATTCAATCCTTTTTCGTGGATGATGAACACTTCTACGGGATCGGTCACATTTTTGAAAGAGAAGGTTCCTAAAGAAGTGCTTTCAAAATTTGTGTGGTTGTTCAGTTCATTATTCACAGATTTTGAAATCAGAACGCTTCCGGCTGCACTCATAGCTTCTATACGAGCAGCTACATTCACACCATGTCCGAAAATCTCAGTTCCGTCGTAAAAAATATCGCCGGAGTGGATCCCCATTCTTACCGGAATCCGGAGTTCATGTTGTCGAAAAGCATGTTGCATAGCAATGGCACATTCCACAGCATTCACTGCACTTTTAAACATGCTTAATGTTCCATCACCGAAATACTGAATGATGTTTCCATTCAACTTCTGATGCTGTTGTTCGAAAACAGCTCTGTGAACTTCTCGAATTTTTCGTGCTTTGGCTTCATCCTCCTGCATGATGGCGGTATAACCAACAATATCTGTAAATAAAATGGCCGCCAGCTGTCGCAATAGTGTACCCCGATTCGATAAAGCTTAAGTTGTTAATGACGCATAAAGTAGAGATTAATTAAGATAAAAATTACCCACTACTTCGATTGGTTTGGAAGATACTTTCTTGTCCATAAATCTGGCCTTTTTGTGGGTACACGTCATAGTCTAAGTATCAATTTCATGTTGATAAATAGGCGGGGCAAATTCTCATAATAAGGTTGAACGGTGAATGTTTGCGAATTGAACCAGCTATTGGCTAATTCCCGAATTGTTTGTTAATTGAGGCTCAACAACATAGAGGAGAGGGTATGAGTAGAGATATTGCAATAAGCCTTTTGTTTTGTGCTTCGATGATAGGGTGTAAGACTTATGATGCAACCCTAACCTATTACGACGTGAACAAACCCATGCAATTGGGTAATTTTGTCTCGGAAGTTGAGCTCGATACGCTAAGTACAATTTCTGCTTTTCTGATTGTTGAACAGGAAGAAGATACTTATTCCGAAAACTCCACAACTTCCATCAGCTATACCGGCGGTGAGTATGTAAGCAGCACGATAGATTCTGCTATTGTTTATAAGCTTAATAAACATCCAAGTCTCTTTTTCGGCAATACTTCCATCGATTTAGAAATCAAACACGGGGTAAAGCTAGGAGCAATGATTTTTGGTATGATTGCCGGATCAATTACCGGGAGTGAGTCAGAAATTGGGAGTTATACGATTAAAACTCTTACTCAAAACGGTACTTTTTACGATATAAACACGAAGGGTCAGAACGATGAGAATTAATCATTTCCTGATTTTTATTTTTTTGATAACCGGCTTTGGTTGTTCTGTTGGTACAAAATTATCGATTGAAGCGAATTCTTTGAAATATCCCATCTCCCAATCACCGTCAGTGTTTCTACGTGATGGAGAGCTTGCCAATGAGAATGAATATGAATACGTGACTGATTTCAGTTATGATTTTAAAAAGTGGGGAAATTCAACGTTAAACATTCAATCTGATGTGGATATCTCAAATCAACTAAATGAGATTATTGAAGAAAATAATGGGGATGCAATCGTGAATCTGGAAGTATCAATGAGAAACACGTCGGCTAATTCTATCATGCTATTTGTTAAATCCATAGCTTTGATGGGATCTATGATAAGTGCAGCGGTTACTGTATCTGAGCCAACCTTAGAAAGTTCAGCATTTACCGGAGGATTTATCGCTACTTATTTATTCACTCCGGCTAATATTGATGTACAAATTAGCGGTACTGTAATCCGGTTTGTTGATAGGGCGCAAATTATAGAGTAGGTCTCATTTAATCTCTTCCCACCAATGTTTAAACATCCCATCAAGCTTGGTTAAATCTACATATTCACCAATCACAGGTGTGATAAGAGGAATAGATGCTTCTTCAGCAAGAGCTTTAATTCGATTCAGCGGTTCGTCCCATGGATGCGTTGCTAATGTAAATTTCGAGGAGTGAACAGGAAAAAGTCGACGAGCTCCGAGATCTTTTGTTGCTTGAATTACTTCTTCCGGGTGAAGATGGATTTCTCTCCACGCATTGTTGTACTGCCCATTATCTAAAAAAGCTAAATCGATTGGACCAAATTGCTCACCAATTTCTTTAAAGTGAGGACCGTACCCTGAATCTCCACCAACATATATTTTTTGACTTGGTGTTTCGATCAAATAGGAGGCCCAAAGCGTATTTTTGGCCTTCAATCCTCGCCCCGAAAAGTGGCGGGCAGGTAACACATGAATAGATAACGAATCAGTGATTGCTACCTGTTCGTACCAATCACGTTCGTCAATTTGCTCGTTAGAATATCCCCATTGTTCGAAGTGAGCACCTATGCCAAGTCCGCATATTACTTTGCTGGTTTTCTCTTTTAACTCAAGAATAGTTCGATGATCGAGATGGTCGTAATGATCATGGCTGATCAGCAATACATCAATATCGGGTAAGTCGGCCACAGCATAGCGATCGGTTCCGGGATATGCTTTCACTGTTCCGGGAATTGGTGAAGCATTTCCGCTGAATACGGGATCCACTAAAATTCTAACGCCATCCATCTGCATGAAAAAGGAAGAATGCCCAAACCAAACCAGCATGTTTTCTTCATGCGTTAAGCTTAATAAGTCCGTTTTTGTGGATGGGATGGGGCTACTCGGCTTTGTTCTCGGGTTCGATTTAAAGAATTGATTGTACAACACACCCCACATCGAATAGCCTTCGGTTAAATCAGGGGTTGGAACCTGATTTACAAAAATCCCACCTACAAACTGCTCCGATTGCCTGATTTTATCCAAGCGATCTCCAGCCGGACTTGCACCGAATTTATCTTGTTTCATATACAAAAAAGTGGCACCCACAAGTACCACTGCCACACTTACCAATAGAATACCAGTCACCTTTACGAATTTCAAAACCTGCGATTAATGAGTTATCACGGTGAAGATAATACCCATAAAGTCTACCGAAGAGAAGCAATTAGTTTATTTAATTCCATTACCTCATCTGAATTTTGTTCAGGATTAAACAAAGAGCTTTTTCCCATATTCGAAAATAAGCCCTCTGTATATCAGAAAAGTGCTTCCACAAAATTGAGTACTCTGCATTTTTTTATGAGTCATACTCTAAATCGGGGTTTTCATTTCTACCATTAATCTGGTAAAACCGACCCTACCTACGGTGAAACAACTAACAGAATATGACCATGGCACAAAAATTTTTATTGGTATCAATTTTATTACTCGGGGTTACATCGGCATTAGTTCTTGCTCAACCGGGACTTCCTTCTGCACCCAGTCAAGCCCCAATAGACGGTGGGCTCGGCTTACTTGCTGCTGCAGGTGGGGCATATGCAATAAAGAAATTGAAAAACAGAAACACTGATATCAAATAATCCAATCAGGTATCTCTGATTGAATTTTTAATCCAGAAATTTTGAGGTAATTATTTATATGTGGAATAGAAAAAGTATCCTTTTTTTAAGTCTGGTTTTCTTGCCGGGTATTGTATTCGGGCAATCATTAATCAGTGTACCAACAAACCCGCACAAAGCACCTTTGTATTGGAGTGTTTATGAGTATCACATCGAAAAAGAGCTAAACGGCCAGCCTTCCAATTATATCACCGAAGAGCTGTTTCTGAAGAATATTAATTTCGTTGAACAGCATTTAAAACCTTATGGGTATGATATGGTAGCCATTGATGGTTGGGGTGACGAATACGACAGCAGCACCTATAACGAGAATGGATATCGCTCCAAACATTCCAAGAACTGGACAAACGATTACGCCTGGTGGGCAAACGAGCTTCAGGATCGCGGCATGAATTTGGGAATTTATCAAAATCCGTTGTGGGTAAATTTAGACGCGGTTGATGATGGATTAATGGTAAAAGGAACTTCAATTCCACTTTCACAAATCATTGACACTACAGAAACTACTAAATGGTTTACCTGGGTACAGGTTGATAGTGCCGGCGCCGAAGAATATGTAAAAGGCTATGTACAGCACTTTGCCGATATGGGAGTTAAATACTTTCGTGTAGATTTTCTTTCTTGGTTCGAAGATGGTTATGATAAAAATTATGGTTCGGTTGGCCCCGATCGATCTCAAAGCGATTATATCACTGCTATGGAATGGATTAAAGAAGCCTGTGACGCCAACGGAATGTTATTCTCGGCGGTAATGCCCAGTTTAAACAATGAAGCCGAAGTGGAGAAAAGATATTCGCACATGTTTCGAGTGAATGAAGATGTTCTGAGTGGTGGATGGGAACGATTCAGCGAACTCCAACGTGGTGTTCGCCGAGCTTATTGGTCGCAATATGCCAACACCTTTGATGGATATATCTACTGGTCGCATCTTGCAGGACGAGATAGTGTTATTTTGGATGGCGACTTCATTCGATTAAATACCATGGCTAATGATGACGAGAAGAAGTCTATTATTTCTTTACATCTGATTGCGGGCGGCCCATTATCACCGGCTGATCAATATAATACCGTAGGTGATAATCTAAAGTTCTATCAGAATTTGGAAATGCTTGCACTCAACAAAGATGGATTTGTGGGAAAGCCATTATCGAATGACCCAACAAACGTAAATAGCCAGATTTGGAAAGGTCAGATGAGCGACGGCGATTGGGTTGTGGCCCTGTTTAATCGTGAAGATACGCCTCAATCACGATCTATTAATTTTTCAACTGAACTGGGAATTTCAACTCCCGCTACCGTCCGCGATTTGTGGGAACACTCAGATCTTGGAAGCATGAGTAGTTATTCGGAAAACATCCCTGCTCATGGCGTAACGGTTTTGAGAATAGGAGACCTCACAGATAATGATTCTACGTATACAAACACCGGAGAAATTGAAGTTGGTGAAGATGATGCATCGAACTACGATAACTGGGTTGATGGCAGTGGTGGAGGGAAAGGATTCGGAAACTGGATTTTCGGAGGAAATGCAACTGGACGTTCAGGACTAGCTTCCTCGCAGGGAAATGGTGGAAGTAGTTCTATTGATGCAGATGGAAATTCATTTTACTTATCCGATTCAGACAATTCCAATTCATACATAGATGTGTTTCGGTATTTAATCCATGATCTTCAACCGGGGCAATCATTCAGTATTAAAATGGATGTAAATTGGAGATCCGGTTATAAAGGAATCAACATCCGCGGGGCTGATGACAATACTTCAATATTTAAGTTTGAAGTTGGTAACCAAGGCAGCGGAGACGACTATGTGGTGCAAAACGTAACTTCCGGTGGTGGAAGCATTGGCAATGCATATTCCGATGATACTCAGTTTACTATCACTTTATCTCAAACCAGTTCAAGTGGTGGAACATGGACGATCACCCGTTCAGGTGGAGTAACGGATAGCGATTCGGGCACTTATACAGGTTCAGCGAGTAGTATTCAGCTCTATACTTTTCTGTCGGGTAGTGATTCTCAGCAAGCCATTTACTATAACAGCTTGAATATCACCAACACAGAAAATGACATGCAGCTAAGCGGAAGTGAAGGATGGCGTTTACTTTCTGTACCGGTAACCGGACAATCCTTCGATCAGTTGCTTGAACCTATTTGGACACAAGGTGTTTCGGGCGGTGCTGATACACCTCATGGGTCTCCAAATGTGTATGTATGGGACGTAAATGCATCAGACAATTCTAATTCAAACTGGATGCCGGTTCAAGATCTGGGTTCCGAAATTAATGCCGGTTCAGGGTTTTTAGTATATGTATTTGATGACGATGATTACGATGGCACAGGCGACGGCTTTCCGAAAACACTAAGTTTAAGTGGTGCCGAGAATAACATTGGTGTGAGTCCAACAATTAATTCAGGTGACTCTGCCTGGACATTAATTGGAAATCCATTCTCTACAACCATCGATTTTGATAATACCACAAGAAATCAACTCACCAATGTAGCCTATGTGTGGGATCCAGCGGTGAATAATTGGATTTCATGGAATGGAACCTCAGGTAGCTTAACAGACGGACTGATCAAACCATATCAAGGATTTTTTGTTCAAAATAATGGGGCTGTAGATAATCAGTCGATTAGTTTCACTTCTTCAAAATCGAGTGGTGGGAGTTTCTATGGAAAACAAAGTTCATCCACGATTTCCAGTTTTGAAGTGAGTGTAAAGGGCAATGATTTATCAAATTCTTTATGGATTCAGTTTAGCGAAAATGGAGATATGAACCATTCTGTATTAGGTGATGCCGTTAAACTGCAGCCATTGAATGGTCCGTTTGTTCAGGTTAGCAGCCGAAAGTTGGACGATCACTTAGACATTATACATTTACCGAATCAATTCGGTTCTAAGCATAGAATTCCACTATTTGTTGAAGCAACCCAAAGTGGCGAGTATACCTTATCAGTGAATCTGACTGGGTATGATGAGCAGTTTAATTTGTATTTGGAGGACACTAATACGGGGCAAAGAACTTCTCTTAATGAAGTTGGTGAATATAATTTTAGGATAGACAAGCAAAACAAAAAGGTAGTTAACGGGCTCTCGAATTTGGTTCATGTACCTATAAAAGTGAAATCAATGGTCGAACCTAGGTTCTACATCATTATTGATGAAAACCAACAGACACCAAACGAAGAAACATTAAAACCCAATCTATTTAGCCTTGAACAGAATTTTCCTAATCCGTTCAATCCATCAACAAGAATTAATTATTCATTGCATACAGCTGGCAAAGTAAATCTAACAGTGTATTCTGTAGATGGAAGAAAAGTTGCTGAACTTGTTAATTCAAATAAAGGTGCCGGAAACCATTCGGTGATATGGGATGCCTCAGGATTATCGAGCGGGGTATATATTTATCGATTAACAAGCTCATCACATACTACAACTAAAAAGATGATTCTACTGAAATAGATCGTTCTAACCCTTTTAAGCCGGATAAATATTTTATCCGGCTTTTTTGATTCTCTCAGTTCTAATCATCTATTCATTTCTAGTTTCAACCACACATCGTTTCCAAGCTTTTTATATTAGAGTATTCTTTAACGCCCAAAATTTGGTATGGGAAGCGGATCATCTGAATATCAAAAAAAGGAAATACTCGACAGATGGAAACATCTGAAAGATGGTGATAGGTCTGCGCTGGATTGGTTGTTCAGATATTTCTATCAAGAGTTATATGATTATGCAAACAGACTGATAGACGATAAAGAATTGGTTCGTGATAGCATTCAGGATTTATTCCTGTCGCTATGGATAAAACGGGAGAGACTAGTGATTCCGGATTCTGTGAAAGCCTATTTATTGGTCTCACTCAGAAACCTGATATACGATCAGCTTAAAGATCGAAGGAAAAAAGATAATCGAAATAAGATTATAGAAGCAGAATTATTCGAAAGAACGTTTGAAGTACAGGATGTACACTTTAAAGAGGATGTAACTGAGGAGTTGAAGCAACAATTGATCATTGCTTTAAACCAATTGAACAACAAGCAGCGAGAGACTTTATTTCTTCGGTACTACAATGGGCTTTCTAATAAAGAGATTGCCGAAGTGATCGGAATTAATCACCAAAGCGTAAAAAACAACATATCAAGAGCGATTATCAATCTTCGGGGAATTGTTAAAACACTGGGATTGAGCACATTAATAGTAATTCTGCGATCGATGGAAGTAACCGGATAAAAAACTTAAAAAAATTGAGTACTCCGGGTTTTATTTAACGTCTTGTAGTAAAAGTTGGAGTCGTTTTTTTTCTCACCTACAACAAGTGAGTAACTCTAAATAATAAAATATGTCTGGAAATCAGGAAGAAATTGAACGTTTACTTGGAACCGCTTCCTTCATGCGTTGGCTCGAAGGAAATGCTTCCGCAGCAGAATCCGAACAGTGGAAAACATGGGAAGAAGCTGAGGCCAAGAATAAAGAACTGGCGGATAGCTTGAGAAAAATCCACAATAATCTTGGGTTTTTACCTGCAACGGGGCTTGATATCGATGGAGAGCTCAAAAAGTTGAATCAGTCGATTGATTCTTATTCAAAAGTTGAACGACTTCAGGCACTGCACGCACCAAGAAATTCGGTTCGACGAGCTATTCCAAAGATTGCTGCTGCAATTCTCATGCTTGTTGTCGTTTCCATTGTTTTTAAGGTAGCTCAATCCGGCTTTTTTGATAGCAATGAAATTGAAACGGTAGTTAAAGAATACACGATTACTTCGACCGATTTAGGAGAACTGAAAATATTGACCTTATCTGATGGGTCAAAGATCACATTAAATGCTAATTCTCAATTACGGTTTCCTTCACAATCACAAAACGGCGATATGGAAGTTTGGCTAAAAGGTGAGGCTTATTTCCAAGTAAATCGATTGGAAGGAGATCAGGAGCGAACGTTTAAAGTTCATTTAGATAATGGGGAAGTATCTGTGCTTGGTACCACCTTTAATGTGAATGCATATTCTGATAAAACGGAGGTTTATTTAGAGGAAGGTTCTGTTAAAGTGGATTTAATTGATCAAGAGCAAGTGCTTGATACTTATTTGATGAAACCCGGTGAGTTGAGTGTATGGTCTCCATCATCCCAAAAAATCAGTACTGAAAATGCCAATGGCGAAATCTATGTGTCATGGACAGAAAGTAAATTGGTGTTCGATCGAAGTTCTCTCGAAGAGATTTCAAAAAGGCTGGGGCATATTTACAATGTAGAATTTGTGTTCGAACAGGATCAGTATAAACACCTGCTCATTTCGGGTTCATTGCCAAATAATAATCTCTCAGTATTCATAAATGCGCTGGAAGAGATTCTAAATCAAAAAGTTTCCCTTAATGAAAATACCGTAACCATAGGAGAGTAAATCGATGCGGGTAATAGTACAAGTTGGAGTTAACATCGAAACGAATTTATTATGAAAAAAAAGGAACTTAGGTTCTATCTGGCTCTGGTAATGATAACTTTTATTGTATCATTTTCTCAATACGGCACCATAGAAGGATATGCTCAGGAAGCAAAAGTAGAAGCTTCGGATGAACAGCAAGTAACCTTAGAGGAAGCTCTAAAAACCTTAGAGAATCGATTCAATGTTACCTTCGTTTACGAAAGTGTATTGAACTCAGACCTTCGACTTCCAGCATCAATTTTAGATACAGAAAAGTTCGAAGATGCTCTATATAAAGTGTTAGAAATAGCAGAGCTGGAATACACACAAATAGGTAACAGAAACTTTCTTCTCAAACCAATCGCTACCGGCAATGAGCAATCAACCGATGTAGAAGGAACAGTTTCCGGTACAGTTACAGATGCAAGTACGGGCGAAACCATGCCTGGGGTAAATGTTATTGTGAAAGGGACTACGATCGGAATCTCTACTAATGCAGACGGAGGGTATGAACTGAATGTTCCGTCTCTGTTTGATACCCTTCAATTTTCATTTATAGGATTCGAAGTGCTCGAAATTCCTATGAATGGCAGAACCACTATTGATGTAGCTCTGGAACCGGAATTGGTACTGGGCGAGGAACTTTTGGTAGTTGGATATGGAACTCAAACAAAAAGAGATCTTACCGGTTCGGTTGGTCGGGTTTCGACGGATGATATCGCAGATGCTACCTATCTGAGCGCAGATCAAGCGCTGCAAGGGAAACTCTCTGGTGTACAGGTTATTCCCTTTTCAGGAAAACCCGGGGATGGTGTAACTGTCCAAATCCGGGGAATCGGTACCATTAATAATTCTCAGCCCTTATTTGTCGTAGACGGTTTCCCGATTAATGGCGGGTTGAGTGCCATAAATGTGGACGATATTGAAACTATTGATGTACTAAAAGATGCCTCAGCGGCTGCGATTTATGGTGCCCGTGGTGCAAACGGAGTAGTAATTATTACCACAAAACGTGGCACTCCCGGCCAAATGGAAATCGATATTGAAGCATATACAGGAATCCAAGAACTGGAAAATCCAATTCAGGTACTATCAGCGCCACAATTAGCTCAGCTTAATAACGAAGCTAGGATTAATGGCGGTGAAAGCAGACTAAACCCAGCCTATTCAAATCCCTCGGCGGTACCTAATACAACCAACTGGTTAGATCATATCTTCCGGGAAGCTGCAATCAGTAATGTTGGGGTATCGGTAAGCGGAGGAAGCGAAGCGCTCAAATACAATGTGAGTGGTGGATATTTAACGCAGGATGGGGTGATCATAGCATCCGGCTTCGACCGTAAATCACTTCGTATTAATCTGGATGCGGATGTTTCCGACATCTTGAAAATCGGTAACAGCTTCACCTACAGTCTTTCCGATTTTCAAAACGAAGGTGGAGGCGGACTTGTGGGGTCTGCAATCAGTTCATTACCCAATCAGGCAATTATCAGAAACGGAACGTATTCAGGTCCTGAGGGAATTGCAGAATTTTCCGGTGATATAACCAATCCGGTTGGCCTGGCAAATGTGAATGAATCAAGAGAGAATAAGCACCGGTTAATCAATAATTTGAATGCCAGTTTACAACTCTCAGAGTCTGTCAGTTTCAAATCTGAATTTGGGATAGATATCGCTTATGAACTTTCACGTTCGTGGAACCCGAAATATAGTTGGGGTGTGAAAGAGAATCCTAATTCCAGTTTATTTGAGGCCTCTTTTACCCGAACTGACTGGATTTGGGATAATACCGTAACCTTTGACAAGGATTTTGACGAACACCGAATAACTGCATTAGGCGGAGTAAGTGTTCAGAAATCGAACAACCGATTTATTGGGGCTTTTGGTCAAGAATTTATCAGTGATGTTGCCAATCAGTTGGATAACATTCAAGGAGATGAAGATGTATTTGGTTCTGTCTCCGAATTTGGTTTGTTCTCTTACATCGGTAGGTTGAATTATGGCTACCAATCAAAATACTTAGTTACAGTAACTTCGCGGTACGATGGTTCATCAAGATTTGGGGAAAACAATCGCTATGGATTTTTCCCATCGGCATCTTTTGCTTGGAGGCTTTCACAGGAGTCGTTTATGCCGGCAATTAAAGGCGTATCCGACATAAAACTACGTGTCGGTCACGGCGTAACCGGAAATCAGGAATCTATTCCAGCCTTCGGTTTTATTGCGCTATTGGATCCCACCTACAACTACAGTTTTGGTAATGAAACTGTGCCGGCCATTATTCCACAAAACCTTCCTAACGACGATTTGCGATGGGAACGCGTGGTGCAATCAAATGTAGGGTTGGATCTGATTCTATTTGAAGGTAGCACCGATGTGACTATAGAATTCTATCAACGCGAAACCGAGGATATGCTGCTGATCTCTCCAATCCCAATCACTTCCGGATATTTCGATGCGCAGCGTCCTGTACTTAATATTGGGGAAATCAGAAATAAAGGTTTTGAGTTCAGTATCAATCATACATTAAACTCAAGCTCCTTTCAATGGACAACCAGCGTAAACATTTCCCGAAATATCAATGAGATAATTCGACTAAGTGGAGCAAATGGCGACGATCCGATTCCTGCCGGACAATTAACCTTCAGCAAGTTTGCATCTCGTTTAGAGGTTGGTCAGGCTATTGGCGCTTTTTATGGGTTTGAAACTGATGGTATTTTCCAAAACTGGGAGGAGGTGTATGCACATGCCGAGCAGAATCAAGATCCAAACTTAGGGCGGGGTTATTCCTCTTCAACTCGGTATACAGCTCCGGGCGACATCCGGTATAAAGACCTGAATGGTGATGGAATCATCAATGACCAAGACCGAACTTTCTTGGGAAATCCAAATCCTGAAATATACTACGGCTGGACAAATACGCTGAACTACAAGAATTTTGATTTAAACATCTTCATTCAAGGGAGTTATGGAGGAGAGATTTTTAATGCCAATCGATTGTTTAACGAGTCGATGACTACGGCCTCCAATCAACTAACAAGTACGTTAGATAGATGGAGGGGAGAGGGAAGTAGTACCACAGTACCACGAGCAACCACTACTGATCCAAATAATAATTTACGTGTATCTGACCGGTACATCGAAGATGGTTCATTTCTGAGGATCAAGAATTTGACGTTCGGATATAGCATCCCTAAAAAAATAACACAAAGAGTAGGAATCAGGCAGTTTAGGGTATACACCTCCATTCAAAATTTATACACCATTACCAATTATTCGGGCTTTGATCCGGAAGTGGGCTCGAGCGGGATCGATAACAGTGTTTATCCTCAAAGCAGAACCATTACTGGTGGATTTAAACTGGGATTTTAAAATATGTGTACTATGAAAAAATCAATTAAATATGTACTTCTAGTTCTGCTCGTGTGGTCATGCGATGGTGCAATTCTGGACTCCACTCCGCAGAATTCAATCAATAGTGAGAACTTTTTTAATACCACCGAAGATGCAATTGCAGCGCTAAATGGAGCCTATCAGACCCTGCAGTGGCCCAATAATTATAATTTCAGATTGTGGACTTTAGATATTGTTGCCGGTAATGCGGAAGTAGGTGCCGGCGGCGGAGAAGATGGATTTGAAACTAAACAATTGGCACTGTTTATTGTCCAGCCCGACAATCCCGGAGTAGAGGATTTATGGCGTGGAATCTGGCCGGCCGTTTCGAAAGCGAATTTGGTAATCGAACGCGTTGGCTCCATGGAAAATATTGAAGATGATCTGCGCGAACGAATTATTGCAGAAGCCAAATTCATCCGGGCTTTGGTTTATTTTAATGGAGTTCGATTATTTGGAGGCTTGCCCATCATTACCAGCGCTGCGAGCGATAATTTATTTGTAAGCAGGGCTACCAAAGAAGAAACCTATCAGCAGATTATTACCGATTTAACGGAAGCAGCTGATGTTTTGCCAGTGCGGTATTCAGGTAGAGATAACGCTGAAGTTGGGCGTGCAACCCGCGGTGCGGCTCTTGGTATTTTGGCCAAAGTTTACCTCACACAAGGAGACTACGCTAGTGCAGAATCTACAGCACTTGAAGTTACTACCTTAGGGTATGCACTTAATACGTTATACAGCCAGAACTTTGAGCCGATTAATGAAAACGACTCAGAATCAATCTTTGAAGTACAATTTAGTTCAGGAGCGGGTTTTGGCGCTTTTGATAAAAAACATCAGGGATCTTGGGCACCTGAATTCACAAACCCCCGAGGAAGTGGAATCTCACCGGGTGGTGGATTTGGTTGGGGACACGTAACCCAGGAGTTTGTAAATGCTTATGAACCGGGAGATGTGCGATTAGCACAAACAGTATGGCAAACCGGTGATACTTATTCGGGCTACACCTACGACCCTTCATTTTCATCAACCGGATATAACATAAAAAAGTGGGTTCAAGGCAGTGCTTCAACTAATGCAATAGACAGCGACCTAAACATGCCGGTGTTGCGCTATGCCGACTTATTACTAGTACTGGCAGAAGCCATTAACGAGCAGGGAAGACCTGACGAAGCACTTCCATATATCAACCAAGTTCGTTCCAGAGCTGGATTATCAGATTTAAGTGGATTGAACCAAGAACAATTGAGAGTACGCATTTTGCAAGAACGCAGAGTCGAACTTGCCTTCGAAGGTCAATGGTGGTTCGATATAATGCGTGCCGGACCGGAAGCAGCAGAGGAGTTTTTCCAATCACTTGGGAAATCAAATTTCGATCCCGCTACTCATACCGTGTTACCAATTCCACTAACTGATATCGATTTGAATCCCAATATGAAACAAAACCCTAATTACTAGTCATGATGTGGTCCGCTAAAAATTGTTTTAAAGTGTTCAATAATAGGGTGTTTCCGGTAGCTTTAGTTTTGCTAATTGGTTTGATGACCGGATGCCAAGATAATAGTGTAAGCTCAGGGATTATAGAAGATATTGCCAAGCCTGTTATTGATTTGGATGGAGTAAGTGAAGGTGATACGCTCACCATTAGTTATTCCTATCTGGGAAATTTTTTGGATATAAAAGTACTCGATGAGACCGGTCTTCAGGCATATCATGTTGAAATTTCTGAGGGTCAAAACACGCTAATTGATGTAACTAATGAAGCATTAGGCACGGTTTCTGAATACTCTCTTGACTTGTCAGACCTAAATCCCAATGTCTTATATCAAGTGCTAGTATCAGTTACAGATGCTGCTGAAAATGAAGATTCTATGCAGTTTTCACTGCAGATTTTCTTTCAGGAAGCCATAGTCGATTATGATGATATTTTTATAGTTGGTACAGCTACAAGTGGGGGGTACGATTTGTCTCAACAATCGCCAATGACTGTAAACCCGGATAATCCCAATATTTTTACCTGGACAGATACACTACGTACCGGCGAATTTAAATTTAAAACCTATCCTGAGCAGGATTTTTGTGGTGGCGATTGGATTCACCCGATTGAAAGTAATCAAGCCTTAAGTGCTACGGAATATAGTATCGAAGAAGGGTGTGCAGCCGGTAATCCCGATTACAAATGGAATGTGGAAGTGCCGGGTATTTATTCAATCACCATTAATTTCCTCGAGGAAACGATAACGATCAATCAAGATCAGATTATCGGAGAAACCTTCGATGAAATATACATGGTTGGGAGCGCAAGTCCGGGAGGTTGGGATCTTGCAAGTCAAACAGCGCTAACACAAAATCCTCAAAATGAATTTGAATTCAATTGGTCGGGCGAGCTGGTTGCCGGCGAGTTCAAATTTAAGGTGTATGCCGGAAACGACTTCTGTGGTGGCAGATGGATTCATCCAACAAGTCAGGGACAAGCTTTAACCAGCACGGATTTTGAATTACTGGTCGGGTGTGACGCAGATAATCCCGATTACAAATGGGTGATTGGAGATGCTGAGGCCGGTAATTATTCAATACAAATTAATATGGCGTCAAGAACCATCAATATTAGTGCGCAATAGAAAAGAATTATCAAGATGAACTTTAAGTATCCAAATCATAGAAGCATGAATTTTCACTTTCTGATATTACTCCTGCTACTCGGTTGCACCTCATCCAGTTTAGAACCTACTGTTGACGATACCGAGATCAGGCAAAGTGAGCCGGAAGTGCTCGGCGAAATACCGGAAAACCCTCACAAAGCACCTCTTTATTGGAGCGTGTACGAATATCATATTACACGTGAGCTTGGCGGCGAACCCGATAATTATATCACCGAAGACGATTTTATGCGCAACATCGATTGGGTAGATCAAAATTTGAAGCCTTACGGTTTTGAAATGGTTGCTGTGGATGGTTGGGGCGATGTGCAATCGTTTAATGAATTCGGTTACCGAACCAAGCACTCATCCAACTGGGAACAGGATTATGCATGGTGGGCAGACGAATTAGAGCGTCGAGGGATGACGCTCGGCATGTATGATAATCCATTATGGGTAAATCGTGCTGCAGTAGATGCCGGTGTTGTAATTAAAGGCACCGATATCCCACTATCATCAATCATTGATGTGAATGAAGAAACGCGTTGGTTTACCTGGGTACAAGTAAACAGAGAAGGAGCCGAAGAATATGTGAAAGGATATGTTCAGCATTATGCAGATATGGGGATTAAATACCTTCGGGTAGATTTTCTTTCCTGGTTTGAAGAAGGTTTTGACAAAAACTTTGGGGATGTAGGTCCAGAACGCGACAGAGACGATTACATCAAAGCAATGCGCTGGATTAAGGAAGCTTGCGATGCGAATGAGATGTTGTTTAGCGTAGTAATGCCGGCTTTAAATAACGAAGCAGAAGTGGAGCAACGCTACGGACATATGATTCGAATAAATGAAGATGCTTTAACCGGTGGCTGGGAAAAATTCAGTGAAGATGCCAGGGGAGTTCGACGACCGTATTGGTCTCAGTTTGCTAACGCATTCGACGGATATATTTATTGGTCATACATCGCAGGCCGTGGAAAAATGATTTTGGATGGAGATTTCATCCGCATTAACACCATGGCTAATGACGATGAGAAAAAGAGCGTTATTTCGCTGCATTTGTTAGCTGGCGGACCGGTTACTCCTGCCGATCAATACAACACCATTGGGGATAATTTATGGGTGTATCAAAATGAAGAGCTACTCGCACTCAATGAGGATGGTTTTGTAGGCAAGCCTTTGGTAAACAATCCGAATGATGCTCGTAGTCAGGTTTGGAAAGGACAAATGAGTAATGGGGATTGGATTGTTGGATTATTCAACCGTGAAGACAGTCCACAAGAACGTAGCATTAACTTTGCAAAGGAATTAGGCATTTCAGGAAATGCATCGGTAAGAGATTTATGGGAGCACACCGATCTTGGTGAGATGAGCTCTTACACAGAGTCCATTCCATCGCATGGAGTTACAGTGCTGAGAATAACCACGAATTAAGAATTATTGAATACTAACTAAGCCGGAGATAAACATGATTAAACTTCTACAACGAATGCTTTTTGTAACTATCCTTTTTGTGATGTTTGGGATGATGAACACTCAAGCTCAACTTTATTTGGTAGGTGATGCCACGCCCGGAGGCTGGGATCTTGCGAATCAAACCGCAATGACTCAAGATTCGGATTCTATATACAGTTGGAGTGGTACGCTAACGTCAGGATCATTTAAAATAAAAACCTATCCTGAAAATGATTTCTGTGGCGGTAATTGGGTACATGCTCTTACAGCTTCTGCTCCTCTAGAAAACGGCGCTGTCCAGATTCTAGAAGGTTGCGCAGATGGAAATCCGGATAATCAATGGTCAGTCGCTTCAGATACAAGTGTAACTATTACAGTAAATATTGCCGATTCAACCATTGCATTTTCTGAGTTTACTGCTGAACAGAAAGCTGAATTATTTTTGGTAGGTGATGCAACTCCGGGTGGCTGGGATCTGGGAAACCAAACAGCTATGGAAGAAACGAGTGATAGTGTATTTAGCTGGACCGGTACATTAACGTCCGGTAACTTCAAGATTAAAACTTACGTTTCGAACGATTTCTGCGGTGGAAATTGGGTACATCCCACATCTGGATCTGCTCCTTTAGACGACGGGGCTGTCGAAATTTTAGAAGGTTGTGCGGATGGAAACCCGGATAACCAATGGACGGTAACTTCTGACACTCTTATTACGCTTAAAGTAGACCTTAAAGCATCAACCATTGATTTCAGTGAAGGGGAAGATGAAGTTGTAGATACTATGGACGTTGCTTTTTTAGTTGGTAGTGCTACTCCTGGTGGTTGGGATTTAGCATCTCAAACACCAATGATAAAGTCTGATACCGATGCAGGCATATTTACCTATACCGATACCTTAACTGCTGGTGAATTCAAGATTAAACTCTACGCCGAGAATGATTTCTGTGCCGGTGATTGGATGCATCCGGAAATGGCTAGTCAGCCTCTCGATCAAACTGAAGCAAATATTTTTATGGGCTGTGCAGATGGTAATCCCGATTATAAATGGGAAATAATGGAACCCGGTATTTACAGTGTTACTGCAAATATAAATGATACTACCGTAAGTATAGTATTAGATGAGCCATTTACAACAACCATCGATGAGCTTTATATGGTTGGAAGTGCTACACCAGGTGGATGGGATTTAGGTGCACAAACTGCGTTGATTAAAGATTCAGAAAACAGCGCCATGTTTACCTGGCAAGGCGATTTGCTTGCAGGTGAGATGAAAATTAAAACCTATGCCGAGAATGATTTCTGTGCCGGCGAATGGATTCATCCAACTGAAGAAAATGCACCACTATCTTCAACTGCTTTTGAAGTACTGATAGGATGTGCAGCTACAAATCCGGATTATAAATGGGTAGTAGCGGAAGCCGATACAGGAGAATATTTAATCACTGTAAATGTTGACAGCGCAACCATCATTTTTGAGAAATTAAACTCTAATTCAAATGAGGAAGATCGTTTAGTGGTTGAAGGTTTTAAACTGCACCAAAATTATCCGAATCCTTTCAATCCTACCACCAACATTACCTTTGAAGTACCAGAAGCAAGTCAGGTTGTTCTATCGGTATATGATATGTTAGGTCGTAAAGTATCGACTTTAATTGACCGATCACTTTCGGTAGGTGCAC
This sequence comes from Balneolaceae bacterium, assembly GCA_017640605.1. Taxonomy (GTDB): domain Bacteria; phylum Bacteroidota; class Rhodothermia; order Balneolales; family Balneolaceae; genus HXMU1420-13. Next base: position 46,977 of record JAEPQH010000012.1, on the reverse strand, counting down.
ATACCGCAAAATTCGATGCATCGTCATTATCGAGTGGCATGTATATGTATGTACTCGAAACATCGTCTTCGGTACTTACTAAAAAGATGATGCTCATCAAATAAACAATTAATAAACAGTAATCTGGGAAGTGTTTTTGCACTTCCCACATACTTCTCCCGGACATGAAATATTTATGGACCCTGCTAATGCTGTGCCTGGTTTATGCAGCTAGTTACAATATCAAACCAATATTTAACAGTGAAGAATTTTCGGTATTCCACAACCGTGTGGAACAAGGAGATTTTTATGCTGAAGCAGTAGAGTCGGAGCGAATGGTATCAAACTATCAGAGTCCAGCGAGTGCGAACTTTTCTTCAACACTCAGTTTTAAGTTTGCAATCAATGGTAAGGATAACGAAGCACCATCGGGACAGGACCATATTCTCACAATAGTTCCGGAAAATGGAAGGTATGTAACCCCGGTTATCCAATTTGGAGCAAAAGATCCGGCCTCATTTATCAAATCAAACGCAAGTTCTGTGCTACCCGCTGATACAGAGGTTACAATTCGGGTAGATATGAAAAAAGTGTTTAGAGAGTTCGAAGAGAAAGGATTTTATACTAACTGGGCGGGAGAAAAAATTAATGAATCCGATTTTCATGGAGTATATATCGCCGGAGGTTCTGAACCTTTATCATGGGATTTTGAAAATCTAAGTGCTAATCCTGATTATCGATTGCATGATGAGAATAGTGACGGCATTTATGAAGCCACGTTTATCTTCAATCCTTCTCCGGCAAATAGCGAAGTAGAAAACGAATGGGTGCTAAGTAACGACATAAGCGCTTATCCAAAGTATTCCTCCGATCAGCTGCTTGTAGATGCACTTTACAAGATGTCGCTGGATGAAACAATGATGTTAAAGGAAGATGATGGCACTTTCAGAACAGGCGCAAAATGGGAGGGAGTATGGACCAGAGATATCAGTTACAGTGTGCTTTTAGCGTACGCTTTTCTGGATTTAGAGTTTTCGAAAACAAGTCTTATGAAAAAAGTAAAAAATGATCGGATTATACAGGATACCGGATCGGGTGGAGCTTGGCCTGTTTCTACTGATCGGATTGTTTGGAGTATTGCGGCTTGGGAAATTTATCTGGTTTCCGGGGATGAATCTTGGCTGGAATATGTGTATCCCATCATTCGAAACAGCTTTGAAGATGATATAGCAAATCACATTTTGGATGAGCGATTTGGTCTTTTCAAAGGAGAATCCTCGTTTTTGGATTGGAGGGAGCAAACCTATCCAAGGTGGATGGATAATGTAGATATTTCGCAATCTTTAAATCTGGGTACCAATGCCGATTTTTATCAGTCGCTTAATATTCTGTCGGAGATGGCAGAGGCATTAGGTGAACTAAATGATGCTGAAAAATATCATGAAAAAGCAGAGGCTCTGAAACAGAACATCAATCAACATTTTTGGAATGAAGAACTCGGTTACTATGAACAGTATCTGTATGGGCGGCATTACCTTGCTTCTTCTCCAAAGTTTGAAGCACTCGGAAATGCTTTGTGTATTTTATTCGATATCGCCGATGAAAATAAAAAAATGGAGATAGTCTCAAAAGCTCCGGTAATTCCATTTGGCATACCAACCATTTATCCGCAGATACCGGATATCCCTCCATATCACAATAACGGAATCTGGCCATTTGTACAGGCATATTGGAATTGGGCAGTAAGCGAAACGAAGTCGGAATCTTCCCTAAATCATGGACTCGCTTCCATCTTCCGACCAGCTGCTTTATTCTTAACCAATAAAGAAAATATGGTTGCCGAAAGTGGTGACTTCAAAGGAACTCAGATCAATTCAGACCGACAGTTGTGGAGTGTTGCAGGGAATCTTGCAATGGTTTATCGAATATTTTTAGGGATGGATTTCACGGTAGATGGACTAAAGTTTTCACCAACTATTCCTAAAGCTTATGAAGGCCGAAAAGAGCTTCGTGGTTTTAATTACCGAAATGCGGTGCTAGATATCACAGTAGAAGGTTATGGTGATGAGATTGCTTCGATGAAAGTAAATGGTGTAGAAGTTGTCGACTACAAAATCCCAGTCGATATTACCGGACAAGTTGAAGTTGAAATCAAAATGAACAACAACTTTACCAATAAGCAAGAAGGTAATCAGGTAAGGAATGCATTTTCGCCAACCACACCCGATGTACGCTTGGATAATCACACATTAAAGTGGGAGTTAACACATCCGGATGATACTTATGAGATATTCAGAAATGGTGAATTTGTCGAAAAAACGAAGCTAAACGAGTACTCGCTAAACGGAAAATTACCCGGTTTGTATCAAGTGCGAGCTCTAAATCACGATAAGCATTATTCTTTTTTGAGTGAACCGTTGCCATATTATTCAGACAGAGATCAAAAGATTTACGAACTGGAGGATAAGGTAGATTCTAAATCAACTATTTCGATCTCCGATTATTCGGGAACCGGTGCCGTACTAACAAATTTAGACCAAAATACGAGCATTAGCTTTCCTGTTAGTATTGATGAACCCGGTACTTTTTTAGTACAATTGAGATACTCAAACGGTAATGGTCCTTGGAATACCGATAATAATTGCGGAATAAGAACTTTCACAGTTAATGAACAAAATGTCGGGACCTTTGTTTTCCCGCAACGGGGCACCGGAGAATGGTCAAATTGGGGATATTCAAATCAAATTGAAATTGAGTTAGATAAAGGTGATCACTCATTTCAAATAGAGTATCTACCTCACAATAGAAATATGGACGGGCAAATTAACGAAGCAATGATCGATTACATGTCGTTAACCAGAATTCTAAAATACTGACGGAAGTAAACTTCGTAAAATCTACTGCACTATTCTGAAAGATCCGGTATTGTTAACTCGCACTATGGAATGCTTTGTGCTACAGGATGAGTTTCTTTGACAAAAATCCTATAATCTTTCCTCTTAACTTAAAGTCTGATGACAATCAGTCTCAAAAGTTTTACGATATTCTTGAGGAAGGAATCCAAACCAGGTTAAGCATTGTCGATAAACGTATGGCACAAAATCATTTTCATATAAAAAATATGGTATGCAGTCACTGTGCCGAAGTGCTGGAAGAAAAATTGGCCAAAGCTGAGTTCAACGTGAAGCATATCGAACTTGGCGAACTCACACTTTCTGAATCTATCTCAGATTTGGAATATCAGCGCTTAATGAATGTGGTGCAAAAAAATGGGTTTGAAATCATTAATGATCAAGGCAGTAAAACCGTTGAACAGATTAAGCAGTTGATCATTCAATTGGTGAGAACCAATAAAGAACTAACGGGAAAACTTTCTGATTATCTCTCGCAAAATCTGAATAAAGAGTATCAGCATTTAAGCCGACTCTTTTCCAATGTTGAAGGGAAGTCCATCGAACGCTATTTCATCCTGCAAAAAGTAGAGCGTGCCAAGGAACTGATTGTATACGGCGAGCATACCCTTACTGAGATTGCTTATGAACTCGGGTATAGTAGCCAGCAGCATTTCTCACGTCAGTTTAAAACAGAAACCGGATTATCACCCTCTCATTTCAAAGAAATCAAAGAGAACAAACGCATTTCCATCGATCAAATCTGACATAATTTTGCACGAGAATTACATAAATCTGCAATAGGTTAATGTGCATTACTGCTATCATTAGGCAAAGTAATTCATCATGATAGCATTTCTTACAACATACAAAGAAGCCGCAATCAGCGCCTTATTTTTATCTGCCGCATTGTTGGTGCAATTTGTTTTCCCATTCGAGGGTAACGCTTGGGTGTATCTCACACTTTATGGGATTTCGTATCTAGCCGTTGGCGGACCTGTTTGGTTGAAAGCATTCAACTCTCTTAAAAACGGCACGGTATTCAGTGAGTTTTTTTTGATGGGTATTGCAACGATCGGCGCCTTTATACTTGGTGAATATGCAGAAGGTGTGGCCGTGATGCTGTTCTATATGATAGGTGAGTACGCACAACATGGAGCTGTTCATAAAGCACGAAATTCGATCAAAAAGTTGCTTGATCAGCAACCGGATATTGCAGTGGTTGAACGGAAAGGCTCGTTGGTTGAACTACATCCATCAGAAGTAAATATTGGGGAAATCATTCGCATAAAACCCGGTGAGAAAATTCCGCTGGATGGTATTTTGCTGAGTGATCAGGCATTTATAAATGCGGCGGCGCTAACGGGAGAGTCGAAACCTGTTCAACTTAAAAAAGGCGGAGAAGTTTGGGCAGGATCCATCAACGAATCGGCTCCGGTTAAGGTAGAAGTGAGAAGTAGTTTTAAAGATTCCAAGCTCGCCAATATTTTGGCATTAGTTCAAGAAGCGACACAACGAAAGGCACCTACTCAGCGCTTCATGACCAAATTCGCAAAAGTGTACACGCCCATTGTGGTGTGGTTAGCCGTGGCGCTCACCTTTTTACCATACTTTTTTGTGGATGCATACCAATTTCAAGAGTGGTTCTATAAAGCATTGATATTTTTGGTTGTTTCATGTCCGTGCGGACTGGTGATTTCGATTCCACTCGGTTACTTTGGCGGGATCGGTGCGGCATCGCAAAACGGAATCTTATTCAAAGGCTCCGATTATCTGGATCAGCTTAGAAAAATGGAAACGCTGTTTATGGATAAAACCGGTACCCTGACCGAAGGTTCTTTTGAAGTTCGGCAAGTGCTTTCCCATAATGGATTATCAGATAACGAAATACTTGCTTTTGCAGCGTCACTGGAAACACAATCTTCCCATCCGATTGGAAAAGCCATAATAGAGTACGCTAACGGAAGCGAACTGATGGAAACTCATTATCAGGAAGAGATTTCGGGGAAAGGACTAAAAGCAAAAGTGCGTGATCAATGGGTGTTAGTTGGAAATCAGGAGTTATTAAACGAACACATGGTTTCTATGCAGCCATTTCAGCAATCTAGCACAGAAACATTGGTTCACGTTGCAATCAACAACGCGCATGTGGGCACCATTGTAATCGCTGATAAAATTAAAGAAGACAGTAAATCTGCGATTCATCAACTGCGTGAAGTAGGCGTGAAACGTTTGGTTATGCTTTCGGGAGACAATGAAGCTGTTGTACATTATATCGGGAATGAGTTAGGATTGGATGAAGCCTATGGAGGTCTTTTACCCGACGAAAAATACAGATTTGTCGACGAAGCCAAGGGCGAAGGGAAAGTGATTGGATTTGTGGGAGATGGAGTAAATGATGCGCCCGTAATCGCTCTATCGGATGTGGGCATAGCGATGGGCGGAATCGGCTCGGATGCTACCATTGAAACCGCCGATGTGGTTATTCAAACTGATCAGCCTTCGAAAATACCATTAGCCATCAATATTGCGCGATTTACGCATCGGGTGGTGTGGCAAAACATCGTGTTTTCACTAGGCATAAAAGTGTTGGTGATGGCAATGGCCGCTTATGGACTTGCATCCATGTGGGAAGCCATTTTCGCGGATGTTGGAGTGGCTTTACTAGCCATCGGAAACGCAATCAGAATTCAGAATAAATTCGGTGGTGGGGAAGTTTTTCGTTCAATGTTTAGTGCCTCTAAAAATGATGACTCAAATCTTAAAGCAGAACATGCCTGTTGTGAGCATTGCTGAATTAGTGATTTCGGGAGCAATTTAAGTGGCTCAATATTTTTGGTTATGAAAATGTGAATTGAATTTGAAGTCAATTCAAATCAACGTAATGAGCTTTTACTAGTTAAAACCTAATTACTGCTGTATTTCAATGGCACCTAAATCAGGTAATCCAACAATTGGGTTTCCAAGTATATCCTGCTTTACTTCAAGTCCGATATATAGACCAAAATCATCACTAGGTATTGTGTTTATTAAAACCCCTTTGTTTTGAATTAAATCTCTGTTTTTTGGTGTGTAATCTTCAATCGAAAAGCCCCCTAAATTTAAAAAAGCTGCATTTCCAAACATTGGGGCGTCATCTTGCCAAGGATAATCGGAAGGCCAGCTTTCATTGTGAAGAAATAAATTGTTTTTAAACACGGTGTTCAAAGTATTCACTTCACCTTCGGTTTCAGGATTATACTGATCTCCTAAAACGGATTTGGCTTCACCCTCGATATGGAAAATATTATTAGAAATAAGTATGCCATCCGACATTCGATCAATGGCAATTTTAGCTTGAATAGATTCTGTTACATAGATAGTATTATTATAAAAATAGCTATTAAATGGACCTGAACGGGGCTTATTTCCATTGTATCCGCTTAGCCAAAACACTTTGCCTTCTTGGAAAGCACCATTTTCACCTTTTACACGATGGCCGTCGTTTACACTAATGTTATAACGATACGAGCAGTTATAATTATTCCCGAGAATTTCACAAAACCCACCTGCATTATTGGCACTGAAATTATATTGTAAGATGATATTACTGCAATTAAAATCGATATGTGCACCGGCTGAGTCGCCCGGCCCATTTGCATTGGTGAAGCTGTTGTGTTCGATTAATACGTTAGAGGTGCTCCAAGTCCAAAGCCCACTGCCTCGTCCCCATTTCCTAGAGTCATCAAAGCTACCAGAACGATCAACTTTGTTACCAAAAATATGCCCATCATAAACACCAGACATTTGGATTCCAGGCCCACCAGTTTTATAAACGCGGCTATTTGATACTTGTATCTGTTTAATGCCGAAATCATCGCCATATTTTGGAGATGTAAATTTGATACCTGTATGGGATACGTTCTCAACATGAACTGAATCTATAACAATATTTCGTAGCAGGGAGCCAGAACGTTCATTAAACACACGAATTCCCCATCCATAACTCTGCGTACCGTTCGCCGTTTTTACTTCGCTAGAGCCTCTATCAATTCCAGGGTTTTCGTAAAATATATCTTTGATCTCAAGATTTTTGAGTTTGATATTTTCAAACACACCGAATTCAGAAACATCAATTTTTACGCCAATACGCATAATATTATTACCGCGCTCAGTAATTACTTCACCAGGTATTGGCCCTGCAGAAATTGAAAGATTTTCAATTTTAACAAAGCTTGAATTTTGTACTAATACAGCGTTTAAATGTCCTTGCGTTTTGATAAATGCAAAATCACTTCTATCATTAGTTCTGTCATCATAGGTTGATATGAGAATTGGTGCATCATCAGCACCGGCAACATTTTTTATGATGATGGGATCCTGAAACTCTTGTCCTTTTGCCAGCAAAATTCTATCACCAGGTTGCAAATCTAATGAATCTATTTTCGAGAGTGATTTCCAAGGCGAGTCGATTGAAACCCCGGAATTTTGGTCGTTTCCGGTTTCAGAATTGAAATAGTATACTGTAGCTTCAATTTCTTGATCAGTAATAATCGCATCGGTAGAACAGAAGGTTAAAAAACTAAGCAAACATAAAAGTGTAAGGTAAAGTATTGTATTACTTTTGAAAGTGGTTGAACCTACTAGTTGATTCATAAGTTTATAGCAGCTGATATTAATTATTTATGATAGTGTGTAATCGTTCTTCTAGCTCTCTTTTTATGGCCCTATGAGTTTCAGAATCTGCTAGATTAATAGATTCAAGTGGATCGTTTCTGTGATCATATAATTCAATGCTCCCGTCAGTATATTTAATGAATCTCCAATCTAGAGTGCGTAGGCTGAAGTGAATTTTTGACTCATTTTCTACCATACTTAAGGCATAATGATTTTGAAATGATGACTTATCACCTTCAAGTAGGGGGGCAAGGCTTCTACCATCTAGTGAACCGCCTAACTCATTTTTACGATTATCACCCGTTGCTCCTCCAAGCTCACTAATAGTAGGGAAGAGGTCTATTAAACTAACCGGGATATCACTATTAGGCACTTGAGAGGTGGCAGGGTTATAGATTATCAAAGGTACACGAGTAGAACTCTCCCATAAATTATTTTTAAAAAGCTGATCTTTTTCACCCAATGTATAGCCGTGGTCGCTTGTAAAAATTATGATCGTATTTTCAGAGAACTCTGAATCATCAAGAGCAGAAATCAAGCGACCAAGTTGTTCATCCATAAAAGCTATAGATGCTAAATATGCTTGATAATAGGTTTTTAATGCTTCTTCTTTACCGTTAAATGAAGCCATTAGGGCTTTATAGTGATACCTGCCTTTTGAGTCTTCGGGATGAAATTGTTGTTCATAAAAAGTGTCCTCATCATCATTTTCTATAATCTCTGGGAGTTCTATTTCATCGATTGGAAACATATCAAAGAAACGATCAGGTACTACTAAAGGAGTATGAGGTCGAATTAATCCAACGCCTAAAAAAAATGGTTTACGATCGTCTACTTGTTCCCATTCGTTAAGTTTGTCAATGGCCCAATTCACCGTTTTTTCGTCGGGTAATAAACCTCGATCATTTTCATTATTGTACCTTAAGGTTTGCCTCATAGGGTACAAATACCAGCCTTCATGTCCCGGATTGATACTATCGGGCTCAACTACCGGTACATCGGATAAACGCGCAAAAGTAGCGTCTAAAGGACCTAGATTTCTAAATGGGAGGGGAACACTTGGGTGACCAACACGATCATTGCCATTAAATGCAATTGGTGTATAATCTTGCTTTAAGCCATAGACGTCCCAAGAAGGTTTCCAAGGTTGATGCATCAATTTGCCTACACCGGCCGTTTTATAGCCATTATCCCGAAGATGCTCCATAATCGTTTTTGAATTACGCAAAACATCATTATTTCGCCAGTTTTCAAAGCCTGTATTTTTAGATTTATGCGGATAAATACCTGTAAACAAACTCGCACGCGATGGAGCACAAACCTGAGCGTTCGAATGCGCGTTTGTAAACAGAGTTCCCTTAGAAGCCAGCAGGTCTAAGTTTGGAGTTTTAACTTCCTCATATTCACCATATGCCCCAACAAACTGATTCAGATCATCTGCAATAATAAAAATTATGTTTGGCGAATCGGAAGATTGTCCAAATGCTTTTGAAATAAATTGGAATTGGATTAGGACTAAAATTATTAAACTAATTTTCATAGGTATTATTAGGTATGATAACCATTTGGGTTTTTTGCTTGCCATCGCCAAGTATCTAAGCACATTTGGTGAATATCTCGCACCGCTTTCCAGCCCAACTCATTTTCCGCTTTTCTGGGGTCAGCGTAACTGGTAGCTACATCTCCGGCTCTGCTGTTTACTATTTCAAAAGGAATCTTTTTTCCGGAAGCTTTTTCAAATGCTGAAATCATTTCTAGAACAGAAGTACCTTTTCCAGTTCCTAAATTATAAATGTGCAGCCCAGAATCGTTGGTAAGTTGTTGCAGAGCTTTTAGGTGTCCTATCGCAAGGTCTACCACGTGAATATAATCACGTACACCGGTTCCATCTTTTGTAGGGTAACTATCTCCGAAAACCGAAAGAACATTTCTACGCCCAACTGCAACTTGAGAAATGAAAGGAAGTAAGTTATTTGGAATTCCGTTAGGGTCTTCTCCAATTAATCCTGAAGAATGAGCTCCTATGGGATTGAAATATCGAAGGATCGCAACACTGAAATGCTCGTTTGAGGCACAAACATCGCGTAGAATCTCTTCAATAAATAATTTAGTTCGCCCATAAGGATTAGTAGCAGAAAGGGGAGCAGATTCCGGAATGGGCACCGAAGAAGGGTCACCATATACTGTAGCTGATGAGCTAAATACTAATTTGTGCACATTATACTCAGACATCACCTCGCACAAAGTTAATGTACTCTCAAGATTGTTTCGAAAGTATTTAAGAGGCTGTTGTACCGACTCACCTACAGCTTTAAATCCTGCAAAATGTATTACAGCATCTATAGAGTTGGCATCAAATAGATCCCGTAGGGCGGCCTTATCTCGCAAATCTTGAATGAATAGTTGAGGACTTTTATTAGTCAGCTCCTCTATTCGTTTAACAGCTTCTGAACTACTATTGCTCAAATTATCAACAATGAAGACTTCATGGCCTGTATTTAATAGTTCTACAACTGTATGACTTCCGATATAACCGGCACCGCCCGTTACAAGTACATTCATTGATAATTGATTAGAGTGATTTAAATATCTGTACGAGTATTGTACATTTGAACATATTTAAATATGTTAACGCTAACAATCAAGTTAAAATTTGGTTCATCTTTTTAAAAATGACTGACCTTTTTGACTTTTTATGGTGCTACCTTCTTGAGTTAGTCCAATAAATATTTATAAAACTACTTTATGGAATTAATTGATATTATTGTTTTTACATTATATGTACTCATGATAGTGAGTATTGGCTTGTGGGTATCACGAGATAAAGAAGGGCATCAAAAAAATGCTGAAGATTACTTTTTAGCCGGTAAATCGTTGCCGTGGTGGGCAATTGGTGCATCACTAATTGCAGCAAACATATCGGCAGAGCAAATAATTGGTATGTCGGGTTCGGGTTTTGCAGTTGGTTTAGCCATTGCTTCTTACGAGTGGATGGCTGCTATAACGTTGCTCATTGTTGGTAAATATCTGTTACCTATATTTATAGAGAAGAAGTTATATACTATTCCAGAATTTATTGAGCATCGGTTTAATACCACCTTAAAAACGATTTTGGCTATTTTCTGGATCGCACTTTTTGTATTTGTGAATCTAACTACGGTTATGTTCTTAGGTGCAAAAGCTCTTGATACCATCTGGGGTTCAGGAGATGGAAGTTTGTTATTTATAGCGATGCTTGGATTAGCACTTATTGCTGCAGCATATTCGCTGTATGGGGGCTTATCGGCGGTTGCATGGACAGATGTGGTACAGGTAGCGTTGTTGGTGTTAGGTGGATTAGTAACAACAATTATCGCGCTTAATCATGTAACCCCTGATGGTGGTATTTTCAATGGATTAACACATATTTATGATGTGGCGGGTGATAAATTTCACATGATATTAGATCGATCCAATCCTGAATTTCAAAATTTACCCGGAATAGCTGTTCTAATTGGTGGGATGTGGGTGGCTAATCTGTATTATTGGGGATTCAATCAATACATTATTCAACGTACACTTGCTGCAAAATCGTTAGAAGAATCTCAAAAAGGGATAGTATTTGCTGCTTTCTTAAAATTGATCATCCCATTTATTGTAGTAATTCCGGGTATTATCGCTTATGTCTTGTTTTCACAACCTGCCGGCACAGCAGAAATTGCCGGAGTTGTTGATGCATTTACAAAACCTAATGGCACTCTGGATAATGATAATGCGTATCCATGGTTAATAAGTGTATTTGTTACTCCTGGCTTTAAAGGTCTGGTAGTTGCAGCACTAGCCGCTGCAATAGTGTCTTCCCTAGCGTCTATGCTAAACTCTATTGCAACCATATTTACGATGGATATTTATAAACCCTATTTCAACAAAAATGCTACCGATAAAAGAACGGTAAATGTTGGGCGAATTTCTGCTGCCGTAGCACTCGTTATCGCAGTGATGATAGCTCCGCAATTGAATAATGTTGGTCAAGTATTTCAATATATTCAAGAATATACAGGTCTAGTAAGTCCGGGTATATTAGCCGTATTTATTATGGGGTTATTTTGGAAAAAAACTACTACGAAAGGCGCTATTATTGGAGTACTTTCATCCATTGCAGTAGCATTATTACTTAAAATTCCTGCGGTTGGCTTACCTTTTATGGATCAGATGTTTTACACGCTAATTATTACCATTGTAATAATTGCTGGGGTTAGTTTAACTACCAATCCAAATGATGATGACGAGAAAGCTATCCATCTAACGGCTGATACATTTAAAACAAGTGCAGGTTTTAATTTAGGTGCTTATGCAGTATTAATTATCACTGCTGTTTTATATGCGGTATTTTGGTAACCCAATATTGCTTAGTTATAAGGTTTAAGAGTTTATTCATCTACTATGTTAAATCACTCTGTACTTAGAATATTTATTTTAGGATTAATCGTATTCAGTTTTTCCTGTAAAGAGAAACAAACTATTGACGAAGTAACAGCTAATTGCTCGAATCTTGACAGAAACTCTTTATCAAATGCTGAAAAGATTGATGCCATAGAGGCAATCAATGCTCCTCTGACATTAGCAGGTAAACCAAAATCAATACCAGATGGGATGGTTTATGTGCCCGGAGGGGAAACTACTATTGGTTCTGAGTCGGGTATGGCCAATGAACAACCAATTTTTACTACTGAAGTACAGCCATTTTATATGGATACTCATCCTGTTACGGTGGGAGAATTTCGAAAATTTGTTGAGGCTACAGGTTACATAACATTTTCAGATAGCATAGGAGATGGTATTGTATTCGATTTTGAACAAGCGAATTGGATAATAAAACCAGATATAAACTGGGAATATCCTATGGGAAAAGAAGTTGGCAAAGTACCGGATAATCATCCTGTGACACTGTTAACCTATAAAGATGTTACTCGATATTTAGAATGGGTGGGAAAAAGGTTGCCTACAGAAATCGAATGGGAACATGCGGCTAGGGGGCTCTCTAACCGAAACGACATTTATGCTTGGGGTAATACTTTAAAAGTTGATGGCGAATTTATGACGAATACCTGGGATGGCTCATTCCCGACATCAAATCTTGTTAATGATGGATATTTGACAACTGCACCGGTAGGTAAGTTTGGAGTAAATGATCTTGGGCTAACCGATATGGGCGGAAATGTATGGGAATGGACTTCCAGCTGGTATAGATCTTATTCTGAAAGAGATCAGCCTTTTACTATAACAAAACAGAGTGAAAAAGTGTTACGTGGTGGGTCTTTTATGTGCCATTCCTCGTATTGCCACGGTTACAGAGTTTCTGCACGAAGTAATACCCCACCCGACAATAATATGTTTCATATAGGGTTTCGAGGTGTTAAAGCAATTCCATAAGTTTGATTGTTTGTAAATACGTTCTTGCCGCCTATCTTATAGAATAAGATGATAGACTCATTCACTTCATTGAAATAATAAATAATGCTAGTACACTGCTTCAATTTGAATGGTTGAACAGAGCTTAAGAAAACCATGACCAAAGACGGAAAAAAGACGAATGGAATCGTAACTCTAAAGGAAGTTGCAGCTGCTTTGGGCTTGTCTACTATGACAGTATCTCGGGCATTGAATGATCGTCCAAATGTTAATCCCGAAACTAAAAAACGCATTCAAGAAGTTGCTACAAAAATGGGCTACACCCCAAATCATGTAGCTAAAAGTTTAGTTTCCAATCGAACATATACTATTGGTGTTGTGATACCCGAAATCGGGCATGCCTTTTTTCCTGAGGTGGTACGTGGTATCGATGAAATATCCAGTGAGGCTAATTATCAGATATTTCTAACAAATTCTTCGGAAGATTTTGAAAAAGAAAAGCGATCCATCGAAGCATTACGGGCTAAGCGAGTTGATGGAATTTTGGTATCAACCAGTATTAAATCTACTGATTTTTCATTTTTCGAAAACCTAAAAAATACAGGTATTAAGATCGTGTTTTTCGATCGCTGTATTTATAATTTAGGTATTAGTTGTATCGGAGTAAACGATAGGGTAGCATCACGCCAGATTACCGAGCATTTGATAAAAAACGGTTACAAGAAAATTGCTTATTTAAGTGGCCCACCTGAAGTAACAATTGGACGAGAGCGACTTGCCGGTTTTCGGGAAGCTTTAACCAATGCAGGAATAGAAATAAACGAAGATCGAATAGTTGAAACAGGGTTAACCGAGATTGACGGGAAGGAGGCAATGAATAAATTATTGGCACTTCCAAAACAAGATCGGCCGGATGCTGTAGCCACAGTAAACGATCCCTCTGCGCTTGGAGCAATCGAAGCAATCAAAGAATATGGCCTATCTATTCCTGAAGACATAGCGATTGTAGGTTTTACGAACGAGGTGAGAGCAAGTATTATCGATCCTCCATTAACCACTATTAACCAACCGGCTTATGATGTAGGTAAAAGAGCAGCATATAAATTGCTTCGAACAATCGAAAACGAAAACGAACCGGTTGAAAATGTTGAACTCATCGCGAATTTAGTGATAAGAAAATCTTGCGGTAGTAATAGTTAATAACATTTTTTAAAAATAGGTTTTGCGAAAGACCTTTTTTTAACTAGATTAATGTTATCGTTAACATACAATTCAGGCAGCCTCTAACTGTCTGACTTAATTGTTATCTGAATTAGTTAATCATCAGAAAAACTCCACTGAACTTGAAATAGATCGCATAAGAATGATTACAAAGGAATCTAAAGTCATGGCAGGTTATACATCGAATTTCACTGGAAATCCGATACTTATTTGTTCGCCTGGCAGAATAAACCTTATTGGAGAGCATACCGACTATAATATGGGTTTTGTTTTACCTGCATCAGTTGACAAAGCGATAGTTTTGGCGATGAGTAAAAACTCTAGCGGTAAAATCAGGTTACACTCAACCGATATGCAACCGAGTTATTTTGAAACTGAATTAACTGACAATTATAGTAAAACGGGTATCGATTGGGCCGATTATATAATTGGAGTAGTTCAAGAACTTCAGAAAGAAGGATATAAAGTTGAAGGGTTTGATTGCTCGTTTGGTGGCGATGTTCCCATTGGTGCTGGTTTGTCATCTTCGGCAGCGCTAGAAGGTGGTATTGCTTTTGGGTTAGATGAATTGTTCAACTATAAGTTAAGCCGACTAGAAATGGCAAAAATCTCCCAACAAGCAGAGAACACCTTTGTAGGTGTAAAGTGTGGAATTATGGATCAGTTCGCCAGTTTACATGGGGAGAATGGTAAAGTGATGAAGCTTGATTGCAGATCTTTAGCCTACGAGTACTATCCCTTCATTTGGGAAGACATTAAGGTGTTGTTGTGCGATACGAAAGTACGTAGAACTTTGGCCGGCTCGGAATATAATGTTAGAAGAAATCAGTGTGAAACAGGGGTTCAAATAATCAAAAAAACGAACCCCGAGGTTGAAAGTCTTCGTGATGTAAGTATGGAAATGTTAAATGACCATGAAGACGAAATGGATGAAATTGTATTCAAGCGATGTGCGTATGTAATCAACGAAAATAAAAGGGTGCATGATGCCTGCAATGCGCTAATTGCTCATGATTTAAAAGCATTTGGAAACCTGATGTATCAATCGCATAAAGGATTACAAAAGAACTACGAGGTGAGTTGCAAAGAACTGGATATTTTGGTGGATGCTACCAAAGATCTAGATGGAATATTAGGTGCCAGAATGATGGGAGGCGGTTTTGGCGGATGTACAATAAACCTCGTGTATTCGGATACTATTCAAGACTGTATGGACCGTATTAAAACGTATTACAACAAAAAAACGAGTGCATACCCAGAATTTCATGTAGTTAGTATTAGTAAAGGAACTCATAAAATGGATAGTAATCGTATCACGGTGTAACTATTGCAAAAACTAACATCGAACAAAAGGCATATCAATCACCATTAATAAGATCTATCAGCAATTATGCCGCAAGAAGAAAAAAACTTATTCAATCAACCTCACCGACGATTGAATTTACTAACCAACGAATGGATTCAGGTTTCACCTCATCGCACACAGCGACCATGGCAAGGGAAAAGGGAAGATACTCCCCAGAATGAACGGCCACAGTATGATGAAACCTGTTATTTATGTCCGGGCAATGCAAGAGCAGGAGGGAAAGAAAAAAATCCTAAGTATGAAAGTACTTTTGTTTTTGAAAACGATTTTAGTGCGTTGTTGCTAGATACTCCTGTTAATACCATTAACGTTGATAATTTATTAATAAGTAAATCAGAAAAGGGTATCTGCAAGGTGATTTGTTTTTCACCCCGCCATGATTTGACGCTTCCTGAAATGACGGTGAATGAAATTTTGAATGTGGTTAATGTGTGGGAGCAACAATACAACGAATTAGGGGCACGTGAAGAGATTAATTATGTACAGATATTCGAGAATAAAGGGGAGTTAATGGGGTGTAGTAATCCTCATCCACATGGGCAAATTTGGGCTCAAGCCACCATTCCGGAGGAACCTGCCAAAGAGTTGATTCAACAAAAATCATACTATAAGAAGTATGGGCGCACTTTACTTAGCGATTACCTAAGTAAAGAGTTTGAGCAGGAAGAGCGCATTGTAGCTGAAAATGAGCATTTTGTTGTGCTTGTACCATTCTGGGCATTTTGGCCATACGAAACGATTGTAATCAGCCGACGACCTTTTGCAAGATTAACAGATATGTCTAACGAAGAGAAAAAGGGGTTTGCTGATATTATCCGCAAAATCACTATTCGGTACGATAATCTATTTAACATTTCTTTTCCTTATTCGGCTGGATTACATCCGGCGCCTACTGATGGTTTAAATCATGAAGAATGGCATTTTCACATGCATTTTTATCCTCCTCTGTTACGTTCCGCTACGGTTAAAAAATTTAGTGTTGGCTACGAAATGTTAGCCAATCCCCAAAGAGATATTACTGCAGAATACGCTGCCGAGTTATTGAGAAATGTATCTGACACCCATTACAAAATTTCCTGACATCTATAATGCTCTGGGTTAGTAGCATTATAGCCACAGTTAAAAAACCGCATCTGCGGTTTTTTAACATCCTTTTCAAACTTACAAAACTCACTCTTTTACCAAACCAAAAGTGTATGCAAAAGTCATTATTTGTACTTATTACAGTTCTACTTGTAGGAGTTCAAGAAACAAATGGGCTTCAACAAAGTGAGCCTCGCAAGCCTAATGTAATAGTAATTCTTACCGATGATCAGGGTTATGCAGACGTTGGATTTCATGGTATTAGTGATATCCGAACACCGAATATAGATCGAATTGCACAACGTGGAATCATATTTACTCAGGGTTATGTCACTCATCCCGTTTGCGGGCCAAGCCGTGCAGCAATTTTAACGGGGCGTCATCAAGATCGATATGGAGCCGGGCGAAATCCATTATTTGCGCCAAACGATTCAACAATGGGGTTGCCACTTTCTGAGCAGAATATGGCGGAAGCTCTGTCTGAAGCCAATTATCGAAGTTCTTTTATGGGTAAATGGCATCTAGGAGCCCATTGGAAAATGTATCCGCTTCAACAGGGATTTGATGAATTCTTTGGCTTCCTCTCAGGAGGACATCGCTACTTTCCTGAAGAATGGCTGTTAAACGATAATTCAGAAGCCGACAACCAATGGGATGGTTACCGAACCAGGTTAATGAGAAACAATGGGTGGATCGACGAAGACGAGTATGTAACCGATGCTTTATCGCGCGAAGGTGTGGATTTTATAGACCGGCAATCAGCAGAAAATCCATTCTTTCTTTTTATGAGCTACAATGCCCCACATACTCCATTACAAGCAACTCAAAAATACCTAGACCGTTTTCCCGATATAACTGATAATACCAGAAAAACTTATGCAGCTATGATGAGCGCTGTTGATGATGGAGTTGGAGCAATTCTGGATAAGTTGGAAGTGAAAGGATTAGCCGAAAATACGATCATTTTCTTTTTAACAGATAATGGGGGGGCTAGTAATAATGGCTCAGATAACACCCCATTACGAGGTGCAAAATCTAGCTTCTTTGAAGGTGGTTTACGTGTGCCTTTTGCGATTTCTTGGCCGGCAGTATTACCTGCCGGAACTACCTACGATAAACCGGTAAGTTCGATGGATATAATGGCAACAGCGTTGGCAGAGGCAGACGTTGAACCGGAAAAACCATTAGACGGAGTGAATTTAATTCCATTCCTTACCGGTAAGAATACCAACTCGCCCCACAAAACATTATTCTGGCGTAATTACGACAAAAATATATACACAATTCGGAACGGAGATCTTAAACTGATAAATGATGATGGGATCATTTCAGTATTTAATTTGGCAAACGATCTGAGTGAGGCAAATAGTAGTAAGATTCCATTTAATGATACTGATCACGGCCATCTGATCGATCAAATAAACAACTGGAAATCAGAAATTATTGATCCGGTATATTTAGGATTACAACAGGATGCTGAATACAACCGACTGAATCCCGATCGATTTCATATTCCAAGTCCATATAAAGCTGATTACACTGCAATAGACACTCCAGAGGGTTTCGAATTAATTTGGAATCAAGAGTTTAATTCAAGTGGATCTCTCGATGAAAAATGGTGGAGTTTTGAAAATGGCTTTGTTCGAAATCAAGAATTGCAATGGTACCAGCCTCAAAATGTAACTATTGCCAACGGCTTGCTCGAGTTCGAAGGTAAACACGAAGTTGTTGAAAACCCAAATTATGATCCCGACAGTGATAATTGGCGAGAAAACAGGGCACAGGCTAACTACACTTCTGCTAGTATTAACACCCGAGATAAGTTTACTTTTAAGTATGGTATTTTAGAAGTACGGGCAAAGATTGATACAAGTTTAGGTTCCTGGCCTGCAATTTGGACCCTAGGTGCCGATAGAACTTGGCCCGATCGCGGCGAGGTAGATTTGATGGAGTTTTATCGCAAAAATGACATTCCAAGCATACTAGCAAATGCTGCGTGGAGGGGACAAGAAACAGGAAAAGTTTTTTGGGATGGTGCGGCATATCCACTAACTGATTTTATTGAAAGGATGCCGGATTTTACCGAGCGATTTCATCTCTGGAGGATGGAATGGGATGAGGATCGGATAGAATTATTTTTAAATGGTGAGTTATTAAATACCATCAATATTGAAGAAGCAACCTATGCAGATGGCTTTAATCCATTCAGGCAACCGCATTATATCTTATTGAATCTTGCCATTGGAGCGAACGGAGGGAATCCATCAAATACAGAGTTTCCATTATCTTACGAAGTTGATTATGTGAGGGTGTTTCAAAAAAAAAAGACTGATAATGAACCGGATCCAACCAATCTCATCGACATTGACGGTAATACCTACAATACGGTAGAAATTGATGATCGAATTTGGATGGCTGAAAACCTTAGAACATCAAAATTTCGAAATGGAGATCCGATTCCTTTAATTGGTTCTTCCGAAGAATCTAACAATGAGTGGTCAGAAACTACATCGCCGGCTCATACCGTCTTTAGAGGTGATACTTTAAGTATAGATCTATTCGGCTATCTATATAATTATAATGTAGTAATAGATGAACGCGGTGTTTGTCCCGATGGATGGAGGGTGCCCGATGAAGACGATTGGAAGGCACTTGAATTAGATGCGGGAATGCCGGATAGTGAGTTGGATCGAGATGGCTGGGGAGGAGCTACAGACAATGTGGCTGGGAAATTAAAGTCAACCAATACCAAAGCATGGAACTCACCCAATGAAGGAGCCACCAATGAGCTCGGATTCAGCTGGGTAGGCGGAAGCGTACGTTATGCTTACGGTGCGTTTGAAAATGCTGCCTCTCAAACTGTGTTTGGGTCTATTTGGTCGGCTAGCGAATCGAGTGAAGAAGAAGCTTACCGCAGACTAGTTCGTTTCAATCGTTCTGATATTCGAAGAAATACCGTTCCCAAAAAATCGGGACTTAGCATCAGGTGTGTAACAGATTTTGTTGTTAACACTGAAGAAACTTCCAGCACACCTACACAACTCGATTTAAAACAAAATTATCCCAATCCATTTAATCCTAGTACAAGTATCAGTTTTTATTTACCGAAAAGTACTCAGGTAAAGCTTTCGGTGTACGATATACTTGGTAGAAAAGTGGCTTCGATTGTCGAAAGTTTATTGCCAGCAGGTAGCCATGATTTTAGTATTAAAACGTCCGAATGGTCATCGGGTGTTTATATTTATCGGCTTCAAACAAGCGAAGGAGTTTTATCAAAACAAATGACTTTAACGAAATGATACTGAGTTGTATTTATGATTTTTTTACTCCCAATCGTGCACAAAATTCGTTTCCCATTTATTTGATTCTGAATCTATTTCTGTTTTGCCCGCTAAATGCACAATCTTTGAACGATGGCAAACACTTATTCATACTTTCCGGGCAATCAAATATGGTGCGGCTAAATGTTGAAGACACGTTAATACCCACTTTGGCTGCAGAATTTGGAAGCGATCATATCATAGTTGTGAAAGATGCAATGGGCTCTCAACCTATTAGCCGTTGGTATAAAGGTTGGGTTTCATCCGATGGAAGTGTCCCGAAAGCACGAGGTGATTTGTATGATAGTTTAATGGAAAAAGTATACTCAGAAATTGAAAATCAACAAATCCGAACGGTTACTTTTGTCTGGATACATGGCGAAAGGGATGCGCGAATTAGCGAAGGGGATGTGTATATGAGTAGTGTAATTGGTCTATTCAATCAACTAAAACGCGACCTACAAAGAGAGAACATAAATATGGTTATTGCTCGATTAAGCGACTTTGATTTAGATAATGAGAAGTGGCCACACTGGACTAAAGTTAGGCAGGCTCAGGAAAAAATTGCGGATGAATATTCAAATATACTTTGGGTAAACACCGATGATTTAAATACAGGTTTTAATAACAATAATGAGTTTATACAAGATGATTTACACTACACGGTTGAAGGTTACCGAATTTTGGGTATCAGGGTTGCTGAATCAGCAATTAAGCTCATAAGGTCTGATCTTTAATCCGGACTAATCCGCCTGATAGGGCGATTATTCATCAAATCTTGATGAATGTCGGAGGTTACTTCTTGCCATTTTGGGTTTTCACTCCACCAAGGCTCAACGGTTTTAGATTCCCAGTTTTCGAGCGCTATTTTCATTGATTCAAACCGTTCAGGTTCCCGGTTTTTTAAATTGGTTGTTTCGTAAGGATCGGTTGCAAGGTCGTAAAGAACATATCCGTAGTCATCCAATCGAATCAACTTCCAATTTCCATGGCGTACCGCAGCAGCCATTTCCTTTCTAAAAAATAACATATCATGCGGCGAACCGGTTTTTTCATTAGTTAGAAAAGGAATTAAGCTTGTTCCATCTAACTCTAGTTCTGAAGACTTTTTTATACCTGCAGCATCAAGAAATGTTGGAAATAAATCTAACGAAGAGGTTAGTCCATCAAAACTTTGTCCACCATCAATAACCTTCGGCCAATGCACTATAAAAGGTACACGAATTCCTCCTTCAAATTTGTTGCCTTTAAATCCCTTTAAAGGGGAATTATTAGAATCGTTTACAGGGCTCCCACCATTATCACTCAGAAATACAATAAGTGTGTTCTCAAATTTACCAGTTTGTTTTAAATGCTGAACAACCTTACCTACTGCTCTATCCATCGCGTACACCATTGCTGCATATTCCGGGCGATCGGAATTCGGAAACCTAGCCATATCCTCTTCTAAAGCATGCATGGGCGCATGCGGAGCTGCAAGTGATAAGAACAGGAAAAATGGTTCATTTGAATCCTTTATAAACTTCACTGCTTCGTCGGCTTGGGTATCAGTAAGATAATTTCCGGTAAATGGGGTGTGTGTTCTATTTGTATATATCGCTTTATGATTTTCTGGAGGGTAATTTTCAGGGAAATAGCTGCGATGACCTCCCAGAAATCCCCAAAAATGATCAAATCCGCGACTATTTGGGTGATAATTATATTCGTAGCCAATATGCCATTTGCCGTTAATTCCGGTTCGATAACCGTTATCACGTAACACATCCGCAATAGTAACTAGCGTTGTATCTGTTCCAAGTTGTGGTGGGGGAATATTTGCCTCGTGCCCAAAAAATTGTTGATACTTTCCTGTTATTAACCCAGCGCGAGAGGGACTGCATACAGAAGCAGTTACATGGGCATCAGTAAAAATTACTCCGTTTCTAGCTAATGTATCTAAGTTTGGTGTACTTAGATCTTTTGAGCCTTGAAATCCTAAATCATTAAACCCAAGATCGTCGGCTAGAATGAGTAAAATATTTGGTTGTTCTTCAGCATTCTTTGGAGCAGTTGAACAGCCTGTATTTAGTGCCATTAAGCAAATACAGCAAAGTGGTACGATTTTAAAAACTCTGAGCATGTTAGTAGAGGTTAATAGATCTTTAAATAAAGTGAGCTACGTTTAACGAAAGCTCAAATAAAAGCAAAATTGTTATCGATAACATTTTATCAATATAAATTCACATCTTCAAGTAAACAATGTAGGTGAGTTTAAAGATAGAAAAATGCTATATAGGATTGGTTAGATTACAGTTAGAGCATGATAAATACTTCAAATTTTAGGAAATAAACTGTTTGTAAATGTAGAATGATATCGTTAACATTTTTGTCGAGTGTTATTCAAAGTTTACATTATCATATTAGAATTGAATGTCAGAACAGCCAATTATTTCCGAACCCAAATCTATGGTTGAGAATTTTATTGTTTCAATAGACCATAAGGTTACCACATTACATGTTCTGCAAAACGATAAGGGAATGCTTGTTGCTCTTACCAATTATGGGGCACGAATAGTAAGAATACAAGTACCGGATAGGAATGGTAATGTCGAGGATGTAGTACTGGGCTATGATTCAATACACGACTATATAACGTCTGAGGAGCCCTATTTTGGGGCAACAATTGGCCGGTGTGCAAATAGAATTGCCGATGGAAAATTAAATATTAACAATCAATCATATACATTGGATGTAAATGTTCCGCCTAATCATTTGCACGGAGGTGAAAACGGATACCACGATAGAGTATGGGATATTAGTTTTGAGACATCAAACAGCATTGAATATCATTTAGCAGATAAAGAGGGGATGACCGGTTATCCTGGAGAGGTAAAAGTTTCAGTAAGGTATACACTCACTGAAAAAAATGAGTTACGAATAGAGTATGAGGCAACAACGGATAAAACAACTGTTGTGAATCTTACAAATCACGCATATTTCAATCTGAATGGAGCTGGTTCCGGTTCAATTGGGGAACATCTTATTCAAATAAATGCCAACCAAATTACAGCAATAAATAATAATCAGATTCCTACCGGCGAACTTCTAAATGTTGAAAACACACCCTTTAATTTTAAAGTAGAAAAGCCAATTGCAGATGACTGGGATATTGAAGATTCGCAATTAAGTTTCGCTGGTGGGTATGATCATAACTTTGTTCTAAATAAATCGGTTAAAAACACGCTGGAATTTGCAGCTCTTGTTACTGCACCCAAAACCGGAAGAGTACTTGAGCTAGAGACCACTGAACCCGGGCTACAATTTTACACTGCAAATGCCCTTTCAGGGAGTGATATTGGCCGAGAAGGTAAACCCTATCGCGCAAGAACTGCTTTTTGCCTAGAAACACAACATTTTCCTGATTCACCGAATCAGGCTGCATTTCCAAGTGTGCTCTTAGTTCCAAATGAAAAATACAAAAGCACCACTGTGTATAGATTTAAGTGTACAAAAGATGGTTAACGCAAAAATATATCTACCAAATCTGCCAATATTAAATACACCAATGTTTAAAGAAACTGCTCTAGTGATTCAACGACAAACTGCAATTTTATGGGTAGCAATAGTTATGCTAGGAATAACAACAAGTATCAATGCTCAGAGCCAACCAGAATGGGATAATGTAGAAGTACTTGAAATAAACCGAGAGCCATCTCATACAACTATGATGGTTTATCCGAATCGAGCGCAAGCGAGTAGCTTCGACCGAAATCAATCTGATTGGTTCATGTCGCTAAATGGAAAATGGAAGTTTGATTGGGCAAAAAATCCTGAAAGTAGAGTAAAAGAATTTTACAGATCTGAATTTGATGATTCGGATTGGCACACTATTAATGTACCGTCTAATTGGGAAATAGAAGGATTTGGCACTCCAATTTACACCAACATCAGATATCCTTTTGAAATTGAAGACCTGAAAGCACCAGTCGATAACAATCCTGTTGGCTCGTACAGAAAAAGCTTTAGTGTTTCAGAGGAATGGGATGGACGAACTATCTATCTTGGATTCGACGGTGTAGCATCCGCTTTTTATGTATGGATTAATGGCCGTTATGTTGGTTACAGCCAAGGGAACAGAGTGTTATCTGAATTCGACATCACCGATTTTATACGCTCAGGAACCAACGAAATTGCCGTAGAAGTATATAAATGGAGTGATGGATCTTTTTTGGAAGACCAAGATTTTTGGCGACTTGGAGGTATTTATAGAGAGGTGTATTTGTGGTCTTCCCCGAAAACTCATCTTAGAGACTTTAAAATTACATCATCCTTAGAATCTAACTATAAAGACGGAGTTTTTGGGTTTGAAGGTGAAATTATAAACCATGCAGAATCTGACATCAATAGTATTTCTGTAGATCTCGAATTGTTAGATAGTAATGGAAATAGCGTGTTTAATGGTTCAAATCAGGTAAGCCTATCTACAACATCACAATCGTTTTCAATAGAACCGGTAACAATACCTAACGTTGATAGCTGGAATGCAGAGTCACCCAATTTGTACGATTTATACATCACCATTAAGTCTGGTAATGAAGTACTTGCTGTAATTCCAAAAAAAGTTGGATTCCGTACCGTTGAAATCAAAGAAGGTAGGCTCCTTGTAAATGGTGTAGCCGTAAAACTAAGAGGAGTTAACAGGCATGAGCACCATCCCGTTACAGGGCAATCGGTTACCCGAGAAGATATCATGAATGATATCAAGTTGATGAAGCAGCACAATGTTAATGCTGTACGAACCTCACATTATCCAAACCAACCACTATTTTACGATTTAATGGATGAATATGGATTTTATGTGATTGACGAGGGAAATATCGAAACTCACGAGTTTGGAACGAATCTGCAGAACGAACTCGCGAATAATCCCAACTGGAAGCAAGCACATATAGATCGTGTGGCGAGAATGATTTACAGAGACAGAAATCATCCGTCAATAATTATGTGGTCGTTAGGGAATGAATCGGGGGATGGTCCTAATATGACGGCAGTATATGAATATGTTCAAAAAGCCGATCCAAGTAGGCCCTATCATTATGAAGGAACAACAATGAACGGAGGTTTATTTAACGCCGACATCGGTTCGTTTATGTACGCGACCCCTGAACGTGTTGCGCGATTTATTAAGGAAAAACCAGATGTTCCATTAATCCTATGCGAGTACACTCACGCAATGGGAAATAGTAATGGGGATCTTGCGGCCTATTGGGATCAGATTTATGATGATAACAATTTTCAAGGAGCTTTTGTATGGGACTGGATGGATCAAGGGTTATACCAAGAAATTCCAACGGCTTTCAGGCACAATTCTAACTCAGATACTTTTATTGCATACGGCGGTTATTTCGAAGATGAGTATGGAATACAAAATGATGGAAACTTTAATATGAATGGAGTTGTAGCCGCAGATATGACTCCAAGACCCGGACTAAAGGCACTGAAGTATTACCATCAATACGTAAAGGTAGAGGCTGAAAATCTTGAAGATGGAAAAATAGTTATCACCAATAGATATGATTTTGCTACCCTAGGTGACAAACTCAGTGCACGATGGGAATTAATAGAAAATGGTAAAGCAATCGATCAAGGTTGGATCAATGATTTAGCGATCGAACCCTACGAGCAAAAAACATTTACGATTCCTTTTCAAAAAAACACATTCATATCAGGGGCAGATTATCATTTAAACATAATTTTTGAAACCAAAGAAGAGTCTTATTTCGCACCAAAAGGCTTCGAATTAGCTTGGGAACAGTTTAAATTACCCAGTTCATCTTACCATGGACTAGAACCAATAGAAACTGCAGATGGATTATTGCACTCTAGCCTAAACGCAAATCATTTTGCAGTAGCAGGAGAAAATTTTCATGTAGTGTTTGATAGGATTTTTGGTCGAATGGAATCGTATCACATTAGTGGTGAACAAGTTTTATTAGCCGGGCCACGTCCCGATTTTTGGAGAGCTGTTACAGATAACGATCGTGCAGTTTTACGGTCTGGAGAAAACCGAAATATGATGATTTGGCGTGGTGCACATCATGGAATTGTACGGTCATTTCTTGTAAATGGAGAACGAGTAAATCCCAATAATTACAATAGAGTTGATCCGATTGAACAAATTACCGTAGCCATTGAAACAGAGCTTCCAACTGTGAATGCAACTCTCACTACTACGTATGTGATTCACCCAAATGGTGCTATAGACGTTACTAATTCATACAAACCTAATGATGGAAATAACATATTTAGATTGATGCCAAGGTTTGGGAATCAATTAGAGTTAGCCAATGGATTCGATTCTATGCAATGGTATGGGAGGGGGCCAAACCCAACCTATATAGATCAAAATGTGGAAAGAATCGGAATCTATAAATCAACCGTAAAAGACGAATGGGTAGAATATTCTAAACCGCAGGAAAATGGAAATAAGGTGGATGTTCGTTGGATAGAATTTACCAACGATACAGGTACAGGTGTACGTTTTACTGCTGATTCTTTGCTTAGTGCATCAGCTAGCCATTACCTAAGGGATGATATGGAACGTAGCAGATACACTTGGCAAATGGAAGCCAGAAATTCGGTATTTGTAAATATTGATTACAGGCAAATGGGTGTTGGTGGTATTAATAGTTGGAGTGCACGAGCAATGGCCGAGCCGGGCTTCAGAGTGGTTAATGAACCTATGGAATACACGTATAGAATAAGTCCGATTACCCCTAATTGAATCATGAATTATCAGAATAAACAAACAATGAATGTAGCTTTGAACTATTTATACCAGTCGTACAAACGTCTCAAAAAATCTCATTTCATAACTGTTTTAGTAGTTATTGTCGGGGTTGGGTGTTCTCCTAAACAACCCAGTTCAGATCTTCCAGAAAAACCGAATGTTATCATAATCTACGCCGATGACGTTTCTTACAACGATCTTGGTGTTTATGGGACCGATCTAATACCAACGCCACATTTAGATGAAATGGCAAAAACAGGTATGATGATGACTGATGCCTATGCTACGGCTTCAACCTGTACACCTAGCAGATACTCGATTCTTACCGGTCAATATGCGTTTAGAAATAAGCGTGCACAAATTTTAGATGGAGATGCGCCATTATTAATCGATCCCGAGATGACAGTACTTCCAGATTTATTCAAAAAAGCCGGTTATGCAACCTCTTTAGTTGGGAAATGGCACCTTGGGCTTGGCAACGGTACGATTGAT
This sequence comes from Balneolaceae bacterium, assembly GCA_017640605.1. Lineage (GTDB taxonomy): Bacteria > Bacteroidota > Rhodothermia > Balneolales > Balneolaceae > HXMU1420-13. Next base: position 19,809 of record JAEPQH010000012.1, on the reverse strand, counting down.
TGGAATGGGGAAGTAAAACCGGGACCATTAGAATTAGGCTTCGATGAATCTTTTATTGTGCCTACAACGGTTGATAGAGTTCCAACTGTGTACCTAAATGGACATTATGTTGAAGGTTTATCGCCACAAGATGACCCTCTTCTGGTAAGCTATGAAAAAAACTTCGAGGGCGAACCAACCGGAATCTCACATCCGGAAATGTTGATATATCCGGCTGATCGACAGCATGCTGGTTCTATTGTTAATGGTGTTAGCAGGATTGGCTGGCAAAAGGGTGGAGAGTCTGCCATGTGGGAAGATGAAGAGATGACTCAGAAGTTTGTGGATTTAGGAAGTGAGTTTATTCGCGAAAATAAAGACAATCCATTTTTTCTGTTTCTGCCCATGCACCAAAATCATGTACCTCGTGTACCGAACAAACAATTCATTGGTAAATCGCAAACCGGTTTACGAGGTGACCACGTTGTTGAACTTGACTGGGCAGTTGGCGAAATCTTAACTCTACTTGACGAACTTGGAATTAGGGAGGAAACACTGATTATTTTTTCAAGTGATAATGGTCCTATTTACGACGATGGTTATGGCGATGGTGCAATCGAAGATGCAAATGGACATAAAGCAAATGGACCCTTCAGAGGAGGCAAATATACTGCCTATGAAGGAGGCACTCGCTTGCCGTTTATTGTTAATTGGAAGGGAGTAGTACCAGAAGGAAAAGTTTCCAACGCTATATTCAGTCAGGTTGATTTAATGGCATCCTTATCTGCATTAATCGGCGTTCAATTACCTGAAGGAGACGATATGGATAGTTTGAACAATCTTGAAACGATGTTAGGGCAATCGGACATAAGCCGGCCTTATGTACTTCAACAAGGGGCAGGTGAGAATTATTACGGATTCAGATTGGGTGATTGGAAGCTAATTCCTGCAACTAATCCACCGCCATTTGCTGAAATGAAGCATAACTCAAGGCAAAATCCAATCAGTACTCCAATGCCTGAAAAGAATACCGATTATCTCTTTAATCTTGCTAATGATAAAGGAGAAACGACAAACCTTGCAGATCAATACCCGGAGAAGGTGCTTGAAATGAAAGCAATCTTAGATCAAATCAAACAAACCGATGATCAAAGAGTGGTTCCTACTCTAAATAATGAGTGAGGCCCTAAAAACTATATTATAACACATTGAGTTTTTGATAATAACCGTACCCTAAAAGTGCGGTTATTTTTTTATCTAAGATTTAAATATGTCTCGTCACCGTGTTATAGCATAGTACCTTTGATCAATTCCGATTAATCAATAATTCAGTTTCACATAATAAATCATGAATTAGGAGTAATGTGAGCTGAAATATGCGTGCAAACTGTAAAGATTACGAGTAATACCGATTTGGTACATATTTAGATTAATGTTAGTGAAATTGGGGGAATGCCAATAGCTCGGTCAAATAGCTTAACCTGAGATAGGGCCAGTAATTTATATCTAGCATTTAATTCTTCAGTTCAGGTATTAATGTAACTCAGGTGGCTACTAAATAATTAGGTTTATGTGTTTCTCGAGTAATAAACTTATAAGAGAAGGGATGGATTAGATTTGTTCAAAAAAGAAAAAGCCCTGTTTTAGGCAAACAAGGCTTTCATTTTTAATTGATATTGAATGTTATTTACTCTTTTACTTTAAGGGAGAATTCATCTAAGAATAATGGTGGAAATCCATTGGGTTTATAAAATTGAATTTTAATTTCTGAAACGGTATCAGGTACTACAAATTCAAAGTTAGATTGTACCCAATCTGAAGTAAACGGTACTTCAGGCAAGTCATAAATTTTATTGTTATCTGCATTATTACGAACAGTAGCAAAAATATTACTGCTTACATTTTCTTGCCATTTAGTGTAATACTTAAGGGTATACGTTGTGCCGGCGTCTACTGGCACTACTTGGAAAAGTGATCCGTCTCCATTATTTATTCTGCCGCTTACATTTCCAGCAAAAGGAGTAAATGTATCACTAGCTGATACTGTTGCATTTTTAAATCCACCCCATGGAGAAATACTTCCTGTTTCAAATCCTGGGTTTAACAAAAGTTCATCAGGATCTACTTCAGGTTCGAAGTTTGTATCTACGCCTTCACCAATATCTTCATTTGGTTGATGATTCGCATACATTTGCCCTACAGAAGTAATCTCGGAGTCGTCATTAAACAGGGCAGATGTTACTAAGGGTGGATTAGTACCACTAAACCAAGCGTATCGATGTATCCAATTAATGTTATCAAGAGTAGGAAGTACCTCAGCCATAAACGCCTCAACTTCGGCAACACTATGGCGATTATTAGATGCAGAGGTTGCATTCCAATCTGCTACAGCAAACTCAGTAATCCAAATTGGTCTATTGTCGTAGAGCTGGTACGTTTTATTCAACAAACTAATAAAATTTGTTGGATTCGGACCTCCATAAAAGTGAACAGCAATAAAATCTACACGTAACCCTTCTTCTGTTGCTCTTTGCATAAATTCTTGCATCCATTGATTGTCGGGATGAACCGTTGCAGGGCTACCAATAGGTACTCCTATTTCTTCAAGTCTTGGCCATAGTTCAATAGCTTCATCAACCGTCATGTTTGCCTGCGATTCACCATCAGGTTCGTTAAAACCAAGGATATATTTCACTTTTCCTTCTTCAGCTAAGGCTTTTATTCGATTGATATTATCATCATTAACCGAGCCTTTACCCCAGAACATTGGGACAAATTCCACATCTTCAGGAATGGCTTCACTAATAGAATTGCCCCAGCTATACATCCAATGAGCTTTTAAGTCACTTGTTTTGTGCGACCAATCTTTTGCTTTATTAGTAAATGCCACTCCCTTTTTAGATTTGGGATTTATTTCCTCTGTTGTAGGATCCGGTTCATCTATGGGGTCAAAATTGCCAATTCCATTTTCCTTGCAAGCTAAAAGTAGAAAAAGGAGGCTTAGAAAAAGGTATGGTTTCATGATGCTATTCAAAATTAATAGATCAGCAAATAAAGTCTACTGATCTGTTTTGTTAGGTGTTAATTATCTGATTTTTCGAAAACAGCAATCTTATCTAAATAAGGCGATTGTACACCTTGTACCGGGCTTAGAATGATCTCATTTTCTCCGGCGTTGAGGTCTACATCGATGGATATTTTTCTGCTGGTGGTTTCAAAACAAAAACCCGGTGAAGCAAATCCTGTTTCAATTATTACTTCGCTGTCATTTACAAAAACTTCTAATTGTGTCTCAACTTTCGCAAAGTATGTGAGTTCTAATGCGTAGGTACCTGATGTCTCAACATTTATACCAGATACTTTTAATTCCCGATCTCCTTCGCCTTCTTCAAGTCCTTTCATGAAAATAATTCCAGCACCTGATTTGTTCGAACACCCGGTTGCTGCTACTTGAACACCGGCATTAGTTAAATCGGCTGCTTCGGCCTCAATAGAAAACAAAGGATCACCTTGCTCTCCTTCATTGCCGTTATCATCGTCATTACCACCGTCATCATCTTCACCACTGAACCAGGAGTCATCGCCCGGACCGGCGTTTAAATTTGGATTATGGTTAGCGTAAAACTGCCCTAAATCGGTTAGTTGATCATTCTCATCGAATAAAACAGAGTTACCTAACACTCTGCCACCTGGATTTCCATTATACCATGCATAGCGATACACATAGGGAAGCCTGTCGAGTTGAGGTAATACAACTTTCATGAAATCGAGCACTTCTTCTTTCGAATAACGGTTTTCAGCAAGTGAAGCTGCCTGCCAATCGGCTACTGCAAATTCAGTAATCCAAATTGGGCGATTGTAAGTGTTATAAACTTCACGAATCATAGTAAGAAAGGAGCCCGCATTTGGAGCGCCGTACCAATGTATAGCTACATAATCGACACGGAGGTTTTTTTCCTCAACCTCATTCATGAAGTCTTTCATCCATTGAACATTCCAGTTAGCTGGTGCGGGGCTAACTAAAGGAATACCTAACGACTCCATTTGCGGCCAGAGATCTACTGCCTCTTGCACCGTCATATTTGATTGATCTGTTCGATCCGGTTCGTTGAATGCCAGTAAATAATTAATGGCATCGGCTTTGTATAAACTGTCGATGTAGGCAATATTTTGCTCATTTGGAGCCCATTTACCCCAAAACATAGGTACATATTCTACACCAGAGGGGCGGGTGGGCTGCAATTGGAAACCCCACGAATAATGCCAATAAGCTTGCAATCTACTAATCCGAGTAGACCAGGTTTCATTTTTGTAAGTAAATGCGGATCCTTTTTTACCGGAGAACTCGGTAATATCAGGCTCTTCGATAGGATCAAAGTTTCCAATTCCATTGTCTTTACAACTAACGAAGAAAAAGCTGATTAATAATAGATATAAAGTCTTATTCATAATATTACCGAAGGTGTTCATTGGTCTACCAGGCTGGATGCTGGACTAAATTTGGGTTTACATCCAACTCGTTTTGTGGAATAGGAAGCACTTCCGATTTACGCCCTTGAAAAACTGGGTTGTATGGACCAACCGGATCGGCAATGGCCCTGTTAAATGCCTCCTCGATTTCTCCCCATCTTTTTAGATCCATGAAGCGTAAGCCTTCCAATGCTAATTCAACACGACGCTCATGGCGAACTATATCGATCATTTCAGCTTGGCTTACAGCGCCTTCAACCGATTCAACACTAGGCATACCAACACGAGCACGTACTTCATTAACCATGGCAGTAGCTCCGGCTATATCTCCTGTTTCAGCCATTGCTTCTGCTCGCATTAACAGTACATCGGCATATCGAATTACATAAAAATCTTGTGATCCGGCATTGAAAGATCGTACACCTTCCTCATCAGATTCATTTTTTCGGATGTATTTCTTGGTAGCAAAACCGGTTGGGCCTTTAGCTACAGGAGCTACGCCATAAAAGCGATTAATATCTTCCAAAAATACATCACCTTCAAAAAAGATGGTCGCATTTGCTCGTGGATCACGTTGATCGGTTGGCAATGCACTAACATCAGCTACAGGTTGCCCGTTAATATCATAGTATGAATTTACTAAGTTTGGCATAGGCCTGATATCTACTTTAGGAGTACCGATAAAGGTAGCTGAAAAGGTTTCTCCGTTGTTGAATCCGAGTTCTCTTTTAAATCGAACCGAAAAGATTACCTCCGGAGATGTTTCATTCTCTGGTGTAAATAGTTCGGCATAATTTGGATGAAGCGAATATCCCAAACCGAGCACTTCGTTTGTTAATTCTAGCACTCCGTTAGGCCCATCATAGTTTCCATTATATAATTGAACTCTCGCAAAAAGGGATAGTGCTGCTCCTCTTGTCGCATATCCATATAGTTCTGATGGATGACTAATGGGTAAGTTTTCGGATGCAAACGTTAAGTCCTCAACAATCTGAGAAGTTATTTCATCGTAGGTATTTTTGGCAACATATGATTCTGCGATGGTTTGTGGTTCAGTAATCAATGGTGCATCTTCGAAGTAGACTGCCAAATTGAAGTAAAACAACGCTCGTAGAAAATAGGCCTGACCTAGATACTCATTAACTTGATCGGGTGATAAATCGCCTCCTTCAACTTGATTTAGTTTACTAATAACTAAATTTACTCTAGATATCCCTTGGTAAAGGTCGTTCCAGTGAGATAAAACTGGGCCCGAAGCAGGAGTGAGGTTTCCTTCCATAAACAAGCCTAAGCCTTCCCACTTGTATTGATTAAAGGCATTATCACCAAGTCCGTCATAGCCCGGATAACCTTGAAAACCATTCAAGTTTCCACCATACATAGTATTCGATTGTAATACCGAGTATACGCCGTTTAACGCAAGGTTTACATCATTTGCACTTTTAAATGGCTGGTCGCCTGCCGGTTGTGTGAGTGATGGAGTACTTAAAAAATCTTCGGTGCAACTTGTTAGCATCAACATCGATGCAAGTACTAATATTCCTAATGTTCTCATCTTCTTATAATTTTAAATTTATTCCGAGTGTAACGGTTTTATAAAGGGGAGCCTCGCGGTTGCTTTGGCTTCCTGTTGCTCCTTCGGGATCAAAGTATTCCAATCCTGTTAGCGTAAAGATATTTTGTGCCCCAAAGAACACACGCAAATGATTTACATTTAACTTTCTGGTCAAATCTTTGCTCAGTGTATATCCAATCTCGAGATTTTTGAGACGTAGGTAAGAAGCGTCTTGGATATAGAATGATGAGACTACTTCATTATTCTGCCCACCAACACGAGGGAGGTTATTGCTAGGATTTTCTGGCGTCCAGCGATCTATCCAATACTCAAGAGCATTACTGCGGTTGTCGGGCATTGGAAGGTTTCCATTACCCATTAATAGCCGATCTACACCAGATACACCTTGAAATAGCAAATTAATATCAAAGCCAGAAAATTCGACCGAAGCATTAAAGTTGATCAGCCAATTAGGATTAGGGTTTCCGATAACGGTACGATCAAAATTATCAACAAAGCCATCAGGAACGCCTTCTGGTCCAGATATATCTGCATAACGTAGATCTCCGGGACCTGAGTTGCCATTAAAATGAATAGGTGCATTCGCGATATCATTTAAATCTTGGAATATGCCCACAGCTTGATATCCATAATAAGCTCTAAATGGCTCACCAATTCGAATAATGGAAGTACCTGTAATGGTTTCTTCGCCTCCATCACCTAAACCAGTAACTTCACTTCTGGTAATAAACTTAGTTAGGTTGGTACCGAAGCTGTATCGTACTTTGTTAAACATACCCCGGTAGTTAATGCCAAGTTCAATTCCCTCATTTATCATGCTGGCTGCGTTTTCAGCTACCAATGAAGTTACCCCAAGGGTATTAGGTATTGGGAAATTGGCGTATAAGATATCTTTACTGTCTCTGTTAAAATAATCAGCAACTATATCCAATTGATTGTTGAACATGGTTAAGTCTAAACCAATATCAATTTGTTCGGTTTCTTCCCAACGGATATTCGGATTACCCAAACGAGTAATACTTGCACCCAAAATTGGTGCGTTACCTAAGTAATAATCTTGATTATAACTTAAGAGAGTTTGGTAGCCGTAACGGTCGATTCGATCATTCCCGGTAATCCCCCAACTAATTCTTAATTTTAAGTTGTTAATAAATTCGGCATCACTCAGAAAATCTTCTTCCGAAAGTCTCCAACCAATCGAACCCGATGGGAAATAACCATATCGATTGTCTTCCCCGAATCTGCTTGAGCCATCAATTCGGTAGTTAAACTCTGCCAGATATTTTTCTTGGTAATTATAGTTGATGCGAGTAAAGAACGATTGATACGTATCCTCGCTTGCACCACCGGAAGCGGCATCTTCGGTTGCACCAGCATTAAATTCTCTGAAAGAATCGGAAGCAAAACCAGTAGCTGTTGCGCTAAATCCGTCATTTCTGGCATAAGAAACAGAGTGCCCAAGTAAGGTGCTAATATTGTTAGATTTGTTAATGGCTTTTTCGTAACGAAGTATGTTTTCGTTAATCAGCGTGTAGTTAAAGGCCGTTGAGTTATTTAACCGATTTAAGTCATTAGTAATTACTAAGCGTCCTTCCCAATCATTTTGTAGTTGAGTAGGTGAGAAATCAGAAACATTATTGCTGATAATGTTTGCACTACCACTAGTTTCAAAGGTAAGTCCATCAATTATTTCAGCTGTAATTCCTGTTCTGGTACTAATATTGATATTGTCTTGTTCATAGTCTCCAAGAAATCCTCTTCTTAATGGGTTTTGAGTGAGTAAAGAAGGGTTGTTGTTTACATACGCACCATCTACTACACCGTATTCGCCATTGCTGTAGAATAGTGGTATAGTTGGCGCAGTTCTCTGAAAGGAGTAAATAATACCATTATCACCGTCAAATGCACCTTGTCCACCGGTAGGACCTTCATTTCTTCTCCAAAAAGCGTTGGTTACAGTACTTACTGTTAACCAATCTTTAACTTTAGAATTAATGTTTACACCAAAGTTAAATCGTTCACTTTTAAATTTACTTTGTACAATTGCATCCTGTTGCAAAAAGCCCGCAGAAACACGATAAGTAGTACGTTGATTACCTCCTCTAAACGAGAGATTGTGCTTAGTGATCGGCGCTGAGGTCAAAACAGCATCTGCCCAGTTTGTATTAGCGAATTGATCCGGTAAAGTGTTATTTGCGATAGCATCAATCTGTTCTGCCGTATAACGGGGATCAAATTGTGGACCATCTTCATTTCTGAATTTTTCATTCATCAAAGTAGCATAATCGAGTGCGCCTAAATACTCTGGAACCACCGTTGGATTTTGACTTCCATAGTAGCCATTGTACTCAACGGTTAATTCTCCAACACGGCCTTTCTTTGTGGTAACTAAGATCACACCATTTGCACCTCGGGCACCATAAATAGCAAGAGAAGAGGCATCTTTTAGAACTGTAACGCTTGCAATATCGGAGGGTGGCAAATTGTTAAATGCAGCCAAATCATCGTATAGAATATTATCAATCACAACCAATGGAGCACGTGAACCGAAAGTTCCAACTCCACGAATTACAATAGAAGATCCATCGGCACCAGGATTACCAGATGTCTGAGTGAGTTGAACGCCAGAAAAACGGCCATATAAAAGCTGTGCCGAGTTTGAAACAGGCTGATTTACTGCTTCATCAAAAGTTACGGTTTGAACGGAACCCGTAAGGTTGACTTTTTTCTGGGTTCCATATCCAACTACAACAACTTCTTCGAGCACAGTCTCATCAATCTCCAATACAACATCTAAAACTGTTTGATCGGTAATTGAAATTTCTAGAGTCTTATATCCTATGTAAGAAAAAACAAGAACTTCACCTTCATTAACTTGTACCCTATACTCCCCGTTAATTCCGGTTTGGGTTCCACGTGTAGTTCCCTTTATTTGTACAGTAGCACCAAGCAGTGGTTCTCCTAATTCGTCACTTACTGTACCGGTTATAACCCGTTGTTGAGCTTGATAAGCTGTATTTGCTATTACATCTCCGGCAAAAAAGATAGTAGCAGTGAGTAATAGTAGAAATCTTAGAGAGTGGACATATTCTAGTCTCCGCATAATGCTAGGCCTCTGAAATATTAAGTGAGTTTTGACAGATTATTTTGTTTAGAGCCATTTCAGAAATTAAATGTTAACGTTAACAATTATAGACTAACCAATATTTATATTTTTTGCAAGCGCTTCCAGAAATAAGTCTACCATTTTGCCGGCAAAACTGTCAACTTTATTCTTGTATATATTTTGAAATCAATTAATTAAGTTGATAAATAGGGAATAGGCTTCGTAAAAAAAATCTACCTAATCATTTGTAGGTTTTGAGCCCCACCAAGTCTCATTTGGAGTAAAGTCATGGGATAGAAACAGATGCCTTTGTCTTTCTAAATGTTGTAACCTTTTTGTTTTCATTCTATGTAAGTAATCCTGCTCTTTTCTTGGATCATAAAGAGGATCGGGTAAAGGAAATAGAGCGCCAACTTCAACTAGATGAGTCATCAAAACTTTATGCATGCTTTGTTCTAGTTCGGGGTTTAACTCAACTACATTATTGAGCTCTGATGGATCCTCAGATAGATTGTAGATCTCATTTTTTTGAGTTTCATGGTCATATATGAGCTTCCAATTATCTATACGAATAGCACTAGAAGGTCGACCATCTTGATTACTATAGTGTGGGTAATGCCAAATTAGATTACGATCGAGTGGTTCATTCGCTTCAATTAAAAGCATCAAATTTGTACCATCAATATGCTGTTCGGGGTGTAAATCCAGATCAGTTAATGCCAACACAGTTGGGTAGATATCGGTTGAAATAATGGGAGCTGAAATTTCTTTGCCCGCATGATTCTCTCCGGGTAAAATCATGAAAAAGGGAACTCGAATACCGCCTTCAAAAGTTGATCCCTTGCCCGATTTTAATGGGTAATTTGTAGTAGAGAAATGATCCCCAGAAGATACTCCACCGTTATCCGAGGTGAAGATTATCAGTGTGTTATCATAAGTACCAGACTCTTTTAATTGACTAATTATGTGCCCAATTGCCTCGTCCATTTGTTCAATTAAACCTGCATATACTGGATGGTCTTGTGTTTGCCGAACCGGAATACGAGAGCCCATAAAAAAACCATTTGATCTGATGCCTAATGAGTCTGCTTTGTCTCGGTATTTTCGCCACTTTGCCTCGGTTGTTTGTAACGGGCTGTGCACAGAATAAAACGATAAATAAGCGAAAAACGGTTTATCAGGGTTTTCTCTTGAGTGATTTTGAATAAATGAAGCAGTTTCATCTGCTAGTCGATATGGTAAAGATTCACCGGGAGAACGATTCGGGAGTTTTGGATTTTTATAAGGGTCAAAGAAGCCTCCAACAGGACTGCCTTTATCCCAGGCTCCAATGTTTATGTCAAAACCGTGGTCCTCTGGAGAAGATCCTTTCCCGCCAATGTGCCATTTTCCCGCAATAAAGGTTGTGTATCCTGCTTCTTTCATTGCTTCGGGTAATGTAACGTGTGAAGTATCTAACACAGAATTGTTTGATGCCGGAAGCATTTTTGTGTAGCGATTATGGGATCGCCATTCCTCACCTGTTTTAGCCCCAATCCAATCTGTTATACCATGCCGAGACGGTAATTGACCAGTCATAATACTTGCTCTCGCTGGACTACATACAGGTGAACTTGCATACGCATTACTAAACTGCACCGAATTTGATGCTAAAGCGTCGATATTAGGTGTTTCGTAAAAGCTACTACCGGTAAAACTTAAATCATGATAGCCTAGGTCGTCTACCAAAATTATCAAAACGTTGGGTTTTCTGTTTTCTTGATAATGATTGCATCCAATTAACATTACCAAGAAGACGAGTATGAAAGGAAGAAGGGTACTCTTAGTCTTACTTGCTGTCATATTCTGGAATGTTAAAGGGAAAAACACTTGAGGAAGTACGTGCCGAGTCCATAATACTGGTGAGTTCTTGAACTATTTCCGGGTATTTCGAAGCAATGTTATTCGTTTCTCCCACATCGTTACTGAGGTCATAGAGTTCGGTTCGGATCTTTTTTTTATTTAACACATTGTAGCGAACGAGTTTCCAATTGTCTTTACGAACGGCTTGCCGACCACCCAACTCATGAAATTCCCAATATAAATACTCATGTTTTTCTTGATTGGAAGGGTTGCCAGATAGGGTAGGTAGAAATGATATCCCATCAATGTTGCGCGGTGATTCAACTCCCACTAATTCGGAAATTGTAGGTAAAAAATCCCAAAATGCAGATATGTGATCAGTCCTAGAATCCTTATTGATCATATTATCCCATGTTGCAATCATGGGAACTCGAATTCCACCCTCGTAAAGATCTCTTTTATAACCTCTAAGATCCCCATTACTGTTAAAGAAATCGGGATCTGCTCCGCCTTCACGGTGTGGTCCATTATCGGAAGTGAATATGATAAGTGTATTATCGTATAGGTTTAAATCTTTTAATTTCGTCACGATTTCCCCGACTTGCATGTCTAAATAATCAACCATTGCTGCAAAGGCTGCATGAGATTCGGGCTGGGAGCCATATGGACCATCGCGAAACTTTTCCTCTCCGTAATCAACCCCCTGATACGCTTTTTCTGGCTCTAGTTTTCCGCGATATTTTTCCATGTACTCTTCAGGTGCAAATAGTTCTGCATGCGGAATAATGGACGGGTAATACATAAAGAAAGTAGTATCACGGTGTTCCTCGATAAATTTAAGCGCCTGTGAATGAATTATCTCAGGACCATATACCTCTGTTTTAGAACCAATATTACCTTCAAGTATTATTTTTTGTTGATTATCCCAAAGATGGTACGGATAGTAGTGATGGCCCAAACGTTGGCAATTATATCCGTAAAATTTATCAAAGCCTTGATTATTAGGATCGCCTACCGACCCCGGGTAACCCAGCCCCCATTTTCCAAAAGCACCCGTAATGTATCCGGCATTTTTTAAAAGTTCGGCCATAGTTATAGCCTCATCTTCTAAGGGATGTTGCCCCTCAGGTCTTCTTTCTTTATTCCCACGTATATAGGTATTTCCAGTGTGTTTTCCGGTTAATAAAGAGGAGCGCGAAGGTGCACAAACTGTTGAACCTGAATAATGCTGGGTAAATATCATTCCATCTTTTGCAAGTTGGTCGATATTTGGGGTATTAAATTTTTCTTGTCCAAGAATGCTTAAATCGCCGTAACCTAAATCATCAGCTAGAATAAGAACGATATTTGGTTTTATCGATAAGTCAGAATTTTGATCATCCCTATCGATATTGAGGCATCCCATAAAACTAATAGCTAATAATACTAAGTAATAGCGAAAATTAGTACTTACCCGCTGTGATGATTGGTTGATAGATTGCATAATGTTATCGCTCACAAATTGTAAATAGTAAAAAACCCTCCTAGAATACAAATCTGGAGGGTTTTTTTGTGAATAAATCACATATAATTAGATAAATAAAAATTTATGTTGTCCACTATTTAAGAAGTGTCATCATTTTTGTTATGGTAACGGAATTAGTTTGTAAGCGGTACATGTAAACCCCACTGGATAATCCAGAGGCATCGAACGTAACAGAGTGCGCACCGGCTGACTTTTGACCATTTACTAACACAGCTACTTTTTTACCAAGCATGTTATACACTGTAAGAGTAACATCAGAAGCTTGAGGCAGGTTGAAGCTTATATTGGTAGAGGGGTTAAATGGATTTGGGTAATTCTGATCCAATTTTATTTCTTTTGGTTGGTCAAATTCCGCTTCATTGCTTGTAGCATTTGCGTCCTTAACTAGGCGAATAGACATTCCTGTTCCCTTTGGTACTGGATGTCTGCGAACATCTGATCGATCAAAGCGAACTAATCTTCTCCATGCATTACTTGAATTGCTTTCATCTTCATCGGCAGACCAAATGGTACTTAATCTTAAAATAGATGCGGGACCTTCAAATGCACCGTAAGCGTATCGGTTACTACCACCGGTCCAATTGAATCCAGTTTCATTGGTTAAAGTAGCATTTTCATTTACATCCCAATGTGTTTCACTAGTAGATTGTAATTTACCAGCTACATTTTCTGCAGCTCCAGCCCAGCCATTTCTATCAAGATCTGCCTCAGGCATACCGGCAAAGGTTTCTAAAGCTTTCCAATCATCTTCGGTTGGAACTCTCCAGCCATCTGCGGTAATACCACGGCTATCTGTTATTACAAAATGATTATATAAGTAGCCAAAAGTATCAATTAAGGTTGAATCATTTCTAAATATAGCGTAGCCAGGTTGTGAGCTGTCTCTGGAATCAGCAGCCCAAGCACTATCCGTTTTGATAAAAGGGATAGGGTCGCCATTATTGAAGGTTTTTACTTTCAGGTTTTGGGTTAGCCAAACTCTATCACCGATAGTGACAGTTTGGTAAACATTGCCATCAGCATCAGTGTACGTCTCCTGTGCAATTGCAGGTGTATAAATGGTTACTAGAAAAAGAAGTCCCCAAATCAAATGTAAGAAAGGTTTATAGTAGCGTTTATTCATATCGAGATGTGATAATGTTATCGTTAACATTATCAGAATAATTAATTCCAGAATATTGTGCAAACTTTATATTTGTAGATTCAAAATGAAGAACGAAAATGTTGGGGGTAAGCAGCTGATTTTGAATACATAAAACATTATGAACAGTGCCATTAGTTAATATGTCAATCTATGAGGCAACCAAACTACATTCATAAAATTTAGTTTTTGAGAACACTTACTTTTAAAACGGATACTTAAAGATTTATAGACTTACAGTGAGTAAGAGCCTATTATTCTAAGACAAGTTTCATCTATTTGTCTACTTCGAATGCCATGAATGAACCCTTTGAAATGGTTACATAAACTGTAATTCGAAAAAAACCGGTAAATCACACTAATCAACCACAGCATGATTACCGGCATCGGTTAAAACTTAAATCCCACATAAATGTTGGGCTCAAATAAAAAGTAGTCTCTCCATTTATCATCTAAGGTTTTGAACGCTTCGGGAGTGTTGGTGTCGAACACCCAAAATTGTGAATGTACCTGAGGTTCGATAAAAAATCGTTTAGCCTTTCCAAGTGGAATATGGTATCCAACATGAAAGGAATTATACAGTTTGAAGCCATTGCCTAAGTCGTTTCCGTCCAGATCCAGATAGGTTTTAAATTGAGGAAGCACTTCTACGGTTGTAAATAAGCCTTTCCATACTTTGCGCTGATAGGAAATGCCCAATCCGGTTTCTCTAACATGACCGGGATAGAATTCGCTTTCAGATTCAATTTTATCCAAAAGTCCATCCCACCAAACAATGCCCATTGGCTGGAAAAGTCGCCAAGTTGCAAATTTTAAACCGATCGTGTTTTTATCATCCAAATCGCGTTTCAGATGAAATTCGATGTGTTGAGTATGAATGCGATCGTCCCATGATTTGGTAGCTAGTTGTGGGACGATAATGAATGGCAAACTAATGCTGTAGGTATCATCAAATTGATGCGCCGCGGGTTTGCTTTCAAAACTCTGTGCGTATCCATCAATATTGATAAAAGCGAGTAGAGCAAGGTATAAATATCTCATGATTTTGAAGTTTATTAAGTTAGAAATCGATTGTTGAAATATTGAGGTGAACAGGTTTTGGTTGAACACCATCAACGGCACAAAGAAATGGAGGAAAGAGCGGGGAATCGTCCAGTTATGAAATCCCGGACGAGTTGATGAGATTTTGGACTTAATGCTTCAACGAAATTTTGCCTGTAATTGAAGTATCACAAATTCAGAATGTTAGCCACTGATAAGGCTCGCAGTAAATAAAAGCAACGCTAAATAACACAGAAAAACACATTTATAACGATATGCTACCTTTTTTTAATTAATTTAGCATGGATTAAAGTTTTAGCATGATTAGAGATGCATTCCATATCAATGATTTTATGGTGATCACCGAGTTTTCGAGTGGTGAACAAGCTAGTGTGGATATTTGTACTTTCGATGAACCGGTGGTAGCAATTGCGTTGTATGGTTCGGGAAATGTAGACCTGACTATAAAGTTCGGCCAGAAAGTGTTGACCGAGAATAATACTTCCGGACTTGCTTTATCATTTTATGCCGATACTAACGTAATTTTCGAACATCATGTTAGTCCTAATCAACCCTTGCATTGTGTACTTATTGTAACAGCATTGAGGAATTTAGAGCAGTTGCCTGCTCAAGAAGGGGAGTTGTTTCAGGAGATGTTGCACCAGCTGGTAACGCCTAACGATCATTTTGTGGAAGGACCTCGATTTTATATGCCGCCAAACATGCAGGTATTGGCCGAGCAATTATTCGATATTCCATATACCGGCAAGGCAAAGATGCTATTCTTTAAAAGTCATGTGGTGGCGCTATTATCCCATTATTTCGGTCAAATGGCTCTTCAGCCAACCTCAAGTATTCCCGAACATGAGCGCAAAAAACTCCAATTAGCTAAAGAGATACTGTCCGATAATCTGGAAACGCCGCCGTCTTTAAATGAACTTTCCAGGCAAATAGGGCTGAATACTTTTAAACTAAAAAAGAACTTTAAAGAAGTTTTTGGGGTGCCTGTATTTAAATATGTACAACAAATTCGACTAGAAAAAGCTCATCAGTTAATCAAAACAAAACAGTTATCGGTACAAGAAGTGGCTTGGGATGTCGGCTACGAAAGTATAAGCTCATTTTCTAATGCATTCGCCAAGAAGTACGGCTATAGGCCGAGCGAATTAAACAGATAATCCTTTTCGAACAAATCTTACTCCGTTCAGAACAAAAGGAAGTAAAGCGATACCGCTAGTTTAGGTACAGTTATTAATCATGATGTGTTAAAGCATCGAAAAACTGTACTAAAATGGAAATCTCAAATACAATTCTAATTCAATTTTTAAGTGTCCTGCTTTCAGGATTGGTTGCCGGATTATTCTTTGGATGGCAAGTATCCGTAATTCCGGGTAATAAACTTGTAACAAACGATAGCTATCTGGAAACCATGCAAAAGATCAATCGGGAAATTTTAAACCCGTTGTTCTATCTGGTTTTTATTGGAAGTGTACCCGTACTCATAATCAATACAGTGTACCAATATCTGCAGAGTTCGGCTACATCTTTCTGGATATCAGTAGCCGCTGCAATCATTCATTTAGTGGGAGTCTTTATGGTTACCGGACTCGGAAACGTGCCAATGAATAACAAACTAGATAAGCAAAATTTAGCTCCTATGAGTGAGCATGATTTGGCAAAGTTCAGACTATGGTACGAATCGAAGTGGAACAGCTTTCACACAATTAGAACCGTGAGCTCGATCCTTGCTTTCGCACTTCTTGTGGTGACATCATTTATATAAAATCAACAAAAACTTATAATTAATACTGGTAGTAGAAATGAAGAAAAATTTCGCAGTAATTGGTGGAACAGGCAAAACCGGCCGAAGAGTAGTAGAACGTTTGATGAAACGTGGAGAAAACGTACGATCTTTAAGTAGATCTACTAACCCGGCGTTTGACTGGAATAATCCGCAAAGTTATAAAGCCGCTTTAGAAGGCGTAGATACGGTGTATATAGTTTATCATCCGGATTTAGCTGTACCGGGAGCGTATGAGTCGATTGTGAAGCTAACCGAAGTTGCAAAAGCAGTAGGTGTAAAGAAGCTGGTATTGTTATCTGGAAAAGGCGAAAAAGAAGCTGAACGATGCGAAGAAGTGGTAGCGGCATCCGGTTTGGATTATGTGATTGTCAGAGCAGCATGGTTCAACCAGAATTTTAGTGAGAGCTTTTTTCTGGATCCAATAAAAAGCGGAGTGGTAGCACTTCCGATGTTCGATATTAAGATTCCTTTTGTTGATGCCAACGATATCGCTGATGTAGTAACTGAAGCCTTACTCCGCGAAGATCTGAATGGGAAAACATTGGAAGTAACCGGGCCGTCATTATTAACATTAGAAGAGGCCGTACAAGCGATTGCAGAAGTATCAAAGCGCTCCATTCAGTTTATTCCGGTAAGTCTTGATCAATATTTAGTGCACATGAAAAAAGCGAATATTCCGGCAGATGTGATATGGTTGTTTGAGTATTTATTCTCAACGGTGCTTACCAATCCCGACAACCAGCTTATTTCTCATGATATTGTTTCCGTGCTTGGCAGATCAGCTGTTACCTTCGAAGACTATGCCAAGGAAACCGCTAAAACAGGAGTGTGGGCAGCTTGATTCAACAATTCCTTCTAGTAGATTCACAAAACCTTCAGACACCGTTTGGAGGTTTTTTTATTGGTTTTAGATGTGCTGTATCGGGTGAAGAATAGTTGAAATCTAGGCTAAATTGTTGCTACAAATTATTTATCATCAACGGGTAAAAAATGATGTACATAATGATGGGATGAGTTTTAAATCGATTGCCATATTGCCGTTTCTAAATCTTAGCTCGGATGAAGAAAATGAATACTTTAGCGATGGGATTACCGAAGAACTAATCAACGCTTTAACTAAAGTCGAGGGCTTAAAAGTTACGGCGCGTACTTCATCGTTCGCCTTTAAAGGGCGCCCCATGGACATTCGGCACATTGGCAACGAGCTTGGTGTTTCCACGTTGTTAGAGGGGAGCGTTCGTAAATCGAAAAACAGAGTGCGCATAACTACTCAATTAGTTCGAACCGACGATGGTTTTCAAATTTGGTCGGCAAAGTTTGATCGGGAGTTGGTGGATATTTTCGAGCTGCAGGATGAAATTAGTTTACTTATCGCAGAACAAATCCGCGAGAATTTCGGTCATTTTGAAATTGCTGATCACCTGGTTGATGTTGCCACTAAAGATCTTGATGCGTACGAATATTATTTAAAAGGACGTTTTCATCAGCTAAAATGGGAGAAAGCTGGTTTTTTGGAAGCCATTAACAACTATGAACAGGCCATCTTAAAAGACGAACAGTACGTTCAAGCGTATTATGGAATTTTTCAATGTTATGGCATGATGGCTGCTTGGGAGCTTTATCCCAGAGAGGAAGGCAACCGGTTAGCCTACGAAGCATTCCAAAAAGGATCAGCAATTAATAACGAGCTCCCGGAGTATTACTTTTCTTTGAACTATCAGGCGCTTTGGAGTGATTGGGATTACCTGGCTAGCTTCAACTTTCTTAAACAGGCATTGCAGCTTTCACCCAATAATGCAGAATACCTGGAATCGGCTGCAGAGTTATACATGTCGCAAGGGGCTTTCAACGACGCAAAAAGATTGATCAAAAAAGCAATCGAATTGAATCCGCTATCTGCCAACCATCACTTTACGATGGGGAATATCCATTATTTGGATGGAGATTTTGAACAAGCTTTACTCCATTTTGAGCGATCACTTGAAATTGATCCAGCGTGGGTGCTATCACTGAACACGAAAGCTTTTTGCCTGATACAATTGAACCGGAAAGAACAACTATTTACTTATCTGGAAGCTAATCCTCACATAAAAAGAGCAAAAGACTTTATTCAGTTGTATCAAATCAGAAATGAAGGGAAATCCTATACAACTGCTGATTTTTTGGATTCAGACACCGGGTATTTCTCATGGAACGTGTATATCCCTACGTTCTTAAATCAATTTGATGTAGCGGTGGAAATGCTCAAATATGGCGTAGAGCACCGGTTTGGTCAGCACATTAACTTTAAAAACGATCCATTACTAAAGCCGCTGCACTCCCATCCGGTTTTTAAAGAGCTGAAAAACCAATACACAGTAGTTTTGCCCTCATACATAGAGCTTTTCGCAACGAAAAGTCGGGATGCGGAGGCTAAAATGGGGGATGAGGAAGCTGCCAATTGGGTAAAAAAGATTACAGCTATCATGGATGATCAAAAGCTGTACTTGGATCAAAATATTGATCTTAAAATGCTGGCAAGTGAAGTGGATTTACATCCAAATACCCTTTCGTGGTTGTTGAACGACAGGATCGCAATGAATTTCAATGATTTTATAAACAGCTATCGTCTGCAATGTTTTCAGGAAAAAGCTCTGCAACAGGATGCTAAAAACTATACGCTTCTGGGATTGGCTTTCGAAAGTGGTTTTAACTCAAAATCAACCTTCAACGATTTCTTTAAGAAGAAAACCGGCCTCACTCCACGTGCATGGTTAAAGCAGCAGTAAAGCTGATTTGATAATCCCGTAAATGTCATTCCTGCGAAAGCAGGAATCTAAAGCTATTTAAGGCTTCGAGATTAGTAACGAACTCCAGATTCCCGTCTTCACGGGAATGACCGCAATGTAGTTTTTGAGTAGATCGGATTGATATAGGTGTTTTTTTAAACGGTTTCGAAACTTTGTATTAAATCACTCCTTAGCTACGGATAAAAGAACGTAGAATATGTCATTCCTGCAAAAGCAGGAATCTAAAGCTATTTAAGGCTTCGATATTAGTAACAAACTTCAGATTCCCGTTTTCACGGGAATGACCGTAATGTAGTTTTTGAGTAGATCGAATTTATATAGGTGTTTTAAACGGTTTCGAAACTTTGTACTAAATCACTCCTTAGCCACGAATAAAAGAACCCAAAAAGTCATTCCTGTAGATGTCAGGTAATTCGAGGACAGTTTTGGTTAAAATTAGCGGGCTTTTCTCCACCAATACCCTGATGAGGACGATGGTGGTTGTAATAGTAAATATATTCGGTGAGTTCTTGCTGTAATTGCACCATACTTTCAAA
>JAEPQH010000011.1 GCA_017640605.1 Balneolaceae bacterium | reverse complement strand
TTTTTGTAAGGAGTTCTCTTGAGAGAGGTCTTACTGCTTAAAAGAGTAAATAAGTTCATAAATCATGTTAGCCAGAGTGTATTGTGCATCCACCATCGGTGTTGATGCAAAAATCATCGACGTAGAAACACATCATACCAACGGTATGGTTAAATTTTTCTTAGTAGGATTGCCGGATCGGGCCGTTTCTGAATCCCGTGATCGGGTAGAAGCAGCTATTCGAAATACAGGTTCTTACTACCCGTTAGGGCGGATTACCGTAAATCTAGCACCTGCCGATCTCCCAAAAGAAGGCAATGCCTTCGATTTGCCCATTGCTATCGGGTTGTTGCAGATGTCGGGACAAATTCACACCGACAAACTAGACGACACCGTTCTGCTTGGAGAACTTGCACTCGACGGACAAATTCGTCCGATTAAGGGGGTGCTACCGGTTGCGGTAGAAGCAAAGAAACAAGGGTTTAAGTATTTGATTGTGCCTAGAGATAATGGTCCCGAGGCAGCCGTTGTAGAAGGAATCGAAATATTTCCTTTCGATCACCTCAATGATGTGAAAGACTGGTTGGAAAATAGAGGTAATCTCGATCCATTCAAGATTAATGTGGAACACGTGTTTGCCAAAAACGGAAAACTAGACGCCCTTGATTTCAGTGATGTGCGCGGACAAGAAAATGTAAAGAGAGCGTTAGAAATTGCAGCTGCCGGTTCACATAATGTGGTTATGGTCGGTCCCCCGGGTTCGGGTAAAACGATGATGGCGCGCAGGATTCCAACCATTTTGCCTCCACTTACTCTGGATGAAGCGCTCGAGACTACCAAAGTACATTCGGTTTCGGGAATCATGAAAAGCGGCAAAGCACTTATAACTTCGCGACCATTTCGGTCACCGCATCACACGGTTTCGGATGTAGCATTGGTAGGCGGTGGTGGAATCCCTATGCCTGGCGAAATTTCGATGGCACACAACGGAGTTCTTTTTCTGGATGAATTACCGGAGTTCAAACGAAGTGCTTTAGAGGTAATGCGTCAACCGCTTGAGGATGGATTTGTATCGATATCGCGAGCTCGTATGAGTGTTACGTATCCAAGCAGAGTGATGCTGGTGGCATCTATGAATCCGTCACCTTCGGGGGATTGGTACGAAGCCGGCGAGATGAACGGCACTTCCAATATCCAAATGCAGCGGTATCTGAGTAAAATTTCAGGCCCATTGTTAGATCGCATTGATCTGCACATCGAAGTGAATAAGGTGAGTTATGATGAGCTTTCGGGCAAAGCAAAGGGGGAAAGTTCAGAAGATATCCGAGCCCGTGTTATTGAAGCACGCGAAATTCAAACTCAACGATTTCTTGGCGTGAAAGAAGTGCACTCCAATTCACAAATGAATACACGGCAGGTTCGTAAGGTTTGCCAATTAGATGATCAAAGTTCGGGGATTTTAAAACAGGCCATCACCAGTTTAGGATTATCTGCTCGGGCATACGATCGAATCCTCAAAGTTAGCAGAACCATCGCCGATCTGGATAAAAGCGATCGCATCCAATCTCATCACGTTGCCGAAGCCATTCAATACCGAAGCCTCGACCGCGAAGGCTGGCTGGGGTGATGAATTACGAATGATGAGTATGAGAATTAAGAAATACGAGTTAGAATTATGAGTTTTAAAGATGAAATGGAAGATCGACTAATTAATTTCGCATTGGTAGGAATTGAAATCAGTGAAAATCTACCACAATCCTATATCGGTGAACATCTAGGTAAACAATTAGCGAGAAGTTCCACTTCTCCTGCTCTAAACTATGCAGAAGCTTGTGATGCAGAATCAAGAAAAGACTTCATACATAAACTCAAAATCACAAATAAAGAATTACGGGAAACATTGGTTTGCTTAAAAATTATACACCGTAAACCACTTCTAATAAACGAAAAGCTCAATTCTGCAATAAAAGAGTGTAATGAATTAATAAGCATACTTAGCAAAAGCATTCAAACAACTAAACTAAATCAACACATTCGAAAATCGTAATTCTTAAATCTCATATTCGTAATTCAGTTTCACATGATCGTGCGGTGCAGGTAATGGAAACATTTTGGTACACTGTTTGTGTAATCTCTGGAAAAGGAACAGAAAATTTGTTGGAGGTTTAAAATGAGAAATCAATCTACATATTGGCAGGCAAACCTCGTGTTTACACTTCCTATTCTACTTATCATATTGTATTTATTAATTCTTCTGTAAGTTGATTTCAGTTGGATATTTGGATAAGCTTACCCAAAAAGTTTAAGCCAAATATCCATTGTTCGCAGACATCGCTTTTCCTTTAGCCATTCGAAGGAACTTTACGTATTTACTCCCCGAGGAATTATTTTCCGATGATCTAGTTGGGAGAAGGGTATGGGTACCCTATCGAAATTATTACGCTATAGGTATGATTGTTCGGGTACATCACGAAAAACCGGATTTCGAAACCAAACCTATCAAAAAAATTCTGGATGAAAGCCCGGTCCTTTCAAACGAATTACTCCGGCTTACCGAATGGATCCATAAATTTTATTTTTGTAGCTGGGGCGAAGTTATACAAGCAGCACTTCCATCGGGTTTGAATTTTGTCTCAAATACTTTTTTGCAAGTAAATAGTGATGCAAAACTCCCATCAAGTGCTGATGAATTAAAGGTAATTGATCAAATCAGAGAGCAATCACCCGTAACACAAAAAGAAATTCAGCAACAACTTAGAGGTACAGGTTTAAATAAGAGTTTCAAAAAGTTGTTGAAGAAAAATGTACTCGAAGTTTGGGAAGAGCCGGATATAAAAGTTTCCACAGCTAAAGAAAATTGGCTGGATTGGTATTTTGTTGAGTCGAAATCAGCGGCTCAAAACTATCTCGAAACAAAAAACTCGCTAAACAAATGGGAGCAGGCACTCAGTGAATTATTCGACATTAAGCTGCCTGAAAAAGAGAGCAAAATCAGAAAAGAGCTAGATCTTAGCAGTTATCAAATAAAAAAACTGAGAGATGATGAATGGGTACGTGTTTTTGAGAAAGAAAAGGATGTAACTGAATATGATCTCAATTTCCAGCCGGGAGCAATTAAAGAGCTGAATCCCGATCAATCTAAGGCTTTAGATCAAATCTTAGATAAAATTGATGCACAGGCTTATGGGAATTTCTTATTACACGGCATTACCGGATCAGGCAAAACGGAAGTGTATATTCATGCACTAAAGAAAGTGCTTGATCAGGGAAGAGGTGGCATTGTACTAGTTCCCGAAATTGCACTCACTCCCCAAACAGTCGCTCGGTTTCATTTAATTTTTGGGGACAAGATCGCGGTACTTCATAGTAGACTATCTGCTTCTGAACGTTTGTATGCCTGGCAGCAAATCGAACGAGGGAAGAAGAGTATCGTGATTGGGCCAAGGTCGGCCGTCTTTGCTCCGGTAAAGAATCTTGGGTTGATCATTTTAGATGAAGAACACGATTCTTCCTACAAGCAAATAGATCCTGCTCCTCGATATCATGCCCGCGAAGTAGCTATCATGCGTGCAAATCATGCAAAAGCCGTGGTAATTATGGGTTCAGCAACACCAAGTATGCAGGCGTTGCAAATGGTAACTCAGCAAAAAGCAACTGCTTTAACATTGAGTAAACGACATGCAGAAGCAAAACTCCCAAAGGTAGAGATCATCGATCTAACCCAGTATAAAGGGGCTATGCGTGGCTCGATGAGCGTAGCATTATATAAATCGGTGGAAGAGTCGTTGAAAAATGGCGAACAAGTGATATTGCTGTATAATCGGCGTGGATTTGCCAGCTACATGCAATGCGAAACCTGTGGACATATACCACAAAGTCCCGAATGTTCTGTGAGCCTTACCTATCACAAATACAAAAACGCATTAATTTGTCATTATTCGGGCTATTCCAGAAAAGCGGATACTAATTGCGAAAAATGCGGCTCTACCGAACTTTTGATTCAAGGTAGTGGAACTCAGAAAATTGAAGAAGAAATCGAAGCCTTATTTCCTGAAGCCGGAATTTTACGCTTCGACAGAGATTCGACTTCAAAAAAAGGCGCACATAAAAAGATTTTATCACAATTCGCAGCGCAAAAGGCGAATATATTGGTGGGTACTCAACTAGTGGCAAAGGGCTTAGATTTTCCAAATGTAACTACCGTTGGGGTTATTGATGCCGATACCGAGCAAGCCTTTCCATCTTTCAATTCATCCGAACGTTTATTTCAGTTGTTGAGTCAGGTTGCCGGCCGCAGTGGACGAGGATCAAAACCCGGACGCGTTTTCATTCAAACTCGTCAGCCGGGATTATCTGCGATACAATTTGCAAAAAGTCATGATTTCAATTCCTTTGCTGCAGAAGAATTAAGCTATCGTTCAGAACTGAAATATCCGCCATACAGTCGATTGATAACCTTCGTTTTTAAAGCAAAGCAAGAACATTTGGCCATTCAGCAAGCTCATTTATTGCGTACTATCATCGATAAGATGCTTCCTAACGCTCAGTTGTTAGGACCGGCGGCTTCCGTAATTACCTGGATGAATCAGCAATTTATCTGGGAATTAAGTATGAAATTGGACACTGATAAGGGCGCAAATTATATTGAAGCGGTGCTTAGCCGAATTATGGAGGTTTACGATGATCAAAGTGGAGTAAGCCGTTCAAAAGTTCGGGTAAATATAAATGTTGATGCCCAGCGATAATTGCTTGCAAAAACGCGCAGAAAGTGGGTATTTACGGCGGTTATTTCATCTAACGATCTACTTATATGGGCGACACCAGGGTAAAATTAGCGGAATCGAACGAACAGCTTCAGAAGTTCATGAAAAATGTGCTCAAAGATTTGAGGGCATTAGAAAAAATGTTGGAAGAAGATTGGTTCGAAACCGATCCTATTCGTATTGGCGCTGAACAAGAGTTATGCTTAATTGATCGCAACGCGAAGCCTTTTTTAGGAGCCGATGACATCCTGAAAAAACTAAACGACCCCAACTTTACGCACGAATTTGCCAAATTTAATCTCGAGATAAATCTAAATCCACCACTGGAGTTTACGGGCGACTGCCTCTCACACATGGAGCACAACTTGCAGCGAGATGTGGCAAAAGTGCGGGAAATCGCGGATGAATTCGGTGCCGAGGTACTACTCACAGGAATTTTACCCACGATTCGAAAATCGGATGTGAGCATCAACAGTTTAACAGATATCCCACGGTATCATGCGCTTTGTGAGGCTATAGACAATTTGCGGGGCAAAGAATACGAGTTGCGCATTCAAGGGATGGACGAGCTGCTGATGAAATTCGATACGCCTATTTTAGAAGGATGTAATACCGGATTTCAAGTGCATTTGCAGATCAAACCCAGCGAATTTGTACAGAAATATAATGCAGCAATGGCTATTTCTGCTCCGGTTTTGGCAACAGCGGTGAACTCTCCGGTGTTTTTAGGAAAAAGATTGTGGGCAGAAACTCGAATTGCCGTGTTTCATCAATCGGTGGATACTCGTGGAGTAGGTGATCATTTGCGGGATAGCAGCCCCAGGGTAACTTTTGGAAATGCCTGGCTTAAGAATTCGATTCTGGAAATCTATAAAGAAGATATTTCGCGTTATCGGGTGTTGTTGAGTTCCGATGCCGAAGAAGACGTGGAAGCTCTTATGAAAAAAGGGATTCCTCCAGAACTGAATGCATTAAAAGTGCACAATGGTACTGTGTACCGCTGGAACCGTGCATGCTATGGTGTTGGTGGAGGAAAACCACATTTACGTATCGAAAATCGCGTGTTACCTTCCGGACCAACCGTGCTGGATGAAATGGCCAATACTGCATTTTGGCTAGGGTTATTGAATGGATTCGAAGACGAACACCCCGACATTACCCAAGAACTGGATTTTGATGATGCACGGCTAAATTTTTTCGCCGCATCAAAAATGGGTCTCGATACCAACTTCGAATGGACAAAAGGGCGTAAAGTGAGCGCGAAGGATTTAATCACTTCAGAACTTTTGCCTTTAGCAAAACACGGGTTAGAAAAAGCGAATATCAACAGTTCGGATATCGATACCTATCTTTCGGTGATACAAGATCGAGTGGCTACGATGAAAACCGGAGCCTATTGGCTGGTGAAATCTTACGGTAACATCATCAAAGAAGGAAATCGCGAACAGGCGCTCACAACGGTAACGGCGTCTATGCTCAAAAATCAGAAAAAAGGAGAACCGGTACATCGTTGGGGGTTGGCAAAATTTGAAGACGTTCCTTCATGGAAACCTTCGAAATTATTGGTAGAAGAATTTATGACTACCGATTTATTTACCGCTCGAAAAGACGATTTGATCGAATTCGTATCCAACCTGATGGACTGGCGAGCTATCAAATATATCCCCATAGAAGACGATAGAAAGCATTTAGTGGGACTGGTTTCTATGCGTATGGTGATGCGAGAGTACAGCCGTGTAGTAAATGACGATGAGGTTGATGCCAGTAAACAACTGAGTGAATTTATGATTCAAAACCCAATTACCATTCACCCCGAAGCGTCGATAATGGAGGCAATGAACATAATGCTGGAGCACAAAGTAGGTTGTTTACCGGTGGTGAAGAATAGCCGATTAGTTGGTATTATTACCGAACACAATTTTATGGATATCACACGGCGATTATTATATGCTCTGGCCGGTGAAAAGGAAAATAATTAATGCAGGTTATACAAAGCGAGCAGCAAGAACATACACAACAAATACTAAAGCATTTTATAGGTGATATACGTGGCGACCATCCCGGCCCAACCGTAATTGCGGTGGCAGGAATTCATGGCAATGAGCCTACCGGTGTAGAAGCAATTCAGGATGTGATTGGTCAACTCGAACCCCTTAAAGAATTCATACACGGGCGATTTATTGGTTTAAGTGGCAACAATACTGCACTGGCGCAAAATGTTCGCTTTATTGATGAAGACATGAACCGGCTTTGGGTGACTTCCATTTTGGATAAAATCCGACGAACTCCATTTGATGAACTAGCAACCGTTGAACGAGCGGAGCTAAAAGAGCTTTTGTGCATTCTGGATCCCATCATTTATTCGGATGAAGAAGTAGTTTATATCGATTTGCATACCTTTTCGGGAACGGGCTGTATGTTTGCAATCACCCCAAAAGAATCTCGCCACATCGAATTGCTCAGCCAGTTAAAGATTCCACTCGTGTTTGGTATCGAGCATACATTGATTGGTACTTCGATGGAATATGTAGAAGATGCGGGTCATGTTGGATTTGCTTTTGAAAGTGGAACGCATGGCACCATAATGGCTGAAAATAATGCACTTGCTGGGTTGATGACATTGATGGTAAATGTTGGACTGATTCCGGCAAACAAGCTAGAACAATTTTCGACCTACTATGCCTATTTGATGGAGAAAGTTGAAGGATATCCCCATAAAATTGATTTTGTATACAAACACGTCATAGAAGATGGAGACGAATTTGTGATGAATCCTGGGTTTTCCAACTTCGATCCTATCGAAAAGGGCGATTGGCTGGCCACAGATAAACATGGAAAAATTGAAGCACAAACGGATGGTTACATTCTGATGCCCTTATATCAAAAGCAGGGATATGACGGATTTTTTATCGTGAGGGACAGTGAGTAAGAAGCTTAATGATTATCAGTTTATTGATGGCAGCAGGTTGTCGTCGGTGATAGAGGCATTGATTTTTGCGAGTGAAGAGCCAATTTCGGCCGATAAAATCCGCTCAATCATAATTGAACAAGAAGAGCAAATTGAAATCGACGAAGATACTATTTTCGACTTCATCGATAAGCTCAACGATCGATATGATGAGATGGGAATGAGTTTCAGGATTCAGCCTTTAGCTGGCGGGTTTACCTTCGCGACCCAACCAAAATTTCATTATTGGTTAAGTGTGTTCCAACATCAGAATGCATATCGAAAACTCTCCCAATCAGCTACTGAAACCCTAGCTATTGTTGCGTATCGACAGCCCATCACTAAACCGGAAGTAGATCAAATTCGCGGGGTAGATTCTGGGTATGTAATCCGCCAATTAATGGAAAAGGCATTGATCGAGGTTTCAGGAAGATCAGACAGCCCGGGAAAACCGCTGCTCTATAAAACCACTCGACATTTTTTACGCCATTTTGGTTTGAATTCGGTGAACGAACTACCTAAGCCAAGAGAGATTGAAGAAATTCTTAAAGATGACGACATGGCCGAGCACCGACAGTTGTTACTCGAACGACAAATGATGATGGAGTTGGATGAGGGAGAGGGAGAGGAGGAAAGGAATAAGGAAGAAGGAGAAGGGAGTAAGGAAGAAGGACAAAGGAGCAAGGACGAAGGAAATGGGCTTATTGATGAAGCGGGTAACACAGAAATCGATGCTTCTGAGAAAGAATGAGCTTTGGGTACGATGAGTAGAAAAAATAGAATTCTGATATGATTGTTGTTTTCTGTGTTTTTACCACTAATTAATGAATTTAGATATGGGAAACAGAGTACAAAAATTTGAAGATTTAACAGTATGGCAAGTTGGTGTAGATTTGAG
Source organism: Balneolaceae bacterium (assembly GCA_017640605.1). Classification (GTDB taxonomy): domain Bacteria; phylum Bacteroidota; class Rhodothermia; order Balneolales; family Balneolaceae; genus HXMU1420-13. Next base: position 103,516 of record JAEPQH010000011.1, on the reverse strand, counting down.
TATCGAGGTTTATAACGTGTTAAATAACTCAAGAGATTTTGGCCTGAAAAATCAAATTCAAAGATCTGCAGTATCAATTCCGTCAAACATTGCAGAAGGTTTCGAAAGACAAACCAATAAAGAGTTTATTCAGTATTTATTTATCGCAAAAGGATCGGCCGGTGAACTAAGAACACAACTTCACATAGCTGATAATGTGAATGAAATTGACCATCAAATTGCTCAAAAACTGATTAGTAAAGCGACAGAAATATCCGCTATGTTGCATGGGCTGATTAAAACTAGAAAAGAAAAATTTTAACCTTTCTCCTGATTCCTTAATCCTTTCTCCTATGAAATATCGAACTTTGGAAAATGCTTTTAATAGAAGACCTAGAAGATGAGACGCCAAGCTCTGAAGAAGAGTAAATTCAATTAAGAATTAAGAATTAGGAATAATTCAATATGAAATCCAGAAAGAGATCAGGTAAAAAAAGTACTTATAAAAAAACAGATCGTAAAAAAAGCGATGAACCTGTTAAAAAGAAAGACCGTGCGAAGAACACTGTGAGTCAGGATTATTCACCGTCGGAGAAGATTCGAATTAATAAATTTATTGCCCATGCGGGGCTTTGTTCTCGTCGAGAAGCAGATCGTATGATCGAAGAAGGAAAGGTGCAAGTGAATGGAAAAGTGATTAGCGAGCTGGGGATGAAAGTCTCTCAAAAAGACGATATCGTGGTAGATGGGCAGTCTTTAAGCTTAGAGCCTTTTGTTTACTTACTACTTAATAAGTCGAGAAATACCATTACTACAACCGACGATGAAAAAGGTAGAAATACCGTAATGGATGAGGTAGAAACGGCAACCGGATACAGAGTATATCCCGTTGGTAGATTGGATCGTAACACTACAGGTCTGCTGATTTTAACCAACGATGGCGACCTTGCACATCGTTTGATGCATCCAAGTTACAAAGTTCGCAAAACATATGAGGTAACTACTGAGCGCGAATTATCGGATGCAGAACTGGGTGCTTTTATGAAAGGGGTAGAGCTTGAAGACGGTGTTGCAAAGGGACATAACGTGAAACGATTTGCAGATGTGAAAAATACTTTCCTTATTTCAGTGTTCGAAGGTCGTAATCGATTGATCCGCAGAATGGTAGAGTTTCACGGCACAGAGGTAACCAAACTGAAACGTACCGAATATGCCGGTTTGAATTTGAAGGAAGTTGGAAACGGCCGATGGAGGTACCTGAAGCAAGACGAAATTAATAATCTGCGTAAACTGGTAAAACTAGATACGCTGGATTTCAAAAAAGGATAACATGGAATTTGATAATATATCAATAAGCTCTGGAAGCATTCAATCTAACGATGGAAACCCAATGAGGTGGGATTTATACTCACCAATAAGTGGTACCAATCGAGAATTTCCGGTTATTCTGTTTATCCACGGCTTTAAAGGATTTAAAGATTGGGGAGCATTCCCTGATGCTTGTGAAGACATTGCCCGTAGTGGCTTTGGTGTTATTGCATTTAATCTCTCCAGAAGTGGAATTGGTGACAACAGATACGAGCTTGACCAATTAGAACTTTTCGCCAAGCAAACGTTCACGCAAGATCTTGAGGATATTAAATCCATTATTGATGCTCTCCAAAAAGGAGAAATTCAAGATTCTCACAGTAGCCTGAATACCGATTACTTAGGAATTGTAGGGCATTCACGAGGTGGACATCTGGCAGTGGTTGCCGCAGCCGAGTTTGAAGCTATCCAATGTTTGGTTACCTGGAATGCAGTAGGAAATTACCTCGAATTCTGGACCGATGATATGAAAGCGGATTGGGAGAAGAAGGGAGTTACAGAGATTCAGAACAGCAGAACCGGGCAAATCATGCCGCTTAACAAAGAAGTGTATGATGACGCTATCGAAAACGAAGAGCGTGTTATAGCAATGCATCGGGTTAAAGAGCTGCGCATTCCATCGCTTTTTATGCACGCCCGCGAGGATGAAGCCGTTCCCTATTCAAATTCTGAACAATTGCATATCCATTCAGCTGCAAAAGACAAAGAACTACGTCTGATTGCAAAAACCGGCCATACCTTTGATATCGCTCATCCTTTCGAAGAAATGGATTTCCCCAAACCCTTTAAAGAAGTGATGGACGAAACTATCGGTTGGTTCCGCGAGCATCTAAGGTGAGTTCAATAGGCATTCTTCAACAGGTTTAACCTACGAAGCCTATGGCGAAGTAGATCAATATTCAGTCTACAATTATTTTTTGAATGATTTAATCGTCTTCCTATTTAGCTAGTGTGCAATTAAGAATAGTATGTTTCTTCAATTAAAGAAGAAGTTAGAGCTTCTGGACTGCGTTGCCCAAGCTGGAGCTTGGGAACGAGATGAAATAGACCAGACTGGGATTTATTAGATAGTTATATTAAAGGTGAAATTAGCTTTAACGAATTACAATTAGGTTTAGGTTGCGAAGACTAATGAATCTGCTAATAAAAATCATTTACAAGAGTGGTTTTGCAATCGTTGGGTTTTATTTATTTAGCCTTTTTGTTGGAATGTTTAGTCTTGATTTGGATTATTTAATATGGGGTACTGTTCAGTATTACTTTTTTGTTATTCTTCCATACAACGTTTTAATAGTATTTGCTTTTTTGGTGAGCAGGAATCGGATCAAAAAGGAAGAGAAATTAAGAGTTAAAACAAAAAAAATGGCGATGGGAATAAGTGCTATCAGCTTTCTAACCTTTTGTTTTTTAATTATTAGGTAATTGATAATATCAGATGCTAGTTTTAGACTAATCTCATTGTTCTAAGGAGTATTCCAAAGAGGATGTATTGGCTTCTGCTCTGAAAGAAATATTCGGTAATTCGTTTACAGATGAAATGTCTCGGAATAACGGATTTGCCATTTAATCAACTACCACTAATCACCGATCACTGTTTGCTGTTTATTGATCACTGAACAAAACTCCTCGCTTATTACTGTACAAAATCTCCAATCCGAGCCATCGCGCTTCCGTGGCAATAAATGATGCACACTGTTCACTCCTTGTTGAATATTGAATATTGAATATTGACCATCGCTCCCCTTCTCACATCTTTTTACACCCAATACTTGCTAAAACGGGTATACAGTCGGACTTTCCAATCTTCCCTAAATTTAACTTAATCAAGAATGAAGATCGGAATACTTAAATCAGGAAAAGTTCTTTCCTTGCTACTATGTAGCATGCTGGTTTTTACCGGATGTAAAACCGCCCAATCTACCGCTTCAAGTGGAAATACAGCACAAAATTCTCCTCGTCGTGGTGGCGGTGGCGACGATATGAAAAAATTCAGCGATATCGTAAAAGATGATGCCGTGAGTGACGAAGGTGTCATCAACGTGCATAAAGTGGATGATAAATATTACTACGAAATCCCAAACGATATTCTCGATCGCGAGATGCTGTTAGTTACTCGTGTTTCCGGATCGACGGAAAACTTTAGTTTTGGTGGAGCAGGGCAAAAAGCTCGATCCCAGCAGGTAATTAGATGGCAGCGCAAAGAAAATTCTATCAAACTACGCCATGTTTCTTTCTCAAGTGTGGCAAACGAAGAAGATCCGATCTACAAATCTGTAGTTAATAATAATTTCGAACCGGTTGTTTATTCATTCGATATCGAAGCGGATGCTACCGATAGCACCGGGTTATTAATCGATGTTACCAAGTTGTTTACTACCGATGTTCCCCTTTTAAGCGGAATGTCATCAAGCCAACGCAGCCGATTCCAGGTTCGACGTTTAGATGGTAGCCGAAGCTTCATCGAACGAATGGCTAGTTATCCTGAAAACCTTGAAGTACGCCATGTACTTACCTACGATGCAAGTCGGCCACCGGCAGATGCTGTAACTGGAACCATTTCTTTAGAAGTAAATCAGTCGATGGTTTTATTGCCGGAAGAGCCGGTAGTACCGCGTAACTGGGACCGACGAGTTGGATATTTTTCAGTAGCTCAATATGATTACAGCTCAGATGAACATCGTGCAGCTCGCGAACGATATATTACCCGATACAATCTTGTTCCAAAAGATAAAGAAGCATATTTACGTGGCGAATTGGTTGAACCCGTTGAGCCTATTGTTTACTATTTAGATCCTGCTACTCCTGAAAAATGGATCCCTTATTTACTGCAAGGGATCGAAGATTGGCAAGTTGCTTTCGAAGCGGCAGGCTTCAAAAATGCGATCATCGGGAAACGTGCCCCAACTCCGGAAGAAGACCCCGAGTTTACCCCGGAAGATGTTCGGTATTCTGTGATGAGATACATCACGAATCCAATTCAAAACGCACAGGGTCCTCATGTTCACGATCCTCGCTCGGGCCAAATTCTCGAAAGTGATATTCTTTGGTATCACAACATCCAAAATTTATTGCGTAACTGGTTTTTTGTACAAACTGCTGCAGCCAATCCAGACGCTCGAAACGTAAAAATGAGCGACGACATTATGGGTGAAATGCTCCGATTTGTGATGGCACACGAAGTTGGCCACACACTTGGTTTACCACATAACATGGGTTCAAGTGTTGGTTACACGGTAGAGCAATTACGTGATCCAGAATTTACCTCAACGCACGGTACGGCTCCATCTATCATGGATTATGCCCGATTTAATTACATTGCACAGCCGGGTGATGGTGTAACGCATTTCTATCCAAAAATTGGTGAGTACGACATCTGGTCGATCAAATGGGGATACACGTGGTTCCCGGATGTTGAAGAAGCCGACGACGAGAATGAAGTACTAAACGATTGGATTGTTGCAAACGGCGATGACCCACTTTACTGGTTTGGCTACGCAAATGGTGTTGATCCACGCTCTCAAACCGAAGCTATTGGTGACGATGCCATGAGAGCTAGTGAACTAGGTCTTGCTAATCTTCAAGTGATTACAGACAACCTCATTGACTGGGTAGAAGCTGATGGTGAGAGCTTCGACGATCTTTCAGAACTATACGGCCAAGTACTTGGTCAGTGGCGCCGTTACATGGGGCATGTTACTACCTACATCGGTGGTGTATATCAAACTTATAAAACTTACGACCAAGAAGGTGAGGTATACGAGATTGTTGATGAAACCGACCAGCGCAGAGCCATGGAATTTCTACAACGCCATGCGTTTACAGCACCAACTTGGGCTTATAACCGCGATATCCTGAATCGTACGAATAACGCCACATCAGTAGAAACGTTTAGAAGCGTGCAAGCCGGTGTTCTAAACAATCTATTATCTCCTAGCAGAATTGCTCGCTTAGTAGAATCAGAGCGACGTGAATCAGGCGATGTTTATACTGCTATCGAAATGATGGACGACACCCGAAATGGAGTGTTTAGCGAGCTTCGAGCAAATCGCAATATTGATGTACATCGAAGACATTTACAACGTGCTTACCTGGAGCGTATAGATTATTTGATGAACGAGGAGCCAAGTGGATTCTTCGGTCGCAATGTTGATGTTAGCCAATCAGATATTCGTCCAATTGTGCGAAATCAACTAACTATTCTTCGCCGCGATATCACAAACCGAATGAATGCCGGAAATATCGACCGAGTAACACGTGTGCATTTAGAAGATGCTAGGCACCGAATTGATGAGCTACTAGCCATCGATGACTAACCCAATTTTTTGTTAACTAAGATGGCATGGAAACGTGCCATCTTTTTTTATCTCAATAACCAAGGACAAGGAATGAAAACAATTATCAGATATAACTTTACAGCATTATTGCTGATGATACTGTCGGTAGCTGTATCAGCGCAGCAACTAGACATGGAGTTGATGAAAGGCATTGAGCCGAGAAATATTGGCCCTGCCGGAATGAGTGGCCGAATCACCGCCATTGATGTCGTAGAATCCAATACCGATATCATGTATGTTGGCGCAGCTTCGGGTGGAATCTGGAAGTCGGTGTCGGGTGGTGTTGCATGGGAACCCATTTTTAACGATTACGGCACAGCCGGAATTGGAGCTATCGACATATATCAAAAAAGTCCGGACATTATTTGGGTTGGAACCGGAGAAGGAAACCCAAGAAATAGTGCCAATGCCGGAGCCGGTGTATACCGCAGTTTAGATGGTGGGCGCACTTTTGAATTTATGGGGCTCGAAAATACTCGCAATATCCATCGAATTATTGTTCATCCTGATGACCCAAACACCGTGTATGTTGGTGCGCAAGGAAATGCGTGGGCCGATAGCGAAGATCGAGGGGTTTACAAAACCACCGATGGCGGTAAAACATGGGAAAAAATTCTATACAACAATACCCGCACCGGAATTGCCGATATGGTGATGGATCCCAACAATCCGAATAAAATTTTTGCCGCAATGTGGGAATATCGCCGCTGGCCATGGTTTTTTAAATCAGGTGGGGAAGGTTCGGGGTTATATTTAACCAACGATGGTGGAGATACCTGGACGGAAATTACGTCTGATGATGGATTGCCGGAAGGTGAACTCGGAAAAATGGGAATCGCGATTGCACCAAGTAATACCAACATTGTGTACGCGCTCGTAGAATCTAAAAAGAACGCAATTTACCGGTCTACCGACGGTGGATATACATGGGAACTGCGACAAACAGTTGAACAAGATCCGGATGTGGGGAATCGACCGTTTTACTACTCAGAAATTTATGTTGATCCGTTTAATGAAAATACGGTGTACAGCATCTACACGTACATTTCTAAAAGTATTGACGGCGGAAAATCTTTCGAAAGCTTGTACCCATATTACAATTGGATCCACCCCGATCACCATGCTTTTTGGTTAAGTCAGGAAAGCAAAGGCTTCATGATTGACGGTAACGACGGTGGCGTTAACATCACTTTTGATGGCGGTGATACCTGGCGATTCATAGAAAATATACCTGTTGGGCAGTTTTATCACGTAGAAGTGGATATGGAAATTCCGTACAACGTTTACGGTGGAATGCAAGATAACGGTTCGTGGGAAGGTCCTGCGTATGTTTGGCGATCTGGAGGCATTCGAAATGCCTATTGGGATGAGCTCTTTTTTGGCGATGGATTTGATGTGATGATCGATCCAAGTAATCCAAGATACGCCTACGCGATGTCGCAACAGGGTAATGTAGGCCGCGTAGATCGGGAATCCGGTAGTGCTCGTTTTGTAAAACCAACTCATCCCGAAGGAGAAAACCTACGCTTTAACTGGAACGCACCGATTAATTTTGATCCGTTTAATGAAACCGGAATTTTCTTTGGAAGCCAATATGTGCACTATTCTCCCGATCGTGGCGAAAATTGGTCGATTATATCTCCGGATTTAACCACTAACGATACTACCAAACAAAAACAGCACGAAAGCGGTGGGTTAACTATGGACGCCACCGGAGCTGAAAATCATACCACCTTGCTTGCTATCGAGCCAAGTACTCTTGAAGAGGGTTTGATTTGGACAGGAAGCGATGACGGACTGATCCATGTAACCCGTGACGGTGGCGAAAATTGGGAAAATGTATCTCGCTTCCCTCGAGGTGTAAACCCAAATAGTTACGTAGCTCAAGTTCATGCGTCAACCTTTAATGCCGGCGAAGCATTTGCTGTTGTTAATGATTATCGCCGTGGCGATTGGACACCTATTGTTCTGCATACCGATAATTATGGCAAGCGCTGGAGAAACATACTTGAAGATTCCGGCGTGGAAGGTTACGCACTATCGTTTGTTCAGGATTTAGTTGAGCCAAATTTGATGTTTGTTGGAACCGAATTCGGTTTATTTGTAACCATTGATGGCGGCGAAAGCTGGACTAAATGGACCAATGAATATCCGACTGTACCAACCTACGATATGGTGATTCACCCGCGCGAACACGATTTAGTAATTGCAACTTTCGGCCGTTCATTCTGGGTGATGGACGATATTCGCCCGCTTCGGGAATTGGCAGCAAACGGTGCTGACGAACTTGAAAAACCAATTAAAGCCTTTGCTTCTCCGGATGCTTATCTAGCAAACTGGCGACAAGCTATGGGAACCCGTTTCTCTGGAGATGCAATGTACATGGGTGAAAACCGAGATCGTGGCGCCATGCTTACTTACTCCGTGAATAAAGAAATGGTAGAAGGCACCGGCGACGATAAAAAGAAAGTTGAACTCACCATTGAGGTATATGACGAAGACGGGAATAAAATACGTACACTAGAGCGATCACCATCAGAAAGCGGTATAAACCGAACAAGCTGGGGCTTAGATCGTGCAGGAGTTCGCTTCCCAAGCAGGAATGCACCTCGCCCAAATGCAAGCGAGCCAAGTGGAGGTTCGGTATTGCCGGGTACGTATAAGGTAAAGTTTATCTATGGCGATTACAGCGATTCTACCATGGTTACGGTTCATGCCGATCCGCGGATCGAAGCGCCTATGACTGCAATGCGTGCAACTCAGGAATTCATAGACAAGCACATGGAGTTACGCTCATACCTAAACGATGCCGTGGAAGTACTCCGAGATGCGAAAAGCATTGTTGAAGTAAATGAGACCATGGTTAAGAACGATCCTCGCGAAGAAAAAGAAGACCTGAACGAGCTTAACAAAACAACCAAAGAACATATTGATAAGTTAATGGATATGATTTTTGGAAAAGTTGATGAGCGACAAGGAATTACATCCGATCCAACAGTAACGGTAATGGAACGCATGTTCGGCCCGCTACGCTATATGGGTGGAGATTTAGACGGACCCGGTGAAACCGAAGAAAATCTTTATCGCCTGGCTGAAGAAGCGGTAAACGAAGCCGTATCAAAAGTAAATGCTTTTGTGAAAAACGATTGGGCTGAATATCAATCAACGATTGAAGATGCTAATCTCTCTCCGTTTAAAGAAATGAGTACCGTAGAGAAAGATTAATATCTAGCCACTCTTAGTTAAAGAGCATAGCCCGTATCACTTCGATGCGGGCTATTTTTTGATATAATGGTTAGTGTTTCGCTTTTTTATGACTCATTGAATCGTGATTAAACCAAACATCAATAACCAATCTTCCATTAACCAAACCTCAATATTCTTTTTGTGCTTTTGCGATTTTGTATCGAGATTAAGGGGCAAAATTAGTCGACTATGGAATCATTTATTGAGTTTTTCGAAAATATCCCATCAGCTTTTCGAGCCGGAATTTTGATTGGTGGGATTTTCGTGTTTTGGATTATTGAAGGCGTATTTCCTCTGTTTGAGTTTGGATACCGGAAAGTTCGTCATGCCGGAATTAATGCGGTTCTCACGGCTTTTTTTGTAGTGATTGGTCTAGGCTTTGCGGGAATATTATTAGGCGCTTCAGAATGGGTTACGGCCAATAATTTTGGAATATTAAACTGGGTTTCTATGCCGGTTTGGTTACAAATTATTGTTGGGGTTATGCTGCTAGATTTTTTTGGAGCATTCTTGGTTCACTGGGTGGAACACAAAGTAAAGTGGATGTGGAAATTCCATTTGGTTCACCATTCTGATACCACTGTGGATGTTACCACCGGACTTCGCCACCACCCCGGCGAAGCCGTATTTCGAATGATTTTTACCATACTTGGAGTAATCGTTGTGGGCGCACCTATTTGGATTGTATTTTTCTATCAAACAATGTCGGCGGCGTTTACGCATTTCAACCATGCCAATATCCAAATGCCTAAGAAGCTTGATCGAGCGCTTTCATTGGTATTCGTTACGCCGTATATGCACAAAGTGCATCACCACTATACACAACCACTAACCGATACCAATTATGGAAATATATTCGCAATCTGGGACAGGATTTTTGGAACCTTTGCCCAGGTAGACGACACCAAAGAGCTGGTATATGGTATCGATACACACATGGATCCAAAAGAACACGACGATGTGGTAAATCTGTTGAAAATCCCTTTCCAAAAATACCGCCCGCCGGTAGGGTCGAAGTTTGGCGAAATAGAAGAGAATACGAACACTAACACCAATACAGATTCAACAAAATCTTAGCATTCGTTAAATAAGTGTTTAGTAAAAAAAAAGTGGATGCTGCAACACATCAGACCTCATTTCTCTTTTCCAACGCCACATTAATTTTGAAGCAAAAATCCTCCGCCTGAGTACGATGTTCGCGGTCAATTTTGAGTTGAATAGTTCCTTTTGAACTTCCGGGAAGTGGATCTAAAAATACCGGTTGGGCCGTTTCAATAATCACATAATTACTGAACAGTGTTTTTTTAAACCGTATGGATGAAATTAAATCTACGGTTACAGCATATTTGTTGAGCGTACTAATGGAAGTTTGATTCAGATCATACACCTTATACTCGAAAAGTAATTCTTCTCCATCAATACTAAGAATTCCCTTAACTGTTTTTTCCGAGTTTGATCCACTAGTATTCCGTAACTCGTAGTGATAGGCAAAACTCATTCGGATTCTCCATCCAACTCTTTCAGCTTTTGTTCTGATAAATATAAATTCACATTTGATGCGATATTTGCCGCAATATCGCGGTGCTTTCGTTTTACTTTCAGAGTACGTGTGGTAAGGTCATTTCCGGGAAAATCCTCGAACACTGTAGCCCGTTTGGCGTGGATAATAAGTCGTGAATTGAAAAGCTTTTTCTTGTATTCAATTAGGTCGATGTCCTTCAAATCGATCTCGGCGGTCTTAACGCCAGACTTCACCACCTCGATCAAAGCATCTTTTTTATGAAATTCGAAGTGTAGTTTCCCCTTCTCCACGCGCAGAATTCCTTCCAGCATCATAAAGCCGCCGTTCTGTTCGTCGTCGTAAAATGGAAGTGCACGCATGGTAAGTCCTGTTATTTAGTGGGTTAGCGCTGTTAATAATTTCCACAAAAAAAGTACAAAAAATCTGTAAGGAGTGCTTCTGGAAATGATCTCACTTAACAGCATAGAGACGACAATCATTGCCTTGGGAGACGAGAAGCTCCCAAAGTCCTTCCATGGGTAAAAGGTGGAATATTCCTTTTGCCCTTTTTTTATTCCCAATCTTTTTAACGGTTGCAATGAAACTTCGAACAAGCTATTCTTTGAGCATGATTCGCATCGCTATCATATTAATTTTTATGTTCGGGGGAACAGTTAAGGGTCAGGTTTTTGAGGATGACTTTTCCGATGGCGATTTCACCTCAAATCCAACATGGTCAGGCGCAGATTCCAACTTTGTAATTTTCGACTTAAATGGAAATTCTTTGTTGCGTTTAAATGATAACGAAGCAGCCACGAGTTATTTGAGTACTCCATCTAACGGCATCGAAGGCTTTTGGGAGTTTTTTGTGCGTATCGATGGCTCAGCACCTTCCAATTCGAATAAAGCTGAAATTATTCTGAGTAGCGATTCAGCCGATCTATCCGGTGCATTTAATGGATATGGAATTCGAATCGGAGAAACCGGCGATGACTTTATTCGATTGATCCGTTACGATTCTGGAAGTGAGGGTGAAATACTTTTATCAGACACCACCCAATTTGAAGCGGGTGGATCCTATCGCCTTAAAGTAAGTCGAGATGCAGCAGCAAACTGGAGTTTGGAAGTTGCGGAAGGATATTTGGGTGAATTAAGAAATAGCGGAGCTTCAGCAACTGACAATACCTACACAAACTCTTCCTTTTTGGGAATCAAGGTGAGTTACACAGCTAGCAGAACCGATGATTTCTATTTCGATTTTAAGATAGATTCTACAATTACGGAAGAACCCGTGTTCGATGACTTCCAGCAAGGTGATGTACTCATAAATGAGTTTTTGAAAGACCCACCGCCCGGTTCCGGATTACCGGAATACATCGAGATCGTAAACACAACTCAAAAAACGCTCAACTTAAAAAACTGGCAGGTTGGGGATAATTCGTCACTAACTTTCATTTCGGATACAAATTTTGTGCTACCACCGGATACTTTTTTAGTGATTACCTCAGATCCTGAGGCGTTGAAATCTACTTTTGGGGAATTGTTTTCGGTGGATGTCTCGCTTCCCGCACTAAACAACACCACCGATCAGGTTCGACTTTATACAAACGCCGGAGCTTTGGTTGATTCGCTGGAATATACACCGGAGTGGGGCGGAGTGGATGTTGCTCTAGAACGGCGCAGTTTAAACGTCTCGGCTACTTTCCAAGCGAATTGGGGGGATTCGCCAAATGCTCAAGGTGGAACTCCGGGTAAGCAAAACGAAATCGAGCAAGACACCACGCCACCCGAATTAGCCGATTTCGATATTCTGAATGACTCTACTTTTCAATTGATTTTTAGCGAAACCATTAAACCGGGACCGGCCAGTAACCCAGATAATTACCAAATTTCGGTTCCGGTTTCCACAACCATACAAAGTGTTTCTGGAGAAAATGATTTTGTGACCGCTACTTTTTTTGCACCGGATACCGTGGTTCTCGAATTCAAACAGCCGATTTATTCAGGTTCTAATCCCAATATTTTGATGATTTTTAGCCAGGAGGATGTATTTGGAAACGTGGCTGAATTGATAGAACGGAGCTACGAATTAATTGCGACCGATGATCCACAGCCCGGAGATTTAGTGATTAACGAAATCATGTATGATCCACCTGAAGGATTTTCGGAGTTCGTAGAACTGAATATGCACGTAGATAAAGTTTTCAATTTAAAAGGCTGGACGATTAGTGATAACACTGGTCAGGATATAGTGATCTCTGAGGACGATTTTTTTATAGCCAGCTCAGGAATTTCATTTCAAAGGGGAATTTCATGGAATCAGCATACAATTCTGGTTCCGGACAACACTATTAATGAATCTGAAAATCGAAGAATTATAGTTGGTTCTTCCTTTCCAACGCTAAACAATTCTACCGATGCCATCGTGCTTAAAGACCCGAATGGTGTAGTGATTGATTCGCTCACTTATTTCTCGAGTTGGGGTGGGAATGATAGGTCGCTTGAAAGAAGATCGGCAGAACTGCCTTCAAATCTTCAACAGAATTGGGGTGATCACCCAACGGATGCCCTAGCCTCGCCAGCGGCACAAAATGCTTTAGGCTTAGACGAGAATCCGCCTGAACTACTTTCCTTTGAGTTGATTTCTGACAATGAAATAATGCTCTTGTTTAACGAAGAAATTCAGGATACATCTGCTACGAACACTCAAAATTTTGGACTCAGTCATCCACTTTCTGCAGCTCCGGGAGTACTTCGACCGATTGAAATTGATTTTGCAAATCCTGATACGATACGACTTACTTTCGAAGATCCATTCTTTGAATTGAATCTGTTGGAAGTCTTCAATCAAACCGACTTTTTTGGAAATAGAAACGAGCGCATAGCCATCGAGTTTGAGTATGTGGTTACATCCCCGGCAACAGAAGGTGATGTGAAAATCACCGAGTTTGCTTACGATGCACCCGAAGGATTTTCGGAATTCGTGGAAATCTACAATCCAACAGATAAGAATTTCGACTTAAACGGTTGGACTTTCAACGATAATTCAGGCAATCGAAAGCGAATCAGCAATACGCAGTTTTTCTTAAAAGCCGGAGAGTTCGCCATACTTGCTCCTGATTCTACTATTCTGGAAAATTTCAATGGGATAAAGCTATTGGACGTCTCCGGATTTCCGGCCCTCAATAATACGAGTGATGATTTAGTACTTCGAAATGCGGAAGGTGAATTGATGGATTCTCTCACCTATTCCAAAACCTGGGGTGGAGAAGAAGTAACACTTGAACGTCGGTCGATGGAAGTTTCGGGAATCTATTTCGAAAACTGGGGCGATAGTCCGGCAACCAGTTTAGGTACTCCGGGATCGGAAAATGAAATTGAAGCTGATAATGAGCCACCATTTGTACTTGAAGCTAGTTTTATTTCCAATACTCAAATACGGTTGCTGTTTAATGAGCGACTTTTTGGCGAATCGGCTTCAAATCCGGAGAATTTTTATTTCTCAGGTGGGGCAAATCCAATACAGGCCGTCCACCAAGCTGATACGGTAATTCTGGTGTACGAAGTTCCATTCGAAGATGGGTACTCAATTGATATTCAGCTTAGGAACCTAACCGATTTATTTGGCAACATTCAAAATGAGCAGATGTTGAATTTAACTTTCGTAGAAGTGGGGGAGGCAGCTCCATTGAGTGTGGTTTTCAATGAAATTCTATATCGGCGAGCGGATGCTGTTTCGCCCGAATTTGTTGAATTATTCAACCCTACCAATGAAAACTTTGATCTAAGCGGCTGGACGTTCTCGGATGCAGGTTCTAGCGTTCAGATTCCAGCAAATACTATTCTAAATGCAGGTGAATATCTTGTGCTGACTGATAGGGAAGAGTTTGCTGAGAGTTTAGAAAATGGGTTGTATTTAGGTGGATTTCCATCGCTAAATGATGATGGGGATGAATTAATTCTCAGAAACTCAGCAGGAGTTACCATCGATAGTTTATTCTATCGTTCTTCTTGGGGAGGAGACATGCCCGGAGTTTCTTTAGAACGTAAAGATCCTGCCGCGGCCTCTTTTGATGCTTCCAATTGGGGAAGTTCAAGTTCACAATCAGGCACTTCGGCTGGACAAAAAAGTGCAGTTTTTGAAGCTGATGATACCGCACCGGTGATTATTTTTAGTTCCATCAGCGAAAGAAATCTCGTAATTGCCTTTTCCGAAGTGGTTCGCTTTACGGCCAATACCACTGTTGAAGTGGCAGGATCGTTGATAGATATTGAAAATCAGCAAGACTTTATCGGATCCCAGATTGATCTACGATTGGAATCCGAAATCCAAACTAAAATCAATTCAAAAGTTGCGATATCCGTGACCGTTTCGAATATCACCGATTTTAAAGGAAATTCAGCCAATACTATTACTAATCAAGTAGCTGAAAAGATGGAGCAAGGTGAAGTAATCATCAATGAGATTCTCTACAATCCCCTTGCCGATAGCGACGATAATTTGCCCGATCAAAGCGAATATGTGGAGCTCTACAATCGAACAGATAAAGCAATTTCATTAGAAGGATTGTTTATTCATGATGCTCCGGATGAGGACGGGGAAATCCGATCAATTATTCCCGTATCCACTCAATATTCATGGATCGCACCGGGCGAATATGTGCTGATTAATGCCGAAGATGAGACTACTTCTTTTTCTGAAAGCAAAACAGCCAGATTTTTTGAAATGGAAGGAGTAGATGAGCAGTCAATTATTCGAATAGATCGTTCAAGTCTGAGTTTAGCTTCTTCTGGTGATGCGATATTCCTTGCCGACAGCAGTGGATTGGTAATTGATTCAGTGTTTTATGATGAGGGCTGGCAAAACCCAAATATCTTTGATACACGAGGAGTTGCTTTAGAACGAATTGATCCGAATGGCCCAAGCAATGATGCAAGTAATTGGAGTTCCAGTACGCATGTATCAGGCGGCACACCGTTGAGGGAAAACAGCATTTTTCAAGAATCAGGGGGAACATCCGATGAGAACGGAATTAGCTTTTCGCCCAATCCTTTTTCTCCCGATGATGACGGTTTTGAGGATAATCTATTCATCAATTATCGTCTTGATGCAGCTGATTATCTGCTGCGCGTCCGTATTTTTGATCGTTACGGGAGAGAGGTTCGCGAATTGGTAAATAATTATCAGGCAGGATTTGAAGGCTCGTTAATTTGGGATGGGCTGACAGATGATCGAACCAAAAACAGAGTAGGGATTTACATTGTTCTTTTTGAAGCGTACGATTCAGCTTCGGGACGAGATCGAACGTTTAAAGAAACCGTGGTGCTTGCGAGGAAGTTTTGACCAATGATCAATCAAGAATGCTTCAATTAAGGAATCCCTCATTGATCATTCTTAATTGATAAATTGATCATTGAATTCAGATTATCCAATCTTCAAATCATCCATCAAATCAGAAAAGCTGTCTTCAAAGTTATCCAGCGATTCATTGAATGATTCTGCTGCGGCTTCCCAATTCTCTTCTGAAGCATCCTTCAGCTCATCCAGTTCACGTTCAAGCGCAGTACGTTGATTGGTTAAATCTTCCCAGGCTTCTTTAGTTTCTTCAGCCATATCAGAGCTTGAATCTTTAATGTCCGCTCGGATTTCAGCCAATTCTTCGTTGATTTCTTCCAATTGCTCTTCGGCATTGTCTACAAATTCTTCGCGACTGTCAGCGGCGTTATTTTGTACAGCTTCTACTTTTTCCTGAGCGGCATCCACACGTTCATTCATATTCTGTTGGGATTCATTACTACATGCTGATAAAAGCAAGATAAATCCAAAAGTGATGTTAGTTATCAATGGTCTAAACATAATCGTTAATTTTAATTAGTATTTGACTATTGATAGGGAGATTGAGATAATTTGTTCCGAATTTGAAATGACACCTCGAATCGAGATAAAAATATTTAAAGATGATCGATCAAAGTGAGTTGCTAAAATCGATCAATCACTATCACTCCTGAATGGGAGAATTCATTCATTTTGGGTAAGTATGTAATGACTTCATTCAGCGAAATGGTTTTACTGATCAGCTTTTGCGGCTTCAGTTTACCGGCTGTTATCATCTCCAACATTTGAGGGTAGCAAAAAGCTTGCATGCCATGACTTCCATAGATTTCAAGCTCATCGGCAATAACTTGATCCATCGGGATTTTCGGGTGTTGATGATCTCCCGTAACTAATCCAACCTGTATATGTCGACCTCTTTTTCTAAGATTAGCAATAGAATTGAAACACGTTTCTTGGCTTCCCAACGCATCCATCGAAATGTGTGCGCCACCATTTGTCAGGTCTTTGATGTGCTCAATAAGGTCTTGCTGTTGCTGCGCATTAATCACAACATCCGCACCAATATCCCTCGCTTTTTCAAGGGCTGATTCGTTAATATCTACCCCAATAACAGTGGCTTCGAGCGATTTTGCAATCATAATGGCAGAAAGCCCAACTCCTCCACATCCATGAACCACAACAAATTCATGTTCTTTCAATTTAGTTTGATGAGCAATTGCTCGGAATGAAGTGATAAATCGACAGCCCAGAGTTGCCGCGGTTACATAATCTATTTCATCCGGAAGATGAACAATGTTTACATCTGCGTGATGAATAACCACATATTCAGCGAACGATCCCCAATGTGTAAATCCGGGCTGCGTTTGATTATCACACACTTGATGATTCCCCGAATTACACTGTGTGCAGCTACCACATCCACATACAAAAGGAGTAGTTACACGATCTCCCACATTAACGGATGTCACATTCTTTCCAATGGCTGCAACTACACCGGCAAGTTCATGTCCCGGAACGTGTGGTAGACTAATTTCAGGATCATGACCCATCCAACCGTGCCAATCGCTACGGCAAAGTCCCGTAGCCTTCACTTCAATCAATACACCGTGGTCTGGCGGCTGGGGAATGGGAACGTTTTCGATAAATAGCGTACCCTGAAATTCATGGTAAATCGCCGCTTTCATGAAGTTATTTCTTTACCTCTTGCAGTTTTCGGATTTGAGTAAGCACTAGCTTTTTAGGCATTATGGGCGAAATAAGTAGTTGAAATTTCTGAAAAGTCGAAATTCCTGCAATTACGTCCAGTTTTCCTATCATCATACCATCGTAACCGGCTTCGGCAACTATTCTTGCTGAGGCAACATTGCGATCGAATAAAGATGTTTTGTCCATTCCGGAAGTTTCTGCAAACTCGGTTTCGGTAGCGCCGGGAAGTAAGGCGGTAACTGTGATTTTGGTATCGTGAAGTTCTTCCGCGATGGCATTAGAAAAAGAATTAACAAATGCTTTGGTTGCATAATACACAGCCTGAAGCGGTCCGGGTACAATTCCTGCTGTGGATGAAACATTCAATATTCGCCCTGAATTTCTATCTACCATTCCGGGGAGAATCCGTCGCGTAAGCTCGGTAAGTGCCATAACGTTTAACTGAATCATTGCCTGATCATCTTCCCAATCACGTTCATGAAACAAACCCAATCCTCCAAATCCGGCGTTGTTGATTAGGTAATCAACGATTATGCCATGTTCGTTTAGCTCATCTACAATTTCCTTTGGAGCTTCATGTTTGGTTAGATCTTTTACGATAAGATGTACCGAAATCCCATGATCACTTTCGAGTTGAGCTTTTAGCCGTTCAAGTTTTTCGAGTCTTCGGGCAATTAAAACGAGATCGCCCCCATGTTCGGCATGGATAATTGCGAGTTCTTTTCCGATTCCACTTGAAGCTCCGGTTATTAAAGCGACTTTTTTCATGGCAATAAATGTGATGTTATTAACGACGTGTTAATGTACATCACATTTTTAATAAAGAAAGTTCAACCGAAAATTATTCGATCAAGAACCGAGGAGATAAGAAAACTTGATTAAGAATACGTTTTCCGGAGTTACAGAAAACAGCCCGTCTACATCGGAGCGTAAATCGAATTGGCCGTTTCCACCATCAAAACCGGTTCTGCCTTGATTCCATACAAAGAATACCAAAGAACCCGGACGATATTCCCACCGAATTACCAAATTAGATCGGAATTGACGGAAACTGAAGTCTTCGTTATTCTCAAAATCACGAGTTGTGAAGGATAAATCGCGATCGAATCGATCTTCAAAATTATCTGCTTTAGGATTGGTGATTACTTTCGGATCGGAATAATCTACTGAGCTAATGAATGGAGATCCGTAGTATTGAATGGTTAAATCCGGCGAAAGCACATAATCCATCCGTAGCGTTAAACTGGAAGTAATTTGATCGATTTCCCCAAAAATGTATTTATTTTCACCACCATCTTGCAGAGTGGTTAAATATTGAAGCTCGCTATTTCGAATATTTATACTGGGGCGCAAACTTAAAAAGAGTGCGTCACTTGGGCGATAACGGACAGATAATCCGTAATTAATATTATGCGCAGCATCATCAAATCCCCAAAACTGACTGTGGTTCAAACCAAACGAAATATCCTGGCGATTGTCGGTATTTACATTCATAAAATAGTTATAGCCTCCGGGAACTTTCATCGAAGGGCCGCCGCGTAAAAACGAATTAGAAACTTCATCACCTTCTACATTAAATCCACCACTTACAAACCAATAATTCTGAAGTTGGCCATTTACGTTGAAGTTACCGCCTTTAAAAGTGTTGGTTGCTCCAAAATCCCAGCCCGTCCACTGGTTCAAATTGATGTTGAGATTCCTGAACACTCCAATCGGGTTTGCAAATCGATAACCAGCCCATACTACCTGAAAAATTGAATCTCCACGGCGTAAAAAGCCCATATCATTAAGTTCAAGACCGGGTGAGCGCCAAGTAACCCAGCCTAAATAACGCCAGCCACTATTTGCTTGCTTTCCAAACTGAATGTTTCCGCCATGCCCTGATAATGAAGTTCTGGTGGGATCGAACGTGGTATAGTCGTTATCGGGGCGCTGATAAAACCTTCGTGATGATAGTTGTTGCTGTTCGATTGCAGCGGCCGTACCGTTAATTTGGCTGAAAACCACATTCGCCTGTAGATAATACGTTCGGTCTTTCCAGAATTGCTGAAAGTTAAGTCCGCCTGTATATGCACTTTTGTTTAGGTTATTCAGCGATGGATCGTCGATCATTCGATTCGTAGCGGTTGCCATCCCTCCAAAAATGGTGTTGCCTTCGTTGGCTTCCTGTTGAGCGCTTACCAAAAAATAATTCGTCATCGGCTCAACAATTTCCTCGCTATCGGTTCCATTTCGGAACACATCGGCGTACTCTGCGGCAGTTAAACTTTCCATCACGCCAATATTCAAGCCGTTTTGTGTTTTACCTGTAAGCTTTACCGCTCCTAAAATGGTGGTGTTTCTGGGTATATCGGCATACTCGTTTTGGTCGCTATTTACATTCGGTGAATTATGCGGACTTCTTCCGATGCGGCGAGAGTAAAAAAGATTATCGGATGAAAATGGATTTCCGCCACTGGAAATCTGGAAGGAAGTGATATTTCGGCCTTCAATAAAAAATGGTCGGCGTTCTTGAAAAAACGATTCGAAAGCGGATAGGTTTACTTCCGAGGGATCAGCTTCAACTTGTCCGAAATCAGGGTTAATGGTGAAATCGACCGTGAAGTCGTTGGTGATTCCTATTTTACCATCCAAACCAACATTTAGTGATGGGTCGGTTCCATCGCGAAATGGATTACCGGGTTCAGCTTCGTAAGTTTCGTACTTTGCAACCGTGTAAGGCGCAATTTCGATCTGTTTTTTTGGTTTGATGCCTTGAACTCCATGCAAAGTTCCAAACTGACTTACCCAGCCGGCCCCCTCTTGAGGCATGTATTGCCAAACGGAACGTTCCTGATTACGGAAAAATCGACGCGTAAACTGAATGCCCCAGGTTTGTTGATCGTTTGCATCGAAACGTAGCTGGGTGAAAGGAATTTTCATTTCCGCTATCCATCCTTCATTGTCTACTGTGGTTTCAAAATCCCACAAAGGATCCCAGGATGAATCCCAATTATTGCCATCATCGCTGATTGCTTCATCACCTTTCACGCCAGAAACACTGGCCGTAAATGAAAATGCAGTACGTTTGTCGTAGTAACTATCGATATTGATTTCCACCCAATCACCTTCAAATCCATCACGACGTGATAGACGTCTAACGATTTCTTCCGGATTAGTATCATACGCTCGGATGGCTACATAGAGGTTGTCGTTATCGTACAAAATTTTGATCGCGGTTTCCTGAGATGGCTCTCCACCATGGTCCGGTTCAATTTGAGTAAAATCACCCGACCATTCGACCATATGCCAAGCGCTGTCGTCTAGATGGCCATCTATACTTGGAGCTTGACCTAGAATTTTTTGCGTGGTGTATCTTCTCTCAAGGATTTCTGTTTGTTCCTGTGCGAAGGATTCTGAAATGGTGCCAAGGAGCACAAAAAGGCTCAGATATTTTAAATGTCTCATATAAAAAGCGATTAGTACCTATTAACCAAGATTTGCTTTCCCTTACACGACATGTTTAGCCGATGGTTACGAGACAAATGTAAAATGTTGGTACCGAATAGTTTGTAGGAAAAAGTGTGTGCTTAGGAGTAAAATAATCTATACCAAGCATGCAAGCTCCACTTTAAGGGTAGTAATTAAAACGGATAGCCTCACTAGATATTCAAATCAATCATCTATTTTCAAGAATATCGAAAATTCGACCATGAATAATGTTTGAGATTTCCCAGGAATACCCCCCGGAAGTAGTTACAAATTGAACAACAACAGCATTTTGCTCAGGCGAATAAGTCGCCCAACTCTGATATCCCGGCACTAATCCGGTATGGTTGTAAGGATACACCGAGGTATAAATTTCTCTTTCCTTTTCTGTAAATAAATCACCATCAATCATCGCTCGAAGAAAAATACCAACATCTTCAGCTGTGGCTACCATGTTTCCGCCCGGTGTGATGTGATCTAGTTCCCGAACATCATTTCCATCGTATTCAATTACATATCCATTTGCAAGCCTTTCCGGATTATCTACTTCTTTGTACCAGTAAAAAGTATTTTGGAGCTCAAGTGGAATGAAAATTTCGTTTTTAATGAAAAGATGGTGGCTGTATCCTAGTTTCTTATCCATAATTTTAGCTAGAAGCAAATAATTGGTGTTGGAGTATCCATATTTTGATCCGGGTTTGAATGTAGCGGGTTCATCCAGTACAAGTTTTAGGTGATCATCCGGATTTTCGTAGGTTTTTCCCCAATCTAAATTCGGGGAATCGGTAAAATTTGGTATTCCACTTCGATGCTGAATCATCATGCGTAAACTAATTTCATCAGCATTTTCGATTCTGTTTCTAAGTTCGGGGAGATACTCAGCCAATGTTCTTTCTAGAGAAAGTGAATCATCTTCAACCAGTTTTACAACCGCAGCTGCAATATAAAGTTTACTTATGCTTGCGATTCTAAACAGATCATCGGGGCTTAGTGAAGTTTTATTCTCACGATCTTTCCAACCCGCTGCATACATTTCGGGGTTATGCCCTTCTTGGTCGATGTAAACTATAATCCCATCTAAACCGTGTTCAGTAGCTCCATCAACTTGCTCTTGTACAGAATCTGGGAGTGGTTGCAGCCATGCCCACACAATGCTCCAAGGTGGAAAGATCAGGAAGCAGACCAGAGCCACTATGGCCATAATAATTCTAAGTGAATTGTAGGTGGATTTCTTCATGGAACCAAGCTAAGTATTAAAAACATGCCGGTCAGACGAAATCCAAAGGTAGATGATTCAAAGAATTACTGTAGAATCGCTTCCTCTTTTAATAATGTTGAGATATCCCAATTGAAAAAGTTAACCGAGCAGCTTATTGGTGATTAATTCGGAGGCAGAAAGGGGGTAAGTCTCAAGATTTTGCTCTCGTAGCCAATTCAAAAAAACCTCAATTACCTTTTCATCCATAATTCCCCATCGTTCTGCTCCATAGTAAGGTGCCGTGTACTCAATGGCTTTCACCAAATCTATTTCTTGATCGTGTTCCGGAAGATGAGGATGTAATATTTTGGCAGCCTCTTCGGGATGCTTTCCAGCAAAAAGATACCCGGCTTTTACCTGCGTAATAAATGTTGAATATAGGTCTGTATTACTTTCTACATTCGTTTGATCAGCAATGATTACGGGGGAATACGAATAGGGGATGTCGTAGTCTTCCAAAGTAAATGCTCGGATTTGAATTCCTTTTTGAGAAGCCACAACACCTTCCCAGTTCATAAACACCCAAGTTGAATCGTAAGTGCCATCAACCAGAGTATTCCAAATTCCTAGTTTATTCGGATAATCTACGTGAATAGTACCCTCACCACCATCATTTTTTATCATCGATTTAACGATCTGATCTTCGTAACGAGCTTGATAGGAAGCATAGGTTTTACCATCCAGATCTTTTGGTGAGTGAATATCAGATTCTTCGAGAACAACGATAGCACTTAGATCTTTTTGCATGATAGCAGCCACGGCGATCATCGGAAATGGCTTCGCTTTTGTACGATAACTAATCACGCTTTCGGTAGGACTTAACGCAAAATCTGCCTGTCCCAACTCTACTTTTTTTGCAGGAGTAGTTTGATAATCGTCATCGGCCGGGTTGAGTAGTTCAACGTCAATGTTGGAGTTTTTAAACCAACCTTTTTCTTGGGCTACAAAAAAACCGATGTGGTTAATGTTTGGGGTCCAGTCTAAGGCTACTCGAATTTTCTGCATCTCAAGTTTAGATTTGTCTGATTTTTATGTGTTTCAAAGTGTAAGCAACAAATGGAAATAAAAAAGTAACGTTCCTTTTGGGTGGAATTGTTATGGTACATCACACAATATTATTCATTTGCCAAATAGCCGATAATGAATTAGTTCGAGCAGATTAATTTACCAATCCATAAAAGCAACTGGCTGAGGTTTAATTCTGAATAAAAGAAAGATAGTTTTCTCGATGAATTACCGATGTTGAAGTTGGATTGTAAGCATTGGTGAATGATTTAGAAAAACGCGCCTTAGCTTTGGGGTTCCATTTAAATTCAAAGGCATGAATCTCTCCATTTCGTTCTTCGATGTAGTCAATTTCTTGTTGGGCGTGATTTCTCTAGCAAGGTGATGTACCGTTCCACCATAAACATGGCCTGTCAATCTCTTCTTTTATAGATCTAAGGAGCGTAGTTTTTCTGTGATATGTACATAAAGTTGACGATTGATCATGGTCAAAATTAGATAAAAAACCGGAGTTAACTCCGAAAATTTATATAAAATTTTGGAGTTGGTGATGTAAATCTTGGTGGATTTATTGTCTTAAATAACTGTTATAAAATAATATATAGATAAAAACAAAAATTCTGCTAGAATATCCAGAATCTGGCTCCCAAAAATTTAATTTTTTGGTTGTTTGGGGAAGGCCAAACTCACCATCCAACCCACAAAAACTACAGTGAAAGCTCCAACCGGATTAAGCCATAAAAACTCGATGGCTTTGGTATAGGACTCAGGGATTTGCATCCAAGGCAGAAAGAAAGAGTAGTCGTTGAGGCTTTCAGAAACATACAAGCGATCGAAGGTGAAAACGGCGAGCATACCGGCTGCAAGTCCGGCTAAAGCACCATTTCCATTCGCCTTTTTGAACCAAAGTAAGAGAATGAATACTCCTAGAATAGAGCCATAAAAATAACTCCCGATTTGATTCACCAACTCAATAATTGAACGGGTTTCACCTAAAGCAAGCGCCGAAAGAGTAGCAAAGATTCCCCACCCTAAAGTGGTCCAGCGTGAGTATTTCAAATAATGGGCATCGCCGTGTTTATTCTTATCCAACCGCTGATACCAATCCACAATACTCACCGCACTAAGTGCATTTAGCTGGGAATCGATGGAGCTCATGGCTGCAGCAAAAATCCCGGCGATAATTAAGCCAATTAATCCGATTGGTACGTAGTTCAGAATAAAATGAGGGAAGATGTAATTCGTGTCGTTTACATCCGCATCAAGGATTTCTGCCTGAAGTGCTAGTTCTGCCTGACGAGCTTCGTTCATGGCTGCATCTTTATCAACAAATAATTGCCGAGACGCTTCATCACGATTTTGAATAGCTTGAAGTGCTGCTTCTTTTCTTGCAGAGCGATTTTCAGAGTATTGACTGTATATTAATTGTTCGCGTTGGATTTGCTCCTCGGTTTGGGCAACGGGATCATCAGCGCGGAACGAAATCGGGGCATCATTGAAAATGAAGAATACATAAAGCATTACACCCAAAAGCAGGATGAAAAACTGCATCGGAACTTTAGCATACGCCGACATCAACAGTGAATTCCGTGCTTGTTTTACCGTGGGAGTTGTTAGGTAGCGTTGAACTTGGGTTTGATCGGTTCCGAAGTAAGAAAGCATCAAGAATAGTGCAGCAATTACGCCACTCCATACATTGTAGCGTTCGGTTAAATCGAAACTGAGATCCAGAGCAGTAAGTTTATCTAGCGAACCGGCAAGGTAAAGGGCATCACCAAAACCAACTTCCTCCGGTAGATTGAGCAGAATCAACACAAAGCAAAAGATGAGCCCGAACATCATCACACCCATTTGTTTTACATCGGTAGAAATAACACCAGCCATTCCCCCAATCATGGTATAAATGGTGGCAATTACTCCAATTATAATGATGGTAATACTGAGCGGAAGATTCAGTAAAAGTGCCAATACATAGGA
This sequence comes from Balneolaceae bacterium, assembly GCA_017640605.1. Taxonomy (GTDB): domain Bacteria; phylum Bacteroidota; class Rhodothermia; order Balneolales; family Balneolaceae; genus HXMU1420-13. Next base: position 78,338 of record JAEPQH010000011.1, on the reverse strand, counting down.
AGGGGCCGCGATTACCGTTCCGAGCGCTAAACCACGAGAAATCAAAAATAATGCACTGGTGGTAAGTCTGGTTTTTAGTCCAAATCGTTCTTCTAGCACCTCATAAGCTGTGAAAGCTTTCATTTTGCTGAAAAACGGAACCAGGAACATTGAAATCAGGATCATTGCAAAAGGAATGGCCAAGTACACTTGTACAAAACGCATATCTTCGGTGTAGGCGATACCGGTGGTTCCAATAAAAGTGATGGCAGAGGCTTGTGTGGCCATTATGGAAAGTCCGGCTGCCCACCATGGAATCCCTCGGCCAGCGAGTAGATATCCCTCTATATTTTCAGAATCTTTACCTCTGCGTGTTCCATCCCAAATGGTATAACCAAGAAAGGCGATGAGAACTACCCAATCTATCCAATGCATTATTGAGGGAGATTAAAGGTTGTTGTAAACCACCAGAACAATAGAATGAAAACCACCCCAGTGATGAATACAGTCGTATAAATTCTATTCCAGTTAGTTTCGTCGGATGTATTTTCCATGGGGGATGATAGGAATTGATCGGCTACTTTAAAAGATCGAGCACTTTAAAGGTCTCGGGACCGTGATGAAACAGCAGATGCAAAATAGATCGTTCACCAAACTGCTTAAAATCAGGGTGATCTATGGTGACGATTTGAGCACCTTCCAATCGATGGATGTAGTTTTTTGATTGATATTCTTGATAAATCGTAGTCGCATTCTCGTTATCAAACTCCGATAAACTTGCCAGCGAATAATTCAGATTTACTTCGAGAAACTCCAGCATTTTGTTAAAAACACAAAGATTGAAATCTATCAATTTGGTGGAGTAACGAGCTTCATCAAATAAAGCTTTCAGTTCGTCTTCAAAATAATCGAACCAAGTGGCTGAGTGATAATTGTGGTAAATCCCATTCCAAAACGGTGTAAACCAATCCTCGCTATGATCGATGCGTACCTCACGAATCTCCTTTTTTTTATCCTCGGTTTTGATGGGGATATTTATCCACTCGGCTTCAGTAATACGCGCTCGGTGCGTCCTGCCTTTTCTCGACCATTGATCTTCATCTAATAAAATAACCCGATCAGCACGATGCATAGCTGACAGATCGTACAAATTGGGGGCGAATTGGGGCTGTTGCAAGCTAATAATCATAACAACGCGAACATCAACACCTGAACACTTAAACACAAGAAAAATGTGTTAAAGTGTTCAAGTGTTGAAGTAATTCAGTAGACGATCTAAGGCTGATTATCGAGCGGGTTTTTCATATCTTTGAGGCTATCAAAAATTTGAATCAAAGCTAAGAATTAATGAGCGTTCGCGTACGTTTCGCACCATCACCAACCGGATTTCTTCACATCGGCGGATTAAGAACCGCATTGTATAATTACTTATTTGCTCGTCATCACGGCGGCACTTTTGTTCTTCGAATCGAGGACACCGACCAATCACGCTATGTAGAAGATGCCGAAGCGGATATCATCCGATCGTTGGAATGGGCTGGAATGACGATTGATGAGGGTCCAAATACGCCCGGTGAAGTGGGTCCTTATCGACAAAGTGAGCGTAAGGCGATGTACCATGAGTATGCAAAACAGTTGATCGAAAATGGAAATGCTTACTACGCCTTCGATTCCACCGAAGAAATTGACGTAATGCGTGAGCGATTGAAGGCATCTGGAAATCCATCACCAAAATACGATTCCATTACTCGCCAGAGCATGAAAAACAGCCTTACTCTTCCAAAAGACGAAGTGGAGCGACGTTTAGCTGCCGGTGATGAATACGTTGTTCGGTTAAAAGTACCTCGTCGTGAAACTGTAAAGTTTGAGGATTTGATTCGCGGAATCGTGTCTTTTGATACCTCAGGGTTGGACGATCAGGTGTTGTTAAAATCGGATGGAATGCCGACCTATCATTTAGCGAACGTAGTGGATGATCACACCATGAAAATCACACATGTAATTCGTGGGGAAGAATGGTTGAGTTCGGCGCCAAAGCACATGTTGCTTTATCAGGCGTTTGGATGGGAAGCTCCTACGATGGCGCATTTACCATTGATTATGAGTCCAAGTGGTGGGAAACTATCGAAGCGAAAAGCGGAGAGCGAAGGAATTCCTGTAAATACGAAAGATTACATTTCGGGCAACTACGAACCGGAAGCGTTAATTAATTTTTTGGCTTATTTGGGATGGAGTCCGGGCGACGATTCCGAAATCCACAACATGAAAGAACTTTGCGAGCTTTTTACACTTGATCGGGTAAGTAAAGGTGGGGCAGTGTTCAATCACAAAAAACTGATGTGGTATAACGAACATTATATCCGAGAAACCAGTGTCGAAGATCTTCAACCAAGAGTAAAAGCTTTGGCCGAACAAGCCGGTTTTGATACTAAAGACGATGCCTATCTGAAAACGGTTATTGAACTACTTCATGAGCGTGTATCAAAAGTGGATGAGTTTGTAGAAATGGGATCGTTTTTCTTCGAAGCTCCTAAAGAATACGATGAAAAAGCATTGAAGAAATGGAAAGACGATAGTGCAGCCATGGTGAAAGCCTATCAAGAAAAAGTTGAGGCACTTTCTGGTGATGATTTCGCAGCAGTTAATTTAAAAGCAGCTTTAGAAGCAGTTGTCGCTGAACAAGAAGTTGGATTCGGGAAAGTGATGATGCCTGTTCGCATTGCTACAACCGGACAAGGTTTTGGCCCCGACTTATTCCCGGCACTTGAATTACTCGGCAAAGATGAAGTTATTTCGCGCATTGAATCTGCACTTGAACGTCTTTCTTAAGCTCAAATCTATGAATAGTAAATGGTTGATGATTACGCTGGCAATCGGAATGCTTGCCTGCAAAACCTCGGAAATTGCTACAGAGCCAGATAATAGCTTTATACCTGAGATCACGGAAGAAGAATCTCTGGCTACCATTTTCGAAAATTCTGAAACCTTTGCTAAAACCATAACCGGATTCATGTTGTACGACCCTGAGCTGGATTCAACGCTATATTCGGTGAACGAAACCAAGTATATGAACCCGGCTTCGAACACAAAGTTGTTCACTTATTATGCTGGTAAACGAGTGTTAGATGATCGGCTTCCGGCATTAAAATATGTGATCAGAGACGATTCATTGATCTTTTGGGGAACAGGCGATCCATCCTTTCTGCATCCCGATTTCGGTACTATGGATGTGTACTATTTGCTCAAAGATTTTGAAGGTGAGTTATTTTTTTCCGATTCCAATTACGATGATGAAAATTTAGGACCGGGATGGTCTTGGGCTGATTACAATTCTTATTATTCAGCAGAGAAAAGTCCGCTTCCGATGTATGGAAATGTGGCGAGAGTAACGATTGAACACATTGAAGAATATCGTATCGCTAAAAAAGATGATGAGTACCAGATTAGTCCGGCCATTTTTAATGAATACATCAAAGAGGCCGAGCGTAGCGAAAACGGACAATTCGTGTTGAGTCGAGATCGAGTAGGTAATGAATTCGACTATCTCTTCACCTCTGATACTAGCAGGTATACAACAGATAAACCCTTTCACTATACCCCGGAATTTGTTGTAGAATTGTTATCAGACACGCTTAATAAACCGGTTACTTATTTGCCGGATGCGAAACTTCCTGAAGTTCATCGCACCATCTACAGTATGAAAGCTGATGAGTTGTTGAAGGAAATGATGTTACCCAGCGATAACCAAGCTGCAGAACAAATTATGCTAATGATTGCTGCTGAATTGGGAATGGATTTGAATTCGAGAGCGGCTATCAATCACGTGTTGGAAACCTTTTTATATGATCTACCGGATTCACCAAACTGGAGAGATGGTTCGGGATTGAGTCGATATAATTTGTTTACTCCAAGAACCATGGTGGCTTTGCTCGAAAAAATTGATGAGCTGGTTGATGATGAACAATTATTCGACGAATTACCTCAAGGAGGAAAGCAAGGCACTATCCGAAGATTATATGCCAATAAGGATGGGGGAGAGCCCTACGTTTTTGCTAAAACAGGTACGTTGAGTAATAACCACTGTTTAAGTGGGTATGTCGTAACGGAATCTGGGAGAAAGCTGATTTTCAGCTTTATGAATAACAATTATGTGATTCCTACCCGTCAGGTACAAGCCCAGATGGACGAAGTGCTTTGGTACATTTATAAGAATTATTGATTCTTTGAAGTACTCTTAATTATCGTAATCCCAGCGTAGGTAAGGCTCTAAGTTTGATATGAGCGAATTACTGTAATTAAGTTCTAGATTCCTGCCATGCCTACGTTTAAACTTCGGTATGCATGCTGCGCAGGAATGACTATGTATATAAATTATGGGTTGTTCGACAATCCAGGTCATCCCGCAGCGAATGCCGGGATCTGAAGTTAAGTTTAAGCTTCGGGTCTCTGTTAAAGTTTTAGATTCCTGCCATACCTGCGTTTAAACTACGGTATGCATGCTGCGCAGGAATGACTATGTAGATAAATTAGGAGATGATCGACAATTCGGGTCATCCCGCAGCGAATGCCGGGATCTAAAGCTAAGTTAAGCTTCGAGTTTCTGTTAAAGTTCTAGATTCCTGCCATGCCTACGCTAAAACTTCGGTATGCATGCTGCGCGGGAATGACTGTGTAGATAAATTAGGGGTTGGTCAACGATGTAAGTCATCCCGCAGCGAATGCCGGGATCTGAAGTTAAGTTTAAGCTTCGAGTCTTTGTTAAAGTTCTAGATTTCCGCCATGCCTGCGTTAAAACTTCAGTATGCATGCTGCGCAGGAATGATTAAGAAAATAACAAAAGTTAATCAAGGATTATCAAAATCGTCTTCGAGTTTAGCTTCTCCACGTGCTTCTTTTAGGCTTCTGATCTTAATCTTGGCAATAGCAAGAAACATCGTCATAAACGGACTGATAATATTAAAGAAGGCAAATGGGAGGTAAGTGAGCGTAGATACACCCAAAACGCCGGCGTGATAAGCACCACAGGTATTCCAAGGCACTAACACAGAGGTAACCGTTCCGGAATCTTCGAGTGTACGACTCAAGTTTTCCGGCGCAAGATCCATGTCTTTGTAAGTGTCAGTGTACATTCGTCCAGGAACCACAATGGCTAAATATTGATCAGATGCAGTGATGTTAAAGAACAAACAAGTTCCTACTGTTGAGGCAACCAAAGATCCTGCACCATTTACGACCGAAATCACCGCTTCGGCAATACGTTTTAGCATCCCGCATCTTTCCATAACACCACCGAACATCATAGCTGCAAAAATAATCCAGACCGTGCCAAGCATTCCATACATGCCGCTTGAACTAAGAAGGTCGTCTACTAAAGCATTTCCGGTAGCAATGGTAACATCGCCATAGAAAGCAGTCATCACACCAACATAAGCAGCCTCCCAAGTATAACTCTCATATCCTGAAACGGATAAAATCACATCGGATTGAAAAATCAGTGCAAAAATTCCTCCCAAAACCGCACCAGCCAGAATTGCCGGTATCGCAGGTACTTTTTTTACAATAAGAGCAATAACAATTACAGGAACTAAAAATAGCCAGCCATTAATGTTGAATTGACTGTCGATGGCATCGAGTATTTCTTGGGTATTCACCGTTGCACCGGTTTTGGTACTTGTTAATCCAAGAATTAAAAAAATTACTAAGGCAATGCTAATGGAAGGAACCGTGGTATACGCCATGTATCGGATGTGCGTAAACAAATCAGTACCGGCCATGGCTGGTGCTAAATTGGTAGTATCAGAAAGAGGAGACATTTTATCCCCAAAATAAGCGCCAGAAATTATCGCTCCGGCAACCATCCCAATGTTAATTCCGAGGGCTGTACCAATACCAACCAGTGCTATACCAACAGTTGCTGAAGTAGTCCAGCTAGAACCCGTAGCAACCGAAACAATGGCGCAAACAATACAAGCTGCGACCAAAAATATGGTAGGGTTCAGAATCATTAATCCATAGTAAATCATGGCTGGAACCACACCGCTCAACAACCATGTACCGGCTAGAGAACCAATCAGCAACAGTATGATAATGGATGCCATTGCTGAACTAATACTTTTTACCATCCCGGAACGAATCTCTTTCCAGCTATAGCCCAATTGAATGGCAACGATACTTGCAACAGCAGCCGATAGCATCAGAATAATTTGATTGGAACCATCCAGCGAAGCGTCACCATATATCCGAACATTTAAAAACAGCGTGATGATGAGAAATATAATAGGAATAAATGCCTGGAGTAGCGTTGGTTTCTTATGGGTATAGGTCATGTTGCTGATGTTAGGATAACCGTTAAGGTATAGTTAGAAATAGAAACAATAATCGTTCAAAAAATTAAGACTGCAAAGAATAGGTATTCTCATCAAAAAATTCATCATTATCGCCGTTAAATCGACGTTCGGTGAATTCGACCTCGCCATTATGTTTGATGAGTAGTACTGTTGAGCATCGAGTGCCATATGTTTTTGTTCGAATAAAGATGGACGAAACGGCTTTTTCCCATTCATAAGGAATGCCGGTTTTTGGTAGATGCTCGTCAAGTGCCGGTGATGAATCTCTCAAAAGATTAAACAAGTCGTTTTTGTTCAATTTGCCGGGTTTGTTAATAACACTTTTTAAGGCTTCTTTCGCCTCATTTAACTTGGGCCAAGGCGTATCTAATAATGCGTTGCTTACACCGTGAACACCCGGTTCTATCATCGAAAGTTGTTGATCGTAATTTGAATAGTGAAACAAATTGTCGTGATCACCCACTAACACATTGAAACCGGCATACTTTTTTGCATTTTCATCGAGCTTCTCAAGGAAAGATTCAGGGTTCATAGTGTTTTTTAAATAATCCAGTACAATCTGCCCTCTGCTTGGAGGATTGGTAACTTCCCAACTTGGATCGCGATAATTGGTTAAAGCTGCCCAACGCGCATTCTTTGAAACTCCCATCCAAGTGCCCCCGGCTTCTAAATCTTTACCGGCAATAATATGAGGTAAATCTTCGGGGAACCAAGGTTTCGCTTTACGAGTAGGACGGGCGTAAAACTCGTCGCGATTCGACGCTAAAATTAAACGATATTCGGGGTGCACCTTATATGCAAAGGTTATCAGACACATGCAGTAAGTTTAAAAGAGATGTTTTAAAAACGCCTGAATCTAAGCATATTGCCGCAACCTTATCTCAGATTTCCGTATAGAAATTTTATGTTTGCTTTACACGATCAACGCTTTAGGGATATCCTGCTTCTGGCATTAGGATTTTTCGGGTTGCTTTGGTTTTTCATTGATATGAAAAATCATCATCCGTTAACATCCATCGAATATTTGATGGATGAATCGAAGGCATTAGCTACTGCCGATTCTATTTACTTTAATTGGGAATACAAGCAGGAAAATCTAAAGAAAAGAGCCATTGTAAATGCCAACGAGGATTTGATTAATCAAATTCAGGCTCAGTATGGTAGGCAAAAATATTTGTCTAATTCCGAGAGTGAAAATTATCAGGTTTTGCCACTCTACACGTGGGCGATAGAAGAATTTCGAGTAACCGGCGAGGACATTGAAACTGCAGTAGAGTTTGACATCAGTAAAGAAGGGGAGTTGGTGGCGTTCAAAGTTTCGGACGAAGTTATTGAACGTCAAACACCGTTTAATCGGAAATTAATAAGAGGAGCATTTTCTAAACAGATTTCAGGTAGCCCACAAAATGAAGACTCAATTATTACTGAACTGGTAGATTTTCAGCATTTACGCAATACTTCCATAAATATCTATCAACAACTTTTGTTACGGGGAGAGGCAGAGCAAACTAACTTTGTGTGGCAAGGTGCCGAGCATTATCTCAATAATAGCTATTGGAAGCGGTTTAACTTCAAGAAAGATTCTCTATCGTTCGACGATGACGGCACCGTTCGTTATGCCCGTTTGTTTTTTACCTCTTTGGATACCGTAATGGGCGTTGTTCCTAAAGTCGAAATCGAAATGCTACCTGCCGGAAGTATTCGTGAGATGAGTTATACGCTAGAAAACGAATTGCCGGAAACTAAAGGATGGACTTCTACCAGATCTAATATAATTCTGGGAATCCTTCTTGTTTTTGTGATTTGGTTATTAACCTCCTTTTATTTGCGCATCAAAGCTAGGGCAATTGATACTCGTCCTGCGTTAATTGTTGCTATAATTACCGGGTTTTTAGTACCCCTATTTTTTCTACTACGTTTGTCCAAAACATTAGATGTAAGCCTTGAAGCAGAACAACTCTCAAATTTATTTAACCAGTTTTTAACCTTTGGGGTTGTTGGTGCTATCACAGCGATTTCATTTTTTGTGGCTACCGCAGTTAGCGATTCTATAACGCGGCAGTATTGGCCCGAACAACTAAAAACTTGGGATTTAGTCCGCCGAGGTATGTTCAAAAATAAACCGGTGGGCTGGGCTATTATTCGTGCACTTTGCATTGGCGCGTTTTTAGTAGGTTTTATTACCCTGATGTTGGCATTATTTCCGGCCACCTTTATTGATGGCGATGTTAATTTTGTTCAGAACGAATTTGTCTTTTCACCCATAGCCAACATCATAATAACCTTATTGTTGAGCTTGGCTACTGTGGTGCTCATTTTTATGATCATCGGGAATCAAGTCTATTCAGCAACAGGAAAAAAATGGTTGATCCCAATTATTGGCGCTGTTCTGCTGGGTATTGTTGAGCCCGTACCCATCTCAATCAATCCGATAGAATATTCCATCTTATTCAATATGGTAATCGGTTTTGTGATGGGGTTATTCTATATACAGTTCGATTTTGTGACCATCGCTCTTGGGTATTTCATCTTCTTGAACTTCATCACAACCATTCAGGGTTGGATAGTAGTGAACTCGCCGGACTCGCCACTTTTCATCGGCTTTATCATCACGCTGATCATTCTATCCATTTTGGCGCTCTACTTTTTAATGATGGGCGAGGATAAAGACAATCTGCCCGATTACATTCCGGATTACATCGAGGACCAGGCAAAAGAACAACGCGTACTGCAAGAGCTCGATATTGCACGCAATGTACAAGTTGCCTTCTTACCGGAAGAAACTCCCGAAATTCCCGGCTTCGATACTTCCGCTATTTGTATACCGGCTCAAGAAACCGGTGGCGATTACTACGACATTATTTGTCTAGATGACGAAAAAGCAGCCATTGCAATTGGTGATGTAAGCGGAAAAGGAATTCAGGCAGCATTCTATATGACTTTCGCTAAAGGCGTAATACATAGTTTGTGTAGTATATTTCCATCGCCAAAAATGTTGATGTTTCGCGTTAATAAGCTATTTAACCAAAATGCGACTCGAGGCACTTTTATTTCCATGATTTATGGTGTGTTAGATAGTAAAGAGCGTACATTTACATATTTGAGAGCAGGACACAATCCTATGCTCTATAAAAAGGCCGATGGTAATGTGGAATGGATGCAACCGCCGGGAGTAGCTTTAGGGATGGCCAAAGGAGAAGCGTTTAATACCGTATCGGTAGAAGATAAAATAGAACTATTAAAAGGCGAAGTATTAGTGCTTTATACTGATGGGATTACTGAAGCACAAAACGAACAGGGCGACTTTTACGACGAGAAGCGCTTAAAAAAGCTATTAAAAAGAGAAAAAACGAACTCTTCGAAAGAACTTCGTGATTTAATTATCGAAGATGTTCGTACCTTTATCGGGGAAGAACGCCAATTTGATGACATGACGCTTGTTGTTATCAAAGCGTAACTCAATACTTTTTTATGAATACAAAGAATATCACTCTGCTGATTGCAGGTTTACTTTTCAGCACGCAGGCTTTTGCACAAGCTCAATCCGAAATCAATTCAGGATTCGAATGGGTGAGCCTAGAAGAAGCTCAAGTGAAAGCAGCTGAAACAGGAAAGAAAATTTTACTCTTCGGTTACGCCGAATGGTGTACTTATTGCTTAAAAACACGCAAAGAAACCTTCCCAGATTCAACAGTTTTGGCTTCCATTAAGGAGCATTACATACCTGTTCAACTAGATGCCGAATCACAAGCAAATATTACTTACAATGGTTCTACAATGCCGGAAAATGAGCTAGCTCGGTATTTGCGGCTTACTTCTTATCCCACTCATTATTTTATTGATGCAGAAGGATCAATTTTAGGTGCACAACCCGGTTTTATTGAACCTTACGTATATGCACCTTTGTTAAATTATGTGGGATCGGATGCATTTCAGGAAATGAGTTTTGATGAGTATTTTGAAATAAACGATAAAGATTCTGACAATTAAATGAGTTTAAGTCAGTCGGTTGAAGATTATTTAAAGGTGATTTATGTACTCGAATCGGAAGGCTCGGGTGCCACTACCAACAACATTGCAGAAATGATGGAGGTGTCGTCTGCCTCTGTTACGAATATGTTAAAGCGGTTGGCCGGACTTAATTTAATTGAGCATAAATCCTATAAAGGAGCCAAACTCACAGAAGCCGGACGTAAGATTGCGCTCGAAATTCTTCGCCATCATCGGCTGCTTGAGCTGTATTTGCAAGAAATAATGGGCTACAGTTGGGATGAAGTGCACGACGAAGCCGAAAAACTGGAGCATCACATCTCAGAGCAGTTCGAAGATAAAATCGCAGAGCTACTCAATCATCCTACACATGATCCTCACGGTGATCCAATCCCATCGAAAGATGGAGTAATGCCCGAAATGGCATCGCTTTCATTATCGGAAGCCGAAACAGACGAGCAATACGTGATTGGTCGTGTGAAAGATCAGGATCCTGAGCTACTTCGCTATTTGGAAAAAATTGGAGTGCTTCCCGGCGCAAAAATTAAACTTCTTGAAAAAGCACCCTTTGATGGCCCAATTCGAGTAATCCTAGAGGAAGAAGAAAAAACGATTGGCTATAACATTGCAGAGCAGATTTATCTGGTTAAAGCCAAAATGCTTTAATTAAGCAAAAGCTCTCCAAACAGCGGCTAACACAATCAATATAGTGATTCCAAAGCCATAGGGAAGTAAAGTAGCCATTACCGTCCACTTTACACTTTTCGTTTCTTTGTAGATGGTGTAAATCGTAGTACTGCACGGATTGTGCATCAAACTGAACAACATCACACTTATTGCTGTGAGTAGCGTCCATCCACCCGCTTGTAGCACATTGCTTAATGTGCTCATATCCTCCGGTTCAAACATTACACCTGCACCGGAACCTACGCCAGTCATACCGGTTGTAAGTACGGTAAGCATCAAAATAGTTGGGATTATAATTTCATTTGCGGGAATCGCTACGATATAAGCGAGCAATATCACTCCATTTAGTCCGATTACCCAACCGATTGGATCTAATGAGTTTATTATATATTCCGCTACACTTATATCGCCCACCATAATATTGGATGAAAGCCAAATTGCAGCACCAGCCGGTAAAGCAAAAATGATCGCTCGCCATAGTACAAATATGGTTCGATCTATGATAGACGTGTAAAGCGTTTGCATGATTTTTGGAGGACGATAGGGCGGTAGTTCCAAACTAAATGCAGATGCCTCACCTTTTAGCACACTTTTAGAGAGCATCCACGAAGCTAAAAAGGTAAGTGCAACACCAAGCAAGGCAATGGCCACAACCGAGAGAGCAGTTGCAAACCCTGCAAACCAGGCAGGAGCCAAAGCTCCAACAAATAGAGATGATAAAATGATTATGGTTGGCCAGCGGCCATTACACAGCGAAAAGTTATTGGTTATGATGGCGATTAACCGTTCTCGCGGACTATCAATAATTCGGGTTGAAATAACTCCCGCCGCATTACAACCAAATCCCATCATCATACTTAGCGCTTGTTTTCCATGTGCGCCGGCTTTTTTAAATAGCCCATCTAAATTGAAAGCAACACGAGGGAGATAACCCAAATCTTCGAGCAGAGTAAACATCGGAAAAAAGATAGCCATTGGTGGTAGCATTACAGAAATAACCCAAGCTGTAGCCAAATACATGCCATCAATTAGCAAACCACTAAGCCACCAAGGCCATGCATCGGTTCCCTCTTTTAAAATGGGATAAAGCCAGTCAAGGAAAAAAGTGGCAAGCATCGATGATGGGACATTTGCTCCTTCAATAGTAAGCCAGATAACCAGTGTGAAAAGCCCAATCATAGTTGGGAAGCCCCAAAGTTTGCTGGTTAGAATCCGGTCGATCTTTTCGTCTTTTAAATACCTTATGGGAGTTTTTGTAACCGATTCTTTGCTGATGCTTGCGGCTTCCTGAAAAAGTCTTTCCACATATTGGTCGTGTACCGATTGACCAATTTCGGATTTGAAACGGTGAGCTTTCTCTAGTACATCTTCAATGCGCGCTTCCTGATTCATGATGAAGCCTCATTAGTATTTAGTACGTCCAATTCAGCATTCAAGTCTAAAGGTGGCTGCTGAAAAGAATTCATTAATCCTGAGAACTCGTCATTTTTTAACGCGTCAACTACGCGTTCATCACCTTCCAGTAAGCGTAGTGCAATCCATCGGGTATTTGGTAAATCTGGATATAATTCTTTTAAATCTGATTCTAATGCATGGATAGATTCTTCTAATTTTTCCGGAACAGTAATCTTAAATCGTTGTTGAGTGGGCCATGCATCGGTAGCCACTTGTTCGATGGCATATAGCAAAGCTTCCATGCCATCGCCATATCTTGCAGTAGTGGTAATTACAGGAATTCCTAATCGCTGCTGTAGAGCTTTTTCGTTGATTTTGATGCCTTTTCGCTTTGCTTCATCCATCAGATTTAAACACAATACCGCATTCGGAGTGATTTCCAGAATTTGTAACGTAAGGTTAAGATTTCGTTCAAGTCGGGTTGCATCAGCAACAATTAAGGTGACATCCGGCTGGCCGAATAAGATAAAATTCCGAGCGATTTCTTCATCTTCACTGGTAGAAAGCAGAGAATACGTGCCGGGCAGGTCAACGATTTTATATCGATTGTCTTTATAAGAAAAGGCACCTTCCGCTCGATTTACTGTTTTACCCGGCCAGTTACCGGTATGCTGCCGAAGTCCGGTCAAGCTATTAAAAACAGTGCTTTTTCCGGTATTTGGATTTCCGGCAAGAGCAACCACATAATCCCATTTATCGAGATTTACGCCCAGTTTCTGTAGTTGATGAATGCGAAAAGTTTGGCTAAGTAAACCATGCTCGGAAGGCATGTGCCTTGAGCTTTCTTTCACTTTTTTCATCGAAATTAATCTTCGAGAGTGAAGATAAAATCGGTTTGTTCTTTACGAAGGGCAATTACAGAGCCTAACACTTCAAAGGCTTTTGGTTCGCCGGTTGCAGAGTTGAAGCAATGTGTAATAGTGGCTCCCGGATAAATTCCGAGATCTAAAAGCCGTCGGCGTTGTGCACCTGAAATGTCATCTCCAATTTTGGAGATCACTGAGCTCTTGCCTTGTCTTAAATTTGATAATGGTGCCATAAATTTTTCCTCTTTTCTTGGAATAAATTTAGCCAAGACTAAAATCAAATTCAATTCATTAGAAAGTATTTTTAAATAGAAGATAATATCAGAACATGGTTGCCTATAAAATTGCAAACTGATAAATTTAGTCAAGGCTAAAAATTAAATTATCATGCATAAAATAATAATTTCAGTTCTAGTAAATTTAATAGCTACAAGTCTTTTTGGTCAACTCAGCACCATTTCCGGAACCATTTCGCATGACTCAAAACCCATCGAGTTTGCGAACATTTATTTGGTTGAAGCAGAACGAGGAGCTATTACCAATGCAAATGGCTCATTCTTTTTAGAGCGAATTCGTCCCGGCAACTATACCTTGAGAGCGTCGTTTGTAGGATTTAAACCAGTTGAGAGAAAAGTGGAAGTTGTATATGGAGAAGATCTAACTGTAAACATCGAATTAGAGAAGCAGGATGTCCGCGGCGATGAAATCGTGGTTACCGGGACTTTAAAGGAAATAAGCAGAGCGAAAAGCCCAGTACCTGTAGAGGTATTTTCTCCTGCGTATTTTAAAATGAACCCAACTCCTTCACTTTATGATGCCATGCAAAATGTAAATGGAGTTCGCCCTCAGCTGAATTGCAGTGTTTGTAATACCGGTGATATTCATATCAATGGATTAGAAGGTCCATACACAATGGTATTGATTGATGGAATGCCAATAGTTAGCGGGCTTTCAACAGTGTACGGTTTGTCGGGCATCCCTAACTCAATGATAGAACGAGTAGAAATTGTAAAAGGGCCTGCATCAACTTTATATGGATCAGAAGCAGTTGGGGGACTAATCAACGTGATTACAAAGAAACCATCTTCTGCGCCAACTTTTATGGTAGATGGGATGACATCTAACTGGATGGATCTGAATTTGGATCTGGGAGGCAAATTTGCCATCGGTAAAAAAGTGGATGTGCTTACCGGTGTAAATGTGTTTAATTATACTAATCCCGTAGATCATAATAACGATGGGTTTACCGACATCACCATTCAAGAACGAGCTTCATTGTTTCAGAAATGGTCGATTCAGCGAGAAGAAGGAAGGCTATTTACTGTCGCCGGAAGATTTTTGTACGAAGATCGCTGGGGAGGAGAAATGGATTGGACCAGACAATACCGTGGTGGGACAGAAATATATGGCGAAAGTATATATACCCGACGATGGGAACTCATAAGCAATTACCAACTTCCTACAACCGAAAAGTTGCTGCTCTCGCTTTCCTACAATCAGCATACGCAAGACTCATTTTATGGAGATATGGGGTATTTAGCAGATCAACGCATTGGTTTTGCTCAACTCACCTGGGATACGCAGATTAACAACCACAGCATTATGGTTGGCTCGGCATTGCGCTATACTTATTACGATGATGATACCCCGGCTACGGCATCCTCATCAGATGTTAACATCAATCAACCTGACGAAGTTTGGCTACCAGGAATTTTTGTACAAAACGACATCACGCTGAATGAAGAAAATCAGTTGTTGTTGGGCATGAGATACGATCATAATTCTAGGCATGGCAATATTTTTACTCCAAGGTTAGCCTACAAATGGTCGCCCAATGTGAAAAATATTTTTCGATTTAACGCCGGAACCGGATTTCGGGTGGTCAATTTATTTACTGAAGATCACGCCGTATTAACCGGTGCCAGAGAAGTGATTATTGAAGAAGAATTAGAGCCTGAGCAGTCTTACAATATAAATCTAAACTACGAGCATAAAATTTTTGGGGATGCAGGTCGATACATCGGCTTCGATGCTTCGGTATGGTATACTTGGTTTAATAATCAGATCTTACCGGATTATGAAACCAATTCTAATCAAATTATTTACGCGAACTTAGATGGGCATGGAGTAACTCAGGGAGTTTCTTTGAACGTAGATGTGGAGCTTCCTACCGGAATTAAAATGATGGCCGGGGGATCGTTTATCGATGTTTATACCAGCGAGAATGACGTACGAACGCGACCTTTACTATCCGAGCGATGGACAGGGACCTGGGCAATTGGAGTTCCTGTTGGTGATACTGGACTCAAAATTGATTATACCGGAAATGTCTACGGCCCGATGAGATTGCCCGTTTTGAATGAAATGGATCCACGTCCTGCTGAATCCGGATGGTGGAGTTTGCAAAACATACAGTTTACATGGCAGCAGCCTAACTCACAATTGCAGGTATACGGTGGAGTTAAAAACCTGCTGAATTTTACACCCCCGGCCAATAGCATTGCTAGGTCTTTTGATCCATTTGATGAACAAGTACAATTCGATGGCAACGGGAATGTCATGGCCACGCCAAATAATCCGCATGCACTTACTTTTGATCCGAGCTATGTGTTTGCACCCAATCAGGGAATTCGCGGCTTTTTGGGAATTCGATATATCATTCGCTAAGGTCGATATGTTCCAAAGATCAATGAATTTACTTTTATTATTATGCTTAATGAATTTTGGCTATGCTGATGCACAACCGAAACTGAATTCCGTTAGTTTTGAGGAGCTTGAGGCTTTTCAGACAATAGAGGAAAGACCCGTTTTTGTGTATTTGACTGCTGAATGGTGTAAGTATTGCAAAAACGTAGAGCAGACATCGTTTCGTGATTCTGAGATTGTGAACTTGTTAAACAATGAGTTCTATCTGGTAATTTTCGATATCGAAACTGAGGAGACCATCACATTTAACGGGAAGGAGTTTCGATTTAAAACCACAGGATTAAATACCGGAGTACACGAACTAGCTGAAGAGTTAGGAACCATCGATGGCGTGCTTAATACACCCACTTTTGTGATTTTGGATGCAAAGCATAATAGCTTGTTCAAATACGGCGGTTATATGTATTCGCAACAGATTAAATCTCTGCTAATGATTTCTGGTAAATAACGAAATAACTAATCTTCTGAGATAGTAATAGTTGTATTCCCATCAATTCGGATCAGGTTGCAGTCGTCAGCAATTACCTTATAGTTCTCTTTAAATGATTTCCCGTTGTAACTTCCCGAAACTTCAATGATATCACCATTTGAGAGATCACCTTCATCTAAATCGGTTTCGATATTTAATGAAGTAACAATTACGTAGTATCCGCTTTCGGGTGTAAGTTCTGTATTTTTAATCTCCCGAATACATGCCGATTTTCGATCTTCATCTTCTATACTTTCACAAATAGGGGTTCCTGTACGTTTGTTAACAATGCTTAAATCTTCAATTTCTACCCCTTCTCCTGTAGCGTCTACAATCTGAATAGTGCCTCTAACTAGTTGATCCGTGCATAGTTTATTGCAATTTAACGCCGCAAAGCATGAAAATAAAAGGACTGTAGTTATTTGCTTATTCAACATTTTCATTGTTCATGGCAAGTTCAAGGATTAAAGATGCTATCAACAATTATTATGGTATCATCGATATCCCAATGAATCAAACGAACAAAAGTAATCAAATAATATCTAGGTCTTATTTTACTAACAACATCCGGTTTGTAAGTGATTGAGCTGGTGTAACCAATCGATAAAAATACACTCCCGAAGGATAATTTGATGCATCCCAGATAACTGAATGTGAACCTGATGCATAGGTTCCCGATGCTACAATGGAAAGTTTATTACCAATCACATCATATACTGCCAATTCAATTTCTGCAGCGTGATTAAGCTCGAATTGAATGTTCGTGGATGGATTAAACGGATTGGGATAGTTCTGATGAAGCACAACCGTGTTTGGTACAGAGTTATCCGTTTCACTTGAAGTCTCGAGTTTTTCGAGCTCAGCTTCGATGGCTGCTTTTACTTCGTCAACGTCGTTATCAACCTGAACAGAGCCTTTGTACACAAGGGTGTTTTCGAGCCCAACCACCACCGATCGATCGTATGAGCTGGTATTACCATAGTAAGCGTTGAGCGTGTTTCTTCCGTTTAGCAACAATGGATACGTTAGTCCTGTCACATTCCTGAACGAGTTATTGGAAGAAGCACTCATATTCCATGTATCGATTCCAAAGGCCAAAAAATTGGGATCATCTTTGTAGGTTTGATAAATATCCGACTCCGTTACCGGTCCATTAGTTTTGCAATGCGGACAGTTGGCGCCATAAAAGAAAATGTACACCACTTTATCAGTGTGAGCACTTAACATTGCTGATTCTTCGCTATTTAGAATTGGTAGGGTAAAATCAGGGGCAGTTTCTCCTACTGATGTTTGAGCTGTTACGGTTGAGCTAATCCAGCTCAGTAAAACAAGAACTACTATTTTTTTCATGATTTTATTCTCCTAATTCTGATAAAGCTTGTTCGATGGCAGACACAACTGCATCCGTATCTGTATTTACAAATCCCGTTCCTTGATAAACGATGGTTCCATTTCGATTAACAACTACCGAGCGGTCATAAGCACTTGATGAACCGTAATAATTAACTAAGGTTTGCCGGGCTTGAAGCAAGAGCGGGTAAGTGATTCCGGTTACATTCCGGAAAGATTGGTTATCGGAGGACGATAGATTCCAGGTATCTAAACCCAGAGCTACAAAGTCAGGGTTTGATTCAAATCGTTGATGGATGGAAGTTTCCGTAACCGGACCATTGGATCTGCAATGAGAACAACCTGCACCATAGAAAAACAGATAGACCACTTTGCCGCGGAAATCAGAAAGAGTGAATTCCTCTCCGCCCAATGAAGTGTGGGTAAAATCGGGAGCTGGAATGTTGGGAGTACGACCGGAAGTACTATTTGTGGGAGAGGAAGTACATCCCAATCCTAAAAAAAGTGCAGCGATAAATAAAGTAAATTTCATGACTTAAAATCGTGTAGTTAATCGTAATTCTACCCCTTCGAAATCGAGAATTTCGTAACAGATTCCTGAGGTGCATGCCGGACCGCCCCGGCGTTTTCCTGCAAAAAGCTCGATTGTATTCGATGAATTTGCTCTATACAACATATTGGTACCGAGCCAGAATCGGGTTTCATCTTCAACCGTGATAAACGTAGTTGGGTCGTCGGTGAGTTGGGGATCTGTACTCGTTTCCAGAATTCCGGCAAGGATAAAATCAGACGAAAACGAGTAAGCAATAGAAGAGTAAACATTTGAACTGATGTTCGGTTGAAACTCCCCGGTAGCCAAATCAAATTCCTCCCGATCAAACTGCTGATATTGCAGATCAAGAATAACTCCAGAGCCATTTGAAAACAGGTAATCGGTGATAAATCCTAAACTGATTCGATTTTCTTCACCTTTGAGTTCATCGTTCGCATAATCCAAAAAACTCTTTACGCTTAGCTGCTCATTAACTTGGTATAATCCTTCCAGAAAAACCTCTATGTATTCGAATCGAAGGAAAGCATTATTCACTGCGCGGCTTATGTTAAAGGTAAGTGCATGACCGTCATCAAAATTGTAATACACTTCAAACTGAAAACCGTGCTCTCCACCCGTATCCAATACATGAGTACTTCTGTTTAGCACCGGATAGGTATGTTCTTTGATAAGTGATGGAGGATCGTTATATCCGCTTCCAATTCGGAAATTGTTGTACGATTTATATTCAAAACTACCGCCAAACGACCCTCGGTAAAAATTTGATCCGAGATAGATACCGTAAGCATCATTTTCTGAATTAAAGCCAAATGCATCTTCCAGCTCAAAAGCGTATTCCCCGAAAATCTGAACATAATCGGAAATGGAGTAATCACTCATTAAAGCTCCATAATTGGTGAAGTCGCTACCGAATGTTTGATTTCGCATCAAGATGCCGCCCACACTCAGTTCGTTGTTTAGATAAACATTGGCTTGGATGGCCTCAGCAAGATCCGGACGACGTAATGAATCCGGAAGCGTATTAGGTGGAAGAGGATTGAATAAGGGTTGTGCCCTCAGCACCTTAATTTCGAAGAGATCAGAAGTAAAATCAGCGGCGAAACCTTCGAGATCCCGAAAAAAGGCGTAGCGTGTGCGTTCGAAGGCTTCTTCAAATACCGATCCCGGAATGTCGTAGCTCCGAAGTAGCAATCCTCGGCCTAAAGTCTCATAAATGTTTCCGGCTCTAACTCGAAATTGATCATCCTGAAACTGAATGCTTTTCTGTGTGAACTTAGTATAGTTACGCTCTTCGATCGGACTTAGAAACTGCTCGAATCGCCCAAAAAGGCTGATATTTCCCGAGTCATAGTACAGGTTGGTTTGATTGTATCCTGTAGAATAGTCACGATCATCTTCAAACGGCAAGTTGCCAAGCTGAAATTCAAAGGTATTGCTACCATATATCTGAGCCGTGATTCCTGATGAACTCAAAAGTAGCAAGGGAAGTAGAAGTGAACATATCCGTAGCATTATTCACCCAATAATGAGAGGATTTTATCCCGAATTTCAATTTCTTCGCCGGCTTTATATCCCTCATGGATGTATACAATCTCGTTATCGGAGTTTACTATCAATAAGGTTGGAACAGCGCGAACACTCAACTTGGCCATCACTTCGCTGTTTACATCCAACAGCACCGGGTAGTTCATTCCTAACGATCGTGCAAAGGGTTTTACTTTGGCTAGGTTCCGTGGACCATCAATACTAATTCCTATAAACTGCACTCCTTGATCTTTAAACTCATCAGAGATTTCTACCAATTTTGGAATCGATTTAACACAGGGCTTGCACCAAGTAGCCCAGAAATCTATAACCGTAAATTGTTCCCCTTTAATGCTATTAAAAGCAACGGTTCTGTTATCGAGATTTTTAAGCCTGAAGTTGGGGATTTCCGGGTTTGTGATAAATCCCGAAGAAAATATGAGCAGAATGAGGAGTGATTTCATGATTTTTTCTCTAATGTGAGAAAAATCCGGCAAAGGAAGTATCACAAAATCATAAAATTAGATTCAGAAAGGTAGTTTGATTCCAATTTTATGGTCTAAATATCCCTGATAAGCCCACATAGCCGATGATTCAAAGTAAATCGGAACTTTAAAATTTAGGGTCACTCCCAAACCTAATGTATGGCCATAGTTTTTTTTAATTATATCAAAGTTCCTGGTTACAGGATTTGGGCCATCGGTAGGGAAATCTATAAAAGTTCTTAAATACCCTTCTGAAGCATGCCTTACATATCTATATCCTGTCTGAACATAAAAGTCCAATATGTTTATTTTTACGATATCGAAAGATGCAAATACGCCTGTAGATATAACGTTTTGATTCGAAGAGCTAAATTGATTAAGACTTTGGCGCTCCCTTTTACTCGGAACAAATGATGAAAAATTAATTTTGGCCTTAATTCTACTAAAAACGACACTTTCTAGTGATAAGTCCAAGCCATGAAAATTTTCAACTTTTGGATCAACAGCTGGAACCGTATTAGCATATCCAATATTAATATTCCACTTTTGAGCGGAGATTTCAACATTAACCAATAGTATTACGGTTAATGAGATAGCTATTGTATTTATTGGAAATTTGAATTGCATTAGCTAGCCCTAATTGATAAGAGTAACTAACACGATACAAAACAATTAGCTAAAAATAAAAAGGCAGAAAGTTAATTCTGCCTTAGTAAAGTGAAAAGCCTTTATAAACCTAGTCTACCCAGTCAGCGATGAACACGTTAGTAGATCGATCGCCACCGTTAAAGCGATTGGAGGCAAATACGATTTTAGTTCCGTCGTACGAAAACATTGGAAATGAATCGAAGGTATCGTCGAATGAAATCTGCTGTAGATTAGTGCCGTCCGCATTAATCATGTAAATGTTGAACGGGAATCCTCTTTCGGAAGCATGGTTGGAAGAAAATACGATTTTCTCGCCCGAAGGATGGAAGTATGGCGCCCAGTTGGCATTTCCAAGATCTGTGATCTGTTTTAGATCGGTGCCATCAATATTTACCGTATATATTTCCATATCGGTTGGCTCTACTAAACCTTGCTCAAGTAGAGAAGTGTATTTTTCAATTTCTTCGTCGGTTTTTGGCCGAGATGAACGAAATACCAATTTTTGTCCGTCAGGAGAAAAGAATGCTCCTCCATCATACC
Organism: Balneolaceae bacterium; assembly: GCA_017640605.1. Classification (GTDB taxonomy): domain Bacteria; phylum Bacteroidota; class Rhodothermia; order Balneolales; family Balneolaceae; genus HXMU1420-13. The sequence continues at coordinate 56,799 of JAEPQH010000011.1, read as the reverse complement.
CTAATTCGTCGGTAATTTGAACTACATTTGAACCGTCGGTATCCATGATGAAAAGCTCTAAATCGCCGGTTCTCATCGATGTGAATACAATTTTAGTACCATCCGGTGAAAGGGTTGCTTCTGCATCATACCCAGGAGAATTAGGTGTTAGATTTGCAATAATCTCACCATCAAGGTTTGCTTTGAAAATATCATAGCCTTCATAAATCGGCCAAACGTAGGCACCGCTTGGTCCGCGTTCCGGTACAGCCGGGCAGGCTTCATCTGCAAGATGTGTTGAGCCATATACAAAGGTAGTGTCGCCGGGTAAGAAGAAGGCACACGTGGTTCGTCCTAATCCGGTACTCACCATTTTAGGTTCAAAACCGGGTTCGTTTGCTTTAGCTTTCATGTAAAAAATCTGATCGCAGTTTACATCCCATTCAGGGTTATCAGATTGGAAGATGAGTGCTTCGTCATCGAATCCCCAATAAGCTTCGGCGTTATTTGCGCCAAAAGTTAGTTGCTGGATGTTCCGAAAATGCTTTTCGCCTTCGTAGCGTAATGTGTCATTTTCCGGATTATAGGTTGAATCAGGCGTTTCTTGCGCACAATTCAGTAATAAAAAAGAAATAATTAGTAATGATAAGTATCTCATAGGGTGGATTTTTTTAAAGCTCGAAGAACTCATTCTTTTGTGAAGATTATATGAAGATTCTTCAATTGGTCGCAGATTTTGTGAAAATGAAAAAGCCCCAGTGTCAGTGAGGCTTTCTCGGGGGGATGAGCCCTGCTCCTAGGGTGTGGAACAGGACTTCCTTTAGGGGTTATATTCTTTGGGTCAATAAAAAGAGTTGATTACACCACGTATGTTAGAACATCGTTTGAATCAATAAAATATTGTGGTGTATAAATGCTGAACGTGTGAGTCACTACCTCGAATACGTTACACTGCAAAGTTTATGTCCTTCGTCTCCTTATCTTTGCGTTTGTTTTTTTACGCATCCATAAAGGTAAGGAGGTTTATAAACGAATACCACCATTGTTTGGAAAAGTTTACACTAATAAACACATGTTTTCTGATTGTAAGTAAGCTTCCACTAAAACTTAAATTCTACTCCTAAATACCATGTTCGCTGTGCTGATGGAATAATTCCAGGGCCGGGGTAGCCCGTTGCTCTTCTAGTGAAATATGTTTCATTCATCAAGTTGTTTATACCGGTTTCGAAAGTGATTAATTTATAATTGTACGATAACGAAAGGTCAACAACTTGATAAGCCGGAATCTCTCCTCGAATACCACTTTGATTATCACGAACATTTTGTGACGCATTAGAAGCATCAGTAAATTGAGTAGAAACATAGGTGTACTGGAGGGAGCCTAGTAAATTTTTATAACCAAACCGAACGCCAGTTTTAACATTAAATAAGGGTACAAACTCTACCTGATTATTCTTTACTCCCGGAATTTCAGATTTGATGTAAGTTGATTGAGTTACGGCTGTATTGATGAAGTAATTAAGCTTTACAGAGTTACTTGTGTTAAATAGTGATGCAATATTTATATCAGTAATACTCTCAAATCCATAAACAAAGGCAGAACCGATATTGCCACGGAAACGAACAACCCTACCGGTTTCTTCATTTTCGCCAAATGCGTTTATGCGAGTTTCTGCTTTTAAAACTTCACCAATACGATTGTTATAACTTAATGCATAAACACCCGCATCAAAGAAAAGCCAATTTTTTAATCGACCTCTCATCCCAATGTCGGCAGTAAAACCTTTTTCATCATTGATGTTAGGATCGACTTGAAAAGATGGATTAACCACTCTGATGTCATTAAATGTTACAGATCGATAATTCTGTGAGATATTAGCAAAGAATTCCAATCGTTCGGTGGGTAAATAACTCAAGCCTAATCCGGTTAAAAGGAAATTTCGGGTCAACGATCGATTATCTTCGAATGTAGTATTTTGAATAGGATTTCCGGCCAAATCGAAGTTGATACGCTTGTAACTACCATCACTTTGGGTGCTGATAAACTCATATCGAAAACCGGGAGTAATCGAAAAATTATCCCTTAGGTAGATAATATGCTCGCCGAAAAAAGCCAGATTCCGATTTGGAAATACAAAATCAGACTGGTTCGGATAATTAGGAAAATTGATCGTGTCTGCTTCGAAATCAGCGTTACTTGACGCACTTCCCGGACCTTGAAACGAGGTGTTATTCGAGAGATATACTTTGCTCCCAACTAAAAATACAGCGTTTTTTTCACCTATTTGATACCGGTGCAGAAATCGAGATTCCAACCCGAAATTATTAAACTCGCCTATAATTAGATCTCGAGGTGCATCAAGATCATCTTGTTGAGAAACCCGGTTAGTTCTGAAACCCACTGACTTTCTAACGGCCGAAAGTCCATACGCTTTTACACTAAATCGAGTTTGATAATTAAACTCATGCTCTAGGGTAACAGAGGCTAAGTTCCACTGCACATTAAACCAGTTTCGAGTGCGATTACTTTGAGTGGCATCAGAATAAAATTGCGCGTCTGTAAGTCCGCCCGGTTGTTGAGCAATGTATCTTAGGAAGGTGAAATCCGCAGATAATTCTGTTTTTTCCGATAGTTGATACGATCCATAAACGTAAGCATTGTGCGATTCAAACTCAGAATTTGGCCGAAAACCATTGCCCTTTTTTAGGTTGTAATAAGCGAGATAGCTTGTCTTATTTTTTGTACCCGAAACACTGTTGTGTGATGAGAAAAGAGCATTGGACCCTATCGATTGGCGAGTAATTAATTCGAAGTTTTTATTGGGATTAGGCTTCTTCATCCTAAAATTCACTAATCCGCCAAATTGAGTGCCATATTGAAGTGACGCTGCACCACGGATTATTTGGATATCGCGTAATGCCTCGGGTGGTGGGGTATAATAGCTTTCGGGATAACCAAGTACATCAGCGCTGATATCGTAACCGTTCTGGCGAAGATTAAAATTAGAAGATCGATTAGGATCTAAGCCTCGTGCACCAATATTAAGTTGTAATCCGGCATCACTTCCCTCAAAAATGGTTAGCCCTGAAACCTGACTGTAAATCTGCCGGGCATTATTTGTAGCAACATTTACCACCATTTGATCTAAGGCAATTACCTCATTCTTTTTGCCCGCAAAAATTGAAGTACCCTGAACTTCGCGAAGTCGCTTAATCAGCGTGAGTTCACTGCGTTGGTCGATTACGGCAACCTCAGTGAGTTCATTAGAAAGGGGCTGCATCTTAACATCCAACTCAAGATCTGAATCTACTATGGTAAGGTCATATTGTTGAGTTTTTAGCCCAAGTTTGAAGAAAAATAACTGGTAGGTACCGGCCGGTAGATTTTGAATTAAAAAAGTACCGGTTTGATCGGTGTAATAAACGGTGCCGGCATCATTATCGAAAATCTCCACCGATTCAATGGCTTTACCTTCGGTGTCAATCACTTTTCCGCTGATCGAGAATTGAGCCACACCTAAAAGCGGAAGCAACCCAAAAATAACTGTAAAACTAAAGACCTTTAATGACATCGTTGAATGGAAGAATCCATGTTTTTGGCTTTAGGTTGATGGGTTGATTACTTAGATCGACCGTAGGATCGATGAAAGGCTGGCTTTGCCGTCCGTTTAGCGCAACAAAACTTTCTACATAAATTTTGGGGTCAGCGATTCCTTGTTGTTGATAATATTGATCAAGATAATGCGCGAATTCGAGGATAAAATCAGGCTGAGTTGCCATTTGTTTCTCTTGAAATCGAGTTAGGTGTTGGGAGTTATCAACTTGAAATCGACGGTTGGTGTCGTCATCTTGCACCCAAAATGTAGCAATTCCTGCCTTTTCGATGAGCATCACTCGCCAGGAAAATCGAAATCCTTCCTCCGTCCAAAATAGCTCGCCGGGGTAAAGTGTATATCGAAATGGAAGGAGCAGTTGAAGTGCAAAAAATACGCCAACTACAGTCATCCGAACTTTCGAGAATCGCAGTTTTTTGGTGGATGTTGCTTCTGTTGTTGATTGAGATTGATCCCTAAACCAACGCAATTTGCTTAAGCGTTGAAGAATACGTTGGTGAAAATCAGCCTCGAAAAATATGAGTGCTGCGGCAATCATGATAAATGGAAACATTCCGATTGGGAAAAACACTCTGGTTAGAGCATGAAATATTATAACAAGGATGAACGCGAATACTCGTGTTGGCTTATATAACAAAAGAAAAGGAATGGTTAGGTCGTACAATGCTCCTCCCCAAGCGAAGAGATAATGCATCCATTCGTTTTGAAGTAAATCACCTAAAAACGGCAGCGAATATTTAGCAGGTAACCAAATTTGCAGTGGCATGGCATGGAAAAGCCAATCCGAATTAAGCTTTGCCAATCCTGCATAAAAATAGACGATCCCAACTAGTAACTTCACAGCATCGATACACCAACGTGGTATGTGCGTTTCTTGATTTGATGACAGGGCAGCATCAAAAGAAAAAGTAGCATTGGCAGGAAGCCATATCATCAAAAAACTGAGAATACTTATAAAATAGTAATGGTTGAGATACGTGGTTTTGTCCATCAGCTCGATGTAGGTGAACGAGAGAAAAAACACCACGATGGAAATCGTATATCTAAAGCCAATTGCAACGAACAGTGCAGATAATCCGCAGATAAAGAAGATTAGATAAGTCCATTCACCGAGAGGTTTAACCCATTCAAATCCTATGTAAGAAAAATGAAAGGAAGGCTGGATGTAGAGTTGATCAATCCAGCCATGTGCCGCGAATCGAATGATAGAAATAAGCATCAACAGCCCAAAAGCAATTCTAAAAACGGCTAGTGGCGCGGCTGAGACAGGTTCTTGAATATAATCTCGAATGGCACGAATAGGCTTCATTTAATCGCCATCGGCATCAACGTAATCAACATTGATATTTAAGGCTTGGAGCATATCAACTTTTAGAAACACTACATTGCGTTGCAAAACGTCGTAGGTCTGCAACATCTCGGTATTGTTAGACGCTATTTGTTGTGCAAAATCTGAATTAAGGGTGGAAGCTTGAGCTCGGATTGTTTCGAATTGATTATTGATTAAGGCTGTCAAATCGGTTCCCTCTTTCATAGTGTTCAAGTAATCCAAATAATCTGCTAAGCTTAAGCCCGAGGTATTGCTTTGAAAGTGAGTTCCATTAAAGAAATTCTGGCTGGCATCTAGTGCTTCATTAAAAAGCTCGAGGGCAATTTCGCCGTTATATTTTGCCTCTACATGAGAAGGTAAGGCAGAACCCGAAAATACCCCTGCAGGAATTCCAATTTTTCCGGCTCGCAGATATTTTTCGAAATAGAAAATGTAATCGTTCACCATTAAATCGATCGAAGCATTTGCGCCATTGCCATCATTAGCAACAAATTCATCGCGGTAGGTGTCGGTCCATTGCCCAAGCACAGCTTCTGTGAGGTCTTCAATTCGCTGGGTAAGCGCAATCAAATAGGCTCGATTTTTTTGAGCATTGGCATTGGTAGTGTAGAATGCCAGCACTTCATTGTTTGATGATCCTGTGCCAAAGAGTAGAAAATCTAACGCCGGAAAACCCTGACTGTTTACCAAAGATGGAAGCGCAAGGTTGACATCACCATTTTCAATATTGGCTTTGATTTCGGTGGTATCGGTTGGATAGGTATTTAATTGAGTTCGATATCTTAACGTCATTGCCGGACCGGTTTCGAACATTGAAACTTGCTGGAAGGCTAAATAGGCATCTTTCCAAGCGCTTTGCAGAGTGTCTAAGCGTGCTTCATTCGGACTTTGATCGAAATCAATTGCAGCCTCCGTTAAGTTAGATGATTTGAGTTCAAACTCGGTGAAGGCTGGAATAATGATATTATCAGCCCAATTAGTAAGAATTGCTTGGCGATCGAAATCACCTACATCAGGACCTTGGGTAGAATCTCCGGTACATCCACCGAATAATGCGGTTAAAAGAATAATAAATAGAAAAACAGATACTCTCATGATTCAATAAACAGCGAAAGCCAATAACGAGTGAGCGTTATCGGCTTCTCTTGTGATAAAGTAATTAATTTGAGTTGATTGCGTGTTCTAAGTTGAAGTCGAATTTCGCAGAAATATTCGAAATCATATCATCTAATGTGGCAGGAGAAACTTCCCATAAGCCATCACCTTGAGTTAAATTCGCAAGCAAACTATCTATTTCAGCTTTGGTAAATACTTGTTCGTTACTACGTGGATTACGAACAAACATCAAGCTGTAAATAAAGCCATAGCCTTCCGATAGATCGTGGAAAATTGCGCCGTAGTCAGGAGAGGAATTACTGAGTCCTTCTTTACCTGCGTTTAAGTAGTACACTGCCCGAACGCCAATAACAGTAGAAATATGACTACGAATAATTGCTGCTTGCTCGTTGCGCAATTCATAATCGCCGGCAACAATGGCAGCTCTACCTAAAGCAAAAGCATCAAACACTTCTTGAGCTATGCCTTCAAAGTCAGGATCGTTGTCAAGTCTTCCAAAATATTTGTTTAGGAAAACATCATCGCTTCCTAAAGTTGCCATAGGTGATTCAGGATTGGCAGAGTTTCCAAATAAATACCCATACGCTTCGTCCCATTTATGCTCCATGGTTGTGTAGTTTTTGCCTTCCACCAGAACTTCGCTGTCATTATCCTCACGATTAGTACCTTCATCTAATATCGATGTGCTTAGATAATTGTTCAGCATTTGATCAACCATTAAAGCCCCAATTAAGCCTTTGGTAACCAATTGATCGTATTCAAAGCCTTGAGCATTTACATATCGAACAGAATTACCGTCAGCAATTTGTCCTGAAACACCAGGTTCGGCTAATGTGTTTTTATTCGGATATACTTCCTCAACCACTTGAGTAAGCCAGCTTTCAAAATCTGATCTGATTTCTGCGCTTACAGCAGTTTTTGCTGAAAAGTAATCCCGTGAAGCAGCAACTTTACTTTTTATGCTTTTAGAGGATGTATTTAGTTCCTCATTGTTGAATGGAGCTACATCTTCTCCATTTAAACCTTCATTCCTAAACATTTGTAGAAGTAACTCACTTGTAGAGTTATCAAAATCATGGATGGATTGTACCAATTCGGTAGCCATTTTTAATCGTGTAGTTTGCCCTGAAAAAGAAACGGTAGATTCACCATTTCTTGTAAATTCATAAATTTCTGGGGTCTCTATAGAACTGCTTGAATCTGAAATATCGCAGTTGGAAAAAATTATTAAAGCAAACGTTAGTGTGGCGAGAAGTGGTAGTCGTTTCAATTTATTGATGAATGATTTGAGTGATTTTTTATTTGGATCGTTTCTAAATTAAGAAACAATAGACATCAATACCACCCTTATCTAGAGTTAATCTAAATTAATTTAGCTACGTTTTTCTGAGAATAGATTCATCAATTGTCCAAATATACTGCGCCCTGCTAGTAAGAATGCATCATTACCACCTAGCGATAAAAAACGAAGTGCCATTTTTAATTCGGCAAGAAGAGCAGGTGGATACGTAACCAAAGTATCTTCACTAATGGCAGTATCCCAATCTAATGGCTTCTGGAAATCTACACCGGCGCGTTGCATCACCGTTCGATAATTATTGGCCATTAGTGCATAACCGATAGTTGTTGGGTGTAACCCATCCAAACTAAAAATTCCACCTTTATACACTTTCCCGGTTTCTTTATCTGCGCGGATGAAATCAGTTGTGAGTGTAGCTTCGCCCTGTTCGTTGATGAAATGACGTGTCAACTCATTTTTCTTAAGGGCAGCTTTAAAATCCTCTGGATAACCACGCAGTAGCTCACCGCCTAATCGTCGTTTCGCCATACTAGCAACATTTTTAGCAATGGGAACCACATGCCAACCATATTCCCGTGCTATTTTTCGGATAATATGGTTGTATTCGTCGATGGTGAAATCGATTTGAATGGCTTCATCTTTGGTTAGATGCGGATGTTTTGCAGGATCAAAATCTTCATCCCAAATCCAAAAGCGAGTATAATAATCGAAATAGCCTAAATGATTAGCGGAGAAGTGGGAGTTTACACCCCGCAAAATCGGTGGGATTGTCGGATAAGGAATGGTTGGGACGAACACTCGTCGAGCTCCAATTTTTTTAACCCGTTCTGCGAGTTTGCGGTATTCCAGTTCAAAGTGTTCGGGGCGATAAATCGAATGTTTCCGAAATGCCATAAAAGAATCGAGATCTTCTTCTTCCGACCAGGTTAAGTTCAGATTGATAACCGCACCTAATGCATTATTGTGGCCAAGACATACAATCAGATTTTCGATCCCGCCATCATTCGCTAAAGCCTGAACATTATCAACTTGAGTGCGAAGTTCTAAGTCGGGATTTAAACTAGGGTTTAACACCAATCGTGCGGTCGTAAACTTTGCATGTTCAGGCAGTAGCCCAAAAATGGAGTAGCGTTCTTTGTGCTGTTCAATAAATTCACGGCTGTTTTTTTCATTCACGATCCACGAATCGTTGATTGCCAGCCCCCAAATTGCTTGATTGTGATAGGGTTGGGTTTTGGGAATACTTAGATCTTTAAACCCACCTTCCCAATATTTTTTGATGCGCTTTAGAGTTCCGAATGTGTGTTTTAATGCTGATGGATATTCATCGTAAGTAATTTTGGGACCAAATTCGTCGGCCAAGCCTCTTAGTAATACTTCTAGGTTTAAAGGTATACCTGCTTGAGCTGTAAATACAGGTTGTTGGAAGTCAGGATAGGGATCGAAGCAACGCGCGATGAAAGATGGAAAGTTGATATCAGTACGATAGATGCCTCCATTTTGAAAGCCCTGAGCCAGAGAATCCCCGAAAACTACCAGTTTATGCTTCGCTTCTTTTTTGAAAATCATAGGCATAAATTTGCCACGAAATCACTAAAACACAAAATATATTAACTATCTATTGAGAGGGTTATATAGGGTGCGTACTTTATCGGAAAATAAAGAATACTATGTCAGATTCAGAGTTTAAAAACCGCCTCGAACAATTCCGCCAGAAAAGAACCGAACAAAACGAAAAAGTATTAGATCTAGGTCACCTTGGTATAAAGCGCTTCTTTAACATGGACGCTAACACCTATCGAGATGGCGCTTTGGATAAAAAAACCAAAGAATTGCTTGGCCTCGTCGCTTCCAGTGTACTACGCTGCAACGATTGTATCGATTATCACCTCGAACAATGTGCAAAAACAGGATCTACGAAAGATGAAATTGTGGATGCATTAAATGTAGCGTTGATTGTTGGCGGAAGCATTGTTATTCCACACATGCGCCATGCAGTGGAAACCCTAGATTTTTTGGAAGAAGAAGGGGTGTTTAATTAAGAATGAATAATTCGTAGTAGGTTCGATCACTTAATGTGAGCTAATAGTTTAGCTCATTCGTTCTGCACTATGCATGTAAAAGCATTGAAAAGCATTCAATTTTTGCAATTGAAGGACTTTATCCCTTCAAACGAAAAACCTAAGTTGCTTCTATCTGATCGATTAGTTGTTTTAATTGCCCATCAAGAATGTAAATATTATCCAACTGTTCGATGTTGGGGATGGAAATGGTTTCGATCTCTTTACGAGTTTTAATGTCCACCAACATAATTCGGTTATCGTGTTTGCCTCCTGTTGGAATCACTCGTAGATAGCGCTTTCTTGTTGCGGAAATAGCAATGTAAGCCACATTGTCTTCTTCAGAAAAAGCTACTCCGCGACCAAAGCCACCAATTGGAATGGTATGAATCAGCCTCCATTCACGGTCGTAAATCTTAGTAGATTGATCGGTGCTGTCTTGCACCCAGTATTCGTTATTAATTAATCGCACCGAATGCGGACTTTGCAACTTTAGCTTTAAAATCTTCTTTTTATCCAAATTGATAATTCCACCATCGCCTTGTCTGCGAATAAGGGTTTCCATCACCGTTCGAAAGTATTGCCAACCGGTAATGTGATGGATAAGCACGCACAAGTCACCTTCGTAATTCCGAAAAACCTGATTGCAATGAAATCGGTCTTTGGATTGATCGGTAGTTTCTACGAGTTCTTTCTCTGTGCGATATTCAGACAGTGAAATTCGTTGGGTTACTTGTTGTTGTGTTGGATCAAAACAAATCGCTTCGTCATATTCAGTATTTGAAATCCAAAGCTTATCACCAAGAAATTCGATGTCGTGCAAATCGCCGATAACTCCTAAATCAATCTTTTTAACGGCCATTGATTGAGTGTTTATGACACGAAGTTCATCATTAATCGAAACATACAACGTGTGTTCGAATTTAGGATGCCAAGCCATCGAGCTTACTCCTACTTTACCCCATTGGTTAAAAAAAGAAACAGGCTTTATGGCACCATCTTTTTGAAGTATTTGAACCGGCCTAATTTGATCACGAGAAAGTTCTTGGTCGGCAACTTTCGAATTTTGAGAGCCCAGAACTAAAAGAGTGTGTTTTAATGACATTTTTGAATATAGAAAACAGATCATCCAATCGCTTGTACGGACGTATCACGATACGTCCGTACTGAGCTTCAAAATAAATCCAAATTCTCAGTACATGTGTAGCATGCTGCGCCAATACTAGAAAAGCAGGGGCATTGTCTGATTGCCCAAAAGCTTTACAATTAACGAATCACGATTAACTAACCCTTATCCCTTCGAATCTAGGTCATAAAATTATAGTCATTTACCTATAATCTAAACTCTATTTCTTTCTCAGAAGCAAAAGTGGCTAGTTGCTCTTTAAGTTCGTGCAGTTGATTCTTTGTATGCGGTGGGAATGATATGTTTTCTGCTGATCCAATGGAGTTGATGATGGATAATTTCCCACTTGTTAAAAAGCTGGGTTCGACAAATTGAATACTTCTGATTTTATCCCAACTCATTTTATTTCTTTCCTGAAAATGATATGCATATCCAACTGTATGTATGCCATGCTTATTGATCACTAAAGCCTGCTTTTTTGCCAATAATCCTGGATAGAAAGCGAATGCAATACAACCACCGATTCCACCAATAAGCGGCATCCATTGGATTTCATTTCCCTGCTTAAAATCTAGAAGAATAAGTGCAGTAAAAAAGCCTAATCCAAATGAGCCAATAAAACGGATAACTCGAATGTAAATAGTATCTGTATCGATCTGTAATTTGAATTCCTGCATTTTTAAATGAGTTATTTGAAATAAATAAAATAATTTGATAGAGATAATCAAACGGGTTTTGGCTGTAGTTGCTGAAGGGATCAATCCCTTCATTTGGTAAAGCTGAAAATTTCCACTTTTCCCAAGAGAAGGACTTCAGTCCTTCGAAACAAGGGCAAATTATTCAAATAACGAATATTAATTCAAAAACCCCCATGCAAAAAAAGAAAGCTCCCTTTCAAGAAGCTTCCTTTATTGTTAGCAATCTATAGCCTGCCGTCTGTAGTTGGCATATCCGTTTCATAACAGCGCCACGGAATGGGGCTATAATCCAGTAAACGAGTTCGGCTTAGACGTAGCTCTCCCAAGCTACATCAGGGGACAGCCGATTTCATTGGAGATTTAATCCATGATCTTGCGTAAAAACGCAGGTTGATCTGAATCATCTTTGCGGATACGTTCTGTACTCTGTCGGAATGGAGCCACATTCGAATTTTGCTCCGAACGTGTTTCTTCTTCCTGTTGCGGAGCCTGAGGTTCCTCACGTCGTACATGAATTTCTTTGCGTAAATACGCAGGAGTATCCATTTTCTTAAGATTACTTTCGCCTTTGTAGTAATCTCCACTAGTACGGGTAAATCGTGTTGGGATTTCCTTTTTAGCCGATGGAGCTGCCGCCGGAGCACGCATTGTCTGCTCAGCAGGAATTCCTGCCGGCTTATTCGGTGCTACACGTACATTATTGCGGTCTTCAGCTAAGTCGAAGCCGGTAGCAATTACGGTTACGCGAATTTCTTCGCCAAAATTCTCGTCGAGTACGGTACCCAAAATGATTTCTGCCTCATCACCTGCTTCCTGCTGGATGATAGAAGTAGCCGTGGTGGTTTCGCGCATTCCCAAATTTGCACCTGCCGATATATTCACCAATACATTTCGAGCGCCATTAATGCTTACTCCATCCAATAGCGGTGAATTGATGGCTTCTCGAGCCGCCATTTCAGCACGCTCCGGTCCGGATGCGGTAGAACTACCCATAATGGCTGCGCCACCGTCGGTCATAGTTGTACGCACATCAGCAAAATCAAGGTTGATAAGACCGGGCATCAGAATTAAGTCACTGATACCGCGGGTTGCGTTGTACAGTACTTCGTTTGCAAGCGCAAAGGCTTCCATCAGCGATGTGTTTTCATCGGCGATATCGAGTAAGCGCTCGTTTGGAATTACGATTACGGTATCGCAATTCTTTTTTAGCTCGTTTATGCCTTCAAGTGCATATTTTTTTCGGATTTTACCTTCACATTCGAATGGTGTGGTTACAATCCCAACGGTTAAAATACCGCGTCGTTTCGCCATGCCGGCCACTACGGGAGCGCCACCGGTTCCGGTACCGCCACCCATTCCTGCCGTTACAAAAATCATGTCGGCGCTTTCGATAGATTCTTCGATCTCATGTCGATTTTCCTCTACCGCCTCGCGTCCGATTTCAGGGCGTGCACCTGCACCAAGTCCGCTGGTGAGAGCAGCGCCAACCTGAATTTTAATATTTGCGTGACTCGCTTTTAAGGCCTGTGCATCGGTGTTCAACGCAATGTATTCCACGCTGTCGAGGCCCATGTTGATCATATTATTGATAGCATTTCCGCCACCGCCGCCAACGCCAATGACTTTAATTTTGGCATTTTCTTGGCTTTGTTCGTCGAAAAAGAATCGAGAGTTGTGATTAGCCATGATAACTCCTGTTATTGTTTACTGGATTTTTTATAGATGATATTCTTGTTACAGTTCTTTGAACCAGCTCTTCATGCGATCGGCAATTTTGTTCATCACCTGTTCCACATTGGTCGCCTTTCCTGATCCGGCGATCATAGTTTTGCTGGTATTATTTCCGGTTTGTAGTGCGTGAACTACTAGACCTACACCGGTAGCGTAAATCGGGCTGTTCACTTCTTCTACCAAACCGCCGGTTATTCCAAGAGGAATACCGATTTTAGCGTCCATGCCAAGTATTTCGTTGGCAAGTGGACATACATTCTTAATTAAAGATCCGCCACCGGTCATTACCACACCGGCACTTAGTGCATCCGAATAGCCACTACGCTTAATTTCGATGCCTACGATCTCAAGGATTTCTTCCATCCGCGCTTGAATGATTTTTGCGAGGATGCTTTTTGTAATTTCTTTGGGAGGTCTACCCGCAATGCCCGGTACAGTGATTACTTCGTCGTTTTCAATCATGTCGGCATAGCATTCGCCGTGTTTGCGTTTCAGCGTTTCTGCCTGATCGTCGAGCACACTCAATCCTAGTCGGATGTCGTCGGTTACTTTCTGCCCAGCAATGGCAATTACCGCAGTATGACGAATGGTATTATCGCGGAAAATGGCAACATCTGTGGTTCCACCCCCGATATCAACCAAAACCACACCGGCTTCTTTTTCTTCATAATCTAAAACCGAATAGGATGACGCCAATGGCTCTAGAATTATATCCGCCACTTGATAACCTGCACGTTCTACACAGCGATAGATATTTTTTGCGGCAGAAACCAATCCTGTAATTATGTGCACTTCCGCTTCCATCCGCATTCCGCTCATACCCACCGGGTCGCTAATGCCGTCCTGACCATCAACCACAAATTCTTGAGGAATTACATGGAGAATCTGCTGATCGGTTGGAAGCATGATGCGCTGGCAATCTTCCAATAAGCGCTCTACGTCTTGTGCGGTAATTTCATTGTCGCGGTTATTGATGGTGATCACGCCTTTACTGCGCATGCTTCTAATGTGATCACCGGCAATACCTACATTTACCGAGTTTACCTGAATGCCTGAAGCCAGTTCGGCCTGTGCTATTGCATCTTTGATGGCGTTCACGGTTTTGTCGATGTTAACCACCACGCCACGATTTAAGCCGTCGCTTGGGGCTTTACCCACACCTAAAATGTTAATTCGGTTAGAGTCGTCGATAGAGGCGACGATGGCGCAGATTTTTGTGGTCCCGATATCGAGACCTACCATAATGTTTTCCTGTTCAGACATTAGAGTTTACCGCTGTTTTGATGATTGCTAATAATTTGTTGTTCAAAGTTCCATTTTGTGCGTGCCGAGTTCATTGTTCAACTGTCCTCCCTCGTTACCACTTGATTTGTAAATCGTAAATCCACTTGTTGCATGCTATTAATACCTTTCACACTGATGATATCGGCATAGAATGCTTCCCAGTTTCTCAATTTGATATCGAATTCATTTCTTCCGAATAGCAACTTCACTCCATTTTCATGGCTCAGTGCAACTACTCCATCATAAGGATCGAAGGCAATTTCACTGATGGTGGTCCAGCCCAATGGATTGTTTAAAGCACTAACCAAAAAATCCCGGATTTGAACAAATGCCTCAGATGAAAGTGTATCACTATTCATGCGTGCATTAAAGCCATATACGATAGGGAGATTTCGGGTTTTGCCTTCCAAAATCGGAAGCTTTACGCCATAGGCATCCACATAAATTTCATCAGAACCGGACATCAACAGAGCAAGAGGAAAACGTTCGCGTACGGTGAGTTTAAGAGTGCCGAGTGCATCCACATACGGAGTTACTGAATGCACATAAGGCAATTGGCCGATATCTGATTTTATCTGCTCAAAATTCAGACTATCCGGATGAATACCGATTTCTACATTAGCAGTTTCAACGATCTCTGTCTTTTCCGTGTAGTAATTTCCAACCACAGTCACAGACTTAACCCGCAAATTTTGTTGCCAGTATAAAGCAGCAATTACAGAAATCCCAAGTACACAAATAATAAGTGCAGCCCAAGGCAATACCCGTTTTTTTGTAGCAATATGTGGATTGGTTTTACTCAATCGCGCTCAGCTATTTTAAACGTTCCGGATTCAATTTCTTCCACAAACTTATCTCCCGATTTATAAATATCACCGGCACCCATTGTGATGATGATATCACCGGGCTTTATGATTTCTTTGAGTCGTTCGTGCACCTCGTTTTTGTCTTCTACATACACCACATTTCTATGACCATATGTTGAGGCAGTGTCTGCAATCAATTTTCCTGTCACTCCTTCAATGGGTTTTTCACGCGATGGATATACATCCGTAACCACCATTACTTCGGCGTCGAAAAAGGAGAGGCCAAATTCTTTGTATAATTCCTGAGTTCTTGAATACAAATGAGGTTGAAATACGGCAACAACGCGACGATCGGGCCATCCGGAATTTGCCGCTTCAAGCGTGGCTTTTACCTCGGTTGGATGATGGGCGTAATCATCGATCACCATCACCCCATTGTTGTACTTTAATTGAAATCTGCGATAAACACCTTCGAAATTCTCTAGACCTTGTTTAATCAACTTAAAGTCGATATTGAGCTCTAAACCGGTTGCTACAGCTGCTAAGGCATTTTTCACATTGTGTTCGCCCGGCGCTTTCAAGGTAATAACACCTAATTTCTCGCCATCCTGAAGTACCGTAAAAGTGCTGTTAAACTGATTAGTTTGAAGATCGGTAGCACGTATTCTTGCCTGAGGAGTTAAACCATAGCTGATGATTCTTCGCTCAAGATGTGGCAGAATGCTTCGAACATTGGGATCATCCAGGCACACAACTACCGCTCCATAAAATGGAACTTTATTGGCATAGTCGATAAATGCACCTTTTACGTCGTCAAGATCATCATAGATATCGAGATGTTCGGCCTCGATATTGGTGATAATGGCAATAGAAGGAGTGAGGCGAAGGAACGTACGGTCGAACTCGTCGGCTTCAACTACGATCACATCGCCTTTTCCAACAACAGCGTTTGTCTTATCAAAACTATGCACTTTTCCGCCCACCATAATGGTTGGGTCGTAATTTCCTTCTCGTGTAACCAGGCCAATCATGGTTGTGGTTGTAGTTTTACCATGTGTGCCCGCTACTCCGATTCCAAACTTCATTTTCATTAGCTCGGCGAGCATTTCCGCACGTTTGATCGTAGGAATTCGTTTCTCGAGCGCGGCTTTTGTTTCTACATTTTCATCGGCTTTTACCGCACTTGTAAATACCACCACATCGGCGCCTTCAATATTCTCGGCGGCATGACCTTCAAAAATAGTTGCCCCCAATTCTTCTAATCGTCGAGTAGTTTCACTCAACGAGCCGTCAGATCCGGTCACTTTATATCCGCGATGAATGAGTATTTCAGCCATTCCGCTCATACCAATCCCGCCAATCCCCACCATGTGGATATGTCGGGTTCTACCAAAAACAGGCTGTGTTTCAAATTGCTTGCTCATTAATTCAATCGGGATTTTGCGAGGTTTAAAATTTCTTGTGCGATGGTTTTTGCAGCATCCGGTTTGGCAAGAGCCAATGCCGCTTTATTCATTTCCTTCAAGCGATGCTGATCATTGATCAGTTTTGAAATCAATTCGCTGATTGCGGACTTTGCTTCCTGGTCTTTAACCAGCACAGAAGCACCTGCATCCGCCATTGCTTGGGCATTTTGTGTTTGATGATCACCTGCTACATTTGGGGATGGAATTAGTACACTTGGCATTCCTATCATCATAAATTCGCTACACGAACTTGCTCCGGCACGGCTAATTACCAAATCCGCAGCAGCATACGCTTCGGGCATGGAATCGATAAATGCGGTGAGTCGTAGGTTTGGATAACTAGCCTCATCCACTTTGGTAGTTAGCTCATCGTAGTAGCGAGAACCACATTGCCAGATTATCTGAAGACCCGCTTTATGGTGTAGCTCATCAAGATTTTCCAGTATCGCCTCGTTGATGGATTTTGCGCCACCACTTCCGCCCATCACTAAAAGCACAGGATGGGAATCATTAAACCCAAAAGCGTTTAGTCCGGTTTTCTTATCAACCTGTGTTAACGTAGAGCGAGTTGGATTGCCCGTTATCATTGTTTTAGAAGCCGGTAGAAATCGATCAGCTTCTTCAAAAGCAGTGAAAATCTTAGTCGCGTATTTTGCTAATAATCGATTGGTTACACCGGGAAAACTATTCTGTTCCTGAATTACAACCGGGATTGATCTCTTTCCGGCAACCCAACCAACAGGACCGGCAACATATCCACCGCAAGAAACAACCACGTCGGGTTTGAACCTCGATAGGATGGAGAAACTTTGTGCCAGAGCAGTGATCAATTTGATTGGGAATAATAGGTTTTTTGTGGTCAATCGACGATGAAAACCACTAATCCATACATTTTCGATATCATAGCCTGCTTTAGGAACAGCTTGCCATTCCATGTGATTTTTTGTGCCGACAAATCGTATTTCGGTTTCTGCATGTTCAGATTTTAAAGCATCTGCAATGGCAATGGCCGGATAAACATGCCCACCGGTGCCACCTGCGGCGATTAAGATTCTGGGATTACGCATAAAAAGGCCTCCTCTCTTTACTGTGTTTACTGATGTTGAGCAATATGCCCACCATCAAGCCTGCAAAGAGCATGTTTGTTCCACCATAACTAACAAAGGGCATGGGGAGACCGGTTACCGGTAGTAAGCCACTGGCAACACTGGCGTTAACGAAACCAAAAAGTACAATAGTAAGGGTGCATCCTACGGCTAGTAAAGCGCCCAAAGTGTCTTCAGCTTTCCGGGCGATAAATACAATTCCTCGAATCAAAATGAGGCTGAAAATGACTATTAAACTCATAGCACCAAAGAAGCCGTATTCTTCGGCGATGATCGCAAAAATGAAATCGTTATATGGGGCGGGTAAGAAATCTCTTTGGGTGCTTTTTCCAATCCCTACCCCAAATAATTCTCCTTTAGCAATTGCAATGTGTGCTTGTTGAGCCTGATAACCCGATCCGGTTAAAAATTCATCGGTTTCAATATTTTTGATCTGCTCAACATATTGTTCAATTCGATCTTGTCGATTGGTGGACTGGTTCAACAGTAAAAAGCCACCCAATAAGGCAATGGCAACCATCGAGCCCATTTGAATGCTGCTGATACGGCCGATGAACATCATTATTAAGCAGATTCCCATCAAAATGCCGGCCGAACTAAAATCTTCAAGTCCAATGAGTGCACAGGTGATGGTTACCCAAACCATGATGGGAATGAACGATTTCTTGAAGTCTTTGACGTACTCTTGTTTTTCGCTTAATAAAACGCTCACATGTAATAATAGCGCAACCGTTGCAAGAGTAGAAGGTTGAAAACTGAAGCCCCCGACATTCAACCAGCGCTTTGCTCCAAATTGTTCGGTCCCAAACACTAAAACTGCTACCAAAAGCAATAAACTGATCATCATTCCGATTCTCGAAAACTTGGCGAGCGAGTGGTAATTGATCTTAGAAACAAAGAGCATCACAAAAAATGCAATCGCAAGCTTAACCACATGACGTGTTACCAATGCAAATGCCGAGGTATTATTCGATTCAGCGAAGAACGCGATAGAAGAATACACCGCCAGTACGCCAAACATCATGAGCATGATGATGGCCATTAATAACACACGATCGCTGCCCTGCTTCCCGGAGTCGATATCTTCGGGGCTGGTTCCCAGCACGTGGTTTAAATTGTTATTTGGACTGGTGTGGATCACTTCATTCTAAATTCCAATCAGCAAATTTCAAAAATCAACGAAACTGAGCTTTTCAAGAGAGTACCCACATAGTTTTGATTTTTGATATTTGCGTAATTGTTTGTCATTTGTGAATTGAAAATTAATTATTGGCTCCCTAGAGCTTTGCTACTTCTTCTTTAAAAACTTTGCCACGGTGCTCGTAATCGTCGAACATGTCAAACGAAGAGCAGGCCGGACTTAACAGCACAACTTCGCCTCGTTTAGCTCCTTTCTTTGCAATACGGACGGCATCCCGCATAGAATCTGCTTTCTCAAAATTCGGAGCTGTTTTTCCTAACTCAGCTTCAATTTTATCTTTCGATTCTCCAATAGCGATGATGGTGTGTACTTTATCTCGAATCAAAAACTTGATTTCTTCATAGTCGTTGCCTTTATCACGTCCGCCCATAATCAGCGTTAAGGGCACATTGAAACTATCCAGCGCAAACCAAACGGCATTTACGTTGGTGGCCTTACTGTCATTGATGTATTTCACACCATTTACATTTCGCACCATTTCCAGCCGATGCTCTACACCACTAAATGTTTTCAGGCTTTCACGAATCGCTTCGTTCTTAATTTCACCGGCTCGGGCAGCTAATGCTGCGGCCAATCCGTTTTGCAGGTTGTGATTACCGGGTAATCCTAGTTCGTGCACAGGCATGAGCGATTCCTCGTTGTTATTAAATCTGAAGATGATATGATCGTTGTGAACAAAAGCGCCTTCGGGCACTTCGTTTTTTGATGAAAACCCCCAAAGTTTTGGGTGATTTTCTACTTGTTGTAATCGAGCAACATGCCCTTGAATGAGGGGGTCGTCGAAATTGTAGATGAAAAAATGGTCGTTATTCTGATTTTCAGTAATTCTGAATTTCGAGGCAGCATACGATCTCATATCGTTGGCATACCTATCAAGGTGATCAGGCGTAATGTTCAGCAGCACACTGATATGTGGTGTAAATGTATCGATGTGATCCAACTGAAAACTTGATACTTCAAGAATATGAGTACCGGTTGCCGACAACACTTTCTTAGAAAACGGATAGCCAATATTACCCGCAAGTGAGTAATCGACCTTTGCTGTTTCCCACATATGTGCCAGCCAGCTTGTTACCGTCGTTTTACCATTACTTCCAGTAGTAGCCACAATTTTTTGATCGGTAAACCAACTAGCTACTTCTATCTCAGAATAAACCGGCGTTTGACTGTTTAAATGATGTTGAACAATAGGAGCTAGGGTAGGAACGCCCGGACTTAACACAACAAAATCTGCGGTGTGCGCACGTTCGGTATGTCCACCTTGTTCATAATCAATTCCATTCGATTGTAAAGTGTACTGAGCTTCTTCCGAGATTTTTCCAAAATCAGAAACGAATACATCAGCGCCTTTCTGCTTTAGTAATAAAGCAGCAGCAACTCCACTTCGGGCGGCTCCAATCACGGCGATATGTTTACCAGTTACTTCTCTCATCGAATCTTCAGTGTTAGTAAACTTATCAGGCCAAGGAGTACCGTTATAATCCAGAATCGAACCACAATTTTTTGTTCGCTCCAACCTTTTTTCTCGAAATGGTGATGAATGGGTGCCATCAAAAAGACACGACGTCCCTCGCCATACTTTCGCTTAGTGTATTTGAAATAGGTTGTTTGGATAATCACCGATAGCGTTTCGAAAAAGAAAACGCCGCAAATAAATGGAAGCAGAAGTTCTTTGTGTAACATCAATGCAAGCGCACCAAAAGCACCGCCTAAGGCAAGTGAGCCGGTATCGCCCATAAATACGGAAGCAGGATTAGTGTTATACCACAGAAAACCCATACATGCTCCTACTAAAGCCGCACAGAAAATGGTTAGCTCGCCGGCACCGGGCAGATACATTATGTCGAGGAAGCCAGAAAAATCAACCCGACCGGATACATAAGCAAATATGGCAAATACAAAACCACAAATCGCAGAAATACCGGAAGCAAGACCGTCTAATCCATCAGTAAGATTGGTTGCATTACTTACCGCAGTTATGATAAATACAGCGAGTGGCAGATAAATTACCCATCCCCACTGTTCACCGAAAAATGCATAATCGATATTCAAATCGGCGGCAAATGGAACCGTAGAAAGTGTATTAAATGCCTCAAAGTCGGGGTGGAAGTACAATACACTTCCGAGAACCAGACCCACAAGAACTTGACCGGCTATTTTAAATCGCCCGGCAAGACCGCTTTTATCTTTTTTAACCACTTTGATGTAATCATCAATAAAGCCAACAATACCCAATGAAAACATCACAAAGAAAATGAGCCAGCCGTAAATGCTGTCCATTCTAACAAAAAGAACGGTTGGTATTAATGTGGCAAGTAAGATGATTACCCCACCCATTGATGGCGTGCCAACTTTTTCGATATGATGGTCAAGCCCAACATCTTCACGAATCACTTCTTTAAGCTGCATTTTGCTGAGCCATTTGATGATTCTTCGCCCGATAAATAAACTGATCAGCAGCGAAAAAACAGCAGCTAGTGCCGTTCGCGTTGAGATAAATGCCATAGCCGTGGCACCGGGGAATTCATAAGTTTTTTCCAGCCAGTCAAATAATTCGTAAAGCATCAGTGGTCCTCCTTTTTTTGTTGCAATGCCGCTTCTGCGATTTCATAATCGTTGAAGGGATGCTTAGTTCCACGGATGTCCTGATAATCTTCGTGCCCTTTGCCGGCAATCAAAACGATGTCGTTACTTTTAGCTGATTTGATGGCTTCCTGAATGGCTTCTTTACGATCTGATTGGGTGATTACATGCTCTTTTTGTTCAAATCCGGTTAGAATCTGATCGATAATAACATCAGGATTTTCGAATCTTGGATTGTCGCTGGTAACGAAGAGTTGATCGGCATATTTAGTGGCAGCTCGCGCCATTTCCGGGCGCTTAGTTGGATCCCGATCCCCACCGGCACCAAATACACAAATCAATTTTCCATCTTCTTTTTTAAGCTTAGCAAGTGTGGATAACACATTTTCAAGAGCGTCGGGGGTGTGGGCGTAATCAACAATTACAACAGGTAAATGATCACCCTCAACCACCACGGTCTCCATGCGGCCACTTGCTCCGCTGCAAATTTGTAAAGCTTTGGCGATGTTATTTCCATCGAACCCAAGGGCTTTGCAAATCAGAAAAGCTTCAGCCACATTATAAGCATTGAAATCGCCCACCAATGGCGACTTAATATTCACTTCATCAACAATCAGTGTTAACCCACTGGCAGAATTTTGCAGAATGTGATTGTCCTGCGTTTTAAAACTGAATTCTTCTACATTTGCCTTTGTGTCGGAAACCATAAAATGTCCGCGAACGTCATCAATATTTACGATGGCTGTAGATGAAGAAGGCAACTGATCGAAGAGCATTTTTTTTGCTTTAGCATACTCTTCAACGGTACTGTGGTAATCAAGATGGTCGTGAGAGAGATTCGTGAACGCAGCCACGTTAAAATCGAAACCGCTTACCCGTGACTGAGAAAGCGCATGCGATGAAACTTCCATCACTAAAAACTCTGAACCTGCTTCGGTCATTGCTTTCATATCTGAAGCGAGTTCAATTGGATCACTTGTTGTAAGTGAACTATGGAGTTCTTCTTCTAAAATTCGTTTAGAAACGGTGCCTAATAATGAAGCTTTTTTTCCAAGTTTGGTTAACACCTGATACACCAAAGTAGCAACAGTTGTTTTCCCGTTGGTTCCCGTTATCCCGATAGTGGTCAACTTTTCGGCAGGATTTCCGGCAAATCGTTGAGCGATAGTCCCTAAGATTTCTCTGGTACTTTCCACTTCGATCACACACACTTCTTTTGCATCGGTGTAGAACGATTCTTCGCAAATCAGCACATTAGCGCCTCGGGCAATCGCATCTTCCAAAAACATATGCCCGTCTACTTCATTACCTCTGATTGCAATAAATACAGATCCGGGAGTCACCTTTCGGCTATCCTGATGTACCCCATTTAGCTTTGTATCAAGCTTTTTGTTGGAAACATCCAAGGGATTAATAAGTGCTATCAGTTCAGTTAAGTGCAATCGTTTAGTCCAGTTTTGCGATGGTTACCGTTTCCAGCGATCTTGCTTTACCCCGAATGGTAACTTTGCCACCAATTCTCATTATTTGATCTTCTCTCGGGAACTGTGCGAACACCGTTCCTGAGCCAATTTTTTCAATGTCGAAGCCTGCGCCCTTTAGCAACGCAACAGCATTTCTCATGCTTAGTCCTTTCACATCAGGTATCCGCATGTAGCCTTCTCGTAGCTTGGTGGTATCTGAAGCTGCAAGGCTGTTCGAAATAGTCACTTTTAATTCTTTTCCGGCCCATAGCGTGTCATTTGCAGCAGGAAATTGCTGACTCACATAACCGTTAGTTCCAACCATCTTTAGTTCAACCTTCATGGTTTCTGTTAGTTGTTGAGCTTCTGTGGATGAAAGTCCTACTAGGTTTGGCGTAATTTGAAACTCTGACTGAGATGCTAAAGGTTCAGTCATCATTTGATTTCTTAAGTCATCATCCAGGCCGGAAATACGTTTTGCGACTTCACGAAAAATTGGAGCTGCTGTATACCCGCCATAACCAATTGGTTTGGGCTCGTCTAACATAATCAGGCATACATATTTTGGATTTTCAACCGGAAAAAATCCAACAAAAGAACCTCTGTAATTACTGGTGTATCGGCCGTCTACAACTTTCTTGGCAGTGCCCGTTTTACCGGCAATTCGTAAACCTTCTACTTGTGCAAATTCTCCGGTTCCGGTATCACTAACTACACTTTCAAAAACAGGAAGTAATTTCTGAAGCGTTTTTTTCTTGGCAACTCGGCGAATTTCAACGGGTTCATGTTCAGACAATACATTTCCATTATTGTCTTCAATGCGATCAATGATATAAGGACGCATTAATAACCCTTCGTTGGCAAAAGCTGCATACGCTTGAGCAACCTGTATGGGAGTGCTCAGTAATTCGTAACCGTGCGACATCCACGGCAAACTTACCATACTCCATTCGTAAGGTTTTGCCATTCTACCACTTTCTTCGCCGGCAATGTCTACGTAAGTAGGAGTGCCAAATCCTAAATTTCTTGCATATTGATAGAAACGATCGTTATCCAAACGCATAGCCAATTCCGCCGTTGCGATGTTGGATGATTGCCGCATAACCTCTTCAAAATCTATATTCCCCAACGGATCGTGATCGCGGAGGGTGAGTCCATGGATTACCTTCTCACCATCTTCGGGCGTTTCAAAAATCTCATCGAAATCCACCTTATTTTGCTCAACCGCTGCTATGGCAGTAACCAACTTAAATGTTGATCCGGGCTCTACCATGTCAGAAATGGCAAAATTACGCCGGTTTTCATCTTCGCTACTTCCAGGGTAATTTGGATCGTAGGTCGGGTAATTGGCCAATGCCAAAATTGCTCCCGTTTTTGGATCCATAATGATTCCCGTTCCGTAGTTCGCATTATGCTTTTCAACTCCAGCTTTTAATTCGTCTTCAAGAATGGCTTGTATGTAAGCATCAATGGTAGTGTGGAGCGAATAACCGTCGATGGGCAATTTCTTAGGCGCACCAACATACTCGAACACTCGATTGAAGGGATCTTTTCGAACTTGCTGAACACCATCTTCGCCATTCAATTCATCATTGTAAAAGGCTTCAATTCCGGTTCGCCCATTCATAGAGTGATTTACAAAGCCGATAGAATGCGCAGCAAGTGAGCCAAAAGTATATTTTCGTCGGAAATTCTCCTCAATGATTACTCCCTTGATACCAAGCTGTGCGATTTCATCTTTTTGGATACCGGTTAAATTCTTTGCAAGCACAACATATCGCGATCGGCTTGGCGCATCGCTAACTTTTTGTTGATAGATTGAAGCCGGTTGCCGTGTTACCTGCCCCAATTTGGCAAGCAATGTGTTAATCTGATCACGAGTTAAACCCGGTACTTTTGGATCCAGTGCGATTTGATAATCAGCAACATTGGTGGCAAGCAGTGTTCCGTTTTTATCGTAAATATTACCGCGCTGAGCAGGAATCGGGATTTCATCGATGGCTTGTTTGGTCCAAAGAGTACGTAATCCGTCACCTTCTACATAATTAATGCGGATAAGCTGGAATGCAAGCGCACAGGGAATCAAAAACAAAAATCCCAGCACGATAAACATTCTGCTTAATATGGAAGTGCGATGTTCCGTCATTCTTCCACCTCAATAACGTATTCGGCCGGACCGCCATTAATAAATCCTGCAGCCTGCGCTTTATCATAAATTTCTGCCGGACCAACCATGCGGTCGTATTGCAATTTTAACTCATCGTGAGTTTGTCGTGCTTTGTTAAATTCGTTCTCCAAATCTTGAACTTCTTCAAGTAATCGTTGGGTAGCAAAAACGTGTGTGAGATAGGCAAAGCCTAATGCTCCGATAATGATCGAACAGAGTATTACGGTTCCCGGTTTAATTTTTGGGATGCTGCTTGTTGAAAAATCGGAGGCTTTTTTTGCGTTCGATTGTTTTTTGGCGGAGGCAGTGGTGTTTGATATGTCAGGTTTAGGGACTTTTCGGAGATTGGGCTGCACTTCGCGACGCTTAAGTGGGGATTGCACCATCATGAGCCACCTCCGTTTATTTTTTCAGCAATGCGGAGTTTAGCGCTCCGTGCTGCGGGGTTTTTGGCAACTTCTTGATCATGCGGGGTTATCACCTGTTTATTGATCAGGCGAAATGGGGATAAATTATTGCCGTAAAAATCTTTCTCAACCTTTCCTTCAAAATTTCCTGCTTTTAAAAATCTCTTAACCAATCGATCCTCTAACGAATGGTACGACATCACTACTAATCGTCCGCCTTCTTCCAAAACTTCAAGCGATTGAGTAAGTACATCTTTCAATACTTCTAACTCTTGATTTACTTCAATCCGGATCGCCTGAAATACTCTAGCTAGCGATTTTACTTCAAACTTTGGATTCACTACTTCAGAAACGGCTTTTCTTAACTCTCCGGTAGTTTCAATGGGGCGATGTTCAATAATAGATTGCGCAATCTTACGACTCGCTTTTTCTTCGCCATAATGAAATATGATGTCCCGAAGCTGCTCATATTCATAGTTGTTAACTACTTCGTAAGCAGTGAGTCCGGTCATGTTTCCCATTCGCATATCCAACGGGCCGTTTTCCTGAAAACTGAATCCGCGATCCCCGGCTTTTATTTGATGAGTGGAAACACCTAAATCTAAAAGGATTCCGGTTACCTGACCATGATACTGGGGAGGTAGAAGTGTAGTCAGGTAGCCGAAGTTTCCTTTTAATATGTTAAAACGTTCATCTTGACCTATATACGTAGACGCAGCAGTAATGGCTTCATCATCCTGGTCAATTGAAAAGAGAGTTCCTTTCGGGGATAAGTGATCAAGAATAGCTTTGGAATGGCCGCCACCGCCAAGGGTGCCGTCTATATAAACGCCATCAGGATTTGTGATTAAACCCTCTAGGCATTCGTCAAGCATTACCGGGATATGCTGGTGATATGTACTCATATTAATCAGCATCGGAAGAGTTTCCGCCTCCCATCACTTGCTCAAATATTTCTTCAAAGGCATCTGCATCAAGGCTTTCATCCGCTTTTTGCAGATTTTCTGGGGACCAGATTTCGATGTATTGCCCCATACCTATAAAAACAGCTTTAGAACTGATTCCGGCAAAAGTGCAATGGTCGCTGGGGATTGCGATTCGATTCTGTTTATCTAAGGACAAGTCTTCTGCAAAGCGCAGAAAATTACGTTTAGCAATTCGGCCGGCGCGGGTAAAATTGTTGGCCTGATTGAGCGCTGCTTCCACGTTCAGCCACTCATTTTCGGGGTATAAATAAAGGCAGGATTCGATTCCGCGTACCACTACAAAGCGATCCTGTGCGTCAGGATTTACCAGTTTGCGCAGTTTCGCCGGGAAGGAAATACGTCCTTTATCGTCGATACTATGCTCGTATTGGCCTTTAAAACTATGCACGATACCCGCGGAATGGATGATTTGATTGCTAAATGCGTTGCAAGAGAAAAGTCCCCACTTTCTCCCACATCACTCCACAATGTACCCTTCTTTACCATAATCTGTCAAATTAAATCCACATCATGGGTAATAATTAATTTTTTTGGTTCAGGAGTGAGGAGTGAGGAGTGAGGAGTGAGGAGTGAGGAGTGAGGAGTGAGGAGTGAGGAGTGAGAACAGATTTCTTGAAGTACGCCGCAGATAAGACTAACCTCTATTCTCATAACGAATAACGAATAACGAATAACGAATAACGAATCAATCAATCAAAGAAGAGTGGGGCTGTTCCCGGAATTGTCGCAATGCTCGGTTCATCTGCTCGAACTCAATCAAAAAAGCATCATGGCCGTATTTGGATTTAATTTCTCTAAACGTAGAGTTTGGGAGGTGTTCGGCGAGTTCAATTTGTTCGTGGATGGGATATAGCAAATCTGAATCGATACCGATGATGAGAATGGGGATAGTGAGTCGTTCTAGCACAGTTTTAACCGTACCACGTCCTCGGGCGATATCATGAGAATCCATGGCTTTGGTTAAAGTGATGTAGGAATTTGCATCAAAACGCTGCACTAGTTTTTCACCTTGGTAGCCTAAATAGGATTCTACTTCAAACTGCTTTTTCTGGATGTTCCAGTTTCGGCCGAATTTTCGCTCGTAATCTTGCGGACTTCGATACGTGATCATTGCCATTGAACGTGCAGCGGCTAAACCTTGAGCAGGAGGTGAATCATTTGTATAAAAACCGTCGTTCCAGTTTCGATCAGCTTTGATAGCAATCCGTTGAGCTTCACTAATACCAATTGCCCACGCCGAATGGGAAGCACCCATAGCGATCAGGCAGGCGGATTTAATTCGGGAATCCATCACGCAAAATTCTAAAGCAATCATGCCGCCCATTGAGCCGCCGATGATGAGTTCGATTTCTTGGATTCCAAGTTCATCCAACAATTGCTGCTCTAAACGAACAATGTCGCGAATGGTTAATTCAGGAAAATTAGCCTGATAAGGGTTTCCGAGATTTGGATCGATGGAAGTAGGTCCAATAGAGCCGTAACAACTTCCGGGGTGATTTATACAAATTACAAAGTGTTTATCGAGATCGATTATTCCACCGGTTTCGAAGAGTCCACTAAACCAATCGCTCGCGTCTGAATTTCCGGTAAGAGCGTGGCAAATCAGAATTACATTATTCTTTTGATTGTTTAGTTTCCCCCATGTGTGATACACTAAATGTGGGTTTTGTAGCTCATCACCAGATTCTGTTATGAAGCTTTTAGAGAATGTTTGTGTTTCAAAATCAACCATAGGAATAAAAAGAAAGAGTCGGAATCGAGGATACAATCCCGACTCTTTGTTGCTTTCGATGGTGAGGGTTAATTAGTAAAAACTACATCGCCAATTACAGGAACCGGATTTGAGATGATGTCCAAAACCGGGCAACGGCTCGTTGAAAAATCCTTTAGTAATTGAAGTTTTTCAGGGTCTTCTTCTTCGGTCGAAATTACAGTCGAGTATCGAACTTGATTAAAGCCCGGTCGCTCATCACTTAAATTGAAAAAACCTTGAAGATCGAGATCCCCGGAGGCTTCAACCCGAATGGAGTTTAACTTTATACCCAACTGCCCGGCATAAGCCTTAATTACAATTTCTTGGCAGGATGCTAAGGCGCCCAATACATATTCTACAGGATTAGGCGCTTCGTTTTCGCCACCGAGGTTTTTGGGTTCATCTACGATAAAGTTAAAATCGCGGACTTTAATCTCCGATCTAAAGCCGCGTTCTAGCTTAGAATCCACAGAAAAGGTGACATCCTTTTCGCTAGGGTATTCACGAACGTGATTGATAACGTTCTTTATAGTCTTGTTCAGTTTTTCTTCAAGTGGGTCGGTGGTAAGTGTTAAAATGCTCATTGTTGTTACGATGAAATTCGAAATTGAGTGAGGGTGTGTGAAAAAAGGCGAATTCTGTATTCGCCTTTTTATAATTTTATTCTGCTGTTACCGCAATACTTTTAAATGCGAGTTCAAAATCTTCGATAATGTCATCGATGTGTTCGATGCCAACCGATACTCGAATTAAATCAGCTTTTACACCGCTGGCAGCTTGTTCATTCTCACTCAATTGCTGATGCGTAGTTGATGCAGGATGTATTACCAAAGTTTTTGCATCACCAACATTAGCTAAGTGGCTGGAAAGCTGAACATTGTTAATGAACGATTTTGCGGCATCATATCCGCCTTTAACACCAAAAGTGAGTACCGATCCAAAATGATCTTTGGTGAAATACTTTTGCGCTCGTTCGTGATGCGGATGTTCCTCCAAGCCGGTAAAGTTCACCCATTCAACGGCATCACTTTCCTTCAAATAATGAGCAAGTTTTAGCGCATTTTGATTGTGTCGTTCCACTCGAAGAGATAAGGTTTCTAATCCCTGAAGTAGTAGAAAACTGTTGAAAGGAGACTGAGAAGAACCAAAATCGCGTAAGCCTTCAACACGAGCACGAATAGCAAAGGCAATATTTCCAAAGGGACCATCGGTGCCAAATACTTCCCAGAAATTAAGTCCGTGATATCCAGGTGAAGGTTCGCTGAATAACGGATAACGACCATTGCCCCAATTGAAATTACCGGCGTCAACGATTACACCACCAACCGAGGTGCCATGGCCACCAATCCATTTGGTCGCTGACGCTGTTACTACATTGGCTCCATGATCAATTGGGCGAACAATTGCTCCACCCGCGCCAAAAGTGTTATCTACAACTAATGCAATGCCATATTTCTCACCTAACTTGGCTAATCCTTCGAAATCGGCTACATTTCCACGTGGGTTTCCAATCGATTCCACATAAAAAGCTTTGGTATTATCGTCGATCAATTTTTCAAAAGCTTCGACAGAATCTTCTTCTGCAAATCGCACATCAATTCCAAGGCGTGGAATCGTAACTTTAAATTGATTGTAGGTTCCTCCATATAAATTCTGTGTCGAGATGATGTTGTCTCCCGCCACAGCTAGGTTTGAAATGGCCAGAAATTGTGCTGCCTGACCGGATGCAGTTGCCAATGCTGCAGCTCCACCTTCTAAAGCAGCTACTCGTTTTTCGAACACATCGGTGGTTGGATTCATGATTCGGGTATAAATATTCCCGAACTCTCTTAACCCAAACAAATTGGCTGCATGCTCTGAATCGTTGAAATTGTAAGAAGTAGTTTGATAAATCGGAACGGCACGTGACCCCGTGGTTGGGTCAGGTTGTTGACCGGCGTGTAATTGAAGAGTTTCGAAGCGAAGTGATCGAGTTGATAAGTCGTTGCTCATGATGATTCTATTGTGAGTGATGTTGTTTTAATTAAATAAATAAAGCCTTGTTCGTTGAGTCCGAACAAGGCTTTTCGCCAACATCTTTCGAACTCATTTTTTCCCGATGAAAATTATTTCATCAGGCAGGATGTAGCACCTTTCCACGAACGGCTTTCGATATTCGTGGCGGTTGCCAAGGCTTCGTAGGACCTGATCCCTCCACCTTTCTTAATGAGAATGCAATAGATTTTAAAGAACGATTGAAAATTGAAATCCAACAAAAAAGCCCTTCTGTTATTGCATTCAAAAGGGCTTTGTTGTGAAACTATTTATACGAAGCCCTAAGTGCGCATCATCATGCACATGCATTTACAGCAAACAGGCTTACACATAGTATGTCGGATTGAAAATTTCATTACTCAAAGCTTAAGGCTTGTACTGTTTATATACAACCTTAGTGAATAGGTTTTTTCGGCAATACAATTCGAATACTTAATTTGGTAGGCTAAGTTTTTAAATTACAAACAGAATAATATTCTATAAAAACTTAGAATAGGGATGTAATTTTTATTTTAATTCTGAAAAAATTAACCAAGAAGAATAAAATTCTGTGCGAGCAGAGTACAGAATTTTTGATTATCTATCGTGGAATCCTTTACCCGCCATAATTTTTGGGATACACTTTTCAATTCTTGAGAAGCGGGTTTTTGCCTGTTTAGGTTGTGAGAAATGGAGAATGTATCCTCGTTGTCTGCCGGGAGTGAGTTCAAAAAAGGCCGTCTTTAGTGCGGGATCGGTTTCAAATACAGCTTCCAATTCTTCAGGGACGGGCTCCGGGTTTTTCTTGAATTCTACCTTCAATCCTTTTTTCTCAATTTCGATTGCTTCTGCCACATAATCCAAGACAATCGATTCCTGATCATGAACGGTTTCAACATCGGTATAATAGAGTCTTCGATCAGATTGAGAGCTTTTTCCGGGGCTTACCAAAAGCTTATGAGGATCGTTAAGCAGCACACCTTTAAAAAAGCCAACCACCGCCTGATTTTTCAAAGCACTGAGCATTAGAATGTTTATACCATCGTACGTGTAGCAGGGGTTGCTCCATTTCAATTCTTCTTGAAGCTCTGTTTTAAGCAAGATTTCACGCAATGCGATCAGTTCATCTCGCCATGAGTTTACTTTGCAATCCGGAGTTGCGAAATACTGGCAACGTCCACATCCATCTTCCAAAAATTCTTCAACCGTTTCTATCATGGTATTTTTGGTTGAATTAACGCTTTTAAGCCCGGTATCCCAAATTGCGAACCATTTGCTCGTTGTTGCGCCACTTTTCGCGCACTTTCACATGAAGATCTAAGAATACTTTTCGGCCAATAAACTCTTCGATGGATTTCCTGGCTTCCATCCCCAATTGCTTAATGGCTTTCCCACCTTTGCCAATAATCATCCCTTTTTGAGAGTTTCGATTTACAATCACTTCAGCATTGATGTAATCCAAATCTTCCCGCTCCTGGTATTGGATTACTTCAACGGTTGCTGAATATGGAATCTCTTCATGATATTGAAGAAACAGTTGTTCGCGGATGAGTTCAGAGGCAAAAAAACGAACCGGATGTTCGCTCAATTCATCTTTTGGGTAAAATGGAGGTCCCGGCTTTAAATGTTGAAAGATGGCGTTGAGTAATCCTTCTATGCCCTCGTTTTGTAATGCCGATGTAAATACGGTTTCGGCAAACTTGTATTTCGATTGAAGTTGTTCGGCCTTTTGGGTGGCTTCATCCTGAGAAACGGTGTCAATTTTATTTACAACTAGAATTACCGGTTTATGAAACCGCTTTAGTTCGGTAAAGGCGAAATCGGGGATTTTGTGATCTTGTACATCTACAATAAATAAAATTACATCGGCATCTTTTTCAGCTTTTTCTACAAAGCGCATCATTGCTTTTTGCAGCTCATACTTAGGATTTATGATACCGGGAGTATCTAGAAATACAATT
The DNA here is from genome assembly GCA_017640605.1 of Balneolaceae bacterium. Taxonomy (GTDB): domain Bacteria; phylum Bacteroidota; class Rhodothermia; order Balneolales; family Balneolaceae; genus HXMU1420-13. Next base: position 24,649 of record JAEPQH010000011.1, on the reverse strand, counting down.
TGAGAGTGGTCATCCGAGTGAATGCCTACAATTTGATGGCGCGTTGTTTGCGCTTTGTGTGTGGCGATCGATAATTTGGTGCCCAAAATCTGGTTCATCAACGTAGATTTACCTGCGTTGGGCTTTCCTACAATTGCTGCATATCCCGATTTATGTTCAACGGATTCACTCATTGCAGGTCGTCGTGTAAGCTTAATATTTCGATGTACGATTTTACTGTTTTAGGAAGTCCCCAAAAAACGGCCTGACTAATTAATGCGTGACCAATGCTAACTTCGTTCAAATAAGGAACCACTTCTATTAAAGTGGGCAAGTTTTGAAGATTTAATCCATGCCCTGCATTTACTTTCATACCAAGTTGATGGGCTAAAATTGCCGCTTCCCGAAGTCGTAATAATTCCTGTTTTTGTTCATCTTTAGTTGCCGCATTGGCATAATTACCGGTGTGTAATTCGATAGCGTCGGCACCAAGTTTTTCAGCCAACTCAATGTCTTTTCGGTTTGGATCTAAGAATAAGCTGATCTCGATGCCTGATGGCTTAATGGCAGGAAATACACGATCTCTAAAATCATCATAAACAGCTTCTAAATTTAATCCGCCTTCTGTAGTTAATTCCTCTCGTCCTTCGGGTACTAATGTGCAAAGATGTGGCTTAGTTTCGAGCAATATCTTAATCATTTCGTCGGTAGCGGCCATTTCGAAGTCAAGTGTTCCTTTAACTACGGTTTTTAATTCTGCTACGTCGTGATCCATTATGTGCCTTCGGTCGCCTCTCAAATGAAAAACAATTCCGCTCGCGCCGGCTTCTTCGCAAACTTTGGCTGCATCTACAGGCCGGGGATATCCTTCGCCTCTTGCGTTCCTTAAGGTTGCAACATGATCGATATTAACTAATAATTTCATGAATGCTGTGTGATCTATCTCTTAGTGATGTTTATATGTGAAAATAGACAATAGTAGCTATATTATTTTCCAAAATTTTTTGGATGCCGACGGTTAAACATACAGCACTTTTATTTCTTTCAGGATTGTTTTTTACCTCTTGTGGTGTGGTACAACGAGGCACTATTCCATGGGAAAATCCAACCGTTGTTGATGGTGCAAAAGCAACGGTTCCGGTTAATTTTACCAGATCAGAAAGAGCTCTTCGAGGAAAGCTAGATCAGGCATTACAAGATTGGAAAGGCACACGCTATATTTTAGGAGGAACTTCAAGGCGAGGAATCGATTGCTCTGCCTTTATGCAGGTAGTTTTTAAAGACTATTTAGGGGTAACCTTACCGCGTACCACACGAGAGCAAATGACAATTGGAAGCTCGGTAAGACGCAGAAATTTAAAAATTGGGGATATGGTGTTTTTCAAAACCGGAAGAACCACTTATCATGTTGGGGTTATGATCAATGGAGAGCAGTTTTTACATGCATCAACATCATCGGGGGTTACTATTTCGAATATCCAAAATCAGTACTGGGTAAGTACGTATCTTACCACACGGCGAATTTTATAACACTGCGCCTATAGCTTGCACTAGTCTGTTTTTAGGCTAACTTAGAGAGTACACTGCAAAGCACTTTAATAAAGAGAAGATTAGAGGTTCTTAGGTATGTATATGTATTGGGTGATAGATTTTTTTAAAAATCTGGCGAACGACCGATTTATGCCACATGGCATGTGCTATCAATGGCAACCGGTAACGCTATGGTCGAATGTTTTAGGCGATTTAGTTACGGCATTCAGTTATTTCATGATTCCCGCTTTTTTAATCTATTTTGTTTCTAAGCGAAAGAAAATAGAAATGAAGGGACTATTTATGATGTTCGCCATTTTCATCATTTCTTGTGGAGCTGTTCATGCAATTTCGGCGGTTAACGTTTGGATCCCTTTTTATAATCTGTCTGGTTTTATGAAGCTAACCATGGCCGGCGTTTCGTTAGCCACCGTTGTGTTGATGTACATCAATATGCCGGAAGCGTTAAAAATTCCGAGTCCTTCCGATTTACAAGTTATTAACGATCAGTTGAAAGCCGAGATCGAAGAAAAAACCCGATTGCAAACAGAGCTGGAACAACAACGTGAAAAGCTTCAAAAAACCATTAAACTGTTGAACTCTACGCAGGAAGCGGCAAAAATTGGTTCATGGAGTGTAGATTTTGCAACGGGAGAAAGCTATTGGTCGAACCAAGTATATCGCATTCATGGATTGGAGCCGGGTAGCCCTACCTATTTAAGAGAAGGAATTAATTTTTACCGGGAAGATTTCCGAGAACGGGTTAACGAAGTTGTAAAGCAGGCACAAGAGGAAGGAAAAAGTTGGGACGAAGAATGGGTTCTGGTTGATATCAACGGGAATGAGATTTGGGTTCGAACCACCGGCTACCCTACCTACGAAGATGGAAAAGTTGTGGGAATTGAAGGGCTGATAATCGACATTGATCAACAAAAAAGAGCAGCAATCGCTCTGGAAGAGCAAACGGTAGAACTTCAAAAATCGAATGCAGAGCTTGAGTCTTTTAGTTATTCGGTTTCGCACGACATGAGAGCTCCTTTACGAGCGATTAATGGATATGCCGAAATATTAAAGGAAGAGTATGCTGATAAACTGGATGATGAAGGAAATCGATTATTGAACATCGTTCATGCAAGTGCTATAAAACTAGGTGAGTTAATCGATGATATTCTAGCATTTTCGCGCTTAGGTAGAAAAGAGCTAACCAAACGACCTGTAGAGATGGTTGAGCTAGTTCATCAGGTTGTTGATGAAGTCGCACAGTCGCCATATTGGAATGCGGATGTTAAAATAAACATCGAAGATTTACCCAATGCTATGGGTGATCAATCTATGCTTAAACAGGCGTTATTTAATTTGATTGAAAATGCACTTAAATATTCATCTAAAGAGGAAAAAATTGAAATAACTATTGGGTCGAATGCAGAAGAGGGAGAGTCCGTTTATTTTATTAAGGATAATGGTATTGGAATCAATATGGAGTATAAAGACAAAATATTTGGTGTATTTCAACGGCTACATTCTTCTAAAACCTTTGAGGGAACAGGAGTTGGGCTTGCAATTGTTAGGAAAATAATCGAACGTCATGGGGGCAAAATTTGGCTAGAGAGTGAAGAGGGTATCGGCAGTACATTTTATTTTAAATTATAAGTTAATGTAAATAAATGAAAAGCTTAGACATAGTTTTGATAGAGGATGACGATAACGATGCCGAGTTGGCTATTATCGCACTAAAAAAAGCGATAAAAAATGTAGAGGTAATGCGGTTAAAAGATGGTGAAGAAGCGTTAGATTTTTTTGCTACCAACCAAAATCTCGCACAAAAACCAAAGTTGATTTTGTTGGATCTTAAAATGCCTAAAATTGATGGACTTGAGGTGTTGAAGAAAATCAGGTCATACGAATGGGTTAAAAACTGTCCCATTGTGATGTTAACATCGTCGAGAGAACACAAAGATATAATAGAAAGCTACAATCTGGGCATAAATAGTTATGTAGTAAAACCCGTGAGTTTTAAGGAATTCGCGGATACCATTAGTTCAATAGGTAGATACTGGTTAAGCGTAAATGAAGAATCAAAATAATGATAACGGTGATAGAGAAAGCGGCAACGATTCGAGAAACTATAAGATTCTGATTCTTGAAGATTCTGAATATGATGTTGAATTCATTACTCGTAAGCTGAAAAAAGCGGGCTTAAAATTCGAGTATAAAGATGTCGATGAAGCGGAAGAATTTGAGCAAGCAGTAAAACACTGGTTGCCGGATTTAATAATCTCAGATCATAATATCAGTGGTAAATACTCAGGCAAAGATGCATTGCAATTTACCAAACAACATTATCCTGATATCCCGTTTATTTCGGTTTCCGGAGTCATTTCAAAGAAAATGGAAATTGAGCTGCTAGCAAATCGTGCAGATGATGTGATCCAAAAAGATCACTTAGATCGACTGCCATTTGCTGTTAAACGAGTGCTCCGCCAAAGACAAGATGCACGGGAATTGCTTAACAAAACTCAACGTTTGGTAGATTTACTTCTGGAAAAGGAGGTGTTAGTAAAAGAAATCCACCACCGTGTGAAGCATAACTTGGCATTGTTTTCTTCATTTTTGGAATTGGATAAGATGATTGAGGATGATCCGAATGTTAAATCAGCGTTGGATACTAATATTCTTCGTGTTAAGGCAATTGGTATTGTTCATGAGCTAGTATATGATTTTGAGGATTACGTTAAAATTCCGCTTGCCCGAACCATTACTAAAGTATTTGAGCTGCATGTAGCGCGAGAAAACATTTCGATTGTAGGCGACCCAATCGTTCATGAATACACAGAAGGAATTTCGAATCTTATACCTCTAGGTTTGTTTATAAATGAAATCCTTACCCAGTTAAGTAAATTAGGAGTTTCTCAAAACCTGAATATTCGATTACAGTTCGATCAGGTTGATAATCACATAAAAATACATATCATATCTCCGGTTTTTACCGAAAACTCCAAAGCGATATTCTCCCAAAAAGAGGAGCGCATTATGGTATTAAAAACCTTACTTGAGCAATTTGGTGGAGAGATAAATTTCTACCCGGAACAGTCGTTTACCATTTTATCCTTTAAGTAGGTGATCGACTAGCAAAAATTGCCTTCATCATTTGGATATAATCGTTGTCCAAGTCTACATCACGTCGCGCCATCATAGCTCGCATGGCTTCGATTGCCTTTGGGAAATCATACTCTTTTGGGCCATCGTCACCTAACCAAGTAAAGGAAGGAATTTTCTTAGGGGTAAATACTGATACAAAAATGTTTGAGCTCACTCCACAAATCGTGCCTACATTAATTTTAGTCTGAATGGCTGTTTTAGAAAAATCGCCAAAAACAGTACCAAAAAATTGAACTGAATCTTCGCTTAACTCTCCAGAATCCCAATGTGGGATTTTAATTGGACCATAATTAGTTTTTAAGTTGGATGTGATTGTGCCGGCAGCCAAATTACACCATTGTCCAAAAATTGAGTTTCCGGCATAGCCGTTATGGCTCTTATTAGAATAGGAATGAAATATACAATTATTGATTTCACCACCGGCTTTGCATACCGGACCGATAGTTGTTGAATTATAAATGCGAGCTTGCATTTTCACCTGAGCATATTCACAAATTGCGACAGGACCTTTTATCACGCTTCCTGCCTCCACTTTGGCGTTGGGGCCAATATAAATGGGGCCATCTTCTGTTAACAAAGCAACTCCGGGCTCTAACGTTGCCGATTCTGAAATAAATACTTGATCAGGGTTTGTGATACTTATTGATCGATGAAGTCTGTTAAAAGATGCAGTTGGTTGTTCAAGTAGTTTTAAATCTTCAGAAATTTGATAGCCATTTAGGTGCAATAAATCCCAAAAGTAAGTGATAACTGTAGGGGGGGGTGCTAAGTTTATTCGTTTGGTAAATGAAGGTATCTCATTCTGTTTAAAAGATCGATTAGACTGTTTTCCATCACTTTTAATAGCAATTATAGCTTTATCGTAGAACAATGCTTCTCCAGGATTAAGATCTAAAATTGCTTCGACAACGTTTTTTGTTGGTATACATCTGCTGTTCAACCAAATACAGAGTTCATTTTCGTTAATTCCGGATGATGGGAAATTTTCTTTCAAGTAGGAGTGCGTTATTCTACTGATTTGCTTACTAACCAACCATTTCGACCACTTTTCTTTGATGGTAAGAATTCCAACTCTTAGGTCATCCGTCGGACGTGTTAAAGTGAGAGGAAGAAAATTATTGGCGATTTCATCATCAAAGAAACAAAATTGCATTGGGTAAATATTAGCTTTCAATAGAATTTAAAATCTCAAATTAGCCGATAATAGCTTAATTTGAAGGGTCATAATGAATATAATAAGATGTCAGGTTTAGTATGTGCGGAATAATTGGCTATATAGGTCAAAAAAAAGCGGAAGAAATAGTATTAAAAGGGCTCAAAAGAATGGAGTACCGCGGCTACGATTCAGCGGGAATCGCTACTCTGAATGGTGGATTAAGCATTATAAAGTGTAAAGGAAAAGTTAGAGAACTAAAGAAATTAGTTAAAGTAGACTCAAAGGAGAGTGCGCAAATTGGCATTGGTCATACTCGTTGGGCTACGCATGGCGAGCCTAATGATATAAATTCTCACCCACATGTGGGGAAACTTGGTAAGCTTGCATTGGTACATAACGGTATTATCGAAAACTATACCTCTATAAAGAAAAAGCTTGAGAGCGAAGGAATTGAATTTTATTCAGAAACCGACACCGAAGCCGCAGCAAAACTAATTGAGTTTGTGATTGAAAGCCGACCGGATTTACCAATGGAAAAAGCCGTACAGTTAGCGATTTCGCAAATAACAGGAGCGTATGGGTTTGCCATGATTCACTCCGATTATCCGGATAGAATATTGGTGGCTAGAAAGGGATCACCGCTATTAATTGGGGTAGGTGAAGGTGAAATGCTGATTGCTTCGGATGCATCGGCTGTGGCAGAATATACTGATAAGGTGGTTTATTTGGATGAAGGTGAACTAGCAGTAATCAGCAAAGATAAGTTTCAGGTATTGGATGCCAACGACGTTGAATTGGAAAAAGAAGTACATGAATTGGTGATGAGCCTCGAAGAAATTGAAAAGGGAGGCTACCCGTATTTTATGTTAAAAGAGATTTTTGAGCAGCCCAAAACCATTGCCGACTGTATGCGAGGGCGCATCAATACAGAAACAGGTGAAATTACACTTGGGGGATTAACAAAAGCTTTAGATAAACTGGTTGATGCTAAACGAATCATTATTGCAGCATGTGGAACCAGCTGGCATTCGGCTTTAGTTGGTGAATACTTGATTGAGCATCTTGCTCGCGTTTCTGTAGAAGTAGAATATGCTTCTGAATTCAGATACAAAGACCCCATTATTGATGAAAACGATGTTCTTATCGTAATTTCTCAAAGTGGTGAAACGGCAGATACCTTAGCTGCACTCAGAAAAGCGAAAGACAGTGGCGCTACTGTTTTTGGCATCGTGAATGTAGTTGGCTCAACCATCGCTCGCGAAACTGATGCAGGGGTTTACTTACATACCGGTCCCGAAATAGGTGTAGCTTCTACAAAAGCATTTACTGGCCAAGTTACTGTGTTGGTTTTGATCGCGTTAAAGCTTGCTTTAATGAAAGGAGCAATCACAAAAGAAGTGTCTAAAAAATACATAAAAGCGTTACGCGAAATTCCGGAAAAGATTCAACATATTTTAGATCGGAGCGAACAGATGAAGCGTATTTCTGATCTATTTACCTATGCTCCAAATTTCTTGTATCTCGGTCGAACTTATAGCTTTCCGGTTGCATTAGAAGGCGCCCTTAAATTAAAAGAGATATCCTACATTCATGCAGAAGGCTATCCCGCCGCCGAAATGAAACATGGCCCTATTGCACTTATCGACGAAATGATGCCTGTTGTAGTAATTGCCACCACCGATCATACCAACGACAAAATGGTAAGTAATATAGAGGAAGTGAAAGCTCGAAAGGGACGAATCATTTCAATCACTTCAGAAGAAAACAACGACGTTAGTACTTTGAGCGAATTCAATTTTAGCGTACCGGAAACCGAGGATTTTTTATCACCTTTATTAAGTGTTATTCCACTTCAGCTACTCTCTTATTATGTTGCTGTAAACCGTGGCTGTGATGTGGATCAACCGCGAAATCTTGCCAAAAGTGTTACCGTTGAATAATGATGAATTAGATCTTTTGCTGTAATTATTATTGAAAATATTGAATTAAAAACTCAGAGAGTAAATATTTTAAAAACGAATATTATTACTTGTTATTTATTTCAATAATTGTTTATATCAGGGCCCAATCTTTTTAATCTCTGTGCAAATTAATAATGAAAAACTGGAAAGGTTTAATATTTAAACTGGCCATAATTGTAATGGTCGGAATTGTAATATTTACAGGATAATACCTGTATAAGAATATTTTATAGTTTTATCGAACAATAGTTCGGTATATTTGCCGACGCTAAAGTTAGGGGCAAAACAATCTTAATACGGTCGAAAACAGAGTAACATTGAACATTAATCTTTCTTATCTCGAAGATATTACCGGTGGCGACATTTCTGTCATCCAAGAAATGCTTGACTTATTTATTCAGGATATTCCAAAGCATACAGGGAATATGATGGCATTTTTTAAGGAAGGTAACTTAGAAGATTTAGCAAAAGAGGCGCACATGCTTAAGCCAACTGTACAGTATGTTGGGCTATTTCAAATGCATGAAGATTTGAAACAAATTGAAACGTTGGCAAAGAACAGCGGTGATCGTGCAAAAATTGGTGAATTGCTTGATAGTGTAAAAGCTGAAGCTGAGGTAAGTGTGCCTGCGCTTAAAGCTAAAAGAGATGAGCTAGCTTAAGGAATCAACTCCATGAGTTGATGTGGAATGTCATCCACAATATACACTTCACCGATAGCTTTAAAGCCAAACTTAGTATAGTAAGAGTCTAGCGCTGCTTGAGCTTCAATTCGAATAGTAGAATATCCAAAAAGCTGTTTAGCAAGTTCTATTCCTTTTTTTATGAGGTTTTTTCCAGTATTTCCACCTCTGTAATCTTTAGCTACAACAATTCTTCCAATCGAGGTTGCATCATCAAATTTAATACCGGGCTCAAAAATTCTTAAGTACCCTTGTAACTCATTGCCGTGATAATAAAGCAAGTGATGGGCTTGGGTATCTGAACCATCTATGTCGGAATAGAAACAGTTTTGTTCGATAATAAAAACTTGTTGCCGCAGGTAAAAAATAGCCTCCAGCTCATCGGGAGTTAGTTCAGAAAATGGTTTATCGAGAAAAAATTCTTGGCTGTTCATCTAAACAAAATAGTTTTTTTTGCGTACTCACATTCGAATTTTAACAAATTTGGTGAACTATGTTTTGGGCTTGGTTAATAAATAGCGTTTCAGTTTTTCTTACTGCGAAAGTATTAAGTGGCGTTGAAGTAAAAAATTTCTGGTCGGCCGTATGGGTTGCTGCAGGAATTTCAGTAGTAAATTTTTTATTAGGTCCAATACTTCAAATATTGGCCTTACCAATCACCATTTTAACCTTTGGCTTGTTCGCCATCGTAATCAATGCTTTTCTGGTGATGCTGGTAGATAAATTTATTGATGGATTTAAAATTAAAAGCTTCGGTTGGGCGCTCGCTTTTACCATCATATTATCTTTTATCAGTTCAATACTGATGAGTGTTTTCACCTAAAAACAAAAAGCCGTCGAAGTGACGGCTTTTTAATTTCTGAATTAGATATTGTCGCAAACAGCCTGCGTAAATGTTGAGGTTGTTCCCTCCCCACCAATATCCTGCGTGCAGTACACTTTTCGTTCTACTAATGTTTTGTAAATTGCTTTTCTGATCTCCTCAGCCGTTTGTTTTTGGCCGATATGTTCCAGCATCATTAGAGAAGAAAAAAGTAGTGCTAATGGGTTAGCTTTATTCTGTCCGGCAATATCGGGAGCAGATCCATGAACGGCTTCGAACATGGCTGCATCATCACCAATATTGGCAGCACCGGTAACACCTAAACCACCAACAAGTCCACTTGCAAGATCAGAAAGTATATCACCAAATAAGTTGGTGGTAACAACCACATCAAAGCGTTGTGGGCGCATTACCATTTGCATGGCCATATTGTCTACAATCAAATCTTCAAATTCGATATCACTGTAATCATCGGCAACACTACGGCCAACTTCTAAGAAAAGCCCGGTAGTGAATTTTAGAATATTTGCTTTGTGAACCAATGTCACCTTTTTGCGACCATTTGCACGTGCATACTCAAAAGCAGCTTTGATGATTTTTCTACTGGCCGCTTCGGTAACAACGGCAATACTTTCTGCATGATCTTTGGTGCCTTCATCAATCCAATGTTCACGGCCAATGTATAAGCCTTGAGTATTCTCCCTGAAGATTACCATATCCACGTTTTTAAACGGGCTATCGATGTTAGGTAAAGTTCTGGCCGGGCGAATGTTGCTGTACAAGTTAAATTGTTGACGTAGTGCCACATTAACTGATCTGAAACCAGTTCCTACCGGAGTTGTTAACGGTCCTTTTAGTGCAATTCTGTGTTCATTGATGGCTTCAACAGTATCCTCAGGAAGCGGATTTCCGGTTTCTTTGTAGGCGGCAAGTCCAGCTTTTTTCTCAACCCATTCAACTTGCGCATTCGCCTTTTCTAGGATGGTAATTACAGAGGCCGTGATTTCGGTACCGATTCCATCACCGGCAATTAGTACAACTTTCTTCATAAAATTTTTTCGTGATTATTTCTTCCAATATAACAATATGGCTACTCGTATTTTATCGGAATTAAACCAATTGGCTTAACCCGAGTAAGTAACCCGGTAAATCGTTCCGGTATGATCGTCGGAAATGAGTACTGAGCCATCGGGCATTTGAAGAAATGCAACCGGTCGACCTTTTATTTCTTCTTCGCCTTGCAACCAACCCTGTATAAATGGTTGATAACTAGTAGCTGTGCCATTTTCATCGAAGGTTACTAAAGTGATACGATAGCCAATTTTTTCTGATCTGTTCCAGCTTCCATGTTCCGCAATTAATGCTTGGTTTTTATAGAAATCCGGAAACATATCACCGGTATAAAATAACAAGCCAAGTGGGGCTACATGTGGACCCAATTCCTGAACTGGTCTTTCAAAATCTTTGGTTTTTATTTCGTCCGTATTGCCAAATTCAGGATCCCAGATATCATTTCCGTGCAAGTAAGGGAAACCGAAATGAGCACCCTCATCAGTGAGCTCATTCAACTCACATGGGGGAATATCATCGCCCATCCAATCTCTGCCGTTATCGGTAAACCAAAGATTTTGGGTTTCCGGATGCCAAGTGAAACCTACGGTATTGCGTACGCCTTTGGCGATAATTTCACGATCACTACCATCGGCATTCATTCTGGTAATTGAAGCATAGATCGGATTTTCATCTTCATGATTGCATACGTTACAAGGTGCGCCAACCGGAACGTATAGTTTATCATCAGGACCAAATGCAATGTATTTCCAACCATGACTAGATTCTGTCGGATAATCATCACGTAATAAAACAGGTTCCGGGTTCTGATCATAGGTCTGATCGATGTCGTCATAGCGCCAGATATTACTTACTTCTGATACATATAAATCGCCATCTTTATAAGCCACTCCATTCGGCATTCGTAGTCCTGACGCAATTACCGTTACTTCATCAGCTTTGTAATCATTATCGGAGTCAATTACGGCATATAGTTTCCCATTTTCTCCGGTTCTTCGTGTTCCAATGTAGATGATTCCGTTTTCGCCAAGCGCCATTTGTCGCGCTCCTTCAACTCCTTCCGCAAACACTTCTACCGAAAAACCGGCGGGTACTTCCAGATAACCAAGCGTTGATGTTGAATTATCCAGAACATTAGTTTGATTGGTGTTGCTTGAGCAAGCTGTTACCAATCCACATAGAATTAATACTGATAAATGGCGCATTTATACTTTGTTTAGTTAGTTCTTCTAAAATTACGCTCATTTTTTGTGGGATGCTCTTACAGAGTGTAAATACATTTGAATCTCATGAAAGGCAGGAATTATTCTTCAAAAATGCTTGTGTATGCACCTAAATAATGAAATAGGTTTGCATGAAGCGTACACTGGTTTGGTTTAGAAATGATTTGCGTATCCACGATAACGAAGCACTTGCTGAAGCATTTGAGGAGGGAAAAGTGCTGCCCGTTTATATTTTTGATGAACGCCAATTTGGGGAGACTTCCTTCGGATTTAAAAAAACAGGTGCATTCAGAGCACAATTTCTGAGAGAATCGGTACTTGATTTGAAAGAGTCTTTGCAACGGCTTGGAGGTGATTTATACGTTGATGTAGGACATCCCGAAAAACTGATTCCGGCTCTCGTAAAGCAACATTCCATCAATCAATTGTTTTATCATGAAGAGGTAACGAGCGAGGAAATTGAAGTTGAAAATGATCTTGAAGATACGCTTTCGATACCCATACATTCGTTCTGGGGCAGTACACTTTTTCATCCTTATGAACTTCCTTTTGAGCAACACAACGTTCCAATAGTGTTTACTCAATTTCGCAAAAAGGTTGAGAAGTATAGTAATGTTGAGGCTTTGGTAGAGCTTCCGGAAAGTCTTTCTTTTGTGGATGACATCGAAAACACTGAAGTGCCGTCGCTAAAAGATCTTGGATTGTCTGAAGTTCAAATTGATGAGCGCGCAGTGTTGCAGTTCAAAGGAGGAGAACATGAAGCCTTTGATCGATTGAAGCATTACTTGTGGAAAACAGATCTTCTGGCAACATATAAAGAAACTCGAAATGGATTATTGGGAGCAGACTATTCCTCGAAGTTTTCGCCGTGGCTTGCAAATGGAACGCTTTCGCCACGCAAGATTTATCATGAAGTAAAGAGTTACGAAGAGCAACGTAAAAAGAACAATTCAACCTATTGGCTCATCTTTGAATTAATCTGGAGGGATTATTTTCGCTTTTCTGCCTGGAGATTTGGAGACAAAATTTTCAAGGCCGGTGGAATCCAGGATAAAAACAGAAATTGGGAAACAAATCGTAAGAATTTTGATAAATGGGCTAATGCAGAGACGGGAATCCCATTTATTGATGCCAACATGCGTGAATTAAATCACACCGGGTTTATGAGCAATCGTGGAAGGCAAAATGTGGCTAGTTTTTTGGCTCAGAATCTGAATATCGATTGGCGAATGGGTGCAGAGTATTTTGAAAGTTTGTTAATTGATTATGATGTATGCTCGAATTATGGGAATTGGGCGTATAATGCAACTGTTGGGCATGACCCTCGTAATCGGTTTTTTAACATTATTGGGCAGGCAAAGAGGTATGATGCCAAGGGTGAGTTTGTAAAACATTGGATTCCGGAATTAATATCGGTACCCAAAGAATACATACACGAACCATACACAATGAACGTTAATCAAAAAGATTTTTTTAAATCAGAAGATGATATAGAGTATCCATCACCAATGATAGACTTGGAGAAGAGTTATGAAGAAATCAAAGCAAGGGAATAAAGCACGTATTTTACCGCTTAAAAAACAGAGGGAATTTGAGGTTGATCATGATGAAGTTACCGCTGTTACTCGCTCCTTATTTACCGAAACATGGAATTCCTACGTAGATCAAGTTTATACAGCGTCCGTAAAACTCGAACATAGTGCCAAAAAGGCGATTAAACCTTTGCCTTCCAAGAAAAATGAACAGTCTGTTCTACGAATTGTACACTAATTAATTACATGAAGCCAACCATAAACCTGGTCTGGTTCAAACGCGATTTAAGACTTTCGGACCACGCGCCGTTAAAAATGGCGGCACATTCATCTCTTCCAGCGCTACTCATTTTTTGTTACGAACCTTCTCTTATTGATGATCCTCATTATGATATACGCCATTGGAGATTTATATGGGAAAGTTTAGAAGAAATGAACGCTCAGATGGCTTCCCATCAAAAAATATACATCGTTAATTCTGAGGTTGAGCGTGTATTCGAGCTCTTAGCAAAAGAATATTCCATCCGGCATATTTTCAGCCATGAGGAAACAGGAACTGATACTACCTTTCAACGCGATAAAAGAATAAAACAATGGTGTGCTAAGCATCAAATCAATTGGGTTGAAACGCCTACCAATGCCGTTCATCGTGGGCTCTTTACACGCACAAATTGGAGAGAACAGTGGAGAAGTCGCATTTTTTCAGAAATTCAGGATCCTGATTTAGAAGCTTTGGAAACTGTTGAGTTGAATAAAGAATTCGAGCAAATTCTAAATCAGAAAGAGATACCTCTCTCCTGGAAAACGCCGGATCATTTATTTCAAAAGGGTGGAGAACTGGAAGCCTGGAATGTGTTGCAGACATTCATTGATGAGCGGGCTGCCAACTATAATGCAGCAATTTCTAAACCTGATGAGAGTCGATTTTGGTGTAGCAGGATGTCACCATATATAACTTGGGGTAACATCAGCATAAAGCAGTTGCACAAGAAATATCGGGCAGAATATCCCGAAAGTACCTTCAAGCGCGGGTTAAAGTCATTCGAAAGCAGATTGCACTGGCATTGTCATTTTATTCAAAAGTTTGAAAGTGAATGCCGAATGGAGTTTGAGAATATCAACAGAGGCTACGATGATATTCGGACGGATCTGATTCCTGAACATGTTGAAGCTTGGAAGACTGGAAAAACCGGATATCCATTGGTAGATGCCTGTATGCGAGCGGTAACTCAAACGGGATATTTGAATTTCAGAATGCGATCGATGCTGGTTTCGTTTTTAACTCATCATTTATGGCAACCATGGCAAGCAGGCTCAACACATTTAGCCGCTCAGTTTTTAGATTTCGAACCGGGTATTCATTTTCCGCAATTTCAGATGCAGGCAGGAACTACCGGTACTAACACGATTCGAATTTACAATCCCATCAAACAATCAAAAGAACATGAACCTGAAGGAGAATTTATCCGTGAGTTTGTTCCTGAACTACAAAATGTACCCGCAGAATTAATCCATGAACCTTGGAAAATGTCGCCCATGGAGCAACAAATGTATCAATGTGAATTAGGAACCGATTATCCATTTCCTATTGTGGATGTAAGTAAAACCTATAAATGGGCTAGTTCACAACTTTGGGCTAAAAAAAGTGATCCAATGGTTAAACAAGAGGCCCAGCGAATCAAAAACATTCATATTAAACCGGGTAGAAGGTTCGCATAATGCCAAAAATGAAAAAGAAATCTGATTTACCAACAAAAACCTGTCCGGTGTGTGGACTTCCGTTCACTTGGCGCAAAAAATGGGAGAAAAACTGGGATCAGGTTAAATACTGCAGCGAACGTTGCCGAAGGAATTCAAAACTTTAGGCGATCCCAAACAAATTGGGGAGTCAATCGGGCAACGGTTGCAATCAGCCACCAACGTTTGGTAATGTAAGCCCGCTTTTTCTTCTTTTCGATGGCAGTTACCATTTGTGAAACAGCCTTTTCGGTAGTTGCCACCCAAAACATATTGGGATTGTTCTCGGTCATTTCAGATTCTACATATCCCGGACGAATATCTGTTACCACTAAATCCAGTTCCAATTTGTTGGCTTTTTGGCGCAATCCTGTCATGTAATTGCTAATAAAATGCTTAGATGCAGTATATGCAGCGGCCCTGCCAGAAGAAAGATGAGAGGCTATAGAAGACATCCCTACAATATGTCCTTTTTTCTGTGCTCTAAAATATTTGAATGCAAAGTGAGCACCATGAACAAACGCAGTAACGTTTACATCTATGGTTTGTTTATCTGAGTTCCATTTGGGGAGTAAACTATCCCGACCAACTCCGGCATTTAGAATCATGATATCCATTCCGCCCATTTCATCAGCAAGGCCCTGATACACTACGTTTGCGGTATCGAACTCGGTAACATCAAGTCCACGATAAAAAGCTCGTTCTCCAATCTCTTCCGCAATTTCTTCGAGTCGTTCAGTTCTCCTTCCTATTAAGCCAACATTATGGCCTTTTTTCGCTAATTGAATGGCTAATTCTCTCCCTATACCGGATGTTGCTCCTGTAATAACAATATTACTCATTCTATAATCTCTAAATCCTTGTGTAGATAGTTTATAAGTGGTTTGGATAGCATCGCATCGTAAATGAACAATACCTCAACGAATTGTTCCAATACTCTTTCTTGCGAGCGCATTAACAGCTGCTCTAATTTAAGCTTTCCTTCTTCCAATTCTAAAAGTGCGATGGGATTATATGCCTCAGATCGAGCAAGATTGTCACCCAAGACATCTACATTCGTCTTACGAACACTTTCTTTAAGTTTTTGATGCTGCGATAATTGATCCTGTAAAAATTGAAATTCCAGCACTTTCATCACAGAATCTTTTGATGCTTCGTCGGAGTATTCCTCACGCAACTCGATTTCGTCCAGTATCCTTTCCGCTATTTGATCTTTATTATCTCGGAAAATAGGGATGGTAATCCCAAAAGCGAATCCAAGTTGATTGTCATCATTTTGCAAGTTCGGAGCTAAGCGCGCCTCCACAAATCCAATATCAAAATCTGCTCGTTCTTTAGATGTTTCTATTTTGGCTACTTCTATTCGCTGTTGTAATAACTGCAATTCTGTTGATGGCAGGCTTTCAGCCAGTAATCGTTTTGACAGTTCAACTATTTGATCTGTTGAGATTAACTCAAACTCCTGCCACTTAAGATCTGTTGAATTTAATGTGAGCTGTATTTCTAGTTGTATGTTCATTAACTCGATATTCGCTTCTTCCCACTCTTCGAGTCGTTCTACGGTTTCAAGTTTGGCATCTACAAAGTCTCGAGCATCAAATAATTCCGCTTGTGGGTTTTCTCGAAATAATGCCAGTTTTTTGGAGGCTAACTGATAACGTTGTTCAAGTAAAGCAGTTTTTTTGGAGGCAAAAATGTACTCGAGTAGAGTGTGATATCGGTCATACAAATTCTCTTTAAAAATCAGCTGCTGTTCTATGGAGAGCTCTTTTTCTAAGGCATTAAAAAGTGCATTGTTTCTTCTAATTTTCCATGGATTGTTAGGTCGTAACCGCAATCGATATCTGGCGTCTTCTAACGTATTTTCATTATTCGAATAACGCAGTTCAATCTCTTCAGCGAGTGGGAGTCGGTAAGGATTCCGCGATAAGAACTCAAGTTGTGCTTCAAGTGCCTGCGTGTTTCCTGCTTCGAAGGCAGTGAGTAAATAATCGGAGGGACTTTGTTGTGCACTTATGTTGGCATTAATGATGAATCCGAAAATAATTCCAAGTACAGAAATCCTACTAAAACTCACTTGATCATCACTTTTTCGCCAACCGGTAAAGGATTTTCGGCATCTACTTCGATAAATACTTCAAGTCCGAAGGCATTTACTGCCGTCGATTTTTGTAAGATTTGCGGGAGCATTGTAACCGAACCAAAACCAATAATAGTACCTTGTGTAGATAAATTGCTCTGTTCCATCGATTGGATAGTAACAACATCACCGAGTGAACGGCTTCGATCTTTGCTGCCCACCAAATACCCAATCACTGTGGTTGGTTGAACCGGATTTATGGATAAAAGTGAAGAATAAGCTTCTACTTGTTCACCGGGTTTTACGTTCACGTTGTCGATCACGCCATCAAACACTGCATACTTATTAAGCTTTTCCTGCTCTTGGAGCCTCCAGTTTAACTCTTGCTGGCGTAATTCAATGGTTGCCTGAACTTGAGACTGATCGAATTCGTGGTCTTGCAGCACATCATTCATTCGAATATTGATACTTTCAATTTCGAGTGTTCCTTTTTCCTGTATCGATTTCTTCTGAAGTTGTAACTCACTAAGTGAATCGGAAGTTGTAGAACGATTATTTGAAATGCCTTCTGTGAGTGATTCGTTTAACTGGATACGGGCGTCGATTCTCTCTATTTCGTTTTTTACTTCGTTGCGGATCAGGTTTATTTCACTTTTCAGAAGTTCAATTTTGGATTCGAGCAGTTTCTGCTTTTCTACTTTCTCTGATTGCAGATTTAGGATTTCCTTTTCCAGTTTTTTGATTTCGAGTTCTAATTCCGGGCTTTCAAGTTCAACTAGTAAATCGCCAATATTTACCGTTTGACCAGGTACAATATAGGTTTCAATTACCGTTGCCGGTTTTTCGGAATTTATCTGATATTTTTTGGCATAAGTAACTCCTAAAAAGGCATTACTTCCTTTAAAATATCGAGTATTTACAGTAAGTAAGGTTACGAATGTGATACCAATTACCAGATAGAAAGAATTAATTTTACCCATTTAATTCTCCTCCAAAATTCCTTTCACAGTAATGCGAACTCTGCTAACCTGTTCCAGTTGTTGTAGCTGCTGAGTAAGTTCAGGTTTACTTACACCGGGATTTAATTCAATTTCGAATTCGATATCAACATTTCCGGAATTCCTATGCGTGATCTGAACTTCTTCATATTCGTGGCAGAATTCTTCTATAGTTTGTTCTACCAACGAAATTTCTTCAATATTAGAAATGCGGGCAATTAGTCGGCCACGCTCCCCCGTTCTTCCACTGAAAGGGGAGTAATGAAGTAATAGCGCGCCACTACAAAACAGGATCGTGCCAACAAAGGAAATAGTGTAGCCAAACACACCGATAGCTAAACCCACACTGAGCGCTGCAAATATGAATATGATATTTCTGGCGTCTTGAATTCTGGTACGAAACCGAATAATAGCTAATGCCCCAAATGCACCTAAGCCACGAGCCAAACTATCCCCAATAGCCATCATTACCATAGCGGCAACGATAGACCCTAATGCAATAGCTTGAAAGAAATTTCGAGGATATTGCCCACCGGTGTAGGTGATTCGGTGAGTGATGGCAATAATAGAAGATAAAACGAAAGCCCAGACTAGGGAGTATAAAACGTTAACTAAAGTGGGGTATTCGTATACCGGTTGATCCGGAAAAAGCTCAAACATTTTTTAAAAATAGATTCTCACAAGGTGCTGATTCTTTACCCTGTGAGTATACTATTCTTTTGACGTAAGGTAAATGTGTTACCCTTAAGCTTTTTGCAATTCCGGGGTACGGTTTAATGCAAATTCAAATCCACCAAAAAGAATGGCAGAGTATGCAAAATCACCCAGAATGGTATTCTTAAAAAATGGAAGTGCCATTTCGTAGCAAAGTATCAGACCAGCAGCGTTAATCGGATAATCCGGATCGGATAACCAAACGCCAAAGTTTGAGATGATGAAAAACGTCACCGATGAGAGTAAACTTGCTCCAAATACTCTTGGAAGGGTTACTTTTTTCAGCATAAAAAAGCCAATGAGTACAATGGCAGCGATAGATCCGTAAATCCATCCAAAGCCTGGTGTGAACAAAGTAAAACTGCCGTAATAAGCGCCGTATACCACATTATTGATGAACAAATCGGTGAGGAAGTATGCAACAAGTGGAAACAGAAACGCGAACCTCTTGTCCGACAAATAAGCTGCACCAAACAATGACATAGCACCAAGGGGCGCAAAGTTTAATGGGTGAGGAATTAATCGGCTGAGAGCGGCTGCTAAAATAATGCCGCCAATAATTAGTGTACGCTTATTCATAGTTCGGATTTTGAAGTTTCCATAAAATAAAAAAAGCATCGCCTCAATGAAACGATGCTTTTCAATTCTTGGAAAAAGACTGAATTAGTTAGAAGCTCCTGATTCCGGTACAGAATTCACTTCCATATTTAGTGTGATGTTTACTTCATTCCCGATCACTGCATCAGAAATATAATCACCGGTTCCTACACCATAATCATTTCTTTTCAGCATAAACTCGGAAGTAAAGCCGGCAATTTTTACACCGTCTCTACGAGGGTGATCCATTACACCTAGTAAAGTAAATGGTAGTTCAAAATCTTTGGTAACATCTTTGATGGTTAATTCACCTTTTGCAACATACTGGTTGTCTCCAACTTGTTCGATGCTATTACTGGTGAAAGTCATAGTTGGCCATTCTTCAGCATTAAAAAAATCTGGCGTGCGTAAGTGTCCATCGCGACGCTCATTTTCTGTATCTACACTTGCAACCTGAATGGTTACATCGAGCATGCTTTCGTCTAGGTTATTTGGATCGAAATATACATCAGCATCATACTCGTGAAACGCGCCGGGTACATTTGAGAAAAAGTGACGAATTTCGAATTTGATAGAGCTGTGTGATTTGTCAACCGTCCATTGGGTTGCTTCTTGTGCCATTACCGGCGCTGCTGCAATAATTAATGCAACAAATAGTGTGAGTGATTTAATAGTAGCTTTCATTGTTTTGTGTGTTTTATTGATAGAGATTTTAAAAAATTAATTAGTTCAATATTAAACTAATTAACGTTCTAGGTACAATCAGTTTTGTTTATCGTGATGATAGTCTGTGTGCCAGAATGATTTAGACGGCTTAGAAGTTCCGTGCTAAATAATTTTTTACTTAGCAGGACTCGTAAAAGGATTGTCTTTAATGCGAAATCGCCAAGGTAGTAAGGCATCCTCTTCAGCATAATCTACACCAACTCGAGGCGAGGCAATGATTTCTTGTTCTGGTATAGTTCGCTGATGGTCTTCAATCCAGATTAGGTTGCCGGTAAGATCGGTGCCATAATGATTGGTTGAAATTCCCAGTGCTTGAGATACAATACCCGGGCCACCACCAACCGAGCGTTCTAACTTTGTTTTATTTCTTCTTCTCAGGATATGATCTATGCCTTCGATCGGTTCAATGCCGCGAATTAATACGGCGTCTGCCAGCCCTTTTTTATTAGTAACAATATTGAACAAGTGATGAATACCATAGCACAAATACACATACGCCAAACCTCCACGATCGTACATAATTTTAGTGCGCTTGGTTTTGCCGGCAAAATGAGCATGACAGGCTTTATCAGTTCTGCCGTTGTAGGCTTCCGTTTCAACGATCATTCCTCTACAAAGAACACCATCTATTCTAGTACAAAGCACTTTACCGAGCAGCTCTTTAGCGATGGTTACAACGTCATCACGTTCGTAAAAACTGATGGATAGTTTTTTAGCCATCAATCAAGTCCGGCATAGGGATTGGTATCGGAAGGGGTGGTAGATTGCTCGTAAGTTTCTTTATAGGCACGTGTGAGGATCACAGAAATCACAAAAAGAAGCGAGGTGTAAAAAGCCCAAATCCCGATAATAATAAGCACCGCATAGCCTTGGTAGAAATATTGATAGGTCGAAAATGCGTAGCCTAAATAAATACTAACCACCCATTTTGCGATTTCGAACAAAAAAGTATAGATCCCGGCACCTATTAAAGCAGTTCGGTATGATACCTTACGCTCACTCACAAACCGGTAAATCACAAAAATCAGAAAAAAAGTAAAAACGATTGGCAGAACAAAATCTAATACATCATATACCCACGGAAGTCTGATTTCAATATCGGTATAGGGGACTCTAATTATGCTGAAATCAAAAAGCGAGATAAAAGAAATTGCCAGACTAAAAAAGATGAAAACACTTCCAATCACGCCAAATCCGAGGAAATTGTACAAGGCATCTTTCACGGGGTGGGCTCGTTCTTCCACATCAAAAACATCAAAAATAACATGTTTAAAACTGTGTAGTAATCCTTGGGTAAATAGTGCAAGTATGATTAAACCGGTAACCCCAAAAACGGTTCGTGCTCCAACTAGTGGCTGTAAAATACCTTCTAAAGTCTGTGCTCCCTGAACCACATCTTCTTCCGAGGCTTCGTAATCGAAAACAGGAATCAATTCCGAACCATAGCGTACAATCTCTTCAAAAGCCTGATCGAAGGATAAGATGTAGCCAATGATAGAAATAAGAATCAGGATGAACGGAATGGCGCAAATAAACAGATTAAATGTAATTGCCGAGGCATTGAAGAAAATGTCTTTTTCGCTGGCTAGTGCCAACGCCCGCTTCCAGTAAGCCTTAAATTTCTGCACAAAGATGATTCTTTATTTAAATCAAAATAAAGGCATACTCTCGTTATTTCAAAATCCATCGCTTAGTTTTTAAGCCAATTCATTGGTAAGTTCAGCATTCAGAGAACACTTAATATTGTTAGCACACAAAGAATCATAACATGGCGGCTCGCAAGCAAACACCATTAATGCGCCAATACGAGGATATCAAAGCACAATATCCCGGAACCATTTTACTTTTTCGGGTGGGGGATTTTTATGAGACCTTCTCCGACGACGCCGTACTGGTAAGCAAAGAGCTAGGAATTACCCTCACTAAACGAAATAATGGTGGCGACCAAACTCCGCTTGCCGGATTTCCTTTTCATGCGTTGGATACCTATTTGCCGAAATTGGTCAAAAAGGGATATAAAGTTGCTGTTTGTGAGCAGACTGAAAGCCCGGAAGAAGCGAAGAAATCGGGGCGCAAAATTGTGGAACGTGATGTTACCGAAATTACCACTCCCGGAGTTACCCTGTCCGACAAACTGCTAGAGCACAAGCGTAATAATTACATTCTTTCGATTTTTGCAGCAGGACCTTTATATGGAGTGGCTTTTTCTGATATATCTACGGGTGAATTTGCGCTTAGCGAAGTGAATGAAGCGCAGTTAAAAAGCTTGATCGCGGCCGTTCAACCTTCAGAGATTCTGATGCAAGCTAAACGAAAAAGAAAGTTAGATGCATACTTTGATCCGTTTAACATAACCTTTATTGATGATTGGGTGTTTGAAGGTGATTATGGATATAAAACCCTTACCGATCATTTTAAAACACACTCTTTAAAAGGATTTGGTGTTGAAGAACTTAGCGTAGCACAAGTTGCCGCCGGCGCGCTTCTGCATTATATGAAAGAGACGCAAAAGGCGTATCTGATGCATTTGAGAAGATTGTATGCCTACGAAAGCAACGATTTTATGTCGCTGGATCCGGCTACAAAACGCAATCTTGAATTAACAAGCAGCATTCAGGAAGGCGGTACCGAAGGGACTCTGATCTCTATTATGGATGAAACCACTACTGCCATGGGTGGACGGTTACTGCGCCGCTGGATTATGCGTCCGCTAAAAAAACTAACACCCATCCAACATCGCCTTGACGCAGTCGAAGCGCTCTATGAAAATCACTCCATTCGATCCTCACTTCGAGACGAGATGGAAGAAATTGGAGATTTAGAGCGTTTGATTTCCCGGATTTGTGTAGGAAGAACAAATGCCCGCGATCTCAAACAAATCGAACGATCGTTAGCCCAGGTTCCGAGATTAAAAAGTCTATTCTCGAGCTGGGAACAGCCTTTACTGCAAGACATCAATCAGCGTTTGAAATTGTTGATGGAAGTGCAGCATAAGATACATGATACAATTGCTGAAGAACCTCCTGCAAGCATTCGTGATGGTGGAATGATCCAAGACGGGGTAAACGCAGAATTGGATGAACTGCACGACATCGCCAAAAACGGCAAGAATTACATTGCACAAATTAAAGACAAACTTTCTACGGAAAGCGGAATTCCATCGTTGAAAATCGGCTACAATAAAGTCTTCGGGTATTACATCGAAGTAACCAATGCCCATAAAGACAAAGTGCCGGAGCATTTCATCCGCAAGCAAACACTGGTTAATGCCGAGCGGTATATCACTCCAGAGCTGAAAGAAGTCGAAGAAAAAGTGCTCTCTGCCGAAGACCGAAGTAAAACGCTTGAATATCAGCTGTTTGAGGAAGTGAGAGTGTTCGTTGCTGATTATGCGGATGACATTCAACAAATTGCCCAAGCTATTGCTCAGCTTGATGTGTTGCAGAGTTTTGCAGAGGTGGCTTTTAAAAACAGTTATGCTAAACCAGAAGTACGAGATTCTGAAGAAATTCGCATCAAAAAAGGGCGGCATCCTGTAGTGGAACAGTCGTTGCCACTAGGTGAGCCGTTTATTCCCAACGATATTGAACTAAATAATGCGGATCAGCAAATCATGATTATTACCGGGCCGAATATGGCAGGTAAGAGTATCATTTTGCGTCAGACCGGCTTGATTGTGTTGATGGCTCAATTAGGGAGCTTTGTGCCGGCAGAATATGCGCATATCGGATTGGTAGATAAGATTTTTACCAGAGTTGGTGCTTCGGATAACCTTGCCGCCGGTGAATCTACCTTTTTAGTAGAGATGAACGAAGCCGCGAATATTCTGAATAATGCCACACCAAGATCGCTAATCTTATTGGATGAAGTTGGGCGTGGAACCAGCACCTTCGATGGATTAAGTATTGCCTGGAGTTTGGCTGAATATCTGCATAATCACGCTCCTGTGGCTGCAAAAACTTTGTTTGCCACGCATTATCATGAATTGAATGAACTGGAGGGGATGTACGATCGTATTCGGAATTTCAACGTTCAAGTGAAAGAACATGATGGAAAAGTGATCTTCTTGCGGAAATTGATTCGGGGTGGAGCCGATCACAGTTATGGAATTCAGGTGGCGAATATGGCCGGTTTGCCTCAGATTGTTATTGATCGGGCAAAAGAGATTTTGGGGAATCTTGAAAGTCATAGTTTGGATATCACCAATACCAATGGGGAAATTCAAAATCGTGCATCCAATCAAAAAGCGGCGGCGAAGCAAATGACTGATTCTATCGACAAGCAAGCCGAAATCGCCCAAATGAGTTTATTTGCCAATCATATGGATCCCAAATTCGAAACGCTGATGAACAAACTCGACGCCGTCGATCCGAATCGAATTACGCCTATCGAAGCGCTTATGTTGGTAACTGAGTTGAAGAAGGTAGTTGGAGAAAACGGATGAATTACGAAATACGAATAATGATTGATGGGTCACATCCTGAAATAGGTTTACACAAAACATGATAGCAATGAACAGTAAACCACGACGAATTACCTATCGATACAGTGAAGCATTTAAACTTCAAGTGATTGAACAAATAGAGCGAGGGCGTTATACTGCCTATGAAATTGCGAAACTTTACGGGTGTAGTCCATCAAGCATTCATGGGTGGAAGAAGAAGTATGGTAAAGCACATT
>JAEPQH010000007.1 GCA_017640605.1 Balneolaceae bacterium | reverse complement strand
TCCACAATTATTTTCAATCCTCCGTAACATATTAAGAATTATGCATTAAATTTATAGAGATAATTATAATTTAAAATATTAATTTCGGTCTTAAATTTTTTTAGAAATAAAACTTAAAATATTGTTTTTATGCAATTTAAATTCTTATCAATCATATCTTTTAGAATGCTTGTATTATTCTTAATAGATATTATTTTATAAACATCGGGACAGATATCATATTGCTTTTTTTAGAATTTTCTTTCGATATCAAATGAAATATGACGATGAACTTTTAATCTAAGTAAGTTTCCATGTGTCAGAAACATTATTGGTATTTACATTACTGGTTCATTCTACCTTGACTAAATGGCGCTTTCGGGCGCCTTTTTTGTTCATAATAGATTCATAATTCATTAGTTAAATGTTACACTAACAATTTTTTTAGATCATGAATCGTATCTACTTATTCGGGCTATTAGTTTTATTCACTTCACTTAATTCGTGTGATATGTTATCTGATTCCAATAAAGGTGGGATCGATAATACCTTTTCCTTTGAATTTAGGGAGTTTCACGAAGCTGAAAACAGCGACCCGATTCTTGGGATTAGCATTAGAACTAACGAACAATTTCCTTGTGTTAATTATGCACTAATTACTTCACATACCATTAAAAATGGAATCATTTCTATCTCAATAAATGATGTTTATATATCAGATGTTTGTCTTACAGCAATTGGTCCGGCATCTACCATTATTCCTTTGGATTTAGATGCAGGAAATTATGGCTTAGAGCTAATCAACGGCGATATAAAAGATGAGTTCCTGATCAATGTTAAAGAAGAAAAAATCGATATAACAAAACCACAGGAATTTTTGGAGAATTCGTACGATTTCAGCGCTCCATTCAATACCTGGTATCGTTACCCGAAAAACTCATTTGCGCTTGTAGGTGGCACGTTCACCGATAACACACATTTATATGAAAACTTCCTGGTTCAGCTAATTGATTCATTTGAAGTTAAAGAGATATATTTTCCAGATGACGCTTACATTCCTTATCCAAGAGAAGGGTCAGGACACTACGTTGATTTTCCTGCCAGTTATTTCACCTATCCCTCCGAAGAAGAGTATAATCGTATAGGAAATTTTCTTATTGAATATTCCTCAAAATATATAAAGTCGGGTAAGGGAGTGGGTTTCAGTTTAAGAAATTGGAGAAATGTATCGTATCTGAGTTGGCTTCACGATAGAGAATAAGAACTAGATTCCGATTTATATTGATATTTATAATCTGTTTTAAAAAAAGATCGCTTGTAGTGCAAAACTCAAAACTCGCGTCTCTACCTTTTCTTCACACATTCTTCAAATGAGTTATTGAACATAAAATGATCGTAAACTCATGGAGCTGTTATGTTGAAAAAGTACTTTATGCTAGCCTATCTGATTTTATTCTTTTTGATTTTGGCAACCTGTGCCAAAGAACTGGAGACAAAAACGGAAACTGAAATCCCTGTTTCCGAAATTGAACAACTTGATTTAGTAAAAGCGAAACAACTTCTTGAAACGGCTTGTGTTAGCTGTCATTCGGCAACAGCTTCGGAAGATAGCCGACTCGCACCACCACTCGAAGCCGTAAAACGGAGGTATCTGAGATCATATCCTAACATCGAGGATTTTACTACCGAGATGGCTGCTTTTATTACACAACCAACCGAAGAAAAAGCGTTGATGTATGGGGCTGTAAACCGTTTTGATATAATGCCTCCCATCCCTTTTCCCGAAGAAGATTTAATAGCTATTGCAACCTATATGTATCAGTTTGAGTTGGAGCTCCCGGATTGGTTTGAAGAGCATTATCAGGAAATGCATGGCAACAAAGGTAAAGGACAAGGAAATGGGATGAAAATGCGTAAGGGAAACGGAAATTAAACGAGCTGGTTCACATTGATTTTTCTGGTTATTGATATTTAGAAAATTGTTCAATTCTAAACTTATTAAACCCTAACTAAAAGGGTCATTCCCACGAAAGTGGGAATCTGAAGCTATCTAGAATATCGCAACTTTTATACGAACAAGATGCCTGCGTACAACTTCGGTAAACAAGCTTCGCAGGGATGACTTATACCCAAACTGGTTCAAGCATCCGCATGAACCCTCTTTCTATTATTTAGAATTTTCGCAATGCCACCCAACCAGGTTCAAGCATCCGCTTGGACCCTCCTACTATTATTTAGAACGCAATGCCTCTCCATCTGTCGGGCTACAGCACGGCTGATGGAATCCACTTAAAGGCTAGAATCAAGATCTATAATCCCATCCCCCAACTTCGTCGAAATGATGGAGAAGCTTTATAAGGATTCATTCCTCCATCAATTCCTCGTACTCCACTTCGAAGTGGAACCAATCGCTCATCAGTTTTTTGAGCTCAGCATAAAGTTCATGCACCTGTTCGATATCATCAGCATCAAGCTTAACAATTCGAATACGCTGTTTGTCTTTTAAGATAATTTCAAGCGTAAACCACTCTTTGTCGATAAAACCACGTTCCACCAAAGCTTTCCCTGAATCAAAATTCGAAAACAGAAACCGATCAATATCATCGAAAGGAATCTCCCTTCTTCGAATTCTCAGATAACTAAAAATGCGCAAATACTGACTGAGTTTATAAGTATCAGAATTGAAAATATATTCATGGCGAGTAAACAATTTGACCAACAAGGCAAAAGCAAAAATCCAAAGAAAAACTGCGAAGAAGACCCCAAGTAGCAGGCAGGCAAACAAAGCCATAAAATCGAGCAACGTGAAACTCTCTTCCACACTCACGATCACATTCGGTTTTTTAAAACTGATTTTATAGCGCATGTTGATTCCCAGAACTGAACTTAGTTTAATTCCAGCAAAGTTTTGATTAGAAGTGATAGCGACATTTGCGAGGAGACTACGACGTAGCAATCTTTGTTGTCTTAGTGGGTTCGACAAGCTCACCCACCTAAGCTTTTTATTCAAATCAAACTGTGAAAATGGAGCTTTAGCCTGCCGAAGGCACCACCTGAGATCAATTCTCCCTACTACTGTCGGGATCGTGAATAGTGAGAGTGCCTCACCATCTGTCGGGTAGTAGCCCGGCTGATGGATTTAAATTATTGACCAATGCCTAGGTCAACGCTCCATCACCCCGACTTTGTCGAAATGATGGAGATGTATTTACTTTAATACAGTTCAATAGGGTAGTAAAAAATCTCACTCTCCTATAGGAAAAGGTACAAGGGACAGATTAAGTTTTAATCAAACGTAATATTTTGTGAGATTATCGTTTACATCTAATTGATATTTAGTGAGATTAGCTAGCAAAGAATTATCACCTTCGACTATGCCATTTCCTTCTACCCTAAAGAAAGAAATCATATTTTTTTGAAAACTATCTCTATCTCTAGAATTTATTTCAAGATCTCTAGTGAAATACTTTTTCATTAAAGTGTTTGAAATAGTTACAGGAACTTGTTCTCTCCAGCAGATAAATAATTCATGCTTCTTTTCCAATTCATTAAAACTTAAATATATATCCAATTCATTTTTTTTTAAATGAATTCTGCTAGAATTTTCACTTATGAGTAAAAAATCATTTTCTATGAGAAAAGTAACAAGTTCATTTAGACTATCCTTAAATCCTTCATTCATTATAAGTCTTGTTTTACAACTATATTATTATTTGTTGATACCTACGGAAATGTATTAAGTCTTCTTTTCAACTTGAAATAATCAAGTGTAAGTATTTAAACCTGAATAACCCCCGTCTTATACTCTTCTATAACCGGATTCAAATTCGCTACTTGGATCGCTTTTGAAATGCGCTCTCGGGTTTCGAGAGGATGTATGATCTCATCCACCCAAAGTCGGGATGCTGCATAACGCACATCGGTTTGTTTGTTATAGCGATCGGTGATGGTTTTCTGTAGTTCTGCCTGCTCTTCTTCGCTCACTTCCTGCCCTTTCTTTTTCATGGCAGCAATCTGAATCTGCGTAAGTGTTTTTCCGGCCGAAGCGCCACTCATCACCGCAATATTTGCAGTTGGCCAGGCATACATAAACCTTGGGTCGTATGCACGTCCACACATGGCGTAGTTTCCTGCACCGTAGCTGTTTCCCAGCACAATCGTAATTTTTGGCACGGTAGAATTTGCCATTGCATTCACCATTTTGGCACCGTCTTTTATAATCCCCCCATGCTCACTACGCTTACCGATCATAAAGCCTGTAACATCCTGCAAAAATACTAACGGAATTTTCTTCTGATTACAGTTCATGATAAAACGGGCAGCCTTATCAGCAGAATCCGAATAGATT
The DNA here is from genome assembly GCA_017640605.1 of Balneolaceae bacterium. Classification (GTDB taxonomy): domain Bacteria; phylum Bacteroidota; class Rhodothermia; order Balneolales; family Balneolaceae; genus HXMU1420-13. Next base: position 194,029 of record JAEPQH010000007.1, on the reverse strand, counting down.
ACTCCGCCAATCTGCATCTCCCCTGATTTTGTTTTGCTGATCGTGCGTTGATTCGCCACAATCCCTACACTCCAACCATCAATGCGGGCGTACATGGTAATGATGGTACTCCCAAACCCTTTTTTGAATTCGGTAGCACTTCCCTCGTCAATCATGCAATCAATAACATCATACATGTTGTAAGGCGATGTTCGGGCTTCAGGTATCAAATCGAATAAATCAGCTGCCGGTCGCTGTGTTTCTTTCGGTTCAGATCGATTGAACCCGGCCGTTTCAAACGGACCTAATTTATCTGCCAGATCGCGGATGGTAGAAATACACTCTTCATCATCTTTCATCTTGTAATCGGTAACGCCGCTAATTTCGGTATGAGTGGTAGCACCACCAAGCGTTTCATTATCCACCGATTCGCCAATGGCAGCTTTTACCAGATAACTTCCGGCTAAAAACACGCTTCCGGTTCCATCAACAATTAAAGCTTCGTCGCTCATAATCGGCAAGTAAGCGCCACCGGCCACACAACTGCCCATGATAGCGGCAATCTGTGGAATCCCCTTTGCTGAAATCACTGCATTGTTTCTGAACATTCGTCCAAAGTGCTCTTTGTCGGGGAAAATCTCATCCTGCATCGGTAAAAAAACTCCGGCAGAATCAACCAAATAGATCAATGGAATATGATTTTCGATAGCAATTTCTTGAGCTCTCAGATTTTTCTTTGCCGTGATTGGAAACCAAGCCCCAGCTTTCACAGTGGCGTCGTTCGCAACTATCATGCATTTTCTACCAGAAACGGTACCAATTCCGGTAACTACTCCGCCGGCCGGACATCCACCCACATCCTCGTACATTTCGTAGCCCGCCCAAAGTCCAAGCTCATAAAAAGCGCTTCCATTATCAGTTAATAAATTAATACGCTCGCGAGCGGTCAACTTCCCTTTTGCATGCTCTTTTTCGATACGTTTTTCACCGCCCCCTTTTTTAATTTCTACTTCTTGCGATCGTAAATCTTCGATTAGTGATTGTAACCAATGTGAGCTTGTTGATTTAGTAGTACTACTCATTGTTTGATGTCGATGTTTTTATATACTAGTTTCTACTGATTCGACGTTCAAAATAGGAATTATCCACTTCCCTTTTTACGTCTTACTGATGTAAGCAAAAAAAATGATCAATGCGTAAACAACTACTTGCTCTATTCGCCATTTTAATGGTTTCAAGCTCAATAAGCTTAGCTCAGCGGCAACGCGTAACCTACTTAGACCTTATCAATCGTTCATCGGCGCCTCAGATTTTTATTGATAATATTATTTTACCGGCCGATGATTACAAAGCTGAGCTCGGAATCCTGTTCCGTTTCAACAACGATTTTCTTCCCTTCAAAAAAATAACTCCAAGTTCAGAACTTAACGCTCATGAAGGTGCAGGTTTTTATTCAACCATTCGACTTAATAATGAAGTTTTTGAAGGACTTGCCAAACGCGATCGCCGTCCTACCGATGTGAATGTAGTTAGTCGCGACATGTGGTCGGACACTTTATTCACCGAAACATTTGAACAAACAGAATCTGCTAAACTCTATGCATCAGGTTCACTTTCGGTGCAACTCAATCCGGGAGTGTATCACTATGTATTACAGCTTAGCTTGATCGAGAGCACAAACGACCGAAATTCGAATTACAGAAATGTTCGAGTACCGGATTGGAAAACGAAAGCAACCGGTGAAATCTACACCATTAAAAACAAACCATCACTTACCGCTGATTCAGACCTTCCATTAACCAATCTTGGAGACAATATTCTTTTTGGGGATGATTTTTACGCTCTCGTTCGCATTCCTGATTATGATGCAAACTCTTCGTATTCAATAAATATATTCCGAATGAATACGAGTCGCAGAGATACCTCAAAGGGAGAATTAATTGATGAACTCGCTATTCAAAAGGAGTTAATAATTGATGGTATGCATCCTGTTCTTTCTTCCGGTGCAGAGCCATCTTTGAGTATGAAAGAATCGGAACTTGGATTTACCTATGCGTTAGTTAAAATTCCGCATTCTAATTATCAAAATGCTGCGTATTCGATCGAACTGAATAAAGAGAACTCGGATAAAGCATTAGCTAAGAAATTTTTCCGATCGTATTGGCCTGATATGCCAGCGAGTTTATACAACTTAGATATCGCAATAAATCATCTTAAATACATCATTAACGAGGATCAGCTGAAGCAAATAAAATCCGGTTCGGACGCGGAGAAAGAGAAAAAATTCAGAGAGTTTTGGGAAAAAAGAGATCCATCGAAAGGTACCGTCTACAACGAATTGATGGCCGAATATTATCGTAGAATAGATTATGCCTTCAAAGAATTTAGTAATCGAGGTAATTTAGCCGGACATGAAAGCGACCAAGGAAAAGTATATATCAATTATGGTCCGCCGGATTCTAAAGATCGACAGTTTCCAAAAAACGGGGAAGTAATCGAAATCTGGAAATATGGTAACAAGCGATTTGTTTTTGAAGCGAGTACCGGATTCGGTGATTTTGTACTCATCGGAACCGAATAATCGCTGTCATTTTCGATATATCGCTAGTACCTTTGGTTAAAAAAGTATGGCTAACAACATAGCGATAAGCATTGGCGACATCAATGGAATCGGTCCGGAAGTAGTAATAAAGTCGTTATTGGAGATCGATCTCGATAGATCTACACCCATTATCATCTCACCAAAGTATATTGTTGATTTCTACTGTACTATTCTGAATATAAATTTGAATGCTGAAATCATCACCAAACCTGATGAAGTAACGCCCAACAAAATCAATATTTTGAATATTGAATGCGAAGAAATTGAGATAGCCCCGGGCACTCAAAGCGCAGGTAGTGGAGCAATTGCCATGCAATCTATCGAGCAGTGCATTGAATGGTGTAAAAACGGAAATGCACAAGCTATGGTAACGGCACCAATTTCCAAAGAAGCCGTGAATTTAGCGGGCTATAATATTCCGGGTCATACTGAATTTCTGGCTCAACAATGCGAAGTTGATGAAGTATTGATGATGCTTGTTTCCGAAAACATTCGCGTAGCTTTGGTAACCGCACATATTCCGGTAAGCGAAATCAGCCAAACTATAACAGAAGAACTCATCTTACGAAAAGCTCAACTGCTTTTTCATAGTTTAAAGTACGATTTCGGACTTGAATCACCGAACATTGCGGTTTTAGGTCTAAATCCTCACGCAGGTGATGGCGGTGTTATTGGTCGAGAAGAAATCGAAATTATCGAACCCGCTCTTAAACAAGCACAGCAACGAATGTTGCCGTTAAAAGGCCCTTTTCCGGCCGATGGTTTTTTTGGTCAACAACTTCATTCCCAATTTGATGCCATCTTAGCGATGTATCACGATCAAGGCTTGGCTCCCTTTAAATTACTTTCTTTCGGTCATGGCGTAAATTTCACCGCCGGCTTGCCTATAATCCGAACGAGTCCTGATCACGGAACGGCATTTAATATTGCGGGAAAAGGTGTGGCGAACTCTACCTCTTTTTCTCAGGCATTTTCTGTAGCGGTAAACATGGCGGAGCGTAAATATGGTGCCTAATTCAACCAAAGAATACTCCAAGTTAGCAAAGCTGTACGATACTTTGATGGGCGATGTGGATTATGAATCGTGGGCTGATTACATCGACGAAATCATGCAAACGCATCACAAGGATCCCATTGACGTGATGGAAGCTGCCTGTGGAACCGGAAGTGTATTACTTTCACTGGCAGAACTGGAATGCTACCGACTAACCGGTACCGATAAATCTGCCGAAATGATCGAAGTTGCTAAGCAAAAAGTTGAAGAGTCAGAATATCAAATCAAGCTTGAGCCATTTTCCTTTCGAGATCTTCCTTATCGAAATGCTTTCGATTGTGTGTATTCTGTATTCGATAGCGTCAACTACTTGCATTCTGAAGAAGAACTAATTACTTCGTTAGAAACTATACGCAAAACATTGAAGCCCAATGGATTATTTATTTTCGATTTTTCTACTCCAAAAAACTCTCTGCAATCAGTAGATCACTTAAATGAAGCTGAAGGGGAATCTGGTACGCTCAGATATTTTAGAAAAAGTTGGTTCACTCCTGCCGATAAAATTCATGTAAATGAGTTTGAAATCGAAGAGCTTGATCTATCAACAAAAAAAGTAATTTCCAGCTGGACAGAAACACATCGACAACGCGCATATACTTTATCAGAAATGCTGTCAATTTTGGATCAAACCTCCTATCATCTGGTGGCAAAATATGATGGCTTTGATTTGATAGAAGCCGATGAAAACAGTGCACGTGTAACCATAGTTCTTCGATGTCAGAAAACGCAGTAATTGAACTCAGCAATATCTCGCTTAGCTACGAAAACCGTCAGGTTCTAAAGGGAGTTAATTTTAAGCTCCGAAACGGAGAATTTTGTTATCTCATTGGTCCAACCGGTATTGGGAAAAGTTCTATTTTAAAGATGCTGTACCGTGACGTTGAGCCCGACTCCGGTACCGTTCGCGTTACTGATATGCCCGTTAATAAACTAAGCATGAAGCAAGTACCGATGTTACGACGAAAACTCGGGATTGTATTTCAAGACTTTCAATTGCTGCAAGATAGAAATGTGTTTGAAAACGTAGCATTTGCACTTCAGGTAACCGGTGAAAAACCGAAGTTTATTAAACAGCGAGTACTCGAAGTGCTAAGTATGGTCGGGTTATCTCATCGCAGTAAAAACATGCCGGGTGATCTTTCAGGTGGTGAGCAGCAACGTGTTGTCATAGCCCGAGCTTTGGCTAACGAACCACGAATTCTTCTTGCTGATGAGCCCACAGGTAATCTCGATCCAAAAGCTACGAAAGATATTATGGAGGTTTTAAAGCACATTAACAATCGGGGAACCGCTGTGCTAATGATTACCCACGATTATTCTATCGTGAAAAAGTACCCTTACCGAACGGTTCGTATTTTGGATGGAAAAGTACAAGATTTGGCTTGGAAAGGCGACAAACTTGTGCCTGTAATGCCTCGGGCATGATTCTTCGTATATTCATCGTGTGATGAATACTGCAGCGCTAACTCAAAAAATCCGCAACCATGCTCTTCAACTTGGCTTCGATGCCTGCGGATTTGCTAAAGCTGGTGAGTTAACTGAAGATGCCCGCCGATTGGAACAGTGGCTGAAGGAAGATCGACATGGAAGCATGGAATGGATGGGTAATAACTTCGAAAAGCGCATCGATCCAACCGTTCTTGTCCCAGGTGCGAAAACCGTAGTTTCACTGCTTTCAAGCTACCATCACCCCTCACATAATCAACTTATTGGAACACTTGATAAGCCTCTTATTGCAAAATATGCGCAAGGGCGAGATTATCATAAAGTGCTCAAAAAGAAATTGAATGAGCTTTTCTCTTTTACGTCAGGATTAGTTGGCGGATTGGAAGGCAGAGTCTTTGTGGATTCAGCCCCTGTGCTTGACAAAGCATGGGCGGTACAAGCCGGTTTAGGTTGGGTGGGAAAAAATTCGAACATTTTGAATAAACAACTTGGCTCCTGGTTCTTCATCGCAGAAATGATCATTGATCTTGAGCTAGTTTATGATTCACCTACCACCGATCATTGTGGAACTTGTACGCGTTGCATTGAAGCTTGCCCAACCGATGCCATCTACGAACCTCAAAAAGTAGATGCCACCAAATGTATTTCTTACCTCACCATCGAACATAAAGGTGAAATCGACAAAAAATACCACACCGATATTCAAAACTGGGTGTTTGGATGCGATATTTGTCAGGATGTTTGTCCGTGGAACAGCAAAGCTAAATTAGCTCAATTGGTAGATCTTCATCCACGCCAGAAAGTTTTGGAAGCAGGTAACTCCCACTATAAAAATTTGGATGAAGATTCCTTTAACGAACTTTTTGCAGGCTCTCCAGTTCGTAGAACCAAATGGAGTGGATTTCAGCGAAATTTGGGGATTGTGACAAGAAACTTATCAGAATAAAACTCTCTGCATTTTTAACTATTCCACTGCTGATACTTTTCAAAACCCTAAGCCAACCAACACAAATAGCTGTTCGGAATCTGGATTAAAAATAACGCTGGTGCTGATCGGAATCGAAAAAGTATCATTGATTTTCAGCTCATCGAATTTAGTTATTCCGATATTTACAAGGTTATATTCAGAATCTGAGGTATGCCAACCATTTCCGGCACCTAGAAAAAATGTAAGCTCATTAGTGCTGTAACTGCTTTCGAAATATAGATCGTCGCCAACTGAACTTTCCCCCGCAAAAATATAGTATCCCGAGAAGCTCCATTTATTTCGTTGATATTGGATTCCGGCTTCAATCGCATGACTTTCGATCGAAAAATATAGAGTTCCCGGTAGGTAATAGTCGGTAACCATCAGTGAGATCTCATCCGTAATTGAAAACGTGGCAAAAGGATCCATTTCCTGAAAGCCATCAATACCTTGTGAGCCCCAAATTCCAATGGAAGCCTTTGATGTAGCGTATTCGAAAGATGGTTGAATGGAAACACCGGAAAAGGCCACGCCACGCCAAACGTATGTACTAACCACATCGAAACTGGTCTGAGCCTTTCTTTGAGCCATTATCCCCGGGGCAAAAACAACCATCAATAAAGAAGTTATTATAGCTTTTCTCAGATTAGTCATTGGCTGACACCATGTATTTTAGTGTACTGATTGTTGCATTGATCGTCTCACTTTCGGCGTACATTTCCTGTGCGGTAGCTGTTAATTGCTGCGCTGAGGCCGCATTTTCTTGAACCACATGCTCCGATTCAATAACCCCAAGCGAAACTTGTTCGGTACTTCTTGCTTGGTCTTCTACCGACAGTGCCTGTTCGTTTAACTTTACCTGAATTTGCGAAGAATGAGTACTGATATTTTCGAACCATTGCTCGTAAATGTCTAAGGTTTGCTCACCATCATTCGCTGCATTTACTGAACCTACAATGATGGATTCTGTCTCTGCGGCAGCTTCTGAAGCTCTTTTAGCTAAACTACGAACTTCTTCCGCAACCACCGCAAATCCTGAACCTGCCTCTCCTGCCCGAGCAGCTTCTACAGCGGCATTTAACGCCAGTAGATTGGTTTGAAATGCAATTTCATTAATTCTGTTAATGATCGTTTTTGATTCAGTAGCGCCGTCTTTCATTCTGTTAAATGAATTTTTTAATCGCTCGAGCGTATCTGTGCCCTGACTTGAAATAGTGGCAAGTTCCACCGCACTTTGAAGTGCATTTTCGCTCAACAATGCATTTCGTTTAGCTTGAGAACTAATTTCGCTGGCTGATGCAGATATTTGCTCGAATGTAGATGCCTGTTCTGAGGCACCGGTAGCTAATTTTTCGGAACTGCCTGTTAATTGCGATGAGAACACCGAATATTTTTCAACGCTTTTTGCAAAAACATCAACTGCCGCTTTAATGGGCTTGGAAATGCGATCGGTTACATAAAAGGCTACCGCTACCATCACACCCACTAACAAAATCAATCCTAAATAAGCGATATTCATGAATCGGTTGAAAGTGGCAAAAGCTTCACGGTTAGTTTTTTCACTCACAATAGCCCAACGTTGCCCTTGAATTTGAATGGGAGCATAAGCCGAGATTACATCATCACCCAGATAAGATTCAATGATACTGGAACCTGATTTATTTGAAAGAGCAAGTTGTACGCTTTTGCTTTGAGTGATAGCTAAAGGATTATCAGAAGCAAAAGAAGCTGCCACCGTTGAATTTTCAGCATCTCTATAACTATCTGATCTTAATCGTTGATCTGCTCCAATAATGTATGTTTCGCCGGTTTCGCCCTGACCTGAACGGGCATTTACGATATCTGTAATTTTATCCAGAGGCATTTGAAAGGCTAACACCCCGATGATTTCTTCGCCTGAGTATACAGGAGCGGCCATAAAAGATGCAGGCGCACCATAAGAAGGTTCGTAGGGATCATAATCAACGAATGTGGCTTCACCTACAGGCAAACTCATGGCCTTTACAAAAGATTTAGCAAGTCCGGAGTTTGAATATTCTCCATCGATCATATTAGTGGCGAAATCTAATTCCTTGAATACCGAATAAATTAAATCTCCCGAAGTGTTAAATAGAAAAATGTCGTAATAAGCGAACGACTCTTGAGTGTTAAAATAGAAAGGATGGTACTTACCATGCATTTCGGAATAGAAACTACCGTCATCGGCAGCAAACAAAAGATGTTTTGATCCAATTGGATTTGGATTCTTCTCGATGTATAAATCTTTCAAATAAGACTCGGGGGAAGCTTCAAGATCCGCCGAAAGCACACTCCAAGCGGTATCAAAATCAACAACTGCTTGTGCAACCGCATTATTGGTACTTAATGTGGTTAAGTGATCATGAATGGTTTCGAAATATTCATCGATCTGACTGGCCTTTAAATCTCTTATTGAAACCAAACTATCTTCAACTTTTTGCTCGATGAGGTTAGAAACCGAAAAATAGGTTGCCATCAATAAAAACAGTACGGGAATTATTCCAATAGATAGTGAAGTAAGCAGTAATCTGCTTTTTAAAGAGCGTGTTTTGTTCGACATATTTCTTCAGATTGTTTTGATGTTGAAGAGATTATCGAGCTAAGCTCATTTTTTCTTTAGAACTACTGAGCGCGAAATAGTTAAAAGATTTTCATAAATCTAAATTCTACTTAAGAAATCAGAAATAGAACCTACCGTTGCGATAGCGATTAAACTACAAACAAAACCTGTTAAACGTTCCACTACAATTGGTTACAGATTCTTTTTTATGACAAGATCTTTTAATTCACCATCAAATCTTGCCGGAATATTCCTTTAAAATATATACGCTCAATTTTTATATGGTAGGCGATTTTCTGCCAGTCGAACACGTGATCCTGCCAAATATGCGACTAGATATGCTATTACTTTTATGGATTTATGAATGAGATTCTCTCCCATCATTAAATTCTGAGAGCGTATGCAACTCCCAGACTGACAAAAAAGTGAATTAAAATTTATCCTTCTTGTCGATGAGGGCTTTATACAGCAACTCACGGGCACGAAAAATATGAGCTTTTACCGTACCTAATGGTAAATCGAGTTCGGTAGCAATCTCATCATAACTGAGCTCATCCATGTGCCGCATTTGAATCACTCGACGGTATTTATCCGGAAGATTTTGAATAGCATGTTGGACTATTGCCTTGCGCTCACTTTTGATTACAGGAGCATCTGTAGCAAAGGAAGTATCCGGTAATTGCACTTCCATTTCTCCATCTTTTGTTTTGATGGGATCACTGATCGAAAATGTTTGCAGTTTCTTTTTCCGCAAATAATCGATGGTGTGATTGGTTGCAATACGATATAACCAGGTAGAAAAGGCATATTCGTTGCTGTAACTCCCAAGATTTTTAAACGCCTTGATGAACACTTCCTGCACCAAGTCTTCTACCATTTCCTGTTCTTTGATCATTTTTCGGATATGAAAAAAGATGGGTCGGTCGTACTTGTCTACCAGCTTTTTATACGAATCCTCTCTTCCGGATAACGCTTCTGCTACCAGCTTGTCATCTTCGATACTACTTGCTGAAGCATTTTCGCGTGGCGAAGTGTTTGTAAATGATTTAGACTTGTCCTGCATTAATGGGGTTATTTTAGTCGACTAAAATACAAAGCTTAAGCTAAATGAAAATTCTATTTTTCAATCTTTTTTAACCTTTTAATATAGCTCCGTGCCGAATTCCTCCTGTTGAAGTTTTAATTTCGTTCAAGGAGTAAAAGTTTAGGAATTCATCCAGAATCAGCAAGCCTGCTAGAAAGATATCTTCACGGCCATTTAGTACCGATGGATTCAACTTCAGTAATTGATCGTACGTTTGAGTGCTAAAAACTTCAATATTTCGGGAAATAGTGGTTCGGCTGATTTTATGCCCGTTTAGTTGTTTAATCTGCAGTGCATCTAACTGTAAATCGATAGCAGCTAACGAAGTCATAGTACCCGCCACACCAATTGCCGTTGTATATTCAGCAATTTCTAGAGATTGGTTTGCCAGAGCTTCACGTATAGCTAATCGGCAAGCTGAAATGGATTCCTTGTTTGGTGGATTTTGAGACAAAAAACGCTCAGTAAATCGAACACATCCAATATCAACTGAAGTGTAAGCCTTTAGCGTGTTACCTTTTCCTAGTGCAATTTCTGTACTTCCACCACCGATATCGAGCACAACATTCGATTGTTGGATACTTGTTTGTTCAAGCGTTGCTAAAGCTCCTCGGTATGTGTACTGAGCTTCCTCATCTCCGCTTAACAAAGTAATTTCAAAACCCGTTTTTTGGTTCACGGCTTCAATAAATTGATCTCGGTTTTGCGCATCACGCACCGCACTGGTAGCTGTTACAATTACATGCTGACATTCAGGAAACTTAGCATCTAGAATTGATTTGTACTCAGTTAGAACTTTCATCACTCTAGCAATACTGTCGGTATGCAGAGTTCGGTTTTCATCTACTCCTCTACCAAGCCTAGGCATGCGATATACTTCGTGCAAAACTTCAAGGTTTTGATCACCTACTTTTGCTACCAATAACAGCACGGTATTGGTTCCGATATCGATTGAAGCTTTTATTTGCTGAGTAATAATGCGATCCATTCTTTTTGTTGGCGGGTGGCTACGTGGGTAAGCAATTGCTTATCCGTTACTTTCAGAATAGTGGATTCATCGGCTTCCAATAACCCGGAAAGCAATAATTTTCCACCGGGTTTAAGGTGTGCGTTTAAAATTGGAATAAGATCTAATAATGCATTTCTATTGATGTTTGCCAGAATCAAATCGTATTGTTTCTCGGCTGGAATGGTTTCTGTGGATCCCAGTTTAACTTCAAAACTATCCACTCCATTTAGCGCCATATTTTCTTTGGCATTGTCTTCGCTCCACTCATCAATATCGAATCCAAATGCCTGCTTAGCTCCTGCTTTTAGAGCTGCTATGGCTAGTATTCCGGTTCCTGTTCCTGCATCAAGTACTTCTTCGTTTCCTTTTACAACTTCCGGAATCCATTCGAGGAGTAATCGTGTGGTAGCATGGTATCCGGTTCCAAACGCCATTTTTGGATCAATCAGCAACTCGATATATTCATCCCCATAATATGCTTCTCCCCAGGTTGGACGAACATAAAACTTGCCTATGGTTTGAGGTTCTATGCTTTGCTCCCAATTCGCATTCCAGTTTTGCGGTGCAACAATCTCCTCTTTTTCGATAAACGCTTCATCGCCATAATGGAGCAAAATTCGTTCGATTTCTTCACGTTTGTAATCATCAAAATCTTTAGCTGCTATGGATGCTATTATTCGATGTTCTTCTTCTTCGAAGCCATCGAAATCCATATCAAACAGCTCGGCAATTAATAATTCCTGAAATTCATCTGGAATGGCGATATAAATTCGGATGTAATCCATTACAATCGATTATAAATGAGTTCAAGCAAAACCTCGCCCACTGCCTGGAGCGTCTCGGTGCTGATTATATCCATATTGTCTCTGTGAGTATGCCAGTAATCATCCAATTCCACTTCACCCTCACTATTTCTTCGGTGGTTGATGATATTGATCATACGAATATCGGTTTGCGTGTTTACCACCCAATGGTCATCCAAAATGGAAGCTCCGAGTTCATCCAAAAATAGATCACTGTGTCCCAGCTCATCGGCTAATTCCCAGATTTCATCCACAAGATCGGGCGCATATCCTACCGATAATTCTTCTTTTGGGAATTGCGCCGTTTTCGCACCAACCATATCCAGTAAAATTGCAAACCGGGGGGAATAGCCTGCAACCGGAGGATTTTGAGACCAATATCTTGATCCAAGAAAATACATATCTAAATCGCTGGGAACACCGTAATCTTCTCCGTCAAATAACACGATATCAACACCTATAGGTGGAGGATTTTCAGAAAAAACCCGTGCTAGTTCAACTAAAACACCAACACCGGACCCACCATCATCAGCACCTAAAATGTATTCTGCTGTTCGAACTGTATCCATATCCGCTCTTGGGCGTGTATCCCAGTGTGCAGAAAGCATAAGTCTGTCTTCGGCGGTTGGGTTAAATGCTGCAATGATATTCGCCATTTTTAAATCGTCGCCAGAATAGCCTTCTTCTGTAAACTCTTGAGCGAAAACCATTTGATTTCCTGCATATTCCCTGAACTTGCGTTCTAAGTATTTTCGGGTTTCCACATGACCGTAGGTATTGGGCACTCTCGGACCAAAATCTACTTGAGCCTGAATAAATGCATAAGCTGAATCAGCATTAAATTCGGGTACTGTTCGTCCTTTTTCAGAAAACTGAAGTCCGGATTTTTGTTCATTACTGCATGAAAGAGCTAAGAGTGATGCAGCTAGTAAAACGTAAATTTTATTCATTTCGATGAACCATTTGAGCCGAAGATTGAGCCACCGGCATCACTATTGTGTCTAGAATGTTTACATGTTCGGGGCGATTCGCCACAAATACTACGATCTCAGCAATATCATCAGCTGTTAATGGCTGCATCCCTTTGTATACCGAGTCTGCTTTTTGCTGATTTCCATCAAAACGCACGTTGCTAAATTCCGTTACTACCAATCCCGGTGAAACCATACTTACACGAACATTGGTGCCATGCACATCTTTCTTAGTGGCTTCGGTGATCGCTTTAACCGCATGCTTTGTAGCGCAGTAGACCGATCCACCAGGATAGGCTTCATGGGCTGCCGTAGAACTTAAATTTATGATTTGCCCTTTATTTCGTTCGATCATTTCCGGCAAAAATAAACGCGTCATTGCAAGCAAGCCCTTCACGTTCGTGTCAATCATGATATCCCAATCTTCAAAATCTCCCGACTGGATGGGATCAACTCTTTTTGCAAGTCCGGCGTTATTCACTAGGATATCAAACTGAATATGCTGAACACTCACTTTAAACGCTTTAATGGCGTCCAAATCTCGAACATCAAACGCAAAAGGTAGTACGGTAACTTTATGTTTGGTTTGTAGTTCTTCTGCTAATCGTGATAATCGATCCTCTCTTCTTCCGGTAATCACCAAATGACAACCATACGAAGCAAATTGCTCGGCAATGGCTTTACCAATTCCGGCTGTTGCACCGGTGATTAATGCTTGTTTTCCGGAAAGTCTATTCATGGTTCGCGATTACTTTACTAGCTGATAAACTCCCAAACTATCGGAGCATTTCTACCAATCTACCTGCATTGATGATTTTTTCTTCCTGAAAAACATCACCTAAAAATTGAATTCCAACCGGTAATCCATTTTCATGCGTACCGGCCGGCACACTGATGCCACATATCCCGGCTAAATTCGCAGAGATAGTGTATGCATCATTGAGGTACATTTGGAGAGGATCATCGATTTCTGAACCTATATCAAAGGCGGTAGTTGGCGCGGTAGGACAAGCAATTACATCCACTTGCTCAAATGCTTCTTTGAAATCGTTTTGAATCAATCGGCGTACACGCTGAGCTTTTCCGTAGTAAGCATCGTAGTAGCCTGCGCTTAACACATAGGTACCAAGCATGATTCTACGCTTTACTTCAGGACCAAATCCTTCTGTACGGGATTTTTTATAAAGTCGAGTTAAGGCTGAATCAAGTTTTTCAAGTTCTGATTCAATCAACGGCTTTTCATTATCAGAAGCTGCCTTCAAACGGGCTTTAATTTCCGCTTCTTCCGCTTTAAGTTCATCTAGCACTTCATTTTTGTCGGCACGATGTCCATATCGGATTCCATCAAAACGCGCCAGATTACTCGAAGCTTCTGCAGTGGCAAGTATGTAATATGTGGCAAGACCGTATTTGGTGTGTGGCAAATGGATCGGAACGATTTCTGCACCATTTTCTTCCAACTTTTTGATGTTGGCTTCTACAATAGCTTTTACGCCTTCATCAAGTCCCTCACCAAAAAACTCCTCAGGTACACCAATTTTGATGTTTTTAGTTGGATTTTGAGCCGCTGCGATATAATCAGGCACATCCAATTGAGCAGAAGTATTATCTCGCTCATCAAAGCCGGCTATGGTTTGTAAAACGGCAGCTGCATCTTCTACAGAATGGGCAAGTGGACCAATGGAATCGAACGAAGAGGCAAAGGCTACTAGTCCATATCGAGAGACTCGGCCATAAGTTGGTTTTATACCAACTACACCACAATAAGAAGCAGGTTGTCGGATAGAACCACCCGTATCTGAACCTAAAGTCGTATTTGCCATATTTGCGGCTACTGCAGCTGCACTACCGCCAGATGATCCACCTGTAACTTTCGAAGTGTCATGTGGATTTTTAGCAGCTCCATATCTACTGTATTCATTGGTAGAGCCCATGGCAAATTCGTCCATATTTACCCGACCAATAAGAATGGCGTCTGCCGCTTTAAGGCGATCAATTACTGTAGCATCGTATACACTGTGAAAATCGCCGAGTATCTCAGAGGCACAAGTGGTTGGCTTTCCTTTTTCGCAGATTACATCTTTGATGCCCATGATGGCACCAAGTAATGGACCGTGATTACCGGCATCCACTTTTTTTTGGATGCTCTGTGCTTGCTTTAAGGCATCTTCTTTATTTAGATAAACGAAGGCATTAATTTCCTCATTAGAGGCATCAATGTTCGTGAAGTACTGCTCAACCAAATCGGTGAGGGTGAGTGTACCGGCTAAAATTTGTTGTTTGGCTTCCTGAATTGTCTTCGGAATCAAGGTATCGTCAGTTACTTTGTGGTTTTCTTTTCGTCAGAATTTACGGCGTCTTCGATGTCTTTTGAGCTCTCTTCAATCTCTTTTTTGATATCTTTTGACGCTTGTCGGAATTCTTTTATTCCTTGTCCCAGACCTCTCGCTAATTCCGGAATGCGCTTAGCTCCAAAGAAAACAAGCACGAATATAGCGACGATAATTATTTCGGGTGCTCCTATACCATTAAACATATAATAAAACCTGATTGGAAATTGTTGATGTATTTGTGCTAAGATAGCAATATTTTCGGCACGATTTTTAGTATAAAATAATTCATTGAATACTTGAATTTTAATTCATTCAAGTGTTTAATACACCGAATCCTTAAAAAATAAAGAAAACAACGTAAGGAACACTATGATTTGGACAGTTGAACTAGCTGCTGCCTTAGATGAAGCCCCTTTTCCGGCAAGTAGGGAAGAGTTAATTGAATGGGCAGAGAGAAACGGGTTACCGAATCAGGTTATCGTAAACCTCGAAGAACTTGAAGAAATTGATGAAGGTGAAAACACCATCTACGAAAGCATCGAGGATATCTGGCCTGATTACATTCGAAAAGAAGACTTCTTTCATAACGAAGAAGACGAAGGTTTCGACTACGACGACGTTTAAAACTCCCCTCCTCTAAATGTGTGGCAATCTATTGCTAATTTATTAAATCGAGCACTTAACAACGCTATCTGCGTTGTAGTTTTAGTGCTATTTTTACCAATCTTTTATCCATCGCATTCTGGTGTATTTGCTCAGGAACAAACGCAAGAGCAAATACAATCAGAAGATGTTGTGCGTAGAGTTCGGTTTTCGGGGAATCGGTTTGTGAAAGATCGTACACTCGAAAACCTGGTACGAACTAAAACAAATAGAGAATTTCTCGGGATTCCCAGATTTACGCCATGGTATTTTTTTCATCGGCTAAGTAATGGACGCTTCGGTGAAGATCCTGCCCTGCTCGATCGCGAGGTTGTGTCTGCCGATATGGAACGAATTGTACTCTATTACCAATCGTTGGGCTTCCGCGAAGTACAGGTAGATACTACCATTATCGAGTACCGAACCGATAAAATTGAAGTTTCCTTTATTATCAACGAAGGAAAACCATCGCGCATTGAATCAGTCACCTATTCAGGATTTCCACTTAATAGCGAACCCGAAAGACGACGTCGATTTTTTATTCAAAGTCCGCTTACAGGGATTGGAATAGATGATAGTACGTTCAAAGTAAATCGACAGTTCAATGCACAAGAATTGAAAAACGAGCAATTGCGAGTAATCAATTTTCTACGAAACAATGGATATGCTGCTGTTGAAAGAGATTCAGTTATAGCGTACGTGCGCCCTGATTCATTGGATGATTACAAATTGCACATTCTGTATCAGGTAAATCCCGGAAATGTTTATCGATTTGGCGATATAGAAGTACGTTTGGCAGATCCGGTGCGACCCGATAATTATACCGAACAAAAAAGCATTAAAAGTGATCAACCTGATTCGGATACGCTAAAAACCGTGTTGATGATCGAGCCCGAAACAGATACAAAAATTAGTTTGCTCAGCGATCAGTTGTTATTTGAGCCCGGCGAAACCTATAACGAAGAACTATATCTGGAAACAGTAAAAGAGTATCAGAATTTAGGAAATCTCTACATTCGTCGTTTTGGTCAATCTAAAGATGGGGTACGACCTGATTTCAGTAAGCCATTAATTCCCACTTTTTTTGATCTGGAGACTTTTACCAAGCATAACATCAGCACTGAATTTTTTGGGATGAAGCGCTATGGATTTGGAACCGGTATAGGAGTAGACTACACAAACAACAATGTATTTGGGAAAGCCGAGCAGCTTGTAATTGGTGCAAATGCAAGTTTTGAATTCGTGAGCTCATCCACCTTAAAAGAAATTGCTTCTGATTCAGCTCAATCTTCATTATTCAGAAGTTATGAGTTGCGCACGGAATACTCTGTGCCTCGTATATCCTGGCCGTTTCGGTTTCTCGATAATCAGCGCTTCTTCACCAATGGAATTACACGATATACCTTAGCCTACAGCCGATCTGATCAATTACAATTCGATATAAACTCAGATGTCCGATTCAACTACCGATATGAAGTACAGCATAATTCTCGGCTTTCTTCATTCTTTGATCTAATCGAACTCGATATTATCGATACAAATCCCTCTGATGAGTATAAACAGACGCTAATTAACAATTTTGGAGAAAACAGCTTCGAGTTTATCCGTTCGTTACAGGATTTTGAGCCTCAGATTTCATCTATCATCCGGTATACTATCCGAAGCCAAAACACTGATCTTATCAAAAAAGACCGGGGCTATTTTAGTGAATATTCCATCTCAGCTGCAGGGAATATTCCGTATGCAATTGATCGGTTTGTAGTTACTCCGGGAACTGTTGAAGGTGAACTTCCGGCTTTACTAAAACTAAGCGACAATACACTTGTTTATAGCCGTTTTATCACTTTAACCGCTGATTACAGACGCTACTACCCTCTTTCTAATTCTTCTGTGTTTGCATGGCGTTTGTTCGGTGGAGTTGCTCATCCCTATGGCGAAAATCCTTCCATCCCCCTAAACCGTCGTTTCTTTGCCGGTGGCAGTAACGACATTCGTGGTTATGCTCCTTTTCAACTTGGTCCTGGTGATATTAACAACGATGAACTCACCATTAATGGTGGCGAGATAAAACTATTGGCGCAAACCGAGGCTCGGCAAACTTTTGTGAGAGACTTGTTAAGTGCCGACTGGATTGCTTCCTGGTTTATTGATGCCGGTAATGTGTGGTACGGACCAAGAAATGATTTTCGGGATCAGGATAATACTGATCAGCTCGAAAACGGTCGTTTTAAATTCGATAATTTCTATAATCAAATTGCCGTAAGTTCAGGATTAGGCCTTCGTCTTGATTGGGAATATTTAGTAGTGCGATTTGATTTTGCTTTTCGTGCACATGATCTTCAACTTGGTTGGTTTAACAACCGTAATATGGAATTTCACTTTGGCATCGGCCATTCATTCTAGAACATAAAGGGCGGCGTATGAAAGACAAATTTAAACGGATCAAAAATCAAACTAACGTGGTCTTTAAGTCAAAGTTTTTGAAAAACTTTTCTCCAGCAGAGCGCTATGAATTTCTCCAACTCTGCCATCGCAGAAAGTTTAAGGAAGGCGAATACGTATTCTACCGAAACGACCCCGGAACAGGAATGTATTTTATTGAAGAAGGCTCCATAGAACTCACCTTTAACCTCGGCGATGATTCTCCCTCAGATATTAGGGAAGGATTTGTGTTAGAAAGTTCTGATAGCTTTGGTGCATTATCCATTGGTTATGACTTAAGAAGAAAATCATCTGCAAAATGTTTGAGTGATTCTACCCTGCTCGGTTTTTTTAAGCCGGATTTTGAAGTACTCATGGAACGCCATCCTGCTATTGCTGTAAAATTTCTGCAAACGCTCACAAACATTGCATTAAGACAGCTGGAAACTGCACAAAATAAAATCGAAGAATTAAGTGATGCGTACACGGCTGTAAAAATTGAATTTGACGCATACTACGAACCTCAAAAAGAGTAATGAACTCCCCTATCAGTTTAAAAAAAGGCGCCGAACTTACACTAACCATCGAAGGTGCAGCATTTAAAGGAAAAGGCGTGGCCAAAGTTGACGGTCTCGCCATTTTTGTACCCGGAACTATGCCCGGCGATGTAGTGAAAGCTAGAATTGTGAAACGTCGGAAAAGTTACCGCGAAGCAAAAATGCTTGAGTTACTTGAAGAAAGCCCCGATCGTATCACTCCAAAATGCCAGCATGCAAATGTGTGTGGTGGCTGCAGCTGGCAACATGTCCCCTATCAGAAGCAGTTAGAGTTTAAAACTCAGCAAGTAAGCGATCATATTCGAAGAATTGCAGGATTGGAAACTCCGGTGTTACCTGCTCTTGGTTCAGATAAAGCATTCTATTATCGCAACAAGATGGAGTACAGCATCAGCAATAAACGCTGGTTAACCGAGGAAGAAATCCGAAGTGATGATTTTGTTGATGATACGGCTTTTGCTGCTGGGCTTCATGCACCCGGTAGATTCGATAAAATACTGAACCTGAATGAGTGTCATCTACAGAGAGAAGAATCGTTTCAAATCCTTCAATTCGTGAAGAATTATTGCTTAGAGCATGACATTGAGCCCTTTAACATTTTCGAGAAAGAAGGATTTCTACGCCATGTGATGATTCGAACTGCACATCATACCAATGATTTTATGGTAAACCTGGTCACGTTCAGAGATGAACCTGACACCATGAAGGCTTTGTCTGAAGCATTAGTTGAAGCTTTTCCAGTAATTACTACCATCGTTAATAACGTAAACGATCAACATAATCCCACTGCAATTGGGCGTTATGAAAAGGTGTATTACGGTACAGGATTTATCCGTGATAAAATCGGAGAATTTGAGTTTAAAATTCATCCCAATGCATTTTTTCAAACAAATACTGCTCAAGCCGAAAAACTGTACAATGTAGCACGTGAATATGCCGATTTAAAGCAAGATGATGTGGTTTATGATCTCTATTGTGGAGTAGGCACCTTAAGCTTATACATGAGCCTAAAAGCGAATAAAGTTCTTGGTATTGAGCTGGTTGATGTAGCCGTTGAAAATGCTCGCTTTAACGCCAAAGAAAATAAGGTGGAAAATGTTTCCTTTGTGCGTGGTGACATGAAAGATGTATTTACTCAAGAAATGGTCGAGCAATTTGGTGCACCGGATGTGTTAATTACCGATCCACCACGAGCCGGTATGCATCCTGATGTAGTAAATCGATTGTGTGAGCTTAAAGTACCCAAAATGGTGTATGTAAGTTGTGATAGCTCTACAATGGCACGCGATCTTAAATTACTTTCAGAAGTTTATGATGTTCTTGAAGTTCAACCGGTAGACATGTTCCCTCAAACCTACCATGTGGAAGCAGTAGCAAAATTACGCTTGAAATAACCAACATAGGTTTGGCAAGGTTTTTGGTGTTTATCAGATAAACCAATGCTGAATGAAAGCTCTAATTACACAATCTAACTATATACCCTGGAAAGGTTTTTTCGATGCTATCGCCCTTGCGGATGTCGTGGTATTGTACGATGAAATGCAATACACCAAAAGAGATTGGCGCAATAGAAATAAGATAAAAACTCCGAACGGGTTACAATGGCTTTCAATTCCTGTTCAGGTGAAAGGTAAGTATCACCAAAAAATAAATGAGACTAAAACCAGTGGAGACGAATGGCAGCAAAAACACTGGAACTCACTGCTTCACAACTACAAGAAGGCTCCCTTTTTTGATGAATTTGCTACTGAACTAGAGCAGCTTTATCTACAAAAAAGTTATGAATATTTAAGTGATGTAAATCGCACATTTATCGAACAAATTTGCCATTGGCTTCAGATTGATACAGAAATTAGATGGTCAAGGGAGTTTAAACTGAGTGGAGATAAATCTGAAAAACTTCTCAACATCTGCAAAGAACTAAATGCCACAGAATATTTATCAGGTCCTGCTGCAAAAAACTATTTAGAGGTTTCTTTGTTTGAACAAGCGGGTGTAAACGTCCATTGGCTCGACTATCAAGGATACCCAGAGTATTCACAACTATACGGCCCTTTTGAACACGGTGTAACTGTTCTAGATCTGCTTTTTAACACCGGTAATGAAGCCACGAAGTATTTAAAATTTATAGATTAGCTATCGATGAATAAAAAAGTGCTTTTTTTGGCTTCAGGGAATGGTGGAACTATCAAGTTCTTGCATCTAGCTATACAACAACTTCACTTACCGATCGAAATTACGGCTGTAATAGCAGACAGAGCATGTGGTGCATCAACATTTGCGGAAAAAAATAGCATTCCTTTTCAGATCGTGACTTATTCGCGTTCTTCACCACAATTATTACAAGAAGCCTTGTCTAACTGTGAATTCGATGTTGCTGTAACAAATTTTCATAAAATCATTGATGAAGGCACACTTGCTAAGTTTCCAGGTAAATTCATTAATCTTCATTATTCATTACTTCCGGCTTTTGGGGCTATGATTGGGATGAAAACCTTGAAAGCAGCGCGGCAAGCCAATGCAAAATTTATTGGAACCAGTTGCCATAAAGTCTCCCCTATTGTGGACGCCGGTGAACTAATTTGCCAAAGCGTTATGCCGGTTAATTGGCAATCGGATTCAGAGTCTGAGCTGATAACCATTACTTTTAAATCGGCCTGTTTGGTCTTATTGAATGCGTTATTAGCGCCCGAGGCTTCTAATTCAAGCATACTACTTGATTCTAAGCAGGTTCAATTTAATCCCGGACTTTCTTATCCTACCGAGGTTTTTGATGATGCTTTTTGGAGTGCTTTAAGCTCGATTTAATCTGCCCTTCTATTGCTTGCAAATTTTTGTAATTAGCATTGATATCGGAATATCGATACTTTTTTTCTGTTATACTTGCCGAACAAACTGTCTTGAGGTGTTTTAAATCTTTTCTAACTGCCTCAAAATTAAATAGCTATAATACTTAACCAACACATTAAGAATGAAACTTCTACGAATACTTTCTTTTCGTCTGTTCGTACTTCTACCCTTCTTGATGGCACCTGTTTTAGTTAATGCACAAAGCGACCCAACCGGTGAATCTCCGGTAACTCGAACGTATGCAATAACTAACGCTACAATTATACCATCCCCCGGTGCCAAAATTGAAGGTGGAACGCTACTTATATCAGACGGAGTAATTACTGCAGTAGGCACTACTGTAAATATCCCCGATCATGCTCAAGTGATAGATGGAACGGAATTATGGATTTATCCAGGATTCATCGATGGGATGTCAAATACTGGAGCAAGCCGACCGGATGCTATGGAACGTCCGAATAATTTATTCACTCCTGATCCACCCAACGATTATGCCGGCATTACACCGGAAATATCAGTGGTTGAGCAATTAAATATCGAAGAAAGTAGCATTGAAAGCATGCGTAAACTTGGATTTACCGTTTCTCATACCGTTCCCTATGGACGTATGCTTCCCGGAAAAAGTTCTTTAGTTTTGCTTACGGATGTTGAGCACGTCGATCACATGGTGCTCAAAGAAAATGTTGCTACGGTTTCACAATTTGTAGGGGCTCCAGGATCTTACCCAGGAAATACATTAGGGATTATGGCCAAGTGGAGAAATATATACCGTAATGCAGAGCTGTCTAAGAGAAATACAGAAATGTATGCCTCGAATCCAACAGGTTTAGCTCGCCCGGCTAACGATCGAGTGTTGGAAGCCTTTTATCCGGTGGTAGAGAAAACGCAACCTATGTTGTTTAATGCCTCTTCGCTTCTTGAAGCACAAAGAGCCATGCGTTTACAAAACGAGATGGGTTTCAACTTAATGATTGGGAATCTAGAACAATCATGGAAAATTATTGATGAACTTGATAATAACAATGTATCCGTGTTCTTATCACTAGATCTTCCAGAAAAACCTGATGAAATTGACGATGAGGACAAATCGGAAGAAGTTGCAGAACTCGAAGCACGCCGACTAGAATTCTACAACCGATACATGGAACAATTTGCAGCTCTAAAAGCAGCAGGAATAAAGTTCGGGTTTTCGACTATGGATGTAAGCAATTCAAAAATCAAGAAGAACTTAATTGCTCTACAGGAATTTGGCTTCGACTCAACCGATGCACTTGCAGCACTTACCACTCATCCTGCAGAACTTTTGGGTATTAACAATATTACCGGAACTTTAGAAGCCGGGAAAATGGGCAATGCTATTGTAACAACCGGACCCTATTTTTCATCAGATTCTGACGTTAAAATGGTATTTGTTGATGGTGATAAATACGAGTACGAAATAAAGGAAGGTAGTAAAACAGAAGTTTCTGATGAGGTTTTAGACGCCGTTATCGGAACATGGAACTACTCTTCTACCACACCGCAAGGTGAACAAACCGGTCAGCTTATTTTTACTAATGTTGATGGAGCCATTGAAGGTGTGTGGACCAGTGACGCGGGTAATCCGGACATCGACATGAATAACATCAGCTATCGAGATGGGGTTTTAACCTTTGATATCGAATTTGATGCCGGCGGACAGCTCATAGAGATAGTTGTTACCGGAGATGTTGTTGGAAACGAATATGATGCAGAGGCTTCAATAGCTGCATTCAATTTCAGTTTTCCGTTAATGGCCATTAAGCAAGACCCTGAAAACTAGGAGTACTATGAAGAAATTAATTTTGAATCTCTTTTTAATACTGGGCTTTAGCTCAGTTGTGTTTGCTCAGGTTCCAAAAGGTGATGTACTTATTCAAAACGCTACCGTTTTGACCATCACAAATGGAACTCTTGAGGATACCGATATTCTGATCGAAGACGGTAAAATCAAAAGTATCGGTCAAAATCTACGTCAGCCTAACAATGTAGAAGTAATTGATGCTGAAGGTATGTTTGTAATGCCGGGTATTATCGATGCGCATTCGCATATTGCAGGAACTTCCATCAACGAAGGTACCAGCCAGGTTACAGCCGAAGTAAGTATGGAAGATGTGGTAAACCCTATGGATGTATCCATTTACCGTGCTCTTGCAGGTGGCGTAACTTCCATTCATTTAATGCATGGCTCTGCGAATGTTATTGGTGGCCAAAATGAAACATTAAAACTTCGTTACGGAACCACCAATCCTGATGATTTACGCTTCGAAGGAGCGCCTAGAACTATTAAGTTTGCTCTTGGCGAAAACCCAACTCGTGGCGGTAGAGCGAGAGGTATTCAGCCACAAACCCGTATGGGTGTGGAAGCTATGATCAGAAACGCATTTAACGATGCTATTGAGTACCGCGATGAATGGGCCGCTTATAATGCAAACCGAAGCAACCGTAAAATTGCGCCGGAATATGATTTACGCATGGAAACTATGGTAGACATTCTGGAAGGTGAAATTTTGGTTCATTGCCACTCCTACCGTGCCGATGAAATCTACATGTTGATGAATGTTTTCTCTGATTTTGGCATCGAAAAGTTAACCTTTCAGCATGCTAACGAAGCATACAAAGTTGCACCAGAACTTGCAGCATTTGGAGCGTCAGCGTCTATCTTCTCAGATTGGTGGGCTTATAAGTTAGAGGTGTATTACTCTACGGCATACAATGCAGCTATTCTAACCAGAAATGGCGTAAATACTTCTATCAATTCCGATTCCGGAGAGTTAATTCGTCACCTTTTCCACGAAGCGGCTAAATCGCAGAAATACGGTAGCCTTTCGGATAATGAAGCACTACGATTAATCACATTAAATCCGGCTATGCAGTTAGGCATCGACGATCGTGTTGGTTCAATCGAAGTTGGTAAAGATGGTGATATCGCGATTTTTGATAAGCACCCCTTATCTACCTATGCCATTCCACAAATGACTTTTGTGGACGGAGTAAAGTATTTCGATATCAATACTGATGTTGCCGATCAGCGTATTATGATTGACCCGGAATCAACAATCGAAGATGTGGTTATCTTTAGCCGTGAAGACCATGACATGTGCATGCACGAAGAATCGATTGTGAATTTTTACGAATTAGTTAACGAGGAGAAATAATGAGATCAACAAAACTACTACTTACGATCCTTGTTTTAGTATTGGGCTCAACCTTGTCATTCGCTCAAAATGACATTATGCGACAAGCGAGAGCTGATAAATTCGCCTTAACGAATGCTACCATTTACACAGTTACCAATGGTGTTATTGAAAATGGAACCATTGTTATTTCTAATGGAATTATCGAAGCAGTTGGTGCGAATGTTACCATCCCTACTGATGCTATTGTCATTGATTATGAAGGGCAGGAAATCTACCCGGGTATGATTGATTCCGGCACACAGCTTGGATTGGTTGAAATCGGAAGTATTGCCGAAGCTCAGGATATTCGAGAATTCGGAGATATAACACCTCAGATGGAAGCACTCACCGCTGTAAATCCAAACTCTGAAGCAATTCCTGTTACACGAGTAAGCGGTGTTACTACGGTAATTACGCGACCTTCAGGCGGTGTTTTTCCCGGAACAGCCGCTACTATCAATCTATTTGGCTATACTCCCGATCAGATGTTTGCAGGCTCAAAAGGATTGGTGATCAATTTTCCAAGTAGTGGCCGCAGATGGCGACAAACTCAGGAAGAAGCCGATCGTGCCCGCGAGCGTGCGCTCAAAACGCTGAACGAAACTTGGGATAAAGCCGAATTATATGCCGAAATCGAAGGAACCGATGGCGCGCGTTATTATCCTGAAATGGAAGCACTTGCTCGTGTGGTAAAAGGCGAAATGAAAGCTTACATCGAAGTAAATGCAGCGAAAGACATTCTCAGTGCCATCGAATGGGTACAAGAAAAAGGATTAACCGATGTTGTATTCACAGGTGTTGCTGAAGGTTGGCGTGTAGCTGATGAACTTGCTGATGCAGGAATTCCTGTAATCACAGGTCCGGTTCAAAGCGTTCCAACCCGGCGTAGTGATGCTTTTGATGCGGCTTACAAAAACCCATCTGTGATGCAGAAAGCCGGTGTAAAAGTGGCTTTGAGAACCAACGATACCGAGAATTCACGAAATCTACCCTATCACGCAGGTTTTGCCGCTGCATACGGAATGGGCCGTGAAGAAGCTCTAAAGGCAATTACCATCAATGCTGCTGAAATAATGGGGCTCGAAGATCAATTAGGATCTATCGAAGTTGGAAAAAAAGCTAATTTGTTTGTCGCTACAGGCGATCCATTTGAAACTTCCACACAAATATTGGAAGTGTTTATTGATGGATATCAAATTCCTATGACTTCCCGACAAATTGAATTATACAATGAGTTTCTTGATCGTGTACCCGGTTTAAATAAAAATCCAGTTTCTACAGATCAGTAACTACTAATTTAACACCCAAAAAAGCGGGCTTACACCCGCTTTTTTTTTGAATATTAATTTTATCCAACTACTCATCATTAGTCGTTTATTCTTGTTATTTTTTAAAGGTACAGAATATTAAAAACGAGAGGCCGCATACGGGATAAGTGTATGCTAGGGATTGCACATGAAATCACCTCACGAAGAAGAGAATGTAGAAGTAGAAACGATTTTCCCAATTTCATCAAAAGAGCTATTGGAGAGAATTTCTGATGGATTTATTCATTTAGATTCAGAGTGGAATTACACGTACGTAAACCAAGTAACAGGAGCATTGCTCGGCAAATCTGCTGATGAACTAATTGGAACTACCATTTGGGAGGTTTTCCCCGAAGCCGAAGGCAAGAAATTTCATGAAGCTTGTAAAGAAGCATTCAAGACCCAACAAGTGCAAACCATGCGTGAATATTTCGAACCATGGAATCGTTGGTTCGAGAATCGCATCTACCCCACCCCCGATGGCTTATCTGTTTTTTTCACTGATATTACTGAGCAAGTAAATAGCGAACAGATTAAAAATGAAGAACTTCGAATATTCAAGCTCTATAAAAAGTTTTTAGACAATAGTTATGATTCTTTTCAGGTTGCCAAAGAAGATGGCTATTTAGTTTTTGTAAACGACGTTGGCTTAAAGCAACTGGGTATTTCAAAAGACGAAGTAACCAATACTCATGTTTGCGACTTCGAAGACGATTTTAAAACTAGAGACGATTGGCATAGCCACGTAGAGGAAATGAAAGAGTGCCGAAAAATGATTTTCGAAAGCACTAATACCAATCTAACAACAGGTGAACAGTTTCCGGTAGAAATTACGATCACTTACGAAACGATTGACCAAATAGGATACATTATTGCGATTTCCCGGGACGTTACACGCAGAAAAGAGGCAGAACTGCAGTTGGAACAGTCTCAACACCTCACAGCCAATGTACTGGAAAGCATGAACGACGGATTTTCTATGCTTGATTTAGAGGGAAATCATCTTGTGGTCAATTCTGCATTTTGTGAAATGCTAGGCTTCGAAGAACACGAATTAATTGGAACCGGAGTACCTCATAAATATTGGCCGGAGGAACACCTCGACGAAATTAATGCTGCATTCGGGCAGGTAATGTCGGGGGAAAGGGTTGAATTTCAATTGAAATTTAAGCGCAAAAACGGGGAGATTTTCCCGGTGATTGTTTCTCCTTCCAGAATATGTGACGACAAAGGAAATGTTTTGAGCTATATCGCTACTGTGAAAGACATCTCCGACTTGCACATGGCCGAGACCAAAGCAACACTTACCGAGCAACGATTACGCGTAATTTTGGAATCAACAAAGGTTGGAATTTGGGATTACAACATCAAAGAAGAAAAAACCTTACGCACCATTGAACACGACCGATGTTTTGGCTTTGATGAGTATCACCCTAATTGGAATTATGACACGTTTATTAATTGCATTCACCCTGATGATCGTGAAAAAGTTCACCAAGCTTATCAAGAAAGTTTAAAAGAGCATAGGTTTTATAGCGTGGATTATCGCGTTGTTTGGGATGATGGCAGTATCCATTGGTTAAATTCTGCCGGCAAACATGTTTTTAATAGCGAGGGTGAGCCGGATCGGTTTATTGGTATCGTGCAAGATATTTCTGATCGAAAAGAAAAAGAATTATTGATTCAACAATCAGTAAGAGAAAAAGAAGCGTTGGTTGCAGAAGTACATCACCGGGTAAAAAATAATCTTGCGGTAGTTGCCGGTTTAATGTACTTACAGGTTGTAGATACAAAAAATGCAGAAGTGAAAGATCGCCTGTCTACCAATATGGATCGCATTAAGAGTATTGCTACGATACACGAAGAGCTTTATCAATCTCAGGATTTTTCCAAAATCAGCTTTGCGCAATTCATCCGCGATCAGGTTCAATTGTTAACCGACAGCCATTTTACTGAGGTAAATGCCGACATCCATTATGATCTCCAACCTCTTTACCTCGATATCAATCAAGCTCTTCCTTGCGCTTTAATTGTTAATGAAGTTGTATCGAATGCATTTAAGCATGCTTTTGAAAATGAGCCCGATCCCAAACTTTGGATATCACTAAAGAAGTTTAAATCGTCGATTGTACTATCTATCCGCGATAACGGATGTGGAATTGATGAGAATTTTAAGGAACACTCATCACTGTCGATGGGATTAAGTTTGGTAGAAAATCTTACCAAACAAATAGATGCTTCATCAAGCTTTGAAAACGACCATGGCTTCAGCTATACCTTAAGTTTCAGAAATTCCTTTTAATTAGCGTTAATTATTTTTTTAATTCTAATTAAACCTAGCGCATTCACTGCCGATAAAAGTTATGAAGGTGAAATGAGGTCCCTTTATAAACAACAGGTAGTACAGAATGAATACAAAAGATGTAATCCTCTGCATCGATGACGAACCTATCATCCTACGACTGATGAAAGGTCAACTCGAGGCTCATTTTGGTGAGCAATTTGAGTTCTTGTTTGCAGAATCGGCAGAAGAAGCGGAAACATTACTTGCAAATCTGAAGAACGAGGATAAACGTCTGGTTATGACTATCGTCGATCAAATTCTACCGGGAAAACAAGGCACAGAATTTCTAACAGAGGTTGCCCAAACTTTCCCAAATGTGATTAAAATTTTATTCTCAGGTAAATCGGACTTTGAATCGGTGATTGTTGCCATCAATGAAGCTGAAATTTACCGTTATATGATAAAACCTTGGGATGAAGCCGACTTCATCAACATTGTTACCCGAGGAGTTCAGCAGTTTTACATCAAAGAAAATATCGAGCTACAACTTGCAGAAATCCATCACCGAGTAAAAAATAATCTTACCATTATTACCTGCTTGTTGGAGCTTCAAGTGAACGAGATAAGTGATTCTGGTAGCAAAATCTACTTTCAGCAAAGCATTAATCGTATCAATTCTATCGCAAAAGTACACGAGCTTATCTATGAATCGGAGGATATGACGAGTGTTGACATCAAAAAATATCTCGAGAAAATCGTCCCTACCATTCGAGCAACACTAAACAGCCACAACAAACAAGTTACTTTCCTATTTGATATTCCCAGTTATCGCCTGAAGGTAAATCAAGCTATTCCCCTTGGGTTAATTTTTAATGAATTGATTACCAATTCGTTTAAATATGCCTTCGATGATCAAAAAGATGGCGAAATTACGATTTCGATGAAGGTGGATGGAAAACGATTAGCTTTTACCTATAAAGATTCCGGCCCCGGTTTCGAAAGTGAAGGAACTCTTAGAACTTCGAAATCTCTTGGTCTGATGCTCGTCAATATTCAGCTGCAACAGCTGGAAAGTATCTATACCTTAAATACCAATGACACTTTCGAACTGAACTTTTCATTTGATACCGGACGAGCAAAAAGATTAAATAATACTGTTCAAAATATTCTTACTTAGCCACCTCTTTAGTTCGAAGAATGTGTCTTAGTATATATTTAAGCTAGCACTTAAGTACTAGCTTTTTTTGGGATAAAGTATTACTCAATCAATTGGTAAGTAAGAATGTAGGTTGACGTACTTTGCTGATCGAGCGGCGACTGTGAAATGAAAGATGTTTTTAATAAGCCCACTCCTAAATTAACAACTTCCCACTCAAACAACGTTACATTGTTGATGGGGTGCGTGATATGAATAAGTGTTGACTCATTTTCCAATTGCCAATTGGCAATCAAGGTATCTGTACTAGCAGTAGGCATACCACTATCATCAACTCCCGGGTAAATATACTCAACATCGTTTTCAGTGAAGGTAACTTCAATTTGACCGAATCCAGGGTTTGTAACCGGATATACACTTCCATCGATAGTGGCTTCGCTTACTTTCCACTTTCCGAGAATCATTTCACTTGGTGTTTTTATTTCTTCAGACCCTGTAACGTCATTACAGTTTGTTAAGATAAAAAGGGATACAGCCAAAATTATTAAGGTTCTCATACTATGTTATTTATGAAATGAAAATTATTGATGCTGTTATCGGACATTACTTAATAATTCATTAACACTACCGATAAATCGACTATTCAACAACACCGAAGAGTGTATATACAACGCATTTCAATATTAAAATGAGTAACAGAATAGTTGGTTTAATCTTGTTATTGACCATTCTTACACAGGTAAATAACAACGCCTTTAGTCAAGTTAATGACGATGATTTATACATTTTTGGGTTCTCTCAGATTATATTCAATCACCGTCAACTAGATTCGAATATTTATCCCAATACCCTATTTCCCGCTGGCTATTCGATAAGTTCCAAAACCTCCACGTTTGCTCTCCATCAGGTAAATCTTTTCTTTCAAAAATCAATCAACAATAAAACCACCTTCTTCCTCAATTTCGAAGCTTCCGGTTCATACTCATCCAGGCTACCAAGTGGAGAGTTTGAGATACCCGAAGGCTGGATCTCATTCAAATTAAATGAAAATTTATTGCTAAAGACGGGCTTACTCCTCCCAAAGTTTAATAATCTTACAGAAATAAAAAACCGACTTCCTTTATTCCCTTATATAATAAGACCCATCGTTTACGAGACACTTTTCAGTAATATTTTTAAACCGGAAGACTACAAACCACAAAATGCATACGTACAATTAAGTGGGAGTAATAATGTATTCAAGAATTACATTTTTGATTATGCATTTTATATAGGCAATGCTGAAAATTCTTTTTTATCGTCGATTAGATCTAACGAGTTAGGGGCAGAAGAAGAAAATACTACACTCTATCGCGGTGAAAATCTTAACACCGCACTCCTTTTTGGTGGAAGAATAGGCATCGAAAATTTTATAAGTACAAAAAAAATGGGGGTTTCTTTTACTTTTGATGAGGACAATAAAACCAAAACAGAAAACTCAGTATTTAGATTACCCCAGCTAACAACTCCGGTGCTTGGAGAAGTAGCTCGTTATCGGTTAGGTGTCGATCTTTCCTTTACCATTAAGAATTTTTCTTTCGAATCTGAATATATGGGAGCTTTTCATGATCATTCTAAAATCAGAAAAAAAGAAGCATTTAGGACAGCTAAGCTTAATAAATATTTCTTTTATGGGAATCTCACTTATGATTTTTCTGAAAAACTTTACGCATTCGGTTATTACTCTACCAATAAAGATTACACATACGAATTTGTAGCACCTAACTCGCCATCAAGAGCAGGAATTAACATCATCTCACTAGGCGGAGGCTGGCGAATAAATGAGGTTACTGCGTTCAAACTACAGCTCCTAAGGAGTAGTTTAAATAAAAACGAATATCTGGAATACAACTTTAACATGCTTACTGTTGGCATAAGTACCATATTCTGATGAAAACCTTCTCCTTATTTTGTTTCGTATTTATTTTGACGAGTGTAACTGAGCCTTCGCTTCTGGAAGCACAGTATTCAGAAGAATCAATCTCGATTGTGGTACATGAAAGCATTGAAACTGATGCTATAAATATCGCTCAGTTAAAAGCATTTTATACCTTAAACACTTTGAATTGGAAAGATGGAAACCGAATTCGTCTGGCAGATTACAAAGGTGATAATTACCTAAGGATTCGGTTTTACTCGAAGCTTGATTTAACCCCTTCCAAAATTAAGAAAATCTGGCTTAGAGCTCAGTTCACAGGAAAGTCGATTCCACCAAACGTAGTGAACTCTGTGGCTGAAATGATTGAAGCTGTGACCGACTTGCCCGGGACTATTGGGTATGTTCCAACTTCCAGAGTGAGCCCGGATATGAGGATATTATTTGAGATTAGCAATGATCTCTAATACAAACATAAATATCCCATTAAAACACCAACTTATACTTGTAGTTGCCTCCATTACAGTAATTGCAACCGTTTTGTTTGCGTATTTAAACGGCACTATTCAAAACAAACTAGTCTACAAAGAATATAATTCTAGTGCACAAATCCAGTTAGAAGCGGTCCGACTTGGTCTTGAAATTGGACTACGCGAGGAGAATTTCGAAAGTATTAGTGAAGTTTTTTCGTGGGCAACCAGAAACCAAAATATTGATTATATACTAATCTATGACGAATACCAGGAGTTACTAGCAAGTTACCCTGACACGATAGATTCAGAAAACATCGATTTAAGTGAAACTCCCCGTTCTTTTCATAAGGGATCTGATCGGTTTGTAAAACAAATACAATGGTTTTCTTCTATTTCTGGCAACGGTCAAATTTATATGGTGTTTAATACAGATTACATTAAAGATTCGCAAAAAGAGGCAAACATAAATCTAACGTTTTTAACCATCCTCATTGCTATCGGTGCTTCTTTTTGCGCGTATGTAGTGGCAAAAAACATTACAAAACCTGTTGAATCTTTAAAAAGAGTGGCCGAGGAATTCTCGGCTGAAAATCCTGAATTAAGAGCGGATGACTCACAAGGTAGTGTAGAAATTAAAGTTCTCGCGCGATCTTTCAATACCATGCTCGATACACTTATTGAAACGCAAAAGCAGCGAATTTTGGAGATGGAGCAATTTAATGTGTCCCTTGCTGAACGGAATAAAAGTTTGTCTAGGGCATTCACTAAGTTAGAAAATCAAAGTATTCAATTACAGAAAGAAAAAGAACGTGCTACCAATACCTTAGATGATCTGAAAAATGCACAGGTTCAGCTTGTTCAATCAGAAAAAATGGCTGCTTTAGGCCAATTGGTAGCAAGTGTTGCACACGAAATAAATACCCCTTCCGGTGCAATCAATAGTGCTATCGATGAGATTAATCGCGATTACATCGACATACTAAACGATTTAATAGTTGTTACCGAAGCACTGCCTAATTCTAAAAAGGTGTTGTACTTAAACACCTGCAAGCAAATTATCGGAGCCGAAAAAACTCTGACTACTTCTGAAGTGAGAAAGGAAGCTCGCAAAATCAAAAAAGTTGATTCAATCTTTTCGATGATGGATGCCGCTTTTTACAGCCGTTTGCTTGCTCAGGTTGGGTTTACGGCAGAAAATGTTGATGAGATTAAGCCTCTGTTTGAAGATGAACTCGGCCCAATGGTCATTAACTCATTTCATAATATCGGGATGTCGCAGATTCATGTTCGTGATATTCGAATCGCAATTTCAAGAATTATTCAATTAGTAAAAGCATTGAAAACCTATTCCCGGGTAGATAATGAAACTGAATCTTATACCTCGTTGAAAGATGATCTTGAAAATACACTCATTATTCTGCACAACAAGACGAAACGAGCAATTACTATAGAAAAAGAGTTTGAAGAAGTTCCGAATGTAAAATGTTATCCGGGTCGCCTAAATCAAGTGTGGACAAACCTGATACATAATTCCATTCAGGCTATGAAAGGCAGTGGTACCATCATAATTCGACTTAAAAATATTGATGAAGATTGGGTTTCTGTGGAAGTTGAAGATAATGGCCCTGGCATACCGGAAGAGAATCTAAGCAGTATTTTTGATCCTTACTTTACCACGAATGCCAAAGGTGAAGGAACCGGACTTGGACTTAGTATCAGCAAAGAAATCATTAACGATCACTCAGGTACAATCGATGTTGAATCAGAACCCGGACGTACTCGTTTTATCGTGAAAATTCCGGTTATTATTCCACATAAAGTGGCCGATAATAAAAAACAAGACGAGGATGAGTCGGGTACAGAACCTTTAGATACGGAGCTTAATTATGAATAAAAAGGATGTGATTCTTTGCATAGATGATGAACAGATCATTCTGAATTCGTTAAGCAAACAGCTGATCAGAAAGTTTGGAACCCGATTTGAGTACGAATTCGCTGAAAGTGGCGAAGAAGCTCTTGAAATTGTGGAAGAGTTAGACGAAATGGGCCAAACCGTGGTTATGGCTATTTCTGATCAAATTATGCCGGGCATGTATGGCGATGAATTCCTCACGCAATTCCACGAGTCGCATCCAAAAAGTATCAAAATTCTTTTAACAGGTCAGGCAGCGCTCGATTCTGCTATGAACGCGATCAATAAGGCCGACTTGTACCGCTATCTAACCAAACCTTGGAACGAAGACGATTTTCTTCTTACCGTCGATCGTGGCCTTCAGCAGTATTATTTGCAGGATAAAGCTTCCATCCTACTCGCCGAAATTCATCATCGAGTTAAAAACAACTTAACCATCATTTCAAGTTTGTTAGAACTTCAGGTGAACGAGTTTAACGATCCTAGTTTAAAACTACCTTTTCAGCAGAGTATTAATCGAGTGCATTCTATCGCCAAAGTGCATGAACTCATTTATGATTCTAACGATATGGATGCGGTTAACATCAGCAAATATTTGGGTCGTATCCTTCCAAGCATTCAAAAAACCTTGCAAGGCGATCGTACCATTCATCTGCATTTGGATGTCCCCGATTATCGTTTAGATATGAATCAATCCATCCCGCTCGGATTGATGTTTAATGAATTACTTACTAATAGTGTTAAATATGCCTTTGTGAATCGAACTGAAGGCAACATATACATCAGCATGGCAGCTGTTGGTCGAGAACTACGATTTATTTATGAAGATGATGGCAATGGTTATGCAACCGGCGAATCGTTCGAGAATTCTACAAATCTCGGACAAACTCTTGTTAAATTACAGCTTCAGCAACTTGAGTGTACCTACACCTTGGATACTACCGACAAATTCCGACTCAATTTTCAGTTTTTAGCTAATGAGTTAGATCAAGATTCGAACGTAGATTCACTGTTAAGCCGATAAATTAACTAGTAAGCATTTCGCACAATAGAATTTGTTTTTGATTTTGATCGGAGCAGAATATCAAAAATTGATTACCACCATCTTTTAATCGGTACTTCTTTTTAATCTGATTTGCGTTAAGCGGGTGATTCTTTGAAATCACATTTATTGCTCCATTATCTGATACTTTTTTGATGGATTTTGAATCGCTGGAAATATGCTTAATCACTTTAAATACTCTGGCTGGAACCTGTTCAATAAATTCACTTGATGTATATAAGTGTGTATTTGTTGATAATTTACCAAGCCGAAAGCGCTTACCAAAAAGCTTAAATCCTCCCCCTTTTTTTATGCAGGTATATGGATCATAAATGTAAGATTTCGGTTCAGAAAACTCGGAGCTTGCATGGTCTTCTTCATCCATAGAAAAGGTGAATGTTGCAGCTTTCGGGTTTCCCAAATTATGGCAAATAATATTCACTTCCTCTGCTTTGTGTTGATGATCGATTAAAAACAATACTTCTTTCATCTCATTATCAACCGACACACAGAACACCTTAGAAACATCACGAAGTTGACCAAGTGCTTTCTGGATGTCCAGCATGGGAGAAGCTTTAATCAAAATCTTATCTGAAATTTCCGATAGTGCATCGTTCAAAGCAATTACATTGGGTTCATAATCTTCCAAAGCTATCAAACGCTGATTTGTGGTATTTCTTCGGGAAGGATCGATGTAAATCAAATCGTATGATTTTTGATTCAATTGTAGAAATTCCTCAGCAGTAGACTCAATTACATTTATGTTCGCATTTAACACTTTAAAATTATGGCGGGCCAGTGCACAAAGCTCAACATTAGGCTCAACATAATCTACCTGTTCGAAAACTTTCGAAAACGCGAACGTGTCAACTCCACTCCCACCAGTTAAGTCTAGCACGCTTTTTCCTTGCACCAAATTCGCTTTGAATTCGGCGGTAAATTCAGAACTTGCCTGTTCCAGATTACTCTTTTTTGGAAATAATAACTTCGGATTCGCATACCACTTCGGCAGTTTCTTTTGAATTTGTTGGCGCGATTCTATTTGTACAGCAATTTCTTTAATAGGTAATTCCGGATATTTGTGCGCCCCTAGAATTAAATCTGTAGGTTTTACATGCAGATTTTCCTGAATGAATTGAACTACTTTGGGGTTTTGAAGGGATTGAATCATAACAATGTAATAATGCAGAAGGTACCGAAATTTTGAAGGTAAGTATAATCGGGGCAGGCATTGGCGGCTTAGCAACTGCTTGTTTATTGGTGGCAGAGAATCATGAAGTCACAATTTTTGAGCAACAAGCGAAGGTAGGCGGTAAAATGAATCGCTTCGAAAAAGATGGGTTTACTTTTGATACAGGCCCAAGTTTACTCACCATGCCGCACATACTCGATGAATTATACAAACGATGCGGAACTACTTTAGGCGATCAATTGTCGTTGCAACCTCTCTCCCCAATTTGCCGATACTTTTATCAAGATGACACCATCTTTAATTGCTTTGATGATCGCTTAAAAACCTTAGATGAAATCAAAAAAATAGCACCGGAAGATGTCGAAGCTTATACCGAGTTCCTCGATTATGCTGAGAATATCTACACCAAAACAGCGGATGCTTTTATCTACAATCCATTGTACAGTTTCTCGGATTTCAAGAAATTGGATTTGCTTTCATTCTTCGGGATTGATGCATTCAGCACAGTTTCTACTCGTGTGGATTCGAAGTTTCAATCAGAGTATCTACGAAAATTCTTCAAACGATTTACTACCTATAACGGAAGTTCGCCATACCTCGCCCCTGCTACATTAAATGTTATTCCACATGTTGAGATCAATCAGGGAGGATACTATATCAAAGGTGGATTGTACACACTGGCTGAATCTTTGCTTAATCTGGCTAAATCATTGGGTTGTACTTTTCATTTTAACGCCTCGGTTGAAAAAATCATTACCGAAAATGGAAGAATTACCGGTGTTAGAACCAACAATCAGATTGTGCATTCTGATATTGTAGTATCCAACAGTGATGCCACAGAAACGATTACCAGATTACTCGATAATGATGCGGTGCCTGAATCAAAAAAGCAAAAAGCATCTACCATTGAGCCATCATGCTCCGGGTTTGTTTTATTACTTGGAATCGATCGTAAATATGATGAACTAGCACATCACAATATATTCTTCACAAAAGATTATCAGCGTGAATTTGAGCATATCTTCACGGATAAAATAATGCCGGATGATCCCACTATTTATGTGGCTAATACTTCGCAATCAAACCCCGAACATGCACCCGATAACGGTTCCAATTTATTTATTTTGGTGAATGCACCGTATTTATCTGATGCCTTCTCTTGGGATGCAGAAAGTGAATCTTATGCTAATTTTATCATTAAAGACTTGGAAGACCGAGCATTAACCAATCTTTCGGAATACATTAAGGTGAAGCAAATCATTACCCCAACCGATTTTTACGACAAATATTCTTCGAACAAAGGTTCAATTTATGGAACCTCATCAAATAGTATGTTTTCTGCATTTGTTCGCCCCAGAAACAAATTTAAAGGCGTAGATGGGTTGTATTTAGTTGGCGGATCTACTCATCCCGGCGGAGGCATTCCTTTGGTAGTACAATCAGCGCTAAATGCAGTAAACCTGATTCACAGATACGAATCCTAGAACTCAAATAGGAAGCGCTCTCCCCATCTTCCCAAGGTTTATAACCTCAACATTCTGAATGTTACCTTCATCAATCTCGAAGCGTAACACGGTGCGCATTTCCTGAAATCCTTGCTTCCCCGCAGCTCCAGGATTGATGAACAACATCTTATTCAGATTTTGATCACGTGCTACCTTCAGAATATGTGAATGACCACAAATGAATACATCCGGTGGATTACTTTCCATCTCCTCACGAATAGGAATACAATATCGTCCGGGTATTCCACCAATATGGGTCATCCAAAAATCGATTCCTTGTCGCGTAAACCGTTGGTGTAGCGGGTATTCATCCCGAATGTCTTTGCCATCAATATTGCCATATACCCCAAGCACCGGTGCAATTTTTTCGAGCTGTTGCGCTATTTTAATCGTACCAAAATCACCGGCATGCCAAATCTCATCGCATCCTTCAAAATAATCAAAAACCTGAGGATCCAGGTAGTTATGGGTGTCTGAAATAAGACCAATTTTGATCATACAATTTTGGTATCATCATGGCTGTTGTTGGGTACCAAAGAAACGACTTTTCGCCGTATTCTCCTATAAAAACCATAACCAAAACACCAAAGATTTTATTTCATTGAAGGGATTCAGCATTGTTATAGTTACGTGGAATGGATTGCATCATTTAAAACGATTTTTCCCGTCGGTTGCCGCCACTAATTATCCGGATTTTGAAATCATTATTGCTGATAATAACTCGACCGATGGAAGTAAAGAATGGATTAAGGAGCATTATCCCGATGTGAAAATTGCCGCTTTCGATGGCAACTATGGCTACACCGGTGGTAATAACAGAGCTGTTCCCTATGCTGAAAAAGAAATTCTGCTTTTTCTAAATAATGATGTAGAAGTGACTCCCGATTGGTTAGTTGGAATTTCAACTGCATTTGAAGCGGACGAAGAAGTCGCTATTGTTCAGCCAAAATTATTAAGCGTTGAACAGCCTGAATATTTCGAATACGCCGGTGCTGCTGGAGGTTATTTGGATATGTTGGGTTACCCTTTTTGTAGAGGAAGAGTACTGGATACCGTGGAAATAGATAGTGGACAATATGATGATGAGACTGAAATTGTGTGGGCTTCCGGTGCTGCTTTTGCTATACGAAAAGAGATTTTTAAATCACTTGGCGGATTTGACGAAGACTTCGAATTTCACATGGAAGAAATTGACTTATGTTGGAGAGCTTTGAACATGGGACATAAAGCTTCCTACACTCCCAAGAGTGTGGTGTATCATTTAGGTGGTGGTTCGTTGCCAATGGGCTCGCCGCGCAAA
Organism: Balneolaceae bacterium; assembly: GCA_017640605.1. Taxonomy (GTDB): domain Bacteria; phylum Bacteroidota; class Rhodothermia; order Balneolales; family Balneolaceae; genus HXMU1420-13. Next base: position 155,450 of record JAEPQH010000007.1, on the reverse strand, counting down.
GTCTATTACAATTTCAGGAACAGTTTATACATGCTGTATAAAAACCTTCCAAGCTCTCAGCTGTGGTATAAATTACCTCTTAGAATGATATTGGATGGAATCGCAGCTATTCGCTCATTACTTGGTGGCCGACCTAAAGAATTAGCTGTAATTTTTAAGGCGCATCTTCATTTTTATGCAGCATTATCAAAGCTAAGTTCTAAACGTGGTTCAATACATCAGTCTAAACGAACTTCAATACTTAAGCCGGTGCTAATGATTTGGCACTATTTCATATTAAGGCGAAAAAAATTTTCTGATATAATTAAGCATTGAAACAAGAAAACATCGACATAGTACTTGGTTTTATCAAAAAGTGGGGTTGGTCGATGCTCTTGCTCTACCCTTCAATCATCGTGTTTCATCAATTTTGGAAGGCTTTGGCCAGAAATATACTGATGGCCGTGAACTATGATTACCCTGCTCTAATTTCGCCTTTTTTGGTAGTAATGGATTTTACCACCTTACTGATTCATGAAGCCGGACATACCATTTTTGGGATATTTGGATTTCGCTTCTTAGCTATATTAGGTGGCACTTTGATGCAACTTCTGATTCCCACCATTATTTTGATCTCGGGTTATTGGAATCGGCAAAATTGGTTGATGCAGCTCTCATTTTTCTGGCTGGGTTTTAGCTGGTTTGATTCTGCTGCCTACTGTGCTGATGCTAAATTTCAGGATCTACCACTGATTGGTAACTTGCCTAAATCAGCACATGATTTCACGAACCTACTCAACGCTTTAGACTTGTTGGATTACTACCGCGAAATTGCCTGGATTATGTTTGTAATTGGGGTGCTTTGCTTACTGTTTGGTTTGATACTTCCAATCCTTAACATAAAAAAACCGACTTCAATTGACCTTAGCGCAGATCTCGAGAAAGTCGGTCTTAGTAGCTAACATTTTATTAGGCTATCGCCACAGTCCTAATACCAGTCCCATAATTGTGAAAGTTATCACCCAATAGCCACCATGGATAAGAATCAATTTCCAGGAATGCTGTTCAAATAATCCACTGATTGCAAATGCTGGAAGAATCCATCCTGCTCCGGTTAAAAATCCATAAAAAGTAGCACTACCAACCGTCATTTGTGCTGCTCCTTCAGGTGTTCCGAAGAAAAACATTGCCAGGCAAAAAGCCATTATCACTTGAAAAACGAGCGATAACCCAAATATCTTTGCCATATTTCCTTCAGCAACTTTCTCTTCAGTCATGCCCGATTCTGCCATCCATACTTTCCCGAATAATGGACCGTACCACAAGAATCCGACACCAAATCCAACCAACGAAGCAGCTAAAACCGCTAACCAATTTATTCCTTCCATGTTGTACCTCTTATTATTTTGTTTGATGATATCGTATCAATAGAACATTGAGACACATAGAATTAACAAGAAAAAAGGTTACACCGCAACTTCCAATTGAGTAACTGATTAAGCTAAGAATTGGAATTCTATGTTGTGTTATGCGATAGAAAGATGGTTATTTATCTTTTCGCCAAAATCATCTACAAACTCCGATGCTTCTGAAAATGCTTTTCTCATAATTTCGTACCTTTGCCCTCCGAAAAGACTGAATCCTGTCATCTCCCATAAATTTTAGAATGAATTATCCTGATTTTTCCGTCACGGTTCCCATCGATCATGTTGCAGTAGAGGAACGAGTAGCTCGTTTAAACAAACGAAGTATTAAAAAAGAATCGAAAATCTTTGCGCTTAAACTTGCCTTAAGTATGATGGATTTAACAACCTTAGAAGGTAAGGATTCGGAAGGAAAAGTGATTCAATTATGCCAGAAAGCGAAAGTGCCTTACGCACCCATGCCCGATTTACCAAGCGTTGCGGCAGTTTGTGTGTATCCAACAATGGTGGGGGTTGCGAAGAAAGCAGTAATAGGTACCGATATAAATGTTGCCTCTGTAGCAACTGCTTTCCCCAGTGGAATGGCACCTCTTTCAGTACGAATTGATGACACAAAATTTGCCGTAGATGAAGGCGCCGACGAAGTGGATATGGTTATCAGTCGTGGTGCATTTCTTTCGGGCGAATATCAGCAGGTGTTTGACGAAATCGCAGCTATTAAAGAAGCTTGTGGCGCTGCACATCTAAAAGTGATTTTAGAAACAGGCGAATTACTTACTTACGAAAATGTGCGAAAAGCCAGCGATATTGCGATGGATGCAGGCGCTGATTTTATTAAAACTTCTACAGGGAAAATTAGTCCAGCCGCCACACAACCCGTTACTTTGGTAATGCTGGAAGCCATTCGAGATTATTACTACAAAACCGGAAAGATGATTGGCATGAAGCCCGCAGGTGGAATCAGAACTGCAAAACAAGCCATTCAATATCTGGTACTGGTAAAAGAAACCTTAGGTGCAGCATGGTTGAATAAAGACTACTTCCGGTTTGGTGCCAGCTCACTAGCCAACGACGTACTCATGCAAATCGTAAAACAAACTACGGGGCAATATCAAAGCCCGGATTATTTTTCAGTTGATTAGTGCATCGTAATCAGAATACATATAACCGTAAGAGATCGTATCGACTTCAAGGGTATGATTATTCGAATGAAGGAATGTACTTCATCACTATCAACACGAAGAACCGGGAGCACTTCTTTGGTGAGATTAACGATAATGAGGTGCACTTAAATTCACTTGGGAAAATAGTGAATGAAGAATGGCTAAAAACTTCAGATATCCGCAAAGAGATTACATTAGGTGAATTTGTAATTATGCCTGATCATTTTCATGCCCTTCTGCTCATTGATAAGCAATTATTGGATAAAAGTACTACTGGTAATTATCGTACTAACACAGTAAAAGCGCATGGCCATGCGCCGTTACTGGCTGTACCCTATAAAAACAAATTTGGTCCTCAATCTAAAAACTTATCTGCTTTGGTTAGAAGTTTCAAAGCCTCATGTACCAAAAGAATTCGTTTACAACATCCGCATTTTTCATGGCAAAAAAGTTTTCATGATCGAATAGTTAGAGATGAACATGAACTCCTCCGGATAGAAGATTATATCAGAAATAATCCAATCAAAGCTACTATTCGACGACTACAAAATTAATTAATTGGTGTAATTCAATCACTATGTCTCAACACACAGATACCACATACAAACCAACTTCACCAAACTCTAAACTGGATTTTGCTTCGGTTTGGGAATATGCTCCGGCACCCGAAAGTGCTTCTCATGCAGAGATCAAGGAAAAATATGACCTGTTTATCGGTGGGAAATTTGTAAAGCCGGCAGAGGGTAATTATTTCAAGTCTATGAATCCGGCCACAGGCGAAACGATTACCGAATTTGCTGAAGCTTCAAAAAGTGATGTAAACAAAGCTGTTAAGGCCGCTCGAAAAGCATTTGAAGGTGAGTGGAGTTCCATTTCTGCGAAAGAACGTGGCAAATATCTGTACCGCATTGCACGCATGATTCAGGAAAGAGCTCGAGAGTTTTCTGTACTTGAAAGTATGGACGGCGGAAAACCTATTCGAGAATCTCGTGATGTTGATGTTCCACTCGTTGCTGCTCATTTTTTCTATTATGCGGGCTGGGCCGATAAACTTGAGTATGCCTTTCCGGGCAAAAAACCGAAACCACTCGGCGTGTGCGGACAAATAATCCCATGGAACTTCCCGCTTTTAATGCTTGCGTGGAAAATTGCTCCGGCTTTGGCTTGTGGTAATACCGTAGTTTTAAAACCAGCTGAAACCACATCTCTAACTGCGCTTAAGTTTGCTGAACTGGTTAAGGATGCGGGTTTACCTGATGGTGTTGTAAACATTGTTACAGGAGCCGGTGAAACTGGTGCAGAGATTGTAAATCACAAAGACATCGACAAAATTGCTTTTACCGGATCTACCGGTGTTGGAAAACTTATTCAACGATCTCTTGCCGGTACTGACAAAAAATTCACGCTCGAATTAGGCGGTAAAGGTGCAATGATTGTTTTCGAAGATGCCCCGATCGATCAAGCGGTCGAAGGGATTATCAATGCTATTTTCTTTAATCAAGGTCATGTTTGTTGTGCCGGTTCACGTTTGTTGGTACAAGAAGGTGTTGCGGAAAAAGTAATTCAAAAACTAAAAGACCGCATGGAATCGCTCATCGTAGGCGATCCATTAGATAAAAATACGGACGTGGGTGCTATCAACTCACAAGCACAATTCGAAACCATCAATAAGTATTTAGAGATTGGGTTAAACGAAGGGGCTGATGTATATCAAAGTTCGTGCTCTATCCCCGATAATGGCTATTTCGTTCGCCCTACGCTTTTGATGAATGTTTCTCAATCAAACCGGGTAGTTCAGGAAGAGATATTTGGACCTGTACTTACAATTCAAACATTCAGAACCGCAGATGAGGCCATTCAAAAAGCAAACAATACTCCTTATGGGTTGGCAGGTGGAGTTTGGACCGACAAAGGTTCCAAGATTTTCAAAGTAGGTTCGGGATTGCGTTCCGGAGTTGTTTGGGCAAATACCTACAATAAATTTGACCCAACCTCACCATTTGGAGGCTACAAGGAAAGTGGCGTAGGCCGAGAAGGTGGCATGCATGGACTGGGTGCTTACCTGAAATTTTGAATTCATCATCTCTAATTAAAAATAAATTTTTGACCACTAACTGGTTTAATTCATGAGTCATTTAGAAGTATTAAAAACCTACAAAATGTATATCGGCGGGCAGTTTCCCCGTACCGAATCCGGCCGCTTTTACAAAATATTCGATAAAGAAGGTGACCTTTTGGCAAATGCTTGTCTTGGTAGCCGAAAAGATGTGCGTGAAGCCGTAAAATCGGCTCGTGGTGCTTTTGGTGGATGGAGTAAGCGCAGTGCTTACAACCGTGGACAAATCCTCTATCGTATTGCTGAAATGATGGAAAGCCGACGTTCAGAGTTTGAAAAAGAACTCGGTAATATTGGTTTTACTAAGAAAAAAGCCGAAGCAGAAATCAACGCTTCTATTGATCGATTGGTGTATTACGCGGGCTGGACTGATAAGTACCAACAAGTATTTGGTAGTGTGAACCCTGTTGCGAGTGCTCATTTTAATTTCAGTTTGTTGGAACCAACAGGCGTTGTGGGATTGATTGCACCGGAAGAAAGTCCTCTTCTGGGATTGAGCTCAATAGTTGCTGCTGCAATAGCAGGTGGGAATACCTGTGTGGTGCTCGCATCGGAACAATTCCCTCTACCTTCCATCGTTTTTGCTGAAGTTCTGAACACTTCGGATGTTCCCGGTGGAGTGGTGAATATTATTACCGGAAAAAGAGAAGAATTAGTGGAACATTTGGCCGGACATATGGATGTAAACGCACTCAGCTACACCGATAAATTGCCCACCGAGATGGTGACCAAAATTGATGAGTTAGCTACTGAAAACATTAAACGTATTCACAAAAATCAGATAGAAGACTGGTATGATGAAGACGCTGAAAGTCCTTATTTCCTTACTCAATTTCAGGAAACCAAAACTACCTGGCATCCTGTGGGATTTTAACATGAAACAGCTATTCATATTTTCTTTTTTGATTTTGATGAGTTGCGCATCAAGTGAAACTACCCTGCCCTCCAATTCACAAACGGAAGGGACAAGTGAGAAATCTAGCGCCGAAGTTATTCCCAATAATGAACCTGAAAACCAAGCAGAATCAAACGAAGAAATCGAAGATTCTTACCCGTTACTGAGTTCATTATCTGACACTTATCTCAATCGTCGAAATGAAATTCCGGCAGGCTATGCACGCATAAAGGAAGAAATCGAAGAAAAGGAAACGGATTTATTTGAAGGATATCGCGTACAGATTTATTCTGGTCCGGATGTAGCTCTGGCTGACACTACTGCAAAACATTTCAGAGTTTGGAGTGCTGCAAATATTGATGGGTATGTTCCTGAAACCTATACCTTTTTTAAGCCACCGCATTATCGAGTGCATGTTGGTGATTTTCATGATCGCGAAAAAGCCATTGAGTTTTCCAATTTGCTCAAGCGAAGATTCCGTGATTCCTGGGTAGTTTACGATCGCGTAAATCCATACAACGTTCCTGACGATACTACCATGATTTACATTAAGCGTTAATGCATTACTCATCTGATTTTGATTGGTGTAGCCTATCAACCTGCAAGATGAAATCAATCTGTAAATGATTGGGGGTTAAGAATTTTTGAGCTTTGTTTTATACCTTAGGAACGTCAATTCTTAGGTTCAGGTTTTGGCAACGATCACAGCATTTTTATGAAAGCCTTAATCAAGTTTGTTCTCCTACTAGGAGCTTTTTTTACCTTTACTCTTGTGGTTTTTAAACTACTGGGTGTACTCAGTACAGACGACATCAAGCTATGGCTCGAAGCCGCTATGGAGCTGTCACCATGGATCGTTGGTACTATCATTGTTTTGCTGATGTTGGTTGATTTGTTTATCGCAATCCCTACCCTTTCACTCACTATTCTGTCAGGATTCTTTTTAGGGTTAGAACTTGGTGTTTTTTACTCTTCGCTAGGAATGCTGGGTGCCGGAACTATGGGATATCTGATTAGTAGATTTCACGGAGATAAACTACTTAGGTTTGTAAGTAAAGATGAGCAACAGATCGAAGAAATGACTCGACTATTCTCCATGTTTGGTCCATTCAGTTTAATGCTTTGCCGTGCCGCGCCGATGCTACCCGAAGTAACGTCGTGTCTTGCAGGGGTTACTAAAATGCCCTATTGGAAATACTTGCTTTTCTATTCGATCGGGACATTGCCTTACGCGGTAATTGCGGCTTATTCCGGATCTATTTCTACGGTAAGCGATCCCGGTCCGGCCATTTTTACGTTTATCGCAATTTTTGGTGGATTAAGCCTTGTTTGGATCGCATTTTTGTATTTCAATAAGCACAAGCTAAAGGAAGAGTCAAAGTAATCGCGCTGTTAGGTTTTACAGTTTTGTGATTCAATACTTACTCTTTCTCCCTACCATTTCGGTTTTATTATTTATTGAAATATGGAAACTGAAATTATTACCCTTCCAAATACAAGCATCGCTTATTTAAAAGTGCATCAAAAAGTAATCAGCAAAAAAGATCGTTTTAAAAACCTTCAAGTAGCGATTGATTATTGCAATACCCATCAAATTAGAAATCTAATTGTAGATTTAACATCTACTACTTCTGCAACTGATTTACGTGACGATTATAAATTTGCCCGCTCCATCCGAAGAAACCTGAAAGGAATGAACTTTGCCATGTTATACTGCCCGTCTAATATTCAGGTGGAATTTGTAATTCGGATTGTCTCTTACTGCAAAGAAGTGTGTATGAAAGGCTTTAATTCAATAGAAGAAGCACAAAATTGGCTGTCCAGAAAACAGTAAAGTCTTCGTACTTCTTACTAGTCTTTTACCTATTACTTCAATAGTATTGTTGTCACTTTAAGTACAACAAAATCTTACTTATCTGAATGTGATTCGAGTCGATAATAAAACAACTTCGACAGCCCGGCTGAATGTTGGAGATATGCTTGTAATAGAGATAGGACATGGAAAAAATTAAACTTGCTTTGATTGAGGATAATGCAACACACTCACACATGATTGAGCAAGTGTTGAATCAAACTGATTATAACTTTCAAATTGATACCTATAGTGATTTAGAAGAGTTTAAATCTAATTGGAAAGCGGACCACACCGATTTAGTAATATCAGATCATCAGATTCCCGGGGCTAATAGTTTTGACGTCGTAAAATATATTCGTAATCAGTCTACAGAAATCCCGATTATCATACTCTCTGCTACGCTTAAGGATAAAGATATCGCCCAACTGATTATTGATTTTCGAGTAAATGATGTGATCTTAAAAACTGATGTACATCGTTTATACCTCTCTATTCTGAAAGAACTTCATGCAAATAAATCGTTTGTATTGTTAGAAAAGCAAACTAAAGAGCTCAAAATGCTCTCTATGGTTGCCGAGCAGACACAAAACGGAGTGATTGTTACAAATTCGAAAGAAGAGATTATCTGGGTGAATAAATCTTTCTGCGATATTTCCGGCTACACAGAAAAAGAAATTATTGGTAAAAAACCTTCATTTCTAGTTCAAGGCAAACTTACTGACATAGCAACAAGAAAACGTATTCGAAAAAAGTTAAACGAAAGGACTCCACTATCCGAAGAAATACTGAACTACAATAAAAAAGGTGATGCATATTGGATCAAACTCAGCATCACTCCCATGTTTGATCAAGGAGTGCATTCCGGTTTTGTAGCCATACAAGAAGACATCACGAAGAAAAAGATTGCTGAACAAAAAATTATTGAAAGTGAAGATCGTCTTGATGCCGCCATACATGGAGCCGACCTTGGAGTGTGGGATTTAGATCTAATAAGTGGCAAAAATGTAGTAAATGATCGGTGGTATAGTATGTTGGGATTTGAGGAAGGTGAAATCGAAACTGACCTTCAAAGCTTTATTGATTTGGTGCACCCGAATTGTAAACATAAAATCGAGCACACAACGAGAACTTTGCTAGCCGGAGCAAACACCTTTGATTTAATGCTTCATTGCCGCCATAAAGATGGAAATTACCGAATCATACGAAACCGAGGACGAGTTGTACATCGTGACAAAAATGGTGAAATAAAGCGTTTAATTGGCACTCATCTGGATATTACTAACGAAACGAGACTAAGTGAAGAATTGAATGCTTCGTTGAAAGAAAAAACGATACTGCTTCAGGAAATCCATCACAGAGTGAAAAACAATTTGGCTATCATAACCGGTTTATTGCATTTACAATCATTCAGCATCGACAATAACGAAGTTCGCAGCTTTTATTCGGACATGACCACCCGTATTAAAACCATAGCCGACGTTCATGAACTGTTATATAATTCTGAGTCTTTTACGCGAATTAATTTACACGAATACATCGGTAGCCTAACCACAAATATAAAGTCGCTCTTTAACAATGGGATAAGTCCGGCAATAAATATTTCAATAGATCGAAATTTCGAAATTAATATCAATCAAGCCATTCCCATAGGATTATTGCTTAATGAGCTACTTACAAACTCCATGAAGCATGCATTCGATGGAATACCATCACCAGAAATAAGCCTTACCATTTATCGCGTTGATGAAACTATCTTCTGTTCTTATGCGGATAATGGCAAAGGCCTCTCCTCTGTTCAAATTGGGCAATCAAAAAGTCTCGGTTTTACGCTAATTCAAACTCTGTTGCAGCAATTAGAATCTAATTTTGAGTTTATTGATAAAAGTGGTTTCGGTATCGATTTCTCTTTTGAAGTAATGCATACCGGTTCGCATTCAAGTCTGGCCGTAGCTGATTAGGCACCAAACATAAAGAGCAACCAACGATACTTTCCATTTCTCTTTTTTGATAAGAAATCGAAGCTCCTCTCAAATCACTCGCAGAAAATCGAAGTTATGACTTAGATTTTAGCTCAACTCGGACAATCTTTAACTAGATGTTATTAGATTTATGAACCTACCTAAATTGATTTGCACGCTTAAAATTGATTATAAAACTTTGTACCCTACCGATAATTAACGCACGGTATAAATATCCTACAATAGAGATAAAACAACTGGGACACAAGAGATTAAGCGTAGGAAATAAAGAGTATGATTCGAGTAATTTTAGTAGAGGACGATCAGAACGACGTTTATTTGACAAAAAGAAATCTGAATAAACAGATTTCAAACCTGGAGATTCAACAGTACCAATCCTTTGGAGAGTTCAAAAATAATTGGAATGCATCGGCAACTGATATCGTAATTACCGATCACAATTTAGGGGATGGCAATAGTTTTGAGGTAATCGAGCTTGTTCGAAAACAAAATGCTGACTTACCCATCATCATTCTATCCGGTTCTTTGTTAAATCACGAAATCGTTCGCTTTATCATGGAGTATAAAGTGAATGAAATTGTGCTTAAGTCTGAGCTAAGCAAACTGCATGATTCTATTGTTACACAAATTGAATCCTACAGAGCAAAACAGTTGTTGAGAGATCAAAAAGAGGAAGTTAGAAAGCTTTCGCTGGTAGCAAAACACACGCACAATGGTGTAGTCATTCTAAATCAAGACATTGAAATTGAATGGGTAAATGAGGCATATACTACCATTACTGGTTTTAGCCTCGAAGAATCTATTGGTAAACGTCCGGCTGCATTATTACAAGGCTCCGAAACTTCAGTTGAGGTTCTTAAAAATATCCGTGAACACTTAGAAAAAAGGCAGTCGTTTAGTAAAGAACTAGTTTCGAGCCGTAAAAATGGGGAGCAATATTGGATAAAGCTCGACTTCACCCCCATTTTCGAACAGGGTAAGTTTACAGGTTATGTAGCTATCCAAGAAGAAATTTCTGATCGAGTGGAATCGTACAAGAAATTAAAAGAAAGCGAAGACCGATTGGATGTAGCCATTCACGGTGCCGATTTGGGAGTATGGGACTTAGACATGGAAACTGAAATCATCCTTGTCAACGATTTTTGGTACGATATGCTTGGGTATCAGGAAGGTGAGCTTATTCCTAATCTAGATAGCTTCTATCAACTATTACACCCTGATGATTTTCCCATAATTGCTGATGCATTTGCTGAAGTCAATTCTGGTGTAAATGTATTCGATTTTGATATAAGACTCCGCCACAAGAATGGTGAATATCGAATAATTCGGGATAGAGGTCGAGTAATAAAGCGATTTGGCGATGGCACAGTACGTAGAATAATTGGAACCCATTTAGATATTACAGCCGAGAAAACGCTGGAGGATGAACTCAATAGTTCTTTAGCAGAGAAAACCATTTTGCTTCAAGAAATACATCATCGTGTAAAAAATAATCTGGCGATCATCATAGGCTTACTACATTTGCAAGCCTTTAGTGTAGATAATGAAGAATTGAGTTGTTTTTATGATCAAATGAGTCGGCGAATAAAAAGCATTGCCGATGTCCATGAAATGCTCTACCAATCCGATTCATTTTCTAATATCAATCTTAAAAAATATGCAGAGAAGATTTTTGACAATGCCGTAAATGTACAATCAAAGTCTGTAACCCCAACATCGCTGGTGTTTATAGATGAAGGTTTCAACATAAACATAAACCAAGGTGTACCACTTGGTTTATTGCTTAACGAATTAATTACAAATTCCATTAAACATGCCTTTAAAAAGCAAAATGAACCAGCAATTTCATTTACCGTGCTACATCTGGAAAATAGTATTCAATGTATCTATAAAGATAATGGCAGTGGATGTAAGGCCCATAAATGCTCGGAAAGTAACAGTTTTGGTTTTACGCTGATTCATACTTTACTTGAACAGCTAGGAGCTTCACATGCAATTAACACTAACAATGGTTTTGAATTAACCTTTACCTTTCAAGTGAAACATAAAGGTTCGCATTCCATGATTTAGCCTAAACGTTAAAGCGGAAAAGTAACACATCGCCATCGGCAACCACGTACTCTTTTCCTTCCTGTCGCATTTTACCTGCTTCTTTAGCTGCTTTTTCGCTTTTCAACTCCGAGTAATCGTCGTAGGCAATCGTTTCAGCTCGAATGAAACCGCGTTCAAAGTCAGTATGTATTACACCGGCAGCTTGAGGTGCTTTAGTTCCTTTTTTGATGGTCCATGCACGAGCTTCTTTTGGTCCTACTGTAAAATAAGTAATCAACCCTAATTCTGCGTAGGCAGCGTGGATTAAGCGATCTAAACCTGCACTTGCAACGCCTAATTCTTCTAGAAACATTTCCTTTTCTTCCTCATCCAATTCGGCGATTTCTGCTTCTATTTTAGCGCAAAACATTACTACTTCGTCACCGAATTTAGAAGCAACGTCCTTAACGGTATCAACCAGCGAATTACCTGACTCAAGATCCGTTTCCCCAACATTACAGGCGTATAAAACCGGCTTGGCAGAGAGTAAAAATAGATCCTTATATGCGGCTTTTTGATCTTCGGTAACCTCAAAAGTGCGTGCAGTATTACCATCTTCTAAGTGAGCTCTAAGGCGATCAACTATTTCCATCTGAGCTTTGATGGTTTTATCACCACTCTTTGCTTGTTTCTTTAAATTCTCAACGCGTTTTTCTACGCTTTCGAGATCTTTTAAGATTAATTCTGATTCGATAATGGCTATGTCGCGTTCAGGATCAACATCCCCTTCTACATGAATGATATCATCATCTTCAAAACAACGAACAACATGAATAATCAGGTCAACTTCGCGGATATGAGATAAAAATGCGTTTCCTTTTCCCTTTCCTTCAGCTGCCCCTTTTACTAAACCGGCAATATCCACAAACTCAATACTGGTTGGAACAATACTTTTTGATTCTGCCAGCTTTGCCAGGTTCAATAATCGTTCGTCCGGTACTGCTACTTGCCCTACATTCGGGTCGATGGTACAAAAAGGAAAGTTTGCTGATTCTGCACCCGCGTTACTTAACGCGTTAAATAATGTTGATTTACCCACATTTGGTAAACCAACAATTCCACATTTTAAACTCATTAATTAGCTTTCAAAAAATTAAAAATCGATTCTTTTTTGTTGAACAAATTCTCGCTCGGGCAGGATCAAAGCCGTTAGCTTGCCAAATTGTTCATACACGCATCCAGTGTCTATGCCTATCATATTTTTTCCTTCAATAGGTTGGCGTACCGGGGTGTGACCAAAAACTACGGTTTTTTCCCATTCATTATCAGCCTTTTCTAAATGTTCTCTACTCCACAAAAAGCTGTTATATATACTTTCATCAGCCAACGCTTCTTTGATGGTTCGATCGGTCGGTAAGCCTCCGTGTACAAATACCCAATGTTCTGCCTCATGAAAGAGCTTGGTTCCTATCAAAAATTTTAGGTGAGCGTATGGTATTTTATTATCCGGACAAGACTCATAATAAGATTCCAATGTATGCGCGCCACCGTGGTTCAAATACTCGTAATATCGATTATCTGAATAGTAAGTGAGCAGCATTTGATCGTGATTGCCTCGAATAAAAATGCAATTATGATCTTTCTTAAACTCTAAAAGTGTATCAATTACTTGTTTAGATGATGGCCCACGATCTACGTAATCGCCTAAAAAAACATACGTCTTTGTGTTGCTGTATTCTTCGTGTAATCGTGTAAGCAGTATATTTAATGTTTCAACGCAGCCGTGGATATCGCCGATGGCAATATATCCGTTTGTGTGTTTTGTCATTGATGGGTTGACCTGTCGATTAGTCCTCTTCCTGATTTATTAACTAAACCCTCCTGCTTTAAATCCTCTAGTGAAGCATCCAGAATTCCGTTTACAAACCGTCCAGATTTTGCAGTAGAGTATTTTTTTGCCAACTCGATGGCTTCATTAATCGACACTTTTGTGGGGATATCTTCAAAATACATGAATTCACAAAGTGCAATTTTCAACACTATTCGGTCGATCATTGCTAACCTGCTGATTTCCCAGTTTTTTATATGTCTGGTAATGATTTCATCAAATTGGGTCTGATTATCAAGTGTTTTGAAAAACAGACGTTCACCAAACCTTCTGAGTTCTTTCTCCGTTCCTAATTGTTCTTTCAACACGGTATCGGCGATGTGTTGAACAGTGTCGCCACTTTGTAGATATGCGTAAATAGATTGAAGAACGGTTTCGCGTACTTTTCTGCGATTAATCATGCCTGGTCTTTAGAATTCGCTGCAAAGATAACCATTTCACAGGTAATAATATTCAATAATCCCTGAGCTTTGTACATTGATTACTGCTTGCTGATTATCGTATATTTGAGCTTTGCGTCCGTAGCTCAGTTGGTTAGAGTATCACATTGACATTGTGGGGGTCACTGGTTCGAATCCAGTCGGACGCACTTAACCCATTCTCTCCAAGGGCATTTCAATTATCCATGTGTTTATCTTATTGTAAGTATTATAATAAGAGCTTCCACCTACTAGTCTTTTACATTTCGTTTTAGTACTATCGGTTCCATCAGGAGTAATTTTTAATTTTTTAGGTTCACAATGGAAAAGCTCTTTCAAGTGTTGTTAGTTGAGGATGATTCATTGCATGTGAAAATCCTTCTCGACTATCTCAAAAAAGTTGATCTGGAGTTAAGCATCTCAGTTGTTTCTACAAAAAAGGCTTATCTGAATGCTATCACAAAAAACGAATACGATTTGGTGATTAGCGACTTTCTGCTTACCGATTTTAGTGGACTCGATGCTTTTAAATTGTTTCGCAAACAAAACGATGAAGTTCCTTTCATACTGATTTCGAGTTACATGAATGAGTCGGAAGGGATTGATGCGATGATGAATGGAGTAACCGACTTTCTGATTAAAGATAATCTTCGCAAAATCATCCCTGCTGCTAAACGTGAATTATTAAATTATGTGCAGCGCCGAACTATTGAAAACAGCCTTAAACAGAGTAAAGCGTTTATTTCCAGTTTAGAATCTACGATGGAGGGTTTTGCATGGGAATCGGAAGCCGAAAATCTTCGTCTCACTTATCTCAGTCCTACTTTCACAAGCATTTTGGGATATGAAACTGAAAAAATTGAACGCCATCCCGATTTGTGGGGTGATTATATTCACCCGAAGGATTATTATCGAGTTATAGAGTTTTATACTGCTGCAAAAGACAACAACCTGAAAGAAATCGAATATCGAATCATTGACGCTGAGGGTAAAATCCGTTGGTTTCGAGATATCTTAACCTTCATTTCAGATGCTGATAATGGTGATAAGGTACAGGGTTTAATGGTTGATATCACTGAAATAAAGGAAAACGAAAAAAGCCTGAATCAATCACTTAACGAGAAAGAGCAACTGATTTCGGAACTACATCATCGGGTAAAAAATAACCTGGCTGTAATTTCTAGCATGATTCAGCTGCAAGCACTCACCGAACAACAACCCGATGTACAAATCAAGTTAATTGAAGGCGTTAACCGAATTAAAAGCATGGCCATTGTGCATGATATTGTCTATCAAAAAGAAAAATTTGATAGCTATTCGATTGAAGATGGCATTATTGATTTAGTTAAATCGGTGATTGAAACGCTTGGAAATGGCGATGAATTCGAAATTAATTACTCGATTGATACTCAGATATCTTCCATTCAACAAGCTATTCCGGTTGCATTAATTCTTACTGAAATTGTTTCTAATGTGGTGAAACACGCTTACGCCGATGAAACCATACCGAAAAAAATTGACATTTCACTCTCTGAGGAAGCAGCCGAAATAACTCTTAACGTTAGAGATTATGGGAAAGGAATTCCCGAAGATGTAACCGAATCCAACCGAAATACTATCGGAATATCAATTATATCGGCACTTACCACACAATTAGAAGGCACCTTTAGTTTCGAGCAATCCGAACCCGGCACTCGCTTTCAGTTAAGCTTCAGTAAATCTAGTGGAATAGACGATAATTACGCTGCACATTATTAATCGATTAACCACTTCCGGTAATTTTAAACTCAATACTGTAACTGGTTCCATCTTTAGAACGCACCTCAGTTGATGCCCGCAATTGTTTCGAGAGTGTTCGTATTAATTTCATACCTAATGACAGCCCGGGTTTTGTATAATTTTCTTGATCAAAGCCCACTCCATTATCCTGAACGGTAATTTGAACAAATTCTCCCTTTGTTTTTAAGGATACTTCAATCAACCCTTCATCTAGGCCTTTAAATGCATGTTTATAACTATTGGTAACTATTTCGTTTACCAACAAGCCGCATGGAATGGCTTGCGTAACCGGTAGCGTTAAGTTGTCGATGTCCATTTCGATAGAGATATGATCATCTCGAGATCCGATAGCACGTTTTACACTCGTAATCAATTCCTCCATATAACTCGAAACATTTACCTCTGATAAGTTATCGTTCTGGTAGAGTTTCTCATGAACCAATGCAATGGATTTCACCCGCATTTGGCTGTCTTTGAGTACTTTTTGCGCATGGTAATTGTCCGATGCATACGATTGAAGTTCAAGCAAGCCCGTGATAACTGCCAGATTATTTTTCACTCGATGATGAACCTCGGCAAGTAATACTTCCTTTTCTTTGAGCGACTTCTTGATGGTTTCCTCGGCTTGTTTTCGCTCCGTGATATCCACATACAAACCGAATTTGGCCTGTATATTCCCTTCAATCATAACCGGAACCGAATACACAATTACATTTAATCTGTCGCCATTTTTCGCAATTCTAACCAATTGCTTTTCTTCTACAATGGGCGAATTAGTTAGCCGAGTTGCTTCTTCTATTCCATACTCAGGTACAATAATTTTATCAATTTCGAGCCCTTTTATTTCATCGAACTGATAGCCGAATAATTGCTCGAATCCTTTGTTTACGAGTTCTACTTCGTTGTGTGTGTTCAATAAAGTTATGGCAAGTGGACTGGTATTAAATAACTCACTAAAAAGTGTTTCCCTACGGATCAATTCTTCTTCCGCAAACTTTCGATCCGAAATATCTCTTTCGATGATAATGAGTACATTTTTGCCAAAATAGCTTCCCCGATTTACCAGCATTTCGGTTAAAAACACTTCTCCATTCGCCTTTCTTGACCAAACTTCGAGTTTTTGAGCTTTCTGGGTTTTTGAGCGCTCCCTTATTTCTGTCATGGCTTGTTCATCAAACTTACCGGGCGCTCTTAATATCGACTGATCTTTACCCACCAAATCTCTCAATTTGTATCCGTACGTGAGTTTAATGCCTTTATTCGCTATAACAATCTTATTGTCATCGTCCAGGATGTAGATGGCATCTGTCATGGAATCAAATAAATCCTGATAACTTTGTATGCTCTTCTGCGACTCCTTAAAGGCTAACGCGCGCTCCGTTACATTTGCAATCAGTGAATACACTGAAATCACTTCGCCATCTGTATCGTATAAAATGGAATTGTGCCATTCGCTATACACCATTTTACCGTCCTTGGTAAAAACCCGATTTGAAATCGAAATATCCTCACCCTTTTGATCAATCATTTGCTGAATTGATCCGAATACAAGCTCTTTGTCTTCGTCGTGCACGAAATCTTTTATAGAAGTACCATTGCCCACTACTTCCACTTCTTCCCAGCCTAACATTTCGGTTGCTTTATCCGACCATCTTAAAATTTCTCCTGTTGGTTTCCATTCAACTTCGGCTAAAGGAAATCCTTGAAATCCAACGGGGGTGCTAATCAACGGCTCTTCAAGTTCTTCAACCAGCTCGGTAACGTCATGGGCAACCAGTATTTTAGCCGGCTTTCCTTTGTATGTTATAATATGAGAAGAAAATTGAACCAGGCGATCTGTGGACCCGAACGATTTAATCTTCCAAACTTTATCGTAGGTAGAAGCCTGACTATTCTGCTGTATTCTGTTCGCTAAATCGGGGGTAACTTCTTCCACTAAATCGTGGAGAGTTAATTCAGCAAATTCTAACTCCGACTTATTTAATAATTGACATGCTGCCTCATTCGAATCCAGAATTTTGAGAGAAAGTTGATCGCAGATGAACATAGCCTGCGAATTGAAAAAGCCTTTTGTGTCCTTAATCATTAAAAAAATCAATTATTTTTGCCGCACGAATATGCAAGGGTTTTGCAATTATTTCTACCAAAAAATGAAAAAATAATACTGCGCATCTTAAATGCTCCTGTGTATGTTTTTTTCTATCTTTAAGGCTGTGAAAAATTTTAAAGTAAAACAGAATTAATGGCATCCGACCAAATAAAAATTACTTTACCCGACGGCTCAAGCAGAACCTATCAGCATGGAACAACCGGACAAGAAATTGCCGAGTCAATTTCAGCAGGATTAGCACGTGTAGCATTAAGTATTACGGTTAATGACGAAATCCGTGATTTAGACCGACCCATCACAGAAAATGCAACTATAGCCATTAATACCTGGGACACTGACGACGGCCAATACACGTTTTGGCATTCATCGGCGCACTTATTGGCCGAGGCTGTTCAAGAGCTTTATCCAGAAGCAAAATTTGGTATCGGTCCGCCTATTGAGTCTGGGTTTTACTATGACATCGACTTCGGGGATACACAAATAACCCAAGACGATCTGGCTGCCATCGAGAAGAAAGTGATTGAAGTAGCTCGAAGAAAATCCACCTTCGATCGAAAAGAAGTTTCTAAAGAAGAAGCCCTCTCCTTTTACAAAGAAAAAGGCAATGAGTATAAAGTTGATCTGATTGAAGGGCTGGAAGATGGCGACATCACCTTTTACACGCAGGGTAACTTTACCGATTTATGTCGCGGGCCGCATATTCCAAATACAGGAATCGTGAAAGCCGTTAAACTCACCAATCTAGCCGGTGCTTACTGGCGTGGTGATGTTAACTCGAAACAGTTAACGCGCATTTATGGCATAACTTTCCCAAAGCAAAAGCTGTTGGAAGAGTATCTGCATCGAATGGAAGAAGCTAAGCGCCGAGATCACAGAAAACTTGGTAAAGAGCTTGGCATTTATATGATCGACTCGATGGTTGGCAGCGGTTTACCGATGTGGTTACCGAATGGAACCGTACTTCGACGAACTTTGGAAGCTTTTTTACGCGACGAACAAGTTAAACGTGGTTACAAGGAAGTAATCACACCGCATATTGGAAATTTAGAGCTTTACAAAACATCCGGTCACTACCCGTATTATCAGGAATCGCAATACGATCCGATTCAGGTGGATGACGAAGAATATATGCTCAAACCGATGAACTGCCCGCATCACCATCGAATTTATTCTTCGGATATGCGCAGTTATCGCGACCTTCCGCTTCGCCTTGCAGAATTTGGTAGCGTTTATCGATATGAGCAATCCGGGGAATTGAGTGGACTAAGCAGAGTTCGTGGTTTCACCCAAGATGATGCGCACATTTACTGTACACACGATCAACTAAAGCAGGAAATCAGAAACACTATTGAACTCACTCAGTTTGTGTTCACTACGTTTGGAATGCCGGTGGATATTCGTCTCTCCTTCCGCGATGAGAATGACGACAAATACGGTGGTAGTTCAGAATACTGGGAACGCGCGCAACAAGAGATTAAAGATGTGGCTGACGAAATGGAGCTGGATTATTTCATAGCTCCCGGTGAAGCTAGTTTTTACGGTCCAAAGATTGATTTTATCATCCGTGATGCCATCGGTAGAAAATGGCAGTTAGGAACCGTTCAGGTAGATTATGTGATGCCGGAGCGTTTTGATCTTACTTACATCGGCTCGGATAACAATAAGCATCGTCCGGTTATTATTCACCGTGCCCCATTCGGAAGCATGGAGCGATTTACTAGTATTTTAATCGAGCACTTTGCCGGAAACTTCCCGCTTTGGCTCTCACCGGAACAAATTCGATTCTTACCAATAAGTGATACACAAAACGAGCAGGCGAACGAATATGCCGAAATTCTCCGTTCAAAAGGTGTACGATTATCCGTTGATGACAGAAGCGAGCAGATTGGCGCTAAAATCAGAGACGCTGAAACTGCCAAAATACCATACATGGTGATCATTGGAGCCAAAGAAATGGAGAATGGCACGGTTTCTGTACGAAAACATCGTAAGGGAGATATTGGAACTTTCAATTTTTCTGATTTTCTTTCCCAAGTAACAACAGAAATCAGTGAAAAGACACTGCCAGAAGATTAATTAAACTACGAGGAAAACTATCGCAAGACGAAACTTTCGAGGCCCGGTGAAAGAAGACCGACCTCGGCTAAACGACGAGATTAACGAAGCACAGGTTCGGGTAATCAAGCCCGACAACTCCCACGAAATAACTACCTCCGATCGTGCTCTGCAATTGGCCGAGCAATACAATTTGGATTTAGTAGAAATTGCACCGGACGCCCGCCCTCCGGTTTGTAAGATCATCGACTTTGGTAAATACCAATACGAGAAGAAGAAAAAAGAAAAAGAAGCTAAGAAGAAGCAACACACAGTTACTGTAAAAGAACTGCGCTTCCGCCCTAATACCGACGATCATGATTTAGAGTTTAAAACTCGGCATGCGCGTGAATTTTTAGAAAGTGGCGATAAAGTGAAAGCTTCGGTTCAATTTCGGGGCCGTGATATGCTATACACCGAGAAAGGCGAGTTGGTATTATTGAAGTTAGCTAAAGCCCTCGAAGATGTATCCAAAGTCGAATCCAAGCCAAACTTGGAAGGCCGACGAATGATCATGATTTTAACTCCATTAAAGTAACTTTACAGATTGATAAACGCTTTAGTTATCCCTATTTTGGGAGTCTGTAAAATTTTCACAAAGCAAGTGGAATCACAATGCCAAAAATGAAATCAAACAGTGGTGCTAAAAAGCGCTTTAAAGTTACCGGAAGCGGTAAAATTAAGCGTAAAAAAGCTTTTAAGCGTCACATCCTAACAAAGAAAAGCAGTAAAACTAAAAGAAATTTAGGTCAAACTACGCTTGTTGCGAAAGCAGATGAAGCACGCGTAAAAGAAATGATCTAATCAACTTTAACCTCTAAATCTTGACAAAATGCCACGTTCATTAAACTTAGTGGCTTCCCGTCGCCGTCGCAAAAAGATCTTGAATCAAGCGAAAGGTTACTGGGGCAAGCGTAAGAATGTTTACACGATTGCGAAAAATGCGGTAGAAAAAGGTCTTCAGTACCAGTACCGCGATCGGAAAAATCGCAAGCGTGTATTCCGTAGATTATGGATTGTTAGAATTAATGCCGCAGCTCGGTTAAACGGAACAACATACTCCCGTTTAATCAGCGCCATGTCTAAAAAAAGCATGGAAATTAACCGTAAGGTTTTGGCTGATATCGCAGTTCACGATCCGGAAACGTTTGCTGCCATTGTAAAGGAAGCTCACGCTTAAGCTAAACTTGCTTATTTTTTTAGAAGCCGGTAAATCTTACTCACATTAGGTTTACCGGTTTTTTTATTTTCGGGAAACAGCTATACCCTCTTACACCATATTTATGATTGATCAAATAAAAGATCTTACAAACGAAATTAAGTCGTACGCCGTAGCTACAAAAGAAGAACTCGAAGCTTTTCGATTGGAGTTTTTATCCAGAAACGGGCGTGTTCAATCGATGTTTAAAAATCTAGGGAGCGTTCCAAAAGAAGAACGAGGCGCTGTTGGTAAGGCGATGAACGAAGCCAAGCAACTTGCACAGCATAGATTCGAAGAACTTAAAAATGCGCTGGAATCCTCCGAACAATCGGTTAAAGCTGCAGTGGATGACATTACTCTCCCCGCTCCAGAGCCAATCATTGGTTCGTTGCATCCTCTTACTCAAACATTATCAGAAATGAAGAATATCTTTTATCGCTTAGGTTTTACCATCGCTGATGGACCTGAGGTTGAAGATGACTTCCATAACTTTACCGCGCTCAACTTCCCACCTAATCACCCTGCACGCGATGAACAGGATACCTTCTTCGTACGCAAAAGTGATGACCCTGAGGTGATGGATTTGGTGCTTCGTACCCACACTTCTCCGGTACAGATTCGTTTGATGGAAAATACCACTCCACCAATCCGATCTATCATGCCCGGACGTGTATATCGCAATGAAGCCGTTTCGCCAAAATCGTATTTTCTATTTCATCAGGTAGAAGCACTATATGTAGATGAAAATGTGAGTGTTGCTGATCTTAAAGAAACTCTGATCACCTTTGTAAAACTGATGTATGGAAGTGATGTGAAGTATCGATTACGTCCCGGTTTCTTCCCATTCACCGAACCCAGTTTAGAAATGGACATCTGGTGGGGATCTGAAAAGGATGGAAAATGGCTAGAAATACTTGGATCAGGTATGGTTGATCCCAATGTATTTAAAGCAGCCGGCGTTGATCCTGAAAAATATACCGGCTTTGCCTGGGGCATGGGTGTTGAACGAATTGCCATTTTAAAATACGGCATCGACGATATCCGCACCTTTTACGAAAACGACATCCGCTTCTTAGAACAATTCAATTAAGGCGACCTATTTAGATGAAAATATCTTACAACTGGCTAAAAGAATTTATTGATCTCCCCCTTTCTCCGGCTGATACTGCCGAAAAACTAACCCTCATCGGACTCGAAGAAGAAGAATCGTTCGAATATGGCAGTAAGCTCGACGGTGTTGTTGTTGGAGAAGTTCTAGAAACCAATCAACATCCGAATGCCGACCGACTTAAAGTTTGCAAGGTAAATCTCGGCGATGAAACCGTACAGATTGTGTGCGGTGCAAACAATGTTGCTGCCGGACAAAAAGTACCGGTTGCCACTGTTGGTTCTACCCTTCCCATTAAATTGGATGATGGATCTTTTTTGAAGCTCCGAAAAGCAAAACTTCGTGGTGAAGAATCTCACGGGATGATTTGCGCCGAAGACGAGCTTGGACTTGGCACCAATCATGACGGAATCATGGTTTTGGATGCAGCTCTTACACCCGGAACTCCAATTTCTGAGGTTTTTGATCTTTACACCGATCACATCATAGATATTGCCATCACTCCAAACCGTCCGGATGCAACTTGCCATGTAGGCGTGGCACGCGATTTAGCGGCGGCTTTAAATCTTGAGCTAAAAAAGCCTGAGGTAAAGCTATCTGAGGTTGTTACAGAAAGTGAGGACATAAAAGTATCCATCGAAAATTCGGAGAAATGTCATCGTTTTGTTGGGAAGATGATCAAAGGTGTGGAGATTAAAGAATCTCCTAAATGGCTGAAAGACAAATTATTAGCGATTGGTTCTCGCCCGGTTAATAATGTGGTTGATGTTACCAACTATGTGATGTTCGAACTTGGGCAACCCCTGCATGCTTACGATTATGATGAAATCAGAGGAAAAGAAATTTCGGTAAAAGATTTCGATCACGAAGTTGAATTCGAAACGCTCGATCACGTAAAAAGAAACTGTGCTCCGGGAACTCTGTTTATCTGCGATGGTGAAGGTCCGGTTGGAATTGCCGGCGTGATGGGTGGTTTATACAGCGAAGTAAGCGATAAAACGACGAATATCTTCCTTGAAGGTGCTTATTTCGATCCGGGAACCGTTCGAAAAACAGCCAAAGCGGAAACACTACAAACGGATGCTTCTTATCGGTTCGAGCGCGGCATCGATCCAAATTTACAAGCGATTGCCGTTGAACGCGCCGCCAAGTTGATTCAGGAAGTGGCTGGTGGAACTCTGGCGGATGAAATCATCGATATTCATCCTGTAAAAACTGAAAAACGTACGCTAACACTTCGCAAAAGCTATGTAAACCGCTTGCTCGGAACGGATTTAACCGAGCGCCAAATCGTGGACATTTTGGAAGGATTGGAACTTGAGACGATTGAAATCTCCCCTGATTCCATCACTTATGCTATTCCCACCTTCCGACCGGATTTAGAACGAGAAGTTGATCTGATTGAAGAAGTGGGCAGACTGTTCGACTACAACAATATCGAAGCACCCAGTCATGGTATTTATGTTTCTACCGAAACGTTTTCGCCTTGGGAGCTTCTGATGGAGAAGATCAGAACCATTGGTGTTGAACTCGGATATAAAGAAATTTATACCAACTCGCTAATTTCTGAGAAGGAAGCTTCACACTTTGGGGCAGTAGACACTATGGTTAACACGCTGAATCCTCTTACGGCCGACATGACGACTTTACGTCCGTCGTTATTGCATGGTTTCTTAAAAGCTACTGCTTATAATTTTAACCGACAGGCAACCGGAATTCGGTTTTTTGAAACAGGAAATGTTTTTAAGCAAAGCGAAGACTATTCGTATCACGAAGGCATTAAAGAACAAACTCATGTATTGTTCGGTGTAGCAGGCTTACGTAAAACTGAGCACTGGACCAGCAAACCTGTTTCGTACTCGGTATTTGATTTAAAGTCTGATATTGCTGCTTTTTTCGGAAAAGTCGGATTAGATAAAGCACTTTCTTATTCAGAGAAAGATGGAAAACTTGAGGTGTTTATTAAGAATACACACCTTGGAACCATTGAAGAGGTTTCTAAAGAGTTAAGAAAAACCTACGACATTGATCAAAAGGTATTTGTAGCGGAATTTTCTGTAAATGATATTCATGAAGCGCTCAAAAAACAGAAAGCATTCAGCTATACTTCCATTCCAAAGTTTCCTCCCTTCGAGTTCGACTTTGCCGTAATTCTTGATAAGAATATTTCTGCAGGAACAGTGATGGATGCGATTAAAAATAAGGCGGGCAATCAGTTGCAAAAGCTTGATATTTTTGATGTTTTTGAAGGAGAATCCATTGGAAATGACAAGAAAAGTCTGGCCTTCAGACTAAATTTCATTGATCCCAACAAGACCTTGAATATCAAAGAAGTAGAACCTATTATTAACCGCATTGTTAAAGCACTCGAAAAACAGTTCGGAGCCCAACTACGAGGTTAATATCATGAATCAACTATCTCAACAATCTTTAAAATTTAAAGCCCTGCTTGCAGAGATTGATGAGGAAGTAAAAGCCCTTAAACTAGAGATCAAAGATCTGAAGCGCGAGAACGCTAAACTAACCGGGAAACTGGAAGATCTGAGAGGCAAGCAAACCGATATCTTTTCGGCAATAACCGAATCTGAGCGACTTGCTATGCGACAGCACGTACAGGGCTTGATTTCCAAAATAGATAATCACTTAAACGATCAGGCATGAAATCGATTAAGGTCAACATACTTGGCAAACAGTATCCGCTAAAAGTAGAAGATCATGAAGAAGAGAACATGGTTCGAATCTGCAATTTTGTTGACGAACGCTTTCAAACCTATCGTAATCAATTGGTGCAGCAGCCTGAAAGCACGGTAATGGTACTTGCTGCTTTAAGCATTGCAGAAGAATTATTTGAAGCTCGGCAGCATACTTCCGACGCTCAAAAAAATGAAGAATTAATGATGGAGAGAGTAAACAACAGTTTGCAACGCCTGATCGAAGACATCAAAAGCTAAGCAACTTAACCCCCTCTCCTCTTACCCCGAATATTTTGGCAGAACACGTTCGTATTTTATTTATTGGTGATATTGTAGCTGACCCCGGACTTAATATCACACAGACTTTTCTACCCGGACTGATTAAAAACTATAAAGCTGATTTTGTGATCGCCAATGGTGAGAATTCTCACGAAGGACATGGCATCAATCAGGAAATAATCAAAGCGTTGCACAATAGCGGTGTGCATGTGATAACCGGTGGCGATCATTCTTTTGATAAGTGGAAAGTGTTCCAGTACATGCGCGAAAACAACACCATTTTACGACCGCTGAATTATCCAAGAGGTAATGCCGGAGTAGGTTTTGGAGTGTATGAAATTCCCGGTAGCAGTCATAAAATAGGCGTGTTGAATATTCAGGGACGCACATTCATGAAAGCCATAGACGATCCGTTTTCTTCTGCCGATTGGGCAGTATCCAAAATGAAAGAAGAAACCGATATCATTTTTGTGGATATGCACGCCGAAGCAACCGCAGAAAAAATTTCGATGGCCTGGCATTTAGATGGTCGAGCTTCGGTGCTGATTGGTACGCACACGCACATTCCAACCGGCGATGCGCGACTATTTCCTGATGGGCTCGGATATTTAACCGATGCGGGAATGACCGGTTCTTATAATTCATCGCTGGGAATGGATAAAAAAGTAGCCATCAAGCGATTTACCACCGGTGTTCATCAAAAATATAAAGCTGCAAATGGCGACAATCACCTTTGCGGAGCTTTTGCTATTGTGGATGCAGAAAGCGGAAAATGTGTTCACATCGAGTCCGTTATTTATCCTGAATTTGAGCATTCTAAATTAGACAATGACTGAACAGGCTTCTTACATCTTACGAGCCGAGAATATCCGTAAAAGCTATAAATCGGAAGAAAAAGACGATCCATTAGTAGTACTAGACGGCGCCAGTTTGGATATCCCCGATTCGCATATCACCAGTATTGTTGGAAGCAGCGGAAGTGGAAAAAGTACCTTATTACATATTTTGGGTGGACTCGATACTCCCGATTCGGGCAATGTTTTTTGGGGAAATGCTAATCTCGCAGAAATGCACTCTGATCGACTGGCGGAATTCAGAAATAAAAACATTGGCTTTGTATTTCAGTTTCATCACTTGCTGCCCGAATTTACTGCGCTCGAAAATGTAAGCATGCCCGCTTTGATTGCCGGTATAAATATGCAGGAAGCGACCGATCGAGCAACGGAATTATTACAGCGCTTTGGAGTGGAGAACAGGAAATCTCACCGGCCTACTCAACTCTCCGGTGGAGAGCAACAACGGGTTTCTATGGCACGAGCCGTAATGAATAATCCTTCATTGATTCTGGCTGACGAACCCACGGGGAATCTGGATGAAAAGAACACAGAAATAATTCTGGACTTGTTGTTTGAACTGCGCGACCAATACAAAGTATCTGTGCTCTTGATCACGCACGAAGAAGATATTGCAAAACGATCAGACACCATTCTTGAAATGAAAAAAGGGAAACTTCAGGTACTTTAGGGTTTGTGATAGCCCTAAAAGCGACGTATTTTTGGAGTCTGTACAATAACATCGAAAACGCTATTACATCATGTCGAAACACCTTTCAAAGGAAGAATTGCAAACCGATCCGTTGATCGAAAATGTTCAAAAAGCCACTGCTTTTTTTAATGAAAACCGAACCGTTATACTAGCCGTAATTATTGGTGTTGTTGTAATCGTAGGTTCTTTGGTTGGATATCGTTTTTATTCAGGCTCTCAGGAACAACAAGCGCAAGAGCTTCTTGCCATTGCAGAAGGCTACTACAACGAAGGCGATTTTGCACGTGCCTTAAACGGCGATGATTTTGAGCTGACCTATGGATTCCTTGCAATTTCGAACGAGTTTTCCGGTACTGATGCCGGAAACTTAGCCAACTATTATGCATCGGTAAGTAGCTTTAAACTTGGAAATATCGAAGATGCGCTCGCTCATTTTGAAGATTACAATCCACCTAAAGGCATTTTAGGTGTTGGTCCGCTCAGCTACTATGCAAGTATTCTTAAAGCTAACGGAAGCTTAGAAAAAGCTGCTGAAACGTACGTTCGTGCGGCTGAGTGGGACGAAAATGACTCAACCACTCCATACAATTTGCAACGTGCTGCAGAAACCTATTTCGAAGCTGGTAACTTAGAAATGGCAGGACAATTAGCCAATCGCATTCTCACCGAATATTCTGGCAGTGCTGAAGTAACCGAGGCACAGCGGTTAACCGGTAAAATTGCTGTTAAGTAAGAAACTCTTCAAAGGCTCCAAACGGAGCCTTTTTTATTTCCCATTTAGCTTTCCGTAACATCTCGGTGCATTTCCCGTTAGTTCATTTTATAATTTAACGGGACTACAATGAAAACTCTTCTCCCTTCACTTGTTCTTCTTTGCTTTGCACCTCTTGCTAATGCACAATATGAATACGAAGCTTCTTCTTCTAACCCATTCGGATTGTTAAACCCTGAGGCACCTGCTGAAGTTGCAGATTTCGCACCTTTAATCGGCGAATCGGATTGTTTAAGCGAAAGCAGAAATCAGGATGGTAGTTGGGCCGAACCGATGCCAATGATATGGCGTTGGAAGTATATTATGAATGGATTAGCGGTTCAGGATGAGACACTAAAACCGGATGGAATTCATTCGGGAAGTATCCGACAGTTTAATGCAGATAGCGCTGCTTGGTATGTGCATTATTATACTTCTGGTTCTGCAACTCCTATTCTTCCTGCCTGGGAAGGCGGTAAAACCGATGATCAGACTATTACGCTGTATCGCGAACAAACGGCACCCAATGGAATGGATGGCTTTTTTAAAATTAATTTTACCGATATCACTTACCACTCATTTAATTGGCTTGGAGAATGGGTAAATGTGGATGAAAGCTTTAGCTACCCGACTTGGAAAATTAGTTGTACCAAAAAGAAGAGTTAATTTCTAATCAGGTGCTTGTTTAAGAATTCAATCATGTCATTTATAACCGGAACAGCGTCCTCATCAAAACACTGTTGAAAATAGTCGTTACACCCATTATCAAGATAAGCGTGTTTTAGTCCTTCATATACTTTGTACTCTACCGGGTGCCCCGCCTCCTTCAGTTTTGAAACATATGCCACTACTGTCTCCGGTGGAGTAGTTGAGTCTTCAGATCCCACATGAAAAAACATCGGTGGATATTTCGTGTCGCTGGTATCGGCGATATTGTGAATCGGGGAAGCAGCTTTATACATTTCCGGGTGCTCGTTTGCGTTAAAACTTGCCCCAAATAAACCGCGAGGCTTCGCTCCACCCCATTCCCAAAATCCATTTTTCGCTGTTTCGAATCCTTGTTCCGCTCGTAGTATCATGTTGAAAACCCCGTAACTTGGAATTGCCGCTTGCACTTTGAGTCCGTTATTATTCGCAACTTCTTCAGCCGTTTTGCCCTCTGGAAGCCAGGTCGGATTAAAGCCATAAGAAAGCCCATCAAAACCATCGCTTTCCAATGCATGACCTTGAGCTATCACCATCGCAGTTAGATGTCCACCCGCGCTATCTCCTGTGATTGCTATCTGTTCCGGATCGCCTTTATAGGACGCAATATTTGCTTTAATCCAAAGCAGACTACCAAACACATCTTCCACAATTTCATTGAGTGTTACCGTATTATTCTGATCGCCCAATAAACGGTAATTGACGTTGCAAACTACAAATTCGCCGATTTCAGCCAAATATTGAGACATTTCATCCATAATCTCATTTGTATTAATCAACCAACCACCGCCGTGCCAAATTACAACCACCGGATATTGTTCTTTATCCGTATCCGGAGTATAAATATCCATAGTTAAATCAAACCCTTCAGGTGATGCAAATACTATATCTTTCTGTACTTGATAGGTTGAATTTTGTGCTTCAACATTGGTTAATACTCCAAAAGAAAGGGCCGCAAAAAGAATAATCCTAGTTTTCATATTAATCGGTTCTCCTGTTTTTTTCTTCAATCCATTTACTCATATACTTTGTACTCGCCATAGTGTGGTACATCAACATTTGACCCATAAAATTAGCAGAGCGGTGTTGATCCAGCTCCTCGCATAGTTTATTTGTTGAATCCATGAGGTTTTTTGGATGGGCTGCCCCAAAACGTTCAGTTAACATTGGCTTAATCCTGGATTGCGAGCTTTTCCAATCTTCTTGATTTTGATATACATCCACAGCGGCATTTGCAAATTCTTCGGGATTATCTACAATAACTCCGGGCCAGTCTAAATCTCCATTCATACCTTCTGCCCCGATTACGCTACAAATACTTGGCGTGCCGGTACACATGGCATCTAAACATTTTCCTTTCAGTCCTGCACCAAACCGAAGTGGTGTTAACAGAACTCGATATAGAGAAACGGTATCGAGTGCATCATCGGCCCTGCCTTTTACAATGAATCCCTCTTTTTCGTTATGAAGCTGCCATACTTTTAGAGAAGGATACGCACCGTAAATGTGCAATTCAGCATACGGCAACTTTGCTCTAATTAATGGCCAAATGGTTTGTTTGAGATACAACACCGCATCCCAGTTTGGCGGGTGAAGAAAATTACCTATGCTGATAAAGTGCTCGCGTTCAGAATACGTTTTCCAGTTCTCATCCGAAAATTCTGAAACTATAAACGGTAGATATTGCAGCAATTCCGGAGCGATGCGAAAATGAGTTTGAAGAAGATTCATTTCGAATTCGGAGATGATAATGGAAAGATCACATCGAAGAATACTCGCTATTTCTCGTTTAGCAATTTCGTTGTTGAGATGGTTTTTGTTAAACGTCGCTTTCTCTTTAAGTGCCTGCCTCCTGCCTTCTCTCAGGCAGTGAAGATCTTCGGTGTCGAGTACTCGTAATGCATTCGGACAAGCTTCCGAAACGCGCCATCCAAATTGTTCTTCGGAGGTAAATCGATCAAAGAGCACTACATCGGGGTGCAGGTTTTTGACAAACGTATCAAAAGCAGAATCGTTTAATGGGATGTCAGCTTCCCTGATTCCGATCGAATTCAAATCAAACGAAAAAGGACTTTTCCCGGCACTGCTTGCAAACGTGATGGAATATCCATCATGTTGGTATGTGTTCAGAATGTGCAGAATTCTGCTACCGGCTGCCGATGAGCTTGGCTCCGGCCAAACCTTCCCAATTACGAGTAGTTTTTTTGCGGGCTGAGAAATCAACGGTTATTGTTGTACAGGCTAATAATTTCTGAATAGCTTAGATCGTCAAGCATATCGCGGGAAGAAAGTTCTTTATAAAACTCAGCCGGTACTCCGTTTGCATACAAACCGATAATACCCGAATAATTTACCTCATCCAGATAATCAACTCGGTTTAAGGCTTCTAAATACTCGATGGGAACGCCGTTGGCATATAGGCCAATAATCCCCGAATAATTTAGTTCATCCAAATAATCCAACCGATCCAGTGCGGTAAGATAATCTTCGGTAACTCCGTTGGCGTACAATCCAATGATGCCCGAGTAATTCACCTCATCCAGATAGTCTAATTGATTGAGCGTGCGCAGATAATCCTCGGTAACTCCATTCGCATATAACCCAATCAAACCCGAATAATTCACTTCATCCAGGTAGTCAATGTCTTCTAATGTTTGGAAATAATCGGGACTTACCCCATTGCCGTACAATGCAATTATTTCGCTACTGTTCAGCTCATCCAAATAATCCACCGACGCTAGCATTTCTAAATACTCGATGGGAACGTCATTCTGGAACAACACTTGTTTATCAGAATCGGAAAAGTCTTCTCCATCTTCCAAACGATTAAGAGCATCGGTGTAATCCAAAAATGGAAAGCCGGAAGACTCAGACCGTTCTTCGTTAAACATAGTGGATTCGGTATTGCTCGCCACTGCTTCGTTGGCTGTGCTCTCATCATTATCAGCAAAATCAAAAACAGAAAATCCGCTCCAATCTACAGCCAGTATAAAAACGACCGCTACCAATACGGCTAACAGGTTTCGCTTGGTTTTGGAGTCGGTAAAACTTGGTGATGGAGTATCATCGAATTTGGGATGCCCTTCCTCGTCATATTGCTCGTTAATTTCATCCCAATTAACCTCTTCGTTGTGATCGGGGTCGTTGTTATTGAGATGATTTCGAATTCCACCCGAGTTTGAATTTCGTTCAGTAGCCATGTTTACTAACGATTTTGATTGATCCTCTTCCGCACGAAAGTACTATTTTTTATTTTCAGAATGCATTAAAGATTCTTCCCAACTTTGGTAGGAATATTATGTGGGATTGCCTTATTTCTGTGAACAAATTTTTTAGATATGATGCGGATTGAACATGTGGCTATGTGGGTGAAGGATCTTGAAAAGATGCGCTCTTTTTATGAGACATTTTTTGATGCAATAGCCGGTGAAAAATATCATAATGAACGGGCAGATTTCAGCTCATATTTTTTATCATTTGGTAATGGATGTCGCTTAGAACTGATGCATAAACCCAGTATTGTAGACAATCACGATGCCCTGCACATCGAGTTTACAGGTTTTGTACACCTGGCTATTTCACTTGGTGAGCCTCAAAAAGTGGATGCTTTAACCGATCAGCTGAGATCAGCTGGATACTCGGTAGTTCGCGAGCCCCGCACCACCGGCGATGGCTATTACGAAAGTGTGATCCTCGATCCTGAAGGGAATAAAGTGGAGTTGACTATTTAGTTTTTTGAGTGTTTAGTTTTTTAGTGATTAGTTTTTAGGTTTCTCTCTCGTTGCGAACGTCCTCGTTCGTAATGCATTTTGGAAGCTCCTGCTTCCCTATTTTTTTTGTGTGAATACTTTTTGCTGAACCCAAAAGGTCAGCTAAGAATTCTTGGCAGGTTCGAGTTCCCTTCCCTGAATAATTTCAATGGGCCATCACTACTTTTACAAGACCAATCTCCTAGCCGGTGTGAAATTATTCTATTGCCATTAGGGTCACTCAGAGCGGAGCGAAGAGTCTGCAAAACTTATAGCCATTCATTTAATATAGTTATCGCTGACACTTCGCCACTTCTAAACTTGGCTGAACGAAACCCGGCATGGAATTTATAATTCTTAATTTAAAACTCGTTACTCGTATTTCTAGCTTCCATAACCCTACAGTACATCCACCGGGCTTTTGATGTAATTGGTGCCTTTATTGAGTACGTGTGTGTAAATCATGGTGGTTTGAACGTCTTTGTGGCCGAGCAGCTCTTGTACAGTTCGGATATCGTATCCACTTTGTAATAATTGGGTTGCAAAGCTATGCTGGAAGGTATGCGCCGATACTTTTTTTTGAATTCGGGCTTTTAATACTGCCTCTGCAATTTTACGATTTACCCATTGCCCGGATTGATGGTATCTCACTTGTTGGCCGGTACGCGGATCTGTCGCAATTTTGCGGGATGGAAAAACGTATTGCCATTTCAACTGCTTAGCTGCATTCGGGTATTTTACCGATAAAGCTTTGGGCATTGGGACATTTGATTGGCCATTTAGCATATCTTTTTGATGTAGATGTTCCACTTTTTTAATCTGAATAGATAGCGCCTCTTCCAAAGAGTTGGGCAAAAGTGTAATTCTGTCTTTTCTGCCTTTGCCATTGCGAACTTGAATGAGTGCGTTTCCGAAATCGACATCCAAAACCCGTAAACGCTGGCACTCAGAAATACGTAATCCTGTGCCGTACATTAGCTGAACCATCAGTTTTGCCGCTCCTTGCAAATGCTGAACAATTTTCCTTACCTCAGCTCGAGTGAGTACCACCGGGAGCGTTTTATATTTCTTTGAGTATGTGAGCTCTTCTAAAATGCCCAGTGGTTTTTTGAGCACTTGCTTATACAGAAATGCAATGGCGCAAAGGGCCTGATTTTGGGTGGATGAAGCGACATTTTTATCATTCACTAAATGGTTCAGAAACTCGACCACCTTTTTTTCTGGGATTTGAAGTGGATGTATTTTGTTATTAAACATCACGAAACGTTTAATCCAACCCAAGTAGGCTTGTTCGGTTCGATAGCTGTAATCACGTCGACGAATTTCGTTTGCAACGTTAGTAAGTAGTTTACTCATAATACTTGTACTCTTAGTTTATCTGTTAGATCAGTTTTAGAGTAAATCCTTACAAAAAATGTTCAACTAATTTTTATTCCCCGTTTTATTTGAACTGGTTTATTGAACTTTATTCACATAAACTACTATTGATTTATTTGAAGTTAATACTATATTATCGTGTAAAATAAACCATTATTGATGAGCGTAATGTTCATCAATACTATGTTATGTTTCTTCATCAGAAAATTTGTTAAGACAAAAAATTCAAGAAGATTTTCTGGGATAGACAATCAAATTTCTTTACGTACAACCAACCAATCTTAAAATTAGATATTAGATATGAATTTACTCTGGTTTGTGCCTTTTCTTTTTATCGGGGGCTGGGCAATCTTTTCTTTCTACTATATAATCAAGGCAAAAAATAATTACCAAAATGTAAACCCGATCATATTTGATCATATACCGGCAGTATTTACAACGCTTGGC
Source organism: Balneolaceae bacterium (assembly GCA_017640605.1). Classification (GTDB taxonomy): domain Bacteria; phylum Bacteroidota; class Rhodothermia; order Balneolales; family Balneolaceae; genus HXMU1420-13. The sequence continues at coordinate 121,863 of JAEPQH010000007.1, read as the reverse complement.
GTATTCGGGACTTTTTTAGGAATTGCATTTGGTTTAATTGACTTCGATGTAGACAACATAGATGCTAGTATTCCATTATTATTGGAAGGATTATTCGTCGCTTTTTGGTCTTCTATCGCCGGTATCGCCTTATCACTTATTTCACAGATATTTGTTCAAAGAATACAAAATAGTGCTAGAAGTGAAGATGATGAGCCTATCACAGAGGAACAACTACTCAAATCAATAGCCTCTTCACTAGAAGAGATTAAAAAAGCAATTGCCAGCGATAGTGATGGAAGTATAACTACTCATCTTGTAAAAATGAGAACCTCATTAAATGATCATTTGGAACCGCTTAATTCCAATATGTTAAAACTTTCACAGTCTGTGGGTGGTGAAGGAGAAACAAGCTTGCTAACTCAAATTCAAAACCTTCGATTAGAAAATAAAGAAAGGCAAGATGCAATTGTGTCGGTTCAAAATGAACAGTTAGCATTTATGAAATCAAATACCGAACTAGTGGAAAGAAAGTTCGACGAGTTTACAGAATTACTTAAACAATCGAACACTGAGGCATTAGTAGAAGTGATTGAGAAAGTAATTGGCGGATTTAATGAGAGACTTAATGAGTTAATTGAGAGGCTTGTTAAAGAAAATTTCGAAGAACTTAACAAAAGCGTTGAAAATCTTAATAAATGGCAAGAAGCAAATAAAGAGCAAGTTGAGGCCTTATTAGATCAGTACAAGACATTAACTGATCAACTAACTTTATCGGCAGATACTTTGGGGAATGTTTCGAAATCTACAGAAACCTTAGTCAAAGAAGATGGAAAGTTGGTCAAATTGATTGATGAGCTAAATACAATTACTAAAGATGGGGACAATGTACTTGTCAAAACTATTGAACAACTTGATGGAACATCAAATGACTTTAAAGAAACTTCTGAAGAATTGAAAAGTTGGTTCGAGCAGCATGCTGAATTCTCAGATAAAATTGAAAATCTAATTGAAAAACTTGATGAAATTGAACAATTACGTAATAAAGCAGAAGGTTTCTTTGCTGATGTAAAAGAAGAATTCGAAGAAGCCGCATCTATCATCAAGCAATCAAATACCAATGTAAAAGAACAAGTTGATGATATGAGAAATGCCTTCAATGAGGGAATGGATAAAAGCTTTACTGCTCTCGATAGTATCCTAAAAAATATGGTGCTTGAATACGCGGAGAGAATGAATAAACTAAATGGTAATAATTAATGATACGGTGGTATGAAATTTTTACCAACTAAAAAAGAGAACTATTGGGTATCGCTATCAGACATAATGACTGTTTTAATGGTCATTTTTATGTTTATAGCAATTACATACATACGACAGGTAAAAGCCGATCAGGAAAACCGTGACAAAATTCTTGTTGAATATCAGGAAACTAATATTGCCCTATATGAAGCTTTGAAGGAAGAATTTGAAGCTGACTTTGCAGAAAATAGATGGCATGCTGAAATTGGTGAAGACTTATCAATTCGTTTTTTAAATGAGGAAGTACTATTTGATTATAACAGTGTAGAACTGAAGCCTGAGTTTCGACAAATTCTTGAACAATTTTTCCCAAGATACCTTGAAATTTTACTTAATGATCAATTCAGAGATAAAATTGCTGAGGTAAGAATAGAAGGGCATACTGACTCTGCTGGACCATATATGTTTAATGTTCGCCTATCGCAAAACAGAACATCAAACGTGCTTGACTATCTATTTAATAGAAGAAACTCAGAATATAGTGCCTTGAATGATGTTGATCAAAATCTGATGAGATACTGGTTCACTACAACCGGGTTTTCATTTGGCCGTACTTTAGACAGTTCAGGAGATTTCACATTTGAAACTGGGAATCCTGAAGATGCCAGTCGATCGAGGCGGGTTGAGTTCAGGATTGTAACTAAATCAGAGGAAGTTCTAAACCAAATGCTGAGGATGATGAATGAGTAATTTCTATTCATTTACTGGCCTTCAAAAAACTGTTGAAGAGGTCTTCGATATAGATATTGATCCTGAAGGTGGTGACTTCAAAGTAGAACAGAAAGTCTATCGCCTGGAGTCACATGATATTGATAAGGTCGTTTTTAAAGATGGGGATATCTTTCTAAAAGAGGGTGAAAATGAATACAAGGGGTTTCTTGTAAAAGAAGAAAATTATAGAAGAGCATATCCTGATAGGGTATTAGGTAAACCTTCTCATCTTCCCAAATTCCATACCACTCTCTGTGAGGTGTTAGAGAAACGAAAAAAACTGGGAAGTTTTGATGGTGTATACATATTCTCAAATACAGAAATCAAACGAGGCGATTCAATTGATGGTAAAACAGGTGATATTAATGACTTGAGAGTTTGTGGGTATTGTAAAAATATTGATGAAAAAATAGACGATTATATTTTTACTGAAGACTTTGTAGAGCAGCATTTAAATTCAGATGAAAATGGTAGAGGCTTTCGTAGACATGAATTGCCTAAGCAATATGAAAAAGATGAATGGGGTTACGTAAATGGATGGGATGAAATTAGTTTAAGATATCGAGCTAAACAGAACTTCATATGTGAGAAATGTGGTATTGATCTATCAAAAAATAAATATTACCTCGAAGTACACCATATTAACAGCAATAAGACAGATAACAAAGAATCCAACCTCCAATGTCTCTGTACAGCTTGTCATGCCCATATTGATCGATTTCATCGTGAGAATTATTACCAACAACCAAAAAACAAAGAAAAATTGAAAGACTTTAGAAGGTTATTTCAAAGTAATGGATCAAGTAATTAACCAGAAACATAACAACGGCATCAAGCGGACTTGGTACAAGCTTAGATCTTGTCTCCTTGCATTTACAGTTTTGCCTGCTAAATTAAGTTCATAATCTCCAAGCCGCTTATGCCGGAGAACGTTATATGCACAGATAAAACATGAGAGTCAAAGTAACTGAAGTGAATTTTACTAGTGACAAATCTTGGATTTTTAAATTCATTGACTCCAAAAAGGTAGAGTACATAGCTCTTGATAGTAATTCTTACAGAGCTTTAAACATTAATTCACCTTTAAACAAAATGCATCTTGATTCTTTGGATCTCAATTCATCTGTAATTATTGAATTTACTGAACATAGTGGAAAAAACATTGTCACAAAAATCAAATAAATGTGCATATAACAAGCGTTACTCTTAGGAGAAAGTCAAGAATGTAGTGGTTTTCGTCTTTCATGGATGCACTTCTTCCAGTACGGCGTATCCGCCATTAAAAAAAGTGGTAAATGATGGTCATTCGGCAATGAACCCTTCTCTGGATACTGATTCCTATCATTTCGGGCAAGAGTGCAGTTCGGGTCGTTAATTTTAATAACCATACTCGCCACTTACTTGCCTGGTACTTATACTCCTCACACTATTCGTTCGTTTTAAATGTGATTTAGATTAATTAGATTAAAGTATGTCTGAAAAAGAAATCATAAAACAACTCAAGAAGCTCCCATCTGAAGCTCAACGTGAAGCAGCAGATTTTGTCGAATTTCTGTCAGAGAAGTATCTTCAACAACCAGAAGAAACCGATTCACCCAAGAAAAAATCTATTTTAGAAAGTTCATTTCGGGGAATGTGGAAAGATCGGAAAGAAATGCAAGATAGTACAAAATGGATTCGGGACCTTAGAAAAAGCCGTTTTACTGACTAATCTATTATATGGCTCAACCGATAATTATTGACACAGACATTCTCATCGACTTTAGCCTTGATAGATCTGACGCTGTTAATACAATGGCTAATTTGGAAGACCAATTTACACTGAATGTTAGTGTAATAACAGCTATGGAACTGTATGCCGGTTGCCGAAGCAAAAAAGATTTATATAAAGTTGACGACCTAATTTCTGGTATTCATATAGAATTTGTTACAAGGCCAATTTCTAAGCAAGCATTAGAGTTAATGAAGGAATTCAGGTCGAGTCATGGAGTTGAAATTAATGATATGCTTATTGCTGCTACTTCATTAAACATGCAAGCTAAAATGATCAGTAAAAATCAAAAGCACTACAAATTTTTACCGGAAATTGATCTCCTCGAATATCCACTGAACCGAGTATAACTACGGTTTCAAAACGTACGACGCTTTCCTTTCTTCTATCCGATTCTTAGTTATCTTCATGCAACATAAATCATAATTAAATTTTGAGCTTGCATGATCGTTTAAACGACGGATCGGTAGTAAAACAACAGAATGAGTAAACACCAATGAGAATTGTCTCCGGCTTATTTTTCTTAATAATTGTATGCTTGCTTCCATTGATTTTTGGAATGGAATCAATTCTTCTGATTGAGCTACCCGGAGGCTTACACCTCGGTACTTTTTTGGCAGCAGTGGTCATCGTTTCTGCTTCGGCTATACCCGTGATTCAAAGTAAGTCGGGGTCCTTGCTCCACCGAATAGCATTCGTTCTTCTTTTGGCCTCGATACTTTGGCTGCCTTTAGGTATTTATCTGTCTGGAAATGTGGCTTTAAGCTTTGTTCAAGATGCCAGCGATTCACATTTTTTTTGGCGATTTACTGCTGGGTTTAGCTTAAGTATTTTGGTTATTTTGATTTGGACGGTAGTAAAGTTTATCCGTCAGAGGCGTGCTGTCAAGATGGAAGGTTGAAGTGAGACAATCAAAAGAGAGTATAATAGACTTCTTTTGGTCTTATAAAATCTGGTTGGCTAAACTTCGCTTCGGAGTATAACCTGGCTTTTCTTTTGTTCCCAATACTGGAACTTTCTATATTCATCTATGCGAGTATTTGCCCGAAAGACATTACGTGAGTTTTGGAAAAATCATTCGGATTGTGAAGATGCTTTAAAAGCGTGGTTTTCTGAAGCGGAGAATTCCCAATGGAAATCACCTTCCGACATTAAGAGTAAATATCCACATGCCAGCATTCTTCCTGACAATCGGGTGGTTTTCAATATCAAGGGCAATAATTATCGATTAGTGGTCAAAATAAATTATGATTACGGACAGATTTTCATCCGTTTTTTGGGTACTCATGCTGAGTACGATAAAATTGATGCAACGAAAATTTAAAGCGGATATTCAATATGCAAATTCAACCCATTCATACCGAAAACGATTACAACAAAGCATTAGATCGTATTGAAGAAATTTTCGACGCCAGACCTGGCAGTAAAGAGGGGGACGAATTGGAAATACTGGGAATATTAGTGGATGAATACGAAAATAAGCACTTCCCTATTGAAGCTCCTAACCCAGTCGAAGCGATAAAATTTCGAATGGACCAATTAGGGATGCAACAGAAAGATTTAGCCAAAGTTTTAGGGTCAAAATCACGAGCAAGTGAAATACTTTCAGGTAAACGCTCACTTTCTCTCCGTCATATAAAGTTATTACACAAAAAGCTGAACATACCTGCAGAAGTATTAATCCAAGAGCTCGACCCAGTTACATAATTCAATTTCGTTCTTCGCCATTAATCCGAAAACTAAACCAACTAGCATATAATCATTTTCACCGACTTATTAGCGATCCAACCCTAAAAAATCGATATTGTATTGAGTAGTTCCCCTCGCCACCAAATCGGTAACAATCTCCCCTATTACCGGTGCAAATTTAAAACCATGACCGCTAAAGCCTGCAGCTAAAACAATCTTGTTTCCACTATCGGGAAGGTAATCAAGGATAAACTGCTCATCATTTGTATTTGTATACATGCAAGTGTTAAGGGAGATTGGCTGATCAGCTAATTCCGGTAAGAATTGTTCCAGTATTCGGCGGAGTTTCGCTTCTTCTGTTTCAGGATCGTATTGGTGCAATTCTGTTGGATGGATGGAATCGGCAATGGTATGATGCGCAAATTTTAGTTGTCCGTGCATGGGGTGAGTCACATCATCAAGCATCGGAAATCCATAATAAATTCCGGGAATGGTTTTATCGGCAATCACCCACGCGGACATTTGCTCGAACATCTCCAGATCATTTGTTTTTGGTTTTACCCATCCGATCATTTGTCGGCTTACCTGTACCCTGTTTTTCATTTCCGGGATTAATTCAGATATGTAAGAACCTGCACAAATCACAGCTTTTCCGGCTCGTATGATTCTTTTATCTGTTTCAACTTCAACAATATCTTCCCGATAATTGATAGCGCGTACTGTTTCGTTCTGAAAAACCTGAGCTCCGGTTTTTTTTGCTGCTTCTACAAACGATTTGATTGCAATATCAGCCCGAAGAAAACCGGCTTCAATTTCTACCCTGCTTTCGAAAGAATCAGGCAGAGCAAATGGAGCCTTTTCGCGATTAGAACATGCTCGAAATGGAAGCCTATGTGAATTTGCAGCCTGATATACACCCTGCACTATGGGATGATCCGATTCCCCAAAATAGGCAAGTCCGCTTTCTGTGTAGATGGTATTCCCGGAAGTTTGCTCAATCTCTTTCCAGCCATTGTATGCAGATTCCAGCAAAGGAATGTATCGTTCATCCTCAAAATAGGCTTTCCGAATAAGTCGGGTTTGACCGGAATGTGAACCTGAATCGTGCACAATCCCGAACCGCTCGATGCCCACTACATTGAGTCCTGCTTTTGCAAGATGATACAATGCACTTGCTCCCATCGAGCCTAAACCGATTACATGGGCATCATACATCACATTTTGTGCTTACATGTTTCTGCGATATTGACCACCAACTTCATATAAAGCGTGGGAAATCTGTCCGAGCGAAGCCACTTTTACTGTTTCCATCAACTCTTCGAAGAGATTGCCGTTATTTCTGGCTACTTCTTTCAATCGGTTGATTGCTTTTCCAGCTTCTTCTTCATTGCGTTTCCAGAATAATTCCAGGTTTTCGATCTGTTGTTTTTTCTCTTCTTCCGTTGATCGGATCAATTCAATCGGGTCCTGATCTTCTTCTGATTTATCGTTAAGGAAGGTATTCACCCCGATGATTGGTAGCTCACCCGAATGTTTTTTGCTTTCGTAGTAAAGACTTTCATCCTGAATTTTACCGCGCTGATACATGCTTTCCATAGCGCCCAGCACACCACCTCGTTCCGTAATTCGATCGAATTCGGTGAGAATGGCTTCTTCTACTAAATCGGTAAGTTCGGTAAGGAAGTATGAGCCCTGATTAATGTTCTCATTTTTAGCCGTTCCCAATTCTCTGTTAATGATCATCTGGATGGCTAATGCTCTACGCACCGACTCTTCAGTTGGCGTGGTAATTGCTTCATCATAAGCATTGGTATGCAATGAGTTACAATTATCATAAATAGCTAACAAAGCTTGTAAAGTAGTACGGATATCATTGAACTGAATTTCCTGTGCATGTAGCGAACGCCCACTGGTTTGGATATGGTATTTCAGTTTTTGTGAGCGATCATTAGCCCGATATTTATTTTTCATCGCAATGGCCCAAATACGTCGGGCTACTCTTCCGATCACGGCATATTCAGGATCTAATCCGTTACTGAAAAAGAAGGATAGATTGTGTGCGAAGTCATCCACATTCAATCCTCGTGCTAAATAATATTCTACGAAGGTAAATCCATTTGCCAAAGTGAATGCAGCTTGAGTAATGGGATTTGCGCCTGCTTCGGCAATATGATACCCTGAAATAGACACCGAGTAATAGTTACGAACTTTGTGTTCGGTGAAATACGATTGAATATCTCCCATCATTTTTAAGGCAAACTCCGTACTGAAAATACACGTGTTTTGCGCCTGATCTTCTTTAAGGATATCAGCTTGAACGGTTCCACGAACTACGCTCAACGCTTTAGCTTTTATATTTTGATAGGTCTCTGCATCCAACAAAGCATCTCCGGTCATTCCGAGCAAACCAAGTCCGAACCCATCGTTTCCGGCCGGAAGCCCATGTTCATACACCGGCTGCGATACTCCTCGTTCTGTGAAATATTCAGCAATCTTCTTTTGAGCGGATTCCCATTTCCCTTCCTGCTTCAAATATCGCTCCACTTCCTGATCGATTACTGTGTTCATGAACATCGCAAGAATCATTGGAGCTGGACCGTTGATAGTCATTGACACCGATGTAGTTGGAGCCGTTAGCTCAAAACCTGAATAAAGCTTTTTCATGTCATCGAGCGTGCAAATACTTACGCCCGAGTTTCCAATTTTTCCGTAAATATCAGGGCGGAATCCCGGATCCTCTCCGTATAAAGTAACGGAATCGAAAGCGGTTGAAAGTCGTGCAGCAGGCAAGCCCTCACTCACGTAATGAAATCTCTTGTTGGTTCTTTCCGGAGTTCCTTCGCCGGCAAACATTCGCGTTGGATCTTCCCCTTCTCGTTTAAATGGAAAAACTCCAGCTGTGTACGGAAAGTATCCCGGTAAATTTTCTTTGAGTGCAAACTTTAAACGCTCGCCGGAATGCTTAGTACTAGGAATTGCAACCCTACGAATTTTAAGCCCGCTCAACGACTCGTGATATAACTTATTCGAGAATTTTCGTCCTCGCACTTTTACTTCCAGTTCATCCTGAGCATATTGATCTGCAAGTTCATCCCAGCCCTCAAGAATACGTTTCGGCAACAAATCGAGTTGATCTTCCCACTTCGATTTTAACTTAGACAACTGACTTAGCACTTCGTTTTTACTTTCACCCTCCCAATCATTTAGCTGATTTAGTGTTCCTTTTACTTCATCCCATTTTGAGGCAACTTCGACTTGTTGTTCTGCCCATGTATGGTAATCGCGAATAGTTTCTGAAATCTCTGATAAATAGCGAACTCGTTTTCCGGGAATGATGGCCTGACTACGAATATCTTCAGACGGCTCAGAATTCAAGTATATCTTCCTCTCCCAATCTAACCCGTACTTTGAGTTTATACGGTCTACCAACGCGCTGAACAGGCGATTTACACCTTCATCATTGAATTGCGCTGCAATAGTTGGAAATACCGGCATAGTAGCGGGATCAGCGTGCCATTGCCCTGAATTACGTTGCATTTGCTTGCGCACATCCCGAAGTGCGTCCATAGCGCCCTTTTTCTCGAATTTATTCAATACAACAACATCAGCAAGATCCAGCATGTTGATTTTCTCTAACTGCGTAGCTGCACCGTATTCGCTGGTCATCACATACAGAGAAATATCTGTGAGATCTACGATTTCGGTCCCACTCTGACCAATTCCACTTGTTTCAACAATAATCAGATCAAAACCTGCAGATTTATAAAGTGCAATAACTGCTTCCAACGCTTCGCTGGTAGAACGATTAGAAGCTCTTGTTGCTAAACTTCTCATATACACTCGAGGTGTATCGATGCTGTTCATACGAATACGATCGCCCAATAAGGCGCCCCCGGTTTTCAATCGGGATGGATCTACCGAGATAATCCCAATATTTATATCCTCAAATTCAGTTAGAAATCGACGAACAATTTCATCCGTTAGCGAACTTTTTCCGGCTCCTCCCGTTCCGGTAATTCCTAATAATGGTATATCAACTTCTTTATCATATAAAGAGATTTTCCCATTGTCTGTTAATAACTTACCGGATTCATATTTTAAAATATCATCCCGGTGATTTTCCAGAGCTGTAATGCTTTTAGCGAGCTCAACTGCTTCTCTACTTTGAATAGATTCGCTATTTACTGAATACTTTTCGACGGTATCAAAATCACATTCTTTAAGCATGTAATTAATCATGCCCTGTAAGCCCATCTTGCTTCCATCTTCTACCGAAAAGATGCGAGTTACACCGGCGTTATGAAGGTCTTCAATTTCTTCGGGCACAATTACTCCGCCTCCACCGCCAAACACTTTGATGTGACCTGCTCCCTGCTCTCGCAACAGTTCAATCATGTATTTAAAATACTCAACGTGTCCACCTTGGTAAGAACTAATGGCGATCCCTTGCACATCTTCCTGAATGGCACAGTTCACGATTTCATGCACCGAACGATTGTGTCCTAAGTGAATTACTTCTGCCCCACTACTTTGCAGGATCCGACGCATTATGTTGATAGAAGCATCGTGCCCATCGAATAAACTAGCGGCGGTTACAAAACGCACCTTATGATTGGTGTTGTAGGGTGTGTTAGTATATAACTCTTGAGCTTCGGTAGATGAAACAGGATTGTCTGATTGTGTTTTTAATGACATCAATGATGATTTTGAATTATTGGAAGCGATTCCAAAGATACAAAAATGCTATCGCGGATGCATCATTCAGGCTATACTTGTTCGATAGTTTGCATTAAATTACTTCGAAAAAAAAGATGGAATCGTATCAAGCGCTAAAGAAGTATGTACACTCGCCTCAAATGTTGAATAAGTTGAAAGAAATGGGCGAAGTAATGGTGTTTGAGAAAAATCAGGTGCTGCTGAACGAGCGCGCTTACATCCACAGCATCCCGATTGTAATTTCGGGCACGGTAAAAGTGATGCAAAGCGATTCGGAGATGCGAGAGTTATTCTTGTACTACATTCAGCCGGGCGAAACATGCATCATGTCGTTTTTGGGTGGATTACATAACGAGCAAAGCAAAATTAAAGCCATCGCTGAAACGCGTTGCGAAGTGCTTTTGATTCCCATAAGTAGTACCAGTCAGTTAATTCGCAATTTCCCGGAATGGGTGGAATATATCTTCAAAATCTATCATTTGAGGTACGAGGAATTGCTTCAGGTTGTGAATGAAGTGTCTTTTAAAAAAATGGACGAGAGAATACTCGATTTTATCCGCCGACGGGTACAAGTTTCTGAAACCAATCAATTGGTGGTAACCCATGAAGAACTCGCAAACGAACTCGGAACGGCTCGTGTGGTAGTTTCACGGTTGCTCAAACAGATGGAAAAAGAAGGACTTATTAAACTGGGTAGGAATAAAATCACCTTACTGTAACATTAGTAACTGACTACCTCCCCCTGCTCCCTGTACCTTTTGAACATATTTAAATCAAAAGGTAACGCATGTTTAATTTTATAAAGAAAGCACTCACTCCTACCGAGGAAATCAACTTTAAGCAACTCCAACAAGAAGGAGCTACGATCATAGATGTACGAACTCCGAGTGAATATCAATCCGGGCATGTTCAGGGATCAAAAAACATCCCACTTCAACAACTGCCTTCTTCCTTAGATTCATTAAATCCTCATAAAACAATCATAGTTTGTTGTGCATCGGGTGCACGCAGCGGTTCGGCAAAGCGAATGCTGAATAAAGCCGGCTACGATAAGGTGTACAATGGAGGTGGATGGATGCAATTGCAAAATAAATTACACGAATGATGGATCGATTTATCATTCCATTAAAAACCGGATGGACCTTACGCCGTTTTATCGGCTTCGCCATTGCGCTTTTTATAAGTATACAATCCATTCTGTTATGGGATCCTGTGCTTGGATTACTAAGCATCGTTTTCCTCTTTCAAGTTATAACAAATACAGGTTGCCTTGGTTCGCAATCTTGCACTGTAAACAATACTAAATTCAATTAATATATAAAGACGTTAAGATTATGAGCGAAAAACATTTATACGACGTTCAACTATCATGGACATCCGATAGAAAAGGAACACTTTCTTCCGAAACATTACCCCAAAAAATTGAAGTTGCCACCCCACCTGAATTCCCTAAAGGAATGCCAGGAATATGGTCGCCCGAGCACTTATTTGTTGCTTCTGTGAGTAGTTGTCTCATGACTACCTTTCTGGCAATCGCAGAGTTTTCTAAACTTGATTACCTGCGTTTTAATGTGGATGCCATTGGCACACTGGAAAAAGTAGATGGCAAATTTAAAATGAGCGTGATTGAATTACGTCCGGTTGTAGAAATTGACGATGCCTCGAAAGAGGCGAAAGCGCTACGGATTATTGAAAAAGCGGAAGCTGCCTGTTTGATTTCAAATTCTATCACTTCTGAAATCGTACTAAAGCCCACTGTCAAAATTGTTGAAGCTGAAGTAGCTTGACCGACATTTGTTCCTACTTTGGTTTCTTCTCTACGATGGTTCGATGAGGAAACGGAATTTCAACTCCTTCTTTGTCGAACCTCTTTTTGATGCTTTCCAGCAAATCACAGCCAAGTACAAAAGCATCAGCAGCATCTTTGGTTGTGGCCCACGCACGTAAATTAACCGACGACTCCCCCATTGCTATAACCCGAACGTTTACCAACGGTTCACCATTTTCGATTTGCTCCTCGGTTCGGGCATCTACAAATAAAGGATGAGCAGTTACCTCCTCCGCCATTATTTTTTTCGCAAGATCGATATCTGAGTCGTAACTAATCCCCATATCAATCCATTTGGTAATGCGATCATCTTCGTAGTTAGAGTTAATCAAAATCTCGTTACTGATCACCGAATTCGGAATTATGATACGTTGGTTTTGAAAATTACGAATCACTGTATGGCGAAGGTTGATGTCCTCAACGATCCCATTCATCGTGCCTCTTAATTCTACCCTGTCGGTAATTTTATAAGGCTTAAAAATTACGATAAAGATTCCACCTACAATATTCGCCAAAGCTTGTTGTGATGCAAAACCGATGGCAATTGCTAACACCCCGGCACCGGCAAAAATAGTGGTAGCAACCACTCTAAGCTGAGGAATCATGTAAATGGAAATACCAATTCCGGTAATGTAAATGAGTACTCCAAGTCCTCTTTTCAGAAATTTTAAATTGGTGATGTCATCGCCATCTTCTTTTTTTTCCGTTTTTGTGATGGCCTTAGCAAAGAGATAACTAACTACAGAAGCCACAATGATGGTACCCAGAATAGTAAACACTACCATGGTAAAAACGCGCCATTCTTCGGGGATGTAATTAGCGAGTGGATTATTCATTGAAGTCTATGGTTATTTGCGAAGTAAATCCGGTTTGAATATTCACTGATCTTCGAACGATATAAGGCTCTGGTGCCTGAAAAGGACGAACACTGCCTTTATTCCAAATTCCGTCGCCGTTTTCGTCCTTGAATATCCTTAGAATATACGTTAAAGGCGGTAAATCATTGATTGTAGCTACTTCAGAAAAGGATCCGCTGTATACCAATTCATTTTGGCCATTTTCTAAGGTGTAGAAATATAGATTAGATGAAGCTGAATCAGCTACATTTGCAGAATCGGAAACCACTATTTCAAGCTCGCCCAGCTCTGTATTATCCCAAATTTCGGGAGTATAAAGTGCTCTACGCTGAGTAGCGGGATTCCAAACCAAAAACTGGTAATCTATTCCATCGATCCATTCGCCCTGTGGGGAAACGAAAAGGCGATTATGTACGAAAGCCAATTCCGGCCAGTCATCGAAGGAAACATCCCCTTCTACCACCACCAATGAATCGAACAATGTACGCGAGTCGATATTAGCAGCATACCGAATTACAAATGGTTGAGTTGGAAAAAGCCCTACATCGGTTTCAATTTCAACAATCCGTTGTAAGGTAGTATCCGGCTGATCGCTTCCTGTAAATCTGAATGTACCTGCTTTTAATTGATTGCTGGCCAGATCAACCAACCCAGAGATGCTCACCTCATATTCTTGTTCTGCGGGAAGAGCTGAATCTGATTGAGCAATAACCGCAAAACGTTCTTCGGGTTGAACATACAATGCATTTGCTTCACTAAATAAAGCACCGGAAGTATCAGTGATTGCAATATTTGTAGAATCTGTTAATGCTACTTCTTCATTAAATCGAAGGCGTAAACGTTGAGTTGAAAACAAACCAACGCCCTGAATTTTTGGAGCTACTGTATCACGCAAAGCGATATACATTTCACCTATACTGATGGTATCCCCTTTTGCGAGTGAAATTTGGTCTACCCGAAATGGATTAGCCGTTTCATTATCCGAGTTCCAGATTTTATTTCGGTTTCGATCATCAAAATAAATAGCTTTGTAAGTGCCTTCACGCAAGTAAGAAAACCTGAAATATCCACCTGTATCCGTTTCTGCTACATAATTGTAAGGTGCTTTCAAATCAAACGGGGCACGATATAAAGCTACTTTTCTGCTTTCTTCCCCCTCACCTGTTTCCGCATTTCTGATACGCCCGTTGATCACACCCTGATCAATTTCATCACCCGTAGAAAAGGCAATTACCGTAGAACTACCAATCCTATTGCCTTTGGTATCAGAAACCTGTCCGCCCAATGTGACAATAATGGTGGTAGAATCCGGTAAGCGATCTTCAAATTTTATTGCTAATCGTTTTCGCTTCCAATCGGTCGAAAAAGTTGCTCCGAAATCCGGTTCAATGGTAATGTTATTGTTGATGGAATTTCGATTTACAAACTCATCGAAGTAAATAAGTACTTCATCGCCGGTAAAATTGGTAGTTCCTGATTCCGGTTCGGTGAATAGAATCTCAGGTCCTTTTTCGTCACGAGGTCCGCCTGTAGGTCCAACCGGAGTTGCACAATAGATTAAGGCAAATGAAATAAGTAAAAAAAGTGGGAAATATTTGTGCTGTTGCAATGCGTTTATCTACAGAATTTTCGTTGACTGTATGAATCTATTTGCTGATGTTGACGTTAAATTGGGCAATTTAAATCATGTACATAATTAGATACTGCTACCTCGCAAAGTAAGAAGAATGAAACTATCTCTGGGGCGATTTTTTTTGATAATTTTATTGGGCATTTCGATGTCATCTTGTGGTGCCTACATGCTCGATTCGGCCCAATATGATCTTCGAGATTCCTTTGCGCAAGGTGATTTCGCCTCAACAGCTTCGTTGATGGAATCGCTGGATAAAAAGGGCGTTTATGCATCTAAAGACAAAGTACTTATTCATTTAGAAAAAGGGAGCGCCTATCATTTTTCGGGCGACTACAAAGCAAGTAATTCTCATTTCGAGCGCGCAGAATTTGAGATTGAAGATCTCTACACGAAAAGTATTACGCGTGCTTTAAGATCATTTGTAATCAATGATAATCAATTAGCTTATGATGGTGAAGATTATGAAGATGTGTACCTGAATGTATTCAAAGCGCTGAATTATATGCATCTGGGGGATTTGGATGGAGCCTTGGTTGAAAGCCGTCGAATTTCCTTCAAACTGGATCAAATCAACACGAAATATAATGGACTGGCTGAAACGCTTTCGAAAGCGGATACAACCAGAACCGGCTCTGACAAATGGAACCCGGGAAAGAGTAACATACAGAACAGTGCCTTAGGTTACTATCTATCCACTATTTTATATGCCAAAACCAATAAACCTGACGATGCAAGAATTGCGCACCAAAATTTATTAAAAGCCTATCAGGAACAATCTGATTTTTTCAATTATCGTCGAAATCAACCGGATCAATTCGATCAATTAACAGATCCGCAGTCGTACAATGTTTTGATCAAAGCTTTTTCCGGTAGATCTCCCATGAAAGTTCAGGACGATTCGCGTATATATTTTGAGGAAGCTGATACCTATTTGAAATTCAGTTTTCCTGTGCTTTTGAAGTACGAAAGTGAAGTATCGTCTGTTAAAGTTTCTGTGAATGGAACATCGTACAATAAACTTACTACCATTGAACATTTGGACAAGGTAGCCGGGGAAGTTTATAAAGTAAAAGAGCCTATAATTATCGCAAGAACAATTGTCCGGGCGTCGTTAAAGGCAATTGCAACGAATAGAGCCGGTTCAAAAATCAGTGAAAAAAATGAAGGACTTGGAAGTCTTGTTAGTTTTTTGGGAAAATTGGCTCAAGAAACCACTGAAAAAGCAGATTTACGTGGCTGGCAAACCATGCCGGGAACTTCGCATGCAATGGTTTTAAATCTACCCGAAGGTGTGCATACGGTTCAAATAGAGTATCTTGATCGTCGAGGAAGAACCGTATTTTCAGAGCAACAAGAAGTAGAGATTACGGGTAAGGAATCTCTTAAACTTGTGGAATCGATTTATTGGAATTAACCGGATGAAAACACGCATAGTTAAACATATCTCTACTTCCCTTTTAGTAATAATTGCCATTCTTGCTCTTCAAGCATGTGGTGGTTCCAAACGTACCGGTTCAAATAACAACGCTTTACCTGCTTGGGTTAGTCAACCTTCTTCTGCCTTCAGCGACCGCCAATACTTAATGGCTGTTGGAAGCGGCGATACTTTTAATGAAGCGCGCTCGGATGCTATGCTGGCACTTGCTCAAATTTTTCGGGCGAATGTAGAAGGAACTCAGAATTTATATTCGGATGTGCTGGAAGTATCCAAATCGAATGACGATTTCACCTCAAAAGAAACTATCCGGCTGATCAACAATATTGCCATTGGAGCCACAGAAGATCTTCAAAATGCGGAAGTTCTAACTTCAGAAACCGGTAAAGATGGCATGTATTACGTGCTTGCAGGATTTAACCGAAACCAAACTGCAGCACTTTATCGAAATGAAATTAGTAATAACAACGAGCGTATAGATCGCAACAAGGAAGAAATTGAAAGGAGTAGTGATAAATTTAGTACGCTCCGTTTTTTAAAGGAGAACCTTTTATTGGCGCGCATCAACAAACAATTAGCCGGTTTACTGGAAATAATTATGCCGGGATCTGGGGAAAGTTCAAAAACTCAGAACACTTTAATTGAATCAAGAAATGCGTTTAACGCGCATCAACAAACTATGCCTGTACGAATACGCGGATTACAGAGTGTTGAAAATATCCGTAGTGCGCTTTCGGATGCGTTTTTACAGGAAGGATTTGTACTTGCTGAGAAAAACCCTGTGTTGTTGGTTGATGCTACCTATCGTGCCAGAGAAATTGATATCAACCGTGATGATGCAGAATTTGTAAGCTGGGAGTTACAAATTAAAATTACGCGCCCCGAAACACAGCAAACCTATACCGACTTTAACGTTTCGGGAAGAGAAGGCGCACTGAATATACAAAACGCCTATAAACGTGCAGCAACAGCTGCTATTGAACAAATCGAAACTAAATTTCGACCATATTTTAACGCTGAATTTCTATCAAACAATTAAACTATGAAACGATCAAATATTCTATTTCTGATTCTTATCGCAAGCATTTTGGCTTGCTCACCATCCAAAAAAGTAACCCGGGTTTCTGCCGATACGCAAACTGATTTATCCGGAAGGTGGAATGACACTGACGCTCGTTTAGTGGCTGAAGAAATGATTGATGACGCCCTATCGCGTCCTTGGTATCAGAATTTTCGTCAGGCCAATCAAGATGTACCGGTTGCTATGGTAGGGCGAGTTCGAAATGAAACTATGGAACATATCGATACCGAAGTGTTCACTAAAGAGCTCGAACGTGCATTTGTAAATTCCGGAATGGTAGATGTAGTTGCCGGTATTGATGAAGCCGAGCAGTTGCGACAGGTTCGAAGCGATCAACAGCGCTATGCTTCTATTGAAACGGCCGCGGCAATGGGTAAAGAGTTAGGCGCGGATTACCTGATCATCGGGAATATTACCTCCATTTTTGACGAAACAGAGAATGGCAGAGAATCTTCTATTTTCTATACGGTAAATTTAGAAATGGTAGATGTAGAGACAAGCCGTAAAGTTTGGATTGGCAATAAAAAAATCAAGAAGATCATCGAACGAAGTCGATTTAGAGGACGATAAAATACCTCGAAGCTTTAAGTGGAAAGCCTCCATCCTTTTTAATTGAATTAAGTGTATGAAAGATTTTGATGTGTGCATTCTCGGTGCAGGATTAGCGGGAATGCATACGGCTATTGAGTTCATGGAAGCCGGACTAACAGTTTGTGTAATCGATCCAAAAGGAATTGCAGGGGGAGCTTCGGGGACGCCGGTAGGACTTGCAAATCCTGCAACGGGTAGATTTGCTAATCGAAGTTGGAGAGCGGAGCAATGTATGGAGCGTTTAACGGCCCGATTAAAAGAAATCAGCAATTATTCCGGGAAGGAGTTTTATCGAAAATCGGGAGTGCTTCGACCTGCTTTATCTCAAAAAATAGCCGGTAGAATGCAGGAAAATGTGGTCAACAATGACTGGGCGCCGGAAATGGTTGAATGGAAAAGCAGTGATGAACTACAAGAAATGCATCCCGGCTTGACTTCGGTTGAAGGTGGTGTGTGGGTTCCAGATGGACTCACCGTTTCTATTCCCAATTATTTACATAGCATTCATTCCTATTTGTCAGATCGAAAAGTGTTCTTCTTTTTAGATAGAAACTATTCGGTTCAAAAGGAGAACAATTGGGAAATTCGAACAGACCAAAAAGACCACATCACCGCAAAGAAATTGGTTATTTGTGCCGGAATTTATTCGAAATCGATCGATATTAGTAAAGAGCTACCTTTAAATGCGGTAAAAGGTCAGACAGCAATTATGCGAGCTGGCGATTCTTTAGATTTTGATCACGCAGTTAGTGCTCAGGGTTATTTCAGTAAAATAAATGATAAAGAATTCATCCTTGGCTCCACTTATGAACATAACTTTGAACATGAAGAACCCGATGAACAGGGCTTTGAGTTCATGTTCTCACGTTTTTCGAAGGTTCATCCTGAACTTGCATCATCTTCCAACATCGTAAATCAATGGGCAGGTGTCCGCGCCTCTACACCGGATCGAAAACCAATTATTGGAACTCTAGATAAAGAAATGGAATCTTTCATATTTGCAGGGCTAGGGTCAAAGGGATTGCTTTATTCAGCATATGGAGCCGAGCTATTAAAAGAGCATATGCTCAATAATCAAACTATTCCAGAAACCGTAGACGTTAATCGATTTAAGGCATAAAAAAACCCTGTACTTCGTAAGCACAGGGTTTCGAAAATAAGTTCTAGAATATTACTAGAAGCGGAGTACTAAGCCACTCCATGCAAACGCTAGAGAAGTCCCTTTATCCGCATCGCTACTAACAGTTGACGCACCAAACGTTAATTCTAGGAATCGGAAATCAAGTCCAATCCCTGCTGAATAAGCAGCTGAGAAATCCCCTCCTCTACGTGTTCCTACACGAATAGGAATGAAATTAAGTAATCGATACTCGGCACCTAATGTCAAGAAACTAATGTCGGTATTTGTACCGAAATCGTTGAATCCAACGCCGTAATCAACGGTGGTAGTGAGTTTACCAAGTGTTAAAGCAACACCGAAATTATACATCCCGGGTAGGTCATATTTTCTTTCAGGCGTATCTCTGGCTTCAAATCCACCATATACATCGTTTTCCAAGCTATCTGAAAGTGTGTCAAAGTAATCACCAAATGAATCATCGCCGATATCACCATCAAAAGTAAAGATGGAATTAGCGTTGATTTCCTGCGGATTTTCACTGTAGCTCACACTTCCAAGATCTGTGGCAGACATGCTCACACGCAACACCTGACGCTTACCTAAGATTCCGAGAGCCGGTAATGACACATCAATCTCGGCAGTTACCCCAAGATCTAGGCCAAACCCTGAACCTAAAGTCCCAATGTCAGAACCATCATAGTCTACATAGTCGCCAAATTTTGCAGTTGGATCTGATTGACGAGCATTACTATATGCTGACATTTGAGTGGCTAAATCGCCATATACATATGCTGAGTAATTGAAGTCGTGAGTGATAACTCCCGGTCCATTTTGATCAGCAGGTGTTACTTGCAAGGTGGACCTGAAGTCAAGTTCGGATGATTGCAGCCCGATAATATATTTAGGTGCAGCACCGGCATAAATACTGATTCCATTAATAAATGGCAGTTTTTCGATTAAGCCGGTTAATGGAATAGGTAATTCCATCGCAAAACCTACTGAAACTTCAGAGTATGCAAGTACTGTATTCGAAAAATTAACAGGAACAGGGTTCGCAAAGTGATCGGAATCGAGGCCATAAAAGGCTAATTCCATAAATCCTTTGTTCACGTTGAATTCTTCGATGGTTCGCACACGTGTTGCCAAACTAAATGCTGTATTTTTGCCACGGTTTGAAAAGCCAAATGGAACTACGTTTAATCCAACAGCTACATTCCGAGTATTACTTACATCACTCCCGAACCATGCATTTAGCATGTCAACTCGGGTTTGACCTTCGAGTACAAGACCTTTCGTGAAATACGTCTCGTAAACGTCTTGATTTAACAGCGTACCGCGCGCACGTAAACCAACGCCACCTAGTAAACCAAGTGTTCTTTTTGGCTTTCGGCCGGTATTGTTAATCATTAAGTTCGCCGGATTCAAGAAGTTCGCATGATATCCGTCTACATAAGCAGTTCCGCCCCCGCCCATTCCGATGGTTGCAGAATTAAAGTGCCTGCTTTGAGCTACAACAGAGGCAGCTGAAAGCGCTAGAAATACAGTAAATATTAATTTTAGCTTTTTCATCTTAGTTGCCTCCTACATTAGTTCGAACACTTGCTTTTGCACTGATGCTGATGGTGATAGAGTCGGTATCTCGAATCTTCACCGCTTCTTGTGAAAAGGTGTCAAGTGTGGCACTAATAGTTACTGAATCGGTTCTAGAAAGTTGATCAAGTTGGTTATCATTTAAAGAAATGATTAACTGTCCGGGCTCAGCAACAGTTACAAATCTATTAACTGCATCAACTGGTGCTGCTGCAAGTCTGATAGGATCCTCTCCAGGTATTGGAACAGTCGTAACACTATCTCCATTTGCTTCAAAGAAATCGAAATTCAAGATAAACCCAAGAGGCAAACCATTTTCGTAAGTAATAACTAGTTCCCCACTTGTTACGTCGGTATCCTCACCCTCTTCCGGTAATCCATCTAAACCTCCACCATCTACGGTAGTTTCATAAGATGCACTTGCGGCACTGAAGTAAATTGGAAGATCTACTAAAATAGAAGGGTCAAACTCAAGTGGAGTAGCAATGGTTGCTTCGCCGTTTGATTGGTTGATTACTGATTTACCCACGAAGCGAATTTCACTTGGTAAATTGTTTAAGAAGTCGAGTACGTTAGTGTTGTTACCGTCAAAGATAACTGAGGAATTTATCACTGATCCATCGGGACTAGGATCTAACTGAAATTTAATAAGCTGATCTGCGCGAAGCTGAACGCCATTTGCATAAATTCCATCGATAGGATCTGTGCCACTAACTACTTTATCCGAGCCGTTAGTACCGGTTAAGAAAATCTCTTCCCCTTCTCCATCCACACCAACAATTGCAGCGTAAATGGTAGTTGGCACTCCAATATTAGAAGTATAGGTTATACTTAAACTTGCACCAGCAAATTCAATTCCATCAATTTCGCTGGATAAGTCATCCAAACCATCAATTTCGGTGAGAGAAACTTCCGTTTCGTTGTAGGCATCAACAATATCGTTACCTAGGGTTGTTAAACCATTCGACGGATCGTCATCACCTAACAATACTGTTTGTGATTGAATCTCACCAAAAGCACGAGCAACAGTAAGATTATTGATCGCTACGCTAGAGCTAACTTCATCCGTCTCACGGATTACCCGTGTTTGATCACCAACCGGTGCATTTTGGGTATTTTCGGTAATAGCCTGGATGTTATAATTAATTTGATTGCCATTTGCATAGATAAAGTAGCCGGCTAAATCGATATTTCTAGCCGGTGCTGAACCGTTTCTAGAAATTTCAGTAGCACCTGAATATTCTAAGCGAAGAGAATCTGCTTCATTTTCCGTTGATCTAATGCCCGGAAACGAGATGATCAACGTTTCTACGCTCAAATCTAGACTATTAGTGATTTCACCCAATTCGATAACGCCAGACTCAAGTTGTACAAAGTGATCGTCGGATGTGAACTGGAATTCGGTTGCATCAAACGTAGTTACACTGGCCGTTGAGAAATCCTGCTCGGTTACAGCAGCTTCTACCGCAGAAGCGGTTAAGCCATTACCATCTACCGAGTTTACTGCCAGTAAACCAGGGTTTGCGGGAAAGGTGAATGCGTTCCAGAAAATGGTTAATTGAACCCCTAGATTTTGGAGCACATCTCCATCACTAAAGGTTACAGAAGCAATCTCAGTGGCTCCATCAATCAACTGGTTGCCATTCGCATTACTAAATTCGGCCACAGATCCAATTGGAGTTGAAGAAACGGTATCAATAAATTGAACCTGAGCTACGCTAAAGTTAAACCCAAGATTGTTGGTAACCTGAATATCGATGCTCCCCCGTTTAATAGTTGCGCTAACAAAGAAATCGGTGTTGGCACCAATATTAATTTGAACAGGATTCGCGGAGTTATCACCGGCCGGAATTGGCGTTCCTGCTGGTACAATATTTGGGTCGCTTCCGGTAACTTCCTCAATATCTACAGAACCAAGGTCGCCATTGCCACTAGAGAAACTTCCGATTTCAATTTCACCAACCTGAGAATTAAACGATGTTGGATCGATCCCAATTTCAGGGATAGCGTCGTTTAAGTCGCCAAAATCGAATTCTTCGGTTCGTGAAAGTGTAATTAATCCGTCATCAATTCCACCATCTGTAACAGTGAAAAGTGAATCAAAATCGCTTTTGGTAGTGTCGAGTAAAGCTTCGGGCGCTCCCTCTCCTCCACCTAAAAATTGCAGCGTTTTATTGAGCAATAGTGGTGCTTCAACGCTATGAGATGTAGTAAAGTCAGGCTTTCCGGGCGTACTGATATCGCAATTGGAAATCAAAACGGTGGAAAAAACCCCGACTAGTAACAGCTTAAAATTACGCATCTGTTATAGGTTTATTGATATTGTAGATTTGAAAATATGGCCGAACCATTTTGAGAAGTACCCATCCACATTTTTTTGGAATTGGTGTACCCCTGAACTTGATTAAAACCAACATAATGTTTCATTGACTAAAAGTAGAAATAATATGCCAAAATTCTACCATAGATTATTGAATTGACAACTATATAATATTGAAGGGTTAAAAAGTTCCTTGATTGATAAATTCTGGAGAAGGATCAGAGGCACTGAGGGACAAAGGACAAAGGACAAAGGACAAAGGATATTTAGAATTAGTAGCAATGAATAGTATCGCGTTAAAATTTCCTTTTTTGACTAAACGGGTATGTAACGAGTTTTATCACTCGATCCAATGCTCTGCGTTGGATCGAATAACCAATTACAAAAAATGACTTTTACTTCTAAGAAGAAGCCTTTCATTTTTAATGCGGAGAGAGACGGATTCTCCCATGGGGATGCCTTCAGTATAGTGTAAATTTCACTGTCTGCTTCCTAGTGAAATACTCAGTGCAGAGCTTATTGGAAGGCATTAAAAGTGGAATTCTAAAACAATTGGACTGTGAATTAAGCTACGGTCACAATCAAAGCTATAGATTCCTGCCTTCGCAGGAATGACCTTGTAGTTGGACGATTATGTGAATAATTAATCCATTCATTTATTATTCGAACCAATGCTTTACGTTGGGTCGAATAACCAATGCCATAAAATGAAAAAGTCTTCCGCTTGTAAACATAAGATTTTCGAAATATGGTAGAAAGGGTGGGTTTCTCCCATAAGGGTGAATTCTGCAGAACTCTCAGTGCTGTGTTTAGCTTCAATCACTATCAAAGCTATAGATTCCTGCCTTCGCAGGAATGACTTTGAAATAGGACGATTATGTGAATAATACATTCACTCATTTATCACTCGATCCAATGCTCTGCGTTGGATCGAATAACTGATCCCAAAAAAAAGTCCTCCACTTTTCAGCAGAAAACTTTCATTTTTAAATGCGGAGAGGGAGGGATTCTCCCATAGGGATGTCAATGGCAGAACCCTCGGTACTGCGTTTGTTTATATGATTCCTTTCCCTTTGAGGTAATTATATCCATCAATGGTTTTAAAGAATCGCTCCCTCGCCATTGCTTCAGCGCGAGTAGGATATTCTTCACTATAGTGAAATTTCCACGGTCTCTTGCCTTTTGTATACCTTGATTTACCTCGATTGTGTTGCTTAATCCGCTTTAATACATCCTGGCCGCTTCCGTAGTAATAACTACCGTCGTAATCACTTTTCAATATGTATGCGAAATACTCCATCACTAAAAATAAAAAAGTCTTCCACTTTTCAGCAGAAGACTTTCATTTTTAAATGCGGAGAGGGAGGGATTCGAACCCTCGGTACCGCGTTGGCGGCACACTCGCTTTCCAGGCGAGCCCATTCGACCGCTCTGGCACCTCTCCTATTTTACAGGGGCGCAAAGATAGAACTAATTGCACCTCATAGCAATGCTAAAAGCCAATTAAAAACGCTTCTTGGATATAAGCCCCTACCCTTTCTCCATCTTCGGTTGCGGGTCGAAATCGCCACTTATATGCTGCTTCCAACACATCCTGAATAATATCAAATCCTAAATCCTGCACAACCTCATATTCATCAGAGTTTCCTTTATATTTTCGAATTTCGGCAATGTAGGCTTCCCGAACAGTACCATTACTATTCACCGTAAAATTCACCAAAATCATGCTTTTTAACTCCGAATTGGTAGCTTCTTCAGATAGTGTTGGCTCAACAATTCGGGAAATTCTGGGTGGACGATCCGGGTTACCGGAAATTCTGTTTTCATTTCCTGTCTGTCCGGTTGTTTCGGCTATACTAAGCGAATCGAGAGAAATCATTGTATCAAATTCTGGAAATTCAATTTCTTCTTCGATCACAACGTCGTTTGGAACAGGTATAGGAACTTGAGGTCTGGGCGGCGATGCAGGTGCATTGGCTTGTTTTGTGATTACCATTTCTTCTACAAAAAGCACTTCATCCTCAGGAAAAATAAAAACGTTGACTTTTCGCTCTTGTTCGGGCCATAATTTGAAAACGGCAATCAATAATAACAAAGAAACTATCAACGCTCCCATCACGCGATGGTGATAGTGTACATTGGACAAAAATTGCTGATAGTTAAATTCGTTCAAGAATCTTTGAGCTGTTCATGCGCCGAGATAATAACCTCCCGAGCATGATCGCGTAGCGCAGTCATTGAATCAAATGCATCGGGATCGATACTATCCAACACTTTAAGTTTGAAATTTGCCTTGGTATTAAAAAGCTTGGATCCTGATGCCAACGCAGAATACGCACCATCTATTACAATCGGCTGTATAATAAAACCATGTTCTTTAGCCAGCAAAAAGGCTCCATTCTTAAAGGATTTAACTTTTCCATCTAAAGATCTCGTTCCCTCCGGAAAAATCATTACAGGGACCAGATCTTTTAAGGGTTGAACGAGTTTCGAAAGTTTTTTTAATGCCGATTTACTTGATCGATTGATTGTTAGGTGTCCCGTTAGCTTTACCATCCACCCCATCACCGGGATGTAAGTCATGCTATGTTTTACCACCCATTTCATTTTCCATTTCAATTGAAATGCCAAAGGGATGTCCATGAAACTTTGATGATTCGCAATAAATATAGTTGGCTTCGAAGCATCGTACTTTTCCTCTCCTTCTATATCAATACGCCATGATGGGGTCGGACGCATCATCAGCCAAGCCATAAATGCCAGCATCCGGTTTGTGATTCTATTGTACTGATCAAAAGGTAGGGTAAGCACAAATACAATTGATATAAGAATGAAAAACACCAGAAATAGTATGGAATAATACAACCATACATAAATACTAAATATCGTCCTTATCATAATTACTTACTGTTCGAGCGCTTTACGAATGAATCCGCCATTATTTCGAAGTAATTCCTGTGCTTCTTGTTTTGAAATATTTTTTAGCCCCATAACTAAGGCGGTTTTTACATGTCCACCGGCTTGTTCTAAAAGCTTTCCGGCTTCTTCGTAATCAACATCAGCAAAAGTTAAAATAATTCGTTTAGCGCGTTCCACAAGCTTTTTGTTGGTCAGCATTAAATCTACCATCACATTTTCGTACACTTTACCTTGCCGAATCATAGCACCGGTGCTAATCATATTCAGCACCATTTTTTGAGCTGTTCCGCTTTTCATTCGGGTGCTTCCCATAATTACTTCGGGACCAACGGGTACATCAATTGTAATATCTGCTTTAAAAGGTAATTGATCAGCCGAAACGGTAGTTACTAAAATGGATGGAATTCCTTGCTCTTTCGCTTCTTTTAGCAATCCTACTACATAAGGCGTGCGTCCACTCGCTGCAATACCACACACCACATCTAATTGAGTAATTTTTTGATTTGTTATTTCTTCACGTCCTAATTCTTCCGAATCTTCTGCACCTTCTTGTGCAACAAACATAGCAGCTTCTCCCCCAGCAATAAAACCTTGTACTTGTTCGGGGTGGCTTCCAAAAGTGGGTGGACATTCAGCGGCATCTAACACGCCCAACCTACCACTTGTACCCGCTCCGAAATACAGTAATCTACCTCCTACAGAAAAAGCCTGACTCACTAAATCAACTGCCTGTGCGATTTCCTTATTTTTTTGAGCTACAAACTCTGCTACTTTTTTGTCTTCTTGATTGATGAGTTCAACAATTTGTTCTGCTGAAGCTACATCAATCTCCATGGTGTCAGGATTGCGTTGTTCGGTATCAAGTGCTTTAAGTTGATCAAATAGTTGTTCTGACATGTAATTAGTCTCTTCGATGGTTCCACCAGTCGGATGATTCTGTTGCAGCAGCCTCTAGCGGTGTGGTTAGTTCATTTTCTGTTTCTGAAACTAACAATGCTGCGGCTAAAGCAACAACCTCGTCGTCATGTTTTTTGAAGAGTTTACTTACCTCAAAATGATCCTGAACAAAATGAGTATCATATTTACCGCTGATAAATGCTTCATGCTCCAGGGTATAGGTACAAAAAGGGATTGTGGTTCTGCATCCAACAATTTCGTATTCATCCAACGCCCGAAGCATTTTTTTACGAGCATCCTCTCTATCGGTGCCGTAAACGGTAAGTTTGGAGATCATCGGATCGTAGTTAATGCTCACTGCTTGTCCTTCTTCAATACCTGCATCTACCCGAACACCTGTTCCGGTTGGTATGCGATGCTTGATTAGCGTGCCCGTACTTGGCAAGAAATTATTATCAGGATCTTCGGCATAGATTCTACATTCGATAGCCCAACCTTTCTTTTGCACGTCATCTTGAGTAAATGGCAGTTTCTTACCTTCTGCAACCGCAATTTGTGCGGCCACCAAATCGATGCCTGAAATCATTTCGGTAACAGGATGCTCAACCTGAAGGCGAGTATTCATTTCCAAGAAGTAATAGTTCTTGTGCTTATCTACCAAAAATTCGATGGTTCCGGCACCTACATAATCGCAGGCTTCTGCAGCTGAAATCGCAGTTTTAGCCATCTTAGCTCGCAATTCATCGTCGAGCAAAGCACTTGGAGCTTCCTCAATTACTTTTTGATGTCGCCGTTGGATGGAACACTCACGATCGAACACATGTACGGTATTTCCGTGCGTATCTGCCATTATTTGGAATTCGATATGACGAGGTTCTTCCAAGTATTTCTCGATGTATACGCGATCATCACCAAAGGCATTGCGGGCTTCGTTTTTAGCTGCTTTAATGCTCGCTTCAAATTCTTCAGGTTTATGCACAATGCGCATTCCTTTTCCCCCACCGCCGGCGGATGCTTTAATGAGAATAGGAAACCCTATATCCTCGGCAACTTCACGTGCTTCTTCTATACTTTCGAGGGTACTTTTTAAACCGGGAGGAGTTGGAATGTTATGTTCGGCCATTAATTCTCTGGCCGACGTTTTATCGCCCATAAGTTCTATGGCTTTTGAGCCCGGACCAATAAAGATGATTCCTTCTTGTTGGCAACGCTCAGCAAATGCTGAGTTCTCGCTCAAAAAACCGTAACCGGGATGAACAGCATCTGCGCCGGTACGTTTACAAGCTTCGATGATTTTGTCCATCACTAAATAGCTTTCTGACGAAGCCGCTTCCCCAATAAAAACCGATTCATCTGCCAATTGAACATGAGGTGAAAACTTATCGGGACGTGAATATACAGCCACCGATTGTATCCCCAATTCTTTACATGTATGAATAACCCGTACGGCAATTTCGCCGCGATTTGCCACTAGAATTTTTTTGATCTCTGCCATAAGATATGATTTTCTTGGATAGTACCAATTACCCTATAAATTCACCACTTAAGTTTAGCTTGCAGCGCGCATTTCTATGAAAATTTTGGGGAGGATTGCGAATTTTTCCACTTTATTGAGATAAGCTCGGTGTTTAAACACACTAAAATCGTTTTCTTCGATTTTATCTAAGATTCTGCTGTAATTATAACGAGCAAGATATACCGGCAATCGGCTGTCTTTATCGAGCATTTTTATTCCGATATCAGCTTTTTCGTAATAGTCTCTGGCTCTCTTAATTTGGAAATCCATAAAGTTTCTGAATTTCTCCGACTTCTCGCCTGCGAACAATTCAGCTTCGGTGATCTCGAACATGGCTAATTCATCTTTTGGCAGATAAATTCGATTTCTCTCTAAATCTTCGCCAATATCCCGCAGAATGTTGGTGAGTTGCATAGCAATTCCCAAATCGATGGCATATTCCAACGCTTTTTCATCAGAATATCCAAATACTCTGCTGGTCATTAATCCTACAACAGAAGCCACTTTGTATGAGTAATCATAAAGTTCAGAAAAATTGTTGTATCGGTTTTTATCGAGGTCAGAACGTACACCATCCATCAACTCGAAAGGTAAGCTAATTGGAATGTGATACTTTTTGAGTGTATCTGAAAATGCTATTAGGATTGGATCGTTGGATTCTTGTCCATTGTATACACCTGTCAGCTTAGATTTAAAATCATCTAGCTTCGCATCCACTTCGCTTATGTCGATGGAGGAATGGTCCATGAGATCCATCGTTTCATCTACTAAATTATCCAAGTAACGGCAAAGTCCGTAGATTGCAAAAATACTCCGTTGCTTTTCATTTGGTAGAAAGCGCGTAGCCATGTAAAACGTTTTGGCATAGAAACGAGTTATCGCCCGGCAATGCGAATAGGCGGATTGAAGGCGATCATCATTAAGCTCTTCAATCACCGAGCGGTGAAAAGAAGTTTTCTCGTAGATCGGACGAAACATAGAATATGGTACACGAAGTAATTCACTCATGTACCTTAAATCAACAAAATTTCTAAATACGTTCCATTTTATTAAATAAATAATTTTGTTGTACTGATAACATATTCCAATTTAGATGATTATTATTGCCCTTCAGTTATTTAGGCAATAGTAGCTCACAAAACTGATCAATTCGACATAACTAGTTTGCGTTTATGAATAAGAAAGTGACGATATACGAAGTGGCAAAACAAGCCGGGGTTGCCATTTCAACAGTTTCAAGGGTTTTGAACGACTCCCCCAATGTATCGGAAGAAACGAAGGTAAAAGTTCAAAAAGCAATTAATGAACTTAATTTTCGTCCGCAGGTAAGTGCCAGAAAATTAGCAAGTAAAGAGCCACAAATTTTAGCGGTAGCCGTTCCTTCATTTACTACTCCTTTCTTTAACGAGGTTTTGAAAGGGGTTAAAGATGAAATCCGAAAAATGGATTTGGATATCATTCTTTATAACACCGGTTCTAAAGATCCTGAAGAAGCAGTAATTAACTTTTTTGATCGTGGTACAGCCGATGCATTAATTTTACTTTCTATTGATGTAAGCGAAACCGTGCACAAACACTTGCAAAGCACGCATGTGCCCATTGTTTTAGTGAACACTTCGCACCCTTCGTATAATTACTATATGGTGAACGATTATCGTGGTGGTTACATGGCCGGCGAGCATTTGGTAAAGAAGGGCTTTGAGCGTATCGGTATGATTTCAACACCGGTTGAAACTCGATCTTCGGCCGACAGAGAACGTGGTTTTAAAGATGCTTTGCGCAATTTTAAAATGCCTATTATTAATGAATATTTTGTTTCCGGTGATACCACCAAACATGCAGGATACACTGAAGAAAGTGGATTTGAAGCCATCTACAAATTTGATGAGAAGAACGACTTTCCCGATGCTGTTTTTTGCGCAAATGATACCCAAGCCCTAGGAGCATTACATGCACTTTCGAAGTTAGGCATGAAAGTACCGGATGATATTGCCATAATGGGCTATGATAACATCAAACTTAGTAGATACTTAGATCTCACTACCATTGATCAGCATATGCACACCATAGGCGCTCAAGCCACGGCTCGACTCGCTGAAATCATAAAAAATCCGCAATCTGAATTAGTACAGGAATCGCACCAACCTATTTTGGTTGAACGAGGATCTACCGAAAAAAAGTAAGCCGTTGAGTACCTCTTTCGACACGAACCGGGCCCTAAAAAATTGTATCACTGAAACCAGCGTTGAAGGTTTACCTAACCCTTACAAAGGAAAAGTACGAGAGGTATATCCACTAAATGCGCAAACTATCGGGATTGTAGTTACCGATCGTATTTCTGCTTTCGATCATAATATGAGGCAAGCCATTCCTTTCAAAGGTCAAATACTGAATAAGATGGCAAAATTCAGTTTTGATGCCGTCAAAGATATTATGCCTACTCATATTATTGATGTACCACATCCTAATGTGACTATTGCCAAAAAGTGCGCACCTATCCCAATTGAAATTGTTATTCGTGGATATTTAACAGGCCATGCCTGGCGCGTTTACAAATCTGGATCTAGGACACTTTGTGGAGTTTCGTTACCCGATGGTTTAAAAGAACATGATCGTCTTCCGCAGCCCATCCTCACCCCTGCTACAAAAGAAGTAGATGGCCATGACGAAGATATTTCTGAGGAAGAAATTTTAGAGCAGCAAATTGTTCCCAAAATTTTATGGGATGAGATTAAAAATAAAGCTTTTAAACTGTTCGAGCGAGGTACTGAAATTGCCGCAAAACAAGCTCTGATTTTGGTTGATACCAAATATGAAATGGGTATGTTTGAAGGTGAACTCACCTTAATAGATGAAGTACATACTACCGATTCATCACGATATTTTTATGCAGATGGGTACGAAGAACGACAGTCAAACTCGGCTGGACAAAAACAGCTTTCCAAAGAATTTCTGCGCGAATGGCTGATGGAGCATGACTTTCAAGGATTAGAAGGACAATCCTTGCCCGATCTACCCGATGCGTTTCGTCTTGAAGTTTATGAACGCTACGCAGAACTTTATAAAATGCTTACCGGAAAAGCGTTTGAACCCGTCTTTGAAAATGATATAAATACTACGCTGAAAAGTATTTTTAGTCCTTACACTTCTATTTCATAATCGAAAATAACATGATTAGAATCGTTGTTGTATTACTTGTAAGTTTAACCGTGTATAGTTGTACCGAATCAAACAATAATACCGATGATTTAGCGAGTATTGAGACTGGCTTATTCCAGAAAGATATGCTTTTTCAGGATTCTCTCAGGTCATATTTCGTGTATGTACCGGAATCTGTTAAGTCATTAGAATCAATTCCGCTTTTATTTACTTTTCATGGCTATGGAAGCAATGCTGAAAGGATAATGAATTATTCCGGCTATAATAAGTTAGCTGATTCTCTGGGTTTTATTTCAGTTTACCCGCAAGGAACTTTACTCGAAGGCAGAACGCACTGGAATGTGGGTGGTTGGACCTTAGAAAGTCCGGTTGACGATGTTGCATTTGTTGATTCTCTGATAAACCAACTTCTAGATACCTACCCTATCGAAGAAGAGCGAATTTACGCCAATGGAATGTCGAATGGTGGGTATATGAGCTTCTTGCTTGCTTGCCAGTCGGATAGTAGAATTGCAGCCGTTGCATCTATTACCGGAGCTATGACCCCACAAACTTTGGAGGCTTGCTCACCTCAAAAACCTGTTCCAGTTCTACAAATCCATGCAGATACAGATCAAACCGTTCCTTACGCTGGCAATCCTACATGGACCATAGGAATAGAAGATATTTTAGACTACTGGATTACAGTTAATCAAGCCGATAACACTGCTGAGGTCTCTGCATTGGAAGATATCGACCCAAATGATGGCAGTACGGTTAAAAAATACGTTTATAATGCTCCTGATACCAATGCTCCCGTTGTCCATTATTTTGTTAAAAACGGAGGGCATGATTGGCCGGGGGTATGGGGAAATAAAGATATTTCTGCAAGCGAGATTACTTGGGAATTTCTATCTCAGTACTCAAAAAATGATCTTCAAAACTGAATATGGAACTTTAAGTAGATTAGGCCAACTCAAGTTCTTGCTTAATTTCTAGTTCTAAAATCGCATTACAACTATTTCTGAGTAATTCAGCTCTTGCTTCAAGTCCGAATTTTTTGCGAATAATCTGCTGATGTTTTTTCCAATTTTCCTCATCAGATAGTTGTATTTCTGATAGATCATTAATTCCTTCAAACTCATCTAGTGATTGAATAGTAAATCCATTTTCGGTTAGGAAATCCCAGGTTGGATTATCAGTAAGTTCGTTATTCAAACAAATGCGATCTTTAAGATAAACCTGTTTTCCGGCGTACAGCGCCATTAGTGTGTTCCCTATCGCCTGCTGTCGATCATGCGCCATCACAATTGCATCTACTTCATTGATCAGTTTCAAATATTCATCCGGCAAGATGAACTCCTCGTGCATAATGATTTGATTGGCCAATCCAAGCTCCTCAATATGTTGAAGTAGTTGTTGCTTATAAGCCGCTTTAAAATTATAGGCCAGCGGCATGATGACTTGATATTCTTCGATGTCTTTTTTCGCTGCGAGCATATTAAGTACATCGATATGATTATTCGATGGATCCCCGGAATTACCAACCAGTAATTTCTTCGTTTTGTTTTGTGGCGCAGAAAGCTCGATATCGCCATACAAACCCGGATATGGATAGGCAAAATCAAACCAAGGTTTATCACCGAATTCTGCCTGAAAAGTATCCGAATCACCTTTAACCGGTGTTAAAATATACGCTAGTTTCTGTGCAGGAATTTTGTTCTTCTGATTATTTTTTAGTGGTTTATATAAATCTCCACCCCAGATAATCCAACCCACCGGTGTTTTCTCGCTTATAATGTCAATCAAACTAAATTCCCAAGCGCGAAATAATCCATGCATAAACACCGCATTCACCTCGGGTAAGGTAAGCTCATTCACAATCCCATTAACATCGCTTTGGCTGGTGTAATCGAAGGTGAAAGTACTTGGATTTTTTTCTTCCTCAATCGTATACCCCCCGGCTACATTCCAAGGTGTTTTCTCAACCAGTAAATAATGTTGTTGATCAGAATGTTCGTTCAAATATTCTATCATATCCGATAACGACTGAGTATAAACATGCTGCCGGCAGATGTGCATGAACTTTGCCTTTTTACCTGCTTTTATTGGAAGTAAAGAAGTCTGCTTTTGAGTGGACTCTGAACTTTTACTACTAAATTGAGTGGGCCAGGTATCGATGCATTTTTTTAACCCAGGATGCAGCGCTTCGAGTAATCGAAGAGAAACCTCCTGTTTCTTCTTTTTCTCTTTTTGATGGGCATTGCCACGTAGATATTCGTGATACAATCTGCTTTCAGGCACATAAATTTGGTGTTCTCTGTGTGGATAATGCTCCAACAATCGAAAACTCAAATCTTTTCCTCCATGACCAAATAAAATGTAATCGCCCCAGCCACCGGTTTTGTAGAACGCTTCGGCGCGGTACATCGCATTGCCTTCCAGAATAGTGTAAGCAGGTTTTTGAGTGTTTCCTATGTTATAGTGCCATGGGTCGTTCATCACATTGGATGAATAGTACATTCCCCGAGAAACCACTGCTTCTCGCTCGCTGTGCGCGTTAAGATGAGCTTGAATAAAGTTAGGTTGCGGGATACCATCATCATCCACAAAAAGTAACCGTTCTCCTTTTGCAAAAGCAGCGCCTAAATTCCGTGCAAGATAGGCTCCGGCATTTCCTTTCGCTTTAACATAAGTATGCACAAAAGGAAAAAGTGCCGAAAACTGGTTGTCCTCTATTCCATTATTTACAAAAATAATTTCACCGATTCCCTTCAATTGTTTCGAAAGTTGACGAAGGTTTTCAACCGATTTTTCTTTGAATTTATTAGAGATGATGATGGCAGAAACTTTACTGCCGACGGAAGACTGCAAATACTCAACCTTATCAAACCAATATGAGAATAAAGCGCTTTTGCTCTCCCAACCTTTTAAAGTAAGCGCTTGATTTAACTCAGCGTCAAGTTCAGTTACTACAGCTGGTTTTCGCGCTAATAATGCCATGGTTTGAATAAAAAAGGCAACATTATCGGTGGGGTCTTTTTCTAGTCTATCTACAGTTTCATCTACAATCTGCTTCAGATATGCATCGCTTTGATTTATGGCTGAAAACTTGTTGGTGATCTCAACGATTTTAGCTGCTTTTCGTGCATCGGTAAACCCATTCCAGAATTGATCACTGAATATTTTATCATCCTCTACGGATTGAGTAACAGAAGCCGTATGTGCTGATATTTTTTCTTGAATTTCTTTTTTGGCAACGGAAATATCTGACTCTGTGATTTCCTTTTGCCAACGCCCTCTTTTCCATTCTTTGTTGCTGGAGTTTACAGCTTGTGAATATGCAGCAAATAATGCCGGTGCTAAATCATCAATATTGTTACAGGCGATGTTCGCTGGTTTAGAATTACGGGAAGAAACTAAATCCGCTTTTTCAGAGTGAGCCAAGATGAAATCGTACGCTGCTGTTTCAAAAGGATATAAGCTTCGATCGTTAGAACTAATGCAAATCAAGCTCGGACTATTTTGAAAAACGTAATCAATAATGGGAGAAAACCCGGAGCTTGCATCAATCAGAGCATCTAGATTTAAGGCTGAGATTTGTTCTGCAAGTTCTACCGGTGAAATCTGATGCGACCAATTGAATACCGAACATTGAGCAGCAATCGACTGTGAAATTGCATCATTATTTCCATCGGTAGAAAAGGCAACGAACTTACCTATTTCTTTCGGGAAAGCTGAAAGCATCTTGTTCCATCTTCGTCCTACTTCATTATCCCAAAGTGCATTTGAAATAATTCCGATTTTTAGTCTTTTAGATTCTTTTTTTGCATTCGGTTTTGGCTTAATAATGGTTTCTAAGTTTTGTGCCTTATCCCAAAGTTTCTGAATGTTTTTTAGTTGCGAAGGTTCAATTTCGCAGTCACATAGTTCTTCTAAAATTGCCGCATATTTATATATAAACTCCCTAGATGGAATCGTATTCTCCATCACTTTATTCGCCCAAAATTCAGCTTCCTCCATTTTTCCAACTCTTTGTAAGCATTGACTATACAGCTCAAGGAGCGATGAATCTGTATTGTTCTTTGGGATGAGCTCTTCTAGTACAGGAATTGCTTCATCAAAATTGTTCATCTCAAAATAGCACTCAGCCAGCAAAGCTTTAATATCATCGTTTTGAGGTAAACTTTGTGTTAAATGAGTGAGTAGTCGGAGTGCATCCTGAGGTTTTTGTGCTTTTATAAAAATCCACGCTTTTCCAAGATGCGCTTCCAGAAAATCAGGCTTAGCCTGAATTAACGATTCAAACGTATTTAACGCTTCTCCAAATTTGTTGAGATAACCGTACACCTTCCCTGCCATAATTACCAACGACAAATCTGTAGGAGCAAAATTGTTTGCCTTACCAATCGCGACTAGGGCGTCTTCGTAGCGGAGTTCTTTGCAATAAATGATAGCCAGATTTTTCCATGCCGGCACATCATCTTCCTTAATTTTCAGCACATCAGGAATCAATGTCTTAGCCCGATCGAAGCGATTGGATTTCATACAGGCTTCCATCAACAATTGAAGCACTTCCAGAGATTTTCCTCCCTTTCTCAAAGCTAGTTCAAGCGGTGCAATGGCAGCTTCAAAGTCTTGCTTTCGGACGTATGCAATTCCGGTGAGATATTGAATCACCCACGATGAAGGATGATTTACCTGCTTTAATCCATTTAAAATTCGGAGTGCTTCATCAATTTGGGGCGGATTGCTCATCAAAAAAGTTTGAGCCTGTTTTATCTCGTTCTTCAAAATGCAGATACCCTGTGTAGTTAGTTGATTGTGGCAATGATGAGTTCATACTCACAAAAACAATACCAAGGATCTGATTCTTAACTATCAAAGAGTTTTGGCTCAGAATCTGCGTTTATCTTCAAGTGATAATGGGCTTTGCAGGAATATTCTTCTAAAAAAGGTAGGATTTTTCCTTCTCTAAAATAGGTTGGGCGTTACATAGGGTCAGTTTCACCGCCATCAGGCATTAGCAGAATTTCTTCCACAACGCTTCGACTGCTTAACTCACTTAACGAAAGTATTAGTTTACCTACATCTTCCGGGTCGATTAATTTATTTGGATCAACGTCTACTCCATCCCATGATGTGCTGAAGGTTTGTCCTAAATTGATTGCCGTAACTGCAATTCCTGATCCCATCAGTTCTTTGCGTAACGAACGTGTATAGCCTAGCAAGGCATGTTTGCTCATGGTGTAGGCGCCACTATGTCCATATCCTTTTAAGGATGCCTGAGAGCAAATATTTACGATGAGAGCTCGCTCCTGTTTTTTGAAAACCGGCAGTAATTGAGAAGTTACGGTAAACACTCCTTTCGTGTTGATCTCAAACTGTCTTGAAAATTCTTCTTCGGATGTCTCTTCCAACGGCTTAAACAAAAAGGAACCGGCATTGTTTATTAGAATACCGGGATTTATTGAACCAAAATCGAGGGAAGCTAATGCATTTGCATCGGTAACATCAGCGGCAAGAATTTCTACTCCTTTTGCACCTTCTGCAATGCATTCTTGTCGGGCTTTTTGTAGATCTTCCAAACTTCTGGAAATCAACACCAATCGCCGGTTTGTGGAACGAGCAAATACCTTAGCAATCGACAACCCGATTCCTTTACTACCACCGGTGATTATTACGGATGCATCCTGAAATGACATTACGGAACGTTTAAATATTTATGTGTTTGAAGGCTGATTCCCCATTTCGGATGTTGCTTCACATAATCGACGATTAGTGGCATCGCTTTCGCTGTTTCCCATTCGGGTTGTAGCAATAATCGAGTGTCTGGCGGACATTTTGCGGCGTGCTCTTCAGCCCAGGCAAGATCTTTTTTGGTTAGCACCACCACTTTCAATTCATCAACAAATGGATAAATCTCTTCTACAGGTTTTTTAAATCGTTTTGGGGAAAGAGTCACCCAATCCAGTGTTCCTGAAATCGGAGATGAACCACTAGTTTCGATATGGGTTTGCACACCAATGTTCTTTAAACAAGTGGTGAGTGCTTCCAGGTTATGGAGCAACGGTTCTCCACCGGTAATCACAACTATTTCTGCCTTAGAAGATTCTACCGCAACAACTAATTCTCTAACGGTTAACCTTGGATGCACCTCTTCTTCCCAACTATCTTTCACATCACACCACCAACAACCTACATCACAGCCCGCAGTACGGATAAAGTAAGCAGCTTTGCCGGTGTGTGCTCCCTCACCTTGAATGGTATAAAAGTGTTCCATGATTGGATATTCTGTATCCAATAATTCATGCTCGGCAACCGGAGTAGGTACGATGTCTTCCGGGTTATACATCTTTATCGGTGTATTCTACCCAGCTGGTATCGGTTTCCCAAACGGTTACGGTAAGCTCAATATCGCCGGGAATTCTCTTCATTGTTTCGGAGTGGATGTATTCTGCAATTCGCTCTGCAGTTGTATTAACTTCCAATAATTCGTTTAAAACTCCGTGGTCAAGTCCACCCTTTTCAGAGTCTTTGGCAGCCCATTTCAATTCTTTAAAATCACATACCATATCATCTGTATTTAAGTAAGCAGATGGATTTAGTTTATGCGATTTAGCACTCATCTTGACTTTATAGGTATGGCCGTGCATTCTACCGCATTTTCCGTTGTAGCCATCAATGTAATGGGCGGCATCAAATTTAAATTCTGTATGTAATATCCAGGTTGGCATGTAATTTCAGAGCATTTCAAGATCAAAAAAAATCCCTGCACTTTTTTGAGGCAGGGATTGCTAAAATACAGCTTTTTAAAACAAATTTTAACTATTGCGTTTAATCGAACATCCCAGAGTTTTTGTGGTTGCTTTCAGGATTTGCTCACCAGCTACCATTTGTTCGATGGCATCCTTCAAAAAATATTGTGTAACTGCTTCTGCGCGATTGGCATTGTCATCAATAGATCCGGTATAAATCAATTTTCTATCGGCGTTAAATAAGAACACGTGTGGAGTGTTTGTTGCGCCAAAAGCATCTGCCACTTCGTGATTTCTATCAAGAACATATGGGAAATTATAGTTGGCTTTGTTCGCGTAACGGATCATTTCATCCATTCCATCGCCACGGTTGCGATATGCTTCGTTCGAGTTGATTGCAATCATACCCACATTATTGAATTGTGCAATTTGTGCGATATCGGTATAACGATCTTCCCAGCGTGCAACCCACGGACACGTATTACAACTAAAAATGACGAGTAACCCATTTGCTTTAGAAGCAGAATTCAGTGTTAAACTTCGACCGCTCACATCATCCATCGAATGATCGCCCATCGGCAAATCGCTGCCTAATGGTAGCGTAGGTTGTGCTTGAATGGACATCGAAACGAACGCAATGATCGCCCCTATACGTACTAAAAATTTCACTTTATAGTGATTTATTTAATTTGAATTGATCATTAAAATACTAAACATACTCATCCCATTCAGCGCAAATACTCACTGCTTAGCTTTCTGATAATTCTACCTGCGGATCCCAAAAATGTAGCTTCATATCTACCTGATACTCATCGATAAACACAATCTTCTCTTGTTGAAGTCGCTCTCGCATAGTATCACCATCGAAATACGCTCTTCCTGTAAGATATCCTAAGCGATTTACCACCCGATGTGCGGGTATCGGAAACTCGAGCTTACCCGATAAGTAATTATTGAGCGCATAACCCACCATTCTCGCACCTGATTCTACACCCAAATATTTCGCAATTGCTCCATAGTTAGTCACTTTCCCTTCCGGAATTTGAGCCACAACTTTATACACACGGTTGTAAAAATCGGCGGAATTAGGATTCATGAAATAATCCTGATATACGATCACGAGTTTCTTTCGGTAAGCGAT
This sequence comes from Balneolaceae bacterium, assembly GCA_017640605.1. Classification (GTDB taxonomy): domain Bacteria; phylum Bacteroidota; class Rhodothermia; order Balneolales; family Balneolaceae; genus HXMU1420-13. Next base: position 82,871 of record JAEPQH010000007.1, on the reverse strand, counting down.
GCCCAATCATTTCCAGCGTTGAAACTCCTACTGTTCGATACAAGTCATATTCGCCGGGATGTTCTTTTCTAAGCATCTCTAAATGATCGGAAATAGTGCTGACATCCCCTCTTGCTATCGGTCCGGTTAAGGCATCAGGTGGAGGGAATGTGCGTAGATTTTTTATGGAAGACTGCATCAGCGATAATAATGCTTTGTTAAGTGTGGCGTTGTCGCTGTCATTTGCGCCCGAAATTTCTTGTGCAGCATGCATGAGTGTTACTAAATAATTAGAAGCTACTACCGAAGCGATATGAATCTTTTTCTTCTGAGCTTCATCCACAACCACAGTTTTGGCTCCAAGTAATCGGGCAATAGATTTCGATTTTTTTAAGAAATCTTCAGATCCGCAAATATCAAAAGTGATTTTATAAAATGAGGTGGATGATTCGTTCACCGCCATCATAGGATGCATACACCCAACTTTTGCGCCCGATTCTTCGAGTTGATGTAAAACAGACAACCCAACGGTACCCGAACAATGCATGATGGTTTTGTTCTTGAGATCAGGTTGTACTTTTGAAATATGATTAGCAACCTGCTCAATCTTGTCATCCGGCACACATAAAAATACAAAGGGTTGGAGGTGATCTATTCGCTGATTTTTTGTGATAACATCAACGTTTTCAACTCCTACATCTTTAAAACTTCGGGTGAATAAAGAACCAAGTTTACCTTGACCAATTATTGTAACACCATTAATTAATTTATTTCCCACGCCACCGAAATTTGATGTTTTTGCACTGTTCCTGTTACAATCTGCAACGTTGAATTACCTCCGTAAAATCGATAGCCGTTTTTTTCTTTTTTGATGCGGATTTCCCTCAAATCCCTTCGAATACCAATGCCTAAACCTTTAACCACAGCTTCTTTCATGGTCCAAATAGCGATGGGTTCGCACTCTCTTAATTCATTTACTTCTTCATCACTTGCAATGCGTTGTAACAATTCCGGTCTAAATGTTCGCTCAACTTTTTCTGCATCAATTCCAATATCCAATGCTGAACTGATTCCACATATCACCCACTCATTCGTATGTGAAAAACTAAGATGAACGCTCTCACCATTGTATACAGCAAAAGGTTTTCCATCCGCCGTTTTTTGTACAGTAAATTCTTTTGGATTCATTCCTTTGCTAATCAGCATTTCCAACAATAACTCCCGTGAACTAACATGCTCATAAATCCGTTTTTTATTGCGTGTTTCCGAAATCAATTCTAAATCCAGAAAGGGGTTATCCATCTTGTTTTGCTCATTTATTTCCGAATAAGCCAAAATAACTGACTCCGGTAAACCTGGAAGATGATTGGAATTAATAGTATTCACACACGTATTGTTGAGTTATTTACAATGCCACAATTTTGCCTACAATGTAGTATTTTTACCACCTTGTATTCGAATCGAACTTAGAACAAAATTTATATATGTCCCACGAAGATATTTCACTTTCTGAACAAGAAGAAATACGCCGAGAGAAACTATCCCAATTAAACGAAATGGGCGTTAATCCATTCCCTTATTCATTTGATGTAAACCACACCAGTGCATCCATAAAAGCGGATGAAACGCTGGTTAGAGATGAAGAATCCAATCCTGATACTGAAATTGTATCGATTGCCGGACGCGTAATGACGCGCAGAATTATGGGAAAAGCGGCATTTTTTAATCTTCAGGACTCTGAAGGTACCATTCAGGTGTATATTCGTCGCGATGACGTAGGAGTAGATAACTACAATACCGTATTCAAAAAGTTAGTGGATATCGGTGATATTGTAGGGATCAAAGGATTTGTTTTTAAGACTCGTACCGGAGAAACTACCGTACACGCAGAAGAATTTGAATTTCTCACAAAAACGCTCCGCCCTATTCCAATCCCTAAAGAAGTAGAAAATGAAGAAGGCGAAAAAGTTATTTATGATGCATTTGCCGACAAAGAACTTCGCTACCGGCAGCGCTATGTAGATTTAATTGTAAATCCTGAAGTACGGGATACCTTCAGAAAGCGTACGCACATGGTACAGTCGATGCGTAATTTTATGAACGATAAAGGCTATCTGGAAGTAGAAACTCCAATTCTGCAACCGGTTTATGGAGGCGCATCAGCCCGACCATTTGTAACGCATCATAACACCTTAGATATGGATTTATATCTCCGTATTGCTAACGAACTTTACCTAAAGCGTTTAATTGTTGGTGGCTTTGATGGGGTGTATGAGTTTTCGAAAGATTTTCGAAATGAAGGATTAAGCCGCTTCCACAATCCGGAATTTACCCAAGTTGAGTTGTACGTGGCATACAAAGATTACAACTGGATGATGGATTTTACCGAAAAGATGATCGAAAAAGTGGCCATGGATTTGCATGGCAGTACCAAAGTTACCGTAGGTGAGCACGAAATAGATTTTAAAGCTCCTTGGCCAAGAATTCCGATGTTTGATGCCATCAAAGAATATACGGGGCACGATCTGTATGGTAAATCGCTCGACGAGTTAAAACCAATTGCGAAAGAGTTACTTATCCAAATTGACGAGACTTTCGGTGTTGCAAAAATCATCGACGAGATTTTTGGAGAGTATGTAGAACCAAAGCTCATTCAACCTACTTTTATAACTGATTATCCGGTGGAAATGAGTCCGCTTACCAAAAAGCACCGTAGCAAAGAAGGTCTGGTTGAACGCTTCGAATGTATCTGCAATGGTAAAGAAATTGCGAATGCTTACACCGAGTTAAACGATCCTATCGACCAGCGAGAGCGATTGGAAGCACAAGCTGCTTTACGTGATGGCGGTGATTTAGAAGCTATGACCATCGACGAAGATTTCATCCGATCACTGGAATATGGCATGCCTCCTACTGCTGGTATTGGAATAGGAATTGATCGTTTAGCAATGATAATGACCAACTCAGAATCTATTCGTGATGTACTGTTTTTCCCACAAATGAAACCGGAATAAACAATATTCAATATCCAGCAAGGAATATTCAATGCGCAACATTGGATATTGTATGTTGTTTAATGAATATTGAATATTGAACTATGTCATTCGAAACCTATCTCGCATTCCGATATTTCAAGGGCACTCGTAAAGGTGCCCGGTTTTTGTCATTTATCAAGTTAATGGCAATTGCAGGAGTTGCAGTAGGTTCGGCAGGTTTACTTATTGCTCTTTCGATTGTTCATGGGTTTAAAACTACCATTAACGAAAAGATTTTAGGCTTTGCCCCACACATCACGGTAACTACTTTTACCGATCAGCCTATTTATCGTGCGGATACTCTTGAAACCTTTTTAACCGGTTTTGATGAAATTGAATCACTACAAGTAGTAACCGAAGGACAGGTAATGATTCAAACCAAAGAAGCCATAACCGGTACCTTGTTGAAGGGAATTTCAGATCCCAATGCCTCTTCATTTGTGGACTATTTAAGTGAAGGAACGTTCGACCTATCTGTAGATTCTACCGGCTTACCGGGTATTGTTTTAGGTGATGACCTGGTGCAAACACTGCAGGCTCAGATCGGAAGTATAATCACGATTTATACCATTCAAGGGATTCCAAGTTTAGTGAATTCACCGGAAATACAGCAGTTCAGGCTCTCGGGTGTATACGAAACCGGAGTAGATATTTTCGATGAGTTATATGCGATCTCTGATCGGCAATATGCTCAAAAGCTATTTGATTTAGGTCCCACACAAGCTCATGCTGTTGAGTTAAAATTAGTTGACTACACACAGATTAATCAGTTTGATGCTGTTCTAGGTGAACAACTTGGTTTCCCCTACTACGAAGAAACAATCACCAGCAAATATGGAAGTATATTTGCCTGGGTTGAGCTTCAGGAAAACATGATTCCTTTGGTGATTAGTGTGATGATTATTGTAGCCGCATTTAATCTGATCGGTGCCGTACTCATGATGGTGCTTGAACGAACAAAAGATATCGGCATTCTGAAAACGCTTGGTGGAAAATCGGCTATGATCCGGCGTGTGTTTTTGCTCGAAGGTGTAATTGTTGCCGGAATTGGTTTAACCATTGGAATCGGAATATCTTTACTCTTTGCCTATCTACAACTTGAGTATCAGATCATCCCCCTTTCTGAAGAGAATTATTACATGAGTTATGCGCCGGTGGAATTGCGCTTTTTCGATTTCATTTTAACCACTGTGGTTACTATCTCTTTATGTGCTTTAGCAAGTTGGTTGCCTGCGTGCATCGCTGCTAAAACCGATCCATTGAAGGTTATTTCTTACGGTAGATAGCAATAAATAAGGCCGGTCTTTAAACCAGCCTTGTTCTCGATTTGATGCCGTTAATTTATTTGATAAGCATCATTTTCTTTGTTTGTACAAAGTCTCCGGATGTAATTCGGTATATGTAGGTTCCTGATGATAGCGTAGAAGCATCAAAAGTGACCGTATGCCAACCAGCTTGCATCCTTTGATCTACCAAGGTAGTCACTCGCTGCCCCAACATATTGTACACCTCCAACCTTACTTCTCCTGATTCAGGTAATCCGAAACGGATATTAGAGCTCGGATTGAATGGATTGGGGTAATTCTGGCTAATGGTAAACTCGGTGGGCATCTGATTATCAGTTTCATCACTTATACCGGTTTCAACGGTAACTTCCACCATTATGGTTAAATCAGCAGATGCTCCTTTGGAATCCGTTGCTCTTATGATTATTTCGCCGGTGCCGGTTTCACCTGTTTTAGAATTTAGAATAAGTACATCAGCATTCACCGAAGCGTCAAGGAAAGACGGAATTGAGATTACTTCATACGATAGTGGATCATTCTCCGGATCAGCAAAATAGGAATCGATATCCGTCACTCGGTATTCTCCAAAATTCCGAGCAAGTACTAAAGTTTCAGGTGTTGAAACTACAACAGGTGATTGATTCACAACTTCCTCTCGTGAATATATAAGCAATGAATCAGCAAAGTAGCCATAGGTATTTCCCGAGTATTGCAGATTATTGATTTTTAGCTGTAACCCAACTTGTAGCTGTTCTGAGGTGTAATTGCCACTCAAATCAACATCGATTTCTTCCAGGTTGAGCCCACTCAAGTTTCCAAGTTGATTAGGATTAGTTTCCAGCGAATATAGCATTTGCCACTGACTGCTGGTATCGGGCCGACCCAAAACATTGAATTCAACTTCATCGGCTTCTACCATTTGAGGGGTATAAATAAAGTTCAAAGCCAGGCGAAGGTCGCTCGTTCCTTGCAGATCGTAAAAAGGAGAAGCAAAAATTTCATTATAGCTGATAAGATCCCCAGACTCAGATCGAATTCCAGCAGCCGGAGAAATCCGTAAATGGTTGTTCAGGGAGATCCCCGGTAGTACTTCTGTAGACTCATAATTTTGGCTTAAATCTGATAGTTGCCAAGTGCTTTCTGGATATACATCATAGGCTTCCGACTCAACTAATTGCCATTGCAAAAATACATCTTCAGTAAAATCAACGGCTACTAACTCCGTAATTGAATATTCAGGTTCAGGTTCCGGCAGTTGATCTGGAACCCCAAATAAGGTGATATCATCCACATAAAAACCCATTGGAACTCCAAAAGAACCGCCTTCGTCGCTTACTATTCTTAATCGAAACTGCAAAGAATCACCCTCAAATTGAGTATTCAGTTGAACTTCGAATTCCTCGTACAATAATTCGGATACATCACTTCCGGTTACGCTTTTGATAGTTATCCACTGCTCACTATCTGAGCTGATGTCGAGATTTAAAGTCACATTTTGAAATTCAAGTAGATCAGGTTGGTAATAATAATCCAGTTTAACCGACAGGTCAGAATAGTCATGAATCGGAATTTTTGGAGACGTTGCATTAATCGTAGTAGCTTGTTTAGGATCCGATCCATAAAGGGTAAGCAAAAATGTATTTAACCACCTTAAGTCTAACTCTTCAAACAAACTGCTAAATCGATTTTTATCTTCTATAATCCAACCATCTGATTCACTTGTAATGTCAGTTGACCAATTTTCCGTGAGCACGCTTGAACCAATAAAATTCGGAGCAAAGCGCTCTTCATAGATCATCACTGGATTTACTGGTTCTTCTCCACCACCGTTGTTGCCATTATCACCGGAATCTGATGATCCTCCTCTAAAGGTAAATTTCATCAAAGAAGTATTTGGGTTCCCTCCTACATTTGCTTTGAAGATGTAGATACTATCCTGAATATTAGCTACGAAACTATTCGAACCGGGCTCCAAATTGTAGACTTCTCCAGTTGTAGTTCTGGATTCCATTTTTGACGAAAAACCATCTGATGAAATAAACAGCGTTCTGCTTGAATCAGGTACAAAATCTCTCAGTACATACCCAAAACCATCCATGAGGTGACCATGTGGAAATCCTGTTGTATTAGTAGCATCCCAAAGTTTCGTTATTTCCGATGTATTTATGTTTACAGCAAAGAGTTCTCCATCTAAAGGATCATCATCATAACTAACTGTTGTATAGATTAGCTGAGAACCAATAATCTTCTGCAACTCAACACTCAATAAACCATTCCATACCGGTCTAGGCAGTTCATCTTCAAGAAATACAATTTTTGTGGTTCCGATAGTGGTGCCGTCACTTACCCAAATGTTATTATTATCTTTTTGACCATTGTTTGTAGAACTCAAGGCTGTATTATCCAATGCTACAAAATAAACACCGTCTTCTGTTTGGATGAAGGTCTTACGATAACTTCTTCTTGCCGGATATTCCTGAGCTCTTAATTTAGGGGTATTTTCAACTAAGAGTTGGTACTCACCACTATCCAAATCTATAGAATGTACACCTTCTGTCGAATTTGAACTTCCATTCAGCAAATTTTGACCAAAGAAAATAAACTTTCGATCATAAATCGTGTACATGTCGCTGTAAACACTAAACGGGTTTGCGTTACTAGTTCTAAAGCCAAATTCTTCAAACAAATTAACTGCAGAACCCTCCGTATATCGGACTAAGTCGCCACAGTAATTCACGAAATAAAGTTCATGTACTTGGTTTGTGGAGTTAAATGCCTCAACGGGTTTTCGGGAGAAATCTATTACATCCTCAGTAAGACTACTACCTCCACATGCAGGAATAGATATTTTTGAAAGGCCATTCTGATTTACCATCCAAAGTTCAGGATCGGCATTATCTGACCTCATTGAGAAATAAACAGCATGTTCGTAACTGTAAATAAAATGGGTATTACTATCATCATTCCCTTGTTTTACCAGTTCTACCGATTCGGTAAGTTCGTTATAAGCGTACAAGTTTACGATGCGATCACTAAAGTTTTCAACCGGTTCACTTGCAAAGAAATAGAATTGATTATTGAGGTATCCTACGTCATACCGACCTGTGGAAAACACATTTAAATCTGAAGAAATAATAGATGTCCCTTCTTCTGTACCATCGGTAAACCATAATCCTCTTATTCCGGTAGATTGATTTAGCCGTACGAAATACGCGAATTCTCCATTGGAGTTGAGGATGTCGTACACGTAATTATTGTCAATTTCGAAGGTATAAAACTCTTCTACCTGTGCAGATACTGAAATGCACAAACTTATACTTACAAGCATTGCTGCTAGAACTCTTTTCATGAATAGTCTTTAAATAAAAAAGAGCCGAAACGATATCGGCTCTATGAATTAATAGTTGTGTGTTCGCTTATTTAATAAGCATCATTTTCTTCGTCTGTACGAAGTCTCCCGATGTAATTCGGTAGATGTAGGTTCCTGATGATAATGCTGAAGCATCGAAGGTAACCGTATGCCAACCGGCTTGCATTTTTTGATCTACCAATGTAGCCACTCGCTGCCCCAACATGTTGTACACATCTAATCTGACTTCTCCTGATACAGGTAATCCAAATCGGATATTGGAACTCGGGTTAAATGGGTTCGGGTAGTTTTGTTGTAACTCGAAATTTGTTGGCAAATCAGCCATCAAATCATTGGATGTTGCCATTTCAACTTCGATTACCAGCGTAACTTCAAGTTTTCCGCCATCCGAATCTTCCACCGTCAATACAATTTCTCCAAATCCAATATAGGTCGGTGAACTTAGTGTAATCGTATAGGTGGTTGGATCGAAACTGAGTAAAATATCAGAAGGTGTAACTGAAACATTGAAACTGAAATCGGTCAATTCATCTTCCACATCTGCAAATGCAGTGTCGATGGTAAAACCATACACCTCACCTACTTTGAATGTAAGTGTGTCGGGTAATTGAACTACGTATGGCAGATCGTTTACAGGCATAACTGTAACCGTTAATGTATCTGAAACCGTATTTCCGGCGTCATCCGATGCTTCAATTACAAGTTCAGCTGTTCCACTGGTGTCTTGTACCGAGGAAAGATTTAGATTGGTGCCTACAATACTCGCTGAGACTAAATCTGTATTCGCGGTGATGGCATAACTTAACACTTCACCTGGATCCTCAAATACCGTATTCAGATTTGCGATGGTTGTATCTGCAAAGTCCTCGAATAGCGAAATTCTGCCTAATGGTTTGACAACAACCGGAATTGCATCAGGTTGTGTTTTCACCGTAAAAGCAAACCATGGTGTCCAAACCGAACTTCGAGTGTTCAGTCCATCATTCGCTCTTACTCTCCAATAATACGTGCTATCGAATGCCAGTCCTGTTTGGGTATACATCGTATCTGCTTGATTGATTGATACAAAAGCTGTACCTACGGTATCGAGTGATAACTCGTAATCGTAGGAATCCGCTTCAGGAACGGATGTCCATACAAAGGTTAAGGAATCTTCTACATCCACTGCGTTTTTAGCAGGTGATTTCAAAATCGGAGCGGCTAACTCATCAAATCGAGTAGTAAAATTAAATACTAACGACCATTCCGTTGAATCATCGACTCCAAATGCTTTTACACGCCAAAAATAGTCTGTGGCAAACATAAGCCCGGTCGATGCAGTGGTAGTTGTATCAATTAATCCACGTTGGTCATCAATCACATTTGAGAAATCGCTGGTAGTACTTAACTGTAATCGATAGGAAACTGCATTATCCGCGTTTGTCCAACTAAACATCGGTAAGGTATCTACCCCACTTTCGCTCATAGCCGGCAGAAGAGGAACTGGTAAGCCTGTTGGAGCAATCTTGGTTTCAAAAGACCATGAAGTTGTGTAGTCACTTTCTCCCCCTGTGTTGATGGCTTTAACGCGCCAGAAATAAGTGCTTGAATAATCTAATCCTGTAAGATTTAAACTCGTATCCGCAAGTGTTGAATCAACTAGCAGTACATCAAATACAGAACTTTGTGAAAGTTGAACTCGATATATATCCGCTCTTAAACTTCCGGTCCATAGAAGTTCAGTGCTAATCTCTGACTTAAGTGTGCCATCTGAGGGTGAAACTAACACCGGTAATTCGGGCTTTTCAATTTTTGTAGTAAAATTGAACGGTTCAGAGTAATCAGAAGTATCCTGCACTCCGATTGCACGAACACGCCAGAAATACTCCGTAAGATAATCCAGATCACTTACAGTGGCTGAGGTATCCGTTTCGGTGTTTGCTTCGTTGATGATCGCACTGAATCCTTCATCGGTTGCTAACTGATATTCATAAGAAATGGCACCAACGGCACTCGTCCAGTTTAGAGTTACTGAAGTATCGGTGTTGGTTTCCGAAATTGCTGGTTGAAGTAACAGAGGAATAGTCGCATCCACAGCTTTGGTTTCGAAACTAAATACCGTGCTGAATGCACTCTCGCCGGTGCTATTGGATGCTTTCACTCTCCAGAAATACTCCGTGAGGTGCTCCAATCCTGTTACCGAGTATGAAGTATCCGATGTGGTATCGTCCACGATAAGCGTAGAAAATCCTGCATCGGTGGCAACTTGTAATTGATATTCGTCCGCACGGGCAGCGGTGTTCCAACTCAGCGTTGGATTCACGGAAAGACGGTCTTCTCCATCGGCTGGATCAATTAAAGTTGGTACTGCAGGCTTTTCAATTTTCGTGGTAAAACTAAAGGTTCCTGAATAGGCCGAGGTATCCTGGGCACCAATAGTTCGAACTCTCCAGAAATACTGTGTCAAATAATTCAGATCATTTACAGTGACAGAAGTATCTGCTCCGGTATTTGCCTCACTAATAATTGAACTAAATCCGGCGTCGGCAGACAGCTGATATTCATAGGAAATGGCACCTGCCGCACTTGTCCATTGTAAATCAATCGTAGTATCCGTATCAGTCTCCGACATGGCAGGAAGTAGTAGTCCCGGTGTTTTGGCCGGTACCGCTTTCGTTTCAAATGATTGAACGGCGCTAAAGTCACTTTCCCCACCATTATTTGTCGCTTTTACTCTCCAATAATAATTGGTAAGAAACTCCAATCCATCTTGTGTGTAGGTAGTGTCAAATACCGGTGTTGAAAATTCCAGCGTAGAGAAGTCGGACAATTTCGATACTTGAAACACATAGGCATCTGCTCTCAGACTTGCATTCCAGCCAAATGTAAGGCTGGTATCTGCTTTAGTAATGGCATCAGCAGGCTGAACCAGAGTTGGAATCTCCGGTTTTTCTATGATCGTGGTAAATTTAAGAGTATCACTCCAAGTTGATTCCCCGCCAAGGTTTGACGCTTTTACTCTCCAGAAATAAGTGGTTAAGTAATCAAGTGAGTCAACTAAAAACTGTGTTCCGGGTAAGGAGTGGTCGGTTACAATTGTGCTGAATAATGAATCACTTGCCAGTTCAAATGTGTAGTCATCCGCTCTTGCTGATGCACCCCACTCGAATAAAATAGTTGTATCCTGATCAAAGGCCAGATCAGCCGGACTAATTAACACCGGAGTTTCAGGCGGATCAATTTTGATGATATCCAGAATGCCCGGGAGTGGTGATGTTGTTGGCACATTAGGTCCCGGTTCGTCAAATGTGAGATATTTTAAATCTAGCTCGAGTACATCTAGGTGTTGAATTGCATCTTTCTGGGCAAACCGTACTATGACTAAAGGATCTATTCCACCTAAGAAGCTGGTTCCTGCTGATGCAATACTTAGATTAGTCTCAACGGTAGCTTCTACACTAGCATTTTCACTTTGAGTATCCGTCAAATCAAGACCTACGAATTCCAGTTTTGTGGTGTCAAAATCAATCTCAGCCTGATAAGAAAGCACGTTAAACGGACTTAGGTCGCCTGTTCGAAGTGCCACTTCAATGGTATCCGGATAGATAGCGGTTAATGAGTCTAGCGTGGCATCAAAGTCGTTAACACGCACATTAATTCCTGCAGATAAAAACCCTTCGTCATCAATGGCATTAACGAGCACATCTCCCCTACTAACCCCCGTAAGAGTTCCGGTAGTAGCATTAATAGTGGCGATGTTAGAATCGTCAACCTGCCATGTATACGGTGCGGTTCCATTTCCACCCGTTACTCCAAAATCGATGCTTTGGCCGATACTTATCGCAGTATCCGGAAAATTTACATCGATGGTAGGTTTCGCCAACACAGTAAATGTGCCGTTATTCAGATCTATGCTGAAATCCTCATTGAGATTTGCATACACAAAATTGATTGGGAAACTACCCGTTCCGATATCTTTCACTGTAAAATTCAGGTAATACAAAACCCCGGAACCTTCTAGGGTATCAGTACCTGCTGATGCAATTTTTACCGAACCTGTTTCACTATTAATGGTTGGTTGTCCCCAATTCTCAGTAATCGTACCTGTAGATGAAACTCCATTCAGCGTGAGGAAATTCTGATTATAATTAACCTGAACTTCAGCAGATAATACTTCCAATCCTGTAACATCACTGATATAAATTGGGAGCGAAATATCTTTAGTTTGTCGTACAGCAGTATCAGGAATGGTTACTGATAAATCAGATAATGTGGAAGGTTGCACACGAAAGAATGCGGTTGAGTCTCGGAGTCCCTGCCCATCTACGGCTTTAACCTGAACTTGACCAAAGGTTTTGGCAGCGAAAAGACCATTTGAATCGATCGTACCAATCGTAGTATCGGTGACCGACCAACTAACCGGTTCTACAACATTTCCTGTCAGGTTGAATTGCAGAGAATCTCCTTCCAGAATGAAAATATTGGAAGAACGTGGGTTAATCTGAATTCCTTTAATCGTCCAACGAGCTCCGGTTGCATTCACCGATGGATTCCCTTCGTTCAACGAAGCTTCGGTAAAACTCACATCCGTGAACTGAAAATAATTGGCCTCATCTTTGGCTTTCACTCTCAGGTTTATGAGAGTACCTTCGCCAACTAATGTATCCGTACCTGCAAACGCCAAAGTATTAGTTCCCACATTGTAAAATACGTTTGAGGTATTTTCGAGTAAGGTTCCGGTTTTATCAAAACCAATAATTTCAAAAATACTTTCGTTGGTCGAAAATTTAAAGGTACCGGATATAACGGCATCTGATGCATCTATAGCTGATATTTGCAGAGGTACCAAAATGGTTTCCCCTGCAATTGCGGCGGTATCCGACACAGAAATATTTACATCCTGTGCCATCGCAGAAACCGACAGCCCACTAAAAATCAGTGCGAACAGCAGCTTCCACGTTAAGGTTTTTTGTTTAATTAAATACATAATTACTCCATTTAGAGATTACAGATAGCGCTCACTTACTTGATAAGAAGCATTTTCCGTATCTGAGAGTAATTCTGATTGTCTTCGCCTCGCACTTCGATTCGCAGTAAATAGGTTCCCGAGCTGAATGTGGATGCATCCCATCTCAAATTGTATACACCCGCTTTTTGATTATCATCCACCAGCGTTTGCACTAACTGCCCAAGCATATTGTATACCTGTACTTGTACTTTGGCATCGGCGGGTAATTGATAACTGATATTCGTGGACGGGTTAAACGGATTCGGATAATTCTGATTCAATGCAAATTCTTTCGGAATCAGATTCTCTACTTCTTCCGATGTATAATTTTCGTTCACAAATTCTGTCAGATTAATCTCGTTTGCAGTAAAGCGGTGATATTTAATCTGTCCACTCAGGTCTGATGAGGTAGCGTCATCACTGTAATGCAGGCGAATATTTCCTATATCTCCGGCCTTTCGGATAGGTTTTGCCGTTGCCATGGCAATACGTAAAGTATCGCCTACCTGATTAAAGGTTAACTCAATATGATCTGCAAAGGATGAATTTGCCAACTCTACATTATCAATTAAACCTTCAGGAAGAAGTACTTCCATTTCGGCACCGTAGAAATCAAACTTTCCTTTGTGATTGTAAATGATGTCGGTGAAGGCATCTGTGTCTTCGTAGTTTAGAGCCATCATATTTTGTGGCTCAGGTACAACGATTTTACCCTGTCCCGGGAATCCACTAATAATACCCACTACATATTGAAGTACGAGTGAGGCATCCATCGAAGAAACCGTACCATTTCCGGTCACATCACCAGCAGCCAAATTGTTGCCGGTTAGAATGTCTAATCCAACTACATGAAGCAGAATTTTAGAAGCATCAAAAGCCGAAATCGTTCCGTTGATGGTTACATCACCCAGCAGTATTCCATTTCTTCCAACCAGATATGGTCGGTAATCAACAGAACCACTTGCTACGTTTATGCGATCACCTTGTCCGTTCACATTTAAGTCCGGACCGTTATCAACAAATGGACCGGAAGGATCGCCCCAGTAGTTATTTTCTGCTACAATATCCTGCGCTGGGCTAGTTGCATTATATAAGGCATAATTGGTATTGTTGTAGAAGTTATTCAAGTGCAGAAGTGGACTTGAAGTGTTGTATGCAATAGAACCGTTCGTATTGCTGTGAATATCAGAAGATCGAACCGTTGGGTCTGAGTCTCCTTCAAAATACATCCCATAATTCGAATTAGATAAGGATGATGAATCAACAAGGGCATCTGAGTTTCTGAAGTAGATACCAAAATTAGCATATCGTACAATGGTATTTTTTACGATGGAACTATCCGTTCCAATGCCATTTAATTCGATGTACGACCAATCATTCTTACTTGGTAGAATTCCGGTAGTATCAGCATTGGTATTGCCTAAATAGGTATCATCTTCGATGGAGGTGAAGACAATTTTGTCATCAAATTCACCAATAGAGTAGAGCTTACCATCAACCCGCATTCTTGAATTGTTGTTACTTTTGATTACCACACCGGGCTTAATGGTTAAGGTATCAGTATTGGCTACATATACAGTGGCATTGCTAGTACCGCGTGGCACACTATAATCCATAATATAGAGATCATTGGTATAACCGGTTGGTTTGGTTCCACCGAGGATTCCTTTCACATTACCGAATACTACGGTTGAACTGTCAACTGTATGGTTTAGAATTACATTATCCTGATAATAATTACCCTGATCATTTACCGTACCGGGTTTACTTAATGCACCAGTAATACCAATTGGATACTTATTTCCTTCCAGCGTATCTGAAACGATAATCGCTCTGGAACTTGCGATACCCATTCCTCCATTATTGGTGATTTTGTTTGAAGTAATGGTTAACACCGTATCCTCAGTTGCGATGTTGGAATGTGTCACAAACAGTCCGTTACCACCATTCCCATCAATTTGGTTGAATTGATAAGTCATAGGGTTAGCAATATTCAACGCCTCAACCCCATTGCCTCCGTTGTTAACAATTTCTGTATTCGATAATTGTCGAACAAAATAAGGTGTTCTATTTGCTGACCCAGTATAACTGGTTGTATAAATCCCATGGCGACCATTATTAGCGATGTATGAATTCAAAATCCTTACACTTGGCGCACTGTTTTTGTCGGCAGTATAGCTAGCTGCAGAAAACCCATCATATCTCACATTGGTAATACTCACACTGTCTAAAGTCATGCTAGTCTCAATAGTAAATAGTCCATGACTGTTCATTTGATCAATAGTTACGTTCTTAATTGGTGTAACCATACCTTCACTTGGCGATCCTGAAAAGTAAAACGCATGTTCCCCATACTTGAAATCCACATGCTCAAATTTTGAATATTTCGCATTGTTACCACCACTTGTGGATGGATTGAGATATAAGTAGAACCAATCTCCACGTTTAGCTGTGGTAGTATCACTAGCAGGAGTAACTTTACCGCCGATTGTATGATCACGATAACTGGTAAAGGTAATAGGATCTGATTCTGTACCAATTGCTTCCAAATATCCTTGAACCTGGAAATCAGGTTTATCATCATGACCCATTTTCATGATTACACCAGGGTTGATGATCAAACTATCACCTGCAGCAACTGATCTCCAGGAACTCAATCCTCTTTTTGAAAACATATACGTTCCGGACGTAATTTGTGCAGGGAAAACAGTGCTTAGAGTATCACTTAGAAAGTCACCATACAGCTCGATAGCATTATTGTAAGTATTATCGGTGAATACGTTACCATCAACACCGATTTCATCCACATAGCGGTAGCCGAGTTTACCATGCTGTGAAATACCAAATTCGTTATTGGTAAAAGTGTTGTCGATGAATTTTGCGGCAGATGTACGGACACCGGATCCACCATTATTCGAGAACACATTCCCAGCAATCGAAATATCCTCTTTGTCCATGTCGCGATGGAAGATTCTTAGTCCGTGCCTACCATTTGCATCAAAAGTATTCCCGATGATAGAAACTGCTGCCTTTGGGCTGATAAGATTAGCACCTTCATAACCATTACTTGAAATATTAGAATTTGTGATCTCTTTAATCAAGAATGGAACTGCACTTGCTCCCCCGATAAAAGTAGTAGATAATACACCTTCAAAACTGTTATTTCGAACCACAGTGTTTCGTAGTCGCAATTCAGCTGCCGGTAAAGACGAGCGATACGATCCCCCATAGATACCTCTACGATTATCTTCTATCAAAGAGTTATTTACGATGAGATTAACATCCAATAAGTATAAACCATTACCACTTGAATATTGAATGTGTAAGCTGTCAAACTCGTTTACGAAAGTTTCGCCACCGTTCGCATAAATGGCGTCAGATCCATAGTACACATGTAAGTTTCGGATGATAGATTCTTCTGCCTTATTTGCACCACTTGTGTTTAATGATAAACCGTAAAAATCTCCTCTTTTAGCAGAAATAGTATCCGTAACTGCAGTTGTTTGTCCACCGAAACGATCATCTCTGTGACTGGTAAAAATAACCGGTTCGGCATTATTGGCATCTATATTCAGAACACCATTCACTGAGAAATTATGGCCTGAGCCAAACGAGCCGAACTTAACAATTGCACCCGGTTGGATAGTTAAGGTATCCGATGCTTCAACACTATGCCCACTTTGGTCTCTAAATAAGTAAGCACCTCCTGCCAGCTGTAGTGGTAAATCGGCCTGTAAGGTTCCTTCAAGGTCGTTATCGATTAACTCAATAGCTTTCCCAAAAGTACTCGAACCAAACACATTGTCATCTAATCCACCTACCGGGTTCGTGTAATTATATCCGAGATTTCCCCAAACTCCTAAATTGCTACGATTACCATCAAACGAATTCCCGTAGATACGAGCCGATGTGGTTCTTAACCCAACTTCACCGTTATCATTAAAAGTGTTATCAAAAATAAACGTGGATGATTGGTCGGTATCTTTACTGAAGAACGTTGCCCCATCGCGAGCATTTGATTCAACGGTATTATTGCTAAAGTAGAATTTATCGTTAAAGGCATTATTGGCTGCAAAACCATCTCGTTTATTATTAGAAATCGTAGAGTTGGTAAGTGAATCTAGTCTACCACCAGCTGTAGATATATATTTGCCTGACACCGTTACCCCATCCTGATTATTAAAAGAGAATTCAGAACTGTCGATGGTTACTGAAAAATTGTTGTATTCAACGGATAAGAACAAACCACTTTGAGCATTTCTTTGAGCAACTACATTCTTAATATCCACGCCATTTTGGATATAGAACCCATGGTTTCCATTCGCATTCGATACAATGTTTTTAAAATTATCCGGTACAGCTGATAATTGAATACCTGTCCTGAAATTATTATCCACAAAAAGATTGGATAACTGAACATTGGTGCTTTGAATAAGTAGTGCGCTTTGAGAGGATCCCGCATATCTGATATTTACATAATCCAATACTGAAGAAGTACCCGTATTACTTAGAAACACATAATTCCAATCCCCTTTTGAAGGTGCTGAAGCTCTTGCATCCCCATTGGTATCACCGCCATACACATCATCTTTTATACTGGTGAAGGCAATTACACTGTCGGCAGTACCATCAGCAATCATTGTACCATCTATTCTGAACTGGTAATTTCCATCAAACTTAATATTCGTACCGGGACGAATAGTAATGGTAGAACTAACCGGTAGTGTGATATTATTTTTGATAACATAAACTGTATCTGCATACCAGATATCGCCGTCTACCGGATTTGTTGTCACTTCTTTGATGGCTAAAGTTGCGGAATCCCCTAACCATGGATCGAAATCAACATTATCGCTAACCTTATCTCCGATACCTGCTGGATTTGTCAAGTTTGTTGGTCCTGATCTTTTTCCCCAGAAATTATACTCAGCTTTTACAGCTGCGGTACCAAGATTGTTTAATCCCCAATCTGTGTTTCCGGCAATGGTATTGTCTTCGATTAGAGGAGAAGTTGAACCGGCCTGAATAATTCGAATACCGGTAGCATTCCCTCGGATATTGTTATTTGTAATAGTTGGCGACGCACCATTATCGATAAGAATACCTACTCCGTTTGAGTCAATTCTACTGGCCGTAATCGAAGCTTCAGCGTTTGATGGCACACGAATACCACCTTGGGTATTTAAGGCCGATCTACTTGAATCTACCGTAAAGCTTAAAGAGAAATCGGTGTAAATACCGTATCCACCATTGTTATGAAAATCGGAATTGGTGATATCCGGATTAGAAACACGTAAATCTACGCCATGAAGACTTGAGTATCGAAACTCACTATTCGAAATATCTACTGAGAATGCGCCTGTGGTGTAAGAAAGCAATGCACCGCCAGCTCCAGCTCCCCCATATTCCATAATTACGTGATCGATAACCGAACCAACATTAGTTGTGCTGGATAATCGCACTGTTCCCCAATCCCCTGCAGCAGGTGATCCTGAGCTTGAGGTGAATAAGATTTCATTACCGGATGAACCATCTGCAACTAAACCTCCATTAACAAACATTGATGTTCCAGAATCAAATTGAACGGTAACACCGGGCTCTATGGTAAGAATGGCCCCCGCATCTATTGTTAAATCAGCGGTTATCTGGTATGGACTGTTAGCAAGTGTCCAATTAGTGTTAGAAGTTATTGCACCGCTAACAGTTGTTTGTGCATTGAGAGTGGTGAATGTACACAGGATTGCGAATAAACCTGCAGACAGGAGATGGTAGAAGTACTTCATATATTGACTAGGTGTGTTTGATAGATTCCCTTAAGCCGTTGGCCGATAACCAAATCTTCAAAAGTACTTCCTTGAATTACCTCAACAAAGCACAGAGATAGGTAATTTTTTCAACAACGGGCGAATTATAATTAAAGCTTTTTAATAAAAAAAATAGTTGCTCACTTAATTATTCAAGGTTCAATTAATCGCTTCATGATGCCTTTACTTACAGCTTCTGAGCGCGAATGAACTTGTAATTTTTGATAAATATTGCGGATATGATGACGAACACCATCCACCGATAAAAAAATAGATTTCCCGATGGCAGCGTAGGATTTCCCAGTAGCTAATTCCTGTAAAATTTCAAGTTCCCGCTCGGTTAGTTGTTCTTCTTCAGAAACAATGGGTGCATGCATTTTAGCTATAATTTTACGCGCAATATTGGGTGTAATCGGCGAACCTCCTTCATGGGCATCCTTAACAGCAGCAACCAATTCATCTGGTGTTACTTTTTTCATGAGATAGCCTACGGCACCGGCTTTAATGGCCTCGAAAATATGCTCGTTATCGTCGTGCACTGTGGCCATAATGATTTGCACTTTAGGATGGGTAGCTTTAATGGCCCGAACGCCTTCAATTCCATTCATACCGGGTAACCCGATATCCATGATGATTACATCCGTTTTTTTCAATTCTTCCGATTCTAATGCGGCCTCTACCGACCCAAAACTCTTTAACACACAAAGGTTTTTATCATAATCGATAAAGGTTTGCCAACCCTCTCGCATATATTTGTTGTCCTCTACAATAATAACTTTAATCAAAGTGCTCCCCCATTTAAGCTGATTGGTATGAGTTGCATTGGGCATTACTACAGTTTGCATGTGCGTGTAATTTAAATGAACTCAGGTTCTATCAAAAACCTGAGCAAGATTGTGTTTAATTCTTCAATTAGAAGGACATGCAGCAGGATAATTGTATGAGCGCAGTTTTTCACCACACAAATATGTGGTCTGTAATGTAGTGGTTAAATATTGTATTCTAATCGCCAACGCGTACCCATTTCGGGTTCGGAATTAAAATAGATTTTTGCCCCTATTGCATTCGCTCTTTTTTTAATATTCGTAACTCCATTACCCATTTGGTCGGCGTCGATATCAAACCCCTGGCCATTATCTTGCACAATCAGCTTAAGCACCCCGTTATCTACATCAAAAATGATGTCTAATTGTGTTGCTTTAGAATGGCGTACCGCATTGGTTAGCATCTCTTTGAAAATCATCCACAAGTGTTGCCGAACATTCATTGACAATTCACTGTGTATAGTATCAGTGATATTTAAATTGTACTCCATATCGGCTGATTCTAGAATATCGGAGGCATAACGGCGACATTTTGAAAAGAATAACGTCCAATCGTCATTTTCAGGAGTAATTGACCATACGATATCGGTGATCTTCTCCTTGGCATCGCCTGCACTTTCGGTAATCAGATTGATGAAATGAGATTTTCGCGCTTCATCTCGATCAGTTTTAACAGCTTCCGCAAAATAGCTGATTCCGGTTAATGTGGCACTTACCTCGTCATGTAAATCGCTGGCAATTTTTGTGCGCATTCTCTCCACTTTCAGCAATTGATTGAGTCGAATTCGATGCGCTGTGTACATCAAACCACTAAATCCTATCATATATAACAAATACGCCCACCACGTACGATACCACGGTGGCAAAACTGTAAATGCGAAACTATCGGTAGAGCCTTCTACGCCAAACACATTTTTAGATTTCACTTTGAATACATACTCCCCTTCAGGGATGTTAGTGTAATCCTTTTGGGTTTCGAGGCTGAAATCGCTCCAGTTTTCATCGAAGCCTTCTAGTTTGTAAGAGTATCGATTCCGTTCGTTTGATTTATAATAGGTTGATGCAAACCTAAACCGGAGTTCATTATCCGAATATTTGAAAACTGGCTGTTGATTAGGCTCTCCAAAACCACCATATACAAGTGAGTCTCTGTTTACAAAAATGCGACTGATATTTGTTTGAAAGGTATCAGATACATGAGTGTAATCGTATGGGACGCCAATCATTTTATCTTCCTCTAAAAACCATACGTAATCTTTACCACAACCGATATTATAAATACCGGTTTCGTAGCCAATTCCCGAAAACCATTCTTCTTTAATGTCGAATGAACCATCATGTTCAACACTTCGAACCATGGATCTTCCGGAGCTTATCCAGTATTCACTATTACATTTTTCAAAAAAGCTTACATCACTTGTTGATATAGGATTGCCTCTTAATCTTGATTTCTGAATGAGATTCGATTGTGAGTCGTTGTAAACAAAAACACCATTACTAGAGCTAAGAACATATAAACTATCATCAATAACTTCGAATCTTCTGATACCTGATATAGGATTATCAGAACTAGTTAATTCGATGGCTTCATTATTTTCTAAATCATAGGTAAATACCTGACCATTCGTAGCATTGAATACTAGTTTGTTTTGATAGGTATTGATTTTATTTGATATAGTAATGTTGAGACCAAACTCTTCGAACTCTCTTGTATTACTGTCAATCTCAAACAATCTCGACTCACTGATCCCATATAACTTACCATCTAAATCGGTAAGAGAAGAAAACCTTAATTCACTTATTTGATCAATTTTTTCCCCCACAGACCATAATCCATTGATTTGAGCAGAAATTAACGTTTGAAGATGAGGAATGGCGTCTAAAATGAAATTATTTATGTTAATATCTAAAATGGGTACTAGTTCAAACTCAGAATTAACCCTAAAAATTAGTTGATTAGTCACTAAGTAGCGCTCATTTCCAATTTCGAAGTAATTAAGTGGGTTACCTGCTTCATCTGGAATCTCTATTTGCAAGAAGTCCGGTTCTAGATCTATAACCGAAATTCCACTATCCGTTGTAATCCAAAGTAAGTTATTAGAATCTTGAAAAAGCCCATACACATTATCATCAATCAAGCCATCTTTAGTTGTAATCCTATCAACCAAATCAAAATTATTGTCTACAATAAGTAAACCACCACCCAATGTGCCAATTACAAAACGATTTTCGTTGAGTTTTAAAAATCGGTACCCATCATATTCCGAAAGCAAAAGGTTTACATCACTTTCAATTATCTCTAGCTGATTATCTTTTAACTGTAATAGACCTTTTTCTCGTGAGTAAATTATGAGTTCATTGTTAAACTCAAATATCCCATATATGCGATCGTTTTTAAGAGCTTCTGTTCCCTTTAGTAGCTCAAATCCGTTCTCGGTCACTTTAGAAATACCTGAACCATGTACATTTAAAAGGATTTCATCCTGAATTAAATATGCATTATCAAGAATATCTTCACCTTGCATAACATCGATCGTATTTTCGATTATATCGTATATAAAAACATATTCCAGACTTCGGAAATATACATGATTCTTATGTGCAATAGTCTGTCTAACCTGAGAAAATACGCTTGCATGGTTGGGGACTATGTCGAGGAGAGAAACATAAGTCATCTGTTGAACTGAGTCAGCCACCAAATACCCAAAATCGTTTGTGCTTCCATAAAAGACTGTACCTTCTAAATTTTTATCTAAAGAAAAAACAACCTCCTCGCCTCCAATATGTATCGACGACCATTCAACTCCATCAAAAAAACATAATGCCGTACTATTTCCAAAAAGTATTTCACCTGTCTCTTTCTCTAATGAACTCCACATTTGAGCAGAATTTTTAAACTCATCTGTAGTAAAATTCGCAATTAACCTGTAGTCAAATGCTTGAGGCTTAGATTCATCAGTGGTAAACGAAATTATTAAAAATGCATAAAAAAAATATTTATACAAATTCACATTAAAAAACTGGACTTATGGATGTTGAACGTTCGGGTGTAGATGAACATTTTGCTTAATTTCTGTATAGTGAATTTCAATCTCAAAGTCTCCATCCGCTCGTTTATAAAATGATACATGATGAGGAATCGGATTAATGTCTGGATTATTTAATTCTGCAATAAGAGCTTCATTAGCGAGCGCAATTTTTATTCCCTTCAATCTATCCTTAGGCAAATCTGAGAAGCGATAGATTACAGAGAAATCTTTATTTAAAACTGTATTATCGTCTGTAGGCTTATATGCAAGTTTAGACCTTCGCTTAACATGTGATGTTCTTTTATTGTTTTTCAAACAAGCACCTATTTCTGGTCCTCTATCATGTCTTACAAATACATCAATATCTGTTTCACTAAGTTTATTTACGAGATCGTAGCTAGTATTATTTTCGTTCATATTATGGGTGTTGTACGTTAGGATGAATGTCAGTAACTATTAAAGAAAAAAGTGTTTGAGTTATATGTTCATTTATGATCCCTTTTTTCAGAGACTCTATATCATTTTGATAGAGTTTTAGCATTTGCTCAGTTAAGGGGGAAAGGTTTTCACAATTAATTGTACATTTATTCTCTATCTCATCTTCAACACTTTTTCTTAAGGGCTCTAATGAAGTCTTTAAATCCATAAAATGAATTACTATCTCAAGCGAATCTCCATTTATTTTAGTGGAAAAATGATGCGGAATATAGAATGAACCTGGAATCAAGTGCTTTTTTCCCATTGCTACTTTGGCCCCAATTGGTTTGTTTTTAATTTGAAGTGATTTAATATTCACTTTAAAAATAAACTCTATTTCATTAAGTGGACCACTAGATGGTATTATATCATACTCAAGCTGATTTAAACTAGGAAAGTTAGGATCGAAAGCATCAATTCTTGCCACTCTTTGGCTACCAATTAATATACCTGCCGGTCTAAATTCAGATTTATTAATCCTTACAAATAAATCTACTGGCACTTCCATACAATTCAGAATTATCTGTTTACTCGAAATAGTGTTACACTCATTAGTCGTTTGAGCTAAGACACTGTTTCGACTAATAACCATGACAAAAACGATAATTAATAATCTAGATACTTTAGCCATTTCATCCTTCCTTATAATTATTTAATTCACCCAGACCCGGCAGACGGCACCGTACCCCAATAATATCTTTTAGTCTGAAGGAATTACGTTTATTTGAAGTTAAATTTCAAGAGGTAAATTATTATTCATATACACTTAACATAAATGAATAAAAAAAGCCGACTATCAGCCGGCTTTTTTGTGTTAATCTTCTTCTACTCTGTGCAAAAATAGAAGAGGTCGTATACTGAATCTCCCCCGAAAAAGCCATTACCAGCTTTGAACACATTAATGCTTCTTATGTGGTAACGCACTACCTGTTTATGTGGTTATTAACCAAAAAAAGCCGGGCATACTGCCCGGCTTTACTGTTCTAAATTTATGGTAAGAAGGTTATTTGATAAGCAGCATTTTTTTGGTTTGTACCTTAGCTGAAGATGTGAGGCGATAAATGTATATACCGCTTGCCAAAGCACTAGCGTCGAATGTAACGGTGTGATTACCGGCTGTAACTCTGCTTTTTAATAAGGTTGCTACTTTTTGACCTTGCAAGTTGAACACTTCCAGCTGTGTAAATCCTGAACTTGGAAGTGTAAAACTAATATTTGTGGTAGGGTTAAATGGATTGGGATAATTCTGAGCGAGATCAAATTGTATCGGTTGGTTATTACCGTCCAACTCATTAGAAACACCCATCTGAATGTCAATAACAATCGACTCTTCAAATACTCCTCCATTTGTATCTTCAACTCGAATACTTAATGTGGCAAATCCGACAAAATCAGCAGTTGTAATAGTTACCAACCCAGTTTCAGGATCGTAGGTACCAAACACTACTTGAGGTTCTAAATTCACTTGAATATCCAACGAATCGAATGCATCCTCGGCATCTGCAAATACAGTCTCGTCAATGGTAAATTGAAGAGTATCACCCGAAAATAGAACCAAAGTATCAGGTATGGATACAGCAAACGGCGGTTGATTTCCACCTTCAGCAAAAACCCTGATTTTGGCCTCAGTGGCTTCATCAACTATTGCTTCTTCATTGATCCTGTACTCTACCAAAGATAGATTGGTATCACCGGTTTTCTTACCAATAAACTCTACAAAAACGATAGTTCCTGATGATTGAATCGGATATGTGGATGCCAATGAAAATCGCAACAAACCGTCGCTCCCATTAGCAATCGACAATACAGTATCTGACATGGTAGATGTTTCTGAAATTCCCACATAATCAAGAGCAAGAGTATCAAAACTGATTTGAAAATTCAGTCCGGTAACATTCTCCCCTTCGTTGATTAATTCTACAGAATACAGTAATCGCTCACCAATAATGGTAGTTTCATCTGCTATTACCACAGAAGCCTGTCCCGATACTAAGATCGGGAACAAAGCTACTGCAATAACAAAAACGATGGATAGAAACTTTTGCATGATTACTTGATCAACATCATACGTTTAGTGAAGGTATTGCCACCCGCTCTTAACTGGTAAATATACACCCCACTAGATACTGAGCCCGCATTCCAATTAATGGAATAAGTTCCGGCATCCTGAGATTGATTTACCAAAGTGGCTACTTTTTGCCCCAGCATATTGAATATGGATAACTCAACATCCGATTTTTCGGGCAATGTATAACTGATATTTGTGCTCGGATTGAAAGGGTTCGGATAATTTTGATTTAACCCAAACTCGCTAGGTACGTCACCAATTACCAGTTCATTTAGCTCCGGCACTACACGTTCGTTAAGTACAAGATTTGCTTTGATTTTTGGCACCGACTGTGTGTTGCGAATGTCCATTTCCAAATCAAGTACTTCTAACTCTAATGGTGTTACGCCATAAAGTGAGATTAACGTTTTATCACTGCTTCTATTTGTGATAAGGTTCCAGTTCTTTGGCAGATTTTTAATTCCTGCAAACAACGCTCCTTCAGTCAGTTCAACTTCCATTTGAATGGCATAAATCTCCATTTCGTTTTTGGATAGATCTAATTGAACCAAGCTGTTACTTTCAGAAGTTTCTGCCAATAACCAACTTGCCGACACCGGTTGTTGATCTTCTTTAAGTGGCAGACTGATACATCCAAGATTGTCACGTAAACCAACCGTTTTTTGTAGAATCCAGGAGGCATCAAAGGCACTAATATCACCATTTCCGGTTACATCAGCAGCTGTTGAATCTAATTCTATTAATGGGAAAACGCCTTCAAGTTTCACAGTGTGCTGCAGCACTAGTGTTGCATCTTCCGGACTTACCGTAACATCGCCGGTAACATCGCCGCAAAGTCTTGGAACGATGTTAATAAAGGAGAACAGATCAGGTGATGGCATCTCATTGATCGAAATATCGGAAATTATGATGTCAGTTTCGCCAACTGCGAGTGCTTCGACATTAAGATTAAGAAACACCCCCGTAGTTGAAATATCATTTTCAGCGGTACCGTCGGTAGCAAAAGCAATGTTTAGCTGACCTTCTAGCGTGTTAGTTACCAATGCAGTTCCCTCTAACACAGTACCTGTTTGATCGCCTAAACTTACATCCACAAGTGCTGGATCAAAATTGATGCTTAGCTCCATACCTTGAATGGGCGTATCACCAAGTTGATCTAAATTGATGGTTACCGTTTCATTGAATGTAGGTAAGGTTGCCAACGAATTGATTGAAAACTCCGCATCGAAATCGTCCGGGATAATTTCAATATCACTTTCATTATGAATAGAAACTGCGTAGATATTTTCGCCAAGACCAGGGATAAAGAATTCTTTAACCACTGCTTCTATGTTAAAGAATCCTTGTGGTGCAGGCTGGAAAGCCCAAGCGCTGTTAAAACTACCCTGAATCGACATCCAACCAATTTGTGTTTCTTCTTCGTTAACGATTTCGTACACAAATCCCGCCCTAAGTGAATCTACAGGATCTAAAATTCGAACGTTTTCAATACGTACGACTTCTGATTCATATTCTTCTCCATTGATCGAGTATTCATCAATATCCATTAACTGAGCCATCGGAAGTGGATTATCAACTGAAACAACTTCCCAGCCATGAAGATTAATTAACTCATGAAGTCCGTTAAAGTCTGCCGTAACACCAGCAATTTTTAGCTCGTCTCCTACCTGTATATCTCCGTTTTTAGTAGCTTCATTAAAGCCAATAGAGTTAGATGAAGCAAAAAATGGCCTACTAAATAATGTAGTAGCTGCCGTTTCATCTTGTACATACACAAAATTATTGGTGATTCGAGTTACAATTCCCTGAACTGCAAGATGACTTCCAAACACTGCATTTCTTGCATCAATAAGCGTAGAAATACCGTAGTTATCCGCATCTAAATCTCCGCGATCAATATCGTGGAAATAGTCGGTTGGGATTACCATTCCGGCTACATCATCAATAAATACAACTCTATCGCTGAATTCACCTTCCGTATTTGGGTTTTCCGGATCTGGAGATTCCCATTGAAATGCGCCGGTTGAGTCGTCTTTCATAATGAACTTATATCGAACTTCGTCATCAACAGCAACATTCAACAATTCTACAGTACCTGAATAAACACTATCACCAGGCTCTGCCTCCATCATAATCGGTGAATTCGTATCCCAGCCATTAAAACTTCCAACCAATCCGATGATGTGCTCTTCTTTATCGAAGTTGCCAAGTTCTTGCTGGATAGCAGTATTTACAGAGAATGTGATCGGCGTAAATACTGCTTCGATTTTTTCGATCTGTACATTATCGAGGAAGATCATATCGTTGCTGTTGGCTTCAAAATTCAATTTTACACCAAACCTGAATCCTAAATCTTCATCTACATCAGATGCGAAATACTGGAATTCGTAATAATTCCATTCGGTACCTAGTTCAGCGAAGAAAGTGTAAACATCTTGGAATGAACCTTCTTCAGGCAACCCAAGGAAAGCTTCTGCAACTGAACCTTCTTCACTAGACTTCATCCAGAATGAGACGTTATATAAATCTCCCTCACTAGGATTAATTGGCTCATTTACTATTTGAGCTCTCCATATATCTTCAGATCCATCGAAATTAATGGTTGCTTTCGCAGCTTTCCCATCTCCATCTTGAGAATCATCTACAATTTCGTATGTCGAAGGACCATTGACCGTTTCGAAAAACCAGCCATCATATCCACCTGAAACGGGTCCTAAATCAAGACCTTCAAAACTGCCATCGTAGTTGATGATATCTCCAAACTCATAGGGTGGTAATGGAAATGGAAGCGGCAATGAATAAGCAAAATCCACTAGTGGTAAGTCAACATCCGGCGTACCATCTTCATTAGTATCCGTTTCATCGCCATTGAGTACCAACATTCGATTATTTGAACCATCAAACAATAGCTCTTCCGGCTCATCCCAAACAACTTCTCCTCCACGCTTTAGAATAAATTTGTAGAAAATAGTATCGGGATAAGTTTCACTTTCAAGATTAATGGTGGTACTAAACTCATCGTTA
Organism: Balneolaceae bacterium; assembly: GCA_017640605.1. Taxonomy (GTDB): domain Bacteria; phylum Bacteroidota; class Rhodothermia; order Balneolales; family Balneolaceae; genus HXMU1420-13. The sequence goes on along the minus strand of JAEPQH010000007.1, from coordinate 54,988 downwards.
CCTAAATCAACCATATCAATAGGTAAGCCGGTATCCCAGCTGTTGAACGAGCCTACTAACTTGACTTCGTCCGTTTCAGGGATGTAAATGCTATCCATTAAAGCTGGCGTCAGATTTACATTAAATGTAACATCTACCGAAGGCAATGGTAAGTTGGCAAAAAACACATTATCAATAAACACCTCTGAGTCAAATACAGGAATTGCACTAAAGATCAATTGAGCAATGTTTTGTTTGCCTTCTAGGCCTGCGAAGTCATTAATTGGGATTTCTAAAGTAACCCATTCGTTAAGTGGTAAATTTTCAAAAGCTATTTCACCTTCAGTGTCGTCAGCATCAGGAGAAAACACTCCATCACCTCCAAAGTCAACTAATTTCACGCGGAAAGTAGTGGCGTTTGAGGTCCATACATCTAGGCTCAAGTGAGTCATTCCGGTAATATCAATTTGATTATTCACCGTTTCAACACCATTGAAATCAAGTTTTCTGTATCGTTTTACAGGGTTCCCATCGATGTCATCTTCTAAAAAGAGTGCATTTGACCAAACAGTATTCCATGTATCAACAGGAACATCAGCATAGACATCACTGAATAGTGAAATTACATCTGCTTCTGGATGTGTAGGGTTTGGAGCGGCTGATGCAGGTCTTGGTGTATCCAAAAAGTCTAGTGGCCAGTCATTCCAAAGATGATTTAAATCAATATCAGGAATTCCGTCTGACCCACTGTCAGTTTCGGCATCACCAATCACGTATTCACGATTGTTAGATGTAGTTTCAAAATTAGCCTCCCAATAAACAACGCCAGCGGTATCAACCAGTATAAATTTATACTGCAAGGTATCTCCAGAAGTAGTTGAACTGAATGGAATTGTTTCTGAGTATATATTTGAACCTTGATCTGCAAGATCGATTGCACCGTTTTGCCAACCAGTAAAACTTCCGGCAATTTTTGGAGTTTGAGTGGTAGGATCAAAATTATCCAAATCTGATAAAACCGTTAGATCAACGGTAAATGTAACTTGTAGAGAATCGTAGGTTGTTTGGGCAATAGTTGGAAAAGAGAACATAGCACCAAACAACAAAGCTATGATTCCCCAACATGAACGTATTCGCATAAGACTCCTTAATAGATTAGAAAAGCAGCCTTCTCCCCCCGAGAAAGCCGACTAAATATGGTTAAAGAATCTTTATGAAGAAAGAGTGAAGAAAAAATAGCTTTAATACCACATATTCATGTAGTTTTTATAGAAGAGGGATCTTTAATTCGCACTGTGTACCCTGCTTTGGAATACTTTGCAAGTTCAACGTACCCTTGATTTTATCGGATCTTCGTTTAATATTTTTTAACCCATTCCCTTCAAAGTCTTGGGTGGTGTCAAAACCCAATCCATCATCGGTAACTGAGAGTAAGAAATGGTCATTTTCTTGCTTCATTTCTACCCTTATCTTGGTTGCCTGAGCGTGACGAACAGCATTAGTGATGAGCTCTTTGTAGATCATCCAAATGTGTTGCCGCAAATTCATGTCAATTTTACCTTCTATAGAATTGGCAATATTTAAGTCATACTCGATAGCCTTACTTTCGAATAAATCACTCGCATAGCGCCTGCATTTCGCAAGCAATAGCTCCCAATTGTCATTCTCCGGTGTAATTGACCAAACGATATCAGTTATTTTTTCTTTGGCCTCGCCTGCACTTTCTGCAATCAAATTGATGAAGTGTGATTTCTTTTCCTGATTCGGATCTTTTCGAACTGCCTCTGCAAAAAAAGTAATACCCGTTAAGGTTGCGCTCACTTCATCGTGTAAATCGTTTGCAATTTTGGTTCGGGTTCGCTCTTCTTGTAAGGCTGTTTTTAATCGATATCTGTACACAAAAAAACCACCAATAATTATTAGCAAACATATAATTGAAAATGTACGAAACCGTACTAGTGAAAGCTTGGCATTTACTGATTCTAACTCCAGATTCTTCGCCCTCATTTGAAACCTGACTTTATTCATTTCTTCCATTTGAATTCTGCCGGTTTCTTGTATCAAACGTTCATTTTCTGATAAAGAACGAAGGATCGCAAAAGCTTCTTCGTATTCCCCTAATTGCTGTAAGGCATCAGCTTTTAATCGTTGTAATTCAACGTTTAAAATTGCTTGAGGCATTCTTTGCCCAAGTGTTAACCCCTCATCTGCAAACTGTATAGCTTGATCATATTCCTCTTTTTGAAGGCTATTTTTTGTTTTAAGTATCAAAAAATTGATTCGAGCAGGAAGCTGTACTCTTCGAGGGTTAATGCCGTTCAGAATTGCTATAACGGAGTCCGTTTTTTGATACATATTGTTTTCAAAATATGATTCTCCTAAAAACAAGTTGGTTCCGAAATACACACCCGAAACCGAAGTAACTAATTCGGATGCTTTTATGCTGTATGCTAGACGCTGTTGCTGATTACCGCGAATTTTTTCTAAATCGGCCAAACTCCTGTAAATGGATGCTTTTAACTCGTTCTGAACATTTTCTTTGTTTATGCATTGTTCAAGCTCGGCAACAGCTTTATCCATTTCTCGATTTCTCTTGTACGCATTACTCATCCTTAACCGAATACTGCACTCAGCATTGTTTGATTGCACTCCCATCTCCAACAACTGATTGTATCGATCAAGTGCGATTTCTATTGCTCCAACACGGATATATAAATCGGTTAATTCATTATAAATAATCTGCCTAGTCTCTTCATCAAGTTTATTTTCTTCCATAAAATCGAGTAGGTCGAAATATACGTTCTCCGCTTCAATGAAATCATTTTTACGTGATAAAGCCCTTGCACGCTGTTGCATCACATCAACCACTCGAAGTGAAAGTTCTAAGGCTTTGAATTGCTGTTCGGCCAAACGATAATAATTCGCCGCCGAATCAATGTTGGATCTGTTCCAATAGGTAGCTTTCAGTAAATTGCTATAAGCATTTTTGTTTAATTCCTGTACTTGCTCCAACGATTCAATTTCTTCGATCAATTGTAAAAAAACAGCCGGATTTCTTCTGCCGGCAATTTCAGCGAAGCGTACATATAACTCAAGCGTAGTGTCGGGATCGGATGACTCAAGCAACATTGCTCTGAACTGCTGTTCGGTCAATTGAGGAGGGCGTTGATTTTGAGGAACTTGAGGTCTTGATGTTTGACTATAAATTGACCATTGAAAACAAAAAATCATCAACAAGGTTGATGCACAACTTTTAAATAGCATAGAAAAATAGATGACAAATATTAACTCAATGCCTAAAGATGATTCAAAATGTGTTTTAATGCCAAATTTTGAGGGGAATTTATAAAAAAAGGAACTGCATAAATTAGACAGTTCCTTGTTACATAATGAGTTATAATAAATTAGAAAATAATTTTCATTATAAAACTGATTCTATCGGCTCCCAGTCCATGTCGAATGCATTAGCAACATCGGCGTAAACAATAGTTCCGTTTGCAATATTTAAACCCATTTTTAATTCAGGATCGTCAGCAATTGCCTGCTTCCAACCTTTATTAGCTAGAGCAACAGCATACGGCAACGTAACATTGGTTAACCCAAGTGTTGAAGTGTAAGGAACTGCTCCGGGCATGTTAGCTACACAGTAATGAAGTACATCGTCAACCACATAAGTTGGATTTTCGTGAGTAGTTGGCTTAGAAGTTTCGAAGCAACCACCCTGATCGATGGCAACATCAACCAACACGGTACCCGGACGCATTTCCTTAAGCATATCACGGGTTATCAAATTCGGAGCTTTTGCACCAGGTTTTAATACTGCACCAATAATTAAATCAACCGAAGGCAACAAGCTTCGGATATTCGCTTCTGTTGAAAAGAAGGTATGGATATTTTCAGGCATCACATCATCCAAATATCGTAAACGAGGCATGTTAATGTCCATGATTGTAGTATCAGCTCCCATTCCGGCTGCGATTTTTGCCGCATTAACACCTACAATTCCACCACCCAGAATTAATACTTTTGCGGGTTGCACACCGGGAATTCCACCCAATAACATACCACGACCACCTTTAGGTTTTTCTAGAAACACGGCTCCTTCTTGAGTGGCCATACGCCCGGCAACTTCACTCATTGGGATAAGCAACGGTAACGAGCCATCAGCTTTCTCTACGGTTTCGTATGCAATGGCAATACATTTAGAATCAACAACTGCTTTGGTTAAGGCTTCATCGGCAGCAAAATGGAAATAGGTAAAGATTACCTGCCCTTCTCTCATTCGTGGATATTCCACAGCAATGGGCTCTTTTACTTTCATGATCATTTCTGCGCGCTGCCACAATGAATCAACATCACTTAATACCTCTGCCCCGGCATCTGCATATAAATCATCGGTAAAACCGCTTCCAAGTCCGGCACCTTTTTCTACAAGCACGGTATGTCCGTGCTTAATTAATTGCAGTGCTCCACCCGGCTGAAGGGCTACACGATTTTCTTGTGGTTTAATCTCTTTGGGGACTCCAATAATCATTATTAACTCGTTTTCTTACAGATTAAATTTTTGCCCCCAAAGGTAGAAAATTATCCGCTAAAGAATGTCCTGTCAATACACACAAAATCCTAAAAAAAACCAACATCTTGTTATTTGTTGTTAAATAGATTTACTCTGTTTTTAGATGGCTGTATCTACCTTTTTTTAAAAATCCAATTTCTGATATGAAAGTTACCCGATTCGCTGTCTTTCTATTGATGCTAGCCACGTTCATGAGCGCATGTACATCAACAAAACAGTCAGCCACTCCAACAAAATCTTCTGATAACCGACCAACTCGCTCAACCGATGGTATCAAAAGCTATGATGAAGTGATCACTTCAAAAGCTGAAAAAGACGAGGGACTTTTTACCGTCTATCAACAAGATGACAAACTCTATTATGCCATCCCCGACTCTTTATTAGGCAGAGATATGCTTTTAGTGAGCCGCGTTGCAGATGTGCCCACCGATTATTTTGGCTTCTTTTCAGCTGGCGCTAAAACCGCTGAGCAAGTGATTCGGTTTGAGCGTCAGAAAGATCGGATTCTGATCCGAAAGCACTCATTTGAAAACATTGCCGATGAAGAACTGCCGGTATACAAATCAGTTCAAGCCAATAACTTTGCGCCCATTCTTGCCTCCTTCGATATTGAAGCTCACACCGAAGATTCTAATGGTGTAGTAATTGAAATGACAGATTTTTTTGAGTCTGATATTGAAGCCATTAGTGGAGTAATCAGTTTTTTACGTCGCCAATATCAGGTACGTCGTCTGGATGGTGATCGAAGCTATATCGAATCAGCCAAAAGTTTTCCTGAGAATATTGAAGTGCGCCATGTAATGACTTATCAGGCACAGAATCCGCCTTCAGATGGAAATACAGCTACACTTTCGTTGCGTATGAGTCAATCCATGGTACTGTTACCAAAAGAACCGATGCAAAAACGAGAGTTCGACTACAGGGTAGGTTGGTTTACTATCGAACAAATTGATTTTGGATTAGACGAGCAAAAAGCAGCCTCAAAGCGATTTATCCGAAGATGGAGACTTGAGCCTAAAGATCCTGAAGCCTATTTCCGTGGCGAGTTAGTGGAACCGGTAAAGCCAATCGTTTATTATTTGGATCCTGCGACACCAGAGAAGTATCGATCTTACATCATCCAAGGGATTTTAGATTGGAATGAAGCTTTTGAAGCTGCTGGATTTAAAAATGCAGTGCAGGCAAAATTACCTCCATCACCGGAAGAAGACCCCGATTGGAGTCCCGAAGATATTCGCTATTCCACTGTACGATGGGTTGCTAATACCATCCGTAATGCTGTTGGCCCCAGTGTTTCTGACCCGCGTTCGGGCGAAATCATAGAAAGTGATATTGTTTGGTATCACAACCACATGCGTTCTTACAGAAACAGACTTATGATTGAAACTGGTGCGGCAAATCCTGCTGCGCGCGGACTAAAACTTGATGATGATTTGATCGGCGAAACCATGCGTCGTGTTATTTCGCATGAAATTGGTCACGCCATTGGGTTACCACATAATATGCAGTCTAGTTCTGCCTATCCGGTTGATTCACTTAGAAGCGGTAGTTTCACTCAAAAGTATGGTATTGCAACTACTATTATGGAGTATGCTCGGCAGAATTATGTTGCCCAACCCGGAGATGAGAACATAAGCTTCATTCGAAAAATCGGTCCCTATGACCTTTATTCAGTGAACTGGGGCTATCGTTTGATTGAAGGTGCTGAATCTCCGGAAGATGAAAACCATATTCTTGATTCATGGATTGAAGAAAAAGCCGGCGACCCTATTTATCGGTTCGCATCATCTACGGGATATGATCCGTCTGCACAGACTGAAGATCTTTCGGATGATCCAATTAAAGCAAGTACCTACGGTTTGATGAATTTGAAGAGAGTTGTACCAAATTTAGTCGAGTGGACTTCCACGGATGGTCAAGGGTACGACGATCTTGAAGAGATTTACAACGAACTGATTTTCCAATGGTCGAGGTATGCTCGCCATGTTTCGACCAATGTTGGAGGTGTGTATCAAAATCGTTTAGCTTCCGATCAGGAAGGCATGGTGTACACTCCCGTAGATGCAGATTATCAAAAAGCTGCGGTAGCATTTCTAAATGAACATGCATTCACAACTCCTGATTGGTTATTGGATGAAGATATTTTGCGCCGAATTGAACATGCTGGTGCCATAGAATCAGTTAAAAATCTACAAGCAAGAATTTTGACTGCCACCATGAATCCCGGTTCCATGACGCGTTTAGTGGAACAAGAAGCCATCGACAACAATGCCTATACCCTTCTAGAAATGCTAGCTGATATTCGAAAAGGTATTTGGGATGAGATTTACCAAAACAATGAAATTGATGCATTCCGTCGGGCGCTTCAGCGTGAATACATTAGCTACGTACATTCAATGTTTGAAACGGATGTACAGCGATCGCGATCTGGCTCTATCGACATTAAAGATTCTGATATCAGAGCTGCGCTTCGTGCCGAGCTTAACACTCTTCAAACAGACATAAGAAGAGCTCGAATTTCAGATGCAATGACTTCAGTACATCTCGATGATATAGACGCAAGAATAGACGCCATTCTCGACAATGAATAAATAAATAAAAAGGAGCTTCTTCAGCTCCTTTTTTTTGATATAGTTTTCCGGATTAATTTCGGTTGTTATTCTTAGTTTGCTGTCACTTTCTAAATTATTGACAGCATTATTTCTTCGCTTATTAGTTACATTATGTCCTAGCAATTTGAGCATAACGTGTACTACTTAAGAAATGAAAAATTAAGACGATTCTAATCGTAATTAACTACGGATAGCCTCAAATTTGGCAATTCTGATTGCTATGTATAAAGACTTAACCCTACAAAACCGAATTTTCGTCATTTCAACCACGTTGGTGGTGATCTCTTTTGTGTTGTTGTGGATCTTTATCAGGCCTGAATACAAGAAAGCAATCATCAACGAGCGCACAACTATTGTTTCGCAACTTCAGGAATACTCGTTACTTCGCGCCGATGAAACCATTCGAGACTGGTTAAATGCCACAAGTTTTTTGGCAGAGGATGTCATCCAAAACCCAGGTCAGGTTGAATCGATTGCACGGAGAGCTATAAACTATACACCCGGCTTGGTTCGAATTAGTATCAACGAAATCGGTGACTCGCAATCGGTTGAATTCACCCGTAGTATCTTCGAAAACCTAAGCTTTCCCACCGAAATTGATAATTGGTACGAGTCACGCTTAGATCCACGCACTAATGTCTCATGGATTTCAGATACCACTCAGGATTTTTCTTTTTTTACTGCCCAACGTGCGCTTCAAATTGATTCTTTTGATGGAAGCGGAAATGTAGTTTCGGTGCTCTTAAATCTTACGATGTACTTTAATGCCTCAGGCATTTCTACCGAATTGCGGGATATACCGTTAGGAGGAAACTATTCCGCGAATATTGTCACAGAATCCGGTGAAAACCTGTTCTTAAATCAACAACTTGAGTTTCCTCAAGAATTAGTTGGTGATGCAAGTTATTCAGAAGAAACGGTAATCCGTTTAAATGGCGATGATTGGTTTGTGATGTCATCACGCTTTCAAACCGTTCCGTTTTGGCATTTAATTGCGGTTGAAGACGACTTTATCCTAGAACCTGTAAATAATCTCATCCTCTATTCATTACTAACCGCTGTTGGTATTCTGTTACTTTTGATTGTATTTAGTTTTTATGTGAGCTTACGTATCAACCGCCCTATCGAGAATATTTTGCAGGATGTGGATTATATAAGCAATCTCGATTTCGATCATACAATCAGAGAAGTGGAACTTCCTGAATTCCAAAATATGCGGGAAACCTTAGAGAACATCCGAATAACGCTTCACCGCTATCAAAAGATTAACGTCGAGAAGATCATCCTTGAAGAGTGGAAGAATCGCTATATGATGACCTATTCGGAGGATCTGATCGGTATACTGGATAACTCAGGGAAATTCAGGTTTGCCAATAATCATTTTGTAGAGTTTATCGAAGGTTTTGGTAAAAACCCACACGATGTGGAATTCCGCGAACTATTGGATAGCTCTAAGATTGAGCTCACCAAATCAAATCAAACAGTACACTTTCCAAATCCTTACTCCATAAAGATCAACCGCGCCGAGTTGGCTCATTTCATAGATGAAGAAACCACCTACTTCTATGATTATCAGTACGTTTCCTTCGAAGATGAGGAGCAAAATCCTCAAGGTGCTCTTGTAATTCTTCACGATAAAACCAAAGATCGATTGGTAGATATGAAGCGCACAGATATGATCAATATCATTGTGCATGAGCTTAAAAATCCAATCACCGGAGTGGTAGGTTTATCGAAATTAATGATCGACAATTCCAGTATGAGTGCCGATGAACATCGGGAATTATTAAAAGAGATTTATCTATCGGGCGAACGCATGAATGATCTAGTAAATCGCTTCCTTGACGTTCAACGCCTCGAACATGGACGCATACCAGTAGAGTTTACAGAAATCGACTTGTTCCAGATTGTGAACGATGTGAAATCGGTGTCAAACTCTTTGCTAACCGAAAAGAATCTTAAAATTGAGATTATCGCGAAAGGAACTAATTTTGTAACCAAAGGCAGTAAAGATCTTCTTTTTGATGCCATCCAGAATTTGGTGAGTAATGCTATCAAATACGGTGAGAAAGATCGAACCATAGAAATTGAGCTTAAAGAAACCGAAGATTCACAAGAAATAAGTGTAACCGATTTCGGATATGGGATAAGTCTTGAGGATCAGAAAAAAGTATTTGATAAATTCTTCAGAGTAAGATCAAATATAAAAGCAGCTCGCGAAAAAGGAACCGGTTTGGGCTTGGCTTATGTTAAGGAAATCGTGAATCGTCACGATGGTGATGTACTTCTTGAATCTAACGATAAAATTGGTAGCCGATTTACCATTGTACTACCTAAACCCGACGCTGATAGTAACGAATGAAATTTTATCTAACTATTTTATTAATCAGTGCTTTAAGCTTCAGTGTAAAAGCGCAAAATGGTGAAATCACTTTTCTGGCTGAAGATTTACAGGATGTAGCATTGCGTTACACCGGCGACAATCTAACATGGCCCATTATTGTGTCACTGGCTGATCGTGATATTCAGAATAACTCATTCACACTCACGCAATCTGATATACAACAGCTTGAAACTCTTTCCGGCGTTACTGCCAAGGTGTTGGAGCAAAAAACAAGGATGAAGAACTTAATTGCTGATGGTGCTTCCGTATTTGCAAATGACGAACTGATAGATGCCGCACTTGCAATCAGTAATTACAACGAAGCCTTAAAAAATGGCAACATCAATGATGCTATCAGCTTTGGAAACAGCATTAAAGACAAAGTAGATATTGTTGAAGAAACGCTGTTGAAAAACAGAATGGTGGAAGTACAAGCATTACTTGAAGCAAAAAAAGGTGATGTTGATAAAAGGAAAGGATTACTTGGTAGTTGGGATGAAGCTCTGGTTGGAGATTTATTTAAAGAAGCTGATGGATTACGAACCGGGCAGCAGAGTTATGCTAACCTTGGATTTACCGATGGTTCGAAAATTATTGTGGATCCAAATACAACGGCTATTATCAGAAAAGCAAGAATTGACCGTTTAAGTGAGTCGTCTGATACCGAAATAACTCTAGAAGAAGGTGGTTTACTTGCCAAACTTTCTGCCGTAGCAAGCGAACGAAGTAATTATATTTTGAATGCCGGTAGCTCCCAATCTGAATTGCGCACTACAAATTTCTATGCCGAATCGGATGGAGCAGAAACTGTTCGATTAACCAATTATGACGGGGTTGCCAACGTAAGCGCAAACGATATTTCGGTTACCATTCGCGAAAATGAAGGTACTATTGTTAAAGAAGGTGAGCCACCCTCTCCTCCAATACAACTATTACCAAGCCCGGAGATGGTTTGGGCAAGTAATGATACCATTATTTATTCAGAGCAGATTATTTTCCCATTCCGTTTTGTTGATGGCGCCGATTCTTACATAGTGCAACGAAGTACTGATTCCAATTTTGAATCGAATATTGAAGAAATTAATGTAAGTACAAACACCGCACTACTTTCCTATCTACAACTTGGAAACACCTATGTGCGTGTACAATCCGTTGATGGACTTGGATTAAGAGGACCTTTTTCTGAAACAACTCGCATCGTTAGAAATATTGATAATCAGCCGCCTCCTGCATTTATAGACAATCTAAATGGAAATATTCTGTTTACACTTACTCCAACTGTTACAATTACAGGTGCAACACAGCCCGATGCTAAAGTTTTAATCAATAATCAATCCGTACAGATTGATGCCTCAGGTAGATTTACAAAAACTATTGAAAATCTAAGTGCCGATCAGATGGTATCGGTGCTTGCAACCGACGATTCAGGCAATAACACGGTTCGTGGAGTTCGGGTTGTTTATCTGACAGATGAAATTTTATTCAACTTTGCACTCAGTGGGGCTTCGGGTATGAATCCTATCCGGGTTAATCAGCCCAATGTAACGCTTTCTTCGCGCGCCTATCCGGGAATTGAAGTACTTATTAATAATGGAGGTACAACCCGAAGAGTGCAAACCGATCCGCAAGGTCGTTGGGGAATCACAATGAATATGCAACAAGGCGAACTTTCTATTACATTTAAGGATGTTCGAACCGGTGAAATTTATCGATCAAAATCATTTACAGTAGAAGCTAACTAACTATTCCATGCTCAAAAAAATCGTACTCGTTGCGGTAATAATAGCCTCTTCAATCTCTGGGTATGCACAGGAAATGTATTTTTCTATATCCGGAACAAATGTAGAAGTTGCTAGTGGTGATGAACGAAATCAGTATGATATCTGGATCAAACCTTCATCAGCCGCTCAAGGCGGAAGTATTCAAATATTTGATGCCGGGCTGGGGGGCGCGGTAGACTTAATCACACAAGAAAGTGCAAATACATCCACAAATTTTGCGCTCTTCAATTTTGATGATGTATACACACCCAATGGTAACTCAGTAGTTTCTAAAAACAGTGATGCTACCGCACTTACCAATCTTGTTACTACCAACGAAGAACGTTTTAAAAATCGATGGGTTCCCTTATCGAATGTTGAAGGGACCGGAAATGGTTATATCATTCGTGTGAGTGCCGACGACGGCGATGACGTAAACAGTTTCAATTTTCGCGTAGTTAGTAGCGCCGGACAAATTCTTGGTTCTGATTCCTGGAAGATCATTGCAATTGATTTGTCGATTGGTGTGTACGGTTCAAATCAAAACACGGTATACCAACTTCAACCTTATTTCGCCGATAATGATTATTCCTCTCCTGCCTTGAGTGTAAATGGCGAGGAAGATTCAGAAGTTCGGAAAATCGACTCTTTTGGAAATACCTACGAAGCCTCAGAAACTGAACTTCCCTTTTCAAATTTTGGGCTTACAAATACGTGGGGAATTCAATTATCAGGCTCCGATCAATGGTTGAATACCCTTACCATTTATGGTGTAGATCAACCTGTTTTATGGGAGTTTAATCCCATTGCCTTAAGTGGTTTTTCGAATCCGGAACTATCGATAAGCGAGGTTGAAGCAACCTCCGCTTGTACCGATAAAACCTTTGAGCTTTCAGGATCTGATTTCTCCAATTCTGATCTTAATAGAGCACTTTGGATTTTAAACAACAGCCAACTCACTACCGGAAGCCGACCAACCATTAGTTTTGAAGATCGAGGCCAAATCCCACTAGAAATTCTTATTCCGAATGACCGTTCGTATTACCCGGAATATTGGGCTTATCAACAAATTGTGTTTGTAAACACGCCACCCGTAGCAGAGTTATCTGCGCCTAAGCAAATTTTATCTCCATCGGAAGAACTGCTACTTGATGCATCTGAATCCTATGATTTAGAAGGACAAGAAATTGAATATACATGGTTTGTAAACGGCACGCGACGGGGCTCAGGTTCGACTTTTCGTTTTTCGAATACAGTTTCTGGCGTTTACAATATCGCAGTTCAGGTTTCTGATGGAGGAACTTCGGTTAATTGTAGCATCGCCGAAGAATCGGTCGAAATTCGAGTAAACACCCAGCCGTATGCAGAAATTATCGTTCCGGCTGTATCAGGGACCGACGAACCAATCACCATTACGGTTCAAAATGCCTCAGATTCTGACAACGATAACTTAACCTATAACTGGGCGGGATTGGGTGTCCCTCCTAATTCATCAGGATCGTCAATAACAGTTGAGCATGCTCAACCTGGAGTTTACCCTGTACGATTAACTATTGATGACAATACCGGATCAAGAAATGCTACTTTTACCGTAAATCGGGTTTATGAAATAAATGCTGCACCTGAACCAAATTTCAGCATGCCTGAAAACATTGCTCCAGGCGATATCGTAACACTTAACGCCTTGGAATCTAGTGATCCAAATGTAGATGACTTAGCTTACACATGGAGCCTGAATGGACAAATCATCGCGAGTTCCGAGATCACAACACTTAGCTTAGATGAGCCGGGTGATTATAACGTAACATTAACAGTTGATGATCAGCGAGGCGCTTCAAATTCATCGCAGTCGCTCACACAAGTAATTCATGTTAATGCACCTCCTACTCCAATAATTTCTGCTGTTCCCATCACATCGAAAGCAAATGTGGAATTCGCAGCTAACCAGAGTACTGACCTTGAAAGCGATATTCAGTCGTACTTATGGGATTTTGGAGATGGAAATAGAGCATCAGGACCTCAGGTAAGCCATACCTATCAAAGCACCGGAACTTACACTGTTAAATTAACCGTAGATGACGGTGCAAGCCTGGCCAATAGTGTGCAAACTTCCGAGCACATAATTGTTGTAAATAGTTACCCTAAAGCCTCGTTCTTTGCGCCTACAGTTGTTGGTCCCGGAGAACGCTTCACGGTAGATGGAACGGCAAGTACCGATGCTGAAGGGGAAATCTCCAGCTACGAATGGATTGTAAATGGAGCACCAACAACAACCGGACCACAGGCTTCCCTTGAGTTAGAAAGTCCCGGTTTGCATACCGTTGGTTTAACAGTAACAGATAATTCTGGTTTTGATGAAGCAAAGGGATTTTCAGCACAACAGATCAGAGTTAATGAACCACCAGTAGCACGTTGGAGAACTGAACCCGTTGATTTGATTCCAAATACAGAAATTAAATTTATCGCAGACTTATCTTTCGATAACGATGGAGAAATTGAGCGATACATCTGGAGATTTGATGACGGAACTGAAATTCGTGGAGAAACTATTCAGCGATTTTTTGAAGAAGGTGGACAAAAGAATTTTACTCTTACCGTAGTTGATAACGATGGAGTTGGGAATTCATCCACCTCAGTAAATGGAGTGGTAAATGTAAATCATCAACCCTACATCGTTACCGAATCGATGGTGCGATCAAATTCGTTAGATGTTCGATTAGATGCATCAGAAAGTTACGATCTAGATAATGACCCCCTCCTTTTCGAATGGACACTCCCAGATGGAAGTAAACGTCAAGAATCAGCATTTACTTGGAAAGCACCGGAAGCAGGTGTTCATATAATCGGTCTAACCGTTTCAGATGGACTTTCGTTAGGTAATTCATCGGTATCTGAATCCATCACAGTTATGGTAAATCGTCCGGTAGAAGCCGTTGTGGATTCTGTGATTTCCAGCTGTACCGGACAACGAGTGTTGTTTAACAGCAGCCAAAGTTTCGATCCGGATGGAGACGCATTCCGTGTTAAGTGGGACTTTGGTAATGGGATGACTTCCGAAGAAGCTAATCCAACTCACGTGTATGAAACACCCGGGGTTTACGAAGCCCGACTTACATTAGATGATGGATTCTCAGGAATGCCTTCCATTGCGAAAATTCCAGTAATTATTGAAGGCTCACCTGTAGCAAAATTCTCGTTGGATGAAACTACAGTTTGCGTGAATTCAGCCATTCAACTCGATGGATCACTTAGTACAGATCCTTCAGGGTCGCTCCCCTCTTTTAGCTGGGATTTAGGAGATGGAAATACAGCCACAGGTGCAAAATATCAACATGTGTTTACTGAACCGGGTACCTACACCATTACATTAACTGTTGAAGGATCGGGATCCGGGCAATGCGGAAATACTTCACAAACAACCGCTGAAATTACGGTAATCGAAGGTCCTGAAGCCTCGTTTGACTTACCTGAATGGGTTGCACCCGGCGAGCCGGTAATTTTAGATGGTTCCGAAAGTTTTGCACAGGGTGGTTTCAAAAATGCGAAGTGGATCATCGACACAGAAAATGGATCTCAGGAATTAGATGGGCTGACCGCAACTCATATTTTTAATGAGCCCGGCGAATATTTTGTAACACTCAATCTGGAAACTAATGCAGAAACTGATTGTAATACGGTAAGTCTCACAAAATCCATTAATGTGAATGCGCCTCCTGTTATAAGCTGGCAATTACCAGAAAATGTCCCCGCCGGCACTGATTTAAGACTCGATGCATTAAATAGTAACGATCCGGATGGATTCATCAGGCAGTATAAATGGTATGTTGATGATGGATTTGTAAGCTACAATGCAAGCGAAATTATCAAAGCAATTACGCCGGGCCGTCATAAAGTAACTTTGGAAGTAACCGACAATTCCAATGCTTCAAATAACTTCCAGACGATAGAAAAGTACTTCTTTGCAAATAGCAGTCCTAAGCCAACTATCGAGGCACCGGCAGTGGTTTATCAAAACCAAACAGTAAATCTTCGTTCCGGGTTAGCTCAAGATGCAGATGGCGATATTTTGAGCACAAGATGGAAATTGGACGGCGATTTTTTGCCCACTCCAACATTTATTGCGAGTGAAGCAAAAACGTATCGAGTTACACTTATTCAAGATGATGGACGTGGCTTAGAGAACTCCGTTGATTCAACTGTAATGGCCATTAACCCCATCAAGGTACCGAGCATCAATCCTTATTATCCAACAAAGTTAGCATTAGGTGGTGCTCTTTCTGTTGCAGAAATGAATATTGGGCAAAATTGGGCGTTTAAGAATCAAAACTTCTTCGAATCTACCTGGCGACCAACAACCGCTGGTGAAACAACTTTCACGCTAGCATGGACTCCACAAGGTAGAGCATTAGGCGAACGCAGTTTCCCTATTACTGTAGTTGATCCTCTACAATTTACTGAACAAGCTACTCCTATCATTCTGGAATGGAATCCTACAAACCCTACAACTATCCTTACAGCGCCTAAAGTAAATCGTCAGACTTCTGATGTAAAAATTGAATGGAAGCGAAATGGAGAGGTTATTGGGCAAGGATTACAAATCAGCCCCGAATTAATCCGAGGGCAAAATAGATTCACAGTTGAAGTTACCGATCTTAAAGTTGCACAATCACGACCAATCACTGTCGATCTTATTGTAACTACGCAATAATTTCAGTTACTTACCACCTTTTCAGCATCTTTCATGTGAGTTGAAAAGGTGGTAATTTTTCTTTCCTATTTTAATCTAGATCTAATCATTTGAAGATTGTTATAATCGGTGCCGGTGAAATTGGGTACGACCTCGCAAGCGTATTATCCAAAGAAAAACATGACGTCACCGTAGTAGATCACCACAAAGAATGCCTTTCGAAAGCAGGTGACACGCTCGATGTTTTAACCGTTGAAGGAAATGCAACTTCCGGTAAAGACTTGGTAAGAGCCGGTGTTAAAAATGCTGATATTCTGATCTCGGTTACCAGTGTTGACGAAGTTAACATCATTACTGCGATGATGAGTAAGCGACTTGGAGCTAAAATGGTGATAGCCAGAGTGAGAAGCGATGAATTTTCACACAAAAACGCCCCTCTCACTCCGAAAGATTTGGGTATAGATGTGATGATCCACCCAGAGCTATCTGCTGCCAGTGAAATTGCTCATCTGCTCAAAAGATCGGCCGCATCTGATGTAATCAACCTAGCTGAAAACAGAATGCAGTTGATCGGAATCCGACTCGATAAAAGTTCTCCACTCATCGGAAAATCGCTTATTGATTACGCTTCAGAATATTCTGATGTAACTTTTCGTGTAGTAGCTATTGGCCGCCGTGGACTTACGCTAGTTCCTAAAGGTCCTGTAAAACTACAGGCTTTTGATCAGATTTTCGTTTTAGCCAAAACTGAAGATATTCCAAAAATCGTCGAAACGACCGGTAAAAAAGAGACTGAACTTAACAGGATTATGATTGCCGGAGGTTCGGCAATTGGATCGATGATCGCTCGTATTCTTTGTAGTGATACAACCAAAAACTGGTCGATTAAATTGATTGAACCGGATTATGAAATTGCCGAAGAACTCGCCATTGAACTGAAAAACGCCATGATTTTACATGGTAACCCCACCGATCCCGATTTATTAGCTACCGAAGGAATCACCGATATGGATGCCTTTATCGCGGTGACCGACGATGAAGAATCCAATATTATTTCGTGCTTGATGGCTAAACATCTTGATGTTAAAAAAACTGTTGCCTTGGTTTCGAAACCCGATTTTATACCACTAAGCCAAACTATTGGTCTGGATGCGGTAATTAATAAAAAAGTGGCAGCTTCTAACGAAATTCACCGATATGTGAGACAAGGCAATGTAATTTCCGTTACTGAATTACGGGGAATCAACGCAGAGGTGATTGAATTACAAGCCGGCGCCAAATCGAAAGTAGTTGGAAAGCAAGTTCAAAAGTTAAAATTGCCCGAGGCTTGTGTGATTGGCGGAGTTTTATGCAATGGAAATGTAGAAATTGCTACGGGTAAAACGGTTATAAAAGCCGACGATCGGGTTATGGTGTTTTGCCTGCCGGAAGCCATTGAAAAAGTAACCCAGCTTTTCAAGTAATGTTAAAGAGCCCTATAAGTGCTTTAAATCGCCCCAAAATTGATTTCCCTGTGGTGTTGGGAATATTAGGTGCATTTATCTTTTTCATGGGATTTGCCCTCATTTTACCCCTCATTATTGATTTGATTTATGCAGAGCATCACTGGGATTCTTGGCTCATTTCGGCAGGAATTTCATTTAGCCTCGGTGGTGCACTTTGGTACTTCTTTAAACCCAAACATGAACTTCGAATTCGGGAAGGGTTTTTGGTAGTTAGCGGTACTTGGTTTATGCTATCCTTAGTTGGCGCATTACCCTTTGTGATTGCCGGGATTCTTCCATCCTATACCGATGCCGTTTTCGAAACCATGAGTGGTTTATCAACTACCGGCTCTACCATTATGGGCGGTACTACCTCCGATGGATTTCAAAACCCAATGATTGAGGACCTTCCGAAAAGCTTTCTTTTTTGGCGCTCGTTGGCCCATTGGTTAGGTGGCATGGGAATTATTGTACTTTCTCTGGCAATTTTACCTTTACTGGGTATTGGTGGGATGCAGCTATTTCAGGCAGAATCGCCCGGACCAACAACCGATAAACTAACTCCAAGAGTGCAAGAAACAGCAAAGCTTTTATGGGTGGTTTATTTCGCCTTTACGGTTGCTGAGTTTTTGCTGCTGTGGGTTCACCCTTCCATGGATTGGTTTGATGCGCTTAATCACGCGTTTGCAACGCTGGCTACCGGCGGTTTTTCAACAAAAAATGCAAGTATTCAGGGTTTTGATTCCGCTTATATCGACGTTGTGATTACTTTTTTCATGTTTTTAGCCGGTATTAACTTTGCCATGCATTTCCGATTGCTTCGTGGTGATCATGAATCATTTTTTAATAATCGGGAAACTCGTTTTTACGCACTTATTGTTCTGATTGGTATAATTGGAGTCTCTTTTTCACTATGGTTTTTTGATGGCCGAAGTATCCTTGAAGCACTACGTTATGGTTCTTTTCAAGTGGTTGCTATTGTGACAACCACAGGATTTGGTACCGACGATTATGAACTTTGGTATAGTTTTGGGGCCTTTTTTCTATTCTTACTTTTCTTTACCGGAGGAAGCTCGGGATCAACAGGTGGTGGAATAAAAATGATCCGCTGGATGATATTGATCCGAAACACCGGACGAGAGATAAAACAGATTATTCATCCGAAGGCGATTTTACCTGTTCGAATTGGTGAGCGAGCTATCGATGCCAACATCCAGCGAACCGTATTAAGTTTTTTCATCCTGTATATGTTCATTTTTGGACTGGGCGCATTTATCATCTCATTGTTCGGCTACGATATGATGAGTTCCATTGGCGCAAGTATTGCCGCGCTTGGAAATATAGGTCCGGGTTGGGGCGAATTCGGTCCAACTGATAGTTTTGCTCCGATGCCCTACTTGGCAAAGTGGGTTCTTATTTCTTTGATGATGATTGGTCGACTTGAAATTTTTACGGTGCTCATCATTTTCTCACCTGCTTTTTGGAAGCAATAGGCTAGGTTCTGTTCTTACCTGAATTTGGCTTTTCAAATCAATCTCTAGGCTCCTTCATGTATATTTTATATATGATGCTTATCTAAAGTAAAGTTCAAAAAAATCACCCTTTTTTGAGTTATCGACTTCTTGAAAGGGTGTTGTTGAAATAGATTTAGGCAAAAAAAAGCGATGCAAACCATTCTAATTACCGGAGCGACAGGAAATATTGGCCGAGAAGTGATAGAATCGCTAGTTGCATTGAATGTAAAAGCTGAAATAATTGCTGCTGTTAGAGATATCGCAAAAGAAAAAGACACATTTATGAAGTTTACTCATCTCTCCTATCGGTCTTATGATTTTGAGAATCCACAAACGTTTAAATCTGCCTTCAAAGATGTAAATACGCTCTTTTTACTTCGACCGCCGCATATTTCTAAGGTAGATAAAGTATTTCGTCCGTTATTGGAAATTGCAAAAAGCTCTGGAATAGAACGCATCATTTTTTTATCGGTGCAGGGAGCTGAAAAAAGCAGTTTAATACCTCACAACCGCATAGAGCGATTAATTAATGAATTTGGATTCGATTATATTTTTGTTCGGCCGAGCTATTTTATGCAAAACTTGACCACGGCATTACGTGATGATATTACTGAACACCGACGCATTGTTCTGCCATCGAAAAAAGCTCAATTTAACTGGATTGATGTAAAAGATATCGGGTTGGCAACAGCGCATCTGATCCGGGATTTTGCTACCTATAAAAACCAATCCTTTGAAATTACAGGAAGTGAGAACCTTAACTTTAAACAGGTTGCGGATGAATTATCACGCCTAATTTCAAAGAAAGTTGAGTTTCAGAGTATCAACCCATTTCGGTTTTATTTCAGGAAAAGAAGAGAAGGACTCAACCATAGTTTTGCTCTGGTAATGACTTTGCTTCATTCTCTGCCTAGGTTACAAGAACCTCCTGAAATCACGAATGATTATAAGAACATCACAGGCAGAGAACCCAGCACTCTCCAAGAATTTATACACCGAGAAAAAAAGGCACTTCTGCCATAGAAAATAACTCTGAAGATAATTGATTCTATAAGAATCTCATTCAAGTGCTTCCCATTCTTCTACCGTTGCGATGGATTTCTGATACTCCATTAAAATGGTCCAATCCCCATCTGATTTTATCAATAATGCTTCTAAGTGAATAAAAACCTCTTGAGCTTCCTCTCCCTCATTTTGCCATGCATATCGGAAAATACCCGTATCGTAAGCGGTGGTTGCACTATGTATTTGATTACTAAACCGAAATTCTACTTCTGCCGTCATTTTCCCCGATTTAGTATCATCAAAACCTTGTTTCCAGTTATCCAAGGCAGTCTGAATGGGATAACTTTGATCGCTTATACCATTTACCAAAACTGCTTCTGCGTGAAATGAGGCTACGTAAGCTTCAAAATCTCCTTCAATTACCTGTCGCTCTGCTTCCTTCCAAAATGCATTTATTTCAGGATTAACGGTTGACTGTGCAAGCACATGGGAACTGATAAAAAGTGAGAACAAGATTAAACGTATCATAATAGAATCATTCGGTAATTTAAATGCTTGCCTAATGAAAACACTTACGTATTTTCTTGTATGCAAAAAGGTCGTGTTATTCAATCTACAGGAAGCTGGTATAAAGTTAAAACCGAAAACGGCATTATTGAAAGTCGTTTACCGGGCAGATTTCGCCTAGAAGGAAAAGAAGTTACCAACCCGATCGCGGTTGGAGATTGGGTGGATGTATCCAAAAACGAAGATGAATCCGGTACGATTGAACGCATTCATGATCGGGAAAACTATCTAACCCGACAAGCAACGCATGGTCGCAGGGGCGAACATATTCTGGTTTCGAACCTAGACATTGCCTTTGTGGTACAATCCATCCGAAAACCGAAAATGAAAGAAGGCTTCGTGGATCGGTTTTTAGTAACCTGTGAAGCCTATGATGTTCAAGCAGCCATCATCATAAACAAACTGGATTTGGCCACAAAAAAAGATGAAGGCTATCTTGAAGACGTGCAGGATTTATATGAACAGCTAGGGTACAAAGTATTTACTACTTCTGCGATGGATCCTGATTGTTTAGTTGCGCTTACAGAAGAAATCAAAGACAAAACAACCGCTTTTGTTGGTCCTTCTGGCGTCGGAAAAACCAGTTTACTAAACGCTATTGATCCAAACTATGCGGAGAAAGTAGGCGAAATATCGTCTTACTCAAACAAAGGGAAGCATACCACCACATTTGCAAAACTAATCGAAATTGAGAATGGCGGGTTTATCGTAGACACGCCTGGAATCAGAGAATTTGGACTTTTCAATATCGAACCCTGGGAATTATCACTTTACTTTCCTGAAATGCTTGAACCACGGCGGGATTGTAAATTTAATACCTGCACGCATATTCATGAGCCGGGCTGTGGAGTGATGGCGGCATTCGAAGCCGGTGAAATCGACCCGGGAAGGTATAACTCTTATATCAATATGTTGGAATCGCTCAGCGAATAACTGTATCAAAAAGAAAAGCCAGTAGAGTTCATCCACTGGCTTTAAATAGACCTTGATTTCTATTTGTCTAGGCCTATTTAATTAAGGTCATTCTTTTGGTTAGATTAAATTCTCCGGCTTGAATCCGGTAAATATAGATACCTGAAGAAAGCCCTGATGCATCGAAACGAACCGAATGCTTACCGGCCGCACGAGTGCCATTAACAAGACTTGCTACTTTCTGCCCTGTCAAATTATATACATCAATAGCTACCTTTGAAGCTACAGGAATTGAATACTCAATATTGGTGCTTGGGTTAAAAGGATTCGGATAGTTTTGTTCAAGTGAAAAGCCTGCAGGAAGAGATTTGTCTACCTCGCTCGATACAGAAGTCGAATCTGCAAGTCCTCCATCTGTGAATGTCCATCCAAAATCGTCTATGATCTTTTGGCGCGCAACGGCACCCACACTGCTATATGTGGATCGCCCGCCATTAAAATTCACATTGTTAAACAATTCCGGTAGCTTACTCCATCCTACTAACAAACTGTCATAATTTTCTGTAGATAGCTCGGCATTGGTTAGTACATCAAAAATTGATGACACCCCCGATACATCCCACTTGCCAATATTCTGATCAAATGACTCTGCACTTCTGAATATATTTGCAATGTTGTACGCATTACTTACATCCCATTCGCTGATATCCTGATTGAAGGAACTTGCCCCATTAAACATCCCCTGGAAAATAGTACCTGATGATACGTCCCAATTTCCTATGTCCTGATTGAAAGCAACCGCGCGACTAAACATCTTTGTGAACCTGGTGCCGGAAGACACATCCCAGTCGCCTATATCTTGATTGAATGCCGGGGCTTCGGCGAACATAAGCTGAAAATTAGTAACACTTGATACATCCCAATCTGATATATCTGAATTGAACTTAATCGCATTCTGAAACATCAATTGCATGTTTTCGGCGGCTGATACATCCCAGGTGTTCAGATTCTGATTGAAATTTCTCGCGTTATAGAATGTCATCGAGAAATTTGTAACAGAAGAAACATCCCAACTGCTAATATCCTGATCAAAGGTTACAGCACTCTCGAAAAGATTACTCATATCGGTAATCGTAGATACATCCCAATGACTTATGTCACCGCCCATATAGAATGCCCGCTTGAACATACGCGACATACTGGTGGCCTGAGAAAGATCCGGTGCATCTGTTGCAGTAATTTGCACATAAACAGCATTTTCAAACATCCCGGTCATGTCATACCAACGAATATCTCCCCAGCTACTCACTTCCATGAGCTTTTCCGCATCATCTTCATCAATGCTCATATGAGGAAACATGCCATCAATTTCAACGGTATAGCTTCCTGTATCGGCGTAAGCATGTTTAATAACAGGATTATTCCCGTTTATGGTTTCTGTCGTGCCATCGCCCCAGTTGATATCAAAATCGTAGCCAAAATCGGCGCTTAAGATGGTAATGGTATCCGGAGCTTCTGTAATCCTCCACACCATAACGAACGGATCGGGATTTTTGATCGCGGTTTGCGCGTACAACGGACTGGCTACAAACAGAGTAAGTATAAATCGTATTATTAATTTCATGACAAATAGAATAATTTAGAATTGATGATAAGTATCAAATCTAAGGGTAGTCTTTTGTCGGAGCCGGTCGGCTTAATGAATGGAATGTTCCGGCAAATGAATGGCAGGTTTTCTTATCAGCGGTAATTTATCTACTTCAAATTTGCTGCATTTTTTGCAGAAACAGATCTTTTCTGTACCGAGATAGACTTACATGATCTCCATTCTGCATTACAATCACTCCCCCGTCTTCTTTTTGATAACGTTGAACCTGTACCAGATTTACAAGGAAGGATCGGTGCGTCTTTAAAAAACCGGGATCTTCCTCAAGAAATGAAAACTCACCAAGTGAACGCGAAACCACAATGGTATTTCCATTTAACAAGTTGAATTCGGTATATGGCCCGTCGGCTTTTAGGTAGATAATCTCTTCAAGTGCCACAAATTCGATGCTTTCACTGGTCGACAGAGCAATCCTGTTTAATTTAGCTTGGGAAGCTACATTCTCTTTCAACAATTCTAGTCGCTCAGACACCTTTAAGGTATGGCTCCGTTTTGCCTTTTCTACTGCTTTTAACAATTCATTTCGGTCGATTGGTTTAAGGATATAATCAAGTGCTGAAACCTTAAATGCTTCTATGGCATGATCCCTGGAACCTGTTACGAATATCACTTGAAAATTAATCTCATCCAGATAATTGAATAATTTAAACCCATCCTGACCCGGCATTTCCACATCTAAAAAAACCAGATCCGGTTCATGTTTATGAATTGCCTTAACTGCTTGTGCCACATTTTCTGCCTTAGCAACAATCTCGATATCAATACCCAATTCCGAGAGATGGCTTGTTAATACCGAACGTGCTTTTACCTCATCATCAACAAGTAATACTTTCATGCCCTTGTAAGTAAAATTTCGAGTGGTAATTCAATTATTACCTTAGTTCCGGTTCCATCTTTCTCAGAATCACAAATTGAAACACTTCCTTTTTGATTTGATTGCTCAGATAAATTTAGGATACGTTGTTCGTTTGCTTTGGTAGAAAATCGATTATGCTTCTCGGGTTTGGTTGAATTTATAAGACCAGCTGCTTTTCTACCAATTCCGTCATCGTTTATAACAATTTGTAATTGTTCATTTTCAAGCTCTTTGATCTGGATTAGCACTTCGCCGGGATCTTCTTTGTGCATCAATCCATGCTGAATAGCATTTTCGACATAGGGTTGTATTAACATAGGTGGAATGGAAATAAATTCTGTTTCAATTTCTTCATCCACATTAATCTGATAAGATATTTTATTTCCAAACCTCAGCTTTTCAGCCTCTAAATACGTTGTTATCAATTCCAGCTCAGAGTTTAATGGTATTAATTCTTGCTCAGAGTGTTTTAGAGTTAAGCGCATCAGCTTAGACACTAAGTGTAAGGCTTTATTAGCATCTTCAGCTTTACCTTTTAGCATAAACTCTTGTACAGAGTTCATGAGATTGAAAATAAAATGTGGGTTTAACTGAGCTCTTACCGCTTTTAACTCGGCCGCTCTTTTTTCCTGCTCAACGAGTAAGCGCTTTTGCGATTCCCTAAGTTCAAGCATTTGTAGCTGTGCATCTTGTTGCAGTCTTCTTTGCCTGAACAAAACACCACCAAATAATGTGAGAAAAAATACAAAGCCGAATGCCCCTAATATCAAGCTTCTACTCCTTTGGTTAGATTGAAGGAGCTTTAAGTTCTCAATTTCTGCTGAATCTATTTCCCGTTTAAGCTTTTCTGTTTCATACTTAGTTTGTAGTTCTTCAATAATCTCAACCTTTTCAGCCGACATCAGAGAGTCTTTTAATTGATGATATATCTCGCTGCTTATAAACGCTTCTTCATAGTTTTCTAGGCTTATATAAACATCAGAAAGCTTTTTATAAATAACAGATGCGTATCTGGTTGAGTTTATCTTAGTATACACTTCGATACTTCGCTGATAGTTTACTATCGACAGTGCATACTCTCCTTTTAGTGCAAATATATCGCCTTGAAGATCAAAAGCTCTTGCTTCTATTTGAGCCATCTCCCCATTTGTTGTTGCATCGCTCAAAACAAATGAGGTGCGATTAAGAGCTTTATCGTATTGCTTCTTATAAATAGCCGTTTTTGCGAGCCCTAAACTACCTTCTTTTACTCCCGGTATAAAATTTAAGGAGTCGGAAAGCTCTACCATCTTTATCATCCAATACTCAAAATTGTCCCAATCTTCCTGTGCTTCATAAAGTGCCGCAATATTGAAATATATGATAGCAAATGATGATGTCTTTGGGCGCCCTTCAAGTCGATTCAACATACTTACATAGGTTTCATACGCTTTATCGAAATCGCCAGAGCTCTTGTAAACCAATGCAAGATTATTAAAAGCAGCATTGATGTTATGATTTTCACCTATTTTCTCGAATACTGAAATTGCCTCTGTAATAGAAACTAAAGCAGAATCAATATGCCCTCGCCGCAGATAATAAGCACCGAGCGCATTTAGAGAAAATCCATAGCCAGTTGAGTAGTCCAGTTCTTCACTTATTGAAATCGCCTCTTCAATAAATGCTCGTCCTTGTTCATGCTCGTCTAACAAGAAATAAGGCTGTATGTCGATAAGAGCATTTACCCGTACGGTGTCGCGTATCGTATAACTTTTAATGATTTGAAGAATACTATCTTTGGGGGAGATATTTTGTTGAGCTAGAGCGTCTTGATATCCAATTAAGCAGAGCAACGCTGAAACAAATAATGTTTTTTTCAATGTCTAAATAGAGAGCCAACTATGTATTTACGAATTCAAAAATCTGGTGATTTTCACAATTACCCAAAAGATACACTTTTGACTAAACCAATACATTTAAATAATTGATAACATTTAATTAGCTGGTCTATATCAATTTACCCAAACTAGGGTATATCTTTTCCAATTATTATTACTAATATTGTCGCAAATCATTTCTAAGAATAAAGGAGAAATCAATGACTAAAAATTTTAAAAAAACGAGTGGTATAACTCTCGTAGTTTTAGGCCTTATTTTTGCATGGCAACCTGCCAATGCACAACTCGATGAAATCAGAGCATTTCTGGAATCGGGAGAAGCTAACGCCAATAAACTTGCCGAGGCATATTTGTCTCCCCTGCCAACTGGGATGAGTACTGCATTAAACTCCGGATGGGCTACTGGTGCAGCGCCTACAAAAAAACTAGGATTCAGTGTTCAAGTAAGAGCAGCTTTTGCTTCTGTACCAAGCTCAGGGACTACATTTGATGCACGTGAACTCGGTCTTCAAAATGTTAACATAACCGGGAATTCATCTAACACCATTTCTGGTGGGAAAGGTAACGGACAAACCATCTCTGATGGATCCGGCAATTTTACATTTCAAGTGCCCGGCGGTACAGGCGTTAATGCTGTACCTGCAGCTATGCTCCAAGGGAATATTGGATTAATAAAAGGCACTGATATCACCGTGCGTTATATCCCTGAAACAGATATTGGAGATTACGGAAGTATCTCTGTTGTTGGTGCCGGTATTAAACACGGATTAAACCAATGGTTACCCGGAGGTAAATTACTACCGGTAGATATTTCTTTGATGGCTGCGTTTTCACAAACCGATTTAAATGCTACCATTTCTTCCTCAGCCGAACAATTTGTGAATACTACCACAGAGACCTTTGTACTTAATGCATTGGTTGGTAAATCACTTCCATTTATTTCGGCTTATGCCGGTGTAGGTTTTCAAACAGGTACCTTCAATCTCGATATGCTAGGTGATTACACAGTAGGTTCCGGTCAAGCTCAACAAACATTCACCGATCCTGTTTCTTTCTCAGCAGATTCAGACGCTGCTATCCATGCATTGGCCGGTGCGCAGTTTAAGTTAGCAATCTTCAGAATCTACGGTGAGGTTACTGTTGCTGAGTACACTACATACAACGTTGGTATTGGAATCGGCCTTCGATAACATTTACCCTGCCCATTTATAGACATAAAAAAAGACGCTTTAGAGCGTCTTTTTTTGTTTAAACAACTTCTTGAGTTGCTAATGTTGGATTGGCAACGGGAGTATCCGATTCGATCACTCCATCTCTCAGTCGAACTATACGGCGGGAATGATCAGCAATTTCATTTTCATGTGTTACCAAAATAATGGTGTTGCCTTGGCGATATAATTCCTCAAACAACAGCATGATTTCTTCCCCGGTTTTGGAATCAAGGTTTCCGGTTGGCTCATCTGCCAATAAAATAGAAGGATTGTTTACCAAAGCTCTTGCAATCGCTACACGCTGACGCTGTCCACCTGACAACTCATTGGGCTTGTGATCAACGCGATCGCCAAGACCTACTTTTGTAAGTACTTCCTGCGCTCTTTCCTTTCGATCAGCACTTTTAACTCCGGCATATATCAGTGGCAATTCTACATTCGCCAAGCAAGAAGTTCTGGGCAGAAGGTTAAATGTTTGGAATACAAATCCGATCTCACGATTTCGGACTTCCGCAAGTTCGGCGTCATCCATTTCGGAAACGCGATTATTATTTAAGATATATTCGCCTGAAGTAGGTGTATCCAAACATCCGATCATGTTCATCAACGTAGATTTACCCGAACCTGAAGGCCCCATGATTGCGATGTATTCGTTCTTCTTAACATCAAAGGAAACCCCGTTCAACGCTTTCACGGTGGTGTCTCCCATCTGATAAAAGCGTGTGAGATCAGTGATTTGAATTACCGGTTGTTCCATTAGTTTTCCTCAGTATCATTAGGTCGATTTGTGATTTCTAATGCATCTCCATCTGCTAACGATCTTGAAAGCACTCGATATCCACCAATTACAATTTCGTCGCCGGCTGCTAAACCGGAGGTGATTTGAATGTGTGTATTATCCGAAATCCCGGTTTCAACTTCTACTCGTTTTGCTACGCCATTTTCAACTTTAAACACCACTTTTCTGATATCTTCACGTTGAACCAATAAATCATCCTGATCGGATACCATTTGTACCTGAGCTTCATCGGAGGCTTCATCAACTTCTTTGTCTTTAGCAAAATCACGAACAGTAACGGCTTGAATTGGTACTGAAACCACATTTATTGCTGTTTCTGTCTCGATATCAACCGTGGCCGACATTCCCGGTTTAAAGTTTGGCACGAACGCTTGTCCCGGATTTTCAGGAGCAGCACTAGCTACTAATTTTTCGCCGGATGATCCTAGGTTATGAGGAGTCACAATTCGAACCTTCACCTGATAATTAGTAACCTGCTCAGACGATCCTGCTCCCGTTACCTGCGCGGAGTTGGCAATTTCTGTCACAATTCCATTGAACTGTCGCTCAGGGTATGCATCAACTTCAATTCTGGTGGTATCCTGTAAATCTACGTTTACAATATCATTTTCGTTTACTTCAACCAGAACTTCCATCCTATCTAGCAAAGAAACACGCATCATTTCTGTTCCCGCCATTTGGGAGTTTCCCAAAACTCGCTCGCCTTCTTCAACGGCTAATCCTGTAACGGTCCCATCCTGAGGAGCACGAATCACGGTTTGCTCAAGCTCTTCCTGAGCGCGTCTCAATTGTGCTTCTGCTGCTTGTATTTGATACTCCGCAGCTTTCAGATTTGCTTTCTCAGCATCATATGCCGATTTAGTTTGAATGAAATCTAATTCCGAAATTACATTCCTTTTGTAAAGCTCTTCGTTTTTTCGAAAAGCAGCTTCTGCCTGGATTAGACTGGCACGCGTTTGTTCGAGTCTTGCTTTTTGGGTAAGTAAGGTTGCGTTTAAGTTATCGATGGTAGCTTGATAAATATCAGGCTTTATTCGAACTAACAAATCGCCTTTCCGAACAAAATCACCTTCCTTCACCGGTAGCTCGATAATCTCACCTGAAACATCAGGACGAATAATTACTTCTACTTCCGGTTGAATTTTACCTGAAGCCGATACAACCTGAGTGATAGTTTTTAGCTTAGCAGTGTCGGTTTCTACGGCTGTACCTTTTAAACCGCCGCCAATTACACCGGCTTTTCGTAATCCGAATCCTCCTACCAGTAAAATCACCAGTATTACTCCAATCCAGATGAATAACTTGTTTGTTGATGACTTTTTCTTAGCCATTAATTTGTCCCCAAAGTTTATGGTGTTTGTTAAAATTCGATGGTTTGATCAGCCAATTTTCCTAAATAGAAATCAAGCAATTTTTCCTGAAAAATCAGATTGAAAATAGACTGAGTAAAATTAGACTGTGCACTTACGAAGTTTGCCTGTGCCTGGCTCAATTCTATAAGTGTACTTGCGCCAACATTATAGCGTTCTTGTTGAGTTTCGAATGCTTTTTCGGCTGCAATTAAACTTTTTTGAGTGGCATCTTTTTGCTTTAAAAACGAGCTGTAATCGTTATAAGCTTGTGTTACTTCTTGCACAACTTGAAGCTGAGTATTCTCAAAATTCAACTCGGCATTTTTCAATTGCACTCTACTCGCCTGAATGTTGTATAAGCGATTGTAATTCTGGAATAATGGAATAGAGATGCTCAACCCGATGGATCGGTTTACTTGTTGATCAAAAAACTGATCATTAAAACTTACTTTTTCCGGTGCACCGCCATTTGGATCCGGTAATGTGTACTGATCGCTATATCGAGAAGAAATTGAAGCACTACCGTTGATTGAAGGCAGTAAAGAAGCACGTGCATTCAGTAACTGGTACTCTAAACTTTTGATATCGGCTTCTTCTGCTCTAATATCGCTTCGGGTGGATAACGCCTGAGAAATCAATTCTTGCAAACTATATTGTTCAACTGCACTAAAATCTCTGTTTTCATCAATTTCAGGTACCACAAAGTTGTACTCACCAAGTGGGTCGATTTGCAATTGTCGTATTAATTGAAGCTTATTCAGCTTTAAGGTGTTTTCGCGCTGTGTTATCGCCAATTCATCGTTTGCCACCTGAGCTTCTTGATTAAATAGATCTACTGCAGGACGTGAACCAACTTCAACCTGTGCCTGAACTTGCTCTAATTGCTTCGATGAAGTAGTAAGATTTTCTTTGGCAATCTCAAGTAGTTCTTCTTCCAAAATCACTTGTAGAAAACTGGTTGCCGTATTGAAAATTACCTGCTCTCTTGCGCGCTGCAATCGTTCTTCACGAGAAAGCTGCTCCTCCTGACTTCTTCGCAGGCTGATAATATTTTCGAATCCGTTAAAAATTGGGATACTAGCGCCTAAATTTCCACTAAACGACTGAGAAGTGATATCAACAAATGGATTTTCACCTGCACTAAACCGCTCGAAGATAAACTGTTGACCGGTGGTTCGGCTTCCATTAAAATTTGCACTTACGGAGGGTAGAAAGTCTGCCATCTCATTTCTGATGCTTTCGTCGGCAAGATCGAGATTATTCTCCGCCTGCTTTAGCAAATAGTTGTTCTCCAATGAAATTCGAATAGCGTCTTCTAAGGTAATTCTTTGTGCGGATTGCCCTAGTATTGACCCGCTTGTTAACAACACTGTACATAGCACAGCAAGAATCGTTTTTTTCATGTCTGTATATAATTTTTGGTGATGGTTGGCTTCCACGAAGTCAACCGAAAATTGTTACGGTTTAATTCAACCTTTCTTTGCCTTCATAAGCTTTTACAAGGCAGGAGATTATTCGGCTTCCGGATTATTAGACGAGCGAGAAGCCAATTTATCTTCAATGATGTCAAGTGCTATATCTATCGCTTTTTTACTTAATCGTTTTTTCAGCGAACTGGTAATAGAATCTGCAATGCTATTCTTTGTAGAATGTGTGTATACCGTTTTTTTGGATTTACCAACGCGTGTTAGTAAAAAACCGGCGACAACTGCTAATCCAACACTTTGCAGTGGATATTTTCGAACCACTTCTGCCGGACTTACCGTATCGGTTACATCCTGTTTTACGTGTTCAAGATTATGTTCAAGCCCACTTTGAACGCGTGCCAGTTTCGCTTCTAGCTCTCTTTTTTTTGCTTCAATTCGATCTATTTTCTTACTCATGCCCTTTTGTTAGTTCAATTGATTTTGCAGGTGGTAGCTGTTCTTGTGTTTGCTCTTGTTTGTTGTCGATGGATTTTATGATTCCATCCATAAATTGATTCTGAATTCCTCGTGCAATTTTACCCGGTTTAGCGAAAGAAAGCAGCGCCCCTGTTATAAGCAAAGGAATCGCAACGATTAAATATCCTATTGCTTCATTTCCGATTATGTCACCCAGCCAGATAGCAAGAGCTATCATCCCAAATAAGCCACCAAACCCGAGAATAATAAACCCAATTAGTTTTTGGATAGAGCTGCCTAACCAAGCGGTTATATTCTCACCAATATTTAGAACCATCAGGTCAATTCTGGCTTCGAAGTACTGCTTAAGTTCGTTGGTAATTTGTTTTAAGCGAGCGTTTAATTGATCCATAACTAGTCGTCTGAACTAAAAATCGCCCCGATGATAACACCTACTGCTAAACCAGCTAATACACTTTTTATAGGATGCTTTCTGATGGCAGACTCTGCTTTTCTCTTAACTTCATCCACTTGTTGCTGTAATTCTTCATCAGCCAGCAACACTCTGCCTTTGTCAATAGCCTTATCGAGTCTGGAATTAATATTCTCAATGATTTCTTCGTTCATAACATGCCCTTTTAGAATTATGCTGTAATATACTGAACCTCAACCGGTTCAACATCAAAATCTTACTCGTACCGTAAACTTTCTATCGGATCGAGTTGCGCAGCTTTATAAGCCGGATATACTCCAAATAACAAACCAATCATTAACATTCCAAAAAAGCTCCCAAATACCCATTCCATTGGAACAACCATATCCGTTTCAATCCAAACGGCAACCATATTTCCACCAAGAATTCCAAATACCATTCCGATAAGTCCCCCCACTTGGCAAATAAATACGGCTTCCATTAAGAATTGAGTAATAATCGCTTTTTTAGTGGCACCAACCGATTTTCGAACTCCAATTTCACGCGTTCGTTCAGTTACAGAAACCAGCATGATATTCATTACCCCAATACCTGCACCTGCCAAAGTGATAAAGCCAACTACAAACCCAAGTCCGTACAACAAAGCTGTAAATCCATCAAATGTTCCGGCAAGTGAATCGTTGGTTGTAATTTCAAAGTCGTTATCGTCAAGCGGTCCCACCTCACGAATTACACGCATAATTCCGGTAACTTCTTCTATAGTTTCACTTAGTTTAGAGATTTCTGGCGCACGTAATTGAATGGCAATTCCTCTGTTGCCACCATAATTTTTTATACCCGTTGTATAAGGTATAATGGCAATGTTATCGAAAGAGGAACCGAGTATTTGTCCTTTTTTTTCAAGCAATCCAATCACTAAATAAGGTTGCCCATCAATTCGGATAGTTTTACCAAGTGGATATTCATTCTTGAATAAATCCTGTTGAACATCTTTTCCAAGTACAACAACGTTTCGTTTATACTGAACATCTTCCGCATTAATATTCCGCCCATCTTCGAGAGTAAAGGCGTTGTTTTCGATGAACTCTTCGTTTCCACCTCGAATAATTACGTTCGGATCTGTTTTTTCATCCCCATACGAAACACTTGTAAAATTAAATGTATTGATCGAGCCAACTCCTTCGGCAATTCGAACCAACTCTTCGAGACGTTCAGCATCTTCAAACGAAATATTTTTTCTATTTCTTAAACTCGCATCGCGTGGCCCCATTTGAACGGCCGGATTCTTTTGAACGGTTACCACATCACTTCCCAGAATACTCATCGTATTTGTGAAAAAATTATCAAGAACAGCTACGGCAGTTGTCGACACAATCACAGAAAATACTCCTATAACCAACGCTAGCAGTGTTAGTATCGATCGAAGTTTATTAGCCAGTAGTGAGTCGGTGGCTTGTTTAAATGATTCCGTTAATTGCATATTTATTCAAACCTTAATGATTCAATTGGATCTGATTTTGCGGCTTTGTATGCCGGAATGAATCCAAAAATTACTCCTACAAACGTACAGATTAAGAAGGCAACACCTACAACGCTCAAATTCATTTTGGCAGTAAATACCTGATCAATGGCCAAGGTTGCTGCTCCGGCTAAAGCTACTCCTACTACACCTCCAACGATACAAATCATTACTGCTTCGATAAGGAATTGAGTAAGTATTTCCCAGGACTTTGCCCCTACTGCTTTTCGAATTCCAATCTCTTTAGTTCGCTCACGAACCGAAACAAACATGATATTCATTATGCCGATACCACCAATTAGTAAAGACAAGCCAACAAGCACAAATCCCCCGAAATACAGGCCATTTTTAAATGCAGATAGAGTTTCCTCAAAGGCTTGGGGTTTGTTAATCGCAAAATCGTTTTCCTCGGTGGCATCCAAATTACGAACTTGCCGCATCAGACCTTCAATTTCATATTCACCATCCAGCATGGCTTCCTCATTCGGAAACTTAACACCGATATTTACTCCCGATCTCAGGCCATAAATCTGCCCGTAAGCATTAATTGGTATAATTACGCGATTATCCGCATCTCCAAGACCCAAAAAATTTCCTTGCTTTTCGAGAACACCTATTACCGTAAATTTCTGTCCACCTATTCGAATTTGTTTACCCAGCGGATCCGAATCCTCAAAAAACTCAGATCGAATTGTTTGTCCGATAATCACCACTTTATTGGCAGAGCGAACTTCTCCTTCGGTAAACATACGTCCGGCTACGATGTCAATCCCTTGAATATTTAGATAATTTGAAGATGCTCCATTAATCCCCACATTTTCTATGAGTTTATCCTCGAATCGGATTGGAACGCTTCGTTCTGTGTAGGCAGCAACAACGGAAGCTAATTTCGAGCGCTCATCTAAAAACTCTGCGTACCCAACTTCCATTTCTTTTCTCCCGATGATCTCCCACCACTCTTGATCTCCATCCCAAGGCCATTTTTGAATGTAGATTACATTTCGGCCAAGCATCGCCATGCTGTTCTCGAAGCTTTCATCCATTCCGGTGGTTACTGCGTCTACCACAGTTACCATCGTAATACCAATGATGATACAAAGTGCTGTTAATACAGAACGCACCTTGTTAATACTGAGCGCTCTAAGCGCTACTTTTAAACCTTCAATCAGGCTGAAAAAAAATCGCATAATGATCTCCCGGGGTTATAAGTGATTGAATACGATTCGATTTAGTTTTCGTTTCAGAAAAATGTAAAATAAACTTCTTTATTTGATAAAGTTACCGTTTTTTAGGCTTGTTGATTAATTGGAGTAGTTCTTATTTATGAAATTAGATGTATTGGTAATTGCAGCACATCCGGATGATGCAGAATTAAATGCTGGTGGTACTATTGCTTCGCTGGTTGCAGAAGGAAAAAAAGTTGGGATCTTGGACCTTACTCGTGGTGAGATGGGCACACGTGGAACCCCGGAAACGCGCAAAGCTGAGGTAAATCGAGCAAGTTCTATCTTAGGTATTCATTATCGCTCAAATTTAGATCTTGGAGATTCGATTATTGAGAACAGCCGAGAAAATCAGTCTAAATTAATAGCTGAAATTCGTTCACTTAAACCAGATATGTGCCTAATCGGCGCTCCTTATGATCGACATCCGGATCATGGGAAAGCAACGCAACTATGTTTAGATGCTCTGTTCTACTCGGGATTAGTGAAGTATGAATTAGAATATGATGTAACTGCATC
Source organism: Balneolaceae bacterium (assembly GCA_017640605.1). GTDB lineage: Bacteria > Bacteroidota > Rhodothermia > Balneolales > Balneolaceae > HXMU1420-13. The sequence continues at coordinate 20,171 of JAEPQH010000007.1, read as the reverse complement.
AGAAGCTTGGCGACCAAAAATTATTGCTCATTACATGCAAGATCGTCCATTTGAACCCGATTTTATTGTAGATATTACAAACCATTGGGATGTCAAAAAAGAGGCTATTCTTGCCTTCAATTCTCAATTTAACGTCGCAGATGCTGGTAAAGAACCTTCCACCTATATATCAAACGAAACGTACTTTAGGCAGATAGAAGCTAGGGCACGTTATTTTGGGCATTTAGCCGGCTTCGAATTTGGTGAGCCGTTTAAGAAGGCAAATGGTCCTGTTGGGTTAGCAAGTATTAGCAACTTGAGATAGGGCTTTACGCAATTAAATTTTTATCCGATAAGTCGAAGAAACCGTTTTAAAACTGTGTATTAAGGAGTTGGAGTTCTGAATGAATAAAACGATTACTAGTAAAAGTATTGCCGGCATCAAAAATCAGCTGGTTGATACTATTCTTATTGCAGGTACTTCTGTTGGATTGCTAGTTCTAATAAGTTCTTTATTTCCCTTTGATAAAGGCTTGCTGAATGTAGACTTCTACGTAGATATTTTAGGTTTAAGCTTGCTATATCTCACATATTTCTTGAGAAATAAATTAAGCCTGGTGTTTAAATCTAATGTGATTATCGCCATGCTCTTTGTGTTATTTATCTCAGATGTGCTGGAAAATGGACTTGATACCCCTGACTTCGCAATCATCATTCTTATCCCTTTTTTAACTACGCTCATCTATCGTTATACAGTTTCACTTCTCACTTATATTCTGGCTATTTCGATTTATCTCACTATAGGGTACTTATTTCACGTTGGTGCCATCAGTTCTCCTTACTATGATTCAAGTGGAGTATCATATATTAGATGGATTGAAGTTGTTCTGATACTTACTGTTGTATCATTAATGATTTCACTGTTCCTAAATAAATTTGACGCCACTATCAATCAATTGCTAAGTGATCAAGACAAGAAAAACAAGGAACTAAGTGAACGGGAATATTTACTTGCTACAATCACAAAAAACATTCCCCGAACCTTTTTAACGGTAATTGATAAGGATTTAAACATCACCTACACCGATGGAGGTGAATATGAAGCCTTTGGCCTAGACCCCAAATCCTTTTACAATCAACCGGCGTTAAAGTCGTTCGAGCCCTTAGGAGAGGCTGTTTTACTACAAATGGAAAACGCTTATAAAGCTACCTTTGCTGGCGTCCCTCAAAATGTAGAATTGGTTGTAAGCGGACAAAATCTCATTTATAAAATGTTACCCCTTACTTCTGATAATGACGAAGTAAAATCAATATTAGTAGTAGCCGAAAATATTACCGAAGAAGTAGCAACTAAAAAACTGATTGAAGATAACCTCGAAGAAAAGAGTGTGTTATTGCAGGAAATCCATCATCGTGTAAAGAATAACCTTGCGGTAGTTTCTGGATTGCTTGAATTGCAGAGTTACAATATTGAGGACGACAAAACTAAACTGATACTTCGTAAAAGTACCAATCGGATTTTAAGCATCGCCAAAGTACATGAGATGCTTTATGAGTCGAAAAATTTTACCAAAATTCCATTTAAACGTTATATCAATGAGTTAACAGAAATCATTATCGATAGTTTAAATATTGATGGTTCTGATATATCAATATCAACCAATATTTCTGTACAGCATGTTAACATAAATCACGGTGTTCCACTTGGGATAATTTTTAATGAATTGATTACTAATTCCATCAAATATGGATTTAATGGACAAAATGATAAAATCATAGAAATTTATGTGGATAAATCGGAAGATTTATATACTGTAATTTATAGAGACAACGGGATTGGAATCGAAAATTTTGAAGCTGCTACTTCTAAAAGTCTTGGGTTTACGCTAATCCATTCTTTATTGGATCAGATTGAAGCGGAGTACCAATATGATACGGATAACAAATTTGAACTTACCTTTCGCTTTTCTCCTCATATTGCTACTGATTCATCAATAAAGTAACATTGTACAACTTCTAACACTTATTGGTGACACCTACATCACTTCTATAAATGATTAATTTTATTCCATCGTCATTGTGATTGATACAATATTCAATACCAATGATACGCCAAAGAATGTTGTAAATGAGCTCAAAAATCGTTTGCTAGATCGTTTTATCTTGATAGGTGCACTTTTAGGGCTTACCATTTTTTTGCTGTCTCTTTTTCCTTGGGATGCATCCTATGTAAATGCAGATTTATTTATTGATATCATTATTCAATGCCTGTTTTTTGGGATTTATTTTGCAAGAAATAAAATTCGATTAAATATAAAAGCCGGTATAATAATTTTACTTGTTTTCATTGCTTATATAAGCGATTTAATCGAAAATAATATCAATGCGACCGGCATATCATTAATCATACTTATACCTTTCTTATCTATCCTTGTATATAACTTACGTACTACCTTAACCCTTTTTACGGTAAGCTTAATTGGCTACGCAATTGTTGCCTTTTTTTATTTGGAGGGATTATTAGTAACAGAGACCTACCTTTCCGGTGGTTATCGAGCTTCAGATTGGATAAATCATGCTAGTGTGCACGTTATGATTGCCTTAATCATCAGCACTTTTGTTTACAGCTATAATGATTCTATCGATCGATTCATTGTATCACTAGAAGAAGCAAACGAAAAACTTCAACTCAGAGATGATCAATTAGAAGAATCACTGGGCGAAAAGAATGTTCTTCTTCAGGAAATTCATCATCGGGTAAAAAACAATCTAGCCGTTGTCTCCGGTTTATTGGAATTGCAATCTTACAATATTGATGACCCCAAAAGCAAGTATGTACTTCGCAAAAGTACAAATCGAATTATGAGCATTGCTAAGGTTCATGAAATGCTGTATGAATCGAAAAACTTCACCAAAATCCCCTTTCAGCGATATATTGATGAGTTAACGACAGTAATTTTTGACAGCATGGAAGGCGATGATATCGAGTTATTTACTGATATTAAGATCGAGTATATCAGTATAAATCATGGAGTGCCTTTAGGAATTATTTTCAACGAACTCATCACAAATTCGATCAAATACGGTTTTAAAGGTATACCAAGTAAAAAAATTTCCATCGAGGTGTCTAAAAAAGACGATGTAATTCATGTCTGTTATCAAGATAACGGCACAGGTATTTCAGATTTCGATGCAGCCGCTACCAAAAGTTTAGGATTTACGCTCATCGAATCTTTACTCGGTCAGATTGATGCCGCTTATCAATATGAAACAAAGAATTCATTCAATTTAAGATTTAGCTTTAACCTACTTGCTGGTTAACAGTTACTAAAATAGAATATCAATTATACTCTTCATTCTTTAATACAAATAATTAAGTCAATTTAATTCTATTTTTAACATTTGATTCACGTTTTTTTTTTTTTATAAATTTTTTTAGAAGGCCAATATTTGAATTATAGACTAAATACCTTTTAGTAACTATTGTTTATTATGTACATGAATGATCACGGTAATTCATTATTGGCTGTAAAAAATCACTTAATTGATTTATTACTGATATCTGCTGGAATACTTGGTACGGTTACCTACTTTATTCTGACCTATCCTATTCAAAGTATATTCACATTTAAATTATTATTTCCTGCAATCACAATCTCCTCATTTTATGGGTTATATTTTTTCCGTAAAAAGATTCCACTTTCTATTAAGTCTGCCTACATAATTTTTGTAATCTATATTTTAACGTTTAATGATGTATATGAAGTAGGAGTAACATCAAATAACATACTTTTGATAACTATTATTCCTTTCATTTCAACATTAGTTTACCCGGCAAGAACTACTGTATTTATCTCAATCTTTTGTTTAATCACTTATATTCTATTTTCATACTTATTTCTATCGGGTAATTTAATTTTTACTCCGGAAGTACCTTTGAATTCTGATCATTTCAAGTGGATCGATACTGCCTTTATAACAATAATTGTAACTATCGTTTATTCCATTTTTATGGGTAATTTTAATAGTGCAATTCAAAATTTTATTGACGATTTACAAGAAACGAATAAAACTCTCCAACTCAGAGACAAAGACTTGCTCGAAAAAAATCAAGAGAAGTCAATTATGTTGCAAGAAATTCACCATCGAGTTAAAAATAATTTAGCGGTTGTTTCAAGTTTGCTTCAATTACAACTTTTCCGTGTCAAAGATGCCGAAAGTAGATTCATTCTCCAGAAAAGCACCAATAGAATTTTGAGTATTGCGAAGGTTCATGAAATGCTTTACGAATCGGAGAATTTCAATAACATACAATTCGAACAGTATTTAAAAGAACTCACTTCACTTATTGCAAATAGTTTAAATGAACTTTCCAATGAGGTAGAATTTGACTTTGATGTAAATGTTGAATCAATAGATGTGAACTTAAGCGTACCATTAGGAATTATATTAAATGAATTAATTACCAACTCATTCAAATATGGAATAATACATGCAGATGAAAAGAAAATATATATTAAAATCAACTACATAGATGAAAGGATTTATGTTGATTATTCGGATAGAGGGAAAGGAATTGAGAACTTCGAAATTGCATCACAAACTGGTCTCGGATTTACTTTAATTCAATCATTATTGGAACAAATAGAGGCAGAATACCAATATGAAACGGATGGTATCTTTAAGTTATCGTTTAATTTCCTAGCATTGCAAAACAGTGCCAACCGAAGTTTTCAAAAACAGGGGCAATAGTTTTATACTTCATTTGTGTTTACGACTTTAATCTTCGTGAATTATATCTAAACTAATCTATAAACAATATAAAATTTCAACTAGCTATAGAATTCTTAAAAATTCTTTTTGATTCAAATTTGAGCTTTAGTGCCGATAATAAACCTGCAGAAGCTTATGAGATTACAGTTTAGATTGGAATTTGATAATCTTCACTAACACTCATTCAAAATGCGTATTTTTTGTTTTTTAAGAGAGTATTCAATAATTAATGTCCATTAATCAAGAGATAGTCACCTCCATTGAGGTCCTGAAAACGAAGTTAATCGATTATTTTCTACTTCTGGGTGCAGTATTTGCAAGTTTAGTTTTTGTAGCAGGACGCTTCCCTTTAGATCAAGCTCATTTCGATGTCTACAATTATTTTGATTTAACCTTCATCGTGTTGCTGTATGCTGTGTTCATCTTCAGAAACAGTTTGTCCCTTGCTTTTAAAACCGGACTCATCATAGCAACTATTTATGCGGCTTATGTGGGAGATATGGTTCAAAATGGATTGTATTCTACCATCGAGCTAATTGTGGTAATGATTCCATTTTTGGCAATATTGGTATATAAATTAAAATGGGCAGTGATTCTATTTTGTGTGGTTTTGGTAAGCTACATAGCTATCGCTTATGGCTATTTAAATGGGTATTTGGTTGGTGATGAACCTCATCCCACTCAGTTAATTGCCTATAAATGGGTGAATAACGGAATCATTTTTTCCATTGTAAGTATCATCATTGCATTGTTAGTGCAAAAGCTAAATGACTCTCTTTTGCGAATTATTGGGCAACAGGATGAAAATTACAAAGTGCTGAAACATCAAGATCAAGAACTGAAGCAAAATATTGAAGAGAAAAAAGTGTTGCTTCAAGAAATCCACCATCGAGTTAAAAATAATCTAGCCGTAGTGTCCGGTTTGCTTGATCTTCAATCGAACCTTGCACCGGATGACTTTTCGCGAACAACCTTAAAGCTTAGCACCAATCGCATCTTATCGATCTCGAAAGTACATGAGTTGCTTTATCAGTCGGATGATGTTAGCCGAATCCATTTAGAGCGATATATTAAAGAGCTCGCACAAATAATCCTTGATAGTTTTAACAAAACCGGGAAAGACATCAGCCTGCAGCTTGATATTAACATTCACTATTTGAGTGTAAATCACGGAGTTCCCATTGGCATAATCTTAAACGAATTAATTACCAACAGTTTAAAACATGGGTTTAATTCACCGCAAGAGGACTATGTGATTCGGATTTCTGCCATCGAAGAAGCCAATGATTACGAAATTGTGTATCTAGATAATGGTAGCGGTGTTGATACTTCCAATCACAAAAAACAACCCGGACTAGGAAAGACCCTCATTGAATCGCTGTTAACACAAATAGAAGCAAGCTTCCATTTAGAAACCGAGAATAAATATCTTATGAGCTTCCGGTTTCCTAAAGTGTATAGTTAACAATAGAGCAGTAAAAAATATTAGTGATTATTCGTCCATACTTTTAAGTTAGAAGCAAGATAAAGCACCTAATAGATTGGAGCACTAACAGACATGGACATGGCAAAATCATCTATCACTTTTGTGATGAGAGTGATCAAGGTTCAGTCCTCTCCCCCCTATTTAACATTTGATATAGTAACACTTTCATCATGGGAAACAGCACCACGCTGAATAGCGAATTAGATAACTTTCGGGTGTCGTTCGATAAGATTAAGAACCTATTAGTAAATCGGTTTTTACTTTTTGGCTTAATCGTTGCTTTTATAGCAGTTATTATCCCAATTTTACCTATTAATACTGCGCCCTTATCTGAAGGATTTTATTTTGATTTCATCAACTTAGGTGCACTTCTAACCATATATCTTTTAAAGAATAAGCTGTCACTTTCTTTTAAGATTAGCTTCATCATTGTAATAATCTACTCCTTTTTTATCACAAACTTATTTCAAGAAGGATTAGGTGCACTTTCGAACTCACTGATCATATTAGTGCCCTTTTTAAGCATTCAGATTTTTAGCGTTCGGCAAACTATTGGAATCCATGCTTTGGCTATTCTCTCATTCTTAGGTGTCGGAAAAGTTCATCTGGAAAAACCGTACAGCTTTGGTAATCCGGAGTTTACCAATGGTTTGATCGAGTGGGGCATTTATGCTTTGCTCTTATCCTTGGTTTGCCTTGTGGTTGCATTACTGGTTTATTACCTGAACGATTCCATGTTGAGACTCATAAATCGTATAGAACTCAATAATCAGCAACTGATAAAGCAGGATACCATCCTCAAACAAAACATCGAGGAGAAAAAAGTGCTGTTACAAGAAATCCATCATCGGGTAAAGAATAACTTAGCCGTGGTGTCCGGTTTGTTGGACTTACAGAGTAATCGTGCTCCGGATGATTTTTCGAGAACAACATTGAAACTGAGCACGAATCGCATTCTATCGATTTCCAAGGTTCATGAACTTTTGTATCAATCTGAAGATATCAGCCGCATTCATTTTAAGCAGTATGTGAAAGAGCTGGCAGATATCATTATTGATAGCTTCAACAAAACAGGAAAAGAGGTGAAGCTAAGTCTAGATGTTCACATCCCATATCTGAATATCAATCATGGAGTGCCTGTAGGTATTATCCTGAATGAATTGATTACTAATAGTTTGAAACATGGTTTTAGTCAGCATCAAGAAAACTATCAAATTACGATTTCTGCACTCGAAGAAATGGATCATTATTCCATCACCTATGCCGATAACGGTAGCGGAATTACACTTTCCGAAAGTGAAAACTCGGTGGGTGGCTTAGGTAAAACTTTAATCGAATCTTTGCTTCAACAAATCGAAGCAACCTACACGCTTAATACCGAAAATAAGTATCAACTTTCCTTTCGTTTTCCTAAATAAACGACTTTAAAGCTACACTTCAGCCGGAGTACTTTCTTCGATCAAACGTAGACCGTTATCAATAAGCTTAGTGTATTTTTCATCCGATTTTAGCTTAGTCAGATAGGTTCTTAGATCAACCGCGATTTCCAAATCGTTTTTACCAGCAAGTTCATACATCTCTAATGCGAGCAACCAGTCTTTGGGGTAATCGTTTTTTAAAATCGTAAGTATTTCTCCAATCCTTGGCTCATTGTGCGATTGATTTTGTCTCATTTCACGAACCTCTGCATATAACTTGTAGAGTGCTCTTTCACGATCAGAATACACAATTTTATGCGACTTATTTTTCGAAACCTTTCCAACATCGCCAAAAGAACGAACATCGGCAGAGCCGGCATAAGCCGAGATTACTTCTTTACCAATCGCCATATCATATACTCCCATATCGGGCGTAAAAAGCAATTCATCTTTGTATCTAACCGTGCATTCTTCGAATGAGATAAGCAGAATTCGTCCTCGTAAATCTCTGGTTCCCGTAATTACTTTACCCTCTACCACTACTCCACTTTCAAACTCGAGAGTCACAGTTTTACCTTCGTAAATACCGTAAGCGTCCAAATCACGCGGAGCCATATCTTCAATCGGTAAGTTAATGCCTCGAAGTTTACCTATCGGGCTGCCAAATCCATTCGGATGATTATTAACACCATGACCAATCAGTTCCTTATCTCGATTGGCGAGTGCCGTTGGTCCGGTAGTTTGCACGTAAGCTACTCTTCCCTTTTGGTCTTCGATTACTTTCGAAAAATTACCTGAAATTTGAATGCCCGTACTTAATTCGATGGTGCCCAATCCTTTGGAATCAATGAGCTTTTTCACTCCACTCAGTCCACCATTTCGTAATGCCATGGTGTTTGCGAATTCTTCTAATACTAAACTTAAGTATGCGAAATCGGGAGTAACAAATAACTGTGGCTGTTCACTGGTTATATCAAAATTTTGGTAAGCAGCATCTAATGAATACGGTATTTTCTTCACTTCCGGGCGCAAGCAATTCTTACTTTCCCCAATCGATGAAAGTAATCCTGCTCCGTATATTTTTGGATTTTCCAGATCACCAATTAACCCATACTCCACTGTCCACCAATGTAAATTGCGAATCATGGCCATTTCTGAAAGCTCACCCATATTATTTTGTAAATATTCAACTTCGGCTTGAGCATTGTCAATTTCTTCCTGCGATGAATTCGGATCTTCTTTCAGGATGCTTAATAATCGAATTGCCTCATACATATCATAATCTTTGGAAGAGGAAATCGCTTTACTTCCAATTTCTCCAAATCTGCGCAGGTATTCGGCATATTCCGGATTCGCAATTATCGGTGCATGTCCGGCCGCTTCGTGTATAATATCGGGCGCGGGTGTGTACTCAATATGATTGATGGTTCGCATTTCGCTCGCTATCACCAATACATTATAAGCCTGGAACTCCATGAAAGCATTGGGCGGGATAAATCCATCTACTGAAACTGCCGCCCAGCCTATTTCTTTTAAGATTCTGTTCATTCCTTCCATCCGAGGAATCTCATCCACGAAAATACCGGTTTTTTTAAGTCCATCTCGGTAAGAGCCATGCGCTACTTTACTCAGATAATCCACATTCATGCGCATCACGTAACGCCATACAGCCTGATTTTGTGGAGTATATTCGTCGTAAGGTTGTTTTACAATAAACTTGTGAAGATGCTTAGGCAGTTTTTCTGTGACTTCATTTAGCTCAAAATGCGCTTCCATCTTAATAGGATTAAATTACCTGATGATTGTGATGATTCCTTCATTATGGTAGCGCTTTTTTGACTTATTTTGAAGTGAATTCTTGTAACAATACCATCCATTTAGTACTGTACACCGGATTTACCAAAGAGATTGATTCCCAATTAATTAGTGAACTAGACCATGAAATTTTTCTATACGAGTATCTGCATTCTGCTTCTTTCAAGTTTGAGCTTAGCACAATCAACGTCGGTATTTGTGGCTGCACATCCGGATGACTGGCAACTGTTTATGAATCCGAATGCTTATCACGCAGTGGCTGATTCCAATCATACTGTGATATTTTTACACATAACAGCCGGTGATGCCGGGGCGGCAATGACCAATAACTACACGCTTGCACGAGAAGAAGGAAGTAAACGAGCGATTCGATTCATGGTTAATGCCGCTTGGCCGGAAAAACGATTAGGAAGCTCCATGAACGAACAACGAAAAAGAGTAGCTGACTTCGATATCTTGAGCTACACTTATCGTAATACGGTGAGCTACTTTTTGCGACTACCTGATGGAAATGTGGATGGAGCCGGTTATCCCACGCATCAGTATAAAAGCCTGCAGAAGTTGATGAATGGCGAGATTGAAACCATTCAGAGTGCCGATGGAACAAACACTTTTTCGAAATTGGATCTCGAGCTTGTAATTAGTGTTCTGATTAAAGAGCATCACGTTGGCACTGATTTATCTATTCATATAGCTGATACCGATCCGGTAATAAATCCGGGTGATCACTCTGATCATTTAAATAGTTCAAAACTCCTTCAACAGATTGCGCAATCATTTCCCGGTTGCACTCTAAACTTATATGCCGAGTACCATACCCGAACATTACCTAATAATGTATTCCCGAAAGAATACGAATTAAGCGTAGGAACGTGGGGAGCTACTGCATCCGGATTATCAGATTTTGGGCATTATTCTACTTGGGATGAAGTTCACAATTCGTGGCTGGGCAAGCAGTACGTTCGCTCCTTCAAGGTGTTAAATTAATCCACCTTATGTAACCGAAGTAACAGAAAGAGTGATACAGCAGGATTATATTTTAACATGAACAAACAACTCATCGGAAAACTAATCCTCACTTGCGTACTCTGCATAGGAATTATTTATGCGATAGTTGTGGGAATTCAATATTTATTTTCTTAAAAACATAAAGGTACAATCATGAAAAAGAATATGGGCTCGGCAGATAGAATCATCAGAACCGTAATAGCTTTAGTTATAGCAGGACTTTATTTCGGTGGAATAATTAGCGGCACTTTAGCCATTGTTTTAGCAGTAATTGCAGGTGTATTTCTTCTAACCAGTTTAGTAAGTTTTTGCCCGTTGTATAAAATTTTCGGGATCCAAACTTGCAAGGTTGAAACAGCGTAAAAAAGTAGCCGGAATGTAGTTCAGTTGGATAGGGTTTTACTACTATGACTGAACTACCCTATTGGGCAAAACATGCCCGATCAAATTGGAAGTACTACGGACAAAAGCGTCCATCTTTTGCCATCAAGCCAAAAAAAGGTCAGGAATCGGTGTGGGATTATCCGCGCCCTCCAAAAATCGATTACGATCATAGGCATATTATTGTAAAAGTTGGCGATTTAATTATTGCTGACACCACGAATGCCGTACGAATTTTAGAAACAGCCAGTCCACCTACTTTTTACCTCCCTCCTTCTGATATAAATTTTGAGTTTCTGAAGCCTTCAGCCGGCGAATCCAGATGCGAATGGAAAGGAGTTGCCAAATACTGGAAAGTAGAATCAGAGAATCACCAGATCGATCATATTGCGTGGTCTTATCCTAATCCTTTTGAAGACTACAAAGAGATAAGAGAGTACTTGGCGTTTTATCCCGCCAAAGCCGATTGCTTCGTTGATGATGAACGAGTGCGCCCTCAACCCGGCGGTTTTTATGGTGGCTGGATCACCAATGAAATTGTGGGACCGGTTAAAGGAGAAGCCCCCAACACCTACCTGTAACACTTCAATGTTGAAACATTGACAATCTCGATAATTGTTATCAAGAATAACTTCGGCTGCCGGAGTGCTTTTATTCGTGTGTTAACAAATAAAAGTGAATATTCGGGCTAATCATTATTAAATGATCGCTCCGCAACTATCGCAGTTGTACAATTATTTATTAACACACACTATCAATTATGAAAAAAATACTAATTACAGGAACCAGCAGTGGATTTGGTTTCGATGCCTCGAAATATTTAGCACAGCAAGGTCATCATATTTACGCTACGATGAGGAATGTGACCTCAAAAAACGCAGATGCCGCTAAAGCGCTCAATGATTTTGCTTCAGAACATGACTTATCCATAGAAATAATCGAACTTGATGTTGTAAATGATGAAAGCATCAAAAAAGCTGTTTCACAAATCGACGATTTGGATGTACTCATCAATAACGCAGGTTCAGGGTATGGCGGACCGGTAGAAGCTTTTAGCGGACAGGAAGTGCTCAATCAACTGGATCTTAATATTGCAGGTCCCATACGAGTAACAAACGCCGTACTCCCAATTTTCAGAAAAAAACAAGACGGTTTAATTATTCAGGTTTCATCTACTGCGGGTCGAGCAGCCTTTCCGGGCTTTGGAGTGTACAATGCCAGCAAATGGGGATTAGAAGGCTTAAGCGAGGCTTTACGCTACGAACTTGCTCCCATTGGCATCGATGTAGTAATTGTGGAACCGGGTCCTTTCGAGACAAATTTCTTTGCCAACATGACCAGTCCATCCGATGCAGAAACAGCAACTGCCTACCAACATGTGGTTGAATTCGGGCAAGGATTCCAACAACAAGTGATGAGTTTATTTGCAGATGAAAACGCCCCTACCGATCCGATGTTGGTAGTGCATGATTTTGAAAAACTCATCAATATGGAAAAAGGAACACGTCCTCTTAGAACCATTTCCGGGTTAGACTTCGGATTTCAGGCATTAAACGACGCCACAGAACCCATCCGAAAAGCCGGACTTGAAGGCATGGGAGTTGGAGACTGGGACGGCCCTAAAGCTTGATTGTAGTTTACTTATCAGTCTTATTTCATCAAAAAGCTCACTCCGGTGAGCTTTTTTTGTTAAACCGGTTGTTGTTGGCTCAAACAATGAAAACTCCCCAAGCCCCACACCAGATGCGTTGAATCAATTCCTACTACTTTACGATCAGGAAAGCATTCTTGTAAGATTGAAAGTGCCTGCTCATCGTGCTTTGAGTTAAAAATAGGAGTAATCACATGCTCATTCGAAATATAGAAATTGGCATACGATGCCGGTAACTGTTGGCCATCATAATAAAGAGGCTCCGGCATTTGAATATCAACGATTTCTAGAGAATGGCTTCTAACCGTTAATTGCTCCAAAATTTCTCTGTTCTCCTTTAAAATCGAATGATTTTCATCCGATGTATTCGCTTCCACCATCGTGATTACCGTTGAAGGATTCACAAATCGGACGGTATCGTCGATGTGGCCATCGGTATCATCACCAACAATGCCATCTTTTACCCATAGTACTTCTTCTACCCCGTAATAATTCTTTAGCTTTTGCTCAATCTCCGGTTTGGATAAGTCCGGATTTCGATTGGGATTCAGCAAACAGGATTCTGAAGTAATCAACGCACCTTCGCCGTTAAAATCTACCGAACCTCCTTCCATAATTATTCCGGCTTGGGCAATTTTCAGGTCAAGGTGTGTCGCTACTTTTTTAGGGATTTCGTTATCCAAATCAAACGGGGGATATTTCCCTCCCCAGGCATTGTATCCCCAATTCACAATTATTTTTTCTTTTGATGGATTCTGATTTATAAGAAAACTCGGTCCATGATCTCTGCACCAAGCATCATTGGTGGGATGCAAGTAAAAGAATACCTGATCCATTTCCGCACCATGAGCAAAAATCATCGAATGCGCCTTTTTCGCCATTTCGAGAGAATTCACATTGATGAACACTTTTTCGCTTAGCGATAATAGCTTCACAAACTCCAAATATGCAGTCCAGATTTTATCCATTTTACCCGGCCAGGTGTCGCGATTATGCGGCCAACTTAACCAACAAGCTTCGTGAGGCGCCCACTCCGCCGGGAAGTAATAACCGTCCTCAGAAGGAATACCCTCAAATGTTTTTAACCCGGCATTATCCTTCGGTTCAATTAGATTCATCGTCGTCTAAAAATCGTTTGGTGATGGAAGCATAACTATCAATTCGTCGATCTCTGAAAAACGGCCAATGCGTTCTTTTTTCATCCGATTCATTCAGGTTTAACGCTACAACTTTAGTCACTTCTTCACTTGAGGGTGCTTGATAAGTAACATAACCAAAACTGTTGGTGACAAATGAGTTACCCCAGAACTTCATCTCCCCTTCGATGCCGGTACGATTCACCGAAACAACGGGAATTCCATTAGCAACGGAGTGCGATTTCTGAATCGTTTGCCATGCATTTAGCTGCTCTGCATTCGTTTGCTCGTCCTGATCTTTATGCCAGCCGATTGCTGTTGGATAAAATAAAAAGTCGGCCCCTTTCATCGCTGTGAGTCGTGCCGCTTCGGGATACCATTGATCCCAGCAAATGAGCACGCCAATTTTCGCGTACTTAGTATTGAACACTTTATATCCCATATCACCCGGGGTGAAATAAAATTTCTCGAAATAACCGGGATCGTCGGGTATATGCATTTTTCGATATTTACCCAGATAGGAACCGTCAGCATCGATCACCGCAGTTGTATTGTGATAAATCCCGGCTGTTCTTTTTTCGAATAGTGAAGCAATGATCACCAGTTCCAGTTCTTTGGCTAATACAGAAAAGCGATCGGTTGTTGGACCCGGAATAGATTCGGCGAGGGCAAAATTATCGTAATCTTCTACATCACAAAAATAGAGTGATCGGAATAATTCCTGTAAACAAATAATTTGCGCGCCCTGATCGGCTGCAGCTCTAATTTCCTGTTCTACTTTGGTCATATTCTCCTCAGGATCGGGAGAACAGCTCATTTGCACTAAAGCAACGTGTACGTTTTTTTTCTTCATGCTTCAAAGATAAAAAGAAATACGCACGAATGAGCGCCCTTGGAAATGGAATATTTATGAAGGGCTAAAACACGAAGATGATATTAAATACTTTATTCGTTTTCGTGATTGGTTATTCGTTCGCATTTTAAAAAACGGCAAAATAAACATATAGGCTAATTAACCGATTTTACACATTTATTGGATTATAACCCGATACTAACCTGCATCACTCAAAAATCAAAACTCATCACTCAAAACTACTCTCCACCATCTGATCAAATCCCGCCGCTAATTTTCTCGTATCAGCTGAGGGTTTTCTTTTTTGAAGGATAGGATTTGCCGAATTTGCTCAGCGCACATTAATAATCTAATGTTACGATTTCAAAAATAACCCTATATTAAAATGCCCTGTACGTTGCGAAGTCCTAAGTTCCACTTGGGATACGAAAAGAATTTCATAGCAGCTACGGGGCATTTTTTTTGGTTTTCGAATCATCTCTTTTGTAATTAGAAGGTGTAAAATTCCAATGCCGGTATGGGTGAATCCATCTGTTCCGACTCTCTCCATTTATTCCGGTAGTTATACCAATGTTAAAACCCGGATATATTTTGCGAATTTCTCGATTTATAAATTTATAAAGCTTCTCTTTCGCAATCGTTCTTTTACCACGTCTTTTAGACCCCTCAGGTTTAATCAAATGCAGATTATTCAACCTAAATTGAATTGCCCCAAGAACAATATCTGTACATTGCATGATAATACGCTGTTTGGAATCCACATCTGTAACCTGGTCGGCAAGTATTTGAATCTTCTTATTTCTAAAATCAGGATATTTATTCAACGAAATGATATGGGATTTAAATAAACTCACTTTTTCTTTAGTATCGGGTAACTTGTCAAAGTAGATTCTGAGTTTAATAGGCTCTGCTTGATTGGGGATATGTCGCAATCCAAAAGCATGTTTTATAAATTGATAGTATAGCAGGAAATACTCATGTTCTTTTTGGTAAGCATCAATGCCAATCGCTTCGATATTATTTTGGGTAAACATGATACGAAGCTTCACTTTATCGTTTGCTATAAGCTCGAAAAAGAGCTTCATCATCTCTTGGTATTTGTCCAAATACTGAGCCGTAACCTTTTGCCATTTTAGCTCATTATGTAAATGTAATTCCTCTGCTTTTTCTAGTAAGCCATCCTCAACTTCTTTAAGGTCTTTGCTTCTTATAAGTACTCCACCATAGAAGTTCGAAAAATATTCGCCTTTCTTTACCGATTCATCTGCATATATAATTAACTCCCGGATCATACTTTTAACAATTCATGAAACCTAAACTGCTCACTGACATTGAATCTTGCTTATTGTATGTTGAATATTCCGAACTCCCCATTCCTAATTAAATCATTCCTTATTCTTAATTGATCATTGAACCATTCTTAATAGATCAACTCAAAACACTGCCAAAAGCATCCCTGCAAGAAAAACTAAACACTCAACACTAAACACTAAACACTCAAAACTCATCACTCAAAACTACTTTCCACAATCGCAATTTCCTCCTCACTAAGCCCGTACAACTCGTACACCATTTGATCAATTTCCGCCTCTAACTTACTCGTATCCGCCTGTGGGTTTTCTTTTTTTAGGGATAGGATTTCGGTGACTTTGGATTCAATTTTATCTGTTTTAATGAAAGGAATCTGTTCAAGATATTGCCTGATAAATCTAAAGTAACCACCGCGAATAGTCTGAGTAAGATTTGAATAAAAGAATAGAATTAGTTTTGAGTTTAGCTGACCTAAGTCATTCAAACTCAATCCAGGAATGATGTAAGCGGTATTAGCACAATAAAACCCATCCTCATTATCCATAAGTGCTTCACATCGAATTGAAATGTCTGGAAGCATAATCTTCGGTTTCTCAAATTCATCATAATAAGCACAAGCTCGTAACTCCCACCAATATTCACCCTGATCATATCGTTTCTTTGCCGGCTCTACAAACTGTATTAAATAAGTAGTGATCGAGGGATATTTATCACATAGCTTCTCCCAAGCTTCATCTTCTTTTAACTCTCCAAACCAATTTTTTGTATCTCCATTTTTAAAAAGAATGAGATAATTATTGGCTTCTGGCTGTTGATATCTCTTGATTTCCTTTCCCGCCAAAAACGGTTTGATGATGTCAGTGCAACCCGTATCCTCAGCAATCAATTGATCTTTGGTTTCCTCATCAATCACAAATGCTTTGTTGTATCCGGTTTTTATCCCATAGAATATTTTCCCATCAACATATTCCCCTAATGATGTTCCTTTGTTTTTCAGTTTGGCTATCAATCGCTGTTCTTTGGCACTGGTTAACGTCCAGCCATGATCGGGGAGTTCATCTGCTAACATGTCCATTTTATGCTGTTCAACAAATCGATTTAAACCTTCTGGGAAGTCCAGCGATTCCACATTCAGTGCTTCAAAACGGTTAGAAGGATTTGTTTTCTCTGCTCCCAGAATACAAGGATAGGTTGTGGCTTCTTCAAACACAGGAAGGTCGCCAAAATCAAGAATGGTGTTCAGTTTCTGTTCTTTCAGGTAGTTTCTGAGACTCTTTCCATATCCTGCACGCATCCATTTATTGGGAATGATATAGGTAAACTGTCCGCCCTGCTTCATGTTCTGGAAACCACGCTCCACAAAATACACATAAATATCGGCGGTTCCTGCGTAGGAGGCATAGTGCGTTTGTAAGTAGGGTTTAATCTCCTTGAATTCCTCCTGACGGATATACGGCGGATTCCCAATCACCACATCAAAGCCCACAAAGTCGCCTTGTTCGTTCAGCACTTCGGGGAATTCGAAACGCCATTCAAAGGCGTTTTCAAAAATCTTGTTGTTCTTTATTTCTTCAATCTCGGTTTCCAGCTTGGCAATGGCTTGGGTGAGTTTTTCGGTAGTTTTCTGCCACGCCTTTTTCTCTTTCGCTGTTTGGTCGAACATACTCGTTTGGGTGGTATGCACTACTAACTCGTCGCTTAGCTTTTTCAGCTTTACCACTTTGGGATCATTGCGCTGAATTTCGGTGCGAAAATCGCCTTTAATATCTTCCATCAAGCGCAGCATTTCTCGCTTTTCGTCTTTGTTGCGG
The DNA here is from genome assembly GCA_017640605.1 of Balneolaceae bacterium. Taxonomy (GTDB): domain Bacteria; phylum Bacteroidota; class Rhodothermia; order Balneolales; family Balneolaceae; genus HXMU1420-13. The sequence continues at coordinate 2,549 of JAEPQH010000007.1, read as the reverse complement.
GCGGTGCGGTAACTTTGTACAGCGGCTCGGTAACTTTCTATGCTCCACTTACTTTTTTTCAACGCATCTTTTAAATCGGCATCCAGCGCAAAGCGGCTAATTAACGAGTTCCCCGTTTTTATGTTGATGTCGATGTTGGGCAGGGTTTCGAGTACCCTAGTTGACGAGTTTTGTTTGTTATCAGCTTGGGCAGATTCTTCACCCGATGAATCGGGTTCTGAATGACTATGGTAATACGCATGCTTCAGCAGCTCAATCCACAAACGGAGGCGGCAGATTTTTACTGAGTTGGGATTGATATCTACCCCAAACAGGCAGTTTTCGATGAGGGTTTGCTTTTCGTGGAACAGCGTTTCCTGTACGCGTTGGCTTTCTTTGCTTTCGGGATGATATTCGAATAACACATTATCCAAATCGGTAACAATCAATTCGTCGTTCTCTATGGTAATTTCATAGGAAGAAAGTCGCTCGCCCTCTCGGTCTACCAAAATTTTAAGATCGGCTTTTACCGACAACAACTCATTCAGTGCCGATACCAAGAAATGGCCCGATCCCACTGCCGGATCGCAAATTTTGAGACTGTTTATGATAGCATTGGCTTCTTGGCGAGCTTTAATTCGGTCGTTTTCGTGGATATAGTCGGCCAGATCTTCTTTTAGTTCCGAAAAGTTGGAACACTTCCAGCCCTTCACCTCGTTAAACTTTTGAACCACAGCGCGACGAATAGTTTCCCTACACATATACATGGTGATGAAGCCGGGCGTAAAGAACGAGCCATCTTTATAGCCGTTTATTTTCTCGAAAATGAGTCCAAGCACCGAGGCGTTGATCAGTGTTTTGTTATCCTCTTGAATATCCTCACCACCTTCGCTGCTGAAGTCGTAGGCATCCAAAAAAGCGAATAAATACTCAAGTGCACTTAATTCGCCGGTACGTTTTTTACCCTTCTCCCCTTTCAACACCGTTCCACTAATGATGGGAAGCGATCGATTATCCGCCAAATTGCTGATGAACAGCGTATCGTGTTCCAAATCGGTGGGCTCAAATAAAGAGCTATTCAAGTACGGAACATGGAGAAAGCGTTTCAGCCGTTCTCGATCTCTTTGCTCAACTTTTACCGCCAGCACTTCAAAAAAGAGCGTGTCCAGCTCATCATAATCTTTTATGAATTTCATATTAAGGAAAGAAAATTCAGCATTTCCTTTGTGGTAACTAATTAGCTGGGCTTCCAATAATTTCAGAAACAGTATGCGATTCACCCAGGTGATGCAAAGCTCTAATCCCACATTAAACAAACGTTCTTCTTTTGTAGACCCAAATGATGCACTGTTGCTTAATCGGCTGAGTTTATCTCTGCTTTCCAGATGATCGATGGTATTTTCGAGCAAAGAACCAGAATTGCGATCTTCCTTTTTTGGGCGCTGAATCACTTTCTTGCCACCGTCTTTCACTTCTTCCAACCCAATCAAGTGCAGCAGTTCTTTGTAAAAACGATTGTCGAGCGAATTACTGTCGTTGGCGAACGGCAGCTTTAGCAGATGTTCCGGCGAGAAAAACTTGTAGAGGGCAATTAGTTTTGCATCGTCCTTTTTGTTGTTGTTACGCAACGGTTTATCGTACGTGCGGATATCGAACCAAGTATATTCGATGGTATCTTTTACTTCTTCGATAAAAGGCTGGGCAATTTCCTTATAAAAAAAATCGGTGGTTGTGCCCGAAAGACGATCTGCTTCAAATTCCTCAAACTGTTTAAGCAGTTTTTTATTCTTCGCAAACGCTTTTTCGAAAGTGTTGGCATCAAACACAAACCACTCGTACATATTGGTGGCGATTAAGTGTTTAATTCCAAGGTTTTTGTGGGTGATGCGATCCCTCAGATAGTATAGCAACAACTCCTGAAAGGCTTTGGTGTTGATGTTGCTTTTTGAAAGCATCTCGGACTGATTGGTCGGCTTTTTGGCTTCAATAATTACGCCAACGTTACTTTCCGGCTCTTTACCGTTATGTATTACCTGATCGCTACGCCCTTTGGTATTTATGTAATGCTTGCCACGATAGTAGGTTTCTTCCAAAAAATCGGACACCAGCTTTTTGTGGTGCTCTTCCGACTCATTTTCGTTTATCCGATCAATTAATTGAATCAGATTTCGCTTAAAGCAATCGATATCGCTTCGGTTGGGTTTAACCTTTAACCATGCCTTATTGATCGATTGCCGTACTTTTTTCATTTTTCCCCGTTTCTTGATGTTCTGGAACGCAAGCAAGGCTAACAAAATCAGCAATTAAGTACAACAGAATTTAAGAGCCTTTTGCGGGATTCCATCAGCCGGGCGTTTGCCCGACAGACGAATAGCTTGTGCGGACTACCTCAAACTTCTTCGAGAAATCAGTCACTCAGAGTGATAACGATGAGTCTGCCCAGTTGAGAATTAGCTTAAATTTGTTTTAGTGGCTGAATTACTAACCACGAAGTGCTTATTTATCCACATAAACACTAATCCATGAAAAAATACAGTCTTACTGTGAGCGCATTAAGGTCGCAAATCGTT